>UCCA01000045.1 GCA_900470805.1 Hyphomicrobiales bacterium | reverse complement strand
ACGGGGACGAGAATCTTCATAATCGTTGCACCTGTTGTTGTCGGTTCAAGTTAGTTCTGTCGTTCAGGGCGGAGAGCCCAGAAAGCAAAGAGCGGCTTCTCAAGCGACCTCATCGCGTGGCGGATGGCAGGCGGATTATAGAAGGTTCCACCGACGCCGGGGGCGAACCATGAAGACTCTCCATGTTGGAACTCTCCATCCGACATTACGAGATATGTTTCTTCGGGAGCATGCGTGTGGTTCGGGTATCGTACCTGCGGAGACATGAGTGTAACGCCCAGCCACACGTCGGAGCGAACTTCGATACCGCCGGGGCCCACAATCATCCCGTTGGCATGCCCATCGACATAGTTTTCACTCGCCGTGCCAGTGTTGTCCTCCCGACGGCGCCACACGATCCGTGGTTCGATCGCTTGGAACCCTGCCAGCAGTCGCTGTAGGCTGCTCGTGCCCGTCAGGACTGAAAGAGCATCGGGGAGGTGGTCGCACACTGGGAGTCTGCTCCCACCTCCTTCACGTTGCTCGCCTAGCCCCTCAAGCAGCCCAAAGATTTGGGAAATGGACCTCCTGCCCTCGATGTCGCGGACGTGCTGGTCGAACGCCACGAAAGCCGCATCGATGAAGTCCTGAAGTCCATCCGCTCGCCGCGCCATCGCCGTACCCTCCCGCTCAGATGTCCTTGGCAATCCTGAGCCCGTCGTAGATCGCCGCATGCGTGTTTCGGGCGGCGACGGCGTCGCCGATACGGAAGAGCTGAAACCGACCTTCCGGGTTGCGCGCGACCGACTGTGGCTGCCCCGAAAGAAGCTGTTCGTAGGAGGTTTCACCGAGGTTTCGGGAATGCGGCTTCAATTCGAAGTACAGTTCATCGAGCGGAATTGTTCCATGGTTGACGACGATCTGATCAACAACCCGTTCCTTTTCCACGCCCCCATAATCACTGCCGACCTTGGCGACGATCTGGTTGCCGCTTTTCTCGACGGCCTCGAGCCGGAAGGTGACGGTAAATGTAACGTCGAGCTTCTGGAGTGACCGCATGTAGGGCACAAGGTTCATTGCCATGACCTCCGGCGCGAAGGAGCGATCCGGTGTCATGATTTCGACCTTGGCGCCAGACTTGGCAAGAAATTCCGCAGCCTGGAGACCGGCGTGATCGCCGGCATCGTCGAACACGAGAACGTTCGAGCCGGGCTTGACGTCGCCCGAGATGATGTCCCACGACGAGACCACAAGCTCGTTGCCCTTTGTCAGGACATCGGTGTGAGGCAGGCCGCCGGTTGCAATGATCACGACGTCGGGCTTTTCTTCCGTTATCGTCTCGGCTTCAGCCCATGTATTGAAGTGGAAAGTAACGCCGAGCTTCTGGCATTGGGTCAAGCGCCAATCGATGATACTGATCATCTCCCGGCGCCGTTCGCTTTGTGCGGTCAGCCGGATCTGGCCACCTGCATTATTGGCAGCTTCGAAAACGACGACGTCATGGCCACGCTCGGCCGCGACGCGTGCAGCTTCGAGCCCCGCGGGACCTGCGCCGACGATAACGACCTTCTTACGCACGTCTGCTTTCTGAACCACATGCGGCATTGTCTGTTCGCGGCCGGTGGCGGCGTTATGGATACAGAACGCCATGCCACCCTGGTAGATTCTATCAAGACAGTAGTTCGCGCCGACGCAGGGGCGGATATCGTCCTCGCGCTTCTCTATGATCTTGCGAACGATATGCGGGTCGGTCATGTGCGCACGTGTCATGCCGACCATGTCAACCTTTCCGGTTGCGATCGCATGACGCGCCGTCGCGACGTCCGGGATTTTTGCGGCATGAAACGTCGGAAAATTGGTGGCCGCTCGAATTTCGCCGGCAAAATCCAGATGCGGCGAGTTCGCCATGCCTTGGATCGGAATTACGTCGGTGAGGCCGGGATCGGTGTCGATATGGCCGCGAATGATGTTGAGATAGTCGATAAGACCGCTGTCACGTAGGCGCTTCGAGATCTCGATCCCGTCTTCCTTGCCGGTGCCGCCCGGCAGCCCTTCGTCGGCAGTGTAGCGGACGCCGAGAATGAAATCATCGCCAACTCTCTCACGCATGGCCTTGAAGACATCGAGACAGAACCGCATGCGGTTCTCGAGCGAGCCGCCATAAGGGCCGTCTAGCTCGTTGGTCAGTGGGGAGGCAAATTGGTCGATAAGGTGGCCATAGGCCTCAAGTTCGACGCCGTCCATTCCGCCGGCCTTCATCCGCTCCGCAGCGTCGGCGAAGTCCTTGATGATGCGCTCGATATCCCAGTCTTCGATCTTCTTCGGAAAGGCGCGGTGCGACGCTTCGCGGTGGTGCGAGGGAGCGACCACCGGCAGCCAATCGCCCTTGTCCCAGCGGGTGCGACGCCCGAGGTGCGTGAGTTGGATCATGATCGCCGCGCCCTCTTCGTGGACTGCGTCTGTCATTTCCCGGATCCAAGGAACGATCTCATCTTTATATGCAAGCAGGTTGTTGAACACGGGAGGGCTGTCTTTCGAGACGGCTGCGGAACCGGCTGTCATTGTCAGCGCCACGCCGCCCTTGGCTCTCTCGACCGTATAGGCACGATATCGTTCCTTCGGGAGACCGTCTTCCGGATAGGCCGGCTCGTGCGACGTCACCATGATGCGGTTACGCAGCGTGAGATGCTTCAATTTGTATGGCTGAAGAAGAGGATCGTTCGACATGCGTCGTGCTCCGGATTAGAAATATTGGCAGACGCTAAGCGGAAATGTACATAGGTGTCAATGGTGAAAACATGTTCGTCTTTACATTCGACACATATGTACATTTCCCTTGTAAGGGCATTCGCAATTTGTTAGGAGATTGGTCATGGACCAGAGTTTGAACGACAGCGGCTGGCGTGGATCTCAGGAGGGGTGGCTTGAAGCCGCCTACACCTCACTGATCGATTCCGGCGTCGACTCGGTAAAGATCCTGCCGTTGGCGAAGAAATTGAAGTTGTCGCGAACGAGCTTCTACTGGTTTTTCAAGGATCGCGAAGAACTGCTTGAGGCGCTTGTTCAAAAGTGGAGAGATCGGAATACCGGCAATCTCGTCAGGCAGTCCGAAGCCTATGCCGAGTCGCTCGCCGAAGCGATGCTGAACGTATTCGACTGCTGGCTGAACAAAGAACTGTTTGATTCCCAATTTGAGTTTGCAATCCGCAGCTGGGCTCTTCAGTCAGAGGATATCTTGAAGGAAGTGCAAGAGGCGGATCGGACTCGTGTCGAGGCCATCTCGAAAATGTTCATGAGGTTCGGCCTGGAGGCCGTCCCGGCAGACGTTCGTGCGCGAACAACGTACCTTGTCCAGATCGGGTACATCTCCATGCAGTCCCAAGAGGACATCGCAGTCAGAATGAAACGCATTCCGGAATACATCGCGATTTACACGGGTCAAGTTCCACAGCAACGGGAACTTGACCGCTTCTTCGCACGTCACGGCCACAAGCCAGACTAGGATCTTTGATGAGCGGTTCGATAAAGATAGGGATTGTTGGCGGCGCCGGGTGGCTCGGCGGAGCAATCGCCGGATCACTCGTCCGCGCGGGAGTGCTTTCGGAACAGCAGTTGATCCTGTCCTTTCGAAGCCGTCACCCGGACCTCCATGGCTCAGCGCTTTGGACTCGCGACAATCAGGAACTCGCAGACAGTTCCGACGTCGTAATATTGTCGGTCAGACCCGAGGACTGGCCGTCAGTCGCGATCGACGTCCGCGGAAAGCTTCTGATCTCAGTCATGGCCGGAGTATCCGCGGACTCTCTCTGTCGCCGGCATGGCACGGCGCGCGTGGTAAGGGCTCTTCCCAACGCGGCGGCCGACATATCGCTTTCCTACACGCCTTGGCACGCCTCGCCCGAACTTACCGAACCCGACAAGACGCTTGTCCGAAAAATTTTCGAAGCTTGCGGCACACAGGACGAAGTGGCGAGCGAAGCGCAGGTCGATTACCTTACCGGTCTTACCGGAACAGGCCCGGCCTACCCCGCCCTGCTCGCTTTGGCGATGCTCAAAGACGCACGCTCCCATGGCATTAGCGAGGAGATATCGCTTCGCGCAATCAGCGGCCTGCTGATCGGCGCGGGTGGCCTATTGCAGGCGCGACCGGAACATCCGCAGAAGACCGTCGACGCCTTTCTCGAATATCGCGGCGCTACGGCCGCTGGGCTCAATGCCATGATGGATCGCGGTCTGTTTGCGGCAGTCTCTGGAGGCCTGAATGCCGCGCTTGAGCGCACGCTCGCGATGGGCAGGCAAAATTAGCATAACGGTTGGAGTTTCTCCGGCCGGATATCAAACACCACAACAAAAAAGGGAACAAGATGATGGGGTTCAGACCGGCAACGACGTTTGCGAACGCAGAGCGGCGCCTCACGACGTCCGAGAACTCGGACGTTCGATTGAACTGACATCTGCCAGTTCGCTGGCCGCATAAGCCGAGGCGCCTAGCGCCACGCTAGAACAAAATCAAAAAGACTTGGCACCGGCTTCTTCCATGAAAAGGGGATCCGAATGGACTGGTTTTACAATTTTCCGCATATGAACGACGACTCCTTGCGAGTTCTGAAGCAGACGATCGATGAAAACTTCCGCTTCTTCACGCGCGCCTACGGCGAGTCGATCGAAAATCTCTTCAAGCCACTGCAGTCTTTCTTGATCGGCGCCGAGCGGTTCATGACGTTGACCCCATGGCCCATCATCACACTGCTCATCCTCGTCATGGCGTGGTTCGCCAGCCGAAGCATCAAGATTGTCCTCGGCTGTCTGCTAACACTGATGATCATCGGCTACTTCGACATGTGGCAGGACACGATGCGAACCATATCGATGATCTTTGTCTGTACGGTGCTCTCGATAGCCATCGGCCTCCCGATCGGCATCCTCATGTCGCGCTCGGACAGGGTCCAGCGAATCGTCAGTCCCGTCTTGGACGTCATGCAGACGATGCCCAGTTTCGTTTACCTCATTCCAGTGGTCATGCTGCTGGGGATCGGTCGCGTCCCAGGACTGATCGCGGTGGTTATCTACGCGATCCCCCCGATGATCCGGCTGACGGACTTGGGCATCAGGCTTGTCGACAAGGACGTCCTTGAAGCGGCCGACGCTTTCGGCACGGACAAGTCGCAGAAACTGTTCAAGGTCCAATTGCCCCTTGCTCTGCCAACCATCATGGCCGGCATCAACCAGACCATCATGATGGCCCTCGCGATGGTGGTGATCGCATCGATGATCGGTGTCCAAGGTCTGGGCCAGCCGGTGCTGAAGGCCATCGCAAATCAGTACTTCACATTGGGAATTTTCAACGGCCTCGCCATTGTAGGCATCGCCATCATGTTCGACCGGGTCAGCCAAGCTTATGGCAAGAGACTCCAGACGTATCGGGAGACCGTCCATGGCTGACAATCACTTCGGCGGCATCAAGATCCGCCATCTCTACAAGATCTTCGGCCCGAACGGCCAAGCCTACATTGACGCTGTCAAGAATGGCTTAACGAAGGCCGAGCTGAACCGGGAGCATGGCCGCATACTCGGCCTCCGGGACATCAACATAGAAATCCCATCCGGCTGCATTCAGGTCATCATGGGCCTGTCCGGCTCCGGCAAGTCGACACTTATCCGTCATATCAATCGCCTCATCGATCCGACCGCTGGCGAAGTGCTCGTGGACGGCGTCGACGTGGTCAAGATGAACGACGTCCAGCTCCGTGATTTCCGACGCCGGGAGACGGCGATGGTATTCCAGAAGTTTGCGCTGCTGCCGCATCGCAACGTCCTGGAGAATACTGTCTTCGGCCTGGAAGTTCAGGGGATGGATCGGTCCAAAGCTGTCAACGTCGCGATGCGCTGGATCGAACGCGTTGGCCTCGGCGGTTTCGAGCAGAAGTATCCGAACCAGCTTTCCGGCGGCATGCAACAGCGTGTCGGCCTTGCAAGGGCGCTCGCAAACGATGCACCAGTCCTGCTGATGGACGAAGCCTATTCGGCACTCGACCCCCTTATCCGCACGGACATGCAGACCGTACTCCTGGATATCCAGAAGGAGATCAAGAAGACGATCGTCTTCATCACGCATGATCTCGACGAGGCGCTCCGACTGGGCGACCAGATCGCGATCCTCAGGGACGGCGAGGTCATTCAGCAGGGCACGAGCCAGGACATCGTCCTGCGACCGGCCGATGAGTACGTCGCGAACTTTGTAAAGGAAGTCAATCGCGGAAGAGTGGTGCAAGTGGAAGCGGTCATGAGTCCGCTCCGTGCCGGCGCGCCCGTGCATGGCGGCATGACGATCGAAGCTCACGCGACGATCGAAGAGGCTATCCGCTTGCTGGCCTCTTCCCCCGAGGGCGAGGTGACGGTGCTCGGAGCTTCCGCCCAGCCCGTGGGGACGGTCACCTTCCGTCAGTTGGCATGCGCCATGGTCAACTCGCAGCCGCATGACGAACGCGAAGCCGCGATCGCTCTCGTGCGCTGACGCTGTCCGAAAGGTTCGAGGCGATGGTTGTGGGGGTAGAGCACCCGCTACGCATGGAGCTCCATAGCGAGCTCCATGCGCGGCCCTCTTTGTATTTTGGCGGCGATACGAACGTGTGGCACGTGGCCGTTCTTCGCGACGCCGGCGCACCGCGGCTGCCAACCGAGCTGTTCGGTCTGGAGGGGGTGAAGACAACCGGGGGCGGAAGGCACGGCATTGCGGGTGTTGGTCAGGGCCGGCTGAAATGGGAGGCACACTCCGAGTTCATCACCCTCACCTACGTCGAACCAGCAAGGGACGAATCCGTGCATGCGCCGCCACTGCTGTTCAAGAACCTGGTTGATGCAACCGAAGGCTTGGTCATCGCAGCGGTCATGGTTCTTGTTCGAAACGCCGCACCTCCCTCCTCCTTCGGAGCCGAAGGCGATTTCGTCGCGTCGAAAGTCGGGGGCGGCGACGCCGAAGTTCACTCGAGCTTCAGGGTCAACGCCGACCAGTTCGTCGAACTCCACTTCTTCAACAAGCGCCTCAACGACTATCGGACAGGCCGGATGGTTCGACGTTTTCTTGAGATCGAAACCTATCGGATGATGGCACTTCTAGCGCTGCCTACGGCGCAGGAGATCGTATCGGGGCTTCCTGAACTGGACAGGCGTCTCGCGAGTTTGATCGACCATTTCCAAAAGGAGGACAAGGTTGAAAAGACACTTCTGTCCGAAGTGACTCGCTTGTCGTCGGACGTTTTCAAAATGTCTGCCGACGCGCGTCAACGTTTCGGCGCGACAAGGGCGTACGCCGATATCGTGGCCAGCCGGATGGCTGAACTTCGCGAGGAGCGCGTGGAACAACGGCAGCGCATCTGCACATTCATAGACCGCCGCTTCCAGCCCGCTGTCCGCGTCGTGCAGGCCGCCGAACGACGACTTTCCGAAGTGACTGAACGTGTCGGCCTTGTTGGAGACCTCCTCCGAACTTCCGTTCAAGTGCAACTCGAGGAACAGAACGCAGAACTTCTGAGGTCGATGGAGGAACGCGCCCGCGTGCAGGTGCACATCCAGCAAGCCGTAGAGGGGTTTTCGGTCATCGCGATAAGCTATTACGCCGTCGGGCTGGCAAAGGCGTGTTTGGAGAGCATTGGCGAGCTCGGCGTCGATATCCACGCAGCCAAGGCCGCATTCTTTTTTACGATTCCCGCCCTTGTGATCGCCGTATGGGCCGTCGTGCGACACGTTCGGCGCAATATCACGCGTGCGAGTGCGCATTCCGTAACGACATGAATTCAGCGATCTGACTGGATGACGCGTAATTGCGGCGTCCAGCGTTCGGCCCAGGGAGCAACCACCAATCATAGACCGCAAAACGTACGGACTGGAGATCTAAATGGCGGACGAGGTTTTCCTCAATCTGAAAGAGGCGGAAGAGCTGGGGTTGAAAGCGTGCCTAGCAGCGGGCGCAGACATGCCGAGCACAAGATCGTTGTTGGATGCGACACTCTCCGCCGCGCTTCACGGGCCGACCACATTGGGTTTCCCCCACTTTCTCGACTATCTGAATGCCTTCATCGAGGGCCGGATAAAGCGCCATCCGTCTCCGCGACTTGACCGGCCTTTCCCGGCCTCCCTCTCTTCCGACGCTGATGGCGGCATCGCGCAACTTGGTTTCGACCTCGCGTTTTCCGACCTCTTGAAGACAGTGCAAACGTTCGGCGTGGCGATCTTCACGCAGACCAACAGCTTCACGGCCGGCGAGCTTGGCTACTACGTCCGCAGATTGGCCAACGAGGGCGTCGTCGGGCTCGCCGCGACCAACGCCAACGCCGTTGTCGTCTCGAAGCCGGGCGGCCCCGCAGTTTACGGTACCAACCCGATGGCGTTCGGCTTTCCCCTTGGGTCTGGCAGTCCGCCGATGATCATTGATCAGGCCTCAAGCGCGACCGCGTTTGTCAATGTCGTCTGTGCAGCGGAAGAAGGGCAACCGATACCGGAGGGATGGGCTGTCAATGCCGAAGGCAAACCCACCCTCGACGCTGAGCAGGCACTTCTCGGCGCGCTACTCCCGTTCGGCGGACGCAAGGGCGGTAACGTCGCACTTCTTGTCGAGATGCTGTCGGCAGGTCTGTCCGGCGGGCCATGGTCGCTCGACGTACCCGACTTCCGAGGTGGCTCCGCTGCGCCAGCGGTGGGCATGTCCATCGTCGCAATCATGCCGGACAGGGACAGCGACAATCGGATTCGCAGAGCGCGTGAGCAGTCGAAACGTCTCCAGAATTTGGGTGTGTTCGTACCAGGCGTGACCGGAGCGGAGCATGCTTTTCGAACGGAGGGTCTGAGAATCCCTCGCAGTGTGTTTAATCGAATCACCGCCATCGCTTCGCGATAGTCCACTCAACGCTTCAAATCGGTGCATCCAAGGAGACGGAAATGGCCTTCAAACGAACCATTCAAGCAGTGGACACCCACGCTGGGACGCCGATGCGCGTCGTTACAGGTGGCATCCCGCATATACCGGGCGGCTCATCCTACGAAAAGATGAAGTGGCTTGAAGCTAACGACGACGGACTAAGAAAACTGCTTCTTCGCGAACCTCGAGGCTACCCTGCACACTGCTGCAACATCATCGTGCCACCGAGCCACCCCGAAGCCGACGCAGGCTACATCATCATGGAACAGATCGAGTATCCCGTTATGTCGGGTGGGAATACGATCTCCGTTGTCACTGTCCTGCTTGAGATGGGCATGTTGCCTATGAAGGAGCCCGTCACCGAACTGGTGCTGGAAGCGCCGGCGGGCCTTATCCGCGTGAAGGCGGAATGCGAAAACGGCAAGGTCAAAAGCGTTACGTTCAAGAACGTTCCAGCCTTTGCAGCCCATCTGGATGCAACGATCGATGTGCCGCATCTGGGCAAGGTAACTGTCGATGTCGGCTGGGGCGGCATGTTCTATGTTATCGCCGACGTCCGTCAGTTCAAGGGACTTGAGCTAAAGCCGGAACATGGCCGCGAAATCGCCCGGGTGTCTTCGATGATCCGTGAAGCGGCGATCGAGCAGCTTCCGGTCGCCCACCCAGACTATCCAGGCGTCGGCATCACCATCTCGCAGCTATCCGGACCGACCGACCATCCGGATGCGGACTGGAAGAATGCCGTAACCATGGCGTCAGGCGACTTCTCTTGGGACGATCAAGGCACCTGGACAGGCGCGCTCGACCGCTGCCCTTGCGGAACCGGCACGTGCGCCAAGATGGCCGTGCTGCATGCCAAAGGAGAACTCCCTCTTGATAAAGCGTTCAGGCATCAAGGTCTTTTGGGGAACATCTACACCGGTCGACTACTCCAGGAGACGAATATTGGGGAGCATAAGGCTGTCGTACCCACGGTCAGCGGTACAAGCTGGATTTATGGTTTGAACACCATAGTCCTGGATCATGATGATCCATTCACAGAAGGATTTACGGTCGGCGACATCTGGGGCTGACGACGAAAATCCCGATCAACTCGCTGGATGAGAGCGCCATATGGATGGCGCCCTCATTGCCGCGACTGTCGCCGAACGTCCATCAGCCGGCCGGCAAGCGTGATCAGATGGCGTTACGAAATTCCACTCCTGAATCTGGAGCGGGTGAACACGGTTAGATCCGCTGTAACGAGATTTTGCCCGAGCTGGCGTCAATTCTGCTTCCGCCGCCTGGTGGATACTGCGCGGCTTGGAACGCAAACAAAGAGTTGTCGCCTGCGGACGGAACGCTCAGGGCGTGGTTGCGTGACCTTGCTCAAAAAGAACGAGCGGCTGCTGAACCGCAGCCGCTCGAATATTGAACTCAGGAGGTTTACGCCTGCCGGCGATCGCTGGCTGAGCCGAAAATCAAAGCGCCGCCTCGACCTTCTTTGCCACGTCTTCCGACACCCACTTCGTCCAGACGTCCTTGTATTCCTTCAGGAAGTGCTTGGAGCCTTCCTCGCCGGTCGCCTGATTATCCGTTTCCCAAGCCATCAACTTGCCTACGGTCTCGTTGCTCCAGCCGCGGTTGTTGAAGTAGTCCATGATTTCCTTCGGGGCGCGATCCGCGAACTTCTTGGTAAGTACAGTGTAGACGTTGTCGATCGGCCACGCCGCTACCTTGGGATCCGGGCACGCGAGGTTGGTGATGCAGCGCTTCCATTCATCCGGGTTCTGCTCCGCCGTCGGCGTTAACATCACCATCTGATACTTGCCCAGAAGGGCGGTCGGCGCCCAGTAATATGTGATGAAGCCCTGCTTGCGCTCGTAGGCCTTGGCGATTGCGCCATCGAGGCCGGCTGCGGAGCCAGGATCCATCAGATTGAAGCCCTTGTCCGCGGCGGCGTATGCCTTGAACAACTGGGCCGTGACGACAGTCGCCCCCCAGCCCTGCGCGCCGTTGAAGATCACGCCCTTGCTGGAGTCTTCAGGGTCCGGAAACAGGTCGGGATGCTTAAGGGCGTCGTCAACAGTCTTGATGTCCGGATGGGCATCGGCAAGATACTTCGGAATCCACCAGCCCTGGACCCCGCCATCAGGAAGCGCTTTGCTACCTTCTACGATCTTCCCTTCCTTGAGGCCCGGCGGAACGATCTCGGGGATTAGATCGACCCAGGTTTCGGAAGAAATATCCGGCTGGCTCTTT
This sequence comes from Hyphomicrobiales bacterium, assembly GCA_900470805.1. Lineage (GTDB taxonomy): Bacteria > Pseudomonadota > Alphaproteobacteria > Rhizobiales > Rhizobiaceae > Rhizobium. Next base: position 152,615 of record UCCA01000045.1, on the reverse strand, counting down.
TCGACCATCGATGTTGTCGAGGGCACGGTGTCGCCCGGGATCGTCTCGGTCGAGCAGCCGAAACCGTTTTCTAGAATGAACTTGTCCACGTAGGTCAGAACTTCGGCGCTCTGCACATTGTGTAGCGCGAGGCTGACCGTGCCGCATTCGGCAGCGCTTGCCGAGTGGGATAGAGCCATGACACCTGCCACGAGACATGTCGATGCGAGTAACTTCCTCATTGATTACGTTCCCTTTTTTTAGGCGGCGCCTTCCTCAAAGACAGGTTGCCGCGACCTCCTGTCCAGAACCGATGCTGAAGTCTCAGTCGCTTGAGCGACGAATACTGCGACGACACTGTCGCCGATATGCTGACCTGCGCTGCATGAACTGGAGGGACGACCAAAGTTGAAGATCGCTATCTCCTGACTTAGAGGCTCCCCACGCCAGACTTTTAACAAACCATCGGCTTCCAAACAAGGGAAATGTACATATATGTCAATATAATATTCTATAGTGACGATCTTTTATTACGGCACTGTACATTTTACAGTTTCACCGTCGCAGCTTGCACGCCGCGGGCAAAATAGTAGGGATTGCAGAAACGGAAAAAGCTGGAGGTTTCGAACTAGGACGTTCGCGTCCCGTGTGCGACCTCAGGGCGCCCTCGGCACCTCGGCCAACCTTCAGCACAGAGCCCTGCACCACCCTCGGCTTACAGTTCGGGCGACGCCTTCTTCAAACGTGCCGCGAGAAAGTCCACGCAGAGTTTGACCTTTGCTGCTGCAAGCCGACTATGGGGAAACACCGCGTGTATCGGTGCTGCCGGTAGCCGGTGCGAAGGCAAAACGATTTCGAGCCTTCCATTTGCGACGTCGTCCTGAACGTCCCAGATGGACTTCAGGATCAGGCCCGATCCTTGCAGCGCCCAGCGATGACCCAGCTCGCCGTTGTTGGTGCTGAGCTTGCTCCGAACGTTGACGGAACGGCCATCCGCGAACACCCAGTGCGTGTTCGGAGGCTCACCGAATGATATGACGTCGTGCTGCAGAAGCTCATCGATCGAACCGGGGCGCCCGCGGACGTCGAGGTAGGCCGGCGCGGCGCAGATCACGCGGCGGTTGGGTGCGAGCTGCCGCGCGATGAGACTGGAGTCGGCAAGTGCGCCAAACCGGATTGCCAGATCGTAACCGGCGTCGACGATATTCGTGAGGCCATCATCCGTGTCGAGACGAACAAGCAGACCGGGATGCGCGCGTTGAAATTCAGCGAGCAGCGGCGCAAGCCACCGTAGTCCGAAAGCAAATGTGGCCGTCACCTTCAACGTCCCACTCGCGGTGTCCCTGCCGCTTGTGAGCTCAGTCTCTGCGTCCTCGATTTCGGCAAGAATACGAACGCAGCGCTCATAGAAGCGCGCGCCCTCTTCGGTCAATGTCAGCGACCTCGTCGTGCGGTTCATCAGACGTACGCCCAACCGTTCCTCGAGCCGCGACAGCTTGCGACTGACCACCGTCAGGGAGAAATTGAGTTCACGTGCGGCACCGGAAAGACTGCCCGCGTCCGCCACCCTTACAAAGACAAGCATGTCCAGAAAGTTGTCACTCATATTCTTGCTGCTATCGCAAGAGATACTCGCCGACAACAGCTATTCTTGCAGCCAATGCGATAACCTATGTTCCGATAAATCGAATTCAACACGACGGTTCGCCGTCAAGCAGGAGATCAACATGACATCCTTGACCAAGCAGCGTGTCCTCGTCGTCGGCGGAAGTTCCGGGATCGGCCATGCCGTTGCCAAACAAGCTCTTGAGGCTGGCGCAAAGGTGACGATCGCCTCTCGTTCCGAGCAGAAACTCGCCGAGGCTGCCTCGTCTCTGGGCGACGTCGAAACGGCGGTCCTCGACACCGGCGACGAAGGCGCCGTCGAGTCGTTCTTCGCGACGCAGAAGGCGTGGGATCATATCGTGATCTCCGCCGCCCAGACGCCAAGCGGACCGGTTCGCAAGCTCTCTCTCGACGACGCGAGACGGGCAATGGAGAGCAAGTTCTGGGGCGCGTACCGGATTGCGAGGGCGGCTCGCTTTGCCGAAAGAGGCTCTCTCACCTTCATCTCCGGCTTCCTGAGCGAACGGCCGTCGGGTTCGTCAGTGCTTCAGGGGGCGATCAATGCCGCTCTTGAATCCCTGGGCCGCGGGCTGGCGCTTGAACTTTCTCCCGTCAGAGTCAACGCAGTTTCCCCTGGTCTAATCGACACGCCGCTCTGGGCGAAGATGGACGAGAGCAACCGAAACGCAATGTTCGAGCGCGTTGCAGGCAGCTTGCCCGCCAAGACCATTGGCCAGCCCTCGGACATCGCCAATGCGGTGCTCTTTTTGATGACGACGACCTTTGCTACCGGTTCGACCGTCCGGGTCGATGGCGGCGGCGTGATCGCGTGAACGCCATGCACCTAGATCACGTGACTTTGCGAACCGCTGACCTGGAAGGCACCAGACAATTTCTTCAGGACCTGCTCGGTCTGACTGTCGGGTATCGGCCCGCATTCGGCTTTCCGGGCTACTGGCTCTACGAGCGCGAGCAACCGATCGTCCATCTCATCCCTGGCGGTGGAGCGCCCGTCGGACGGAGCGCCGAGGTGATCGACCATATCGGCTTCTGCCTCGATGGCTATGACGAGTTCCGCGCCGGACTAGATATGAAGAGCGTCGCGTACTCGACCATGGACCTTTCCGACCTCGGCGAGCGCCGTTTATTTGTCCGGACGCCCGGTCAGATCCTGATCGAACTCGTTTTCCGCGAGACGCCGAAGCAGACCGCCGCCTAGTCATTGTGGGCTATTGTGAGCCCAGCTGCCGACTTTACGTATTAAAACTCAAACCCTATAGGAGCAGAAAATGCAGATCGACCTCTCAGGCAAGACCGCACTTGTTACCGGATCCACGGAGGGCATCGGGTACGCGATCGTCCGCCAACTCGCTCGGGCGGGCGCCGATGTGGTGGTTAACGGCCGTACTGACGAAAAGACCGCCAAGGCAGCCGAGCGTCTGAAAGGCGAAGGTGCCAAGGGCAGCGTGATGGCCGTCGCAGCCGATCTCGCGACCTCAGACGGATGCAACGCCCTCGTCACCAAAGTTCCTGATGTGGACATCCTCATCAACAACGCCGGCATCTTCCAGCCGCTCGACTTCTTCGACGCGGACGATGCGGTGTGGGACCGCCACTGGCAGGTGAATGTCATGTCGGCCGTCAGGCTTTCACGGGCATATCTTCCCGGCATGCAGAAACGGGACTGGGGCCGCGTCATCTTCATCGCATCAGAATCCGGCTTCAACATTCCCGTCGAGATGATCCACTACGGCGTGAGCAAGACCGCAGACATCGCGGTTGCCCGCGGCCTCGCCAAGCGCATGGCCGGGACCGGCGTCACCGTGAACTCCGTCCTCCCCGGCCCCACGCTTTCCGAAGGCGTCGAGGCGATGCTTGCGGAGGAGCGTGCGAAAACCGGGAAACCAATCGAGGAGGTCGCGGCGGACTTCGTGAAAAAGTACCGCAGCAGCTCGATCATTCAACGCGCTGCAAGCGTCGAGGAAATCGCCAACCTCGTCACCTATCTGGCTTCGCCTCTGGCATCCGCAACGACAGGAGCCTCAATGCGCGTTGACGGTGGCTTGATCGACACACTCTGAAGATCTTTCCATGCTCGTCTATCGGCGCCGTCGTTCGATCGCTTGCTCGACGGCGGCGTCGGCACTCCCCAGAAACAAGCTGGATTTTACCAATTCCCCGGATCCGCAGTGTGATCGGTTGCCGCAAAGTCATCTGCGTCGCTTTGGTCGAGTATTACACTGACCGTTGTGTGACCGTCATCGCCTACCGAATAGGCGACCGGTGCCGGCCCGATAGTCAGGCTCTGATACATCAACAGAGCGGCCTCTTCGGCCGTGTCGGCTTCTATTTCCTGCGTTACTGTCACGACAAATTTGCGCATCGTTTCACCTCGCTTGCGGGATGCTGGCAGTTGTTGAACCGACATGCGGGACGGAGGTCCGCCAGCTTCCCGCTATCGGGCAATCAGCAGACTCCCTCCTACCCGAATGTAAAAGCATACGCCTCAACGCCCGCATCGAGGAAGCGGATTTCGAAGACACGATCCTTGACCTCTCCCGCTTGGCGGACGAGTTGATACAACTTCGTCGAAGTCACTGTACCATTTCCGTTCTCATCCGTGTCGTTGCCGTGATTGAGACCCGGTGCCTTGCCATCGATCGTCACCTGAAATCGGACGGGTTTGCTGGCCGCGCCTGGCCCCAGCACAAGATGCAGGTCGCGAGCACTGAAACGGTAGATGATCCCACCCCCCGGCTTATCGAGCCTCGCGGCCTCTGCTCCGATAGTCCAAGCACCGGAGAGACCCCATTCGTTCAAGCGAGGATCTCCCGGCTTGTAGGTGTGTTCCATATCGGCTTCGACGCCACCCGGCGACACAAAGTTCGATGCCTGATTGTAGCCGATATACGTCTCGTTCGATCGAATGTGCTGTAGGTCGGCGCTCGCTTCGGCGCCCTTGGCATCCGGTGTGACGACTGTGCTGCCCGCTGCCTTGCCGCCGGCTTCATGCAACAGGCCCTGGATCGCCTCCTCAGTCTGTCGGTAATTGCCTTCGCCGAAATGACTGTAGCGAATCTGCCCGCTAGCATCGATCAGGTAGTGAGCCGGCCAGTAGTTGTTTTGAAACGCACGCCAGATGGCAAAGTTGTTGTCTATCGCGACCGGATAGCGGATCTGGAAGTCGGCTACTGCCTTGCGGACGTTGTCGATGTTCTTTTCGAACGCAAACTCCGGGGCATGGACGCCGATCACGACAAGTCCCTTGTCCGCATACTTTTCAGCCCAGGCGCGAACGTAGGGTATCGTGCGGATGCAGTTGATGCAGGAGTACGTCCAGAAGTCGATCAGGACAACCTTTCCGCGGAGCAGCTCCTTTGTCAGCGGCTCCGAATTCAGCCATTGGACGGCACCGTCAAGCGATGGCGCGGGCCCTTCGACAGGCAGCTCGCTTTTGAAAGGTGCGTCACTGTCAGCGACCCCGATCGGGACGGCGTTGCTGGCCACTTCGTCTCCAACGGCGCGACCCCGCTCAAATTTCAGTCCTTCAATGACAGCCTGCTCGACGGACGTGGTGCTGGCATAGGAAAAGCGAGACAGCAGGGTGGTATCGAGCCCGAGCGCGATCACCGCGACACCGGCAAGAACGGCGACCCCAAGCGATTGACGAATGCGCTCGCTAACGCCGAGCGATCGCTTCATGGCGGCGAAAATCTTTCCGCCGGCAAGGAGCGCGACCGCAAGGGATGTTGCGGAACCAGCCGCATAGGCGAGGAGAAGGACTGTCGTCTGGAGATTTGCACCCTGAAGGGCCGCACCCGTCAGGACGAGACCGAGGATCGGGCCGGCGCACGGGGCCCAGAGCAGCCCGGTCGCGACGCCGAGAACGATCGAGCTTGCCACGCTTGGCGCGGCTTGATCTCTGCCCGAGGCGTTCAGAAGCGTGTTGCCGAAGTCGACAATCGGTCGCGAAAGTCGGCTGGCGACTTGAGACGAAAGCAGGCTGACGCCGAAAACAGTGAGCAGGCAGAGTGCTGCCAAGCGGCCATATTCATTGGCGTTGATCGCCCAGCTACCGCCGACAGCGGCGAGTGTAGCAACGAAAGCGAAGGTTACCGTCATCCCCGCCAGCATCGGTAAAGTGCTTCTCACGAACGGCTGTCCCGCGCGCGCGAAAACGAATGGCAGGATCGGAAGGATGCACGGACTGAGAATGGTCAGCGCGCCTCCGAGGTAGGCTATTACAAGAAGGGTCATCATCTGTTCCTCTGACACCATTGATCGGCGCCGGCGACGACAGACCGTCGGCAGCGAAGCAATATGGCGGCAGTCAGGTATCCCGGATGTGTCCGGCTGCCCGCGGAAATGTATCTCAGTGTAACAGCGGCGATCTGCGCAAGCCGTGTCGTGGCGGTCGGCGGTGGGGGAGGCCGAAGCGGGCGTATCGCGCTATGAATTGTAACGAACTGTATCTACCGGGCTGCCTGCTACAAAAGCATGCAAAACGGGCTTGAGCGCGACATATCGGAGATACATGCGGACCATCTCTTGCAACCCGTATTCAGTTCAAAGGAGAGGTCTTATGTCGGAACAAATCAATCATCATCGTCGCAGTTTTTTTGGCGTCGCCGCGCTCACTGTCGCCGCGCTCGAGTTCGGCGGCAGCGTGGTTGCGAGCGCACAACAGGCGTCCCCGAAATCCACCCTGCCCGTGCCGAAGGGACCGCAGCATATCGAGTTCGACAAGCTGAAGCAGGTAAAGGCCGGCGTGCTCGAGATCGGTTATGCCGAGGCCGGCCCTGCCGACGGACCGGTCGTGCTATTGGTTCACGGGTGGCCCTACGACATCTACAGTTTTGTCGAGGTCGCGCCTCGTCTTGCCGCGGAAGGCTACCGCGTTATCATCCCCTATCTGCGTGGGTACGGCACGACCCGATTTCTATCGGTAAAGACAAAGCGCAACGGGCAGCAGGCGGCGATCGCCGCCGACATGATCGCCCTGATGGACGCTCTCAAGATCGAAAAGGCAATCGTGGCCGGTTTCGACTGGGGCGGCCGTACCGTCAACATCATGGCCGCTCTCTGGCCAGAGCGGTGTAAGGCGATGGTATCGGTCAGTGGCTATCTGATCGGTAGCCAGAAGGCGAACGAGAATCCGCTTCCGCCGAAGGCGGAGCTTTCCTGGTGGTACCAGTTCTACTTCGCGACTGAGCGTGGGCGCCGGGGATATGACGCCAACCGTCGCGAATTCTCCAAGCTCATCTGGCACACGGCTTCGCCTTCCTGGAATTTTGACGACGAGACCTTCAACCGCTCTGCGGATGCGTTCGACAATCCCGATCACGTGGCCGTCGTCATCCACAATTACCGGTGGCGCCTCGGCCTCGTGAAAGGTGAAGCAAAATACGACGCCTATGAAACGGCACTCGCCCAAGGACCAGTGATCTCGGTCCCGACGATCACCATGGAAGGTGACGCCAATGGCGCGCCACATCCTGAGCCCTCGGCCTATGCCGGTAAGTTCTCGGGCCGCTACGAACACCGGACCATAGGCGGAGGCGTCGGCCACAATCTTCCACAGGAAGCACCGGAAGCCTTCGCGAAGGCGATCCTGGATGTTGATCGCTTTTAGATCGTAGATAGGTTGAGAGCGAATCTCCTCCGCGTCGGTGTCGTCCCTCAAGGACGATGCATGGCGCGGATGCCCGTTTTGAAGGACTAGATGCCATGGATCATGTCGATCACATCTTGATCGTCGACGACGACAGGGAAATTCGTGAACTGGTTTCCACCTATCTGACGAAGAACGGCCTGCGCACGACCGTTGCGGCCGATGGCCGTCAGATGCGCAGCTTTCTGGAGGCAAGCAGTGTCGATCTCATCATACTCGACGTGATGATGCCCGGCGACGACGGACTGGTACTCTGCCGCGAGCTGCGGGCCGGAAAGCACAAGGCAACGCCAATCCTGATGCTGACGGCACGCAGCGACGAGATGGACAGGATCCTTGGGCTGGAGATGGGCGCCGACGACTATCTCCCAAAACCCTTCGCGGCGCGCGAACTCCTGGCCCGCATCAAGGCGGTTCTCCGGCGAACACGCATGTTGCCGCCGAATTTCCAAGTGACCGAGGCGGGTCAGATCTTGACTTTCGGTGAGTGGCGACTCGACACCGTTGCGCGACACCTGCTGGACAAGGACGGCACGTCGATCACCCTCAGCGGCGCCGAATATCGGCTGCTGCGCGTATTCGTCGATCATCCGCAACGCGTGCTCAATCGCGATCAACTTCTGAACCTCACTCAGGGTCGCGATGCAGAGCTTTTTGATCGATCAATCGATCTTATGGTCAGCCGGTTGCGCCAACGTCTCGGAGACGACGCGCGCGAACCCGTGTACATCAAGACCGTCCGAAGCGAGGGCTATGTCTTATCAGTTCCCGTCGAGATTTCGGAACTGCGCCAATGAGCCCGCGCGTTTCCATTTGGCCTAGCACTCTCAGATCCCGGATCGCCATCATCCTTCTCGCCGGGCTGGCGATCGCCTACGGTCTTTCCTTCAGCGTGCTATATGCCGAGCGCTCCATGTCGGCAAAGGCGGTCATGCTCGGAACATTGGAGAGCGACGTCGCCACATCAATCGCCGTGCTCGACCGTCTGCCGGCGGACCAGAGAGCCGACCTCACGGATCCGCTAAGCCGTGGGAACTACCGCTTTGTCCTTGGTTCCGGCCTGCCCGGCGTTCCAGATAAATCGGCCCGTGGCCGTGAGATTGCAGAAACGATCGGCGACGCGATCGGTCACCGGTTTCCCATCAAAATGGAAACCATTCCGGGTGATGTTCAAAGGCTCCAGGCGCATTTGACCTTGACCGATGGAAGCCCGCTAACGATCGACATAACCCCGCGAGGCATCATGCCGCTGGCGAGTTGGCTGCCTTATGTCTTTATCATCCAGATGTTGCTCATCGTCCTTCTCACCTGGCTGGCCGTCCGCCAGGCGACACGGCCGCTCGCCGACCTCGCCGCCGCTGCCGACGCGCTCGATCCCGATAAAAAAGGGCAAATGCTGTTGGAGACCGGTCCGAGCGAAGTCGTCCAAGCCGTGCGAGCGTTTAATGCGATGCGTGAACGGATCGCGCACTACCTTGAAGAGCGCGTCCAGATCCTCGCTGCGATCTCGCACGACTTGCAAACCCCAATCACGCGCATGCGCCTGAGGGCTGACATGGCCGACGAGACGCCGGAGAGGACGAAGCTGCTGAACGATATCGGCGAGATCGAGCGACTTGTGCAGGATGGTATCGCCTATGCACGCAGCTCGCACGGCAATGGCGAGAAATTATCACGTATCGACCTTGCCTCATTCGTTGAAAGCATCTGCTACGACTATCAGGATACTGACAAACCCGTCTCGATCGTCGGCCTCTTCGGCGGCACGATAGCGACGAAACCGCACGCGCTCCGTCGCATCCTGTCGAACTTCATTGACAACGCGTTGAAATTTGGCGGCACGGCCGAGGTTCAGGTCGAGCGACGTGACCATGGCGCGATCGCCATCACCGTTATGGATCGTGGGCCGGGTATTCCTGATGATCAGATCCAGGCGGCGATGCAGCCCTTCTTTCGTTTGGAGCAATCGCGAAACCGAGAGACCGGGGGATCCGGGCTCGGACTTGCGATCGCGCAGCAGTTAGCGTTGGCCATCGGCGGATCTGTCAGGCTTTACAACCGTGAAGGCGGAGGGCTTGCAGCCGAGGTAACGCTCCCCTGACATCAGTTTCGCACTGTCGTCATTGTATCAAATCGTATCCTGGCGGCCAGTCCGGTGTAGATCGATACAAATCCACGGTGTCGAAGACACATGCCGGATACTTCACGGCGTCAAAAACATCTCGTTACCGGAAGCCGCAAGAGCGGCAATGAACGAGGAGTTTCACATGACGACGATCGAGAACGTACTTTACACCGGCAGGACGCATACGACAGGAGGACGCGAAGGCGCCTCAAAGAGCGACGATGGCTCGCTCGACGTCAAGCTGTCGCCTCCCGGCAGCGGGCGACCAGGAAGCAATCCCGAGCAACTCTTCGCTGCAGGCTGGTCGGCGTGCTTCATAGGCGCGATCGGCCTGGCCGCAGCCAAGCGCAAAATCAAGATCCCTACCGAGACGGCCGTCGATGCGGAAGTGGACCTTGGTACCGCGGAAGGCAGCTACTTTCTGCAAGCCCGCCTCACAGTCAGCTTGCCAGGCATCGAGACAGAGCTGGCGCGCGAACTGGTCGAAGAAGCCCATCAGACCTGCCCGTACTCGAAGGCGACACGCGGCAACATCAACGTCAAGCTGAAAATCGCCTGAGCAGCTGCAGAATTCACCCGTTGGAAATCAACACGGGGCGGGAAGCATCCCGTCCCAGGAGGCCCCTATGAAATTGGCAGTAATCTTTCTGCTGGCAGCAAGCGTATTTGCCGCACCCTGCATCCTCGACCCCGTCTCTCATGAACCCTCGGCGCTCACTGGAGCGTTAGCCGTAGAAGTTGGACAGTCGGCAAGGCCACAGGTGGAGCTGGCGGTTTTCGAGAGAGAAAATACGCTATCCAATCCCTCAACCAGTTCCTCAGACACCATGGGATGGATGGTGATGGGTGGCGTCGTAACGCTGGTGACCATGTTGTCCACCGGAGGTACGCTTGCTCTGTCCGTAGCGTTCAACCGCCTGAGCGCTCACAACCGAAGGAGATAGTTCACCTCCGAGCTTATTTGCACATTCAGACGGCAGCAGTTCATTGGGATTCTAGGCCCAATCACGGCGGTGCAGGCGCGAGCCAGTACCTTCTCTTGGATCAGAGATTAAAAGCGCCACCAAGCTGTGTCGGATGCCGCGGCGCATCTCCGGACCCCTCGCCTTCCCGCGTAGGCCTAAAGTGACGCCACATAGCGCCTTGTCCCGCCAAGTCGTCGCCAAAGCCATGCCTACTGCTGGAAGATCAGAAGTGCGTAGGCGAGGAACAGCACGAGATGGACGGCACCCTGCATGACGTGCGTGCGTCCGCTCGCGAAGGTTATGATGCTGACCGCGAGCGTCACGATCAGCATCACCAGATCGCTTCCCGTCAAGCCAAGTGTCACCGGATGCCCTGTCATATGGCCAACAAGCAGGATCGCGGGCACCGTTATGGCGATCGTCGACAGCACCGATCCGAGCGAGATGTTGACGGCGCGCTGAAGGCGGTTGGCGATCGCCGCCTTGACGGCGCTGGCAGCTTCGGGCGTCGCGACCAGGATCGCCATGATGACTCCACCCAACGCCGCGGGAGCATGGAGTGTCTCGATGACGAAATCGACGGGCGTCGCCAGCTTTTCGACAAGATAGACGACCGGCACCATATAGGCGACCAGCAGGATCGTATGCCGCACGATCGAGCTCCGGGAAGGCTCGGCAGCTTCGTGTGCGCTAGAGTTCTCCTCTACAAAGAAATGCTGGTGCCGTCCCGCCTGCAGCACGAGGAAAATGCCGTAGAGAACGACCGATACAATTCCGAGAACCAGCCGGCTCATTCCGGACGCCGGAGTGCCATCGCCGTGCAGGAAGGATGGCAGGACCAGACCGAGCGCCGCCAAGGGGACGATCACACCGAGATAGGCGTTGGCGCCCTGTATGTTGTGCGACTGTTCGGGTCTCCGCCACCCACCGATCAGCAGTGAAAGCCCCACCATTCCGTTGAGGATTATCATGACGACGGAGAGAAGCGTGTCGCGCGCGAGCGTCGGATTGTTCTCGCCGTGAATCATGACGGCGGAGATCGCAATGACCTCGATCGACGTGATGGCGAGTGTAAGGATAAGCGTGCCGTAGGGCTCTCCCAGCTTCTCCGCGAGACGATCCGCATGCCGGACGACCCGAAAGGCGCACCCAAGGATGACGGAAAACAGCCACAGGAAAACGAAGGCGAACCAGAGCGGGCTTGAGAGGTCGCCCAGGAGCGACGATCCGAACCGGAAGAACATCAGCGCGGTAACCGCGGCAACGGGAAGGAACCATTCTTCCGACGGTCGGGGCCGCACTGGTCTGTCAGCCGTGGTGGCCGCCATCACAGGATCTCCTTGCGTGAAATCCGGCTTAGGTATGCGATGATATCGTCCCAACGGCCGGCATCGGCAGTCATCGCTACATATCCGTCCGGTCTCACAAGGCACATACCATCCACCTTTGCTGGATCACCGGCAAGTACCTCCACGATGTCGTCGAAGCCCTTGAACTGGACGGCGGCATCGGCTTTCTCACCTACGATCAGCGCGAAGCGGGGTCTAGTGCCCACGCCGAAGGGGAGGTCGCCCGGCATTCGATGGCCGGGCTTCGGAAGGCCCGATGCGCGAGACTCGCTGCCATTCAGGGGGCTATGGTCATACCGTACGGCTAATTCCGATAGCTGCTCAGCCGCCATATTCCGGACCGGCGCCAATCCGAGAAGGCGGTGGGCCAGGAAGTCCCTGACGGCTTGAGCAGCAGCGTTCGGCAATGTCGCGACACGTAGCATTCGCCCCGAATCTCTCAGAACCTGAGCGGCATTCGCACTGCGCTCTATGCTGTAACTGTCCAGAAGCAGCTCCCTGTTGCCATCGTTATTCACGACCATGGCAAGCTTCCAGGCGAGGTTGATCGCATCCTGAATACCGGTGTTCATACCCTGACCACCCGCGGGACTGTGGATATGCGCGGCGTCACCGGCCAGAAACACCCTTCCCGCGCTGAAGTCCCTTACCTTCCGCTCGTTGATGGTGAACGGAGCGATCCAGACGCAGTCGCTGAGAACGATACCTCCCGGACCTCGTTTATCGACGATCGCCTGCACATCCTCAAGAGTGGGGTTGCTCTGTTCACCCGTCCCCAGATCGGCGATGACGCGGTAGCGGTTCCGGTCGATGGGGAAGAAAGCGACCATGCCGTTCCGGTGCCAAAAGATCGGAAACTCGTCCTCCGGCAGTTCGAGACCGGATACGTGGACGTCCGCCAGGACATACGTGCCCGGGACCGTATCCCCCTCGAATGGCATTCCGAGTTGATGGCGTATCTGCGAGTGTGCGCCGTCACAACCGACCAGCCAGTCGACAGCAACCGTTTCGGCCCGCCCCTCGGGATGCAAGAGACTGCATGTCACCACCGATCCTGTTTCAACGAAACCCTTGAACTCGACGTTCCGCTCGACGGCGACACCGAGAGCCTGGAGCTTCTCCTCAAGCACACGCTCGGTCTCCGACTGCGGAACCATCAAGACAAACGGGAAGCGGGACGCCAGATCGTCGAACGCAATGCGTGCGATCGTCTTTTTCCCGGACATGATGTCGACGGCGCGCGTCTTCCGCCCAGCGTCGATCAGGAGTTGGCTACACCCGCTCCTGTCGAGTAATTCCAGTGTGCGGCTCCACACCGCAAGCGCTTTCGACTTGTCGGTGCGGGCTGCCGATCTGTCTATGATGCGGACTGGCACCTGGAAGCGAGCGAGTTCGACGGCCATGGTCAGGCCAACCGGACCTGCACCTGCGATTAAAACAGAGCTAGGCATGTCAATGTTTCCTGTCTGGAGCGATGAGCGTTAAATCGTGCCCTGGACCGACCTGAGCGATGTTCGACGGATTGCCGTATCGCGTCGTTGACCGGGGAGGCGCCGTCGCGCGGAACACCGAAGATATCGGGGAGACCGCGATCCCAAAAGCGTTTGAGGACACTGTCGATGGCGGTCGTCATGAGAGTTTTTTCCCGAGCTAGGAGTTGCCAAGACGGGCCAACGCCCCCTGCAGCGGTTTGTCTGATATCTGGATCAGGCCCGCGTACGGGTTGGCCATGTCGGAGATCGCGAAGACCGCGCCGGCGACGGAAAGCGCACAGACGATGATGATCGTCAGCACCGTCGGATTGGCTGGCGCCTGCAGCCCGAAGGTGCCAAACAAAAGGGCCAGCCAGTAGACGAGGACGATGAAGAACCCCCAGGGGAGCCCTTCGTCGGCGGATTCGATCTGCAGCCAGTGGCCCTCGGCGACGTGTCCGCTGACCTCGAGCGCGCGTGTCTGGATCAATCGCTGGACCTGGTCTTGCGGATCGAGCGCCCGCAGTTTCACCTGCACCGTTTCGATTTGCTTGTACATGGACGCCCGCCCGGCGGACTCGTCATCGCTGGATTCTATAGTCCATCCGCGATCCAGTCGGCTCTGAATGAGTTCACGGAGCAACGCTCGGGCGTCACTGGCCTCCGCACCGTACTGGGCCATCAATCTATCCAGCAGCACGATCCGGGCGGCTGTCGCGTCGAGTTCCGTTTGCGCCGCATCATAGTCCGACTTCGCGGACGCAATCAGCAGTCCGAGAGCCAGCGCCGCCAGAGTGCCGACGATCGCCGTGGCCAGCCTGATCACTTCCTTCGATTCCACATTGAGATGATGGGACGGCAAGCGATCCCGAAAGACCATCCCCAGGCCGGTCGCCAGCCCGAGAACGACGAAAACGGCCGCAGCCAGGAAAATCGCATTCACGGCTCAATCCCCCTGCACCGCCTGCGGCTGCCGCGCGCAGGTATTTGGTGCGATATCTCCGGCGAACCTGTTGCCGATCCACTGCGCCGCATCTTTCGCCGTGTCTCGCGCGATAAAGCCGTGGCCTACCCTGGGCAGCGCGACGAAGTCGACGCTGCTGCCGTTGCTGCAAAGACGGCGAACATAAGAGATCGTCACCTCGGGGCGCACGATGCCGTCCGCGAGGCCCTGGGCAACGAACACCGGGATTTCTCTCGGAAGAACGCCCGGCGTGTTTCGCTTCAGCAACCCGTTCCAAGGCTCCGCCGCGCTGATGTCGGCGACAGTCAAGAAATCCTTCGCAAGCGGGCGCTCCTCGAAACGTCGTTCCAGAAGGTCGAAGATCGTCTCGATGCAGCCGCCTGCGAGCGTGTCGATCGTGACCATGGCCTTGGGGTCCACGATCTTGTCGAGCTTGATGTCGAACACCCGAGACCAGGACCACAATGTCAGCGCCGTCAGCCCCTTGCCGCCGCTTGAGGCAAAATCGTCCCGCATCAGCGTGGAGAGGTCGGTGGCGGGCGCTGCAACCGCTATGCCGACCAGCTTGAGTTCGGGCGCATAGGTGGAAGCGAGCAGGCCCGCATAAAGTGCCGCCTGCCCTCCCTGGGAGTGACCCCAGACGGCAAAGCGGGGCGGCTCGCGTTGACCCAGACGTTCGCGGGCGGCGCGAACGGAATCGAGGACGGCACGGCCTTCGCTGTCGCCGATGAGATAGGGATGGACGCCGGGACCACCAAGACCCGGATAATCCGTCGCGACGACCGCAAATCCCTGTTGCAACAGTTGCGCGAGGCCCGGGATCTGGCGATAGACGCCGCGGCTCAGCGACGGCGCGCAAGCGGTCGTGACGCCGCTGGTTGGATGGGCCCAAGCGACGATCGCACGATCGGCATTACTGCCATCCGTTGGCGTGATCACGACGCCGGACACGGCGATCGTCTCCCCATGCAGGCCGGTCGAGCGGTAGAGAATACGGGAGGCGGTCGCTCCACTTGGCGAGAATGGCATCGGTTCGGACCGGACGATTGAACCGGGCCGACCTGAGAGATCGGCGTTTCCGGCCTCATAGAAAGGATCGTTCGCCTTGGCGGGAGCCACGGATAGAAGCACCCAGAGAACGAAAGCCACCAACCCATATGTCACGAGCGTACTGACGAACTCCTTCGTTTTCGCCGACCTGTGTCTTGGCGGCTCTATGAAACGGTGTCGTGTCATGATCGCATTCCCGTTGGACCACCAGCCCGATTGAGGATGTCAAAGAACGCTGCAAGCAGGATCGAGATTGGGGCGGCATCATCGCCCCGATCCCTGACCGTTATTGCCACTGACCGTCCGGAAGACGGCCGTGATAGGGCGTATCCCGGCAATGCCCCCATGGGCCAAGCCAATAGCCCGGAGGGCATGGGTTCGCAGGTGGATAGTATGCCGGCGGGGGGTAGTACGGCGCGACGTAGCGCGGCCCGGCAAGCTCAGCCCCGATTGCCGCGCCAGAGGCGGCACCGAGCGCGTACCACCCGGCATTGTTCCAGCCGCGCCAATGGTCGATGAATACCGCCGCAGGACCGGTCGCACCGGTCAGGTTGCCCTCCAGCACGGACACATCAAACGTGAGGGTCGTGCCGTCAAGCCTGGGAGACCTAAGGGTAACCACGGCATCGCTGACATCGGTGCCGCCACCGAGAACCGATATCGTCGCATTCGGCGGATCCTTGTCGAAGCTGTCAGCGCCCGCAGCCCATTGCTTAACGATCTCGTCGGTGGTGATGTGCCCAGCCGCGCGCGTCGGACGATCGGAGAAGATGATCGAGTTGGTCGAAACGCCGGTCAGGACCAGCTTGCCGCCTTCGAGCTTGGCGCCGTCGGCGTTGAGCACCAGAAGCGATGCGACGGGCGCCTGTTGGCTGACTTGGCCTACCGTCTTCCCCAGCGGAACGTGCGGTTTCTTGGCTGCGTCCTGCGCCAGAACGGTTCCGGCGAGAAGCGCGAACGAACCTGCCAACAGCAGGCCGAATGCATTCGTGCGTGTCATTGTGGAATTCCTCCTTTAGAATGTCCGGGCTGCTCGCCGATTGAAATCAGCCGCCACCATGCTGTTGTGCGTAGTCGATACCGGCCTGCGTCTCGCCCATTGCCTGTTCGACGAGGGCCATCGCACGCTCTCGGTGCCCCCCTTTGTTCGGGGTAGCCCGACGCAAGGACTCAAGCGCGTTCCCGAGCTGGAGCATTGCTGCATCCATGTTGCCTTGATCGGCCATTGCGGGCGAAGCCGCCATGGAAGCGGCTGAACCGGCAGCGAGCGCGACGCCGACACCCGCCAGGATGTTTCTGCGTGAAAGTGTGAGTGGGGACATGGTATCCTCCTTCGTTTGGGGGTTGTGGTTCAGTTGGCCGCCGTCAGGGTTACCCTGACAATGCCGGTTGCGATGTTGATGCCGGTCTCGCCGTCGACCGAGAGCGGCTGTAGCGAGAAAGAGCGATTGTTCCCGCCGACGAGAGCGGTGGCGCCGCCCCCACACCGAGCGCGCCCCCCGCTCCGACGCCGACATACTTGCCCGCGAGCGCGCCCTGCGGCACGCCGCGCATCGCAGAAGCGACACCCCAGATAAGATGCCCCTGATCGACCTTGCCGATCTCGACACCGTACTCGTCGATGCTCCCGACATAGGTTTCCGTTTGACCACCATCCGGCTTGAACTGGCAGGTCAGCGACTGCTTGCGGGCAAGGATCTCGCCGACGCCCTTGGAGACATCGCAAGACAGGATACCGATCTTGGCAACTTCGGCGTGACCGGGGACGGCAGATATTACAGCTATTGCCAGAACCCACGCGGCTCCGCAGGAGAGCTTTGAGATAACCATCACTCCGCTCCCTCGTTACTTCCAACTGCCATCAGGCATGCGACCGTGATACGGTGTGTTGCGGCAGTGGCCCCAGGGACCGCGCCAGTAGCCGGGCGGGCACGCATTGCTGGCGACGGGACGCTCCTGATAATAGCCGTTCGGCAGACGACCGTAGAACGGCGTCGTGCGGCAACCGCCGTATGGCCCGCGCCACGCATTCGGTCCGCAACCGCCGGCGACCAACGTGATTGCGGAGGGCGTTTCAATCACCGGCATGAGTGGCGCGGCGGTGGCAAGAGACGGGGCCGCGAACAAGGCGGCAGCGCCGAAAATAACTGCGAAATTCGTGTTCATGTTTACTCCAGATGTGTTGGATGCGTTGAGCGGCTTGCGCACGCTCGGTCTGCATTTCGAATAGGCTACGCTTTGAAGCTGGTCTGTCGAGCGATCGTCGCCTCGGGAGAGCACCGGTTGCCGACCGGACGGCGTCCGGAACCATTCGCGGCCCGTTGCTGTGTTCCGATGGCGGGGGATTAACCGATATCGATCCGCCAGCGCATCACCACTTCTGGGTATGCGGGCAAAACGAGATCGGATTATTTCGTTGCCACCCGCCGACGAACGCCAAAAAATCAGACCATGGAGCAGATAGTGAAGTTCGTCACGACGCGCGGGCTTCTGCCCGCCGGCTTCGGCGCCGCCGCCCTGCCGAAATCTGCCTTCGCGCATTCAGGCGCGCTCGTCGAAATGGAAATGAACGAAGAGAATATCCGGCACTCGAGATAGAACGGCCCGAGCTCGCCGGAGATTTCACCAGTCCGCCGACGGACAGAGGATCAAGCAATGAAGACCAACGCGACAGCACTACTCCTCACCATTTCGTTCTTAGCCGCGCATCCGCTGTCCGCGGCGGAACCCGGCACGATCCAGCTACAAAGCAAGAGCAGGATCGAGCGCATGCAGGCTAGTTATGACTGCGGCTCGGCAGGCCGGCTCACCGTCACCTACATCAATGCCGATCCCAATTTCCTGGCGCTCGTGCCTGTGCCGAAGCAGGACCAGTCACTCGTGTTCGCGTCGGTCATTTCCGGTTCGGGAACGCGCTATGCTGCAGGCAAATATGTCTGGTGGACCAAAGGCAGCTCGGCAAGCCTGTATGACAGCACGATGGGCGATGATGCGTCACCCGTATTGACTTGCAACGCGATCAATTGATCCTGCGGAGGCATCAACCCAACCTGTTGAGGATCGCACGGACCACCGTTGCTGCGCCGAGCGCCATCGTCAACGCCGGCAGTATCAGGCCGGTGTTGAGCCGGAGCGACAGGAGGATACCCATGAGTGCGAAGACCGCTCCAGCGATCAGGCGCGACAGGGGTTGGATGCTTCGCCAGCCCATGATTCTTGCCGCGCGAAAGCTGTCCCATATCGCGCTCGCAGCCGGCAGCAGCAGGATCAAGAAGACCCAGCGATACGGCAATGGGTATCCAAGCTGATCGATTGCGAGAGCGCTTCCCAGCACGATCAGCACACAGCCACCGAGGGCGGAGATCAGCCATCTGTATGCATGCTTGGGACTATGCGCGAGCACGAAAATCCTCCGCAACCCGTCCTGACGGATCCTGTCTCCAGGCCGCCCAAAGGAGAACCAAGAGTGCTATCGCACGCGCAACGGTGAGCACGAGCAACAGGCCGAAATTGTCGGCGGCATAGTCACCGTTTCGCAAAGCCTGCACAACGTGCCCGATGGAGACGCCGCCGTAAAAGACAATGGCATAGATCGCGACGGCGCTTTGAAAGGCGAGGCTTCGCCAGAAGGCGAGGACGGCGATCACGCCGAGGGCGATATCGGCGACGCCGATTTCAAATTCGAACGGGCTTTGCTGCCAACCGATCTGGGCCGAGGCTACCGCTGGAAAGAACACATGGAATAGGCCGGCCCACAAGCCATCGACGCCCACGGCGAGCAGAAGGATCCAGGACAAATACCGACGCGGCCAGTGTCCGTCGCGCCTTCTTAACGCGGCGCACACGATCGCGGCGATACAGAGGAAGACCGGCAGGTTGGCAAGGATAGTTCTGATGCTATCAGCGATCATGATGACCTCCTTGAAAGCGACCACGCTCTGCGATCCATCGGAAAAGACCGGATCGGAAGCTTGTGCGTTCTCTACGACGGCAGATGTGCAAACGCATCCTCAGAACTGGTGATGAAACGAAGTACCAGTCCTCCCGCGCAGCGGAACCTTGGTGAAGTATCGTTCCACCGGTCCGATCTGTTCTGGAGCCAAGCCACCGTCAGCCTTCCGATTTTGCCCTGCATTGCGCAAATCACCGCGAGTTCGGCTAGATCCGCTTTCTTCAGGCTGCATGATTCCGGCGGTCTTTCCGATCGGGTTATTTCCGTCGCAACGACGACAAACAAACCTCTTCCGAACACTTTCAAGGACCGTTCGAAAGACAGAAATTTAACGTTGGATTCATTGTCTTTTACTGTTAGAACAGTTGACTAGCTCCATGTTTACCTTCGCGAAAGCAGTCCCGGCGTTATTGGAAAGCGTCGAATTGTAGACAGAAGGATGAGCATGATGCTCGACGATATCTCGCCGTTGTTCTTGATCGCCGCAGGCGCTTTCATAGTCTTTCGCTGGGTCGTCAGCGATATGAATCGGCACGGCTGACGCGCTGTTGGGCAAGTGTTTCGCCAGCAGGGCCGTCCGGGAAGACCCGTAGTTGGCCGCTAGCGTCGCCTGCACAGCCAATGGCATCGGCCTTCAAGCTTGGATATCCTGTCAGAATGCGCCGCCCGTAGGGGGAACTCTCCGCCGGTTGGCACAGGATATGCGTCTTCTCTGACAGTTCCTTATCGGTTGGAGACAAGAATGACGGCTTTGATCACTGGCATCGTCAGCGCCACCGGACAGCTCGAGACGGCTATAATGAACGCGACCGTGACGCCTATCGATTCAAAGCACAGTTTCAAATCCATGAAAACAAAAGCGAAACTTCTGCCGCAAGTGCTGATCCAGCATTACCCGGAACTGTTCGCAATCGAGCGCGAGTTGCGCGGCGTGTTCGAAACCTGCTCACAGGCGATTGATCGCAAATCGATCAATCCGGTGGTTGCAAAAGCGGCAATATCGCTTGCCAAGGAATATCAGGCCGTCATCGAGGGGCTGAAGCGCTAGTTTCGTTCTACCCCTGGTGCCCCATCGAAGAAAACGCCGTCTCACAGCCGCCTACGGCATCCTTACATCCGCGTCCAGATCAGCGAACGGCAGATCACTTTCATAGTGCAGCCGCGCATCTTCACGGTATCGCCGGAAACGGTCAGCACGCCGTCGAAGGTCTTCTTGCTGTCCGGTTCGATGATCGTGCCGGTGAAGTTGCCGTTGCCGCCGGTGAACGTACCGATCTTCTGGCCGGCATGCTCGCCCGTCTTCATGGTGATGCAGAACCCATTGCCGCATTGGTCGATGGTCGCAGTCGTCCCGACCTGCGTCTTCCAGACGCCGACGACAGGCTCCTGCGCGGCCGCCGCGTGGGCCAATGCCAGATTGGCCACGAGGGCCAGAGGCGCCGTGATGAGAAATAACCGATGCATGGGTGTTGCTCCCGTATCTGTCCAAACCTGAGCGCGAGGTCGCCGGCGCGACGCTCGACACTGAATGATGCGCGTCATGGAACGCGCACCCCGGCATCTGTAGCCGGGGTGTCGGGGAGGCATATAGGGCGGCAGCTTTGGAAACGCAAAGGCAAGTGGGGACTTGGTTGCCCAAATCCCCTACTATGCTCGCTTCATCTTGGCGCTTGCGGCGTTATGCCTCCAGCCACTTCACCTGTTCCGGCGTCAGCTTGATGTCGAGCGCCGAAAGGCTGTCTTCCAGTTCGGCGATTGTCCGTGGCCCGATCAGCGGGATGACGGGGAACGGCTGGGCGATCACGTAGGCCAGCGCGATATGGATCGGGCTGCGGCCGAGCTTGGCGGCAAGCTCGATGGCGCGGTCGCGGCGGTCGAAGTTGCGGTCGGAATACCAGCAACGGACGATTTCCTCGTCGTCGTGCTTGTCGCGGCCGGCGCGGTCGGTGAAGAAGCCGCGTCCTTGGCTCGACCACGCGAAGTTAGGCACCTGCCGCTCGTTGAGCCAGGTCTTCCATTCGTCGGTGGACGACGTCACGCAACCGGCCCAGATCGGGTCGAGCATTTCGGCCAGCGAGAAGTTGTTTGACAGCGCGGCGGGCGCCGCCTTGCCGTTCTTCGCCGCGTAGGCGGCCGCCTCGTCCATTCGCTCGCGCGTCCAGTTCGAGCCGCCGAAGATGCCGCGGATGCGGCCGCGCTTGACCTCGGCATCCATGGCATCGACGAATTCGCCGACCGGAATGTCAGGGTTGTCGCGGTGCATGAAGTAGATGTCGACGTAGTCCGTCTTCAGCCGGTTGAGCGACTGGTCGAGCTGCTTGGCGATGATATCGGGATAGACTAGCGGCGAATGCGCGCCCTTGCCGATCAGCACGATCTCCTCGCGTGGCACGTTGCGGCTGGTGTGCCAGTCGCCGAAGATGCTCTCCGTCTTGCCGCCGCCATAGACGAAGGCGGTGTCGAAGACGTTGCCGCCGGCTTCATAGAAGGCGTCGAGCGTCAGCGAGGCGGCGGCGAAGTTCGGGAAGAACTCGAAGCCGAGCGTCACCGCCGAAGCCGGCTTGGAGATCCCGGGGATGGTGCGCTTCGGAATGCTGTTGCCGTAGGAGACGGTGTCTCCTGCGAGATTGCGGGTGCGCTTGTCGGCCTTCTCGACGCTGTATTCGAGGCCGATCGACGCGCGCCACTGGTCGAGAACCCTGAGATTGCCGATCGAATCGGCCCAGCCCATGCCAGGTGCCGCGAATTCTTTCTGCCCGGCGCGGATCGAATCGCCCGCAGCGTCGACCTCGAAGGAATAGAGCCAGCGCTCTTCCTTGATCTCGATGGTCTGCTGCTCGTTGCCCTTGAACAGCTCGATCTTGCCGACGCCACCCTTGTGGCCGGAGGCGAACCAGAAGTCCTTGACCTCGATGCGCCCTTCCGAGCCGATGATGCGCAACGTGTTGTCCTGGTTGGCCATGATCGAGCACGAGACCTCGGCGATGATGCCGCCGGGGAATTTGAGCACCGCGGAGGCCCACTCGTCGACGCCGGAATGTCCGAGATGGCCGACGCCCGCGACCTTCTCCGGCTCGACGAACGGCTTGCCTTCGGCGGCACCCGCGATCAGCCGCGCCATCGAGACCGGATAACCGCCGACATCGAGAATGCCGCCGCCGGCCGTCTCGTTGGCGAACAGCCGGTGTTCGGGCCGGAACGTGCCCATGTTGAAGCCGAAGCTGGAGCGGATGATGCGAACGGTGCCGATGGCGCCAGACGTGACCAGCTCGACGATCTTGGCGGTCTGCGGATGGACGCGATACATGAAGGCCTCGCCGGCAAAGACGCCGGCCTTCTTGGCTTCGTGATAGATCGCCTCTGCATCGAAGGCTGTCAACGCGACTGGCTTTTCGACAAGCACATGCTTGCGCGCGCGGATCGCCTTGATCGCCCATTCGGCATGGCCGGTGTGCGGCACGGCGATGTAGACGGCATCGATCTCGCTATCGTCGAGGAGCGCCTCGTAGCCCTTGACCACGCGGGCGCCGGGGAAATTGTCGGCAAGGCCCGGCTTGTCGGGATTGCGGGTGGCGATGGCGACGAGCTTGCCGGTGCGCGAATGCGCGATGCCGTCAGCGAAAGTGCGCGCGATAGTGCCGGGGCCGATAATGCCCCAGCGGATCGGTTGGTCTGAACTCATGGGAGATGTCCTCTTTCTTGCATCAGTCTTGGGATGGATATCGATCAGCGCAGACGTTTGCCGGTGCTGTCGAACAGGAAGCTGCGGCGGGCGGAGAGCCCGACGGTGAGGGTGTCGCGCTGGCCGGCATTGCGTGATTCCGGGCGCTCGATAATCAGCTGGCCGGCGCTCGCGGTGGTGGCGTAGATGTAGCTGGTGTTGCCAAGGTGCTCGGCGACATCGACGGTGACAGTCAGGTCGGCGTCGCCCTGCCCGGCATCGGTGAAATGCTCCGGCCGGACACCGAGCGTGACCTCGGCACCCTTCTGCACCACCGCGCTGACCGGTAGAGTCAGACGAACGTTATCCTCGCCGACAAGGGCGATGGTCGCCGTCCCTGCTACCGTTTCCACGACCGTGGCTTTGAGGAAATTCATCTTCGGCGAGCCGACGAAGCCGGCGACGAACTGGTTGGCGGGATCGTCGTAGAGATCGAGCGGCGCGCCGACCTGCTCGATGTTGCCGGCGCGAAGAACGACGATCTTGTCGGCCAGCGTCATCGCTTCCGTCTGGTCGTGGGTGACGTAGATCATCGTCGTGCCGAGCTGCTTGTGCAGCCTGGAGATTTCGACGCGCATCTGCACGCGCAGTTCGGCGTCAAGGTTCGACAGCGGTTCGTCGAACAGGAATACCTGAGGCTCGCGCACGATGGCCCGGCCGATGGCGACGCGCTGGCGCTGGCCGCCTGACAGTTGCTTCGGCCGGCGATGCATCAGCTCGTTGATCTGCAGGATGTTGGCGGCGTGCTGCACGCGCTTTTCGGTATCCTCCTTCGGATTGCCGTTCATGCGAAGGCCGAAGCTCAGGTTCTGCTCCACCGTCATGTGCGGGTAGAGCGCGTAGGACTGGAAGACCATGGCGATGCCGCGATCGGCCGGCTCGACATCGTTGACGACCCTTCCACCGATGTTGATCTCGCCGCCGGAGATATCCTCCAGCCCGGCGATCATCCGGAGCAGCGTGGACTTGCCGCAGCCGGACGGGCCGACGAAGACGACGAACTCGCCGTCCTTCACATCGAGGTTGGCGCCATGGATGATCTCGAGCGCGCCGAAGCGCTTGACCACGTTGTTGAGTGAAAGTTCTGACATCAGGCGTTCCCCGACTATTTGACTGCGCCGGCCGAGATGCCAGCGATGAAGTGACGTTGCAGGAACACGAAGACGACAAGAATCGGCGCCGTCAGCAGCATGGCGCCGGCCATGATGCCGCCCCATGAGACCTTGGTGAGACCGATCAGCGATCCGAGTGCCACCGGTGCCGTCATCATTCCGGGCTTGGAGTTGATGAGCAGCGGCCAGAGGTAGTTGTTCCACGACGCCAGGAAGAGGATGATGGCAAGTGCTGCCATCGTCGGCCGGGCGAGCGGCAGGGCGATGCGTAGGAAGATCTGCCGCTCCTTCACCCCTTCGACCCGCGCGGCGTCGAACAGTTCGCCGGGCATCATCGAGAAGGCCTGGCGCATGAAGAGCACGCCGAGCGAATTGAACAGCGGCGGCACGATCAGTGCCACCCAGGTGTTGGAAAGCTTGAACTCGCGCGCCACCATGATGAACTGCGGGATGACCACCACCGCGAACGGCAGGGTGATCGTGCCGAGAATGATGGCGATAACCACCGAACGGCCTATGAAGCGATAGCGCGCCAGCGCCCAGCCGGCCATCGACGTCAGCAGCACCGAGAGGAAGGTATAGACCGAGGCCACGACCACCGAGATGAACATGGCGCGGACGAAGTCGGTATCGGCCTGCAGGTTCTGGAAGTTGGCGATGAAGTTGGTCGATGGCCACAGGACGATCTTCGGGCTGAAGATGCCGTAGTCGTCCATGGTCGAGAACACCAGCATCATCCAGATCGGAAACAGCCAGATGATGGCAAGCGGTGTCAGGACCACATGCAGGGCGATGACCTGCAATGTCCGGGATCTTGATTTGGAAGTCATTTCTGCTCCCTCCCGACCCACAGATTGAGAAGCGAGATGCTGATCGCCAGGATCGCCATGGTGTAGGCGATGGCCGAGGCATAGCCGAAGTTCAGCGACAGGAAGCCCTGGCGGTATAGCAGCAGGCCGAGCGTCTCGGTGCCGCCGCCGGGACCCCCGCGATTGGTGATCAGGAAGGGTTCGGCAAAGAGCTGCATCGTGCCGATGACCGACAGGATGACGCAGAAGAGGATGATCGGCTTCAGGAGTGGCAGGGTGATATGGATGAACTGCTTGGTCTTCGACACCTTGTCGAGCGTCGCGGCCTCGTAGACATCGTCGGGGATCGACTGCAGCCCGGCGAGCAGGATGATGGCGTTGTAGCCGGCCCAGCGCCAGGTGACGGCGATGATGACGAGCGCCATCGCGGCATTGGCATTGTCGAACCACGAGACTGCGGGCAGACCGACCGAGGTGATCAGCTTGTTGACGATGCCGAAATCGATGCTGAACATCAGCCGGAACACCGCGGCATAGGCAACCTCGCCGACCACAACCGGCGCGAAGAAGGCAAAGCGGTAGAGCGGCCGCGCCTTGAGCAGCGGCGAGTTCAACAGCACCGCCATCATCGTGGCGATCGCGATCATCACGGGCACCTGGATAACCAGGATGATCAGCGTGTTGTAGAGCGCATTGTAGAAAGCCGGATCGCCGATCAGGCGTCCCCAGTTGACGGAAGCGCTGAATTTCCAAGGGTTTACGCGCGTGTTCTGAAACGAGATCAGAAACGAGCTGATGATGGGCCACAGCCAGAAGGTGGCAAAGACAAGCAGGTAGGGCGCAAGGAAAAAATATGCGCTCCGGTTCCGGATCGGCATTTCATTCTCCTCATGTACGAAGCGAGTATCCCGGGGGCCAGTGTCCCGAGGGATGGAAGCCGGGCACCAAGACGGCACCCGGCGTCGTCACTCATTCCGCAATGGGAAGGCCGGTGGCGGTCTCGATCTGCTTGGCAGCATCGTCGAGCGCCGTCTTCGCATCGGGATAGCCGCCGGCGAAGTACTTCGTCTGCGTCGCCTTGTAGATGGCATCCGCATCGGTCTGGAACTGCGTGCCGCGGCTCGGCACGATCTTCGGCAGGGTCGACAGGATATCGGCCCAGACCTTCTGGC
The DNA here is from genome assembly GCA_900470805.1 of Hyphomicrobiales bacterium. Classification (GTDB taxonomy): domain Bacteria; phylum Pseudomonadota; class Alphaproteobacteria; order Rhizobiales; family Rhizobiaceae; genus Rhizobium. Next base: position 126,669 of record UCCA01000045.1, on the reverse strand, counting down.
CACCCCAATAGGGCTGCGCCTCGTTGACATAGGGATCCTGCACCGCAGACAGCAGCGACGGCACGAGGCCGAAGGCCTTCAGCATCGCGACCTGGCCCTCATTGGTGCCGAGCGCGTAATTAATGTAGGTCCAGGCAGCTTCCTTGTTGGCCGAATTCGCGGCGATCGCCAGCGACGAGCCGCCGAGGTTGGCCGCATGCGGACCATCAGGCGTCAGGCTCGGCATCATGTAGACGCCCCACTTGCCGGAGAGATCGGGCGAGCCGGAGCGCACGGTGCCCTCGTACCACCCGCCATACATCTGGCTGGCGGCCTTGCCGGCGGTGTTCGCCTGGATCTTCTCGTCCCAGATGGCAGCCGTCAGCGTGCCAGCGTCCTTCATCTCCTTGACCTTCTCAAGGGTGGCGACGCAGGCGGGCTGGTTGATGGTGATGGTCTGGCCGTCCTTGGCAAAGTAGCCGCAACCCTGCTCGTTGGAGATCATGCGGAACCATTCGCTGTCGCCGTTGAAGTCGGCCTGCGCCATGACCACGCCGGGCAGCGCTGCGGAAATCTTCTTGCCGGCGGCGATGAAATCGTCCCAGGTCTTGATTGCTGCCGGATCGACACCAGCCTTCTCGTAGAAATCACGACGGTAGAACACGGCCACAGGACCGGAATCCCAGGGCATCGCATAGGCGACGTCGCCCACTTCAAGCTCGGTGCGCTTGAATTCCGGGAATTTTGCCTGGATTTCAGGGGTATAACCCAGGTCCTTCAGGTTGGCGAAGCAGTCGGGGAAGCGGTTCCAGAAGATCTCGGCTTCGAAGTTTTCGACGCTGACAATGTCAGGCAGCCCCTCGCCGCCGGCAGCGCATGCGGCCAGCATCTTGTCAAAAACCTGTTGATTTCCAAGGTCTTCCACCGTGACCTTGATATCCGGATGCAGCTTGTTGAAGCCTTCGAGCGTTGACTTCAGCCCCGATGCGGCTGTGTTCCAGCTCCAGATGGTGAGATTGGCGGACTGCGCGAATGCAGAACCGGATGCGAGCAGCGCAACCGCGGCGGTTGCACCGATAAGTTTGAAGCGCATTGAAAATCCTCCCTTTTCAATTGCCGTCCCTTAGCGAACGTGGCTACACTAACGGTCAGGGAGCCGCTGTCTCCTAAAAAGGGAACATGGATTTGGCGGAAAGTAAGATCGAGCAGAGGGCTGTCTATCAGCCGGGAGCGAGCAGCATCGAGGGATTGCCGACGGCACTCCAGATGTTCCACAACCATCCACCCCGGATGCTGATGCCGCATTGGCATGTGCAGGTGGAGTTGAACTACATCATGCATGGCGAGGTGCATTACCGGCTGAACGGCCAGGAAATCGCCATGAAGGCCGGCGACATGTGCCTGTTCTGGGGTGGGCAGCCGCACCAGATGGACAAGAGCAGCGATGATTCGATCTATGCCGGTGGCCATCTGCCGCTGGTGTATTTCTTCCGCATGCGGCTGCCGATCAACATCTCCAGCCGGCTGATGAAGGGCGAAATCCTGTTCACCTCGGCGACAGATGCGGCCGACATCCAGAATTTTCCGCGCTGGGTGGCCTATGCGAAGTCCGGCGACGCCGCCAAGGCGCAACACGCCGTGGAGGAGATGTTGCTGCGCATCGAGCGGATCGTGCTTGAGCCCTATTCGATGCTGGCGCCGAACGGCATGTCGGCGACCGACGATGTCGAGCAGGCCTATCCGCAGTCCTCGCGCAGCGTCGCGCGGATGTGCGACTTCATCGCCGCGAACTTTTTGCAGGACATCGATTCGGTCGATATTGCACGCGCCGCCGACCTGCATCCGAAATACGCGATGAACGTCTTCAAGAAGACGACGGGCATGACGCTGAACAAGTATGTCAGTCTTCTCAGGCTGTCGCGGGCCCAGGCGATGCTGATGAACGAAGAGGCGAATGTGCTGCAGGTGGCGATGGATAGCGGCTTCGGCTCGATCAGCGCCTTCAACAAATCCTTCCGCCATATCGCCGGCATGTCGCCATCGGATTTCCGGCGCGATGCGCGCTGCATCACCCAATACGTTCCGGCCTGAGGCCAAACCGTAAACGTTGCCGGCGCCAGGTAGCCGTCTTCCGCACCGACAATCCGCCATCCTTGCCGAGGATATTCGGCACCGATTGGCCAATTCATAACAACACCGTAGCAACCCCAAGGAAAAGATCGTGGTCGAGAAAACACCTGCCCCGCATGACCAGAGCCCAGTCGTTCAGAAGACTGAAACACCACAGCTTCGTTCGAAGGCGTGGTTCGACAATCTCGCCAATCCAGACATGACGGCGCTCTACCTCGAGCGTTACATGAACTTCGGCCTCAGCCAGGACGAACTGCAGTCGGGCCGCCCGATCATCGGCATCGCGCAGACCGGCTCTGACCTCTCACCGTGCAACCGGCACCATATCGAGCTTGCCAAGCGCGTCCGCGAGGGCATCCGCGACGCCGGTGGCATCGCCATCGAATTCCCGGTTCATCCAATCCAGGAAACCGGCAAGCGCCCGACCGCCGGCCTCGACCGCAACCTCTCCTATCTCGGCCTTGTCGAAGTGCTGTACGGCTATCCGCTCGATGGCGTCGTGCTCACCATCGGTTGCGACAAGACCACGCCGGCCTGTCTTATGGCCGCGGCAACGGTGAACATCCCTGCGATCGCCTTGTCCGTCGGCCCGATGTTGAATGGCTGGTTTCGCGGCGAACGCACCGGCTCCGGCACGATCGTCTGGAAGGCGCGCGAGATGATGGCGCGCGGCGAGATCGACTACCAAGGCTTCGTCAAGCTCGTCGCCTCATCCGCGCCTTCGACCGGCTATTGCAACACCATGGGCACGGCGACCACCATGAACTCGCTGGCCGAAGCGCTGGGCATGCAGTTGCCGGGCGCAGCGGCCATCCCGGCGCCTTATCGCGACCGCCAGGAAATCTCCTATGAGACCGGCCTGCGAATCGTCGAGATGGTGCGCGAGGACCTGAAGCCGTCTGATATCCTGACGAAGGAGGCCTTCATCAACGCGATCAAGGTCAACTCGGCGATCGGCGGCTCAACCAATGCGCCAATCCATCTCAACGCCCTCGCCCGTCACGTCGGCGTCGAACTCACCGTTGACGACTGGCAGACCTATGGCGAAGAGATCCCGCTGCTCGTCAACCTGCAGCCGGCCGGCGAATATCTCGGCGAGGACTATTATCATGCCGGCGGCGTTCCTGCCGTCATGGGTGAGCTGATCAAGCATGAGCACCTGCACACTGGCGCCATGACGGTGAACGGCAAGACGGTCGGCGAAAACTACACCGCCTCGACGATCGAGGACGAGAAGGTCATCCGGCCGTTCGATCGCCCGCTGAAGGAACGCGCCGGGTTTCGTGTCCTGAAGGGCAACCTGTTTTCGTCGGCGATCATGAAGACCAGCGTCATCTCGCCGGAATTCCGCGGCCGCTATCTCTCCAATCCTAACGATCCCGAAGCCTTTACCGGCCGTGCCGTGGTCTTCGACGGACCGGAGGATTATCACCACCGGATCGACGATCCGTCGCTCGCCATTGACGGCACAACAATCCTCTTCATGCGCGGCGCCGGTCCGATCGGCTATCCGGGTGCGGCTGAAGTGGTCAACATGCGGGCGCCCGACTACCTGCTGAAGCAGGGTATCTCGTCGCTGCCCTGCGTCGGCGACGGTCGCCAGTCCGGCACCTCGGGCTCACCTTCGATTCTGAACGCTTCACCGGAAGCAGCGGCCGGCGGTGGCCTCGCGATCCTGCAGACGGGCGACCAGGTAAGGATCGATCTAAAGAAGGGGACGGCGAACATCCTGATCAGCGAAGAAGAGATCGCCTCGCGTCGGGCAGCGCTCGATGCCGCGGGTGGTTACGTTTATCCCGAGAGCCAGACGCCGTGGCAGGAAATCCAGCGCTCCTATGTCGGGCAGATGGAAACCGGCGCGGTGCTGGAACCGGCCGTCAAGTATCAGCGGATCGCCCAGACAAAGGGCATTCCGCGCGACAACCACTAGACGCCTGGCAGCTCATCGCCTCCGTCGTTTCGAATAAAAAAACCTGCCGCGCAGTTCAGTGCGGCAGGTCTCAAGTTTGAGCATCGCTGAACCCGGTTCAGCTCGCTGGGGCAATCTTGTCCTGGGTCTTGGTGTCGAAATCAGATGCTTCATGGCGTTCATGCAACTGGCTGGAAAGCTCACCGGTCACGCGGTTGACCATTCGGCCGCGACGAACAGCCGGACGATCTCCAATCGTATTCGCCCAGCGCTGGACATTCTTGTAGTCCTGCACCTGCAGGAACTCGCCGGCTTCGTAGACCCAGCCCTTTGCCAGTGCTCCGTACCAAGGCCATACGGCCATATCGGCGATCGAATATTCCGTGCCACCCAGATATTCATTTTCGGCAAGACGACGGTCGAGAACGTCAAGCTCACGCTTCACTTCCATCGCGAAGCGGTCGATCGCATATTCGATCTTGGTCGGGGCATACGCATAGAAATGGCCGAAGCCGCCGCCGAGATAGGGCGCGCTGCCCATCTGCCAGAACAGCCAGGAGAAGACTTCCGCGCGAGCGGCAGGCCCGGTGGGCAGGAATGCGCCGAATTTTTCGGCGAGATAGGTGAGAATCGAGCCCGATTCGAAGACACGGACCGGCGTAGGACCGCTGCGGTCCATCAGGGCCGGTATCTTGGAGTTGGGATTGACGTCGACGAAGCCGCTTCCGAACTGGTCGCCATCGCCGATCTTTATCAGCCATGCGTCGTATTCGGCGCCGACATGTCCAAGCGCCAGCAACTCCTCGAGCAGGATCGTCACCTTGACGCCGTTCGGGGTGCCAAGGGAGTAGAGCTGCAGCGGGTGGCGACCGATCGGCAGCTCCTTTTCATGCGTCGGGCCGGCGATCGGCCGGTTGATATTGGCGAAGCGCCCTCCGCTGTCCTTGTTCCACGTCCAGACTTTGGGCGGGGTGTATTCGGCTGCCATTCTTCTCTCCAGACACAAGCGCGACCTGCGCTTTCATTTCGATTGGTGCGGCCCGGAAGCGGGCTGCACCCGGCGTTAAACCCTTTGCGCGAGACCGATCGTATCGGCGCTCGACGCTACGATGTCCCTGCCCGCTTCGGCAATCATCTCGAACGACAGCAGCCGTTCCGCGTGATCATATACATCGGAGACGATCATCAGTTCATCAGCCTGAGTTTCATCGATCAGGGACTGCAAACCGGAACGGACGGTATCGGCCGAACCGACGATCGAACGTGCCAGCATCTGACCGGCCTGCGCCTTTTCCATCGGTGACCAGTAGGTTTCGATATCGTCGATCGGCGGCTGGCTGAGGCCGCGGGCACCGCGGAAGATGTCGGCGAAAGACATCTGCTGCGTCGTCGCCAGCCGGCGCGCCTGCATGTCGGTTTCGGCGGCGATGACGTTGATCCCGACCATCGCATAAGGGGCGGACAGTTGTTCGGATGGCTTGAAGCGCGACCGGTAGATCTGCAGTGCCGGCAGCAGAAGATCGGGTGCGAAGTGCGAGGCGAAAGCGTAGGGCAGCCCGAGTTCGGCGGCAAGCATCGCCCCGAAATTGCTGGATCCGAGAATCCAAAGTGGCACTTCTGTGCCAGCGGCAGGAACAGCCTGGATCCGCTGGTTTGGCCCTGCCGGGGCCAGAAAAGCCTGCAGCTCAAGGACATCCTGGGGGAACTGATCAGCGGCCTCGGGCGATCGCCGCAGCGCACGCAACGTCATCTGATCTGTTCCGGGGGCGCGACCGAGGCCAAGGTCGATACGACCGGGAAACAACCGCGCCAGGGTGCCGAACTGCTCGGCGATCACATAGGGCGAATGGTTGGGCAGCATGATGCCGCCGGCGCCGACGCGGATCGTCTTGGTGCCGGCCGCGATGTGACCGAGAACGATCGAGGTCGCGGCGCTGGCTATGCCCGCCATATTGTGATGCTCGGCCACCCAGATGCGCTGATAGCCCCAGCCTTCGGCATGCGCGGCCAGATCTCGGGCGTTATCGAGCGCGCCGCGCGCATCCGTTTCCTCCGTGACGCGAACAAGCTCGAGTATCGAAAGCGCAGCCATGGCAATAACCTTTATGATGAAACGCAGTAACACCATCCGGCGATGGATGGTCGGGCAACATGAACCCCATATGGAGTCCAAGGCACGCCCTCGCAAGGTCGCCGGTCGCATGCGAATGCTATTCGTTCGCGCATTGAAGCGACCGACGAGATGACGCGTGACACCCTTCTTTAGGATGCGCTCGACTTTCAGATTTATCGGTTGTCCGCTGTTCGCCTAAGGCCAACGGAAACAGACCACATCGCCACTTGATCAGAACACGTAGGTAATGAATCTTGCTACAAGGGCGACAAGACGGGTCACGATGCCCGAGACTCGTCTTCCGGTACCTGTTGATCAACCTGCCTTGTGAACCGCATAGCGAAGATGCACCGCGCCATGGCTAAGGGGTTCGCAGGCAAGCAGTGAAAGCTCCACCTTCCCCGAAAGCCCCTCTTCGCCATATGCTACAATCCGGTCGCTACCGTCCCTTGCTTCGAGCGCTGGCGCCACCACCAGGCTCATTTCATCGACCAGCCCAGCCGCCATCAGCGAGCCGTTAACATTCGCGCCACCCTCGAGCAGAATGCGCTTGATCCCGAGTTCCGTGCCGAGTTGCTCCAGCATTGCGCCGACGTCGATCTCTGCGGTTTCCGATACGATATAAGAGACGCCATCGCCGGCGAGTTCCGCCAGGTGACTGTCGCTGACGTCCGATCCGAGCAGGACAACGACATGATCGCCGTAAAGTTCGCCGCCCGCAAAGTGCAGCTTGCCAGCCCTATCAAGCGCGATCGCATAGCTCGCGGCGTCGCGCCTGGCAAAATGATGGGGCCGCTTGACCTCGGACAGGTCGGTCGGCGGATGTGCAGCCGCTTTCGAGATTTCGGCCATGGTCACGCGGCCCACCATCCAAGCATCACCGCCAAGTTGCTTGTGAACCTGTTCGTAGAGCGCCGACCAATCGGCACGGCCGCCATCAGGGCTTTTTGTCCAACGGCTGGGATGGAGGCTACCGTCCGGCGATGTCAGCATGAGGCAAACGACATAAGGTTTCATCAAAGCGCGATCCTGCATTCTTGAGATTGGGGTGCTCTATAGGTGGGACGACAGGTGCAGCCAACAAGCGCCCGAATGAAATTCAACGTTTCGAAAGCGACGAACAGTCGCGCTGCATTTTGTTCATCTGCTGTTCATAAAGCCCTTGGAAAGACGTATTTGAACCCTATCTCTATTTTCAGAGCATAGGAGAATCAGATGTTTAGCAAAACGGTTACAGCAGCGGCGGTATTCGCGATCTATGCTTGCTCGATGTTCTTCATCGCTGCGATCCCCGACAACACCATCGCCTCTCAGACAGCCGCGGTTGACACCAGCGCCCTCGTCACACGGTGAAATCCTCCATCGGTGAAGGCCTTTCGCGATAATTTTTCGTTTCCCGCCTGATTGAGATGGAACATTCGTCTGCCTTGCAAGTTCCTGTGCGTCCCAGCCGCGAGGAGCAACTGCAATGATCGAGAAAAATTACCTGACCGCAGAAGATATCAAGATGCTCCACGACGTGATGATCGACGCCGGATACACGGTCGATATCGCCAGCGTGAGAAATGCCGGCCCCAATGTAGCTGCGATGTTGCTCGTCCAACTCTTCCAGGAAGGCGTTCGCGATCCCGCCGAACTGTCGAGCCAGCTTGTGCGGCGGTTTGGCCGCTCCGAAAAGAGCCGCGTGGTTCTCTCCGGCAGGGTGTTGCCCGCAGAAGCGATCCGTGGGCTCTATTCGCCGGGCCGATCGACCGGATCCCTGATGGAAGACCCGTCACACCTTCTTTGAACGTGGCCGCAGGCTCCTCGGACGCCAGCCCGATCAAGCAGGATTTTGCAGCCACACGTTTGCCGCCTCGGTGATCTTCCGATAATAACCTCCGGTCATCATGGCAGGAGGAGCAACCTATGGATTACCGTCGTCTCGGAAAGTCTGGCCTGAAAGTCAGCGAGTTTTCGTTTGGATCATGGGTGACATTCGGCAAACAGGTCGATGGCAACGATGCCGTTAGCCTGATGGCGCATGCTTATGACAATGGCGTCAATTTCTTCGACAATGCCGAAGGATATGAGAGCGGCAATTCCGAAATCGTCATGGGAAAAGCGCTGAAGGCACTGGGCTGGAGCCGCGACAGTTTCATCGTCTCCAGCAAGGTGTTCTGGGGCGGGCAGAAGCCGACGCAGCGTGGGCTTTCGCGCAAGCACGTGACCGACGCCGCCCATGCGGCGCTGAAACGCCTGCAGGTCGATTATCTCGATCTCTATTTCTGCCATCGCCCGGATATCGATACGCCCGTCGAAGAGACGGTGCGGGCGATGCATGACCTGATCACGCAGGGCAAGATTCTCTATTGGGGCACGTCCGAGTGGTCGGCGCAGCAGTTGACCGAGGCCTATGCGGTCGCGCGTGATCTGCGCATCACGCCGCCGACGATGGAACAGCCGCAATACAATCTCTTCGAACGCCAGAAGGTCGAAGGCGACTACCTGCCGCTCTACGATCTGATGGGTCTCGGTACCACCATCTGGTCGCCGTTGGCGTCCGGCTTGCTGACCGGCAAGTACAATAACGGCTTGCCCGCCGACAGCCGCATGAACCTGCCGGGCTATGAGTGGCTTAAGGAAGAACTGACGAGCGAAGCCGGTCGTGCTCAACTCGCCAAGGTGGTGCAACTCGCCGAGCTTGCCGGCGAGATCGGCATCTCGATGACCCATCTTGCACTGTTGTGGTGTCTGTCCAACCGGAACGTATCCACCGTGATCCTCGGCGCGTCGCGGCTCAGCCAGTTGCAGGACAATCTTTCAGCGCTCGCCAGCAAGTCCAAGCTGACGCCTGACGTGATGGATCGCATCGAGGCGATCGTTGGCAACAAGCCGACTGCACCGCAGCGCTTCTGACGACGAGCCTCTATAGAAAAAGGGACCCGCACCAGTGTGGTGCGGGTCCCTTTATGCAAGTCCATGCACTGCCATGCTATACATGAGTGCTGCACATATGCCCTTGCAGCAACTCTAATGTGCACCGCATTGGTTAACCGTTGATTAAGCCGCCGAACGGGGCCGAGCGAATGAATAGGCCCCGCCCTTTTCGAGCGCACGCTGATAGCTTGGCCGCGCGTGGATTCGGTCGAGCCATGCCTTCGTTGCTTTCCTGTTTTCACCGAGTATGCCGCGGGTGCTGGCGGCTTCCAGCGGAAAACTCATCATGATATCGGCCGCCGTGATGTCTTCGCCGGCAAACCATGGTCTGAGCGACAATTCGCTCTCGATGAAATCGAGATGCACGTCAAGCATCGGCCTCACCCTCTTGGATGAGACCTTGCCGAGAAAAGGCACCCTGGAAACCACCAGCATTGCGAAGAGAACAGGCATCACCGACCCCTCCGCATAGTGAAGAAACTGGCGGTAGCGGATCCTGTCCCCGCAGCTCGAAGGAGTTCCCAACCTGCCGCCCGCCTTGTCGGCAAGATACTCGCAAACCGCTCCAGTTTCGACGAGAACGATGCGGCCCTCCGAACCGTCAAGGTCTTCGACGACAGGCGACTTGCCGAGAGGATGAAGCGCCTTCAGTTCCTGCGGCGCGCTCATGTCAGCACGACGTTTGTAGCTCCGGACTTCGTAGTCCAGGCCGATCTCTTCGAGCATCCATAGGACGCGCTGCGAGCGGCTGTTGTTCAGATGATGGACGATGAGCATGACATTCCTTTCGATCGACGGTCGTTCGTCAACCTGCGGCGTGAATGAAGGTTCCGCTGCCCGGCGACGCAGTCGTTCGCCTGAACGGCGGAACGACATCAGGGTTCAGTCGTTAAGACAGGAGTTCAGGGAGATCCATCATGTCCAATGTTGTCAACACAGACGGCAATGCGCCAAACAATGCAACGACCCGAAATACATTCGGAAAATCAGTGGAGAGCCAAGCCCAGGTTGCGGACGCGGCGAGAGTGGGATCCAGCAACGTCGCAAGAGGCGAGGCGCTCAACATCTACCGCCTCGAACCGATCGCGGCAGCCAACGATCCTCGCTGGGGCAATGCGCCCGGACATGGCAAGGTTATCGTTGCTGCCCGTACCTCCGGCGATGCACGCATTGTCGCCGCATCTCGTGAACTCGACTTCATGGAAGTGGACGCGGCACCCGCCGAAGATGTGACCACATCCAACGCAAGCGCGTTTCGAGATGACAAGCTTTATACGGTTATCGAGATCGATCACGGTCGGCATGACGTGCAGAGAGGTGTTCTCAGCGGCGATATTTCCGTCGACACCATTGTTCCGGTTCAGGTGTAGGTGCTTGCCTGTCGTTTCTGGCTCAACGGTGGCCGAGCCTTCACTCGTCAAAGAAGCGACCATCGGCACTCACCCGATTGGACCCGCTAACAAACGAGGGCNNGCCCTCGTTTGTTAGCGGGTTTTCAATATTGTTTCTAAATGCAAAACGCTGTCAGCGCGCATTGACCGACGGAAGGAATGACTCAACGTCGCGGCGCTCCTTGTCACCCAGCGGACGGATGTTTTGTTCCCAAAACGAAGCCGCCTCGGACGGTTCGTTTTCCCACCGCCGGGTAGAGCTGAGGTTGTCGTCAGCAGCGGCGAGACGCGTGCCACCAAGACGACGATATTCGTCCGCGAGTTCTTTAGCGTGATTTTCCATTTTGCTCTCCTTCAACAGAAGAACTCGCACGGGACGCACGAAGTTCCGTGCTGAAGACGCTATTGCGGTTTCACTGGCTGATCTGAGTTTTCCGCAGCAATACGCGCGAGGCGGAGCCGCTCACTCTTCTCGCGTTTGGCCCGCGCTTCCGCCTCGATCAACTCCGTCGCGCTTTCGTGCGTTTGATTGAAGCGCTTTTCGCGCGATTCCTTGGTGGATTTTTCGCGTTCTCTTGTCATGCACCGTCGAGCCTAAATGTTCCTGCCGAATGCCACGGCCAAATATTGTTCACGACGGTAACACTCAAAACGAGGGCCCTCATTAAAGTTTGACATACTTGTGATCGGGAAACTCGAACGGCGATTTGAAAACACGCCACGCTGCACCTTCGATCGAGTGGCTACGTCCGACAGTCGAGTCTGTCACAGGGAACTTTTTCGCCACTCCAAACTTTTCACCGGCAGCGAAAGGATATTTCCATGCGGTCGTCGCAGAATGTCGGAGGGAAAGGGCGCGACCCATAACGACCACAACCTTTGTTTGATTGTCATTTCACATCGAGCCATTCGTTGCTGAACGTGAGACTTGACACCGAGATGGGCTGCCCTTGTTCGTCACGTACGGTGACCGATATGATGGCACGGTCGCAGACCGGCAATTCGTCACGAGCAACTTCCAGCAGTATCTTGGCAACCTCACGTACAACGCCACCCCGGGAGCTTATTTCTATACCGTGATCGTCCCGAAGTGGACCGTCGCCATTGTGAAGGTCGAAGTAGTATCGGCTCATGCGCAAACCTCTTGTTTGAGATGCTTAAGTGCTCAGCGGGCGGATAGTTCCGATTAAAAAAAGACAACCGTGTCATGCGGCTTCGAAAGCCGGGAGATTTCATGATTGACGCACTGCTTCTCAATTTGACTCATCGCGACTTCGTTTCAGAAGAAGAGAAATCCCGATTGCGGGAGCTGGTCGGCAGGGAACGAACATTCGGCCCCGGCGAGGACATTGTCATCGAGGGATCGAGGCCCACGTACAGTACTCTCATGGTCGACGGCCTCTCGGCACGCTACAAGCACATGGCCGACGGCTCCCGTCAGATCACAGCCCTACAGGTACCGGGAGATTTCGTCGATCTTCATGCGTTTCTGCTGAAAAAGCTGGACCACGGCATCGTGGCAATCTCCACCTGCCGCGTCGCCTTCGCCGACCATGCGGATCTGCGGGACATCAGCGAAAAGATGCCTCATCTGACACGGTTGCTGTGGCTCAACACGCTGGTGGACACCGCCATCAATCGCGAGTGGATCTCGTCGATGGGTCGTCGCTCGAAAAGGGCGCACATCGCCCACCTCATTTGCGAGCTCTATGTCCGCTTGAAAACGGTTGACCGCGTCAGCGGCTGGTCGTTCCAACTGCCGCTGACACAAGCCGAATTGGCCGACGCGATCGGCATATCGCTGGTCCACGTCAACAAGACTCTGCAGGTTCTAAGGCGCGAGGAAGTATTCGTCTGGGAGAACCGCACTCTTCAGATCATGGACTGGGACCAATTGAAGGAAATTGCGGAGTTTGACGAGGCATATCTGAACCTGATCGTCGAGCCGCGATGACGCGTTCTTGCCCCGTGCTGATGTATTGCAATTTGCATCACCTGCGCTAACTCACCTTTTGCTTATGGACGGCGAGGCGAGATGAAGACAGCTATCACGGTCAGACTGGATCCCGATCTTCTGGAAGCGGTTCGCATGGGCGCCGAACGGGAAAACCGTACGCTGACCAACTTCGTGGCGACCGCCCTTAAGGAGCGACTGCGCCCTGAGCTGGAAAAACCGCGCGACATTGGATCGAGAAAATCCACCAAGCAAGAATTCACCAAGAAGGATACTGTCCAGCAATGACGACAACGACAGCGGGCGCTGGTGAAGGCGCCGCCGTATCTGCCTTGCCAAAAGCAGCAACTGGCATTTCAGGCTTTGACGAGATTACCCTTGGCGGCTTGCCGGATGGACGGCCAACACTTGTCTGTGGTGGTCCAGGATGCGGAAAGACACTGTTTGCGATGACGTTTCTCGTCAACGGCGCGACTGATTTCAACGAGCCTGGCGTTTTCATGAGCTTCGAAGAAGCCAGCGAAGACCTCGTCCAGAATGTCGTCTCGCTTGGATATGACGTTCAAGCGCTCGTCGATCAGAAACGCATTGCCATGGACTACGTCCGCGTGGAGAAGAGCGAGATCGAAGAGTCCGGCGACTACGATCTCGACGGTCTCTTCGTGCGGCTCGGGTATGCGATCGATCAGATCGGCGCCAAGCGCGTGGTGCTCGATACGCTGGAAGTGCTATTCGCCGGCCTCGGCAACAGCGATATCCTCAGGGCCGAACTGCGCCGGCTGTTCGCTTGGCTGAAAGAAAAGAACGTCACGGCGATCATCACCGCCGAACGTGGCGAAGGCTCGCTGACACGCTACGGTCTCGAGGAGTATATTTCCGACTGCGTGCTCCTGCTTGACAACAGGGTCGAGAACCAGATCACCACGCGCCGCATCCGCGTCGTCAAGTATCGCGGCTCGGCCCACGGAACCAACGAGTACCCGTTCCTGATCGACGATCAGGGCATTTCCGTTCTGCCGATCACCTCGGCTGGCCTCTCGCATGACACCAACAACGAGGCTGTCTCGACCGGTATCTCCAGCCTTGACGGCATGCTTGGCGTCGGCGGCTTCTATCGGGGATCGAGCATCCTCGTTTCTGGCACCGCGGGCACGGGCAAGACGAGCCTTGCCAGCCATTTTGTCGATGCCGCCTGTCGTCGCGGAGAGAAATGCCTGTACTTCGCGTTCGAGGAATCGCCAGCGCAGATTGTCCGCAACATGCGCTCGATCGGCATCGATCTCGAGCCCTGGATCGCCGCGGGCCTGCTGCGGTTCGAAGCCGCTCGACCAAGCCTCTTCGGCCTCGAAATGCATCTGGCGAAAATGCATCGCGAGATTGAAAGCTTCAAGCCGGATGCCGTGGTCCTCGACCCGATATCGTCTTTGCGTGGTGAACAGGGGGAGGTCCACTCGGCGCTTCTACGCGTCATCGATCTCCTGAAGAGCCGGGGCACGACAGCGCTGCTGACCAACCTGATTTCTGGCGGACATTCAGCCGACGCCACTGATGTCGGCATGTCATCGTTGATGGATACATGGCTTTCATTGGTACACATCGAAACCAATGGCGAACGAAACCGTGGCATCTATATCCTCAAGTCTCGCGGCATGAGCCACTCCAACCAGGTCCGCGAATTTGAGATCACGAACAGCGGCATGCGCCTGCTTGACGCCTATATCGGATCGAATGGCGTGCTCACAGGCTCAGCGAGGATCGCCCGCGAAGCAGCCGATACTGCGGAAGAACTACGCCGCACGCAAGAAAACAACCGCAAGCGTCGCGACATGGCGCGCAGACGTGCCATCGTCCAGAGGCAGATCGCTGAACTAGAGGCCTCGCTCGAGGCCGAGGAAGACGAAGTCTCCGAATGGCTTACGCAGGATGACGCTCGGGAGAAAACGTACCTGAGCGGCAGAGACGCGATGGCGACACGCAGGGGAGCCGCAAAATGACACAGGCAGAATCCGATGCTTTCGATGAAGCGCTGTCACGCGAATTTACAGAGGAGGCAGTGGACGACGGCCACTACAACCTGCGCCTTTACGTTGCCGGCAAGACACCGAAATCCATATCCGCCCTCAGCAACCTACAGAAGATCTGCGAGGAACATCTGGCCGGTCGCTACCGGATCGAAGTGGTTGATCTCCTTGAGAACCCCCAACTCGCCGCCGGTGACCAGATCCTCGCCGTCCCCACTCTTGTGCGGCGGCTACCACCACCGTTGAAGCGCATCATTGGTAACCTCTCGGACTCCGAGCGGGTACTCGTTGGTCTCGATCTTCGCAAAGAGGGATAGAGATCATGTCCAGCGATGTGGTGTCCGCAACGGATGAAGCCGGCGAGATCAGTGATCCGGCAAATTTCGTGCTGCGCCTTTACGTGACCGGGGCAACATCAAAGTCATCGAGAGCAATTTCCAATGCACGGCGAATTTTCGACAGGCATTTGGCTGGCGGATACGAGTTGCAGATCGTCGATATCTACCAGGAACCTCTGAAAGCCAGGGAGCACCAGATCGTGGCCGCGCCGACGTTGATAAAGGTGTCGCCGGCGCCGAGCCGCCGGGTGATCGGCGACCTCTCGGATGAAACGAGACTTCTGAAGGCCTTTGGGCTTGTTGTACCGCATGCCGGTGATGGAACGCCATGAAGACAGACGAGGAATTTCAGCAGGAAAACCTGTCCTTGCGCGAACGACTGCGCGAGGCCGAGGAGACGCTTGAGGCCATACGCAGCGGCGACGTCGATGCTGTGGTGGTATCCGGCGGGAACGGCGTGCCCCAGGTTTACGCGCTGGAAACCGCCGACCAGACATACCGCGTTCTCGTGGAAGAGATGCAGGAAGGCGCCCTGACGGTTTCGCTGCAGGATGAGGTGCTCTACTGCAACAGGCGACTGGCGTCGATCTTCGGTGAAGAGCCAAGCCGTATCGTCGGCGGTTCTTTATCCCGTTTCATATGCGAGACGGAACGCGCCGAATTCGGCTGGATCGTCGAGATGTGCGGCAAGGCGGAGTTTACCGTCTGCACGCCGGCCGGACTACAGACGCCGGCGCACTTTTCGTTTGCACACCTCAAGGGCATGCGCGGCGAGCCGGATACGCTGTGTTGTATCGTGACTGATCTGACCGAGCAGCAGCGTTCGAGCGAGGCGCTGAAGAGCACCCACGCCTTGCTGCTTGCCGAGGTCAAGGAGCGGGCGCGGACTGAAGCAATGCTTCGCCAGAGCCAGAAGATGGAAGCGATCGGCCAGCTGACCGGCGGCGTCGCCCACGACTTCAACAATCTGCTTATGGCGATCTCCGGCGGGCTCAACATGCTGGACAGGCAGCCGGACCCCGACCGCCTGAAGAAGCTGAAAGAAGGCATGCGCCAGGCGGTCGACCGTGGCGCGGGACTGACGAAGCAGCTCCTCAGCTTCTCCCGGACCAAGGCGCTCGACGCCGAAATCGTTGATATCAGAAGCCGTATCGACGGGATGCGCGAGCTGGTGGACCGATCGCTTGGCGGCAGCATCCAGATCCGCACGGATTTCGCGGCCGATGCGTGGCCGGTGCGGATCGACGCCGGCGAATTCGAACTGGTGATGCTCAATCTTTGCGTCAACGCTCGCGATGCCATGCCCAGCGGCGGCACGATCACGATCGGCGTGCTGAACATGCCGGCATACAAGGCCGACAAGCTCTCCGGCGATTTCATCGCCGTGACGGTGACCGACACGGGCACCGGCATGTCGGCGGAAACGATCGCCCACGCATTCGAGCCGTTCTTCACCACCAAGGATATCGGCAAAGGTTCCGGCCTCGGGCTGGCGCAAGCTTACGGTTTCGCACGCTCATCCGGTGGAACGTTGAAAATCCGCAGTGAGCTTGGCGTAGGCACGACGATCGAGATGTTGTTGCCGCGCTCGGCGCAGACGCCGGAGACCGCTTCGCTGCCCACGTCGCCACAGACCTCTGCAGACGCCCCGGGTCGTCTGTCCGGTCGCGTGCTGCTGGTGGAAGACGACGACGAGGTAGCGGAGGTGACGGCCGAGATGCTCGGCGACATCGGTCTTGAGGTCACGCGCGCGCCAAGTGCTCAGGCGGCGCTGGACGTCCTTTCCCGCGACCAGACATTCACGCTGATCTTCTCTGATATCATGATGCCCGGCGGCATGAACGGTATCCAACTCGCTGAAGAGGTCCGCA
Source organism: Hyphomicrobiales bacterium (assembly GCA_900470805.1). Lineage (GTDB taxonomy): Bacteria > Pseudomonadota > Alphaproteobacteria > Rhizobiales > Rhizobiaceae > Rhizobium. The sequence goes on along the minus strand of UCCA01000045.1, from coordinate 110,044 downwards.
CGCACCATGGAGAGATCCCTTTGGTCTTGACCAGCGGTCACGCGGCGGCATTTTCAGATCAGGCGCAGGATCTTGGTGTCCAGCTTCTGGCGAAGCCTTTCAGCATCGACGAGCTGGGGGAAAACATTCGTCGCGAGATCGACCGGCAGCGATAGCGTCAACTTTCGATGCCGTCTTGCCGAGCAGCATCTTATGTGATCGATATCCGACGTCGCCAGTTGGAGGGCGGCGATACTTTCATTCACCAGCCGCATGACGGGACACGACAATGCATTACACTCTTCTGGATAGCGCCGCAGCGGGCGGCTTGTTTGTCGGTCGCATCTGGAATCCCGCCGTCTCCGGCCCCAGCATCGTTACCGTCCGCAATGGCCAGTTGATCGATATCACGTCAAAGGAGGCGCCAACGCTGAGCGCGTTGCTGGAAAGCGCAGACCCGGCAGGCTTGGTGCGTGCTGCGACCGGCCAGTCGCTCGGAACGCTTTCCGATATCGCCGCAAACAGCATCGGCAAGCCGGACCCCGCCCTACCCTATCTGCTGGCGCCGGTGGACCTGCAGGCCATCAAGGCCTGTGGCGTGACCTTCGCACAGTCGATGATCGAGCGGGTGATCGAGGAGAAGGCGGCCGGCAGTCCCGAGCGCGCGGCGGCCATCCGCGAGCGCGTCAGCACGCTGATCGGCGGAAGTCTCAACAATCTGAAAGCCGGGTCTCCGGAGGCTGCCACCGTCAAGCAGGCGCTGATCGACGAGGGCATGTGGTCGCAGTATCTGGAGGTCGGTATCGGCCCGGATGCCGAGGTCTTCACCAAGGCTCCTGTCCTCTCCTCCGTCGGCTGGGGCGCTGATGTCGGCCTGCACCCGGTCTCGACCTGGAACAATCCGGAGCCGGAGATCGTGCTGGCGGTCGACAGCCGCGGCGAGATCAAGGGCGCGACGCTCGGCAACGACGTCAACCTGCGTGATGTCGAGGGGCGCTCGGCGCTGCTTCTCGGCAAGGCCAAGGACAACAACGCTTCGTGCTCGATCGGTCCGTTCATCCGGCTTTTCGATGAAAGCTTCGGATTGGACGATGTGCGCAAGGCCGAACTCGACCTGAAGGTGACGGGCGAAGACGGCTTCGTCCTCAACGGCAAGAGCTCGATGTCGAAAATCAGCCGCGATCCCACCGATCTGGTCCGCCAGACTTGCGGCGCGCATCATCAGTATCCGGACGGCTTCATGCTCTTTCTCGGCACGTTGTTTGCGCCGACGCAGGACCGCGACGCCCCCAACCAGGGCTTCACCCACAAAATCGGCGACGTTGTCGAGATATCGTCAGCCGGGCTCGGCGCCCTCGTGAACACGGTGCGCCTGTCGAACGAGTGCTCGCCATGGACCTTCGGCATCAGCGCTCTGATGGCCAATCTGGCAAAACGAGGACTGCTTTAGATCGAAACGCAGACCTCGGATGTCGACCTCGTCATCGACTGCCGTAAAAATGCGGGAGGCACATCGCTTTGTCTGTCTTTCCGGATATATCCATATCTGGGAGCGCAGCAAACATGTGAGGACCTGACCCATGAAACTGATCGTCGCCGCACTGGCCGGCGCCGTCGTCCTGAGCGGATGCACGACGGGCAAGGACTACGACGCACCGGGTGTTGCACCGATTCCGGGCAGCATCACCTATCGCGGCCAACCGCAGACCAAACTGACGAAGTCTCCTATCGGATCGACGTTCCCTCACAACTTCATCAACCAGTTTGGTGAGCAGGTGGAGGAAACATACATGATCCAGCCGGACCGCACGCTCAAGATCGTCCATCGCGAAGTCCGTCCGATCCGGTTTGGTGGACGCGATTGAGTTTCGTTGGCAAGTCAAAGGCTTGGCAAGGATTGTTCGGCGGATATCACCTGATCGTCATAGACGAGCGGTTGAATTTGATCGCTTGCTGGGACAAAATGCCAAGGCTTGAGAGCCGGTTTTCCGGGAGGACCGTTTCGCTCAGGTCAGCATAGGAAATACAGCATGAATGCAAAGACACCGAATGCCATTGATAGCTACGTAGGCTCGCAGGTTAGAATGCGCAGACAGCTTTTGGGGCTGAGCCAGGAAAGACTCGCGGACCAGATCGGCGTCACGTTTCAGCAAGTGCAGAAATATGAAAAAGGCATGAACCGCATCGGCGCCAGCCGTCTGCAGAGGATCGCCGAAGTCCTGAACACCTCTCCCAGCTTCTTCTTCCAACAGGATCCGAACGAGCCGCTGTCTCTTGCGGGCCTCGACCTGACGGTAACCGCCGATCCCGTTGCCGAATTTTTGCAGTCCAAGGAAGGTTTGGCGCTCAACAAGGCGTTCATGAAGATCACGGATTCGCATCTGCGCGAAAAGATCGTCGCCCTGGTCAAGGCGATGGCGCAAACGCAAGCCGATCGCCCGGTCGGCGCGGACCGGTCAAAGCCCGATATATCCCCGAATTGATCGGCACGCCGCCATGCCAATCTCGCCATGGCGGGAGCGAAACGCCTTTTCCCGTCGGCCCAGGCGGCCATTCGCACGTATCCAAGCACTTGCTTTCACAACTAAAAAGCAATGTCACGGCTGTGTCACGGGCAAAAGTGCCTGCCGGTTGATATAACTGTCTCTCCAAAAGGCCAAGGCGGTCGCAAGAATATGGAGAGATCAGTGGACAGAGCAGCACGCATCGTCTGCACTGCAGGCGACCAGAATCGCTTGAAGGAACTGGCATCGCTCGCAAGGCTCGTGACATACGCGCAACAGAGCGCGCGGGAGTTGAACGTCGAATTTCCGGCTTACTGCCTTGAACTGGCGCTCGGCGCATTGGTGCAGGAAATCGATGCTGGAACGCCCGGTGCAAATCGCGAGCCGCATCCTCTGAGCGTCGTTCATTGACGGGAGGGCAGGCTTCATGAAACGACAAAGGGCGCCTGATGGGGCGCCCTGTGGATACCTGTATGCGGCAACTATCGCCGTGCAACGCCGACTATTCGTCCAGGTAGCGTTCCGTCAGGCGCGCCCACATTGCCGCACCGGCCGTCAGGCTTTCGTCGGCGAAGTCGTACTTGTCGCTATGCAGAATAGCTGAGCTCATGCCGTTGCCGAGACGCAGGAAGCTGCCAGGCTTGTGCTGCAGGAAATGCGAGAAGTCCTCGCTGCCCGGGATCAACGGGCAAAGCGCAACAGTACCCTCGCCCACGAGCTCTTCAGCTACTTTTCGTGCAAACTCGGTCTCTTTTTCGGAGTTGACGACGACCGGATTTCCGTAGACGTAGTCGATCTCGACCGTTGCGCCAAAACCTTCGACAATCGACTTCGTCAGCGTCTTGATCCGGGCTTCGAGAAGCTCGCGCACCTTCGGATCGAACGAGCGCACCGTCATCAACATCTTCGCATATTCCGGAATGACGTTCGCGACTTCGCCGGAATGGATGGCGCCGACCGTTACGACAGCCGTCTGCGTCGGGTCGACGTTTCGCGATATGACCGACTGCAAGGATACGACGAGATTGCAGGCCACTAGGACCGGATCGATCGTCAGATGCGGACGCGACGCGTGGCCACCCTTGCCCTTGATCTTGATCTCGACGGTGTCGGCCGCTGCCATCAGCGGACCGGATCGCATCAGCCAGCTTCCCTCAGGCGCACCCGGGTGATTGTGCAAACCGAAGATCGCATCGAACGGGAAGCGCTCGAAGAGGCCGTCCTCGATCATCGCCGTCGCACCGCTGAAACCGCCGGCCTCTTCTGCCGGCTGGAAGATCAGATTGACGGTGCCGTTGAACCGACGCGTGCGCGCCAGGTATTCGGCAGCGCCAAGAAGCACCGTCGTGTGGCCGTCATGGCCGCAGGCATGCATCTTGCCCGGCACCTGGCTGGCGTAGGGCTTTCCGGTCTGCTCGGTGATCGGAAGCGCATCCATGTCTGCGCGGATCGCGATGCTCTTCTTGCCAGCACCTGCCGTCATCCGGGCGACGATGCCATGACCGCCGACATTGCGTGTCACCTCGTAGCCCCAGCCTTCGAGCTTCTCCGCGACAAAACGAGCGGTTTCGGTTTCCTCGAACGACAGTTCCGGATGTGCGTGGAGATGCTGGCGGATCGCGGTGAGTTCGGCCTTCATCGGCTCGAAGTCGGAGAGGCGGGCGAAATCGTTGTCGATGGTCATCTCTGTTCCAATTCTCTGCATGCGTTATTCATGACCGGCCCTTTGATGGGCCGGCTGAGTGTTTGGCTTGGCTGCGGGAAACCCCGGTAGCTAGATGAAGCGTGACAGGAAGGCCTGCGTGCGCGGATGCTGTGGATTGCCGATAACATCCTCCGGCTTACCCTGTTCGACCACGACGCCGCCATCCATGAACACCACACGGTCGGCAGCCTCGCGGGCAAAACCGATCTCGTGGGTCACGACGATCATGGTCAGTCCCTGACTTGCCAGATCCTTCATCGTTGCCAGCACTTCGCCGACAAGTTCGGGATCGAGTGCCGAGGTCGGCTCATCGAACAGCATCAGTTTCGGCTTGATCGCCAGCGCGCGGGCGATCGCGACGCGCTGCTGCTGACCGCCGGACAGTTGCCGGGGGTAGCTGTTGATCTTGTCCGACAGACCGACTCGCTCGAGCAGGCGCTTGGCGTCCTCGGTCGCGTCCTTGCGGCTTCGCCCGTGGATGCCGACCGGTGCTTCGATGATGTTCTGAAGCACCGTCATGTGGGGATAGAGATTGAACTGCTGGAAGACCATGCCGATCTTGCGACGCTGCTTGGCAATTCCATTGGCGGAGAGGCTTTCCAGCCGATCCTTGTTGAGCCGGTAGCCGATCTGCTCGCCATCCACCTCGATCGAGCCCTTGTTGATCGACTCGAGGTGGTTGATACAGCGCAGGAAGGTCGACTTCCCGGAACCGGAAGGCCCGAGGATGACGACAACTTCGCCGGGCGCGACATCGAGATCGATGCCCTTGAGCACTTCGAGATGGTCGAAAGACTTGTGGACGTTGCGAGCCCTGACCAGCGGCTCGACGTTGGTGATCGCGTTCAATGGCTTGCCTCCCCAATGGTGGCAGCGGGTTCGACGGCCGGCTTGGCGTTGCCCGAGCGGCGTTCGCCGCGGCTGTAGTAACGCTCGAGATAGCTCTGCCCGACATTCAGGATCGAGGTGATGAAGAGATACCAGAGAACCGCGACCATCAGCATCGGGATGATTTCGAAGGTGCGGTTGTAGATGGACTGGACCGAATACAGCAGGTCGGCCATGGCGATGACGCTGACGAGCGAGGTCGCCTTGATCATGCTGATCAGCTGGTTGCCGGTCGGCGGTACGATAGAGCGCATCGCCTGCGGAATGATGATCCGACGCAGCGCCCGAAGACGTGTCATGCCAAACGCCTCGGCGGTTTCGGCCTGGCCGCGGTCTACCGAGAGCAGACCGCCACGGATGATTTCCGCCATGTAGGCCGCTTCGTTGAGCGCCAGGCCGACGATGGCAGCCGTCATCGGCGTGATTACCGAGTTCGTATCCCAGCTGACGAGGGTGGGGCCGAAGGGAATGGAGATGGAGATCGCCGGAAACAGCGTCGACATGTTATACCAGAAGATCAGCTGGACCAGGAGCGGCGTGCCGCGGAAGAACCAGATGAACAGTGCCGCCACCGAACTCGCAAGCCGATCGTCGGACATCCGCGCGATGGCGACGATGAGGCCAAGGATGACGCCAAGGATCATGGCGACGACAGTCAGGCCAAGGCTGACATAGAGACCCTTGATGACGGTGGGATCGAACAGATACTGGCCGACGACCGGCCAGCCGAAATTTTCATTGCTGGCGATGATCCAGGCGAAATCGACCACAACAAGCGCAACGACGATCCACAGGACCAGTCGGCCCGTGCGGAACGGCGTGTGGGCCGTTGCCACATCGCGAAAGTCTGCAGCGCCCGAGGGCGCTGCATTGGTTGTGGTGTTGGTGCTCATTTTGGAAGCTGTCCACCGAGGTTGAGGCCAGGCTGCGTGATCATGTTGTTCTCAAGGCCCCACTTCTTCATGATCGTGGCATAGGCGCCGTTGTCGATCAGAACCTTGACGGCATCGAGCATGATCGGGCCGAGCGGCGAACCCTTCGGTACGACGGCGCCCTGGAAGATATCTTCAAAGCCGTTTTTCTGACCGACACCTGTCAGTTCCAGCTGGCCGTTGGCCTGGGAAACAAAGTAGGTCAGCGGCGCCTGCGAGGAGAAGAAGGCGTCGGCGCGCTTGGAGCGAACAGCAAGAATCGAGGCCGGCTGATCGGTATAGGACTGAACTTCCACGGCACCCTTGCCCTCGGTCGTGCACTTCTCGGACTGTGCCTTGATCACGCGCTCGGCGGAACCGCCGGCCATCACCGAAATGCGCTGGCCACAGGCCGTATCGAGCGAGGTGATGCCCTTGGGATTACCCTTGAGCGCCGCGAAGACCACGTATTCCTTGACCCAATCGACAAAGTCGTTGGCCGTTTCGCGGTCCTTGTAGTCCCCGATCGGCCCGAAGGCGAACTGATAGCGGCCGGAGTTGACGCCGGCCAGCAATGCCGGCAGGCCGCCGACCGTCGCATGCTCGATCTTCACGCCAAGAACCTGTCCGATCGCATCGGTAAGGTCGGCGCTGGCGCCCGTCATCTCGGTGCCCGTGACGATCTCATAAGGAGGGAAGGATCCGTTGTTGACGGAAATCATCTTGCCTGAAGTCTTGATGGCTTCCGGTAGCTTGTCGTGCAGTTCCTTGTTGACCTCAAGCTTGATTTCCTGGGCCTGCGCGGCGCTTGCGAGCACGACACCGGCCAAGGCGAAATAGGCGATTTTCTGAAGCGACATAGGTATTCCCCTTTTATATTGCGAAGTCACGATCTCAGTTGTTTACGGATGCTGTAGCGATGCGGTTTCCGTCGGTGTCGAATTCAAAGAGCTCTTCCGGCGTCATGTGGCGCTGCATGATGCCCTGGGCGTGCAATTCACCGGCGAAGTCGTCGATCATCTTGCGGTTGGCGGCAAAACCGCTTGCATCCCATCCCTCGGGCAACTCAAGCGACGACTTCAGGAGTTCGTCGAACATCCATGGCGTGGTATCCGCATATTTGCGGCGCTTGCTCAGCCATACGCGCTGGGATTCGTCGATCACCTTGCTGATCTCGGCGATGATCCATGGATTTTCCGCAACGATCTCCGCCTTGATGCCGATGAGGTGCATGCCGGGTACATAGCCAACTTCCTCGAAATATCGACGCTCGGCGCCTCGGAAATCGGAAACAACCTGGCGGAACGGTGAACCATTCGCGAAGTAACCGTCGGGCATGAACGGCGTGAAGATGGCGTCCAGCTCGCCTTCCTTCAGCAAGTCGACCATCGGTCGCTCGCCGGGCGCCGCTTCGATCCGGCCGGGACGACCGAAGCCATCGAGGCGATCGGTGATCGGATGCGCTTCGGTCAGGCGACCGGCGTACCACATGGCATCATCGACATTGACGCCTTCGCGTCTGACGGCGGCACGCGTCCAGGTATTTCCGGAATCGCGCCAGCCGGTTACGCCGATGCGCTTGCCGGCGAGCTGCGACAAGGCCGTGATCGGGCTGTCCTTCATGGTCACGACGCAACGATGACGGAAGCCGCGCATGATGAAATTCGGAATACCGACAACGCTATTGTCGCCATCGGCGCGCAGCTGCGTGTAGCGGCTGAAGGACATCTCGGCCGCATCGCAGGTATCGCTCTTGCCGACATGCGAGACAAGCGTTCCGACGCGCTCAACCTTGATGTCGAGCTTCGGCGACGAAACATCGCCGAGGATAAGAGGCGTCATGTAATCCCAGTCCCGGAGGGCAAGACGAAGGGTAATCGGCATCAGCATTCACTCGCAATAGTTCTTGTCTGAGCGAGAGATAAATGTTCAAATCAACCTGATCAAATGTTATTTCGTTATTGAACATTAAATATTGGCGGAAAAATGAGCGAAACACGCGATGCAATTTGGTTTGCTGAAAAAATAGCCGATCGCACAATCCGGGGAATCGCGATTGAAACCAGTGCGTTGATCCGCGCCGGCGCACTGCCCGTCGGCACCAAACTACCACCCATTCGCGATCTTGCCTTCGCGCTGGGCATCAGCCCCGCAACCATCTCCGAGGCCTGGAGCGAGCTCCGACGGCAGAAGATCATCAGTGGACGCGGTCGAAACGGCACGTGGGTCAGCGGCGACCGGTTCGTTGCAAAGCCCGAGCGCCTGGCCAGCGCCGGCCATTATGGCGAAGGTGTGCTCAACCTCACCGCCGCAGTGCCCGACGTGACATTGCTGCCGAAGCTTGCTGAGGCGATGGTATACGGCGCATCGGCCGATAATCTCAACAGCTACGAGCGCAGTCGCATTCTACCGGAGCTGGAGATTGCGGTGCGTGACGGCTGGCCATACGAACCGGAGGCATTTCTGGCGACGAACGGTGGCTACAACGCTGTCTACACGCTGATGAACGCGCTGGTGATGCCGGGCGCATCGGTCGCGATCGAGAACCCAACGGCCATGCGCCTGCTGGACATCCTCGAGGATCGCGGCGCGAGGATCCTGCCGATCGAGTGCGACCAGCACGGCCCCCTGCCGTCGTCTCTTGAAGCGGCGATGAAGCAGCGACCGGTCGCCTTCATCTTCCAGCCACGCGTGCACTCGGTCACCGGCCAAGGCGTCAGCGCCGAGCGGATGGCGCGACTTGCCGACGTGCTGCGCGATACCGATACGTTGATCGTTGAGGATGACGGTGTGGGAGACATTTCGACCGCGCCACGCCAGTCGCTCGGCCAGCTTTTTCCCGATCGCGTCATCCACATTCTCTCCTTTTCGAAAACACACGGGCCGGATCTTCGACTGGCCGTCCTCTCAAGTTCAAAGGCGATCGTCGACCAGATCCAGTCCTATCGCAGCTTCAGTGCCGGCTGGACAAGCCGCATCCTCCAGGCGGCGGGCGCATGGCTGATCCGCGATCCAGCAACTCAGGACACGGTGTTCAGGGCGAGGGAAATCTATTCTGAGCGCCGCGGCAACCTCGTCGAGGCGCTGCGGGAGCGGAACATCGATGCGGCGCATGGCAATGGCCTCTGCGCCTGGGTACCCGTCTCGTCGGAGCCCTTTGCGATGGTAACACTCGCCGCCCGGGGCATCGCCGTCCATCCCGGCACCAAATTTTCGTTGTTGCCCGGCAGCTTCCTTCGCGTCGCAACCGCGATTCTTTCCGATCGTTGCATCGAAGTGGCGGATGCGATTGCGCTCGCTGCCTCGCATGACTGAGGGGTCGGAATAGCAAGCGAAATGGCCGCGAGGCAGACAGGGTCGTGAAACTGGCCCCTTCGAACCGCTGCATTGGCCAAAAACATTCGGGTCAGGTCTTGCTCTAAACATAGTCGGCTCATAAATGAGCGACGGAATTAGACCTCTCAATTCTTAAGGGTTTTCTACTATTTCCCATGATGCCGCCCGGACTTGCGGCGCGCCTGGGATGGCAGGGAGCCTTGGTTGATGCCGGTGGTCTGTCGCCCTTCCCGTCCCGTATGAACCAGGTCAGACCAACCGTTTGCCGGCCATCCTCATTCCCTCTCCCCGTCAAGGCCCACGACCCGTGAATCAACAGACTGCAGCCAATTCCGTGGAAAGACGCGTCGTTTTACACTTCCCCGGCTTCGAACCTCTCGATCCGAAAGCGCACCACGCCCGTTACGTCAGGTCCGCGAACCAGAGCGCCAAGGTCTGGGATGTGAATATCAACGTCGGCGGATTGCGCGGAGGCGATGCTGGTGCTTTTTTCGATACGGATTGGACCGCCACCGCTGCCCGCACATCCGGCCGCGTGTTCATCTACGATCACAATGAGCTTGTTCACCACTACACAGACAAGGGTCTGATCCGAAGGCTGACCGCCGGCTACGGCGCAGCAGCTAGCGTTGTGTCTCAGGGTGGCCTGTTCGGCTATTTCAGGCACGCCTGGCGCTTTGGCCTCTTCTTCGTCTTCCCGTTCCTGTTCGTGGCACTGGCAATCGCGCTCAGCCTTCTGATCGCGGCGTCTCCCGACCTGCTCGGCTTCCAGCGCTGGCACCTGCTCTGGAGCACGGTGCTGGCGGCCCTGTTCTTCTCCTCGGTTTTCCTGCCCTTTTCGCGAAGGCTGCACACCCTGCATCTTTTCGCCGATTGGGAACTGGCCGTGGCGTTGGCCAAAATGGAAGACCCGTTCGTTCTGCAGTGGCTCGAACGCTGCAAGAACAGCGTTCGCGAAGCCCTGCTCGAAGAGGCTGACGAGTATCTGATCACGTCTCACAGCATGGGATCGAGCGTCGCCGCCCATGTGATCGGCATGCTGATCGAGGAGGAGCCCGGCGTTCTGGACGGCAAGCGCGTGGTGTTCGTGACGCTTGGCGGCGCCATTCTGCAATGTGCTTTGCTACGGCAGGCAACCCAGCTGCGTGCCCGCGTGGGCGTCATCGCCAAGGCGAAGAATGTCTTTTTCCTCGAGATCCACTGTCTGACCGACGTGATCCACTTCTACAAGTCGCGCGTCGTCGCGCTCGCAGGCCATCCCAACGCGCCGCAGGCGGCAATCGCGACCATCCGCATGCGACACATGCTCACCAGGGAACATTACCGCAAAATCAGACGCGATTTCCTGCGGGTGCACAGACAATACGTGCTCGGTCCCGACTTGCGGGCAGCCTTCGACTTCACGCTGATGACTGCGGGACCGCTTCCAGCGGCGGCGTTCGCACAGTTCACGCAAGAACACACCGCGCAGCTGTAAGCTGCCCAAGACAAAATCGAAAAAACCGCCGGAACTCGCTCAGTCGGGTTTTTCATTATTGGGCTATGTCAGTCAGTCTAAGAGGTCACTCCATGGCCGACAGCAAGGCTGCAGCCGGCGCGGATGATGGCAGCTCCCGCGCTGCGGCTTCGTCGCCGACCAGGCAGCTGATCAGCGTGTCCATGCTGACGCTGCCGATCTCGTGCCCGTCCGTGGCGATCACGGTAGCCGTAGCGGCATTGGCAAACGACATCTCCCGCAAACAGGCTTCCACCGTGGTGCTGGCAGGAATGCGAACCGTCAGCCTGGCCAACGATGCTGATGGCGGCCCCATGATAGCCTCCACCTGGATCACCCTTGCCCGGTTCACCTCCTTGACGAAGGCAGCGATGTAGTCGTCCGCCGGCTTCAGGACGATATCGGCTGGCGTGCCCTGTTGGATCACCTCCCCATCCCGAAGGATGGCGATACGGTCGCCGAGCCGCAACGCCTCGTCGAGATCGTGGGTGATAAAGACCACGGTCTTCTTCAGCTCCTGCTGCAGGTCGAGCAGAACCGCCTGCATGTCGACGCGGATCAGCGGATCGAGCGCCGAATAGGCTTCGTCCATCAACAGGATCTCGGCGTCGTTGGTCAGAGCACGCGCAAGCCCGACACGCTGCTGCATGCCGCCGGACAACTGGTTCGGATAATGCTCCGAAAAGCCGTCGAGACCGACGCGCTTGATCCAGTGCTGCGCCCGTTCCTCGCGCTCGCCCTTCGACACCCCCTGGATCTCCAGACCGTAGACGGCGTTCTGCAGCACGTTGCGGTGTGGCAGAAGGCCGAACTTCTGGAAGACCATGGCGGTCTTCTTCTGGCGGAACTGTCGCAGCTGCTCCTGATCCATCCGACAGATGTCGGCATCGCCGTAGAGCACCTCACCAGACGTCGGATCGATCAGCCGGTTGATATGGCGGATGAGCGTCGATTTTCCCGAGCCCGATAGGCCCATGATAACGGTGATGCCGCCACCGGGAATGGTGATGCTGATGTCCTTCAGGCCCAGCACGTGGCCGTGCTCGCGGTTGAGCTCGGTTTTCGACATGCCGCGCATCACCTGTTCGACGAACTCGCGACCGCGCGGCCCAAAGATCTTGTAGAGGCTGCGGATCTTGATTGACTGGCTAGCCATGGACAACCTCCCGGTGCTTCTGCAGGCGCAGACCATAGGCCTGGCTGATGCGGTCGAAGATGATAGCGATACCGACGATGGCGAGGCCGTTGAAGACGCCGAGGGTGAAATACTGGTTGGCGATGGCCTTCAGAACCGGCTGACCGAGACCCTGCACGCCGATCATCGAGGCGATGACCACCATGGCGAGCGCCATCATGATCGTCTGGTTAATCCCGGCCATGATGGTCGGCAAGGCGAGCGGCAGCTGGACATTGCGCAGCTTCTGCCAGCTCGACGAGCCGAACGCGTCGGCCGCCTCCAACACATCGCGATCGACCATCCGGATGCCGAGGTTGGTAAGCCTGATCATCGGTGGCAAGGCGTAGATCACGACGGCGATGACACCGGGGACGCGGCCAATACCGAGCAACATGACGACGGGAATAAGATAGACAAAGCTCGGCATCGTCTGCATCACGTCTAGGATCGGATTGACGACCCTCTGCATGCGGTCGGAGCGCGACATGGCGATGCCTATCGGAAGGCCGACGGCGATCGACAGGACGGTACAGACGAAGATCATCGACACGGTCTTCATCGTGTCTTCCCACATGTCGAAATAACCGATGAGCAGCAACGTCACGATACAGCCGACGACGATCCGCCAGCTGCGGGTGGCGAGCCAGGCGATGGCGCCGATGATGGCAATGACCAGAGGCCAGGGCATGCCGGTCATCAGGCGCTCAGCCCAGATCAGAAAGCTTTGCAGCGGGCTGAACAGCGTTTCGATGCTGCCGCCATAGCCACGTGTGAAGGCGCGAAAACCTTCGTCCACGCTCTTTTTCAGAGCGCGCAAAAGATCCTCGTCCATCGACGGAAATTTCCAGAGCCAATCCATGTCAGTTCCCCAAGACAAAATCGGCGGCGGCCTTGATTATTGTTTGACCATCGCGCCGGAGTGCATACGGGTGGCCCATCGGGGCCACCCGCTGTCGATGCGATCTTTAGAGCGATGCCTTGATCTTGGCAGCGACCTCAGGCGAAACCCATGTGGTCCACAGGTCCGCATTGTTCTTGAGGAAGTACTTGGCACCCTCCTCGCCGCTGGCCTGATTGTCGGACATCCAGGCAATCAGCTTGTTGACCGTGTTGTTCGTCCACGCGCGCTTGTTGAGGTAGCCGACCACTTCGGGACCAGCCCTGTCCGCGAAGGTTTTGGTGACCAGCGTCTCGACGTTGTCGGCCGGCCAGGCGTTTTCCTTCGGATCGGCGCAATCTGCAACCGAGGTGCAACGCTTCCACTCATCGGCGTTGTATTCCGCGCCATAGCCGAGCTTCACCATCTCGTACTTGCCGAGAAGCGCCGTCGGTGCCCAGTAGTAGCCGACCCATGGCTGCTTGGCTTCGTAGGCCTTGGCGATCGAGCCGTCGAGGCCGGCGGCGGAGCCGGTATCGACGAGCGTGAAGCCGGCCTTTTCGCCGCCGTAGGCCTTGAACAGTTGCGCTGTCACGACGGTGCCACCCCAGCCCTGCGGGCCATTGAACACGGCGCCCTTGCTCTTGTCTTCGGGAGCCGGGAAGAGCTCGGGGTGCTTCAAAAGGTCCGGGATCGTTTTGACATCAGGATGCGCGTCGGCAAGGTACTTCGGAATCCACCAGCCCTGGATGGCGCCATCGGAGAGGATCTTGGCCGCCTTGACGAACTTGCCGTCGGCGAGGCCGCGATTGACGATCTCGGGCTGCAGGCTCACCCAGGCTTCGGGCGCGATGTCGGGCTGGCCCTTTTCGGCCATCGAGGTCAGGGTCGGGACCGTGTCGCCGACCACCAGTTCGGCCTTGCAGCCGAAACCTGCTTCGAGAATAAGCTTGTCGATGTTCGCCGCCACTTCGGCGGACTGCCAGTTCATGTTGGCGATCGTGACATCGCCGCATTCGGCAGCTGATGCAGCGCCGCCGAGACCCAGCAGGCCGACGGCAAGAACGGTGGAAGCCAAAAGCATTTTCATTTTCTTGTTCCCTCTGGTCGCGGTGCAACGTGAACCCGGGCGTTGGCGACACCGCGTCCGCCAACAAGCGCATTGAGCCTTCATTGAAGCGACATGCGCCATCCCGATTGCGTCAAAAAATGGCGCATTGGAGCTTTCTTTCAATGTCCTTATACAACCTCTGTCGCAATATGATGATCCCTGTCGCACATGGCCTCATAACGGCGACGCGAAGCGAAACGCCTATTGTATCACCGCGCGAGTATTACTGCCCGCAACCACTTCTTCGATTCGCGCAAGCTCGAGACGATCCGCCGTATTGCACCGACGCAAGCGCTCGCCGTGGCGATCAACGTGGAATAGCGGAAGCTGCGGACGCGAGGCGACAAAACTCGTCATTTTCCGCGCCAGTGGATCGACCTCCCTACTCGCCGTAGCCCTTGTCGCGATGACAAAGAATAAGCGATCATCGAAATCAGCTGATTGTTAAGCGTCAGGACGGAGCGTTGGCACTCGCTCAAAATCACCCACATACGATGAATAACTCGCCACAAAACGCCGCCGGCAGAGTTTGTCGCGGCAACAATATGAGCGACAACTTTATTGCCATTCACTGATCTGCAATCGGCAAAGGAACAAAGGCCCACACGCGACGTTTAAGCCGCCGATGAGGTAGAGCATGACCGACGAAAAACTATGGAACAGGCCGGTGATCATCGCGATCGGATCGGCGAAATACATTGTCAAAAGCACTCGCGAAGCCGCTTGGCTACTCGCCGATAAATGGCCTGTCTTGACTGGAAAGCCCTTCATCCGCGCATTAAAGGCGTGCGCCGCTGCGATGGAGGGCAAACGATCAACGGCCTATGCGCGGATGGCGCTGATTGCCGCCGCCCGCCACGCCGATCTTCGCATCGAGGCCTGATCGAACGACTTCTTGTCACGCGGATTACAGTGGTGATCGAGGTGCGGCGGTCGGTTTGATCCATCTCACGCAAGGGTTTGGAGGACCGCGTCATCCATCATGACGTCCGCCTACAGTCCGAGAGGCGGCAGGCTTGGCTGCTGAAAGTGCGGCCTGACATGATGTGAAGCTATCAGACGAGATGTCTCCGAGCCGATAAGCCCAGCCACCAGCGTGTTGGCCGAGATGGTATGCAAAGCTGATCGCCATCTCCGTTTTAGCGGTTCATATGAACGCCAGGCCCGGGGCCGACGACCACCTCCTCATCAACCTCGATTTTCCGTGGTTTGCCTCATATTATCAACGTTTTAACAAAATAGTCTAAAGCATCGATTAAGAGATAAAATATCTGAGAAATTGACTTAATGTCCGCCAACAAGTATCTGCTTTGGAATACAAAGCGCCAATCTTGCGAATGCCGTGCACCCCGGCGACGGCGCGCCGAGGTGCACCGTCCTGATTCAATCCTTGTTGGTCTCAAACAGCGATCGGAACTGCCGTGGCTGGCAGCGTAAATACTGATCAGGCGCCGAAACATGCGCGCCAAAATGCGCCGCCGCATGCCAAGGCCAACGCGGATCGTAGAGGATCGCGCGGGCAATCGCGATAAGATCCGCATCGCCCGTCCCGATGATCGCCTCTGCCTGTTCGAACTCGGTGATCAGGCCAACGGCGATAACGGGCATGCGCGTGGCGGCCTTGATCGCGCGGGCGAACGGCACCTGATAGTTGGGGCCGACGTCGATTTTCTGATGCGCAACCAGACCGCCGCTCGACACGTGGACCGCATCGCAGCCCTGTTTTTCGAGCGCCAACGCAAATTGCGTGGTTTCCTCGACGTTCCAGCCACCCTCGGCCCAGTCGCTGGCGGAGACCCGCATCGTTACCGGTCGGTTTGCCGGAAAGGCATTGCGGACCTCTTCAAAAATTTCGAGCGGAAACCGCATGCGGTTTTCAAGCGATCCGCCGTATTCATCGGTCCGCTTGTTGGAAAGCGGCGACAGAAACTGATGCAGAAGATATCCATGCGCGCCGTGTATCTGGATTGCAGAAAGGTCGAGGCGCGCCGCGCGGCGGGCGGCGTCGGCAAATGCCTCACGCAGCCTTGCCAGACCGTCTTTGTCGAGCTGCTGCGGCGCGTCATATCGGGGGTCGAACGGAAGATCGCTGGCGCCCACGGTCTTCCAGCCCTGTGGCTTGTCTGGTGAGATCTGACCGCCACCCCTCCATGGCACTTCGCTGGAGGCCTTCCGCCCGGCATGACCTAGCTGGATGCCGATCGGCATCTCGGACCAGCGCCTGACGGATTCCAGTGTGCGGCCCATGGCGCGTTCGTTCTCGTCGGAATAAAGTCCGACGTCTCCGTAGGTGATGCGCCCTTCCGGCGATACCGACGTTGCCTCTATGGTGAGGAAGCCGGCTCCTGAATTCGCCAGCATGCCGAGATGCATCAGGTGCCAATCCGTCATCGAGCCATCCTCGGCCGAATACTGGCACATGGGCGCGATGACGATGCGATTTTTCAACGTCAGGTCGCCAATCGAAACCGGCGTGAATAGTTTTGCTCCGGACATCGTATCTCCGTTCGGTTTTCATGGTGGCTTCACCGGACATGTCACGATGAGGCCGAATTATATATGGGTCATCATGACCCTGCCTTGAATGTTTCATTCTGAACTGGACTGCTTATCGCCTCCGAAGGCAAGGTCAGGACCGCCTTTTTCAGCGCGTATTCGAATGCCCGACGGAAGCCAGGGCGCCTCTCGCCCGCACCATGTCAAGCAGTACGGCGATCGCAGCAAGCGTTACGACCAGCGCCACACCAATATCAACCGCTAAAGGCAATCCGACAGACGTTGCGACTTTACCGAGAAGCAGCGCGACGACCGCCTGCGCGAGATAGGCAACCAGGAACAACGCGGACAGCGTGGCGCCTCTGTGTGTTACCGGCGCATGCGCGGTCAGCAGGGAGAGCCCGCCCAGCAGCAGCAGACTGTAGGCCATGCCGGAACCCGCCTGGGCGATCGTGTACAGGATCAGCGACTGCAGGTAGGCCGACATGGCCAGCACTGCGCAGGAGGAGATGGCGATCGCCGCACCGGCCATCACCATCCGACCGGGCGTCACTCGGCGAGCGGGAATCGTCGCCAGCGCCGAGGCAATCGCGAAAAGGGCGATCGTCGCGCCGTTCACCAGCGCGTTCGACGACGCGACAACGTCGCGTGCAATCTGTGCCCCGAGCGATAGCGTCATGGCGCCGAGAACATACGAGGTCGTTACCGCTGCCGTCGTTGCAGCGAAGGTGGCAAACAGACCGTTTGCTATCGATGGTACACGCGGCCGCCAGTCATTGCGGGGGCGCGACGCGGTATGGTTCGGCAGGCGCCATGCCGCCGCAAGCAAGACCAGCAACACCGCGAACAGCACAAGGAAGTTCAATCGGGTCGGAAGCGGCGCATATTGGATGAGCGCACCACCGACCAAGGCGGCCAGCGTCATGCCGACTGCCTGCGCCGCCGCGGTGATGCCGCCGGATTGCGCCGCCTCTCCGGGCGCGCTGAATTCGACGACGGCCGCGGCAGAGGGACCCGCGGAGAGACCAACGCCAACGCCCATGAAGGCACGCCCCACGAAAATCCAGCCGACATCGGGAGCCAACGCGAAGATCAGCGTGCCGATCGCCGATGCGGCCAGCCCGAAAAGCATGGTTTCACGGCGACCGATGAAATCCGAGATGTTGCCGAAGACGACGAGAACCAGAACGACGAAGATCGGATAGATCGCGAAGATCGCAGTGGTTGCAAAGGTGGTGAGCTGCCATTCTGCGGCATAGAGTGGGTAGGTGAGCGCCGGCGCGGCACTTGTCCAGATCGTGTGGGCAACGACCGCCGCCGAGACAATCAGGCTCGTCCGTCTGCCGAGCGTATGGCGGCTCATGATTGAACCGCCTTCGACGTCAAACCGTGAAAGCGATATCCGTCAGCAACCTTCTCGATCCGTCCGACACCTGGATACGTCCAGTGGAAGCCGAGCAGCTTGGCATTTTCAGAGGCCGCCTTTTCCAGCAGGGCATGGCGTGTCCGCACCGCAAGTTCCGGGTCCATGTCGAAGCCGAAGCTCCATTCCGGATGTTCGAAAGAGACGATTTCGCTGGCGGTCGCGTCGACGGTGACGATCAGTGGAACGTCTCCTTCCAGAACCAGGGAGATGTGACCGGCCGTATGTCCAGGCGTGGCGAGAACCGTCATGCCGGGGATAATCTCGTCGCCATCGGCTACAAGCGTCATGCGATCGGTGATCGCCATGAGATCGCGCCTTGCCCCCTCGACAAACGGCTGCAGTTCCTTCGGCAACGCACCGGCAGCCTCGCCGATCCAGAAATTCCACTCTGTCCAGCCGACGAAATAGCGAGCATTCGGGAAACGAAGGGAGCCGTCATCCCGCAACATGCCCCAGATGTGATCCGGATGCGCGTGCGAGATAACGATCGAGGTGATATCGGCCGGAGCGACGCCGACGGCGCGCAGATTGTCTTCGAGTTTGCCTTCAGATGGCTGGAAGCGACGCCCGGCACCGACATCGACGAGCATCACCTCGTTGCCGGTGACAATGAGCGGAATGTTGGACTGCGCGTTGGCGGTGCCGCCCTCGCCGCCCAGGCGATGAAGGATCGTGTTGCGTTGTTCGGCGTTGCCTTCCGGGGCGAATATCTCGCCGCCAAGGGCGATGTCACCATCAGACAGAACAGTGATGTCGAACTGGCCGTGGCGAAAGCTGTGAAAATCCGTAGTCTGGGTCATATCGTGAAATCCTGGTGCCTGATGTGTTGGCACAGATGTCGTCGATATGAGCTTCGGATAAAACTGACGTTTCTGGACCGCGGTTGTTCATTTTTGAACGGATGCAAACGACAAATAAGATCGCTATTTCCAAGAATTGTCGGCCCTCGACCATTCTGCATTGTTGATTTCACGGGAATTCACATGGGACCTTTCACGCTCGCAGATCCGATCGTCCAATTTTTAGCGCTGATGGTGGTGGCAGCCCTCGTCAGGATCTTCATGCCCAATCGGCGCGCCGTGAAATTCGTCTCAAGCGTCGCTTTCTTTGTCGTCCTGTCCGGGTTGCTCATCTTCAACGACATCGAGCCCTACTCGTCCGCGCCGTCGTCGGAAGATACGATACACCGGCTGTTTCTCGGGTCTGCCAAGACGATCTGGTGGCTGGTCGGCGCAATGATGCTTGTCAGCTCTGTTCGCCTGTTCCTGATCATCGAGCAGCGCCCGCGTGAGGGCCGCCTCGTGCAGGATCTGCTCGCCGGCATCATCTACGTCGGCGCTGGCCTTTCCATCGTCGCTTACGTGTTCAGCGTTCCTGTCGGCACGCTGATCGCAACATCCGGCGTCTTCGCGATCATCCTCGGTCTGGCACTGCAAAGCACGCTGTCCGACGTCTTCTCCGGCATCGCGCTCAATCTCGGCCGCCCCTATGGCGTCGGCGACTGGATCGTGCTGGAGAACGGCATTCAGGGCAAGGTTGTCGAGACCAACTGGCGCGCAACCCATATGCTCAGCGGCACCAACGATCTTGTGGTTATCCCCAACAGCGCACTCGCCAAGGCGCAACTGGTCAACCTGACCAGCCCCGACGAAAGCCATGGAATCTCGATCAAGGTGCGCATCGAGCCCACGCGCCCTCCTGCGGTCATCGAAGAGATGATGCGGACCGTGCTGATGAGCAGCAACTGCATCATGCGATCGCCGGCACCATCCGTGGCCATCACCGCCCTGGACGGCCAGGCGATCGAGGTCGACCTCTCCTGGCGAGTGCTCAGTCTTTCGCAGACGCTGGCGGCCAAGAACGAGATCTACGACCTGATCTACCGCCACCTGCAGGCTGCGGGCATTTCCCTGGCCGGTCCCGAGGGCGTCGCATGGCACGCCGCGCCAGATCCCGCCGCTCCGTCACCGGAGCATTCGACCGCGTGGCGGCTGCTCAATGCGATGCCTCTCTTTTCGACGCTCACTGCTGATGAGCGGGAGGTCCTTGCCTCCTCGATGGTGCGCCGAACCTACAAGAAAGGTTGCGTGATCATCGACCAGGGCGCGAAATCGCCGGCACTCATGCTCTTGCGCAGCGGTGTCGTCGTCATCAAGCGGGATGACGTGGGCCACGAGATCGAGCTCAACAGGCTTTCACCGGGTGATGTTTTCGGCGAACGCGGTGTTCTGATGGACGCCGAAGAGCCCGGAACGATCCGCGCCCTGACTTTTGTGGTGGTTTACGAGATTTCTCAGCAGCACTTGGCGGCGATTCTCAAGGACCGCCCTGCAATGGCCGAGGAGCTGGGGCTGACGTTGTCACGCCGGCTTGAATCGGAAAAACATCTGGCCGGCAACGGTTCGCTCGCCAGCAGGCAGCCGGATACCTTGGCCGGGCGTATCCGCCACCTGTTCCAGCTTCAGCATGGCGAGGACATCTAGGGCGTGAGGATCCGTGTGATCGTATCCACGAAGGCTCGCAGGCGGCCAAGCCGCTTCATGTCGCGGTGATATCCCATCCAGATGTCCCGTCCCGGCGGCGTTTCATCCAGCGCGACGCGTTTCAGATTGGGCACATAGTCGCCGACGGGCCGTGGCAGCACGGCAATGCCGACGCCACTGGCGCACATCTGCGCCTGCACATGCCGATTGTTGCTGCGGAGCGCCAATTGAGCGTTCGGAAAGCGTTCCCTCAGCCAGTTGGTGTCAGGAAAGGAACCGAGCGAGGCATCCATGGTGATGAGATTGAAGCCGCTCCCATCGCCGACGTCAGGTTCCGGCAGCGCGCTGTTGACGTAGACGCCGTAGGTCATCGTCAACAACCGGCGCTGAATCACATCAGGCTCGTCGAACGGGACGATGCGGAAGACGAGGTCGGCCTCGCGATGGGCAAGATTGAATAGCCGCTGTCCCGTCAGAATTTCAATCAGCACATCGGGATAGGTCCTTGAGAAATCGGCGATGACCGGCGGCAGCACATAGGCACCGAACCAGTCTGCCGAGGAAATCCGCAACACCCCGTCAAGCGTTTGCGCCTCACCGGCAAGTTTTCGTTCCATCGCAAGGGCCGATTCCTCCATCTGTTCGGCGAGCACCAGCACGGCGGCGCCCTCGTCGGTCAGGACGAACCCGTCGGCGGTACGCTGGAACAGCGTCTGTCCAGTCGCCTCTTCGAGCGCCCGCAGCCGCCTGCCTATGGTGGGGTGGCTGAGTTTGAGTGCCCGCCCTGCCCCGCCAAGCGTGGTTGCTCGCGCCACGGCAAGAAAGATCCGCACATCACTCCATTCCATCAGCGTTCAGGTCTCCGGTTCGGTGGGGGCAGAAGGCGCCGCGGAGAGATGTGCCTGATCGGCAGCGCTGCAATCAAGTGCATTCTCGCATGATGGAGCGCAATCATTGGCGGTCTCCATTGCAGTCGGACGCTCTCGAGTTTCCCGGCTGACGCGTTTCAGATCATGTCTTGCGATTGCAAGACGCCGCGATCATTGTCAAATCCAACGCGCAAACAGGGAGACAGCCGTGCCGCATTCTTGCTCACATGTTCGTTTGGTCCAGAACGTCCGCCCCAAGACGCGCGGCTGCCAGGAATGCCTGGCGGAGGGGCAGGCTTGGGTGCATCTGCGACTTTGCAGAGAGTGCGGACATGTGGGTTGCTGCGACCAGTCCATCGGAAAGCACGCGACCGCCCACTTTCACGACACCGGGCATGCCGTCATGGAGGGATACGACCCTCCCGAAGGCTGGGGTTGGTGCTATGTCGATGAAATCGTGGTTGACTTGCCTGATCAAACCGAACAGGTAGGTCCGATACCACGATACTACTGAACCATTTCAGGTGGCCGGAGCTCTAATAAGTCTGCTCACCGATCGGGCACCAAAACTCGCCGCAATTCCGACTTCACATGGGACCCATGCATGGCCAAGGTGCTCGTTCTTTTTGCCCACCCCGGACAGCGCCATTCTCGCGTCAACATCCAGATGGCCGGCATTGCCCGTGGCATCGAGGGCGTCACCTTCGTCGATCTCTATTCCGAGTATCCAAAACTCGACATCGACATCGATCTGGAACAGGACCGGCTGCTGAAGCATGACGTCGTCATCTTCCAGTTTCCGATCTACTGGTATTCGACCCCGTCGATTCTCAAGGAATGGCAGGATCTGGTTCTGGAATATGGTTTCGCCTATGGCCACACCGGCGACAAGCTGGCAGGCAAGGCGTTTCTTCCCGTCGTCACCGCGGGCGGCCCGGATCAGGCATACAGCGAACATGGCAGCAATCACTTCCGGCTACGGTCACTGCTGTCGCCTCTCGAGCAGACGGCGAATCTCTGTGGAATGCGCTTCGTCGCCCCCTACGCGCTGTTTGCAGCCCACGACGCCGGGCCCGACGGGCGGGCCGAGCCGCATCTCCAAGGCTACAAGCGGCTCCTCGAAACACTGCGAGCCGAAACTTTCGACATCGATGCCGCCAGGCGCCTCGAATTGCTGAGTGCCGACACGCTTCCCCTTCGTGAGGGCATCAGCCATGAATAGCTTTATCTTCCAGGCTTTCGTCTATCTGCTCGCCGCCGTGGTTTCGGTGTTGATCGCCAAGCGCCTCGGTCTCGGCTCCGTGCTTGGCTATCTCATCGCCGGTATCGTCATCGGCCCGGCCCTGCATCTGGTCGGCAACGAAACGCAGGATCTGCAGCATTTCGCCGAGTTCGGCGTGGTGATGATGCTCTTCCTTGTCGGTCTCGAACTGCAGCCGCGCGCGTTGTGGGAAATGCGCTCCAAGCTTCTCGGGCTCGGTGGATTGCAGGTAGCCCTCACCTCGCTTGCCGTGATGGCATTCGCCATGCTTCTCGGCCAGGTGTGGAGCGTGGCTTTGACGATAGGCTTCATCTTCTCGCTGTCGTCGACCGCCATCGTGCTGCAGACGCTCGGCGAAAAGGGATTGCTGCGGTCATCCGGCGGACAATCGAGCTTTTCGGTGCTGCTTTTTCAGGACATCGCCGTCATCCCAATGCTCGCCTTCATTCCGCTGCTGGCGCTTCCGGATCTCGCACGCCATGCCCTCGGCAGCAATGCTGCGGAAGGCGGCCACCATTCTCTCAGTCTGGTCGAGGGTTTACCCGGCTGGCAGGTGACGCTCGTCACCCTTTTCGCCGTCGCCTTCGTGATCGCTGCCGGGCATTACCTGTCGCGACCGATCTTCCGCCTGATCGCAAGGTCGAAACTGCGCGAGATCTTCACCGCAGCGGCGCTGCTCTTAATCATTGGGATCGCGTTGTTGATGACGGTGGTCGGCCTATCGCCGGCGCTTGGGACATTCCTTGCTGGCGTGGTGCTCGCCAACAGCGAATTCCGACACGAGCTTGAAAGCGATATCGAGCCGTTCAAGGGTCTGCTGCTCGGGCTGTTCTTCATCACCGTTGGCGCCAGCATCGATTTCTCGCTCCTCTATGCGCAAGTCTGGACGGTGCTTGGCATCACCCTCGGTGTCATGGCGTTGAAGGCGATCGTGCTGTTTTGCCTCGCTTTCGTCTTCAAGCTGCGCGGCACGGATCGCTGGCTGTTTGCGCTCGGGCTGGCGCAGGCCGGGGAATTCGGCTTCGTGCTGATTTCCTTCACGGTACAGAGCGCCGTGCTGCCGCCGGAACTCGCATCCGTCCTTCTCCTGGTCGTCGCCATGTCCATGCTTCTGACGCCGGCGCTGTTCATCATCTTCGACAGGCTGATCGTGCCCCGCTTCGACCGCAAGCAGGAAGACGAGGCGGATGAAATCACCGAGCCCGGTTCTGTGATCATCGCCGGTCTCGGGCGCTTCGGACAGGTCGTCAACCGCATGCTTCTGGCCAATGGCTACAAGACGATCGTTCTCGACCACCAGGCCGATGTCATCGACGGGCTGCGAAAGTTCGGCGTTCGATCCTTCTTTGGCGACGCCAGCCGCCCGGATCTCCTGCATTCGGCCGGACTTCACGAAGCCAAGGTGCTGGTCGTGGCGATCGATGATCCGGATCGGGCGATCGAGATCGTCAAGCACGCGCGACGCGAAAACCCGCACATCCACATCATCGCCCGCGCCTTCGACAGGACAACTGTCTATCGCCTCTATGAAGCGGGCGCGCATGATATCGTCCGTGAAGTGTTCGACAGTTCGGTGCGCGCCGGTGGGTACGCGCTGAAGACGCTAGGGATGCATCCTTATGACGTCGAGAAGAGCAAGGCGGTTTTCGTGCGCCAGGACGTGCGAGGCCTTAGAACGCTGGCCCCCCTGTGGAAAGAGGATGTCGCGGTCTATGACAACAAGGAATATATCGCCAAGGCCAAGGAGATTGCCGACTTGTTGGAGAAGGCGATGCTCGGCGATCGCAGCGCGCTTGGCGACAATGCAGAACGCGGCTGGACACCGCCCGATATCGCTGCGGAACGCATCGAGAAGAATATCGACTGATCTACGGCAAATGCAGCCAGAAGCAGCGGCCTGAAATATAGGGCAGGCACAGCCTTGCGAGCCGAGCCTGTCGCTACGCGTGGACCTTCTGCGCGTAGTAGTGGCCGAAGCGGTTCTGCAGGAACAAGTCGAGGCTGATATCCTCCTGGCGGACGAAGCCGCTGGTCGGGATGTTGCCGAGAGACAGGAGATCGAGTACGGCGCAGATGCTCGACGCGGTGGTGATCTGAATGGCGCTCATCGTGCGGCCAGCGATCCGGGCGCTGTAGATCTTGTTCGCGTAGGTCTCCTGCACAAGGCGACCGTTCCTGCGGCCGGACACGGTCACGAAGATGATAACCACATCCTGCAAAGTCGACGGCAGCGCATTTTCGAGGATGTCCTTGAGCACGTCACGGCGATGACGAAGGCCGAGATCATTGAGCAGTGCCTTCATGATGGCGGCATGGCCGGGATAGCGGATCGTCCGATAGTTCAGCGTCCGCACCTTGCCCTGTAGCGTTTCGCACAGCGTGCCAAGACCGCCCGACGTGTTGAAGGCCTCGTAGGTCACGCCGTCGAGAGAGAATTCCTCACGTTCCTCGAGCGCCGGAACCTCGATGAGCAGGCCGTCGACGATGGCTTCGCAGGGCTGGATATACTCGTTGATGACCCCGTCGGTGCTCCAGGTCAGATTGTAGTTCAACGCGTTCGAAGGATATTGTGGCAACGCGCCGACCCGCATCCGCACGCTGTCCAGACTGTCGAACCGGCTGGCCAGATCGTTGGCGACGATCGAGATAAAGCCTGGCGCCAACCCGCATTGCGGGATAAAGGCCGTCTTCGCCGTTTCGGCTATAGCCTTGACGCGGCGCGTGGAATCGACATCTTCCGTCAGGTCGAGATAGTGCACACCGGCACGGGCCGCTGCTTCGGCGATGGCGATCGTCAAGTGGAAGGGGGCGGCGCTCAGTACGGCGAATTTGCCGGCGAGCAACGCGGTCAGCGCCGTTGCGTCGGCGATATCGATCTGCGCCGTGGCAATAGCAGCGCCCGTCTCTATCTGCTGCAACTGCTCGTCGCTGCGATCGGCGACGGTGACATGATAGTCACCCGAGTCTGCCAGCAAACTCGCGATCGTGGAGCCGATCTTGCCCGCGCCGATGACAACGACATCTCTCATGAAAATCCCCTTATATCTTTTACTGAAATTCCTATGCGCCATTTATTCGCGCAGACGGTGTTGATTCCCAGCGTGAGATTGTGAGAAATAAAGGCCTAGAATACGCATAGTGCCGTTGGAGTTGCTCATAATGACAACGCTGGATAGGGACCAACAGCTTTTATCGCTTCTTAGCGAAAACGCCCGTATGCCGACGGCTGTTCTGGCACGCAAACTCGGGCTGTCGCGCACGACCGTCCAGGCGAAAATCGAGCGTCTGGAACGTGAAGGCGTGATCACTGGTTACGGTGTCCGGCTCTCGGAGGCCTATGAGAATGCGCTGGTCAGAGCCCATGTGCTGATCACGCTGGCGCCAAAGATGCTCGGAAGGGTAACCCAGGATCTGGAGGCGATCCCACATGTCAGGTCGGTTTATTCCGTCAGCGGCAGCTTCGACATGATCGCCATTGTCGCTGCACGGTCCATCAGCGAACTCGACGCCACAATCGACAACATCGGTTCGATCGACGGCGTCGAAAAGACGCTGTCATCGATCATCCTGTCAACGCGCATCGCCCGCTGAACTGTTGCCGATCAGGGTGGCAACATCCAGCATTCGGTTGGCGAAACCCCACTCGTTGTCGTACCAGCCGAACACGCGCAGCAGCCCTCCCGGCGACACCGAGGTTTCCGGGCCTGAAACGACCAACGACTCCGGCCGCGCCCGCATATCGACCGAGACGAGCGGCTTGTCAGTCCACCCGAGGACCGGCGATATCCCACTGGCACGCTTGAGAAACGCGATCGCTTCATCGCGCGTGGGCGCATCGCGGACCACCACCGTAAGATCGATCGCCGAAACGCTTGCCGTCGGCACGCGGATCGCCCGCGCTTCGATCTTGCCGGCCAGTTGCGGCAGCACTTTGCCGAGAAGCTTGTGCGCACTCGTGCTCGTCGGGACCATCGACAGGGCCGCCGCCCGGCTTCGTGCGAAGTCATCGCGCGGCTGATCGACCGTCGGCTGGCTGCCGGTATAGCAATGAACCGTCGTCATCTGCCCACCGATCACGTCGTATGCCTCGTCTAGGAGCTTAAGCAGCGGCGCCAGGGCATTCGTCGTGCACGAACCGTTGGAGACGATGGTCTGCCCATCGAATCGCTCCTCGTTGGCGCCCAGGATCAACGTCATGTCGGCCGCTTCGGCGGGGCCGGAAATCAGCACGCGCTTGGCACCGGCTTCGAGGCCGCGTGAGGCATAGGCGCGCGTATAAGGCTGGCCGGTGCATTCAAGCAGTACATCCACACCATGCAGGTTCAGTCGACTGATATCGCCGACATTGGTGAAGCGGATGGCGCGCGGCCCAATCCGCAGCGTCTGGTCGGCACCGGAAACCTCTTCGCGCCAGGGACCGAAAACGCTGTCGAACTGAAACAGATAGGCGCAGCTTTCGAGCGAGGCAACATCATTGATCAGCACCAGTTCGATGTTGCGTTCCTCGGCCAGCAAGATACGAAGAAGCGAGCGGCCAATGCGGCCGAACCCGTTGATTGCCAACCGTAATTTCTGTGCGGACACGTGTTTCTCCTGGGCCTCGCAACGACAAAAATCATGCGCCAAGCAGCCAGATCATCGCCCTCGCCTAGCCTTTAGCGCGGCTCCTCAACCGTGACCAGAGCCGTCGACATTCTTCAGGTCCAGCAGATTGCGACAAATCAGCTCTCGGGCCATTGCCGTGATCCTAGAGGGAGGCATCCTCGACGTGAGCCCAGACAGCGAGCAGCGGCGCGGCGGTACAGCGCATGGCAAACTTGCAGCCGGCCTCATTGAAGAAGATCGCACCCGCTGCCGCCTGGAACCAATGGCTGTCGTCGAGGCTGACCTCGCCATCGGACAACAGCAGGAACACCCGCGAGTGATACTGCACGTGATCGGGAAAACGGCTGTACGGCGCCATCAGTGTCAGGCCGAGGCGAACATCGCTGCGCTCTTCCAGTCCACCCGGGCCGACGACCACGGCGTGGGCATGAGCCTTTTCGAAATTGAGGCTGGCGTAGGGGCCGCCACGTCCGCCGCGCCATTGAAGCCGCGCCGTCAGATCACGCAGCTGTTCGCCCATATCGGCAAAGCGCGGCAGCGATTTTACCACGTTCGCGACCGCAAGATCGAGATGCTCGGGCGCCTCCGACTTGGCAGGCAGGTCGGGTACGACCCCGCGCCGCTCAAGTCTCTGATAGACCTTGCCTGCAACGTAGCTGGCCATGGCAGGTGCCTGCGGTGACATCAGCATGTCACCGATAATGTTGAGAATGTCCTGCAGTGCCCGCGGACGGTTTAAGCCCGTCACCGGAGAAACCTGCTTTCGCACCGGTTCGTGATCATCGTTGAGCAGAATGTCCGCGCTTCGCTTCAATGATCCCACAGACATCTGGGGCATGGCCTGCTTCACCTTCACCAAAAATTCGTCGCCTGCATCGGCTGTGCAGCTTACGTTGCTATATCAATCCACCATAGACGGATAGGCTTACGATACCGTATCCGATCTCTGTCGCTCAATCCCGCCGAATCCAAGGCGCGGCCAGCACCGCAGACCGATCATTTCGCGATCTCAACTCGCTTTTCGGCTCTCCATAAAGCGATCCATGGCCGCGAACGAGAAAGCGCCGATCGGCAGTTCCGTGCCGCCGTCCAGCGCCAGATCCGCCAGAATCTCGCCGACGACGCTGGTAAACTTGAAACCGTGGCCGGAGCAAGGCGATGCGACGACGACATTGGGATTGCCTGGCGCAAAGTCGAGCAGGAAATCCTCGCTCGGCAGCATCGTATAGCGGCAGGTCGTCGCGTTGCTACGAAGGCCGGCAGCGGCCGGCACGCGCCTGCCGATGAAGTCGTCAAGCAGCGCCGTATCCGTTGCGTTCACCGCCGGGTTCGGCTGATTGGGATCGATCGGCTCGCGGAAGTGGGCATGTCGGCCGACCTTGACGCCATCGATGCCAATCGCCGGAAAGCCGAAATAGGACCCGTCTTCGCCCTCGTCGCGCAGAAAGCATGGCATGCGGCCTCGCTGGGTGACAAAACCGTCGCGCGGCTGATACCAGGCAACCACCTGGCGGATGGGAACTGCGTGCGCCGCTAGCTGCGGCACGAGTTCGGCGATCCAGGAACCAGTGGCGACAATGACCTTTTTCGCCCTGTACTGCCCATTCGCCGACCGCACCGTAACACCGGTCTCATCGGTATCGATCGCCGTTACCCGCTCGCCGAAATGGAGTTCGGCACCGTCCTCGGCGGCGAGTTTCAGATAGCCCATCACCGCGGCTTCCGGGCGGAGGTAGCCGCCCTGCGGATCAAGAACGGCAATCTCATCCTGGCCAAGCTGAAAAGCTGGGAACCGTGTTGCGGTTTCGTCCTGGTCCAGAACCTCGTGGGCAAGTCCGTGCATCTTGCAGGAGGCGCGGGTGCCGCTGACGATCTTGCTGTCCGGCGCACCGATCTGCAGGACGCCGGTAATCGTCAGAACGTCGGCGCGCAGCCTCGCTTCCAATGCGCGCCAGTTGCGATAGGCACGTTTCAGCAGCGGCACATAGGACGGGTCTTCGAAATAACCGAGCCGGATAAGCCGGCTATCCCCATGGGAGGAACCCAGCGCGTGCGCCGGATAGTAGGCGTCGATGCCGATCGCTTTTACACCGCGCGCGGCGAGAAATGCGATTGCGGCGCTCCCCATCGCACCCAGGCCGATCACTGCGACATCGTAGCGGCTGCTCATCTTATCTCTTTCCGTCGGCCAGAGGTGGCTGGACTTGCTGGATCAATTCGCGAAGACGTTCCATGTCCTGCGACAATGGACGGTCATCGGCATAGTGGGGCACACACTGTCGAACGAGCGCGTGAATGGCACCGGTTCCCTCGGCACGCGCCGCTGGCGACGCGAAGAAGTCGTGCGCCTGGGTTGCCGCCATCAATTCAATGGCGAGGATGTATTCGCAGTTGTCGATGACCGCCAGCAGCTTGTTGGCCGCCGCCGTCGGATGCGCCAGAAAGTCCTCCTGCAGACCGGAGGTCAGCCCTCCATCCAGCGAGGCCGGTGCCGAAAGACGGCGGTTCTCGTTGCTCAGGGCGGCTGCCGTGTACTGGGCGATCATGAAGCCCGAATTGCTGCCAGCGTCGCTGGCCAGAAATGGCGGCAATCCACTCACCAGCGGGTTGACCAGCCGATCCATCCGCCGCTCGCTCATGGCGGCGATCTGCGCCAGTGCGACGGCGAGACTGTCCGCCGCCTGCCCGAGCGCGGGGGCAACAGCATGGGCTTCCGACGAAACGACGGGAGCATCCGGCGTGCCTGAGACAGCCGGGTTGTCGGTCACGGAGGCAAGTTCCCTGTCGACGACGACAGACGCGTTCTGGAGCACATCGCGGGCCGCGCCATGCGCGTGCGGGATGGCACGCAGGCTCAGCGCATCCTGCGTGCGCCTGCCGATCGCTGCATCGATCAGGCCGCTGCCAGACAGATAACGGCGCAGGTTTGCGCCGACATGCTGAATGCCCGGCGACGGACGCAGCGCCAGCACGCTCTCGTCGAATGCCGCCATCTGGCTACCGGCAGCCTCCAGCGTCAGTGCGGCAACAGCATCCGCCCAAACGAGCAGACGCTCTGCCCGCGCCATCGCGACGCTCGACAGGCCTGTGGCACAGGCCGTGCCATTGACGAGGCTCAATCCTTCCTTGGCGCCGAGCAGGAGCGGTGCAATCCCAAGTGCCGCAAGCGCATCGGCTCCGCTCATCGCCTTGCCGGCGAGGTGCGCACTTCCCTCGCCGATCAACACCAGCGCCGTATGCGCGTTATGGGTGAGATAGCCGGCGGAGCCTTGCGCCGGCACATCGGGAATGCAGTCATGCTCAAGAAACGCCTGGAGATGGCGCAGTATATCGGCGCGAACGCCGGAATGGCCGTGTGCGAAGTTGGCGATCTGCGCGGTGATGATGGCGCGCACCTCGCGCGGCGCGAGAAGGCCGCCGACACCGCAGGCATGGCTGAGGACGATATTTCGCGACAGCCGGCTTTGAGACTGGCGATCGACGACGGTATCGGAGAGCGCCCCGACGCCGGTATTGATGCCATAGGCGCGAACGCCAGTTTCCACGATGCGTTCGACGATGCGGCTGGCATTGTCGATGCGCTGCCATGCTGCCGGCGACAGCGCCAGCATCTCCCCGTCCGCCACGCGCGCGACATCGCGCCAGCTGAGCGGGGTATCGATGGTGATCGTCATTGCGCGGTTCCAAAATGGCCGATGAACTGGCGGAAGGCTGGCGAGCCGCCGCCACCGAACATCTCATCCGGCGTGCCGCTGCTGTCGACGATTCCCTCGCGCATGAAGACGACACGGTTCGAGACGTTCCGGGCAAAGCTCATTTCGTGCGTGACGACAAGCATAGTCATGCCCTCTTCTGCCAGTGCGCGCATGACGCGCAGGACTTCGCCGACCAGTTCCGGGTCGAGCGCGGAGGTCGGCTCATCGAACAGCATCACCTTTGGTTTCATTGCCAGAGCGCGGGCGATTGCGGCGCGCTGTTGCTGGCCACCGGAAAGATGCGCCGGATAGGCATGGCGCTTGTCGGCGATGCCGACCTTGTCGAGCAGCGCTTCGGCCTCGGCGACGCATTCCGCACGTGGGCGCTTCAGGACATGCACGGGGCCCTCGATGATGTTTTCGAGGATGGTCATGTGGGACCAGAGATTGAAGGACTGGAAGACCATTCCGAGTTCGGAACGGATGTGATCCACCTGTTTCTGGCTCGCCGGCCGGCTCACACCGCGCTTCTGCACCATCCGGATCTGCTCGCCATCGACCCAGATTTCGCCCGCCGTGGCGGTCTCCAGCAGATTGATGCAACGCAGGAAGGTCGATTTGCCGGAGCCGGAGGCGCCAAGAAGCGAGATGACGTCGCCGTCCTGCGCGTCGAGCGAAATGCCGCGTAGCACCTCGTGAATGCCAAAGCTCTTGCGGATATCGCGGACCGAAAGTCGGGTAACACCGGGCATAACTGCTCCAATCAGTTTCGTGCGGTTCTAGGCTTGCAGCGGTGCGGGCGCTGCACGGCGGTGGCGCGACAGCGAATATTCGAGCAATGCCATGGCCTGCAGTATGAGGAAGTTGAGAACGAGGTAGATGATCGCCGCGCAGAGGAAGACCTCCATCGTGCGATAGGTCTGCGAGATCAGCCGCTGGGCGACGCCAGTGACTTCCCAGACCGTCACAAGGCTGGCCAGCGCCGTCGACTTCATCATCAGCACGACCTCGGTCGAATAGGCCGGCAGAGCGTGGCGAAAGGCGATCGGCGCCAGAATGCGGCGTACCAGCAGGAAGCCCGACATGCCGATCGACCGCGCGGCTTCGATTTCACGCGGCGAGACGGCGCGGATGCCGCCGCGGAAGATCTCGGCCGAATAGCCGGCGGTGCAAAGCGCGAGCGACAGAACTGCGCAGATGAAGGGTTCGCGCAGGAACGGCCAGAGGAAGGAGTAACGGATGAAGCCGAACTGGCCGAGGCCGTAAAACACCAGAAACATCTGGATCAGCAGCGGCGAGCCACGGAAGATAAAGATGTAACCCTTGGCGATCGCCTGCAGCACCGGGTTTCCGCCGACGCGCATCCAGACGATCCCGAGCGCCAGGATGCAACCCGAAACGATCGACACCGAAAACAGCGCCAAGGTCATCGGAACAGCCTTGAGCAGCGTCATCATGGTTTGGGAAAGGAAGGCAATATCCATGTGCTTCTCCTATGCCTTGCCCATGGCCGCGGTCGGCATGCTGCGGTTGGCGCGTCGCTCGGCGCCGTTGAAGACGCGATCCGAAAGGCTTGTGAGGATCAGATAGAGAATGCCGCCGACGATGAAGAACAGGAAATATTGCCGCGTCGAACCTGCGGCCACCTGGCTCGTGCGCATCAACTCCGCGAGGCCGGTGACGGAGATCAACGCTGAATCCTTGAGGCTCAGCTGCCAGACGTTGCCGATGCCCGGGATGGCGAAGCGAAAGACTTGTGGGATGATGATCCGGCGCAAGCGCAAGGCGCGATGCATGCCGATCGCCGACGCCGCCTCAAGCTCTCCCTTCGAGATCGCCTGAAAGGCACCGCGGAAAACCTCGGCCTGATAAGCGCCGGAAATGATGCCGACAGCCAGCGCGCCGGCCAGGAAGGACGGAAGTCCGAGGAAACCCTCGTAGCCCAGCGCCTTGCCGATCGAGGTGACGGCGGACGAGCCGCCGAAATAGATGAGGTAGATGATCAGCAGTTCCGGCACGCCGCGAAAGACCGTGGTGTAGATATTGCCGAGCGTGACCAACGCGACATTGCCCGAGAGCTTGGCGGCCGCGACGATGGTGCCGAGGACGGCGCCGATCGCCAGCGCGGTCGCCGTGACGCAGAGCGTCAGCAGCGCGGCCAGCAGCAGCAAGGCGCCCCAGCCGCCAGAGCCAAATCCGATCAGTGACAATGATGCCATAGCGCGCTCCCCGCGTCTGCCGCTCTCTCGACGATATCAAAATAGCATGCGGCCTCCGGCACGAAAGCCGGAGACCTGATCCGAAGCTTTCGCCGCAGAGCTTATTGCGGGCTGACGTCGACCTTGAACCACTTCATGGACAGGGTCTTCACGGTCCCATCCGCCAGGGCCGATTTGATCGCCTCGCTGAACTTGTCGCGCAGCTCGGTATCGGCCTTGCGAATGCCGAGACCTTCGCCTTCGCCCCAGATGGAACCGGCAATCTCCGGCCCTGTGAAGGCGAGCGTATCCTTGGCCGCCTCGAAGGCGCTGTTAAAATAGACGGCATCGTCGAAGCCGAGATCGATACGGCCACTCTGCAGGTCGAGATCGCGATCGGCGCCGGTCTTGTACTCACGGATCTGGGCGATGTCGCCGAAGTTGTCGTAGACGAACTTGGCGTAGACGGTGGCGGCCTGGATGCCGATCGTCTTGCCCTTGAAGGCTTCCTTGAGGGCGTCGATTTCCTTCACGCCGGTCTGGCCGGGCGTCATCTTGATCGTCACGCCCGTGCCGGCGGCGTTGGCGAGCGGGCTGTCCTTGGCGGTTGCGAATGCAGCCGGTGTCGCCGCATAAGGAACCGTGAAGTCGATGATCTGCTTGCGCTCTTCGGTGATCGACAGCGCGTCCATAATGACATCGAACTTGCCGGCGTTCAGCGCCGGGATCATGCCGTCCCAGTCCGAGGCGACGAGCGTGCACTCGATCTTGGCGCGCTCGCACAGGATCTTGGCAAGTTCCGGCTCGAAGCCGCCAAGCGTACCATCGGCATTGGTCAGGTTCCACGGCGCATAGGCGCCTTCGAGCGTGATGGTCGCGGTCTTCCAGTCCTTGGCGGAAGCCGGCGCCACGAACGCCGAAAGCGCGACGGCGCTGGAAAGAAGAAGGGCAGTGAATTTCATGGAAAGATCTCCTCTGAAGTTGCAATTGGCCTTGCGGCTGCATGAGACCGGTCTGCGCCGGCTTGCCTGTCAATCTTGCGAAGAAGTTGCTCAGGAGGTTGTATATGGTACCATATGAAAAATTTTATGATATGCAAGAGGAAAGTCGATTTGGCGGGCGGTTTCCGTTTGTGCAAAAGGAATAGGCAATGAAGCATCCGGGCAAGATGAAGCATGAGCTGGCGCAGAACGATAGCGCGCCGCTCTATGCCGGTGTCAAGCAGATGATTCTCGACCGTATCCACAGCGGCGAATGGCCACCGAAATACCGGGTCCCTTCCGAAAACGAACTGGTTTCCGAACTCGGCGTCAGCAAGATGACCGCCAACCGCGCGCTTCGGGAACTGGCAAGCGAAGGCGAACTGGTTCGCATCCAGGGCGTAGGCTCGTTCGTGGCCGAGCGGAAGGGCTATTCGGCGCTGTTTGAGGTGAAGAACATTGCGGAGGAGATTGCCGAGCGCGGCAACGCACATGACGCCTCGGTCGTTGTGCTCGCGGAGGAAGCGGCATCGCCAGAGATCGCCGATGCGCTTGATTTGCCGATCGGCGCACCGGTGTTTCACTCCCTGATTGTCCACAGCGAAAACGGCGTGCCGGTGCAGATCGAGGATCGCTTCGTCAATCCGTCGGCCGCGCCTGACTACCTCGCACAGGACTTTTCATCCCTCACCCCCAACGCCTACCTGACGGCGACGGCGCCGCTCAGCGGTTCCGAGCATGTCGTCGAGGCGGCGATGCCGCAGGCGTGGGAATGCAAGCTGCTGACCATCCTGAAGAGCGAGCCGTGCCTGGCCATCCGGCGCAGGACATGGTCCGGAAAGCTCGTCGTTTCGACGGCGCGCCTGGTCTATCCGGGCTACCGCTATCGGCTGGAAGCGCGCAGCGGAACAATCTTCGACGCGTAACGCCAAACCATGTTGTATATGGTAGTTGCGTTATTTGATTGGATGACGGGATAGCATCCGGAGTATGCCCACCCAGGAGAAACCCGATTCCGCGCAAGAATTTCATCGCGTTTTTGCTTGAACGATGCTTGATTGGCTGAAAACAAGCATAAGGGAACGCGATGATCGAGCTACCGTTCGGGCGCCAGGAATACGATATCAGGCTCAGGAATATCCGCGCCGAGATGCAGCGGCGAAATCTGGAGCTGCTTGTCATCAACGACGTCGCCAACCAGCATTACATCACCGGCTATGACGGCTGGTCGTTTTATACGCCGCAGACGGTTCTGGTCCCGGTCGAGGATGGCGAGGAGCCGGTCTGGCTCGGCCGGGCGATGGATGCGGCCGGCGGGCTACTCACGGCCTGGATGACACCGGCCAACGTCGTCGGTTTTCCCGAAGCCTATGTGCAACAGACGGACCGCCACCCAATGGACTGGATCGCCGAGTGGATGGTGGCGAAGGGATGGGGCGGCCGCCGGATCGGCATCGAGCTTGAAGCCTACTATTTCTCGCCCAAGGCGCACGCCCGATTGGTAGGAGGCTTGCCGAACGCCACCTTTGTCGATGCCGACCTCCTTGTGAACTGGGTACGCGCGGTAAAAAGCCCCGCCGAGATCGACTACCTCCGCAAGGCGTCCCGACTGGCGGAGGCCGCCGTCAAGGCCGCCTATGAGGTGATCGAGCCCGGCGTGCGCGAATGCGATGCCATCGCCAGGATACAGGCGGCGCAGGTGGCGGGAAGTCGCGAGTTCGCCGGCGACATCACCGCCCTGCCCCCGACCATCCTCGGCGGAGAAAACGCCTCGGCGCCACACATCATGTGGAGCGATCGGCGCTTCGGCGCCAACGAGACGATCGCGCTGGAACTGGCTGGCGTCTGCCGCCGCTACACCGCCGGCCTCGCCCGGACAATGCAGCTGGGGACGCCGCGACCGGAGGTCACCGAAACCGCGAAGGCCGTGCTGGAAGGCATGGAGGCGGTGCTGGCCACCACCAAGCCGGGCGTGCGCGCCGAAGATGTCGAAGCCGCTTGGCGCAAGGTGATCGAGCGATACGGCCTGAAGAAGGAGTCGCGTATCGGCTATTCGATCGGCGTCGCCTATCCGCCAGACTGGGGCGAGCACACGATCAGCCTTCGTCCCGGGGACAAGACGGTTCTGCAACCGGGCAACGTCATTCACTCCATTCTCGGCATGTGGATGGACGGCTGGGGCATCGAGGTCAGCGAAACGATCCTCGTGACCGACAGCGGCAACGAGACGCTGACGCAATTGCCGAGGGAGATCCATGCCAAGTCCTGACGCGAACCGGCTATCGCCTGATCTCAAGCAACAGATGATCGCGGTGCGTCGCCACCTGCATGCCTATCCCGATCTCTCGAACCGGGAGGCCGCGACACAAGCCTATATCAGGGAGCAGCTAGAACAGCATGGGATAGGCGATATTCGGCCTGTCGCGGGATATGGCCTCGCCATCGACATCGTGGGGACAGGCAGCGCGTCAAACCGAAAGATTGCCATACGCGCGGATATCGATGCGCTACCGATCATCGAACAATCGGGCGTCGAATTTTCCTCGCAAAATCCCGGCGTCATGCATGCCTGCGGTCATGATGCGCATTCCGCGATGGTCTTCGCAGCCGCCGTCCACCTGAATGGCCATCGCGACAGCTTCGGCGGCACCGTACGCTTCATCTTCCAGCCGGCCGAGGAGGCTGAGCCGCTTGGCGGACGACGCATCGTCGAGGAGGGCCTACTCGACGACATCGATGCCGCGATCGGCATCCATGTCGATCCCTATAAGCCGACTGGCAAGATCGCCGTCGGCAGCGGCCCGTATACGCTGGCCAGCGACATCTTCGACGTGGTGGTCTCTGGCGCCTCGGCCCATGCCGCCAAGCCGGCGGAAGGTGTCGATGCCATAGCCGTGGCCTGCGCCATGGTCGGAGAGTTGCAGAAGATCGTTTCAAGGGAAGTTGACGCCTATGATCCGCTGGTGCTTTCGATCACCGGGATTGAAGGCGGCGGCTCCTACAACGTCATCGCCGACACCGTTCGTTTCAAGGGAACGATCCGCAGCGGCAGCCATGCAACGCGGGTCAGCGCCAGAAAACGACTGCGTGAGATTGTCGAGGGGATGGCCGCAGTGCATCGCGCGTCCGCGACGGTCGAATTCGTCGAAGGCGAACCGCCTGTCGTCAATGACGCCGCGCTGACGCAGCTTGTCCTCACCACCGCCGCAAGTCTCTTCGGGCCTGATGCCGCAGTCACCGCGCCGGGCTGGACGGCAGCGGATGATTTCGGCTTTTACAGCGAGAAGCGACCGTCGGTGTATTTCCGCCTCGGCATCCGCAACGAACAGGAGGGCGCGATCTACCCGCTGCATCACCCGAAATTCCGGGTGGACGAGGCAGCCCTGACAATCGGTGCGGAATGTCTCGTGTCGCTGGCCCGGCAAGCCTTGGCACCCGGAACCTAAGAGCACGCGCCGTTATCTCCGCCCTTGAGAACAGGCGCGATTGCTTTGCTTCGGCGCTCAGCTTTCGCCGTCGATCGGCTTCTTAGCGGTGACCACGAAACGGTGCTGGGTCCCTCGTCCCAGTGCCTTTAGCGCGTTCCAGTGCCTGGACTGCGCCCTGTGAATGTCGCGCAAGTCGGTATCCACCTGCACCTCAGTGAAACCTGCCTTCGCGACAAGCTCCGCGACCTGCTCCGCCCGCGCGCCGTTCGAGAAGTGGACCCGTGACACGATGCTGCGGTGGGCTTCCATCATGCCGGCAGGAGCGTGCATCGGATCAGGCTTGAGCCAGCCAATTTTCTCGAGGGTCCTGGCCAGAGCCTTCAGAGCGCGCTCCGTCCTTGTCACGTTGACGAAGTCGCCATCGACGATCAGTATCCTGCCGCCGGGCTTCAGCACGCGCAGCCATTCGGCAAAAGCGGCGGCGGGATCGACGAGGGTCCACACCAGATGCCGTGTGATGATGACATCATAGGCATCGTCGGCCTCCATAGTGTTTTCGACATCCGCCATCCGAAACTGGATCGGCCTTTGTCTCGCCTTGGCCTTCAGGCGGGCCTTTTCCAGCATGGGTTCGGCCCAGTCGAGGCCGGTGACCTGAAACCCAAGGCCATCCATCAGATGCGAGATGACGCCGGTTCCGCTGGCAAGGTCGAGGGCCTGCCTGTCGTTCGCTTCTCCCAGGTGCTTGAGAACCAACCGGCGCCAGGCAGCCATCTCCTCCTCGGTGAAGATTTCATGTCCCGGCGACAGATCGAATGTCTCCGCGCGCGCTGACCAATAGGCCTTTATGTCTTCGCGCAGACCGTAATTGTCTCCGGGCATTTCTGTTTGCATCAACGTTTTCCGCAAGGACCTAAATTAACATCCGCTCCGCCAGATATAACTTGACTATTTAAATCATAAAATCATAGACGAGGTGAATTTTCACGGGAGCGAAACACCGATGCGTCTTACCAGCAAAACTCGCGCGCTTGCAGCGGCTCTTTTTCTGTCCACAGCTTGGCCTGCCCTTGCCGACACCATCACCATCAAGGACGTGACCGGCCGCAGCGTTGAGGTGAACGCGCCCGTCAAGCACATGATCCTTGGCGAAGGACGGCAGATCTACTTTCTTGCCGCGCTCGACAAGGACGCACCGTTCGAACACGTCGTCGGCTGGCGCGACGACGTGCCGAAGGCTGATCCGGAATCCTATGACGCCTATCTGGCGAAATATCCCCAGATCGCCAAGCTCCCCACCTTCGGTGGCATGAAGGACGGCACGTTCGATATCGAGCAGGCGGTCGTGCTGAAGCCCGACGTGATCCTGATGAATGTCGATGCCAAGACGGCAACGGAAGAGGCCGGTTACATCGAGAAGCTCGCCAAGGTCGGCATTCCGCTTGTCTATGTCGACTTTCGCGAAAAGCCGATGGAAAACACCGAGCCGAGCATGCGGGTCATGGGCCAGCTGATGGGCAAGGAACAGGTTGCGGAGGACTTCATCAAGTTCCGCGCCGACAGCATCAAGCGCGTCACCGACGTTCTCGAAAAGAACAATCCGAAAAAGCCTGTTGTGTTCGTCGAGCGCGCCGGCGGCTATTCCGACGATTGCTGCATGTCGTTCGGCAACGAGAATTTCGGCAAGATGGTCGAGATCGCCGGTGGCATCAACATGGCCAAGGACATCATCCCCGGCACGTTCGGAACGGTCAATCCGGAGCAGGTCATTGCCTCCAATCCTGACCAGATCATCATTACCGGCGGCAACTGGGACAAGTATGTGCCCGGCGGCGCGTGGGTGGGTGTCGGCTATGGCGCCGACCTGAAGGAAGCGAAGCGCAAGCTCGAAGCCTTGACCAAGCGCCCCGCTTTCACCGGCGTCAAGGCCGTCGAGGACGGTAACGTCCACGCCATCTGGCACCAGTTCTACAACAACCCCTACCAGTTCGTCGCCATTCAGGAGATGGCCAAGTGGCTGCATCCTGAGCTCTTCGCTGACCTCGACCCGGAAGCGACGTTCAAGGAACTGCATGCCCGCTTCCTGCCGCTTGATTACAAGCAGGGCTATTTCGTCTCGCTGAAGGACATGTGACAATGGCCGTCAGTGCCGCAGAGACAACGGTGATAGGGCGCGAGCAGTATCGCGCCCTTGCCTTTCGCCGCATCGTCATCCTTGTGCTTCTGACCGTGGCACTCTGTTTCAGCATCGCGCTCGACATGGCGCTGGGACCGGCGAACTATTCGCTTTCCCAGGTGCTGTCGGCGCTGGCTGACCCTGCAGGCGTCGCGACCCAGCTGCGCGTCATCATCTGGGACATTCGCATGCCGATCGCATTGATGGCGGTCACCGTCGGTGCATCGCTTTCCGTTGCCGGTGCGCAGATGCAGACTATCCTGTCCAATCCGCTGGCAAGCCCGTTCACCCTCGGCATTTCAGCAGCGGCAAGCTTCGGCGCCGCGCTTGCGCTGGTCGGCGGCGTCGCGCTGTTTCCGGGCGCCATCCAATACATGGTGCCACTCAATGCCTTCCTGATGGCGATGGCGGCTGCCCTATTCATCCACTTTGCGTCGACGATGCGGGGCGTCAGCGTCGAGACCATCGTTCTCCTCGGCATCGCGCTGGTCTTCACCTTCAATGCCGCGCTCTCGCTGCTCGAATATCTAGAATCCGAACAGGCGCTCGCTGCCGTGGTGTTCTGGACCATGGGCAGCCTCACCAAGGCGACATGGCCAAAGGTCTGGTTTACGGCCGGCGTCCTTGTCGTGACGGTACCTCTGTTCATGAAGGACGCCTGGGCGCTCACCGCGCTGCGTCTCGGCGACGACAAGGCCGCCAGCATGGGAATCAACGTCCGCCGCCTGCGCCTGCAGACGATGATGATCGTCAGCCTGCTTGCCGCAATCCCTGTGTCTTTCGTCGGAACGATCGGCTTCGTCGGCCTCGTCGGGCCGCATATCGCGCGCATGGTCGTCGGCGAGGATCAGCGCTTCTTCCTGCCGGGTGCGGTCATTTGCGGCGCGTTGCTGCTGTCGGTCACGTCGGTGGTCAGCAAAATGCTGATCCCCGGCGCAATTCTGCCGATCGGTGTGATCACCGCGCTGGTCGGCGTACCCTTCTTCTTCGTGCTCATCTTCAGCAACCGGAGGCGCGCATGGTGACGCTGACGCTCAATGGGCTCGGCGCCAACTACGGGCGGGTCAAGGTTCTC
The DNA here is from genome assembly GCA_900470805.1 of Hyphomicrobiales bacterium. Taxonomy (GTDB): domain Bacteria; phylum Pseudomonadota; class Alphaproteobacteria; order Rhizobiales; family Rhizobiaceae; genus Rhizobium. The sequence continues at coordinate 69,369 of UCCA01000045.1, read as the reverse complement.
TCCGACGTCAGCATCGACGAGCTGAAAGCCGGCAGCGTCACGGCCATTATCGGCCCCAATGCGGCCGGCAAGTCGACACTTTTCAAGCGCATCGCTTCCCTGATCAAGGGACCCGGGCTGGTGGAGCTTTCGGGCAGCGAAGCCGGGCCACGCAGCATCTGCTACATGCCGCAGGATACCGGCGCCAATGCCGTGCTTTCAGTCTACGAATCCGTGCTTCTGTCTGCCAAGCAAGGCAGCAGCTGGCGGGTGGCTGACGAGGAACTGACCGAGATCGATCGTATCCTAAAGGCCTTGCGAATTGACGATCTGGCGTTTCGCGGGCTGGGAGAGCTCTCCGGCGGCCAGCGCCAGCTGGTGTCGCTGGCCCAGGCACTGATCCGCAATCCAAAGGTCTTGCTGATGGACGAGCCAACCTCGGCGCTCGACCTGCATCGCCAGGTCGAAGTGCTGAACTTCATTTCGGAGACGGCAAAGCGCGACGGCATGATCGTTCTCATTGCTCTGCATGACCTCAATCACGCGCTGCACTATTGCGAAAACACCATCGTCATCAACAGCGGCGCCATGGCAGCCAGCGGCGATACCGCTTCCGTCATCACCCGGGAAATGCTCAGGGATATCTACCGGATCGACGCCAGGATCGAGCATTGCTCGCGGGGAAAGCCGATCGTGATTGTCGACGGCGCCCTGCACGACTGAGGCAACCGGGCGGATCAAAGTTCACCGAGACTCCGGCCGTGAAACGCGGCCGGAGTCTTTTCAGTCCTTGAGATTGGTAACTGTCACCGCTTCATATCGGGGCACACATACGGCACCTTGGCCGACAAGTAGCGATGCTCGACTGTGTCACGCCCAGCCTTCACTTGCAGCGTCAGCTGCGTTGGCGCAATTGACTTGATCTTGGCTGAGATCTTCGCGCCGTCCTCGTCCCACGAAACGGAATCCGGCCCGTTGCGGCTCCATTTTCGCAACGCGTAGGTCTCCCAGCAGGAATCCATCAGCAGTGTTCCGTCGGAGAGAAAGATCATCATAACGCCCGGCAAGCCGGATTGCGGTTTTGTCTCCACCCAGGCCTTTCCGACCAGCGCGTCAGCGCTCGAGCTGGCAGCATGCGCCGGCGCTATCGCAGCGGTTGAAAATACCAGAGCCAAGGCGGCCATCAGTTTGGTCTCAAGTTTCAATTTGCTCTCCTCACACAAGTATCGAGAGGAAAGCAGTAGGCGCTTGGGAGGCCCAGATTGTGGCGTGGTTGGAAACGACCGCCCAATACCCCAAAAAACCTTGAGGCGGAATCCGCTGCTTCACGCCAGATGACTAGGCGCCAGAAACAACAAAGGCCCGCATTCGCAGGCCCCACACAGTTGAGTTTTGTACGATCGATCAGCGACCGTAAACGCGACGCTTCAGGTCCGACCGGTTAACGCCGATATCCTTGAGAGCAGCATCGTCCAGGCGGGAAATTTCGCGGTAGGCTTTGCCGAGCTGAAAGTACTCGACGATTTTGTTGGTGAATTTCATTGCAGATCTCCATCTTTGATGCACAAATGTATAGCTTACTGCCCATCATATGAGCAGAGCGAAATTTGCATATGAGGCATCCCGATTTGGTGGCCACTGACTCCTGAACCACCGCGACGGACTTTGGTCCGATTTCGGCGCCACCGGTCCTTCTTCTTCTCCGCACCAAACATGTCTATGGTGCCGCCATGAATCTCATCACCGTCACGAGACACCGCAAGATGCTGCGCGACCGATTGAGCCTCGCTTGGCAATTCGCCATTGTCGGCGCGCTGGTGCTTATGCTCGGCATGACGCTGATCGGCCTGTGGGTCACAAACCGAATCGAAGGTGCGGCGGTGCGAAATGCAGCCGGCGCAACGGCTCTTTACGTGGACAGCATCATCGCACCGCTGACGCAGGAGCTGGCATCGGCCACCTCGCTTGGTGACGGCGCCAAAAGGGCGCTTACCGAAACGTTGCAGCAGGGCGTGCTCAGCGGCCGGCTCTATTCGTTCAAGATCTGGCGCCCGGATGGCACCGTCATCTTCAGCAGCGAGCCGAGCCTGGTGGGCAAGCATTTTGCGATGACTGATGGTTTGGCAACTGCCCTGTCCGGCTCCATCCATGCGGAATTCGACGAGCTCAAGGGCGAGGAAAACCAGCTTGAACAGAAGAGCGGGGAGCCGCTGCTGGAGATATACAGTCCGATCCGCGAGCCGTGGTCCGGCGACATCATCGGCGTAGCCGAATTCTACGAGCTGGCAAGCGATCTCAGAACCGAACTTGCCGTCGTGCGGCTGCAGAGCTGGTTAGTGGTTGGTATGGTCACCGCTGGAATGCTTGCCCTGCTCTTCATCATCGTGGCGCGCGGCAGCCACCTGATCGAGATGCAACGCCGCTCGCTTGATGCACAGGTCATTGAGTTGTCGCGGATGCTCGACCTGAACCGGGCGCTACGCCAGCGGGCTGACAGGGCGACGCAGCGCACCGCGACCATCAACGAACGGTACCTCAGGCGTATCGCCGCGGAGTTGCACGATGGTCCGGCCCAGCTCCTTGGCTTCGCAGCGCTGCGTCTTGAGGCGATCGGTAAAGGCACGGCCAAGGGCGACGACGAATCGCTGGTCAGCAATTCGATTACCGAAGCGATCCAGGAAATCAGGAACATCTGCCGCGGCCTCACGCTGCCGGAACTGGAGAGGCTGCAGGGAGACGATGTCGTGCGGCGCGCCATCCAAGCACACGAAACGCATGCGAGAACCAAAATCGATGCGGATATCGGCAAACTCGCCATATCCACCCAGGCGTCGAAAATCTGCGCCTACCGCTTCATCCAGGAGGCGCTGAGCAACGCGGCGCGGCATGCTGGGGCAACGCAGATTTCCGTTCTCGCCCGCGAAGACGATGACGGCATCAGGATCTCGGTGCGGGACAACGGTAATGGCTTCGTGCGGATGGCGGAAGAGCGTGGTCTTGGCCTTGCCGGGCTTGAAGAGCGGCTGGCAGGCCTTGGCGGCCGGCTCGAGATCACTTCGAACGCCGATCATGGGACGACCGTGCAGATGATCCTACTCAGAAAGGGAACGGAATGAGCGAAACGAGGCTGAGGATCGCAATCGTCGATGATCACCCGATTTTCCGCAATGGATTGTCGCGCAGCCTTGCCGACGAGCCCGGTTTCGTGGTGGTCGGCGAAGGCTCGAATGCCGCCGATGCCATCGCGCTGTTCACCGAGCATCGGCCGGACGTTCTCCTGCTCGACCTCTCGATGCCAGGTGGCGGACATCATGCGTTGCGGGTCATCATGACCGAGCATGCCTCGGCAGCCGTCATCGTGCTCACGGCATCGGAAGAGGACAGCGATCTGTTCGACGCGCTGAAGGAAGGGGCAAAAGGCTACATCCTCAAGGGCGTAAGCGCTTCGACCCTTGTCTCCGCGGTTCGCAACGTCGTCGCTGGCGAGAGCTACGTCTCGCCGAGCCTTGCGGCACGCATACTGACCGAGATGAAAGCTGAAGCGCTTCAGCCGGTGTCCGATCCGGCACGAAATCCGCATGAGGATGCCTTGGCCAGCCTGACGCCGCGCGAGGAGCAGATTCTTGGGCTGGTCGCCGACGGCAATAGCAACAAGGAGGTGGCGCGGCAGTTGAGCCTTCAGGAAAAGACGATCAAGCACAACATGACGCGCATTCTTCAGAAGCTGAAGGCGCGCAACCGGACGGAAGCGGCAATCTTCTTGCGCGATGCACGATCCCGGCCATAGGGCCGGTCAATCGCGACGGTCGATATCGCTGCCCTTGGCGGCGCGGCGGATGACCAGGCGACCATCCGGGTCGAAGAGTTCGTAGCGCCCGTTGCGGATTCGCTCATGCCAGCCGCCATCATAAGCCCTGTCGTCGCAGCGGGATATCGAGCCCGTGTGCCCGTCGTCGTTTCCATGGTGACTTCCCCCACCGGCGCTGTCATCAGATCCGTGCGAGCCCGAAGAACCGGCGTGGTCAGAGCCCGACGATCCGGATCCCGAAGTCGATTCGCCTGCACTACCGCTGGAACTTCCGCTGCTGCTTGAACCACCACCATTGCCCTTGTCCGCGCGGGCGGCCACCGGAGAGAGTAGAGCTATCAACAGACAGAGAATGACTGCCGGTAGGGTTTTCGCCCATCTGTGCATGTGCGCGTTCCTTATATGGCAGCCCGGCCCTTTCCGGGACCGGTATTTTGATTGCAGGACGAGCGATTAATGGCGACCGCCGTGATCGTCGCCCGGGCCATCGTCGTTTCCGCCTCCATGACCGCTGCCGCGATGTTCGTGCCCGGCACCATCGTCTGCGCCGTGACCGTGTGACGAGGCAGAGCCACGATCGTCGTTGGAGGCGTAATTCGGGCTGTGGTCGCGGCCATGATGCCGGTTGGCGAGATTGTCATCCGCGCCATGGCGCAGCAGGTCGAGGAGGGTCGGACGGGTAGCGTTTGCCGGCGTTGTCGACAACGGAGCCGCGTTGACTGTCGTTCCCAACACGAGAACCGACGATGCCAGTGCAAGGCAGGTATAGAGGGTCGTCTTCCGCATTGTTGTGCTCCTTGGTGTTCGCGACCACAGCGGCCGCCCCGCAGCGAAACATCTTCGCCACGGTCCCAAGTCTCGTCCTTTTGATCGCCGGCGATAGCGTCCCCGGCCCTCTACGATCACCGATAGGGACTTTAGTCCGCATGGCCATGGCCGAAGGCCCGCGATAAGTGGAGTGTGTTTGAATAGTTTTGTGGATCTTCGCTCCACCGGCTTTCGAATACATGAGCCAACCAATTCATAGCGACCGAAAACTTGAGCCCATTTGCGCTCGGTTTCGCTCCAATCGGGAGTACGACATGAAGACATCCATCAGCCTGAAGCTGGCCTCGGCCGCAGTTCTTCTCGCCGCGACCACATTCGCAGGCGGCGCCTTTGCGCAGGATGCCGAAGGCATCGTGGTCTACAACGCCCAGCACGAAGGTCTCGGCACCGAGTGGGCCGAAGGCTTCACCAAGGATACCGGCATCAAAGTCACCGTCCGCAAGGGCAGCGACATGCAGTTCGCCAACCAGATCGTCCAGGAAGGCGACAGCTCGCCGGCAGACGTGTTCCTGACCGAGAATTCGCCTGCCATGGCGCTGGTCGGCGCCGCCGGCCTGTTTGCTCCCGTCGACAAGGAAACGCTGGCCCAGGTTCCCGCCCAGTATCATCCAGCCGACGGCTTGTGGACCGGCATTGCCGCCCGCTCGACCGTATTTGCCTACGACAAGAACAAGCTCACCGAAGACAAGCTGCCGAAGTCTCTGCTCGATCTCGCCGATCCGGCCTGGAAGGGTCGTTGGGGCGCGTCTCCTGGCGGTGCCGACTTCCAGGCAATCGTCGGCGCGTTGCTGCAGCTGAAGGGTGAGGAAGCAACGACCGCGTGGCTGAAGGCCATGAAGGAAAATTCAACGGCCTACAAGGGTAACAGCGTTGCCATGAAGGCGGTGAATGCCGGTGAAGTCGAAGGCGCGGTCATCTATCACTACTACTGGTTCAGCGATCAGGCGAAGACCGGCGAGAACAGCAAGAACGTATCGCTGCATTACTTCAAGAACGAAGATCCAGGCGCCTTCCTCAGTGTTTCCGGCGGTGGTGTGCTGAAATCAAGCAAGCATCCTAAGGAAGCGCAGGCGCTGTTGAAGTGGATCACGTCGAAGGCTGGCCAAGACATCCTGAAGACCGGCGACTCGTTCGAATACGCCATCAACGGCGATGCGAACCCGAAGCTGGTGCCGATCGCCGATCTCCACGCTCCGAAGGTCGAAGCCTCCAAGCTCGACAACAAGAAGGTCGTGGAACTGATGACGGCAGCAGGCCTGCTCTAAAATGTCGAGCCGCGCGCTGAAAGGCGCGCGGCTTTTTATGCGTTACCAAATGCCTGAAATACAACGGTCCTGCGACTTGGGACTGCGCGAGCCGTCGGAAGAGCTAGCCGCCGACCGACGTCATGTAAAAGGCAATTGCCCAAGCCACAATCGTGGCGCCTCCGAGGCTCATCAACAAGATACGCAAGTTGCTGTCTCCGTGTTCTGCGTGCCAGAAGACCCACGCCCGCGCGGGACGCTCAGGCGACGACACCGTGATCCTGAACAAGGACCCGACGCAGTTACGCAAGAGACGGCGAAACAGTTTCATTGCGATTGGAATATGCCGCAGATAGATTGCCGGCAGCGCCTTGTGCTCGATGCCTGTCAGTCGCCGGATCGGCTTTGCGGCAATGGCCTTGAGCCGACATAGATGCCGCAAGCGAGGATGACGGCAGCCACTGCCACGCCAAGAACCAGTCCCGGCCTCACGCTGAAAAAGAAGACGGCATACCCGATAATCATTCCCGACAAAGCCATTATCTTCGCAGCCATGGGAATTGCACCATGCTCCCGCCATGCCCGGACTATGGGTCCAAATCTTGGATGGTCGAGAATCCAGGCCTCCAGGCGCGGCGATGAGCGGGCAAAACAACCAACCGCAAGGATCAGAAAGATGGTTGTGGGCATCAGCGGCAAAAGGGCGCCGATGAAGGCCAGCAAAAGCATCAGCAGGCCCAGTGCCAGATAGGCCATGCGCAACGCACGGACCGACAGACGAGCTGTTTCCCGCTCGGCGACCGCTTTCGGTTCACCCGATGTCGGCGTTACCGATCGATCTCGTTTTCGGCCTGTAGTCATTATGTGAATGCATCCATAGGTAGCATATAGAATTATGAACAAAACAAAAAGTTGACGCAGCCTGATCAAACCTGTATTAAGCCGCTATCGATCCTTTGTCTGCCGATATTTGTTTTTTGCTGCGCACCGCGCCCGCTAACGAACTTCCCCTTTCAAACGTCGAAGAACACCCGCTGTGCGTCGCCCTGCGGGAAACAGAAATGCTATGAAAGGGTTATCCAATGACCACTGGCACCGTAAAATGGTTTAACGAAACTAAGGGCTTCGGCTTCATTCAGCCTGACGATGGAAGCGCCGACGTGTTTGTGCACATCTCTGCTGTTCAGCGCGCTGGAATGAACTCGATCGTCGAAGGCCAGAAGCTCGGTTTTGAAATCGAACAGGACCGCAAGTCGGGCAAGATGTCTGCCGGTCAACTCCAGGCCGCCTAAGTCCAAGACTACCATGACCGCGGATGTACCGGCATGGCAGCACTCGGTTTTAAGAGGGTCAGGCTGAGGTCTGGCCTTTTTACGTGTTGGATATTAGCATCTCCGGCGACCGGAAGCCGCAGCCACGCGCATTTGCGGCGCCACATTGAACTAGCAATCGAACAAGGAACACACGTTGAGACATCCGAACGACAATGGCTTTGCAGAGCGTCGTACTGCTGCGGCACAGGCAAAGAAAGAATTGCTGTCGAAGTTTGCATCGGCACCAAAACCGACCGATCCTGAGATGCAGGAGAAGCTTGCCGCGCGCGAAGCTGTCGCCACGGCCCGCGAAGCTCGCCGCGCCGAGCGCGATGCCGCCAAGAAGGCTGAGAACGAGCGTATTCTGGCCGAAGCCAAGGCGCTGACCGAGGCAGCTGAAATTCATGAAAAGGCGGAAGCTGAAGCCCGCCAGGCGGAAGCCGACAACCGTATCGCTCGCGTGATCGCCGACGAGGCTGCACGCAAGGCCGAACGCGATCGTCGCTACGCGGCGCGCAAGGCTCGTCAGGGCTGATAATCGACATGATGCCAGCCGGTGCACGCGGGTCCTTCTGGGTTGCGCGCCCTATCCAGACAACAGCGGATCGACCTCTATGAGCGCCCACGCCTACGCAACTGCAGAACCCGCCGATGAAAATGTTCGCGCCTGGTTGAAGATTCTGGCGGCTTACCGCCAGCCCCGGATGGGACGCAGCAGCCTTGAGCTGCTCGTCACCGTTCTGCCGTTTGCCGTGATCTCGATCGCGGCCTACGTTTCGGTTGCCATGGGTTTCTGGCTCGGCATTGTGCTGGTTATCCCCGCCGCCGCGTTCCTCCTGCGACTGTTCATGATCCAGCACGACTGCGGTCACGGCTCGTTCTTCGCCCGTCGTCGCCTCGACGACTGGACGGGACGTGCGATCGGCGTGCTGACACTGACACCCTACGACTACTGGCGCCGCACCCATGCGGCCCATCACGCCACGGCCGGCAATCTCGATGAGCGCGGTATCGGCGACATCGCCACGCTGACCGTAGCAGAATACCGGGCTTTGAGCTGGTCGAAGCGGTTGGCCTATCGTCTCTATCGCCACCCGCTGGTGATGTTTGGCGTTGGGCCGGCATGGATCTTCCTGATTAAGCAGCGCCTGCCCTTCGGCCTGATGCGCGACGGCTCCGTTCCTTGGGTATCCACAATGGGAACGAACGCAGCTATAGCGGTGCTGACGGGGGCGATCATCTGGTTCGCCGGTATCGTGCCGTTTCTTACCGTTCACCTTCCCATCGTCCTGATCGCCGGCGCCGCAGGTGTCTGGCTGTTCTACGTCCAGCACCAGTTCGAAGACACGCATTGGGCGGATGGCAAGGACTGGGACTTTCCCGAGGCGGCTCTGCACGGTGCCTCGCACTACGATTTGCCGCCGGTGCTGCGCTGGATCACCGGGAATATCGGCATCCACCATGTTCATCACCTCGCAAGCAGGATACCTTACTACCGGCTTCCCGAGGTGTTGCGCGACCATCCTGAGCTGGCTGCGATCGGTCGCATCACAATCTGGCAAAGCCTGAAATGTGTGAAACTGGTGCTGTGGGACGAGACAAGCGGCAAGCTCGTTTCCTTCCGGGATGCAAACGCAGCGACGGCCTAACTGCTGGCGAGAGCGCCAGCGCCAATAACGGCTGCGACACAGCCGAACTTTCACGTTCCAAGGACTAGATACCCACGATGATTGAACTCACACCGACCCAGATCAGGGGACTGAAGCTCGCAATGGACGGCGATGTATTTCCCGCCGAAGCCAAGAAGTGGACGCACCTGAATGCCGTGGTCACCTACGCCAAGACCGATCGCTTTCGCGAGCGCCCGCAGAAGATCAAGTTTCTGACCACGACGACGCTTGTCGAACTGCGCGAACTCGGCTTCCTTCAGCCGATCGATGGTAGCGCTGCTGCCGACGAGAGCGGTCATGGCATCACCATGGCTGGCAAGATCTGGCTGCTGAAGAACAAGTGATTCAGGAGGCGGCCGAAGGCTTGACGTCGCTGTCGGCCGGTCGCCTCGTTTGATGCGCGCCATAACCTCGGAACGTCCCTGAAAAGGGACTTCCGGGCTGAAGGTTGCATATTTTCTCTCGCGGCCTTTCAAAGAGTGGCGGACAACCCACCTTAAACGGCCCAAGATATTTTATTTCTTCATCAATATATGCGACCCCTTGTCATCTCATCAGTGTGAGAGGGAAGGCAGATATGGTCGTTAGGGTATTCGGTAAGTCGGCAACCGACGCGGAAAAGCGCGAGGCCGATCGGCTGACAGCCCTTGAGCAGCTGGACCTTCTCGACACACCGCGAGACGAAGGCTTCGAGCGGATCGTCAGGCTCATCAAGGAAATATTCTCGATCGAAATCGGTCTCGTTTCGCTGATCGATGCGCATCGCCAATGGTACAAGGCGTGTTCCGGCCTCGGCGCCGACGAGGTTCCCCGCGAGGATAGCTTCTGCCGCTATGTCATTGACCTCGAAGAACCGCTTGTCATCGCCGACGCGACCAAGAACCCTCTGTTCGCTCAGCATCCCGCCGTCACCGGAGAAAGCCATATTCGGTTCTATGCCGGCTTCCCTCTGAAGACGCGCGATGGCCACACGATCGGCACCGTATGCGCGATCGACCGGCAACCGAAGGCGTTCACGCCAAAAGACCGCACGATTCTGGCTGAGCTGGCCGGCGCCACCATGGATCGAATCGAGCTGCTGCAATCGGCAGCCACCGACAGCTTGACCGAAGGCTTGACACGCCGGGCTTTCAAGCAGGAGGCGGATCAGCTGATCTCGCTGGCCCTGCGCCATCAGCACAATCTGGCCTGCATCGTTCTCGACATCGATCACTTCAAGTCCGTCAACGACACGCACGGACACGCGACCGGCGACGAAGTGCTGAAAGCCGTGTCGGCGACCTGCAGAGCCATCCTGCGCGCCGGCGATCTGTTTGGCCGTCTTGGTGGCGAGGAATTCGCCATCATTCTTGCCCATACATCCCGGGAAGAAGCGATCGTCGTCGCCGAGAAGATAAGAGCTGCGATCTCCGCGCAGCTGGTCAGGGGCGACCGGGCGGCGCTTGCTGTCACGGCAAGCCTCGGCATCTCCGCGCTCTCGATCGTCAGCAAGGATATCGAAACCCTGCTGGCGCAGGCGGATGCCGCCATGTACCACGCGAAGCAGAACGGTCGCGACCGCTGCGTATCCTGGAGCTCGATGCCTGGCGATCATTCGACCGGCGCCCGGCGCCGCGTACTAAAGGCGGGCTCCATCATGTTCAACGACCGACGCTCGACCATCGACTGCACGATCAAATCGCTCGGCGCCGACAGCGCTGGCATCACGGTTTCCAATTCGGCAGGCATACCGCCCGAATTCGTGCTGGCGATAAAGGGTGAAGGGTTTGAAACCCAGTGCAAGATAATCGCACAGGATCGGCAGAATCTCGAAGTGGCCTTCAGGTAGCTCGCGCCAAACGCCGTACCTTTTGGGTGGTCGAATTGGCGCTGTCGCCAAGCATTGCATGGAAGCATGTGCTCCCATGCAATGCCGCCGGTTACTTCCCCGCCTTGATCTTACCGACCTCGTCGGCGCTGAGCTCACCGACCGTCGTCACTTCACCGTTGGTGATCTTCCAAAGACGGAAAGGACCAGTGATATCGCCGTACTGGTCGAAACTGACCGGACCGATCACACCTTCGTATTTCACCGGCTTACCATCCTTGATCAGCTGCAGGGCCTTGGCGAACTCCCCCTTGCCGGCATGAATTGGCGTGCCGCCTTCGGCGACAACCTCGGGCATGGCGGCTTTGATGGCGGCGGCATCCGATTTTCCGGCCTTGGCAATCGCCAGCGCAACGATCGCGCCGGCATCGTAGGAGCGGTCGGCTGCCGGAGCGGACGGTGAAATCCCTCCAGAGAAGGCCTCGTAGTTGCTGTTAAAGTATTCCGTCGATGCAGTCGGGCTGGTGCCGGACGACGTGCCATAGGCATTTTCCAGATACTGCGCACCGACGCTCTCGATGAAGTCCTTGGAGTTCATGCCGTCGTTGAGCAGAAACTTTGCAGGGCCGCCGCCGGAAACCCAGGCGCGGGCGATCGTGGCGCCATCGACGGGCGTGCTGACGAGATAGAGCGCCTCGGGATCGCCAGCCATAGCGGCGCTGGCTTCCGAGGCATAGCTGGACTGCTTCTCGTTGTAGGGCGTGGTCGATGTAATCGTGCCGCCAAGTTTCTTGTAAGCCGTTTCGAATTCACGCACCATGTTGACGCCGAAGTCGTTGTTGACGTTGATGATGGCGATCTTCTTCAGACCCTGATCGATCGCGTACTTGGCAGCGGCGGTACCCTGCAGCGCGTCAGACGTGATGGTGCGGAAGAACACGCCATTGGTCTTGCCGGTGCGGCCGAGTTCGGTTAGCGTCGGCGAGGACGAGGCCGGCGAGACCTGCACGACGCCGGCCGGCGCCGTGACCGAGGTCAGGATCGGGATCGAGACCGACGAGATGATGCCGCCGATAATGACCGGCACCTTCTTGATGTTGACGAGTTGTGTCGCCTGGTCGACGGCGACATTACCCTGGCTCTGGCTGTCGCGTGTGTCGGCGACCACCTTGCAACCGTTGACACCGCCGGCATCGTTGAAATCGCGGAACGCCATCTCGACGGACTTGGCACCAGCCTGGCCATATTCGCCGGCCGGGCCTGTCAGCTCCATGACAAGGCCGACGGTGATGTCGCAGTCGGCGGCGAAGGTCGGCGCCGTGGATGCCGCAAGTGCCGCGACCATGGCGGAAAGCAGAAATGTCGATCTCATTGTTGTTCCCCTTTGTTGAGATTGTACTTCATGATGCTGCCGTGGCGGCCTTCCCGGTCCCGCTCCAGCGTATAGACGTCGCCATCAAGCGGATGCGCCTGCGACAGGATCGCGTTGATGTCCGCCTGATCGGTTTGCGTGAGCCTTATATCGGCGATGGCGAGATTGGACGGCAGGTGATCGCGGTTGCGAGCGCCGACGATGACCGCCGCAACGCCTGGCTTCGTCAGCATCGCCGCGCTGGCCACAGTGGCGATATCCACATCGTGCCGGTCGGCGATTTTTCGAAGCGTCAAGAGCAGCGCCTGAAACAGGTCCCAGCCGCCGAAATCGTCGATGATCAACTTGTATTTGGTGAGCGAACGGTTTTCGAGTGGATGCTTCGGCTCCGGCTGGCCGAGCCAGCGATCGCCGAGAAAGCCGCCGGCCACCGTACCGTAGCAAAACAGCGCGAAATTCTTGTCGGCAGCCAGCTGGACCATCCGTTTTTCCGGGCGCCGGTCGAGCAGAGAATACTGCAGCTGCAGCGAGGTGAAGGGCACGCCTGCGCCGATGATCGCTTCGATATGATCCGTGTCGAAATTGGTGCCACTGATCTTGTCGATCTTGCCGGCGTCATGCAGTTCCTTCAACCAGCCCGCTGTCTCCAGCCAGCCGGGAATATCATACGCCCACCAATGGAATTGCACGAGATCAAGGCAATCGAGATTGAGCCGCTTGCAGGAGGTGTCGATGACGCTTTCGACATAGGCCTTGCTGATGACAGGCAGCACGGTGAGATCGGGCACGAACTTGGTATGCACACGGATGCGCGCCAGCGCCTCCTCGCCGCGCAGATTCCTGTAAGCCAGCCGGAAACGCCCAATCAGTTCCTCGACGCCCGTATAGATATCGGCGCAATCGAAAGTGGTGATACCAGCGTCGGCGAAGGCGATCATGTCATCGACGGCCTTGTCGGCATCGATCGCGCCGTGTCCGCCCGCCAGCTGCCAGCCACCGCGAATGACGCGGGAGATCTCGTAATCGGGGGCGATGGTGATGCGTTGCATGTCGTCAGGCCTATTCGTCTATCAAGGGAACCGCTGTCGTCGCGGCATGGCTGAACCGGCGCACACCCGTGCGGGTGATCCTGAGCCGTGTCGAGCAATTGGGGTCCGGGCAGGCAATGTCGGCATCCGTCGTCATCCAGTCGTTGCGGTGCGTCCGCCGCTGCTTGGCGGCCAGAAGCGGCAGGACAGACGAAAGCGAGTAGATGGAGATGCCCTGCCCCGGCGGCAGGTGCAGCATCTCGCCATGCAGTTCAAAATGATCGCCGGGCTTGGCGCCGCAATAGACGACACCGCCTTCGGGGATAATCACATCGACGCGCAGGTCGAACAAATCGAAACCATCATCGACACGCTCAGCCATGATCGACGCCCTCCGCCGCGCTGTCAGCCCCAACATCCAGCCGGCCGCGGATAAGATCGAAGGAACGGCTGATGTCGTTGGACAGCGACTGCACCGCCGCTTCCGCATCGCGCCGTTCCAGTGCATCGATCAGCGCCCAGTGATGGTTCGTCGCCGCCAGGCCTCCCTGCTCGTCATGGATGTGCGCGGCCTTGCGGATGATGGCACCGGATTGCAGCCACAGGCTTTCGACGATCGGGATCAGGACCTGCGAGCACGCCGCATGATAGATATGGAAATGGAAGCGCTGGTTCAGCGCCGAGGTGACATGGCCGATATCCTTGCCGTGCTGCTCGAAGGCCAAGTCGCAATCGACATTGATCTGCTTCAGTACCCCGAAATCCTCGTTCGTCAGGTTGGGCAAGGCCAGCGCCACCATCTGCCCCTCGATCAGGATGCGGGCACGGGCGAGATCGTCGAGGCGTTCGCGGGTGATCAGCGGCACGCGCACGGACCGGTTCGGCAGCGATTCCAGCGCTTGCTCCGAAACGAGCCTGCCGAGCGCCTCGCGCACAGGCATCGTGCTGGTCTGCAGCCGGTCGGCGAGATCGACGATGCGTAACACATCGCCGGCGTCAAACACGCCGTTGATCAAAGAATTGCGAAGCTGGGCATAGACGCGGTCCTGCAACGTCTCGCGACCGACCGGCGACAGGGCATCGTCGCGATCATGACCGCTTGTGCCGGCCTCCGACGTTTTCCGCGCCTGCCCTACCATCCGATCCGCTCCACCCGCTGTCGCTTTTTTCGGTTGCATTTCTTCATGCAGTGAAGTTTGATCAAACATCACCAATCAAATCAAGAGCCTTCTTTTATCCATGCCCTCTCCCGTGCCAGACGCCGCATTGAGCACCTCGCGGTCCGCACAGGCCGTGATCGATGCACGCGACCTGGTGAAGCGTTTCGACGGCAATACGGCCGTCGCGGGCATGTCTTTACAATTGGCGACCGGCGAAATGGTCGGACTGATTGGGCCGAACGGCGCAGGCAAGACGACATTGTTCAATCTGATCGCCGGCAGCCTGAAGCCGACATCCGGTGAGATCTGGATCGGCGGCCGTGATGTGTCGCAGGAAAGCCCGGAGCGACGGATCGGCCGCGGCGTCGGCCGGACGTTCCAGATCCCCAAGCCGTTCCTCGAGATGAGCGTACTCGAAAACGTGCTTGCCGGCGCTCAGGCACAGGACGGCGAACGTCTGCTTGCCAACTTCCTGCGTCCGGGCCATGTCAGGCGACAGGAGAAGGCCGCGATCGACAAGGCGCGGACGCTGCTGGAGTTCGTGACATTGTCGGGACTGGAAACGCAACCGGCTCGGGTGTTGTCAGGCGGTCAGCGCAAGCTGCTCGAACTGGCGCGTATCCTGATGGCCGATCCGCAGGCTATCCTGCTCGATGAGCCGGCGGCCGGCGTCAACCCCGCGCTGCTCGAGACAATCATGGACCGCGTTCTCGATCTCAACGCGCAAGGCAAGTCGATCCTGCTGATCGAACACAACATGGACATGGTCTCGCGGCTGTGCTCGCGCGTTGTCGCCATGGCGCTTGGAAAGCCACTGGCCGAAGGCACGCCCTCCGAAGTCGCATCCAATCCCGATGTGATCGAGGCCTATCTCGGGGCCCTGGCATGACCGCCCCTGCCCTGCGGACGCAGGCGCTCGTGGCCGGCTACGAGCCGGATCTACCGATCGTGCGCGGCGTGAACCTCACCGTCGCCAAGGGCGAGCTGCTGGTGCTGCTCGGCCCGAACGGAGCAGGCAAATCGACGCTGGTCAAGGCGATCGCCGGCGTCGTTCCAATTCATTCCGGCAGCGTCTTGCTTGACGAGCGCGACATAACCCGCGTTCCCACGCATCGGAAAATCGCTGAGGGCCTCGCCTTCGTACCGCAGACGGAAAACATTTTCGCCACGCTGACCATCCACGAAAACCTGCAGCTTGCCGCCGCCGTGCTGCCGAAATCTGAACGGGCTAACAAGATCGCCGCGCTCTACGCGCGGTTTCCTGATCTTGCGACAAAGCCGTCGCGGCTGGCCGGCGCGCTCTCCGGCGGACAGCGGCAGATGCTTGCGGTCGCCCGCGCGCTGATCGTCGATCCGCCGGTACTGATCCTCGACGAGCCATCGGCGGGCCTGTCGCCGAAGATCGTCGCCGAGGTGTTTGCGATGCTGAAGACAATCAATGCCGACGGCGTGACCGTTGTTCTGGTCGAGCAGAACGTCAAGGCGGCACTGGCCATCGCCAGCCGCGCCGTCATTCTGGTCGAAGGCCAGATCCGCCATGAGGGCGAAGCGTCCTCTCTTCTCGGTGATCCGCTGATTGCCAAACTCTATCTGGGCACCAGCCAGCCCCACGCGGCGGAGCATCCATGAACCCGCAGTTCCTGATGGACGGACTGATTGCCGGCGCGATGATCGGCCTTGGCGCCATCGGCGTCACGCTGACCTATTCGATTCTGCGCTTCGCCAATTTCGCCCATGGCGAACTGCTGTCGTGGGGCGCCTATCTGGCACTCGCCGTCAGTGCCGCTATCGGCCTGCTGTCGACGTCGCTGACAAAGCCGATCGGACCCTTCTCGTTCGGATGGTCGCTGCCGCTTGCCGCCATCGTTGCGATCGTGCTGACAGGCGTTCTGGCGCTTGCTGTGGATGCAGTTCTGTTCGGACGCCTGAGGGCGCGCGGCGGCGCGGTCATTATTCTCGTGATGGCGAGTTTCGGTGCCTCGCTGGCGCTGCGCAGCCTGCTCGAGTTCATATTCACCTCCAAGCCCGCCTATTACACCAAGGCGCTGCAGATCGCGGTCAAGATCGGCGGCGGTCTGCGCGCGACTCCGGATCAGCTGCTGTCGCTCGGCGTTTCGATCGTGGCTGTGATTGCCATTCATCTTTTGATGACCCGCACCGATATCGGCCGCTCGATGCGCGCTGTCAGCGAAAACCCGGCGCTTGCCGGCATTGCAGGCGTCGATGTCCGCCGGGTGATCCGGGTCGTTTGGTTCGTCGGCGCGGCATTGGCGTGCGTCGCCGGCATCATGACCGGCCTGCTGGTGCAGATCCGCCCCTATCTCGGCCACGACCTTCTGCTGCCGTTGTTCGCCGCCGCCATTCTCGGCGGTATCGGCAGCGTTCCGGGTGCCATGATCGCCGGCCTGATTGTCGGCCTGTCCGAGGCGGCGGCCGTTCAGCTGGTCGGAGCGGAATGGCGTGCGGCTGTGTCCTTCGTCATCCTCGTTGCTGTTCTCATGCTGCGCCCGCGCGGCCTGTTCGGGAGAGCGGCATGAGCCTCGACCTGATCGCCTATGCCGCGTTCTTCCTGACCATGGCGCTGACCTACGCCATCATGTGCCTTGGATTGAACGTTCAATGGGGCCAGACCGGCCTTTTCAACGTCGGCATAGCCGCCTTCGTCGCCATCGGTGCATACGTCTCGGCCCTCTTGACCACGCCGGATGCAGCTGGCCGTGTCGGCGGCTTCGATCTGCCGATCGCCGTCGGCTGGATCGGGGGGGCGCTCGTCGCCGGCCTTGCCGCCTGGCTCGTCGGTGCACTCACCATCCGGCTGCGCTCGGACTATCTTGCGATTGCGACGTTCGGTGTCGCCGTTACCGTTCAGCTCTGTGTTCTCAACCTGCAGCCGTTGACCGGCGGTGCATTCGGCATCGGCTTCATTCCGCGGCCATTTGGCAACCTAGCCAGCGATCCGTTGGCGTTCGCGCTGTCCAATCTGGCGCTGATGTCGGCTGTTGTGCTGGCGCTCTACTTGGCGCTCCAGCATCTCGCCAAGAGTCCCTGGGGTCGCGTATTGCGAGCGATCAGAGAAGACGAAGCCGCGGCCCAGGCACTCGGCAAGCGACCGATCCGTTTTCGGCTGCAGGCGTTCACGATCGGCGGCGCCATCATGGGGCTCGCCGGTGCTGCGCAGGGACATTTCATCGGCTTCATCGCACCCGACAATTACCTGCCGATCCTGACCTTCCAGGTTTGGGCCATGCTGATCGTCGGCGGCTCAGGTAACAATCGCGGCGCGATTCTCGGAGCAGTGCTCGTCTGGGGCCTCTGGGCCGTGTCGGCCGCCGCGGTCTCGGCCCTGGTTCCGCCGGAGCAGCAGGCACGCGCCGCCTCGCTGCAGATCGTCATGATCGGCGTCGGTCTCTGCCTCATCCTTCTCCTGCGCCCACGCGGCATTCTCGGCGCGTCCAACGCGCTGGCATCGTTGACGCGAAAACGCACGCAAAAATCCAAGGAATAGAACTATGTCGCAACTGCCCGATCGCATCGCGCTCACCAAGGATCTCTCCATCAGCCGCATCGTCTGCGGTCTCTGGCAGGTGGCCGACATCGAGAAAAACGGGACCACCATCGATCCGGACAGGGGCGCCGACGCGCTGCAGGCCTACGCCCGCGATGGCTTCGATACGTTCGACATGGCCGATCACTACGGCTCGGCCGAACTGATCACCGGCCGCCTGCTGTCCCGCTATGCGCAAGGCGCGCGCCCGGTCGCCTTCACCAAATGGTGCCCTGAACCCGGCCCGATGACAGCGGACGTGGTTTGTCGTGGCGTCGAGGACCGGCTGGCGAGGCTTGGAGTCGACAAGGTCGACCTGCTGCAGTTCCATTGGTGGAGTTTCGAGCATCCGGCATGGCTCGACGCCTTGCACGAGATGCAGAAGCTACGCGAGGAGGGCTTGATCGGCGCGCTTGGTCTGACCAATTTCGATGCCGGTCATCTGGCGCTGGCGCTGGCCGATGGCATCGATATCGCCACCAACCAGGTCTCCTTCTCGCTCGTAGATCGCCGTGCCGCCGGGGCGCTGTCGGACCTGTGTGCCAAGAGTGGCGTCAAGCTGCTCGCCTATGGGACGCTTTGCGGCGGGTTTCTATCCGAGCGTTGGCTTGGCCAAGCCGAACCGACTGATATCGCCGATTGGAGCCGCTCCAAGTACAAGCGCTTCATTGATGCCGCCGGCGGCTGGGGCGCGTTCCAGGGCATTCTTCGCGCGGCCAGCCAGATCGCGGCCAAGCACGGCGTCTCGATTTCCAATGTCGCCAGCCGCTGGGTTCTCGAGCACGAAGCGGTTGCCGCGACCATCGTCGGTGCGCGCATCGGCGAGAACGAGCATCGCGGCGACAACCTAAAGGTCTCCTTTGCATTGGACGACGCGGATCATGCGGCGCTCGACAAAGCCTTCTCGGCCACCAAACCCATCCCCGGCGACTGCGGCGACGAGTACCGCAAGCCACCCTTCCTGACGGCATCGGGCGATCTCAGCCATCATCTAGACGCCATCCCTTCCGTCTACATGGCGGAACCGGTACCGGGTCGCCCCGGCAGATCACGCGTGTCCTCGGGCAGCATCTGGGAGCCGATCGCCGGCTATAGCCGAGCCGTGCGCGTTGGCGACCGCATTCTGGTGTCCGGCACGACCGCCACCCACGGTACGGATCGCTGCGTAGCACCGGGTGATGCCGGTGCGCAGGCAACATACATTCTCGACAAGATCGCCGCATCCATTTCGGCTCTAGGCGGCAGCATGGAAGACGTGGTCCGCACCCGCGTCTATCTTCGAGATGCAGACAAGTGGGAGCCAGTGTCGCGGGCGCATGGCCGTGCTTTCGCCGAGGTTCTCCCCGCAAATACGCTCATCGAAGCCGGAAATCTGATCGGCGACTATGAGGTCGAGATCGAGGCGGAAGCGATCTGCGACTGACGTCAGGGGAGCATCAGATTGCCGGCCGCGGATTGAGCTTTGCTAGCTGTCCTTGCCGTTCACCTCAGAAGCAACCGCGCCCGCGACGTGCTGCGCCTGCACGCGAATATCAGGGACGGCCGTGATCTCCCAGAAACGACCCGCCGTCAGCGCACCCACCGCAAAGATATGCGGGTTAGCGGCCTGATGGCTGTCGATCACGCGTGCGGCAGCATCGACCGTGATTCCAAGGCCCAGTTCATCGGCCTGGATCATCCCGTCCCGCTTCATTTCGCGCAGCAACGGCGAATGCGCGATACCGGCGCGTTCCATGCCGGTGCAGTTGACGATCCAGTCAACTGCGAACGCCGCCTTGCTGGACGTCCCACGCGGTCGGTAGCCGATTTTTGCCTTGCCCTGTTCCCAACCAATCGCCTCGATGAACCCGGCATGGACGACCACCGACCCGGCATCGATAAGGGCATTGAACCGGCTGGCAACAGCCGGCGATATCCTGTGCCGGTGGATATTCCACCATGGCAGCGCATGCCGGAGGAACCGCGCCCTCTGGTCCCGGCTCAGTTCCTGCCATAGCGCCTGTGTCCTAGATCTCAGCCCGTCCATGAGACATCGCCACTCGGCGCCATCACGCACCTGCTTGCGGAAAGTCGCAAGCACAGCGCTGAGCTCTCGCGTTTCAGCGGGGTATTCGGGCATCACGGGAGCCTTGTGCGCCCCATGCGCGTGCGGAGTGAGCCCTCGCCTGGAAAGAACGTGGATCGTGCCGCGATGACCATGCTCCCGCAAGGCCAAAACCTGATCGATCATCGTCAGCCCGGATCCGAGAATACAGACGTCATCATGAGGCTGGACCCGCGACAGCCAGCTCAGGCGCCAAGGGTTTCGGATGATACGCGCCTCTGCTGCTTCAGCGATCGCAGCATCAGAGATCGGAAGGTTTGCGTTACCGACCCCGAGACATAGCACGGTATTGCGCGCCAGAAGCTCGTCGGTATTGTCGAGCTGAAATGACGTTCCGCTGCTGTACTGATTGACGCAACCTGTCGCCTTGGCCTTGATGAATTCCAGCCGCGGGCGACCCTCCCGCGAACGCAACAGGGCCGCCAGCGTGTCGCGGAGATAGAGGCCGTAATCGCCGCGTGAGGCGAATTCATCGGGCGTGATCGCGCGCCCCTGTCTGTGCAGCCAATCGACAAAGTCGTTCGGAATATCGGGAAAGACGCTCATTCGCCCGGCAGGCACGTTGAGGCGATGCAGGTGAAATTCCGTTCTGTATGCCGTTCCGCGCCCGAAACCGGGATCGTCGCCGATAACCGCGATCGAAGCCGATTGCGGCAACAGTTTCAGGAGGTTGATCGAGACGGCAATGGCCGAGAACCCTGAGCCAACGATGGCGACGTCATATCTCAAACTAAACTCCTCTCCCTGATGGCGGCTCGCCGCGAGCGACGTCGCCTTAGGCTTTCCATACCAGTCGCTGCGCAGCGACTGCGATCCGGTTGCATCCGGTAGCCGGAGTAGTTGACCCACCGCGGCTGCTCGTCATCACGTCGGATCGAAGAACCGGTTTGTCGGTCGCGGCAGGCCGAGATGATCACGCAGCGTGGTACCGGTATAATCATCCCTGAACAGCCCTCTCCTCTGCAATTCCGGAACCAGCTGATCCACCACGTCATCCAGCCCCTTCGGCAGGAACGGGAAGACGACGTTGAAGCCGTCCGATCCTTCCTGCGACAGCCATTCGGCCATCTCGTCGGCAATCGTATTGACCGTTCCGACAAACGCAAGTCCGGAATAACCGCCGTAGCGCTGCGCGAGCTGGCGCACGGTCAAGCCTTCGTCCTCTGCAAGCTTGATCACCTGCGCTCGGCCCGTTTTGCTGGCGTTGGTCTCGGGAATATCAGGCAGCGGCCCATCCGGATCGAAGCCGGAGGCGTCATGCCCCAGCGCAATCGACAGCGATGCGATCGCGCTCTCGTAGTAGACCAGGCTGTCGAGTTTGGCCCGCTTGGCGCGAGCCTCCTCGATCGTGTCTCCAATGACGACGAAGGCGGCGGGCAAAATCTTCAGATGATCGGGATCGCGCCCGATCGTCCGCATCCGCGACTTGATATCGGCGTAAAGCGCCTTGCCGCCGGCCAAATCTCGCGGCGAACAGAAGACGACCTCCGCAGTCTCGGCCGCCAGTTGGCGACCAGGCTCGGACTGACCCGCCTGCACGATCACCGGCCAGCCCTGCGGCGGCCGCGCGATGTTCAACGGCCCGCGCACGCTCAGCGCCTCGCCTTTGTGGTCCAGCACATGCATCTTCGCGGGATCGACATAGACGCCGCTCTCGACATCACGCACGAAGGCATCGTCGGCGAAGCTGTCCCAGAGCCCGGTGACGACATCGTAAAACTCCCGCGCGCGTTCATAGCGCTCACCATGTTCCACATGTTCCTCCAGCCCGAAGTTGAGGGCGGCGTCCGGGTTCGACGTTGTCACGATGTTCCAGCCTGCACGCCCCTCGCTGATATGATCGAGCGAGGCAAACCGGCGGGCAATGTGATAGGGCGCATCGAAGGTGGTGGATGCAGTCGCCACCAATCCAATGCGGCTGGTGACCGAAGCCAAAGCGGACAGCAGCGTGAACGGTTCAAAAGATGTGACCGTATGGCTTCGCTTCAAAGCTTCGACCGGCATGTTCAGAACGGCAAGGTGGTCGGCCATGAAGAAGGCATCGAATTTCGCGGCCTCAAGTTTCTGGGCGAACGACTTCAGGTGCGCAAAGTTGAAATTGGCATCCGGATAGGAGCCCGGATAGCGCCACGCGCCAGTATGCAGGCTGACGGGACGCATGAAGGCGCCGAGATGCAGTTTCCGGTCTGATGTCATGGGGGTTGGCTCTAATCTCTCAATGGACAATCGATTGCGGTGCCGACATCACAAGATGACCTTGCACGTTGAAATGAAGGTAGGATTGAACGAAGCGTGTTTGCAGTCGGCATTCGGCTAGAAAATCGCTCATACTTAGAAAAATATTTCATGATTTGCTGATTAAAGAGTGCCTGAATTTACCGATACGTCAGGTGACCATAGTGAGCGTCTATACGCAAACATCGCGCAGCCATCGCAGCACACGGATCTCGTCTTCGTCCATCCATCGCTTTTGCAGCACACTCCCGCCGCGGCGAATTCTGGCCAGTTCCGCCAGCGCCCCACTCTCGAACGCCTCAAGAACTTTCGGATGGATATAGGAAGACCTGCAAACCGCACGGGTATTGACAAGCTGTTCCGCCACAGTGTCGATCACGGCGTTCATCTGCCGCGTTCGCGCAGTGGTCGACCCTGCCATTTCCAATCGAGACAGGGATGAGGCGGCAAGGCAGGTCGCGCCCCAAGTTCGGAACTGCCGCGAGGTGAAGTCTTCGCCGGTGGCTGCCTTGATATAGGCGTTGACGTCCTGAGAGCTGATCGGATGGGTGGCGCCATCCTCGTCAATATACTGGAACAGATGCTGTCCCGGCAGTTCCTCCAACTTGCGGATCGCATTGGCGATGCGCCGGTCCCGGTGTGTCAACCGCCATTCCTTGCCGGATTTTCCCTTGAACTTGAAGTGAACACTGGAACCATCGACCGTCACGTGGCGGTTGCGCAGTGTCGTCAAGCCGTAGGATTTGTTTGCCTCGGCATAGGCCGCATTGCCAATCCGGATGAAAAGCCTGTCGAGAAGAAACACAACGGTGGCGACGGCCTTGTCCATCGTCTGTGAGCGGGCACGAAGGTCAATATCGACCTGTTCGCGGAGCGCTGGCAGGACGGTGGCGAACCCTGGCAACTTTTCGAACTTGGCCTGACCACGCTGTGCGGTCCAAACGGGATGATAACGGTACTGCTTGCGTCCTTTCGCGTCTATGCCGACAGCCTGCAGATGCGAGTTTGGATCGGCCGATATGAAGACGTCCTCATAAGCAGGCGGGATAGCGAGTGCCGCAATCCTCGCGAGATGCATGGCATCAGTAACCGCCTTGCCGTCACATCGAAAATACCGGAACTGTTTCCTGACCCGCTTCCTGGTAAAGCCGTCCAGCAGTGACGCGGCGTAGACGAGCTTAGCGGGCGGCTCACTCGAAGCGTCCGAGCATGCTTCCATCTTGATTTGGCGCGGCATCTGGTCCATGCCCGATGTAACTTCCAACTTGCCCAGCGGTTCCATAGCCCCGCAGGTGTCTGCCAAAGCTACGCCAGCTAACGACACGAAACATAAATTATCACCTTGGCTACCTTTCCTTTTGTCAAAGGCGATTTATCTAACGCCCTGTCGTCAAAAGATAATCTTATGGAGCGGGGTTCCAATGGCATCATCTGTACTGATCGGAATACTGATAACTTTCCTGGTCATCGTTCTTATTCTCTATCTCGTTGCGCGTCTGCCGATCGATGGCCGGGCAAAGCAGATCGTCCAGATCATCGTGATCATCATCGGCATCATTTCGCTGCTGAAATATCTCGCGGTCTTCTGATCGCCTCTGGAATACGATTGGCGTCGCGCAGGCTTCAGAGCTGGTGCGACGCCGTTGACGCCGGGACGGGCGTCAATGCCACAGCCGACATGTTCGTCAAATCCCATCAAATCCGATCGCATGCCTGCAAAGACGATGGCCGCTGACAGGTCTGCCACATGACTAAATCTATCCAATCACCGCGCATGACTGCATGTCTGCAGGACATCAGAAGCCGTTTGACCTGGCTGCAACGCGGCAAGGACATCCGGGCATTCAGTCTGCAGGCGCTGATGGCGACAGTGGATCTGGCGATCCTCGCCTTCTTCCTGTTCGGCCCCTATCTCCGGGAGGGTCGATCCTATCTCATTCTCGACTACACCATCGCCGTATGGGTAGGGATCGAACTTGTTGCTCAGGCGATCCTGGCCAACAGTCTCAAGGTCTTCGCCCGCCGGATCATGACCTGGGTCGATCTCTTCATCCTTGCCACCTTGCTGTTTCCTGATCTGCTCTTAAATTTTGCGTTCCTGCGAGCGATGCGCATCTGGGCGATCGGCAACAGCCACCTGCTGACAGAGGGACTGCGCCGGCTCGGCTGCGCTCATCTGCTCGATGTCGTCAGGGCGTGCCTGAACCTGCTGGTCTTCCTCTTCATCGTCACCGGTTTCGTCTACACGACGTTCTTCTACGGCCGCGATGGCAGCGAGGGGTTCGTTGATGCCCTCTATTTTACAGTCGCCACCGTGACGACGACCGGCTTCGGCGACATCACGCTTCCCGGTACAATGGGGAAGCTGACCTCGATCGTGACGATGATCATCGGCATATCCCTGTTCGTGCGTTTGGCACAGGCTGTGGTCCGTCCCTACAAGGTCCGGTTTTCCTGCCCGCAATGCGGCTTGCAGCGACATGACGTCGATGCCGTGCACTGCAAGGCATGTGGCCATCTGCTGAACATTCCCGACGATGGGCAATAGCCGATCGCGCCCACCGACGATCCGCCATTTGCCGGCGCCGCACGCCGCCCTAGTTCCACCATACTACAGGAGATAGCCGCAATGCCTGCGAACACCATGGTAACCAAGCGTGACCGGTCTTGAGCGGCTGGCTGCGCGAGAAGAATGCCAAGCCGACAAAGGCGAGCTTTCCGGAACTGTTTTTCGACCTCGTCTTCGTCTTCGCGCTGATTCAGCTGTCACACACACTGGCGGCGGATTTCAGCTCAACGACGGCGACCGAAACGCTGCTGCTGATCTTGGCGATCTGGTGGCTGTGGATCTACACGACTTGGATCACCAATCTGCTCGATACCGAACAGGAAGCCGTCAGGCTGTTGCTGTTCGCGCTCATGTTCTGTGGCGTGCTCTTGGCAATCGCGCTACCGGAAGCGTTCGGCGATCAGGGGTTGGTGTTCGCGGGCCTCTACTGCGCCATGCAATTGGGGCGCTCAGCCTTCATGCTCTACGCATTCCGAAAGGAAGACCGGCTGTCCTATATGACCTTCGTGCGCATCACGGTCTGGATCATCGTTTCCAGCCTGTTCTGGATGGCTGGCGCCTTTGGTGAGCTGGAAACACGCGCGATCTTCTGGGCGATTGCGCTGACGATCGAGTACTCTTCCCCGCTCGCGCGTTTCTGGGTGCCCGGCCTCGGCGCATCGCCGCGCGAGACGCTCGATCTGTCCGGCGAGCATATGGCCGAACGCTGCGCCCTGTTCGTCATCTTGTGCCTCGGCGAGACGATCCTGACGACAGGCCGAAACGCGGCCGAGCACATGCAGATCAATCTGTCGTTTGCGGTGTTCTGCAGTTCCTTCCTGGTGACCGGGCTGATGTGGTGGATCTATTTCCACCATGGTCAGGAAAAGGCGGCCGACAAGGCCGAGGAGACCGCGGAGCCGGAAGCCGTTGCCCATAATCTCTTTACCTACGGGCATCTCCCGATCGTCGCCGGCATAATCCTGACGGCCGTCGGCGCCGACTTCAGTCTTTCCCACCCGGAAGAAGAGAGCGGCATAACCGTCGCGCTGGCGATCCTCGGCGGCCCTGCACTCTTTTTGATCGGCAACATCTGGCTGAAGCTTGCTTCGCAGCGAAGGCTGCCGATCTCGCACGTCGTCGGATTGGCAGTTCTGCTGGCGGCGGCGTTCCTACTGCCGCAAAAGAATTTCACCATTCAGATGGTCAGTACGGCCGCGCTATTCATCGTCGCATTGTGGGAATATGTGGCCCTTCGGAAAGCCACCGCCGCCACCGCTTGAGACATTTGAGCCAAGCGATATCCGGCTCTGCTTACATGTTTCCGCTTTGCGGGGAACAACTGACGTTCTCGCACGTTCATCCGCTCGTTGAAAACGAGTGGGGCGGCGGACAGCGAATGACGGATTTCCAGGCCATTGGGACAAGCACGGCAAGAGCAAACGCGGTTGGTTTCATCACGCGCGCCACGCAAAGACAGAGGGCCGCAAGCTCTGCCCTTCCCAATGGCATCATCCGCCCTGGCCGAAACGCATGGCAAGCCGGCAAGGCCGATAAGGCGGCCTTCCTGATTGATGGTGCCGCCTATTTCGCGGCGCTCGACCAGGCCCTGCGCAAGGCCCGCCACACGATCTGGATCATCGGCTGGGATTTCAATCCGGATATCCGGCTGCGGCCGCATCAGAGTTCCGAAACGCTCGGCGAGTTGCTTCTGTCACTGGCGGACGAAACCCCCACGCTGCAGATCAGGATTCTGGTCTGGGGCATGGGGCCGATATACTCGGGCAAATCGTTTCGCCTGTTCCGTGAAAGTGGCTTTTCCTCGCATCCGCAGATAACGATGCGGTTCGACCTTCGTCATCCGGTGCGCGGTTGCCATCATCAGAAGCTCGTCTCGATCGACGACAGCCTCGGATTCATGGGTGGCATCGACCTTACAGCGCGACGCTGGGACGAGCCCGATCATCGGATCGGCAATCCGATGCGGAAATCGCCTGACGGCACGCCTTATGAACCAGTGCATGACATGCAGTCGATGGTGTCGGGCTCGGTGGCAGGCCTGATCGGGGACGTTGCGCGCCGGCGATGGAAACGCGCGACCGGACAACGATTGAAGCCATCCGGCGCCGAGGGCGCAGACTGGCCCGTCGGCATCGCACCTGATCTGGCCGACGCCACGGCGGCGATCGCTCTCACGGAACCAGGCCTGATTGGCAAGCGCGGACACTATGAGGCGTACCGGCTGACCCGTGACGCGATCAAGGCGGCGCAAAAGCTCATCTATATCGAGACGCAGTATCTCGCCTCGTTCGGCGTCGCGCGCGCGATTGCCAAGCGACTGAAGGAGATCGACGGGCCCGAGATTACCGTGCTGGTGACCAAGAGTTCGCATGGCTTTATCGAGAAACTCACCATGGGCAACAATCGCGACCGGTTGATCCGCCGCCTGAAGCGGATCGATCACTACGATCGGTTGCGGGTGATGTACGCGGTCGTTCCCGATGCGGACGGCGGCGAGCAGGAAATCGTCATCCATTCGAAGCTCCTCATAGTCGACGATCACTTCATCCGCATGGGCTCGTCGAACCTGAACAATCGCTCCGAGGGGCTCGACACGGAATGCGATCTGGCCATCGAAGCGTCGAGCGATACGCATCGTGGCGCAATCACTGCGCTGCGCTATCGGTTGATTGGGGAGCATCTTGATGCCGCGCCTTCGACCGTGCGTGACATGGAGTTGTCAAAACGGTCAATGAACGACGCGATTGCAGCGCTTAATACGAGCGAGCGCGGCCTTCGTCATTTCGCGGTGGACCTGTCACATGGCGAGACGACGCCATTGATCGGCACCGGCCTCGTGGACCCGCGCCGACCCTACTGGCCGCTACAGAAGCTGCGCCTGCGTATTCGCCGGCTGGTCAGCGCTGTCCTTTGAGACCGGCTTGCCACGTTTGCGGATCACGATCTCGCTGATACCAAAGATCGGCAATCCGATCAGAAGTGGCATCACGAAATAGATCACCCGGAAGGCGACCAGCGCGCCGATCGATGCCGCGCCGGGCAGGACGTGGCTGACGGTGGCTTCGAGTACACCGAGACCACCTGGAACATGCGTGAGCAGGATGGCGATATTGGCGAGCACGAAGGCCGTCGCCGTCTGAACAAAGCCGACATCGCCCTGCGCCACCAGCATCTGATGCAGACAGGCCGCAACGAAGATGAAGTTCAGCGTGCCGATGACGACCTGGCCGACCGCGAGCGCCAGCGTCGGCATCTGGAAACGCCATTTCCACAATCGCAACGGCGCCCGAACCGTCCCAGCCAGCACGACGTAGAGTACGGGCACGCCGAGGCATGCAAGTCCGAGGAGAAATAGCCCGTTGGCGCTGAGATTGAGCAGATTGGCGGCGTCCTGCGGGTTGACCAGAAGCGCAATGCCCGCGAGTGCCGAAAGACCGATACCGACGGTGACCCCGCAAAACAGGATAACCTTGGCCACCTCCTCCACGCTCAACCCCCAGCGTGCATAATAGCGATAGCGCACCGCACCGCTGCTCAGCGCTGCAACGCCGAGATTATGGCCGATGGAAAGGCCGGTGAACGAGGCGATGGCCGCCTTGGGATAGCTGAGCGGCTTTCCGGCATAGATGAGACCCATCCAGTCGAAGAAGGTCAGGCAGACATAGGAGAGTGCTGCAAAGCCGATGCCGAAGGCGAGACGGGAGACGGGGATTGCCTCGATCGACTGTATTACTTCGTCCAACGAGTAGCGGCTGAACACCCTGTAGAGAAGATAGCCGGCAAGCAGCAGGCCGAGAATGAGGGTCGCGTTGATAAGTAGGCGCTTCGCCGACATTGAGTTTCCGTTTCGATCTGATCTGTTCAGCAAGGGAACGAAACAGGCGAAAGCGGGTTCCCCCGATATGAGCGCATTTGCAGATTTCGCCCCGACAACGGACGTCCGTTACCTCAAGATCCTGACCTACAATGTTCACAGCTGTATCGGCACTGACCGCAGACTGGATCCGGGCCGGATCGCCGACACGATCGCCCGCTGCGGTGCCGATCTCATCGCTCTTCAGGAACTGGACGTCGGCCGCAAGCGCACGGGCGGCATCGACCAAGCCCACACAATCGCTGGCTTGCTGAAAATGGAAGCGCACTTCCACCCGGCGCTGCATGTGGAAGAGGAGAAGTACGGCGACGCGATACTCACAGCGCTTCCGACCCGCCTGATGCGCGCCGGGCCGCTGCCCTCCGTAGGGGAAACCCGCGGCGCCATCTGGCTGCAGGTCGACTGGGACGGTCGGCTAGTCAACGTGCTCAACACGCATCTCGGATTGCGGAACATCGACCGGATCAAGCAGGTCACAACCTTGCTCGGTGACGATTGGATCGGCAATTCGGAATTTCACACCGAACCGTCCATCGTCTGCGGTGACCTTAATGCGATTCCGTCATCGCCGGCCTACCGTCTGCTGACCAACCGGTTCGCTGACACTCAGCGTCTCACCGCAGGAAAGCCGCGGCCGACATTTCCCTCGCGGTTTCCGTTGCTGCGCCTCGACCACATCTTTGTGTCCCGGCATTTCGATGCGGCCTCCACCGAGGTGATGCGTGATCCACTCTCACGCCGCGCATCCGATCATCTGCCGCTGATGGCAAAGCTGAAGTGGTCTTCACGTGTCGCGGCACAGCGATCAGCCGATCTGATAGACACGTACGCTCAAGCCGGGCGTGAGGTGTAACCGCCCAGAAAATGGATGTGCTGGCGACCGTGATGCGGTGACCTTTCGACATGCGCACGCACTCCGAACACGTCCGCGATCAGCTTTTCCGTGAGAACCTCTTCGGCGGTGCCGATGGCGACGACGCGCCCCTGCCTCAATACCGCGATCGTGTCACAGAACATCGCCGCCAGATTAAGATCGTGCAACGCGATGATGCTCGTAACCGGCAACGTCGACACCAGCGACAGGATTTCGAGCTGGTGCTGGATATCGAGATGGTTGGTCGGCTCGTCCAGCAGCAGTTCGCTTGGCGTCTGTGCCAGCGCACGGGCGATATGCACCCTCTGCCGCTCGCCGCCCGACAGCGTGTGCCAGAATTGCTGCGCCTTCTCCAGCATGCCGACCTGCCGTAGCGCCTCTCTGACCGCGACGTCGTCGCCGCCATTCCATGCCGAAAGCGGCCCACGATGCGGCGTCCGTCCGAGGCGGACCACCTCGAGCACCGTGACCTGCGCCTCGGTGGTCGCCTGCTGCTCGACAAAGGCAACGCGCCGGGCGATATCGAGCCGCGTCATGGCGTCGATGCTGGTATCGCCGAGCGTGATCACCCCGCTCTGCACTTTCCGCAGCCGGCAGATCAGCCGCAACAGGCTTGATTTTCCGGACCCATTCGGGCCGATGAGCCCGAGAGTCTGGCCTGCAGGGACATCCAGACTGACGCCGTTGACCACGAGCACACCTGACGTGCCCCAATGCACGTCGCTGACGGATATGGTCATACAGGCTTCCTCGCCTTGTAGAGGATGAAGGCAAACGCTGGAGCACCGAACAGAGCGGTGACGACACCGATAGGTAGGATCTGCTGAGGAATGATTATACGCGAGACGATGTCGGCGACGACCATGAAAATGGCGCCGGTCAACGCCGTTGCCGGCAGCAAACGGCCATGGCCTGGCCCGACCAGAAAACGTGCCGCGTGCGGAATGACCAGCCCGACAAAGCCGATCGACCCGACGATGCTCACCATGGTCGCCGTCAACAGCGCCGTCAGGCCGAGCAGGGCGATGCGCACACGGGCGACGGGAATGCCGAGCGCCGCCGCCGCATCTGTACCGAAGGTGAAAGCATCAAGTGCCCGGGCATAGAGCAGACAGATCAGGAAGCCGCCGAGCGCCACCGGGCCGGCGAGATAGACGTCCGCCCAGCGCACGCCGGATAGGCTGCCAAGCAGCCAGAACATCACACCGCGCGCCTGTTCGGCATTGGCCGAAGTTGTGACGATGTAGGAGGTCAGCGCATTGAACAGCTGCGAGCCAGCAACACCGGCGAGAATGACACGATCGGCCCCGCCGCCCGCGCCCGCCGCCAGCAGCGACACCAGAAGAAAGGCAACCACGGCGCCGACAAAAGCGCCCGTGGACAACGTCAACACACCATAGCCGAAACCGAGGATCATCACCGCCACGGCACCCGTGGACGCGCCGGCGGAAATGCCGAGCACATAGGGTTCGGCCAAAGGATTGCGCAGCAGCGCCTGCAGGATCGCGCCGGACAGCGCGAGGGCCGCACCTGCGCTTGCCGCAACCATCGCCCGGCTGAGACGATAGTCCCAGATGATGCCAGCGTGGATGCGGCTCAGCTCGAATGTCGTGCCGAACACGCGGTTTGCCACCGCCTTGGCCGTTGTATCGACCGGAATGGAAATTTCACCGATGGACACGGCGAGGCTGATGGCAAAGCCAAGCGCGATCAGCGCGAGGATGGAGAGCACCGTCAGCGCCCTCCATCCCTGACGGGCCAGCAGACCTTGGCTCACTTGGCAAGACCGAACGACTTGATGCCGGCAGCAAGGATTTCCAATCCATCGATTGTCCGGATCGTCGGGTTCATCGTCTGGGCGTCCATTTCCACGAAATGCCGGTTCTTCACCGCCTCGAGCTGGCTGGTGACCGGATCTTTCTCCAAGAAGTCGATCTTCACCTTCGGATCGTCGGCTGCATAGCGGCGGCGGTCCATCGTGGCGATGACGATCACGGCCGGATTGGCCTCGGCGATCGTTTCCCAGCCGACCAGCGGCCATTCCTCGTCGGTGGCAACGACATTGCTAGCGCCAAGGGTCTTAAGAATGTAAGCCGGTGCGCTATTCTTGCCTGCAATGAACGCGTCTCCCTGGACTTCCTTGCTGGAAAACCAGAAGGCGATGGGCAGATTCCTGGACGAGTTGCCGAGAGAGGCCACGGCATCGGCTTCACGTTTCTTCAGCGTCGCGATCAAGGCATCGCCACGGTCCTTGATATCGTAGATTTCGGCCAGTTCGGCGATCTCCTGGTAGATCAGGTCCATCGTGAACAGCTCCTTGCGGACACCATCGCCGCCTGACGTGTTGACCTTGGCAACGCAATCCGCGGGCGAGACGTAGGTGTTGATGCCGAGGCCAGCGAACTGCTCGCGCTTGCCGACGGAGCCCTGCGTGCCGACGTGCCATTCGAATTCGGCCGCAACGAGGTCAGGCTCCTGGCCGACGACGGACTCGAAGCTCGGATCATTATCGGCCAAGCGCTTGATTGTCTTGTTGACCTCCGCATAGGCGGGCAGGACCGGACCGACCCAGACGGCGGTTCCGACGATCCTGTCGGCGAGACCGAGCGAATAGAGGATCTCCGTCATCCCCTGCCCGATCGACACCGTCTTTGCCGGCGCCTTGTCGAAGGTAATCTGCTGACCGCAATTGGTCATCGTCAACGGATAGGTGGTGGCCGCGTGGGCCGGAGCGAGATAGGCTGGCGCGGCGAAAAACGCAGCCACGGCAAGCAGTGCGCTCCGCGAAATAATGCGGTTCATGATAATCCTCATGTGATAGATGAAGTCTACAGACGATCGGCTGTGACCGAGCCAAAGGCAAAACGGGGAACCGTCGTGGATGGAGTGGACACGCGCTCGCTGGCGCCCGCCAACCATCTGACGAAAGAACAGTTACCGCTTCGGAATTGCAGACGACGCTTTCGCGGAGGGGAAACAGGCGGGGCCGCGGCAACGGCGAACGTCAAAAACCATCATAAGATGCTCCTCTCCGGACAACCCCGTCCGGGATGGTGGACACTGTTTTGACGGCAGGTCTCCTGGCTCGCGCATATGCGCCTGACATCTGCCTTCCCACGAGGAACAATACTCCCGACAGTGGCATGGCGCCCGATACGAGCACCACGAGGACATCAGACAATCCGCTTACAGTTGCGGGGGCAGCCACGGTTTTGGCCCCATTCGGGTCATCCTCACCGTGTTCCCTATTAATCCCTTCGGGAGTCATCCCTCAGGGAACCATCGACAGCCACTTAGGCGATGCGGACGGGCAGCGTCAAGCGCGCAGCGGGCGAATAGCAAAGCGCCTCCCGGTGATCGTCAACGACGCCTATCACCCAAGCAGCTTGGCACGCCATTTTATCAGGGTGAATGTTGACGACTATCACGCCATTCGGAACAAAATGCCCGCCAAGCTGTTCTCCAGTCACAGACATGTGACAGGGAGAGAGCCATGAGACAGTTTCTGCACACAGCGCTGATCGGCGCTCTAGCGCTTGGAAGCGCTGCGTTGACGATAATCCCGGCCCACGCTCAGGACTTGGAATTGCGCGTCGGACCCGGCGGGGTAGATGTCTACAACCGAGACCGAGATCGCGACCGATACGACAACGGCACGCGGCGCGAACGCGCTTCCCGCGCCGCCTGTGATCCGGATGACGCCCTTGATTCTGCTCGCGACGCCGGCTTTCGCCGCGCTCACATCGTCCGTGTGACATCACGTAACGTGGTGGTCGATGGTCTGACGGGCGGTCGGCCTGATCGGATCGTATTCGCCAACGTGCGCGGTTGCCCAGAGATCGGCTAACCAGTTTTTCTGGCTTACGTCCTAATGTTTCATTCAAGGAGAGAAAGAATGATCAGAACAATTGTATTGGTGAGCGCAGTGGTTGGCACACTTGCGTCCTGTACCGCCACCGAGCAGGGGACGGCCATTGGCGCCGGCACTGGCGCGGTCATCGGCGGTGCCGTAACCAACAGCTGGGGCGGTGCTGCAGTTGGCGCGGTCGCAGGTGGCGTTGCCGGCGCTTTGATCGGCCAATCGACCGAACGTCGCGGCTATTGCGTTTATCGTGACCGTTATGGCCGCACATATGAAGCGCGTTGCCGCTAATACGCATCGCCTATCCAGCTTGCCGACAAGACAAGCTGGATAGCTTTTCGCTGCACTTTGCGGAAAGACCCCGACCGAAAGGGAAAATACCATGCCAGCAAAATCGAAAGCGCAGCAGAAAGCCGCTGGCGCGGCTCTGTCGGCCAAGCGCGGTGATACGCCCAAGAGCAAACTGAAGGGTGCGTCTCGGGAAATGGCGAATTCGATGACACAGAAGGAATTAGAGGAATTCGCCTCTACCAAGACGAAGAACAAGCCGGAGCACGTCGCGCGGTAATTCGACATATGCTTTGGATCCGTCGCTTGCCACGATACCGACGAATTTGATGTTCATGAAAGGCCTGACGACGAAGCGTCTTGGGCGAGCGCATGAACTGGATCAATCGGTATGTAGACGAACCGCTGCTCGATGGCGCGGCGACCATTCTGAAAATATGGCACGACAACACGAGACAGCGCCCGGACACGCTTGAGCCTGTCTGGCATGTGCTCGTGGTTTTTGTTCTGATGATTGCGAGCCTGCAATATCTGGCAGGCACCATCTTGCTGTTGGGGCAAGCTGCCCTGATCATGCTTGTCCTGCCATCGGGCCTGCGCTTGTTGCGCATGAAGGCACCGGATGGGCAATATGGACCGAATGATTTCAAGGCTTTGCGCGCCAGCGCACTCGACAAGCGACAGAACGAATGGGCCTTGCGAATGGCTGTACTTTTCGGGTCTGCACTGCTTCCGTTCACCCACCTCAGTGACGATGTGGCCGGCACCTATTTCATGCTCGGTGCCTCGTTGTGGTTTGCCTTGACTGCGCCGCTGAAATTCTACCTGAATGCCGCCGAGCCGCCTGCGCCGAATGAAGGGGACCGGTTTGCGCGTCCGGCGATAGGCGCCGCCACGTAGAGCAAAGATTTTCTCGCACGCGGAACTTACGCGACCTTTGTCCGTTTCAACCAAACGGACAAAGGAGATTTCCGATGCTTTATTACGCCCTCGTCTTCCTGGTTGTCGCGCTTATTGCAGGCGTGTTGGGTTTCGGCGGAATTGCAGGTGCATCCGCATCTATAGCCCAAGTTCTGTTCTTCATATTTGTCGTTCTCTTCGTGGTGTCGCTGGCAATGCGCCTATTGCGACGCTGATAGAGACCTCTCACCCATCCGTGCCACCGGCTTCGGAAGAAAAACGACCTTGCGCTTGCCGACTTGGAAAGCGCAGGGGCAGAGAGCGGCCATAGAGGCAGACAATGCCCGCATATTTTAGGTTGGAAGCATGACGACCGCACAAGACAGCGTCATTCGGCTCAAGGCTGATAATCCGCGTAACGAAAATCCTGCATTGGTGAGAGTATCGGAAATGGAAAAGCGCCGCATTGGCGCGCAGCTGGCAAGAGCGGCACATCTTTCCGAGCAGGCCGAACAACAATCCCGACAATTGTAGAAACTGCCTGGCGCTCTGCAAAAGTGCTACCGATTGTAGATGCCCCATCGCCTATAAAACGCGGGCAACGAGAGCGATTGCCATGCCATTCGGCAATCTGCTAGAGCATCGCAGATGTTGCCGCGACTCGACACTTGGTCTGGCCAGAACTGATTATCTAGCTTTCGCGGCGGAGAGCCGTCTCAGGACATAAATGCCTATCTGTCGGTCTCTGCCGGAATTGGTGTCTGCCGCGCGCATGCTCATAATTCTAACGACACTTTCCTTGTCGGCCGGCTGCGTGTCCCGCCCTAGTCCTGTCGTTCTCCAGCCTGTTGCGGTCAACCCATCTATCGGGCGCGAAATCGTTCTTCTGTCGGCAACCAACCGACAACCGGATCCAGCCGCGAACGGCTACGATACTGTTCGGAGCGCTGCGGTGTCCTACCAACGCTACACCGTCTCGATTCCACCTACACATAAATCCCCCGAAATCGAGTATCCCGGAAGCCTGCCCGACCCCAAGCACGATATGGTCGTGACCGACCGGAGCAATTTATCAAAGCAGGATTTTCTTGCCTCCGCAGCGGCCAACGTCGACAAGATGGGAACGACCGCTATCTTCGTGCACGGATACAACTACAGTTTCCAGGAAGCGCTTTTCCGGTTTGCACAGATCACCGCCGATGCGAATACCGGCGGAACGCCGGTGCTGTTCTCGTGGCCATCTGAAGGTGCGGTAACAGGGTATGTTGCCGACCGTGACGCTGTCCTGGCGTCGCGCGACGATCTGCGAGACCTTTTATTATCCGTCGCTTCCCAGCCAAGGATGAAGCGTATCGTTCTTTTCGGCCACAGCATGGGTAGCTTCCTGATCATGGAAGCGCTGCGCGAGCTGAAGCTTGCGGGGAGGGACGATGTGCTTGGCAAATTGATGGTCGTGCTTGCAGCGCCCGACATCGATGCCGACGTTTTCCAAACGCAGCTTGATGTCATCGGCAAGCTGAAAAACCCAATCGTCCTGTTCGTTTCGAAGGATGATCGAGCGCTGGCCGTCTCCAGTTTCATCGGCGGCGAACGCCAGCGCATCGGACGTCTTGATGTCAATGATCCCGCGATCCAGGCGGCGGCGCGAAAATATGGCGTGCGGATTATCGACATCACCTCCGT
Source organism: Hyphomicrobiales bacterium (assembly GCA_900470805.1). Taxonomy (GTDB): domain Bacteria; phylum Pseudomonadota; class Alphaproteobacteria; order Rhizobiales; family Rhizobiaceae; genus Rhizobium. The sequence continues at coordinate 33,227 of UCCA01000045.1, read as the reverse complement.
CAAGGGCGTCGATGGCCTCGGGCACGACCGCTACGCGAGCTTGGCTAAACTGGGTCCGCAACTTGTTTCCAGCCAAGGGCAGCGTGGAGCCTCGGCAAGCGAAGTCGGCGCGTTCGTCTTCGACGCCGCAGGCGCCGCGCTCGCCAGCCCCTTCAGACTGGCGAGCAAGATCGTCGCGCCGCGTTGAGCCGCGCAAGTGCTGTAGGTAAGGCTAAAAGCCAGATCGCTGACAGAATTCCAGCGACTGTGTTTTGGTCGCAATAGCATCGAAGCGAATACACGCTATCCTAGCGAAAACGAGGGCGAACTTCATGACAAAGACCGACTGGCCAAAAGAACCGCTGACACCTGACGTGATGGATATGCTCGATCGGGTGCTCAGGGATGTGTGCAGCGAGCATGGCATCGAAGCAGTCAGTTCGCAGGGACAATCGACGGCAAAGGCACTTGTCGACTGGTTTGAGTTCGGGATACGCGACGAGGGCGAGTTTGGTCGGCTAGCCCGAGAAGAGCTGAGTTCAAAGTCGGCGTAAGGAAACGCTATTCGCGCTCCGGACTACTTTAGAAGAGGCCCGCCATCCTTGCCGTGATACGCGTCTTTGAACTCGCGGGCGCTTTTCTTTGTCGGAATGGTAATAACAACATAGCGGCGCCCTGCGTCCGGCGCTTCCTGCTGGGCGAGATCGATCATCCACACCGTCATCGGTGATCTCCGGCTGAGTTCGACCAGCGCTTCCATGTCGGGATCGTCTTCGTTGTCCATTGCGAAGGCCAGTTCGTAGACGAAGGTTTCCTGTTCCTTGGCACCGCGCAGATTGTCGCGAAACCAGTCCCAGGCTGCATCCGCATCGCCAGGAAATGGGGGCAATTCGAGGTTGAGATGGACGACATCGCGTGCGAATATGACCTCGCCTTCAAAGAAAGCATGCAGCCCCAGAAAGTATTCTGAATAGCTGATATTCTCGGAAAATGCTGCTTGCAACTTGTTCAGGCTCGACGGCGATTCAAACATATTTTTCTCCAACTCCACTATAATGTAGATATATTTACAATTTTTCCAGAGTTCTACTTCCACTCTTGAGCATAAAAATTGATTTTTTCTGATCGCACCATTGAAAACCAAAGATATTGACTCCAGAACTCGTGGTGTCACGGTAGGTCTGAACATTCTTGGAGGAAGACGATGTTTGACGAGGGACGGCAGTACCGATTTACGATTATCGAGGGCACATCCGATGGATGGAGCGAACTCACCTTTTCCGAGGTTGTATCCGCGATAGACGGTCCTTTGCTTAAATTGGCGGACGGCACAGTGATCAACAGCCACTCGTCCCTGTTTGTCAGCGCCAAGCCAGAGCCTGCGCTGCTATCCGACAGTGCCTTGCATGACGTGGAATCGGCTTCGGCTTAGTCGGGCTAAAACCAGCGTCAAGCGAAAGCTTACATCCTGATGATGTCGACATCGCCGGCAAGCTCGCGCTTGGCGATCTCGACAACGCTTGCCTGGTGGGTAAAGAGAATGGTCTGGAACCCGTCTGACGTCGAAGCCAGCGCTTTCAGGCCGGAACGGGTTCGGTCGTCATCGAAGGTCTGGAAAATGTCGTCAATCACCAGGGGCGCCGGTTCGTTGCGCGAGCAGTAATCTTCGATGAACGCCAGGCGCAGCGCCAGGTAAAGCTGGTCGCCGGTCCCTTCGCTCAGGCCTGCAAGAGGAACGCGTTCGCCACCGATACGTACGGCGGCGAGGTGGAGCGCATCGTCATCACCGTACTCCTGCGCCAAGCCGCTGAAAGCGCCTTCCGTCAGGACCGAAAACACAGCGCCGGCACGCAGAATAACCGGATCGGACTGCGCCTCGCGGTATGCTTCCATGGAACTGGAGAGCATGCGCGAAGCAAGCTTCAGCACCACCCATTGTCGCGCCAGATCTTTCGTTTCCTGCTCCGCGGACAGGCGCTCGAATACCGCGAATTCGACGCTCTTGCTAGTCTCCAGCTCCTGCCGGCGACGCTGGTTGTCTGCGACCTCGGCGGTCAAATCACCGAGACGCGCAACCAAATCGACGTCTTCGCGCTCAAGCTGTTCGATCCGAAGACCTGCTTCCGTTCGATCGAAATCCACAAGCGCGGACCTCACGGCAGCCTCGCTTTCACCATTGGCCTGCTCGACGAACCGGCGGCGGCTGGAAAGAAGGTTAGCGAGAGCCAAGCGCCGATCGCGCATCCGCTGCAACAGCGCCATCGGATCAATCGTCAAGGGAAGCATGCTGGTCAGCGCTGATAGAACAGCTTCGCTGGCGTCAGCGTCCTGATTGCAGCGGCCGAGCGACAGTTCGGCGAGCCCAAGGTCCGTCACCAGACGAGAGCGCCGCTGCTGTTCGGCGTTTACGGACACCGCTCTCTGGTGCAGCATGTCGATCGCGGCATCCGCCGAAAGTGACAACAAATCTGTCGCATGCTCCAAGGTGAGGCCGCCGACCGCCTGTTCGAATACCGCGATATCGCGCGACATGCCGCGAACGCGACGATCCCGGTTTGCGCGCTCGGCAAGCAGTTGCGGTACCTGTCTCCAGACATCCAGAGTGGCCTCCGCCATCTCGATCGTGGCGTTCTCCCCCAGCCCCAACGCCGATGTCACGTTCGAGAACTGTTGCTGCCAGCGCTCGATCCGCATACCAAGATCTGCGGCATCCGTTTCGAAATCGGCAATGCTCTCGAGGCTTGAGGCGTGCTTTCCTTCGGTTGCGCGGGTCTCGCTCCAGCGCTGATCCATTGCATCGAGATGGCGCGTGAGCGCTCTGCTCAGCACCGTGCACGGCAGACCCCGCCCGTCTGGCAGGTCGGTCTGCCGCGCGATTTCGACAAGCAACGGCATCACCCGCTCTTCAGCGAAGCGCAGAACCGACAGTTCGTCCGCCAGCGCATTTAACGCGGTCCGCTGGTTCGACAGCGTGTCGATCGCTCGACGCCAGTCGATCATCTGCGCACAACCAAGCGGCTCGACACCCGACGCTGAAAAGAGAGCGCGATAGTCGGCATCCAGTGACGCGATCGTCTGGCTGGCCTCCCATTGCTCTGCTTGAAGCCGGGCCTGCGTCCGCGCCACCTCGCTGGAGCGCATCTGGAGCTGCGTGTGGCGGGCGACGCGCTGGGCGTCGGCGAGAGCCAGATCGGCAAGCCTGTCCGCCTGCACCACGGCGCTTTCGACAGCCACATGCGCCGTCTTCACGGGTTCATCTAAGAAGCTGCGCAAGAACTGGTCGCGCAGCGCCCGCTCCCTGGCGATCTCCTCGCGGGTAACGATGACATCGCCGCCCTCGAGCCGAGCCATCTCGTCGCCAACAGAGCGCGCTTCCGAGGCCACATTGGCGATCTGACTTGCAACATCACGTGCGACGGCGTTTGCAGCATCGATCGCTCGCTGGTGCGACGTCAGCGAGGAAATCTCAGGCAGCGGAACCGAGACGATCTGCTCAAGGCCGGCGATTGCCGGGTTAAGCCGCCCAATACCCTCTTCAAGTTCCGACTGCGCACGGTCCACCCGGACCTGCAGGCTATCGATGCGCGCGATGTCGTTGAGCTCCGCTTGCAGTGCCGAAAGTCGGTCTGCGTGCTGGCGGGGATCCGTGGGCTGGGGTCCCTCGTGGATATTCTCAAGGTCGCGGAGATAAGCGCGCTCCCTCGCCAGATTGCGTTCGACGTCAGCATTCGCCCGGTGCAGTTCGCGGCCCGCTTCCTTCAGCTGCTGCAGTTGGGCGAGAACGGCATCGGCGGGCTGCATCGCCTCCAGCCTGTCGACGCCGACGTCCAGGCCGAGCTTGCGTATTAACTGGCGAAGCCGCTGGTCGAAGTCGTCCACTTCGCCGCGGACGCGTGCGATATCGGCCTTGGCCGAGAGATAGGCGGATTTCCCGGCGTAGCATTCGATGATCTTGCCGGCAGCCGCAAAGAGCGCGTCATCGACGTGTGCCACACTCAACTCATCACGCAAACGCATCACATCGGCACGCGTGGCGGTCTGCTTCTCGATCGCAATACGGTGCTCTTCGCTCGCGGCAGCGAGCCGGTCCTCGGTTTCGGCAACCGCATCGATATCAGAGAAGGATGCGACGACGATCTCTTCCGCATCGATCTCGCGGATCAACGGCTCTAGCGCACGCAGGGCTGCCATACAGTTATGCTCACGCCGCTTGGCAAGACGCTCGGTCTGCAACGTGGCCAAGGCGGCGACGGTAGTGTCACCCTGCTCGACCAAACGTTTCCAATCACCGGACTTCAACTCGTGCTCGCGCTCGGCCTTGCGCGCATCCTCATGGCGCTCCAGCGCCTGATAGAACAGCCTGTCCTTAGAACGGCGTTGCGCGAAAATTCCTTCGGCATCGTTGTCGAGCGTGCGTCGCAGGTTCGTAAGGCCGGTAAGGCCGGAAGCCGCGGAAAAGAGCAGGCTGCCGATCTCGCCGCCGCTTTGCAGCATGGCTTTTGCCCCATCGCGCAGGCGGGCACTGTCGAGCCCAAAGGCACGCTCGAATACCGGCCGACCCAAGGCGCCAAGAAACGGAACGAGCGCGTCGTCGGCTAGCGGCGCTTCCTGATCAGTGTGCGCGATCAGCGTATTCTTTCGCCCGCGGCGGCGGCGGAACGAAAGTTCATTCCCGGCACGCGAGGAAACCAGCGCGCCCAGCCGCAGCGCCGGGGCATCGTGCAGGAAGGCGTGCTCCACCTCATGCGGGAAACCGAAGAGCAGATCGGAAATCGCCTTCAACGCCGAGGATTTGCCCGCTTCATTGGCGCCGTAGACGATATGCAGTTTCGCATCCGGCCGAAACGACAGTACACGGTCGGTCAGTGCTCCGTAGCGCAGGATATCGAGGCGGCCAAAACGCATTACGCCGTTCCTTCCCCGCGCGCGAGAAGGAGCTTGCGGGCTTCTTCCATCAGCACATCGATACTGACATCGAGCGGCAGATCCCCTGCCCCCATGCCCGCCGGCAGCTTTGGCACGATCGAGGCGATCAATATCTCAGCTTCCGCTCGCAGATCGTCTTCCTTGCCATGTTCGGCGACCAGGCGCCCAAGGTCGAGTACGGCACTGTCCGTTCCAGCAGAAACAGGCGGCTCCGTGACCAGCAGTTCAAGCTTTTCCAGCCAGATGTCCTCATGTGCGCGGTGGCATGCGGCCTGAACCTCGTCGATCCATTGTTGCCGTTGGGCGATGAACTGCCCGTTCAACTGCGATACGCCCTGCAGACGAATACGCAACGCCGTCTTGCGTTCCTCCGCACCGTCCCAGACCAACCGGGCAGCCTGCTCGACAAGATGGAGGATGTCAGGCGCGCCATGATCCGCGTCGATAGCGATGTCGCGGACCGCGAATCGCGCCTCGTCGACGATAACGCGCTCTAGCTCGACATGACCGTCTTCGACGGTGACAAGCACGGCCCCCTTGGCGCCCGGCTCGCGAACGCTGCGCCCCTGGAGATTGCCCGGGAAGATGATCGGCGGATCGGATGCCACTTCCTCGTATTCGTGCACATGACCAAGCGCCCAATAGTCATATCCACGCGAACGCAGATCGGCGACGGAGCACGGCGCGTAGGGGGCGTGCGGCTCCCGTCCAGTCATCGAGGTGTGAAGCACGCCGATGTTGAAGTAGCCGCGCACGGGTCCCGGATAATTGAGCGCCAAGTTCTCGTTTGCGGACCGTTCCGCGAAACCCTGCCCGTGCAGCATGACATTCAGGTGGTCGAGACGAAACGATCCCGGCTTCGCGGTTGGGAATTCGTGAACGTTGGACGGCAGGGAGATTGTCTTGGTGATGACGCTCAACGCGTCATGGTTTCCGCGCAAGAAGTAGACAGGAATGCCGGCGCGATCGAGGCGGCCCATCTCGCGATTGAAGAACAGCCCGATCTTGTTGTCCTTCCAGTCGCCGTCATAGACGTCGCCAGCAATCAGAAAGAAATCGACGCCGAGTTCGATCGCGCGACTGACCAAAGTCGAAAACGCCCTACGGCTCGCTTCCACGAACACCGCCGCGATATCTTGATCCTTCAGCGCAAGCCCCTGGAAAGGACTGCCGAGATGCAGGTCCGCAGCGTGAATGAACTTGAAGGACGTCATCTGCTTTCTCTGCTCTGAACCGATCCACGGAAGACTAAAAGGCCGACCGGCGCATTGATACAGCGCGCGCGACCGAATGATTGCCGCGTGCCGGATAACCACATGTTTTTGGCAACGAGCGCCGGTCCACTCGCAACTGGGCCAGCGGACTTGACGCTAGACAATTGCGCTCAGCTTTTCGGATCAGCGTCCGGGGTGATCGCGGACTTCGAAGGTGTTACGCCGGCGAACAAGGGCATGACGTTCGACGTCTCGCTGGCGACGCTGCGCTGTGCCTTGCGCCGGCGACTCCACATCGCGGCCATCTCCGCCACCTTTGCCTGCATCCCCTCTTTCGGCCGATAGAAATCCGGTCGAGATGGCAGCGGCAAGGAGTAGGCAGCGCTCAAGGTTTCCATCAGCTCGAACGCGCGAAGGCCCAAGCGAGAGAACTCGTCGCTTCGATGCTCGAAATAGTCGCCGAAATCCACACGCGAGATATCGATCGATTCAAGCGCTTCCACGACATTGCGAAGCCTATTGGGCAGCCAGATGATCTCATCGCCCAAGTCGGAGCGCAAAAGCGCCCAGTTCGCATCGCGTGGCAGCACCAGCACCGGATCGTCAGTGTGCAGGATGAAGTCGCCAGGATCCACAGGGTTGAACTCGGGCTGATCGTAGGCGGCGGAGTAACAACTGCCCATGAAATCATCCAGTGCCAGAACCGTACGCATCGCGAGATCGCGCGCGTCCGCGGCGCCCTTTGCCTTGGCGGCGCGCTTGGTGACACCGCGTGTCGAAGCAGCGGCCACGATCCAGCCAATCAACACCCCGGCAATGGCGATGACGGCTCCTATAAGAATTGCACCCTGCGTCGAATTTAACAGCGCGTTCAAATGTTCACTTCCTCACGACTCGTTGTGCAGCAAGCCATCATACTACGAAGGCCATGCATTTGGGGTGACATAGTTTGTCTCGATCTTTCCCGCGACAGGTAACGCGGCGGATGGTGGGAGGCTGTCCGTACGGGTATCGAACTCGCCCACCAGATGAGGATGATGGGAGCAGGTTTCAAGCCACCAGCCCTCCACCGCAACCTCACTCTGAACCGCGCGGGGCAAACCTTGCTGCTGCCCACAGGCCACCCGGGACTATCCAGCCGCCACCGCCTCTCCATTCGCATCGACCGCGCTCACCAGAATCTTGTCGACCCGCCGGCCATCGAGATCGATGACCTCGAAGCGCCAACCGTCCCTGACAAAACTCTCGCCAAGCTCGGGAAGATGCTTGAGTTCTTCCAGCACCAGCCCCGCAACGGTCTGAAACTCGACGTCATCGCCAAGTTTCAGGCTCATGAACTCCGCGAATTCGTCGATCGGCGTCCAGCCGGACACCAGATAGGATCCGTCCTGTCGGCGTACGATTGCCTGCTCATCGATCGGCCCCTCTTGAAGCGCACCCATGATCGCTTCCAGGATGTCGCCCGATGAAACGACGCCTTCGAAATGACCATACTCGTCGAACACCAGCACCATGTGCACCGGCGACTTGCGAATGGCCTGAATGACGCTGATGGCATTGGAAAGGTCTGAGACGACAGGCACTTCCTGGGTCAGGCTGAGGACATCAGCCGTCCCTGTGGCAGACAACGCATCGTAGAAGTCCTTGACCGGAAGAATACCGAGCACCTCGTCGGAGCTACCCCTGCGCACGGCGAGGCGCGACCGCTTGGTCTGGTGCAGCTGCGCGCGGATTTCCTCGAAGCTGTCATCGATATCGATAATCTCGACCTCGCGACGCGGCGTCATCAGCGCACGCGCGGTTCGGTCTGCGAGACGCATGACGCCTGATATCATCGCAGACTCTTCGCTTTCGATGACGCCGGCCGACTGCGCCTCGGCAAGCACGGTCTTGATCTCCTCGTCGGATACGTTATCGCCGCCCTTTCCCGACTGACCGAGCAGTCTCAGGACGAGATTGCCCGAATTATCGAGGAGCCAGACAAGCGGGAGCGCCAGCTTCGACAGGACTACCATGGCCGGCGCCACCTTGGCAGCCACCGCTTCCGGTTCCCGCAAGGCGATCTGCTTCGGCACGAGTTCGCCGACGATCAGAGAAAGATAGGTGATCGCCATGACCACGACGCCGACGCCGATCGCATCGGCAGCGGTCGGCGAGACGCCCTGCAACTGCAGCCAAGCTGTCAACCGGCTGCCCAATGTCGCACCGGAAAAAGCACCGGAGAGAACGCCGACAAGGGTGATGCCAATCTGTACCGTCGACAGGAACCTGCCGGGGTTTTCAGCAAGCTTGATCGCTTGCGCTGCTCCTCTGCTTCCGTGATCGGCGAGAACTTTGAGGCGAGCCGGCCTGGAGGACACGACAGCCAATTCCGACATGGCGAGCACACCGTTGAGGATGGTGAGCAAGACCACAATTCCAATTTCGAGAAACACAGGGACCCTTATTCGTTGACGATAGAACCTTCACGATAAGGTGCTTTCTCGCCGGTTGCAAAGCGTTTGCAAGCAAAGCAGACCGCTTGCCGCATAAATCGCCTCAAAAAAGCCGATCGGCGACCAGACCGGCGTAATTCCGGCCCTGTCATGGGTAGGCCTTGAGGTACCCGATCAGGTCGTCCATGTCTGATCCCGGCTTCATACCCCAGAAGCGCATTCTGGTTCCGGGGACTTTCTGCTGCGGATCGGCCAGGAATTCGGCGAGCGTCTTCTCGTCCCAGACTAGGCCGGCGGCACCGGCAGCCTGCATCGCCTGCGAATACTGGTAATCCCCCAACGCGCCAGCGTGCCGTCCAACAACGCCCTTGAGATGCGGTCCGAATTTGTTTCGATCGGAGTCGACATTGTGACAGGAGACGCAATTGCGAAAGAGTTGTCGTCCGTTTTCGAGGTCTTGTGCGAACGCTGCCGTCATCGTGGCGAGGACGATTGCGAGCGAACAGAGCGCCGGATTTTTCATGGCCGTGGTGATCCAACCGTGCTGTTGAGGTGATGGCCATGTGTAGGATCGCGGGATTTTGCCGACAAGGTCTGTCGCACCCCGTTGCCGCATATTGTCCCCATGCAAGCCTTCGACGCCTCAACGAAGGCGGCAAAGCGAGGAAAGCTGCGTCTGTGCCCAGTCGCGTGCGAACTGCTGAGTTTCACCGAGCCCTGATAGAAGCATACCGAGATCGCCGCTGATCTGGACATTGGTCTCCCTGATGATGCAAGCGTTCGTATCCAGCGTGATCGCAGCCGTGACTTCACCTTCGACAGGCGGCAAAGGCAAGATGGATTCGCTCCCCGACTCACAAGTCAGCAGTGCACGCGCCACGATCGACGAGATGCCCGGAGCCGACTGGCAGGCGTCCAGAGCGATGATCTGAAAACGCGCGGTATGATTGGGCCCGACCGGTATCTGTTCGCAAAGCTGTACCGTGCGGACCGATCTGGCGATGCTGGGCCATTGCGGCGTATTCATCGCCGAAATGCAGGCGGCCCGAAGGGGATTGGAGGCCAGCAGAGAAGCTATCGCCGAAAGACAGACGACACCAATATATTTGGAATAGATCTGCCTCATCGACCATCCTCATTGGCCCAGCGTCAGATGACTGTGAACCGCGAATACGGCGAAGTTGCCATTGATCCCGAAAATTATTCACCGGGGCCGAAACGGAAAGCGGCACCCGAAGGTGCCGCATCAATATCAAGCCGCTTTGACGACGGCGTCGAGCGGAATCTCAACGTCGATCTCCAGGATCGACATATGCTCGTCGCGATCCATCTTGACATGCACGCGGTCGCTGTCGACCTGCATATGCTTGGCGATAACTGCAAGAATTTCTTCGCGCAGGATCGAGATCAGGTCGGAACCGGTCGAGGAGCGTTCGTGAGCAAGCAAGACCTGCAATCGCTCACGAGCGGCCGGCGCGGTTCTCTGCTTGGCGAAAAGGCGGAAAATGCTCATGCTGCCTTCCTTCCGAAAATCTTGCCAAAGATACCCCGCTTTTCTCCGGGAATCGTCATGGGGATCTCCTCGCCGGCAAGCCTGCGTGCGGCATCGAAGTAGGCCATGGCAGGCGCGCTGCGGCTGTCCGCCAGCGTGACCGGAGCGCCGATGTTGGAGGCGCGAAGCACGTCCATGCTTTCCGGGATAATGCCCAGCAGCGGGATCGACAGGATTTCAAGAACGTCGTCAACCTTGAGCATGTCGCCGCGCTCGGCGCGATTGGCATCATAGCGGGTCAGCAGCAGATGCTTTTCCATGCGTTCGCCGCGCTCGGCCTTGAGCGTCTTGGAATCGAGCAGCCCGATGATGCGATCGGAATCGCGAACCGAGGACACTTCCGGATTGGTAACGACGACGGCGACGTCGGCATGGCGCATGGCCAGCGTCGCGCCGCGTTCGATACCGGCCGGGCTGTCGCAGATGACCCAGTCGAAATGGCGCTTTAGGTCGGCCATCACGCGTTCCACGCCTTCGGCGGTCAGATTGTCCTTGTCGCGGGTCTGCGATGCCGGTAGCAGAAACAGCGTTTCCAGCCGTTTGTCGCGGATCAGCGCCTGCGAGAGTTTCGCGTCGCCCTGGATAACGTTGATCAGATCGTACACCACACGGCGCTCGGCGCCCATGACCAGATCGAGATTGCGAAGGCCGACATCGAAATCGACGACCACGACCTTTTCATTCCTTTGGGCAAGAGCCGCTCCAAGCGCCGCGGTCGAGGTTGTCTTTCCAACTCCGCCCTTGCCTGAAGTGACGACGATGACTTTCCCCATCTTTCTCTCCTAATGTCCTAGCCGCTTGGGCTCAATTAAGTTTCTCGGCCTTGATCGCATCGTCGTCGAGCCAAAGCTGGACGGCTTGTCCGCGAAGGCTGGGCTCCATGTCTTCCGCCATTTTGTAGATACCGTCGATCGCGACCAGTTCGGCCTCGAGCTTCCGGCAAAAGATTCGCGCCGAGGCGTTCCCCAAGGACCCGGCCATGGCGCGACCACGCAGGGTGCCGTAAATGTGGATCGATCCGCCGGCGATGACCTCGGAGCCCGACGCAACGGATCCGATGACTGTCACGTCGCCCTCGGGAAAGATCACCGACTGCCCGGAGCGCACCGGTTCCCGAATGACAAGTGATTGCAGACTTTGACGCGTCTCGATTGCGTCAGGCTTGCGTGCCACTTCGACTGGCGCCTCATGCGACGGCATTTCGAAATCCGATACCGGCCGGCCACCCTTGAGCGCCGGCGGCATGCCGGGACCAAGAATGGAGGGGCGCCCACCCTCAATGCCCATGATGCTCACGTTGCGTTGACCGAGTTCGGCAATCAGCTCCTTCAACTGCGCCCGATCGATCGCCAGGTCGGTAATGTCGAGCACCACCGGGCGCCCGAGGAAGAAACCGGCAGAGCGAGCGGCCAGATCGTCGAGCCGAACCAGCCAATCGTCGAGGGGCAGATCAGGCGACAGCATCACCGCCAGAAAGGAGCGGCCCTTGATACGGATGGAGCGAGCATCTGTTAGCAATTGAGTCATCTATGTTAAGAAATCGTTGACGCATTTGTAAGGCTTGGATGGTTAACAAAAGGTTAACGCAGGCCTTTCGGAGCATCGTTCTGGGCTCCTTTTCCGCTATGTGGGGGTGGCAGCGCGAATGAAAAAAACAAAGAAAACGCTTGCCTCTCGGCGACTCACACCGATCGAACGGATCGGGGCACAAAACGACTCAGCGTCACAGCACGCCTTTAAGCGATATTAGCGTTGGCGGGAGGGTCGAACCGCATCGAGAACATAAATAATTATTATAAATCAGACTCTTATGGTAATAGTCAAAAACAATTGGCCTTGAATAATAACCAAATCTTACCGATGAGGCGCCACATATGTCCTCTTTTCAGGAGCAGTGACAGAGCATCAAATCACTCGTGAAGCCACAACAGCCTAAGGCCCGTGGCGAGCCATCTTCCGGCGTCACACACCACCGACTTCCAACTGCCTTGGCGTTAACGAATGTCGCCGATGGCGCCATGACCAACGTTCGCATCGTCACTCAACGTGCTGTAAATCGTCAATGCTGTTTCAGGGTCGAGATGCTGCAACAACTCACCGTTCTCCGCTCGCACCGTTCCGCCGGTCACCAGATCGACAACCGACCAACTGTCGTTCTCATCCTGCTGCAACGTATACTGCGGTTCAATTGCGAAGGGCATACGATCTCTCCCTTGTTTCTTCTATCACCTACATATCCTAAGAAAACCGCCTGAACCTCAGATGAACTCGCGACCGCTCGTGTTGTTGCTTGAATAACCTAGCCAGCCTGCACCGCTTTCGTTTTGTCCAAAATAAAAGATGACACCGACAGTCATATTTTGGTACCGGTTGGAAAATTCCGCCCGCGCCGATTTTACCGGCGTATGGGCATGCGACCGGTATTTCGAACGACCTGATATACGGATGACGAAAATGACGAGACTTGCCTGCCAGACGGAAATCGCACTGCTGAGACTGCCGGAGTACCTGCACCAGATCGTCGATCGACTGGCAAGTTTCGACGCCACGGTCACCGAAGGCGTCGATTCGATCTCGTTCGAATTTCCATACGGTTCCGCGCGCTTTCTTATGCAGCCCGCACTGCTTGTCATGGAAGCTTCGGCGCCGGATGTCGAAGGTCTGCGGCGCGTAAAAGAGTTGCTCGGCGTCGCGATCGAGCTCTATGCCAAAAGCGAAAAGCCGCAGATGGTCTGGACCGGCGATCTCTCCAATGACACCATTCTCTCGTCCTTCCGCCTGATGCGTGTCCACAGTGCCTGGCAGGTCACGCCTGGCATGCGCCGTGTGCGTCTGGAGGGTGACAATCTCGAGCGTTTCGACAACCCGAACAGCATGCACATCCGCATGCTGTTTCCGACGGCCGCCGTTCCCGAGCCCGTCTGGCCGATCGCAGGATCGAATGGTCTGGCTTTCTGGCCTTCCGAGGAGCGCCGGCCGATCAGCCGAGTCTATACGATCCGTGACCTCGATGTGGCCGCCGGCTATATCGACGTGGACTTTGTCGTCCACGGCGATACAGAGGGCAACGACGAAGGCGTTGGTTGCGCATGGGCGATGCATGCGGTTAAGGGCGACGTGGTCGGCATCATGGGGCCGCTCGGTCGCCCCGTTCGGCCGGCCGATTGGTACATCATGGGCTGCGACGAGACCGGACTACCGGCATTGAGCCGCATTCTCGAACGGCTTCCCGCGCAAGCGCGTGGCGTCGCCTTCGTCGAGGTGGCCGTGGCCGACGACGAGCAGGAGATAGCCCATCCCGAGGGAATCGAGTTGCGCTGGATTCACCGGAACGGTGTTCCAGGCGGCGAACATCCCGAGCTGGTCCGGTCAATTCGCGCCGTCGAATGGCCGGAAGATGTGACGAGTTTCGGCTGGTTTGCCTCGGAGAACGAGGCGACAAAAGAGGTGCGGGAGTATTGGCGTAACACGATGGCTTACGGCCGCGACAAGACGCTGGCCGCCGGCTATTGGAAACGGGGCGTGGCCGGCGTCATGGCCGGTTAGTCATCCGCAAGGTTATGGCGCCACTTCCAAGGTGTGGCGGCGCCGAACGCCTGCTGCGCGTCGTAAAAGCCCGCGGAACGAAAAACGCTACGCTCTTCGACCCGAAGCGTGTAAATAGTCGTTCCGACAAAATCAGGGACGCTCCATGAACGAACAAGCATTTCTCGCGCTCTGCAAAAATGGACAATTCAAGGAAGCGCTGGCATTGGCCTTGGATGGGCGCGAAAAGGCGAAATACTCGCCAAGCCGCTTCGCCATCGACAAGAAGACGGGAAAGCCTGTATTCTATCGTGGAAACAAGCGCGTGGAACAGGATGCGCAAGGCGAGTGGGAACTGGCCAAGAACAACTGGTAGACCACTGACGACCTGCCGCTGATAAAGCCTGTTTTCAGAGCATTACAGTCGACATAGCAAAACGGCCGGTGAGAACCGGCCGTTTGCATGTTCAAGAGATCAACGCTGGCTGTACTTGGCGTCCAACGCCTTCATCGCATCGACATTTCCAGCCGAGCGGCCCTTTTCGTCGAAGGTCTGTGCCAGGAAAGCGTCGGCGATGGCCTTCGCCAGTTCGCTGCCGATCACGCGGGCACCCATGGTGATGATCTGGGCGTTGTTCGACAGGGCGGCACGTTCGGCGGAATAGGTGTCGTGCGTCAGCGCGGCGCGAATACCTGGCACCTTGTTGGCCGAAATGCAGACGCCGATGCCAGTGCCGCAGACCAGGATCGCCTTGTCGTACGTGCCGTCCATGACGCCCGATGCGACGCGATCCGAGAGGTTGGCGTAGAATGCATCCGGCCCTTCGCTGGTGCGCGACACTTCGGAGACGTCGAAGCGATCCTTCAGATGATCGGCGAGAATCTTGGCCAGGCCTTCGCCTGCGCTGTCTCCTGCAATTGCGAGTTTCATGCTTTTTCTCCTTCGATTTTGCTGTCGAGTTTTGCGGCGCATTTGTCGAGAATGCCGAGGTAGCCTTCGACATCCCAGGCGGAACGCCCTATGAAAAGTCCATCGATATGTGGGCTTGCGATCAGTTCTTCGCAATTGCCGGGATTGACCGATCCGCCGTAAAGGCAGGGAATGCGACGCCCAAGAACCTCTTCGGCGACCGCAATGATCTCGGCTTGCCGGGCATCCGCATACTCGGCGGTCGCAGGAATGCCGTTGACGCCGATTGCCCAGACGGGCTCGTAGGCGAGCAGGATTTCGGCATTCTTCTGCGCGCCCGACAACTTCGACAGAGCACCGCGAACTTCCGTTGCCAGAACGTCCGCCGCGCGCCCGCTTTCGCGGTCCGCCAGCGTTTCGCCGATACAGATCAGCGGGACCAGGCCGTGGCGCACGGCGGCTTCGGTCTTCAGGCCGACCGTCTCGTCGGTCTCGCGGAAATATTCGCGCCGCTCGGAGTGACCGAGTTCGACGATATCGAGATTGCAGTCCTTCAGCATCACCGGCGAGACCTCGCCGGTCCAGGCGCCGTCATCGGCCCAGTGCATGTTCTGTGCGCCGACCTTGACCGACGTATCCGCCAGTGCAGCCTTGATTTCTCGCACGGCGGTGAACGGCGGAATGACGAAACGCTGGATGCGCGGGTCGCGGGCGGGATCGGCCTGCTTGAGGCCGTTTGCAAAGCTCAGCGCCTCGGCAAGCGTCTTGTTCATCTTCCAGCTGGTGCCGATCCAGAAGCGTGGTGCGTTCGTCATGTACAATCCTGTTCCATCTCGTTGTCAGTCCAAGCGTTTTATTGCAGCAGCGCCTGCGCCGTTCGCTCGTCGGTGATGAGGCCGTGCAGGCTGCCGCTGCGAAGCACGGCACGGATCGCGCCGACCTTGCCGCTCCCGCCGGCAAGCGCCACCAGCCGTTCCGTCCTCGGCTGCGGCAAGGCAGCCGAGAGCGTGCGCTCGCTCAGCGCCGTATCGAGAATGCGACCGTTCGCATCGAAGAAATATCCGAGAATCTCTCCAACGCCGCCCGCCGCCGCCACATCCTTGATTTCGCGTGCCTCGATCATGCCGGACTGCACGAGCTGCGCCTGCATATCGACCGTGCCGAGACCGACAAGCTTGAGGCTGGCGGTATTGGCAAGCTCCATCACTTCACGCACGCCACGTTGCGCGAGCAGCACTTCACGGTCTTCGACGGTATTGGCGAAGAACGGAACGGGCATGACATAGGCAGGCATGCCGGTTTTCTCGGCAATCCGATGCATCACGTCGTAGGGGTTAGCCGCATAGTTGCGCGTCAGCCCGCCCAACAGCGAGACGAAGCGCAGGTCGCGCGCCGTCACCCGCGGCAACAGCTGCACGGCTGTCGACAGTGTGCGGCCGTGTCCAAGGCCAATGACCGTGTTGTCGCCGCGTTCGATCTCGCGTTTCAGGAAGTTCGAACCGGCCAGACCAAGCGTGCGAAAGAGCGATTCTTCCTCGCCAACATAGGGCGTGACCTCGCAATATTGCAGGCCGAAGCGCTCGGACAGCTGGTTCTCCAGCGCCACGCATTCGATGATGTCGCCTTCGATGCTGATCTTGACGACGCCCTCGGCGACCGCACGGGCGATGAGCCGGTGGGTCTTGACCGACGGCAGCCCGAGACGCTTGGCCACTTCGGACTGCGTCAGGCCTCCGGCATAGTGCAGCCAGGCGGCGCGCACGGCGAGCGACTGTTCCGGATCAGTCATCGGCTGCTTTCTCTCGGCTCTGTCACGTCCTTATCCCGTCTTCGTTCTGATTCGTCCCTGCTCAGATATGCAGACTGTCGATACCCGTGTCGATATAAGGTGCCCAGAACGCGACGCTCTCTGCGATCTGCGCAATCACCTGGCGATCGTTGGGCTCCCGCTCCTTGAAGGAGAGTTCGAGGCAGATCTCGTTGTCCTTCGCCCCGCCCTGCGCGAAGGCTTCGAGCAGGGCGGACGGCTGGATGCGTCCGCGGGCGTTGAACTCGGCCGTGAACGGGCGGTGACCGCCCTTGTCCATGAGGCTCTGCTTGATGTGGATGATCGGCGAGACCTGCGGCACGGCGCGCGCCCAGGCATAGGGCTCGAAATCATCGGGATTGCTCGATGTCACGTCGCCATGGTCGATGTCGGCCATCATCCACATCGGGATCGCCATATCGGCCGCGGTCAGCCGGTCCTGCAGCTTCATGCACTCGGCGATCGTCTCGCCGAACTCGCGGCCGATGCTCATCGGCTCCCAGAAGACGTAAGAGAGACCGGCCGCTTTCGCGTGTTCCGCAACCTCCGCCCAACAGTCGATCGCGATGTTGATCAGCTCTTCGCGGCGCGAGGGATCGTCGAAGTCCTTGTAGGTGAAGATGGCAAACTGCGTACCGACGGAGGTTCCGCCGAGATCGGCGGTGATATCCGCGAAGGTCTTGAACCAGTCGACATAATAGCGGCGCACATCAGCATCCGGATGACCGAAGTGGTTGAGGCGGCCGTAGGGTCCCGTCATGCCTGATGTCACCCGCACGCCTGTGCGCTGCAGGGCCGCGGACATGGTGCGGGTGAGCCTGCGGATCACCGAGGCCTGCCAGCTCGGATTGATGAATTCGTGCGTCAATTGCAGGTCGCGAATGCGCAGGTCGCGCGCAACGGTCTCGATCAGATCGTCGGGCTCGGCGAAGCGGTTGACCAGCGGATTGGTGTTCAGAGAGAGCGTTAGGGCCATGGCTGTCTCCTCAGGCGGCAGCGACGAGGTTCGCGCCAGCGAACCAGTTTGTGAAGGCGGCCTGTTCGGCGTCGGTCAGATGCAGGTAGTGCTTGGTCCGGCGCTTCAGCACGTCCTCCGGCGTCTGCGCCCACTCCGAAGCAACGAGATAGCGGACCTCGGCCTCGTAGAGGTTGCCGCCGAAGTGACGGCCTAACCCCTCGGCGCTTGTCGCAGCGCCAACGATCTTTCGGGTCAGCGTACCGTAAAGGCGCCCATAATGACCGGCGAGGGTTCGCGACATCCAGGGATAGCTTTCCTTGAGACCGTTGAAGAAGGTCTCGTAGTCGGCGGTCGGCATATCGCCACCCGGCAGCGCTGCCTTTTCGGTCCAGTCACCCGACATCTCGGGGAAGATGTGCTGCAGCCGGTGCATGCCGCGCTCGGCGAGTTCGCGGAAGGTGGTGATCTTGCCACCGAAGACGTTGAGAAGCGGCGCGCCGCCGGTCTCCTCGAGATCGAAAACGTAATCGCGGGTCACCGCGGAAGGATTGCCCTTGCCGTCGTCGAACAACGGCCGCACGCCGGAGAAGCTGTGCAGCACGTCCTGGCGACGCAGCTTTTCCTTGAAGTAGCGGTTCACCGCCGCCAGCAGATAGTCGATTTCCTTCTCGTCGGCCGCCACGTCCTCGGCGCGACCATCGTAGGAAATGTCGGTGGTGCCGATCAGCGCCTTGTCGCCCTCGTAAGGGTTGATGAAGATCACGCGCTTGTCGTGATTCTGCACGAGATAGGCATTCGAGCCCGCCCAGAACTTCGGCACGATGATGTGACTGCCCTTGACCAGACGGACATTGCGGCTGCTGTTGGCGCCGGCCACGCGACCGATGACATCCGAAACCCAGGGGCCGGCCGCGTTGGCGATACAGCGGGCGCGGAAATTGCGCGTCTCGCCGGTCACGCTGTTCTTGGTGGTGATCGTCCAGCCACCGTTCTCGCGCCGGGCCGAGGTCGCGGCAGTGCGGGTCAGCACTTCGGCGCCGCGCTCGGCGGCATCGACGGCGTTCAGCACGACGAGGCGCGCGTCATCCACCCAGCAGTCTGAATATTCGAAGCCGCGCTTGTATTGATCGAGGATCGGCGCTCCCTCCGGATCGCGGCCAAGGTCTAGCGTGCGGGTGCCGGGAAGCTTCTTTCGGCCGCCGAGATGGTCGTAGAGGAAGAGGCCGAGACGCACCAGCCAGGCCGGACGATCCTGAGGGGAATGCGGCAGCACGAAACGCATCGGCCAGATGATGTGCGGGGCGGCATTCAGCAGCACCTCGCGCTCGATCAGCGCTTCGCGCACGAGCCGGAACTCGTAATATTCGAGATAGCGCAGCCCGCCATGCACAAGCTTGCCCGAGCGAGAGGAGGTGCCCTGCGCCAGATCGTCCTTTTCGCACAGGACCACTTTCAGACCACGGCCCGCCGCATCACGCGCGATGCCCGCACCATTGATCCCGCCGCCGATCACGAACAGATCCAACATTCCGGTCTCAGTCATTTCAAGCTCCTTCGGATGCTTCCTGCATCAACACATTCATTTCGCCTGGCTGGCGCGTGGCTTGGCACCCCGATTATTGGGAGGCGATGAGCCGATCCCATGCCGGGGCCACTGCCTGGCGGACCATGACGTAGGCCTCGAACAGCCGCTCGAAGCGTTTCGCCTGCTCGCTGTCAGGCGCTTCGGCTTCCGCCAGCAACGGCGTCACCCATTCGGCGATGCAGTCGTCCATGTTGCGATAGGCGCCGATCGCCACCGCCGCCATCATCGCGACGCCCGCGGCGCCCGCTTCTTCGCGTCTCGAAATTCTGACAGGCGCGTTGACGGCGGCCGAAATAGCGCCGCGCAATGCGCGGGAACGGGCGGCGCCGCCGGTGATCCTGAGCTCGGACGGCATGTCGCCCATCGCTGCGTAGCAATCGCGCGTCGCCATCCCCAGCCCTTCGACCACGGCCCGCAATAGATCGGGGAACCCGTGCCGCATCGACAGCCCGGTGAAGCCGGCGCGTGCTGACGCGTTGACGAACGGACCGCGCTCCCCGGCATCCGAGATGTAGGGGTGATAGAGCACGGAACCCGGCCGGCTTTCGGCAAACCAGCTGTCGATGCGCGCGATCAGGTCGGCATGAGAGACGTCTTTTCCGCCTTCGGCGATCAACGAGCCGGCGATCTGCAACAGCCAATCGATGTTGATCGTAGCGCTCATATTGGTTTGCACCTGGGTGACGATACCGGGCATCGGCAAAGCGATCACGTAACCCGTCCCCTCGGCGTTGAGTTGCACATCGGCCACGGCCTTGGCACGCATGTGCACGCCGGTGGAGCCAACGGTCGAGCAGGCGGCATTCTGGCCTGCCGTGCGGACGCCCGCACCGAGCGCGGTCATCACCATATCGACATAGCCCAGACTGACCGGCGTTCCGGCAAGCAGCCCGGCGGCGCGCGCCGCGTCCGCCGACAGCGGATGCGTGACTTCGGTGCCGTCGATGATCTCCGGCAGCAGGTTGCGACGCCGCGACAATCCCAAGGCTTCGATGACCACGTCGTCATACTGGCGCGTGCGGAAATTTCCGAAGGTGAAGCTTGCCTCCGAAGGATCGGTGGCGCGGATGCCCGTCAAATTCAGGTAGAGCCAGTCCTTGCAATGAAGCGCCGTCTCGACTCGGTCGAGAATATCCGGCTGTGTGCGGTCCATGTGCGCGATCTGCGCGCCCTGCTGGCAGGTATTCAGTCCGGTTCCGGTCGCCTCGAAGCGGGCGCGGCTCTCAGCGGCGCTACTCAACCGCGTCACGGTGGGCGCCGCGCGCGCATCCAGCCATAGCCAGGCATCGCCAACCGGGCGATTGTCCGCGCCGACCAGCCATGTGCCATCCCCCTGCCCGGTTACCGAGATGGCAGCCGTCCGCTTCGCCAGATCCGGCACTTTTTCGCCAAGGCCGCGCAACGCGGCGATGCAGTCTGTCCATGTCTGCGACAGGGATTGAGTCGCTGATCCGTCGTCACCGGTCGCGTACTGATTGCGCACGGAGGCCGATGCGATCTGCCTACCGGATAGTTCAAAGGCCACGGCCTTGATCACCGAGGTCCCGGCATCGATACCGACGATAATCTTTCCATTCTCAGCCATCGCGCGCCTCACCCGCCACGACGACCCATGCCGCAAAATACGACATCCTCTTCCGTTCCATGGTTACTCCTCCCAGACCGCCGCCTCCAGAACGCGCTACGCGAAGCTCCAGAAGCGGATGCCTCATATTGCAACCGCATTGCGACAGGGCAACTAGACGCTCTCCAGATGCGGCAACGTCGCACTCCGCAACGCCAAAACTTCAAGTTGGCGTGAACATATCACAAAGTTATCATAGTAAACGTAATTTTTTTCTGTCTTAGCAAATTTTTTCAGATAAAATGGCGACTGTCAATTCCGGCTAGGCAGCGGCGAGAGTGGATCACAAACAGCGACGCCGAGACCACGCCGAATGTGGTTTCTAGTTTGCGCCACATAGATCGGAGCACGCCCCTGGCGATTGGCTCGGCGCCGGATATCGATTATTATCCTTTTGTACCAGATAGATAAATCTTACAGTCCCGTATGACTGGCATTGGTTGCTACCGCACCTGATTTAACAGCCAAGCTACAACTGCGATTTGTAGAAGTCTTATGCGCGGAGCGATCGCGGGACAAATCAGGGATGCGCACCAAAATACCAAACTGGTAAAATCTGCTCCGCACCTCGATTGACAAGCTTCAATATTTATAACATGTTTATTGCCATTGATAACACGGCTATACCATGGCTTCGGCTAGATACGGTACGAGCGTGCAGTGCCTGGCGATTGGAGGAGAACAAGCGCCAGGTGATTGAGGAGGATCGCGATGCAAGTTTATCTCTCTAGAACTGACTCGGCGTATCGTCGTCATTCGAGCGGCAGCGTGCACCAGCCCCTCGGACGCGCATCCCATTGTCGCCGGCTCAGCCGAGCGCGACGTCGCTAGTCGCATTCTCCTCTCCGTCTTCTTTCCCTCAACAGGAAATGCGGCACTCGATGCCGAAGGTTGTCAGAAAATGAGCATACAAGCAGACTACGCGCCCACCGGGCCGAAGAGCGGCAAGCTGAAGATGGCGGTCGGCATTGCGGCGATCGTCGTTGTCGTCGGCGCCATCGCGCTGGATACGACGGTCGTCCATATCGGTTCGGAAAACGACGTTCGCCAACAGGCCTTCTCCTCGGAGACCTACGGCACCGACCAGTTCCCGAAGATCGCCGCCGACGTTGAGAAGCGCGCCGTTGCTGCCGCCGAGCTTGCATCTGCGGCGCTCGCAGACAAGAAGGCCGCCGGCGAAAAGTATGGCGTCGCGACCACGACCGGCCCGGTTCTGCCCGTGTCCTTCAGCGGCGTCGTCGGCGAGCGCAAAGGCAACATCAACGAGGTGAAGGTCGACGGCCTGCCGCCTGAAGTGGTGATCCGCATGCAGACGGGTCCGGCGATCAACGGCACGGATTTGCGCGATGCCACGGGCACGATCGAGTTCGGTCAGTTCACAAACCAGATCGAGTATCAGGACGCCGGTTCGGCGATCAACAACGAGATGAAGAAGGCGGTGCTTGGCAGCATTGATCCGACGCAGCTGACGGGCAAGACGGTCACGGTCACCGGCGTCTTCAAGCTCATCAACCCGAAGAACTGGCTCGTTACCCCCGTCAAGGTTGAAGTCAAATGAGCCAGGCAGCCCAACGTCAGATCAAGGGTCAGCCCGGCGAGGTGGTGCTCAGCGCCCGCAACGTCGCAAAGACCTACGGCATGGTCCAGGCGCTCAAAGGCGTCAATTTCGATATCCATCGCGGCCAGGTGACGACGTTGTTCGGCGAGAACGGCGCCGGCAAGTCTACCCTGATGAAGATCCTGTCCGGCGTCGTCCGCCCGACATCCGGCGAGATCATCCTCGACGGCCAGACCGTCAATTTCGTTTCCTCGACCCATGCGCGCGAATGCGGCATCTCGATCATTCACCAGGAACTCAGCCTGGCGCCGAACCTCAGCGTCCGCGACAACATCTTCATGGGTCGCGAGATCATCAGCGGCGGTGTCGTGGATTTCGCCGAGGAAGAACGCCAGACGCGCGCCCTGCTGGAGGAACTGGAAGAAGACATCGATCCACTGACGCCGGTCGAGGATCTCCGCCTCGGACAACAGCAGATTGTCGAAATCGCTCGCGCGCTCTCGGTCAATTCGCGCATCCTGATCATGGACGAGCCTACCTCGGCGCTCAGTGCCACCGAAGTCGAGGTGCTGTTCAAGGTTATCCGCGACCTCACCGGCCGCGGCGTCTCGATCGTCTACATCTCACATCACCTCGAAGAGGCGCTGCAGATCACCAATCACGCCGTCGTCCTGCGTGACGGCGCGATGACCGCCTATGCAGAGCGCAAGGACATCGATCTCGAATGGATCGTGCGCAACATGGTGGGCGAAAACTTCGATCTCGGCAGCCCGCCGACCGGATACGAGATGGGCAAGGTTGCGCTGTCGATCAAGGATCTGACAGTGCCCGGCCCCTCGGGCGCCGCCTACAACGCCGTCGATCGGCTGTCGCTCGACGTGCGCGCCGGCGAAATCGTCTGCATTTACGGCTTGATGGGCGCTGGCCGCACCGAACTTCTGGAATGCGTGGCCGGACGGCTTCACGCCAGCGGTGGCCATATACTGCTCGAAGGCCAGGATGTGGCCGGCCTCAGTATCGCCAACCGGATCGCCAGCGGACTCGGCCTCGTGCCGGAGGATCGCCAGCGCGACGGACTGGTGCAGACGATGACCGTCGGCTCCAACCTGTCGCTTGCGAGCATCGGCGCCTTCACCAAGGGGTTGTTTACCTCGGGCGGTCGGGAGCGCGGACTGGTGCAGGAATCGATCCGCAAGGTTCACATCAAGACCGATGGCGGCGGCGCCCCGATCGGCTCGCTCTCCGGCGGCAACCAGCAGAAGGTCGTCATCGGCAAGATGCTCGCCACTCAGCCGAAGGTCATCCTGCTCGACGAACCGAGCCGCGGTATCGACATCGGCGCCAAGGCCGAGGTGTTCAAGCTCCTGGCCGAGCGCGCCAAGCAGGGGCTGGCGGTGATCTACTCGACCTCGGAGGTCGCCGAATGCCTGAGCATCGCACATCGCATCATCGTCATGCATCGCGGCAAGATTTCCGCCGAGTTCAGCTCTGACGTCACCAAGGAAAAGATCATGGCCGCCTCTGGCGAAGCAGTGGTCGCGCACTAAGCCCGGAATTATGGAGCACTGATTATGTCAGTCACGGAAGCAACCAACAAAAAGACAGTTTCGAACGGGCCACGGCGCGATTTCAATATCATTCGCCTGCTGCTGGAAGGTCGCGCCTTCTTCGCGCTGATCGTCATCATCGCCGTCTTCTCGTTCCTGTCGCCATACTATTTCAGCCTGAACAACTTCCTGATCATGGCCTCGCACGTGGCAATCTTCGGGATCCTCGCCATCGGCATGCTGCTGGTCATCCTCAACGGCGGCATCGATCTGTCGGTCGGCTCCACGCTCGGCCTGGCGGGCTGCATCGCCGGATTCCTGATGCAGGGTGTTTCGCTCTCCTATTTCGGCGTCATCCTCTATCCGCCGGTCTGGGCTGTCGTCGTCATCACCTGCGCGCTCGGCGCGCTGGTCGGCGCCGTCAACGGCGTGCTGATCGCCTATCTCAAGGTACCGGCCTTCGTCGCGTCGCTCGGCGTGCTCTACGTCGCTCGCGGCATCGCGCTGCTGATGACCAACGGCCTGACCTACAACAACCTCGGCGGACGCCCCGAACTCGGCAACACCGGCTTCGACTGGCTCGGCTTCAACCGCCTGGGCGGCGTTCCGATCGGCGTCATCGTGCTGGCAGCGCTGGCGATCATTTGCGGCATAGTCCTCAGCAAGACCGCGTTCGGCCGCTGGCTCTACGCATCGGGCGGCAATGAACGCGCAGCCGAGCTGTCGGGCGTGCCGGTCAAGCGCGTTAAGATCCTCGTCTACGTATTCTCCGGCGTCTGCGCGGCCATTGCCGGCCTGGTCCTTTCCTCCCAGCTGACGTCCGCCGGTCCGACTGCCGGCACCACCTATGAACTGACAGCCATCGCGGCCGTGGTCATCGGCGGCGCTGCGTTGACCGGCGGACGGGGGACCGTACGCGGCACCATGCTTGGCGCCTTCGTCATCGGCTTCCTGTCGGACGGTCTCGTCATCATCGGGGTCTCCGCCTACTGGCAGACGGTCTTCACCGGCGCGGTCATCGTTCTCGCCGTTCTCATGAACAGCATCCAATACGGGCGTCGGGTGAAATCCTCCTGACGTACCGAACCGAACTTCTCCGCGGCGAAAAACGCGGAAAGCACCGCCGGCAAGCCGGCACAACACGAACTCATCAATGGGAGAGAGACTATGTTTAAAAAGGGCATGCGCGTTCTTCTGGCAGCTGTTGCCGTCGCGCCGATCTTCGTAAGCTCCGCATGGGCCGCCGGCCTGATGACTGTCATCGTCAACGATCCGTCCAACCCCTACTGGCTGACAGAAGGCAACGTTGCCAAGGCGACCGCTGAAAAGCTCGGCTACACCGCGACCGTCGGCGCGCACAAGGGTGACACCAACACCGAGAGCAACCTGATCGACACCGCGATCACCAACAAGTCGGTTGCCATCATCCTCGACCCGGCGAACGCCGATGGTTCCGTCGGCGCCGTCAAGAAGGCCGTTGCCGCTGGCATCCCGGTCATTCTCGTCAACGCCGAAATCAACCAGGAAGGCCTCGCCAAGGCGCAGCTCGTGTCCAACAACGCGCAGGGTGCTGCCATCGGTGCGCAGCAGTGGGTTGAAGCCGTTGGCGACAAGGGCAAGTACGCCGAACTGTTCGGCTCGCCGTCCGACAATAACGCCGCGACCCGCTCGAACGGTTACGAGTCGGTCCTGACCCAGTACCCGGATCTCGTGAAGTCCGCCAAGGAAGTCGCAAACTGGGATCGTACCCAGGGCCACAACAAGATGCAGTCGATGCTCCAGGCAAACCCTGACATCATCGGCGTCATCTCCGGCAACGACGAAATGGCCCTCGGCGCGATCGCTGCACTGAAGGAAGCCGGCAAGCTCGCCAACGTCAAGGTCGGCGGTTTCGACGGTTCGCCTGACGCGGTTGCCGCGATCAAGGCCGGTGAACTGCAGTACACCGTTCTGCAGCCGGTCGCCGTCTTCTCGGAAGAAGCGGTCAAGCAGGCCGACAATGTCATCAAGAACGGCAGCACCGGCGCCAAGAGCGAAAAGCAGCTCTTCGATTGCCTGCTGATCACCAAGGACAACGTCGACAAGTACACGGCTCCCTTCGTTCTCGAGCAGTAAGATCATGCGAGGGGACGCCTGAAAGGGCGCCCCCTTTTTTCTCCACAGTTGCGTATCTTCGCGATACAACGCTCTCAACCAGTCGTTCGAGCGCAGAGGCCATCGTGACACAGAAGATAGGCGCAGGCGCCCTCCCCCTTGACGAGCTTCCCAGCGAC
This sequence comes from Hyphomicrobiales bacterium, assembly GCA_900470805.1. Taxonomy (GTDB): domain Bacteria; phylum Pseudomonadota; class Alphaproteobacteria; order Rhizobiales; family Rhizobiaceae; genus Rhizobium. Next base: position 7,334 of record UCCA01000045.1, on the reverse strand, counting down.
AGCCGGCAGACCCGCCAGTTGGTTCGCCGGCAAATGATCGCCGAAGCGGTGATGGCCGAAGGGCAGATGCGGATCGAGGATCTGACCGATCGCTTCGGCATCAGCCTGATGACCGCGCACCGCGACGTCGATGACCTCGTCAGCCGCGGCCTGTTTCGCAAGACCCGCGGCGTCGTGACCGCCGCAGCCTCCAGCCTGATCGAATCCAGCGACGTCTACCGCTCCGGCCGCCAATCGGCGGAAAAGAACATGATCGCCGCCGCCGCGATGCAGTTCGTCGAGCCGGGCCAGGCGATCTTCTTCGACGACAGCACCACTGTCCTGCCGATGGCCGAGCATCTTCCGGCCAAGGTTCCGATCACCGCCATCACCAATTCGCTGACGCTGATCAACGCCCTGAAGGGCATGCAGGACCTGACGCTGCTGGCGCTCGGCGGCCAGTATTACAACTGGTGCAACGCCTTCGTCGGTCGCACGACCGTCAACGAGATCCACCGCCTGCGCGCCGACGTCGCCTTCATCTCGATGTCCGCCATCACCGACGACCTCGTGTTTCATCAGTCGCCAGAGATGGTCGATACCAAACGCGCCATGTTCGATTGCGCCGCCAAGCGCATCCTCCTGGCCGATCACACCAAATTCGAGCGGCGCGCCCTGCACCGCTTCGCAGCCCTCAGCGAGTTCGACGTCATCATCGTCGATGACAAGACGCCCGCCATCCATATCGACCGCATGCGATCCCGAGACATGAACGTCATCGTCGCGCGGGAGGACAAGGTGCGTCAGCGAACTCACCAGCCGGAGTAAGCCTGAAATGCCAAGCCTGCTTGGAATAGACAGCGGCCTCACCGTTACCAAGGCCGTGATCTTCGACGTCGATGGAACCCCGATCGCCGTCGCCCGCCGCCGCGTCACCCAGTTAATGCCGCACCCCCGGCATGTCGAACGCGACATGGATGAGCTGTGGGCGAAGACAGCCGACGCTATCCGCGAGGCGATCGAACTCAGCGGTCGGCCGGCCAACGACATCAAGGCCATCGCCGCGACCGCCCATGGCGACGGCATCTATCTGACCGACAAGGCCCGCGCACCACTCGGCCGCGCCCTGCTGTCGCTCGACAGCCGCTCTGCCGACATTGTCGAAGAATGGCTTGCCAGTCCTCTTGCTGACGCCGCACTCGATCTCACCGGACAAGTGCCGCACGTCTCGGCGCCATCCGCGCTGCTCGCCTGGATCAAGAAGCATCAGCCGGGACGCTATGCCGAAATCGGCCATATTCTCTCCTGCAAGGACTGGCTGCGCTATTGCCTGAGCGGGGTCATCGGCACCGACCGCACCGAGGCCAGCACCTCGTTCACCAATGTCAGGACCCAAGACTATGATCCCGCCGCCCTGGCCCTGTTCGGCCTTGAAGAGATCGCCGGCGCCTTGCCGCCGATCTCGCGCTCCGACGAGGTGATCGGACACGTAACGGCCGAAACGGCCCGACGTACCGGCCTCGCCGAGGGAACGCCAGTTGTCGCCGGGCTCCATGATGTCACCGCGTCCGCGCTCGGTTCCGGCGGCTATGCCGACGACGTCGTCGCCGTGATCGCCGGCACCTACTCGATCAACGAGACACTGTCGCCGCAACCGCGCATGGATCGCCGCTGGTTCTGCCGAAACGCCATCGAGCCCGGCCAGTGGAACAACATGTCGATATCGCCGGCATCGACGGCCAACTACGACTGGTTCCTCGACACGCTCTGCGCCAGCGAGCGGCAGAACGTCGAAGCATCAGGCGGTTCGGTTCATGCCTTGCTGGCACCTGAGATCGAGGCTGCCTTCGAGCGGCCATTGTCGGCGCTGTTTCACCCCTATCTTTTCGGCTCTCCCTATGGCGCGTCGGCCAGTGCCGGCTTCTTCGGCCTCGGCGGCTGGCACAATCGCGGCGACATGCTGCGCGCCGTTCTCGAGGGGATCGCGTTTAATCATCGCATCCACATCGATGCGTTGCGCGATGGCTTCAGCTTTAGCGAAGCGCGGCTTGCCGGCGGCATTTCGCGCAACAAGCGGGTGGTGCAGATGTTCGCCGACGTGCTCGGCATGCCGGCGACAGTGACCGAAACCGATGAAGCGGCCGCGTGGGGTGCTGCCCTGTGCGCCGGCGCCGGCGTCGGCCTCTATAAAAGCCCGCGTCACGATCCGCGCGACACCAACGCGATTGCGCACCGCTGCTATCCCGACCCGGCGCGTAGCGCCGCCTATCAGGAACGCTACGATCTCTTCCGGGAGATCGCCGATGCCATGGCGCCGATCTGGCCGAAGATCGGCAAGCTCACTGCCACGCAATCGGCGCGCTAACGCGGCAGGCGCCATCCCGAATATTCAGCAAGGCAATTTCACATGACAGACATTTCAGCCGACAATCACCGCCGCTTCCCACAGCTCGGCGACGTCAAGGAGATCGACGTCGTCATCCTCGGTGCCGGCGTGAACGGTGCCGGCGTATTCCGCGATCTGTGTGTTCAGGGCATCGATTGCCTGATCGTCGACAAGGCGGATTTCGGATCGGGTACCAGCGCGGCGCCGTCACGGCTGATCCACGGCGGGCTGAAATATCTGGAGACCGGCGAATTCGGGCTGGTCGCCCAATCGACGCTGGAGCGCAATCTGCTGCTGCAAAACGCACCTCATTGCGTCGAACCGCTGCCCACCTTCATTCCAGTGTTTTCCTGGACGAAAGGCATCTGGGCGGCCCTGCGGACACTGACGGGTTCAACGACCGCGCCACGCAGCCGCGGCGCAGTTCTGGTGAAGATTGGCCTCAGACTCTACGACTTCTTCGGCGCCCGCAACCGGGTCATGCCCAATCACCGCTTCCTGCTCCGCAAACGCGCGCTAAGAGAGATGCCGCATGTCACACCGGAGATCGTCGCTGGCGGAATCTATTACGACGCGAAGATTAGCCGCCCGGAGCGTCTGGTCTACGAATTGGTTGCCGACGGGTTGCAGGCCAACCAAAACGCGCTCGCCACCAATTTCACCAGGTTACTGTCCTCGACCGATGGAATACTGACGTTTCAGCGCCCTGACGGCAGTTCGTTCGCCGTCCGCCCCAAACTCGTCATCAACGCCGCAGGACCATGGATCGACACCGCCAATGCTTCGCTCGGCGCGCCCTCGAAAATGATCGGGGGTACCAAGGGCTCGCATATCCTGCTCGATCATCTGCAACTGGTACAGAGCCTTAACGGGCACATGATTTATTTCGAAGCCGATGACGGCCGAATTTGCCTTGTCTACGACTATCTCGGCCTGGCAATGGTCGGTTCTACAGACATCCCTGCCAGCGATCCGGATAGCGTGCGGTGCGAGGAGCCCGAGATCGAATATTTCCTGGAAAGTGTACGCGCCCTGTTGCCGTCGCTGCGCTTCTCCCGCGACCAGGTGGTTTATACCTATAGCGGCATCCGCCCACTGCCGGCGTCCGATGCCTCTTCGCCTGGCCTTATCAGCCGCGACCATTCAACGCCGGTGCTGGAGCCGAGCGAAGATCGGCCCTTCCCCGTCGTCTCTCTCGTCGGTGGAAAATGGACGACCTTCCGTGGCTTTTCGGAGGAAGTGACGGACCTCGTGCTGAAGCGGCTTGACCGGGAACGTCGGCAATCGACCGAGCGTCTCGCAATCGGCGGCGGACGGAATTTTCCGTCCGATCCGGCTTCCCGCCGCGCGTGGATCGAAGACCTTGCGGGGAGGAGCGGCATCGATGCGAAGCGCGTTGACCTGCTTCTCTCACGATACGGCACCACGGCGTCGTTCATCCTCGATCATGCGTCGACATCGACACACCGCGATGACGAGCGCCTCTCCGGCGCGCCCGACTACAGCCGGCTCGAAATCGACTGGATTGCCGGACAGGAATTCGTATCGCACCTCTCGGATATCGTCCTGCGACGCACGACGATTGCCATTGAGGCCAAACTGACGATGGAAGGCCTGCGTGAGATCGCAGCAGTCACTGCTAAAACACTCGACTGGGATCAGCAGCGCGCGGAAAAGGAGATAGGCGACGTCGTCGCCACGCTCTCGCAATTCCACGGTCAGGTTCTCTAACAGGCGAGCTAGCCAAACTTTGGCCGCCCTGCGGCCGAGATCGAATAAGGGCGCCGTGCTGGCGCCCTCATTCAAATCAGGCCTGCATCCCAATCGTTTCATTGAGAGAAAACCGGATCGAGACTGCCAGAGGCATAACGCTTTGCCATGTCGGACAACGGGATCGGCTTGATTGCGGAAGCGTGACCGGCGGTGCCGAACGGCTCGAAACGCCCGGTGCAAAGCTTGGTCAACGCGTTCATCGCCGGCTTCAGATAGCCCTCGGCGGCCCAATCTATAACCGCAGAGCGTCAGCCCGAGGTCGATGTACACTCGCGAAGGCTGCCTCAACAGATGTTGTCATCGTGGAGCAGCGCGACAGTTCAGCCTCGGCCGGCCGGTAATCCACCCGGAGTAACGGGCTTCAAAAGGAGAATTGTCTTGGGCTTAATGATCGATGAGACTCGATGAAGGCGAGCAGATTTGGCGAACCATAGATTCTTGCCATTTCGCGCTAGGCCGAAGGTGGTATTCCGGTGCCAGAGTGACTTGGATCAAATCGCAAAGCTTCCGGTTGATGTTAGCAATCGAGCACCAGATCGCCACATGGCACTGCAAGGCACAAGAGGGTCTGATTTAAGTTGAGCAAGGGTGTCTCGTCCCCGTGATGATGAACGACTCCGCTGGTCACTTTTTGGATGCAGGACTCACAATCGCCAAGCCGGCAAGAGTAGGCAACGTTTATATCATGCTTGAGCGCGAGATCTAGCAATGTGCCATCGCTTGGAGACCACCTGATTGACCTGCCGGACCGTTCAAAAGTGACGGTGCATTCGGCCAGACCGAGCGTGCTTGGCAAGGTGGATGTTGGCCCCGCTGATGCTTCGAAAGCCTCGAAGTGGATGGATGCTTCATCAGCGCCGCATTCGACCAGCCCATCACGCAGCGACGTCATGAAGTCGTTTGGGCCGCAGATGTAGAAATCGGTCTCGTCAGGTCGCAACAGTCCAGCAATCAGGCCGCTGTCCAACCTGCCCACAAAGTCGCTACGGTCTCCCGCCTCAGGCCGTGAGTAGCAGCTAACAAGCCTCACGCTCCCGTTCGTCACCCTCGCAGCAATCGCGCGCGCTTCTTCTTCGAACAGGTGGTGGGCGGCGTCTCGCGCTGCATGGATGAACCAAATTTCGCGGTCACTGTTTTCTTGAGCCAGTTCATCCAACATTGGCAGGAGCGGCGTTATTCCAACCCCGGCGCTGATTAAGGCGATTGTGCGCATAGCCGCACTTGCGAGGACGAACCTTCCCGCAGGAACGCCTACAAGCAATTCGGTTCCTACGTCGACGGTGTCGTGCAGTTCATCTGACGTGCCACCGGCACCAACACGTCGCACCGATATCCGCAGGCTTTTTCCATCTGCACGGCGCGACACGGAATACGAGCGCTGCCGCGCAGGCGATTCACCGGTCGATACCGTCACATATTGACCGGGAAGAACAGGTCCGATCGGCGCCTTGTCGCCGGGCTCGAGAATGAACGATGTTACCTCAGGGCTCTCGCGGTCACGTTGCGTGCAAACGAACCGTCGTTTGCCGGACCAGTAACTACGGCGATCCTGTTGCCAGACCCGCGATCGCGACAACGCAGCAGAGCAATGGAAGAAGACTTCCCGTGGAACCACCTTTATCGCCTCCCCTTCAAGTTCGAGCCCGCCGTTTATACGCAGCAACTCGTTTTGCCCCGGCAGGATGGTCAGAAGCGCGCATCCACCCTCCCGGCGACCGGCTCCGACCGGTAGGCGGAGACGATAGGAATGCCGGTTGTCGAACGGAATGGGAAGGAGTGGAGATTCAGCGGCGATATCGATAGCGATCTCTCCATCTTTGTCTTCAAAGGCGTAGACGGTGAAAAGCGCCTTTTCCATGAAACGCTGAGAACTTGGGCCTGCAAAACCCGCGATCTTCTGGTCCACGCCCTCTATCGCAGGCCCATACCTATCCCGTATCCCGGCCAACTTGAGGTTCAGCTCTTCTTTGGGTTCTCGGACAACCGGCAGAAAACCTCTGGCGGCATGGGCTGCCTTGTCACCATCGATAAGTGCGCTGAGATCGAGAGGAGGCAACCGCCGTACTGGGTCAAGCCAGAATTCCGCCTTGTCGAAAGCCTGACTGTCAACGAATTCCAACCTGTCTGGCTTCAAGACAAGCACGCTGATGGGTGGGTTTGCATCGGCGGGAAAACGTTGCAGATGTTTTGCCTGAAACGAAACGTCTGCTTCAGCATTGATCCTTAGAAAACGAGAGGAGCCACGGTTTAGAACGATGAGAGCCACCCGACGGTTGCCAAGGACATTGCTAATCGTATCGAGCCGTCGGTTGCCGTTGTAGTCGGGTAGGAGGAGGTCCCCGTGTTCGGTGACCTTCAGGACGGCGGGCTGTCCTCCGCGCGGCGAAACGTCCATCGCACCTCCCGCACTGCGCGACGCGATGAAAAGAAGCGTAGAGTTTTCAATGAAGCCTCGTGTCTCTGCGTCCATTGTCTTTCTCCATCTCGGGAATAGCCTTTAACTCATCGGTGGGCTCCCATTACCGGTCGACCTAGCTGGCGCGTGCCGCCTGCCGCTTAACTACGTCGCGCCTCAACGGCACCAGAGCCTGTGCCCCAACCGTTAGCTGTCCATTCGGTTTAGAAACTTACAGCTGTCACGTCGTCGATTTTCAGGTTGGCTATGTAATTTGATACGAACGTATCAACTATCGTATTTGTTAGTCAATACGATATACTGACTTTGCAGGGGGTAGCTGTCGTTCGGCGCGAAGGTTTGATAAATCATCACGACGAACGCTCCATGCTCTGCGTGGAAGGTCACATGCCAGTTCGGCGCGCGGGTGGTCGACGTCCGTGATCCACCACGGTGCGCCCGATGGTGCATTGCCCGATGGTTTCGATGACGACGTTCACCTGTTTCGTCTCGATGGTGTTCAGATCCACGAACACGGCGATACAGACCGCATCGTGCACGGTAAGATTGCGGCGTGCCCTTCGGCTGATTTGCCTCAAAGCCCCTGATCCGATGCTCAGTGCTTTCATCGTCTTCCGTTCCTTTCCCAGCTGGGAAAAAGACTCCGGAAAACTCTAACAAAACGGGTCCAATTTGAAGGCGTCAGATCACTGTTGACCTCCGGTTGCGTACTGTCCAAACGCCAAAAGCCCGCGTGAGCGGGCTATTTCGGTTTGAACGAGTTGTTTTATGTTTGAGTTT
>UCCA01000060.1 GCA_900470805.1 Hyphomicrobiales bacterium | reverse complement strand
AGATGCCCGGCAGGGCAGAGCGACTGTCTTGGAAGTCAAGCGCTTTGCCATGGTTTGTTGTCCCGGATCATTGCGTTGAGAATGGTGAGCAGTTTGCGCATGGTGGCAACGACAGCGACGATGCGGGCCTTGCCCGATGCCACGAGACGGTCGCGGAACGCCTTGAGAACAGGGTTGTGGCGGATGGCCACCATGGCCGCCATGAACAGCGCCGTCCGCACCTTTCCCCGCCCGCCGCCGATGAAGCTCTTGCCCTTCCATTTGCCCGATTGTCGTGTCCAGGGCGCAAGCCCGGCAAGCGAGGCGATCTGGCGCCGGTCGAGGTTACCGAGCTCCGGCATCTCGGCCAGAAGCGTGCGCGCCGTCGTCGGTCCGACACCGGGCACCGATACCAGCAGTTGCTCGCGCACCCGCCACAGGGGCGACTTGCGGATCTGCTCGTCAAGATCCGCATGCAGGCTTTCGAGCTCGCGGCGCAGGGCCGCAAGCAGCCGCTTGATGCTCTTCTTGGTGGGCGTCTCCACAGCCATGCGCAACCGGTTCTCCTCGGCCACTATCATGTGTACGATCTGGCGGCGGCGGTCGACAAGGGCTGACAAGCCTTGCGTTTCGGCATCGCGCAGCGGTCGGATTGGCGGTTTGACCGCTGCCACGAAGGCGGCAATCACAGCCGCGTCGATCGGATCGGTCTTGGCCCTGCGACCAAGCGCATTGGCATAGGCGCGTACCTGGGACGGATTGAGAACGGCTACGGCAAAACCCGCCGACGACAGCGCTGCCGCCGCCACCATCTCGAAACCACCGGTTGCTTCCAGCGCCACCACCGTGGCGCCCTCGGTCTTCAGGCGACGAACCAGATCGTCGATGCCGGCATGATTGTTCGCGACATGAAAAGCCATGCCGGACGGCAAAACAGAAACGTCCAGCCGATCCTTCGAAACGTCGATGCCTACGATGATATCCATCTTATCCCATCCTTGCCTAAGCGGGCTTTGCTTTCGCAAGCGGCCCTGGCGACTGTTCGGGTTCGATGGAACGGCGGATGCAGAACCGGGCTCTGCCACGGGCTTGGTGTCCCAAAGGGGCTTCGGTCTTACATCCGCCACCGCATCCGGCAGTAAACCGCCAAATGACGCAAAGGGGAAGTTACAAGGGGCACCACACGGCAACACGCCAACGTCACCAAAGCTCCCACACCCTACCGCCCCACCATCTCCACATCCCGTTGCGCTAAGTCTCGCGTCGCACCACCCGGCCCATCGCGGTCCATGGCGAAATCATCGAACCACTCGCGATACCCGCCCGACACCATCGCCCCGATCATCTGCGTCGCCAGATAGGAGAAGGTGATGCCGTTGCCGCCGTAGCCGTAGGCGCCGTAGACATGCGGCAGCGCCGGCACCGGGCCGATCAGCGGCAGGCCGTCCACGGTTTCGCCGAAGGTGCCGCACCATGCGGTGGCGACCGTGGTGTCCGCCTGCGGCCACAGGCGCTTCATCTTTTCGCGGATCGCCATGATCTTCTCCGGCGCCTTGGCGTCGCGGGCGTCGGGATCGGTGGTGTCGTCGTCCTCGCCGCCGGCGACGATGCGGCCGTCGGCGGTGGTGCGCATGTAGAGATAAGGGTGGCTGTCCTCCCAAATCAGTGCCTGGTCGCGCCACAGCGAGCCCGGGGCCTGCGGCGGCGTCGCCATCGCCCAGCTGGAGGTGGCGCGGTGCAGCTTCGGCATGTCGATGCCGGGCATGGTGTAGCCGGTCGCCAGCACCGCCGTCTTCGCCTCGATCACGAAAGGTCCGTCCGTCTCGGCCGTCACCCGGTTGCCCTCGCTGTTGAGCGTCGTCACCGACGCATCGACCAGCCGCGCATACTGCCGGAACGCGAGGTCGAGCAGCGCCCAGGTGAGAAGCAAGGGGTCCGCCTCCGCCGATCCGCGCGACAGGATGCCGGCGTCGCGGTCGATCTCGAACTCGGTGAACAGGTCGCAATGCTCGAGATAACGGCTCGGCAGGCCGGCGCGCTCGCGCAGCGCCGCCTCTGTCCTGAGATCGCGCGCGCCCTCCTGGTTGCTGGTCAGAAACAGCGATTGCCGCGGCCGGAACGCGCAGTCGATGCGATGGCCGGCGATCAGCTTGGCAAGCCCGGAAACCGCGGCCGCGCTGCGGCGATAGATGCCGGCGGCGCGCTCATAGCCGTAGAACTGCTCGAGCTCCGTCAGCGTCTTGTCGATCTCCCATTGCAGCATCGCGGTGCTGGCCGCCGTGCTGCCGAGCCCCGGCTGCTCGCGGTCGACGATCGCCACCGAAAGGCCGCGCTCGGTGAAATGCTGCGCCACCAGCGCCCCGGTCACGCCGCCACCGATCACCAGCACATCGACCTTCAGGTGATCGTCGAGCGGCCGGAACACCGGTCGCTGCCCGGTCCTGCCCCAAAGCGGGCAGCCGCTCCTCAGTTGCGCCTGGCTGGAACTCTCGAGATCGATTTCGGCCATTCACACACTCACTTCGGCAGCTGCGGCTGCAGTTTTTCTTCGATGAACAGTTCGTCGATGATGGTCATGACGATCAGCGACAGCGGCAGCGCTAGCATGGCGCCGACGGCACCCCACATCCATGTCCAGAACAGGATGGCGAGGAACACCACGAAGGCATTGATCTCCAGCCGTTTTCCCATCACCGCCGGGAAGATCAGGTTTTCCATCAGCAGGTGGACGGTGAAGAAGGCGGCGGCCGGAATGATCCCGGCCAGCAGCCCGTCATGGGTGATGATCCCGGCGATCGCGATGGCGAAGGTCATCATCGTGATGCCGAGATAGGGGATGAAGCTCGAGAGGAACGCGAAGAAGCCCCACAGAATGGGCATCGACAGCCCGCCGGCATAGGCGATGACGGTCATCACGACGCCAAGGCAGGCATAGATCACCGAGGCTGTGGCGAAGTAAAAGCCGAGCACCTGCTCGACGCTGCTGATCACCCGGATCGCCGCCAGCCGTTGGCTACGCTCGCGAAACACCATGATGATCGACTTGCGCAGGCTGACGCGGCCGACGAGGAAAAGCAGCAGCGCGGCGAAGAAGATCAGCGCCTGCACCAGTGCCGGCGTCAGGTTGGCGGTGACGACGTGCAGGATGTTGCCGGTATTCTCCAAGAGTTTCTCGGCCGACATCGGGCCGCTCTGGAAGGTTTCGGGCGTAATGTGCAACCACTTGATCCGTTCCAGATAGGGCATCAGCCGGTTCGCGGTCTTTTCGGCGAAGGCCGGCCCTTCATTGGCGAGCGTCGTCAGCGGTCCGGCGAGCGAACTCGCGACCAGGAAGATCACCAGCGCCACGGTGGAGGAGAGGATCACGGCGTTGGTGATGCGCGGCACGCCGAGCTTGGTGAGCTTCTCGGCCAGCATGCCGAGGATCATGCCGACGACGATCGCCAGCGTCAGCGGGATCAGGATCAGCGACATCATGTAGACCGCCGACAGGGCGAAGATCACGAAGATGCCGATGATGGCCCAGGCCATCATGATGTCGAGCCCGTCCTTTTCGACCCGGCGTATCGGCGCCTGCGAGGCGGCCTCCTCGGCCGCGGCCATGTTCTGCGCCCACGAACTGACGCGCCGCTCCCCGATCGCGATCTTGCTCGCCTGTTTGCGAATGCCGTTGGCAATGCCCATGGATGGTGGTTCCCCGGAAGCCCTTATGCTTCGCATGCAGAACGCGTCGAGGTCGATTTCGGTTCCTTGCCGGAAACGGCGGAAATGCCGAATTCTCGCCGCATCTCGGGGGCATGCTGGCCAAAGGCTTCGGCGGGGAGATAGGGCCGCCTCGCAAACGACTCGGATCGAGCGGCGAGGCGGCCCTATCTGATCGCTTATGCTAGCCCGCCGAGCTCTGGCAGGCAGGGCTTTCCGTGCCGGTTTCAGGCTCCTTGCGCCCCAGGAAGGCAACCACCACCACCGCCGTGAAGATCGTGACGCTGGCAAGCAGCACCAGCAGCGTGCTGAACCCCTGCGCATAGGCGACCGCCAGACCGTCATGACCAAGCGAAGGCATGACGCCGTTGGCGGCGCCGAGGTCGCCGGTCACCAGCCGTTGCGCCGCGCTGCCTGCCGCCTCATCGCCGCCGAGCCGCGAACCGATCAACGCCGAGAGGATGGCGCTGACGATGGCGAGCGCCACGCCTTCGCCGGCGACGCGCGTCGTGCTGAAGATCCCCGTCGCCATGCCGGCCCGCTCCTTCGGCACGACGCTGACGGCAAGCCCGTCCATCAGCCCCCAGGGCAGGCTGATGCCGATGCCGATCGTCAGGAGCGGCGCGATCAGCAGTAGCGGCTGCGAGGCCGGCATCATTGACAGCCAGAACAGCCCGCCCGCCGCGATCAGCAGCCCGACACCGCAGATCACCGCCGCCGAGAACCAGCGCGTCAGCACGCCGGCGACGATCGGCAGCACCAGCAGCGGCCCCGACAGCGCGATCATCATCTGCCCCGCGGCCACCTCGCTCATGCCGTCGATGCCGACGAAGCGGACCGGCAGCAGGATCAGGAGCACCACGAAAGCATAGGCGGGTGCGGCGGCAAGCAGCTGCACGCCGACGAAGCGCGGATAGCGAAACAGGCTGAGATCGAGCATCGGCCGGGCGACCGACCGCTCGATCCGCCAGAATGCCGCGAGAAGTGCGGCCGAGGCGACCAGCAGCGCCACGACGGGCGCGCTGCCCCAACCCTTCTCCGGCGCCAGCAGCACGCCGTAGGTGAACAGCGCCAGCGCCAGCGTGAAGCTGATCGCGCCCGGCCAGTCCAGCCCCTGCGCGCTCGGATCGCGCGTCTCGTGCAGGAACGCCGCGCCGAGCACGAAGGCGATCGTGGCCAGCGCCACCACCAGCGCGAAGATCGCCGGCCAGCCGAAGCTGTCGACCATCAGCCCCGAGGCTATCGGCCCAAAGGCGAGGCCGACGCCGAAGCTGGCGCCGACGATGCTGAACGCCCGCATCCTCGCATCCCCGTCGAATTCCTGCGCGAGCGACGCCATGCCGGCCGAAAACGCGGCGGCCGCGCCGAGCCCCTGGAGGGCGCGCAAAATGTCGAACCAGACGATATCGGTGGCGAAGGCGAGGCTTGCCGAGAACAGCAGGAAGGCGGCGAGGCCCATGAGGAAGACGCGCTTACGGCCATAGGTGTCGGCCAGCGCGCCTGCCGCCATCAGGCTGCTGCCGAAGGTCAGCATGAAGGCGTTGGTTACCCAGTTGAGCGCGATCGGGCTGCCGCCGAGATCGTGGCTGATTGATGGTAGCGCCACGGCAGGGCCGGTGAAGGTCAGCGGCATGGCTGCGGCCGCGCAACAGACGCCGATCAGCGCCAGCATCTTCGTCGCCATGCCGTGCCCAGAATTGGCAGAGGCAGCGGCGGCGTTTGTCGTATCAGGTCGTGTCATGAGATATCCGCCTGTGTGAAGGAATAAGACATGCCGGCAACAGTGGGAGGCTCTATCGCCGACAACAAAAACAGGATAAATTCGCTCCAATCATTCGATAAGCGCGCTTCATTGCCGATCATCGTGGAAAAATTCGCTCGAATGAAAGATGCGACATGGACCAGTTCAACGGCCTCTCGGCCTTCGTGAAAACCGCCGATCTCGGCAGCTTCGTCGCCGCCGGTCGGGTTCTCGGCCTGTCGGCGTCGGCGGTTGGCAAGGCGGTGACGACGCTGGAGCGACAGGTCGGGGTGCGCCTGTTCCAGCGTTCGACCAGAAGCATAAGGCTGACGGAGGAGGGGCGTTTGTTCCACGAGCGTTGTCGCCGGGTTCTCGACGATCTCGAGGATGCGCAGGCCTCGCTTGCGGCCGCCGTCGCCGCCCCGCGCGGCCGCCTGCGCCTCAGCCTGCCTCAGGTCAGCTACCACCTGCTGCTACCGGTCGTGCCCGGCTTCGTCAGGCTCTATCCCGAGGTCGAACTCGATCTCGATTTCAACGACCGAATCGTCGATCTGATCGACGAGGGCGTCGACGTGGCGATCCGCAGCGGCGACCTGCAGGATTCGCGGCTGATGTCGCGGGCATTGCGCCCGTTCCGCATGCTGCTATGCGCCGCACCGACCTATCTCGAAGAGCACGGCACACCGCAGACGCCGCGCGATCTCGCAGGCCACACCGCCATCCGCTTCCGCTACCCCAACAGCGGCAAGCTGCAGGACTGGCCGCTGACAATGCCGCCGGACGCGCCCGATCTGGCGCTGCGCAGCCTGCTCACCTGCAACAACATGGAGGCCCTCGGCGGCGCGGTTGCCGCCGGCCTCGGCATTGGCTGCATGCCCGATTTCCTCGCCCGCCGACGCCTCGCCGATGGCACGCTGTGCAGCATCCTCGACGACCACATCGACGGCCCCGGCCAGTTCCACATGCTCTGGCCCTCGAACCGCCACCTGTCGCCGAAGGTCCGCGTGCTGGTCGATTACCTCACCGAAACCCTCTTCGCCGACCACATCGACAGCCCGGCAGCATTGCCGAGGGCCTGAACGCAAAACGCCCACCGTAAGGTGGGCGCCGAAACTGTTGTTCGTCATCCTCGGCCTTGTGCCGAGGATCTAATCACCTTGCCAAATCAATTGGTTGCAGATCCTCGGGACAAGCCCGAGGATGACGCGGCGTGCGGGGTGACTGCCGTGTCTTTCTCGTCACCAGAAGGGCCTCAAGCCGACAACGTCAGCCCGATCCCCCAGGGATCGCGCAGGAACACGCCGCCGTCGCGCGTCTCGCTCTTGATCTCGAGTTCGTCCAGCTTGGCGATCGCCTTGTCGAGCGCGGCGATGTCGTTGAAGCGCAGGGCGTAGTCCGACAGGCCGGTCATCGCCTCGGTGCGGACGCCGGCGCCGCGGCTGTTCCAGATGTTGGCGGCGACGTGGTGGTGATAATCGCCGGTGGCGAAAAAGCTGGCGCCGGGATAGCGCGCCATGATCTTCAGCCCGAGCACGTCGCGGTAAAAGGCGTCGGCCTCGGGAATGTTGCCGACCTGCAGGTGGATGTGGCCGATCGCCGTGCCATCGGCCATGCCGGTCCACGTGTTCTGCGGCGCGCTGTTGTAGAGCGACTGCAGATCGAGGCCGAGCGTTGCCATCTCGACCTGTCCGTCCTGGTGGAACTTCCACTTGTCATGCGGCCGGTCGGCATAGATCTCGATGCCGTTGCCCTCGGGGTCGGAGAGATAGATCGCCTCGCTGACCAGATGGTCCGAGGCGCCGTCGAGGGCGACGTTGTTGTGGGCGGCGTGCCGCAGCCAGCGCGCCAGCTCGGTGCGATCAGGCATCAGGAAGGCGGTGTGGAACAGGCCGGCGGCGTTGCGTGGTGCGGCACGCACATCCTTGCCCGTCGTCAGCGTCAGCAGCGGCGTGCCGTTGACGCCGAGCACTTCGCCGCTGGCGGTCTTCTCGATCACCTTGAGGCCGAGCATCGACTGGTAGAAGCCGGAGACCGACGCCAGGTCGGTGACGACCAGATGCGAGTGATCGACATAGGCAGGGCGCGTCAGCGCATAGGACGTTTCGGTGGTGGTCATCTGGGTCTCTCCTGCCCGTGAAGAAGAAGGCGTACCGGCGCCGGCAGCGAGTGCGCTGCCTCGGGCAGCAGCGCTGCCCATAGCGATACCAAGGAATGTTCGCCGGTCCATGCTTGTGAAGTCTCCCCCGGTCACCCTATTTGGGTCGCTGTACTTGCACCCTATATGGCGCATTCCGATTGTTCACAGAAGGCCTGCTTTTGACGATGAAGCGTTCGTGATCCATTGACGATGTCATCGCTGCCGCTTGATCCTGATCAAAGCGCCTTATCTGTTCAAGGTGGATACTGGCGCTATATCACGAGCACGAAAGGGAGCACGTCATGTATAAAAAGATCATCGTTGCCGTCGAGATCGGCGCGCTTGCCGATGGTGAAATGAGCTTGCGCAAGGCTGCCACCCTGCTCGACACCGGCGGCGGCATCATCCTGCTCAACGTCGTCGAGGAGATCCCGACCTATGTCGCCGTCGATCTGCCGGTCGATATCGTCGAGGGCGCAGCCATCGATGCGCGGGAGAAGTTGCAGGCGCTGATCGTCACGACGGGTATTCCAGCCATGGTCGAGATCAGCCACGGCCGCCCGGCAACCGGCATCCTCGCCTCTGCCGAAGCCCACGCCGCCGACCTGATCATCCTTGCCTCGCATGTTCCCGATTTCAGCAACTACTTCATCGGCGCCACCGCCGACCGCGTCGTCCGCCACGCCAAATGCTCGGTGCTGGTCGATCGCCGCAAGCGCGGGTGAGAGCCACAAACATCACCCTCACGAAGATTTATCCGCCCCTAACGGCAGTTGTGTTGCGCGCAAACCGTTTCGATGCCACCATCGCCGCAAACAGATAGGGCGTCATCTATGGGCGAGTTCAACGGCATCCGCTGGGCTTACGACAAATACGAACTGATCGCCGACGGCATCGTCCACGGCGTCGGGCTGGCGATGGCGCTGGTCGGCGCCACGGTGCTGATATTCTACGCCACCGTCTGGTCGTCGCATGGCGAGCTCGCGGCCGCCTGGATCTACAGCATCGGCCTGGTGCTGACGCTCGGCATCTCTTTCTCCTACAACGCCTGGCCGGTATCGCGCACCAAGTGGTTCCTGCGCCGGCTCGACCATTCCTCGATCTTCATCCTGATCGCCGCCACGTACACACCCTTTCTGGAGCGCGGCGCCGACAATCCGCTCCTGCTCGGCATGCTGATCGGCATGTGGCTGGTGGCCGGCATGGGCGTGTTCCTCAAATGCTTTTTCCCCGGCCGCTTCGATCGCCTGGCCATCCTGCTCTATCTCGCCATGGGCTGGAGCGGCGTCATGGTTGCGGGTCCGGTCGCCGAGCGCATCCCCTATGCCTCGATGCTGCTGATCGTCATCGGCGGCATCATCTATTCGCTGGGCGTCATCTTCCACGTCTGGGAAAAGCTGCGCTTCCAGAACGCCATCTGGCACGGCTTCGTCGTCGCCGCCGCCGCCGTCCACTATACCGCCGTGCTGACCTGCTTCAGCATGAGCCCAGCTGGCCTTTGAGCCGTCGCGGCCATCGAAATTGTCCGATCATCTCTGCTAGAGTGAGGGCAACAGAATCATCATGGACCGATAGAAATGACGCAAGCCGCCCTCGTACGGGACGCCACCGAAGCCGATCTGCCCGCCATCCGCGATATCTATAACCACGCGGTCGAGCACACGACGGCGATCTGGAACGAGACGGTCGTGGATCTCGACAATCGCCGCGAATGGTTCGCGATGCGCAAGGCGAGGGGCTTTCCGGTGTTGGTGACTGAGCGCGACGGCAGCATCGCCGGCTACGCCTCTTATGGCGACTGGCGCGCCTTCGAAGGCTTCCGCCACACGGTCGAGCACTCCGTCTATGTCGAGAAGGATCACCAGGGCGCCGGCATCGGCAAGCTGCTGATGACCGCGCTGATCGCACGCGCCGGTGAAAACGGCATCCACGTGATGATCGCCGGCATCGAGGCCGGCAACGTTGCCTCGATCGCGCTGCACGAAAAGCTCGGCTTCCGCAACGGCGGCACCTTCCGCGAGGTCGGCACCAAGTTCGGCCGCTGGCTCGACCTGACCTTTATGGAACTCAGGGTGCCGTCGTGACGACGGTGTTCGGGAAGCCGCCGGGAAGCTATTGAAGCGATGCCGCCTCCTCCCGCTCGACGTCATCCTCGGGCTTGTCCTGAGGATCTGCGGACGGGGCAATAAACTGGAGGCTGGTGGATCAACCGGTGCGCAGGGCCGGCATCTCGTGTGCGGTCGTCGAGAGTACCATCACCGTTGCGTTCCGGCAGACGTGCTTAGATCCTCGGGACAAGCCCGAGGATGACGGCGGAGAAGTGGCTGGGCGCGGGCGACGAAGAGCTCAGGGTACTCGCGCATGAGGAGGGAGCTGCATCCGCCGTACCGTGTCAAGGCAACAACGCCCGCCACGGTCTCCCGGGCGGGCGCTTCAATGTTGGATCAAACCTTTACTTGCCCGGTGCGAACACCATCGAATGGCCGTTGATGCAGTAGCGCAGGCCTGTCGGCGGCGGGCCGTCGGGGAAGACGTGGCCGAGATGCGCGTCGCAATTGCCGCAACGGATTTCCGTGCGCACCATGCCATGGCTGGCATCGCGATACTCGGTCACCGCGTCAGGAGACACCGCTTCGAAATAGCTCGGCCAGCCGCAGCCGGCGTCGAACTTGGTGTCGGAGCGAAACAGCGGCGCGTCGCAGCAGACGCAGCTGTAGAGCCCGGTTTCGAACTGGTCCCAGTAAGGCCCGGTAAACGCCCGTTCTGTGCCGTGCTGGCGGGTGATCCGGTATTGCTCGGGCGTCAGCTGCTCCCGCCACTCGGCATCACTCTTCTCAACCTTGGCGATCGTCGTGTCGGCCATGGATATGCTCCTTTCACGCCTTGGAGTGTGTTGTCTTGATTTTCCTCGCTAATGTGGTGCGGATCGGCGGATCGATCAAGGGAGCATCCATGGCTGACGACGCGGATTGCTTGGACGACGGCTAGAAACGCTCGCCGACCATCGCCTCGCTTTTGCTCCACAGCGCCTTGGCCCGCTCGGCGTCGAGCGCATAGGCGCGCACGCCTTCGCTGATGCGGCTGGCCGGGTTTTCCGTCACTGTCGCGACGTGGCAATTCTCGCAGTAGAGACCACCGACCGCATCCGCAGCGGCGACGAAGCCGGCCCATACCGACGTCGCCGCGCCCTGCGGGATCGACTTCAACTCGTAAGGCGCATGCCCTTCGGCGGCGAGTTCCTCGTTGATATTTGCGATCATCGCCTCCAGCGCGCCGTCATCCAGATGGCGGCTGAGTTCGGTGCGGATGCCGCCCGGATGCACGGCGGTGGCGCGCACGCCGCGTGCCTTGTGCCGCCGGTCGAATTCGACCGCGAACAGGATGTTGGCGGTCTTCGAGCGTCCATAGGCGATCCACGGATCATAGGCCGTGTGTTCGAAGTTCGGATCGTCGATATCGACATCGGCGAAGCGGTGGCCGGATGAGGACAGGTTCACCAGCCGGCCGCCGTCCTTGATCAGCGGCGCGATGCGGTTGACGAAGGTGAAGTGGCCGAGATGGTTGGTGCCGAACTGCGTTTCGAACCCGTCGGCCGTGTGGCCGAAAGGCGCCGCCATCACGCCTGCATTGGCGATGACGACATCGAACAGCCGGCCATCTGCCGCAAGCGCATCGGCGCGGGCGCGGATGCTGGCGAGCGATGCCAGATCGAGTTGAACAAGTTCCAGGCTTCCGCCGCCGGTCGCCGCGGCGCGAACGCCGGCCGTTGCCGTCTCGGCCTTGGCGAGGTCGCGCGCCGCACCGACGACGTCGGCTCCGTGGGCGACGAGCGCCCGTGCGGTCTCGACACCCAGGCCGGCCGAAACGCCGGTGACAAGCACGCGCTTGCCGGCAAGGTCGACGCCGGAAAGCACGTCGTCGGTGGTGGATTTGGCTCCGAACGTATGTGTCATGAAAAATCTCCTTGTGCTGTGCACCTGCAGGCGGCCTCGCGCGGCGAACCCATTGTCCGCTGCCCTCCGATGAGTTAAAAGGAGGTCGCCTCCGTTTTAAATACGGAGGGTCCCTCCGTTTATCAATAGGCGTACCGAAAGTGTCCGGAAAAAAAGATCAACCCGCCCCAGCGCGCAAGCCGCGGGCCGATGCCGAGCGCAACCGGCTGCGGCTGCTGGAAACGGCCAAGGGCGCCTTCGCCGTCAAGGGACCGGATGTCAGTCTCGAGGAGATCGCCCAGTCGGCCGGCGTCGGCATCGGCACGCTCTACCGCCACTTTCCGAACCGCGACGCCCTGATCGCCGCCGTCTATCGCAACGAGACGGAGCAACTGGTGCAGGCGGCGCGGCGGCTGGCCGGGGAGGCGTCGCCGCTTGCCGCGCTGCGTGAATGGATGCTGGTTTTCATCGGCTATATCGCCACCAAGCAGGGCATGTACCCGGTGCTGAATTCGCTTGCCGGCGGCACATCGGACCTCTATGCGGCCTCGGGCCCGCAGATCAGGGAGAGCATGGAGATGCTCACTGCCCGCGCCGTCGCCAGCGGCGACATCAGGCTCGACATGGATCCGCTCGATCTGCTGCGCGCCGTGGCCGCGGTCGCCAATGCCAGCACCGGCCCCAACTGGAAAGCTGCCGCGACGCGTCTGGTCGACATCCTGATAGCCGGTTTGAAGACCGGGCAATGATCCACCCCTCGACCGTTCGGATGAACAGCCGCCTACGCATAAGAGCCAGCTAATCTAGCGGCCGCCTATCCCGTAGGTTTGACGAAACTCAAGCATCGGGGGGATGCTGTCATGATCGAATCCGTCGCCGTGTCCGTCTATTGCGCCATCTCGAGCGTATTCATCGGCGTGACTTTTCTCGAAGGCTGGACGTCTCGCGGCGGCTGGACGTTGTTGCGCTTCGCCGGTCTTGCCGCTGGCACGGTCTGGCCGCTGCTGCTCGGCGCCTTTCTCGCCCACCATCTGCTGGCGCCCCGGCGCATGCCGATTCTCAGCAGGTCGCTGTAAAAGGTCCGGTCAGCTTGCTCGGGCTGCTGCTTTCGTCATGGTCAGGCCCTGCGCGGTTTCATGGGGATCCCAGCGCGGGATCCCGGAGCCTTGGGTTGCAATCTCACCTCTTGGTCAGGATAGCCGAGTTTCTTGCCGGTTTCCCGTTGTTGCCAATGCCGCTGGCGGTGATCTTCGCCTTGTCCGCCGCCTGCATCGTCATCCTGCCCTTCCAGCCGTTGTTGTCATCAAGCGTCACCGCATTGCCGCTCACCGATCCCGTCGCCTTGGGTCGTGCGTAGCCGTTGTTCGTCCAGAACGTGACCTTCCCTTTGCTGATCGTGACCGTAGTCTTGCCACCCGCACTGCTGGTCCCGGACCAGGTGCCATCCCAAGATGGTGTGTCCTTGGCAAGCACTGGAGTGGCCAGTCCGAATGCGGTGAAGGCAATGAATGCGACTGTGAAAGCCTTGCGATTGAGCATCAAATCCCCCGGTGAATCGTCATCATGGTGCGATGGTGATCGCAGCCCTGGATCATGGATATATCGAGGCCGTGCGCATCACCCGGCTGGGTGATTTCAAACTTCGGTAGCGACAATCGGCCACCACAATTTGGATGTGCACAATTTGGGTGTGTTGGTCGTGGCCTGCTGTTTGACGCGGCGGCACTTTGCCGGTGTCTCGATCTGCTTGGCCTTTTCGATCCTTGCCGCATCAACCGCCGACGCTATGAAGCGGCCTCAATCTCGGTCGATCCCTGTAAGGCGATTTGGGAGAAAGCCCACCCTCAACCGATCAAGGCTTGAGGTGCCGGCCGTCTTCTCCTAAACCTCTGGGGTGCATGTGATTTGCGTCGCATGCACGGTCTGGCGGCAGAGGAGGGGACATGGCCGACGTGATGGCCGACGTGACGGCAATGACGTTCGCGGCCCTGTGCATGCCGTTTCTCGCCGCCGTTCTGGCGCCGCTGCTCACGCGCGCGCTGGGCGCCAGAACGGCGGCGAG
>UCCA01000044.1 GCA_900470805.1 Hyphomicrobiales bacterium | reverse complement strand
CCGGCAGGGCAGAGGGGGGTTGCGGCAGGGCAAAACGATGACGATCAGCCCGCGTCCAGCCGGATCCGGCGAAGCAAATAGAGCGTTTCATCCGCACATCCCCCATCCTCAATACCCCAACGGCGGTGATGGCGGGGTGGCGGGTTCGGCGAGGCGCATGTCGTCGGTGTCGTCAGCGCCCGTCTCCTGGTAGGCGCGGTAGGTCAGCACCAGCAGGAAGGCGAGGAAGGAGAAGGAGATGACGATCGCCGTCAGGATCAGCGCCTGCGGCAGCGGATTGGCGGCGGACGATGGCAGGGTGTCGAGGCCGGCGGCAATGATCGGCGGCACCTCGCGGGTCAGGCGGCCCGCGGTGAACAGCAGCAGATTGACGGCGTTGCCGAGGACGGCGATGCCGAGCATGATGCGGATCGAGAACCTCGACAGCATCAGGTAGATGGCGGCGGAGAAGAACAGGCCGACGAGGATGGCGACGAGCGGCTCCATCAATCGACCTCCCTTTCCTCGAGCGCCAGCGCGATGGCGGTGATGGCGCCGACGACGACGAGATAGACGCCGATATCGAACAGCATGATGGTGGAGAGCGGCACCTGAACGCCGGCGATCTCGGGATAGATCCACAGGCCGGTCATGAACGGGACGGCGAACAGGATGGAGATCAGGCCGGCAACGCAGGCCATCAGCAGGCCGGCGCCCGATATCGACAGTGGATCGACAACGATGGCGCGGCGCACCGCGTCCGCCCCCCTGACGATGCCGAGGATTGCCAGCGCGGAGGCGGCGATCAACCCGCCGATGAAGCCGCCGCCCGGCTCGTTGTGGCCGCGCAGCAGCACGAAGACGGAGAAGAGCAGCATCAAAGCGGTAAGAACGGGGGCAATGGTGCGTGATATCAGCGTGTTCATGAGGATGGCTTCCTCCCGGCATCCGGCAGCTTGGCAACCACCCTCCCCCCGACCAGCGCCAGGATCGCGAGCGCAGCCACGGCGACGACGGCGATTTCGCCCAGCGTGTCGGTGCCGCGGAAATCGACGATGATGACGTTCACGACGTTGGCGCCGTGGGCGATGGTTTTCGAATAGGTGGAAAAGAAGTCGCTGAGCGTGGTGGCGAGCGGGGCCTGCGTCGCCCGCATCAGCAGCAGCGCGAAGCCGCTGCCGCACAGGATCGCCAGCGCGCCGTCAAACAGCATGCGGCCGGGCGGCCGTCGGTCGGTCGGCGACAGGCGCAGGCGGGTCATCACCAGCGCCAGGATGACGACGGCGAGCGTTTCCACCATGAACTGGGTGAAGGCGAGATCGGGGGCGCCGAACAGCAGGAAGATCAGTGCCACGGCAAAGCCCTGGATGCCGAGCGAGACGATCGCCGTCAGCCGGTCGCGGGCGACGACCACGGCGAGGAGGCCTAAGGCGGCGAGCAGGATGACTACCGCCTCGTGGATGCGCACGTCGCGCGGCCAACTGGGCCAGGACGGCCATTCACCGAACAGCCACGGCGGCAGCAGCAGCATGGCGGCGACGCAGATAAAGGTAGACGTGACATAGACCCGCAGCCGGCCTGGCTGCAGGAAGCGAGTGACGCGCACCGAAAGTCCGATCAGCCCGGCGACGGCATGATCGAAGCCGCGATCGGGGCCGGCGTCGAGCTTGGCGAGGAGAGTGGCCATCAGGGAGCGAGCCCGGTCGAACTGCCAGTAGACGGCGGCACCGAGCGCGATCGTTGCCAGCGATAACAGCAGCGGCAGGCCGATATGTGGGACCAGCGAGATATCGATTACGGCAGGCGATCCGCTGACGGCGGAGGCCATCGGCGTCGAGATGTAGCGGTGCGCCAAGGTTGACAGCAGTGCGCCGACGAGGCCTAGCAGCGCCAGCACCGCGGGGCCGATCCACAGCAGCGGGGGCGCCTCGTGCGGGTGGCTTGGCGTTTCGAGCGGCGCGCCGATGAACGGCTTCAGCGCCACGGCGAAGGCGATGGCGAACATCAGTGCATTGCCTGCGATGGCCGCGACGGTGGCGAGGAGCGCGCGCGGGTCACCGCCGGCCAACGCGGCGTAGATCTCCTCCTTGGCGAGGAAGCCCGCGAAGGGCGGCAGGCCGCCCATGGAGATGGCGGCGGCAAGGGCGACGGCGAAGGTCAGCGGCATCGCCTTGCGCAGGCCGCTGAGGCGGGTGATGTCGCGGGTGCCGGTCTCGTGGTCGATGATGCCCGAGACCATGAACAGCGCGCCCTTGAACAGTGCGTGGGCGACGAGATAGAGCACCGCCGCCTCGATGGCATGCGGCGATCCGAAGCCGGCGAGCAGCACAAGAAGGCCAAGCGAGGAGACCGTGGTGTAGGCAAGCTTCAGTTTCAGGTCGGTCTGGCGGATGGCGAGCAACGCGCCGACGAGCAGCGTGACGCCGCCGAACAGCGGCAGGATCGTCTCCCAGGCCGGTGTGCCGCCCATGGCCGGGTTGAGGCGCATCAGGAGATAGACGCCGGCTTTGACCATGGTGGCGGAATGCAGATAGGCCGAAACAGGCGTCGGCGCCTCCATGGCGTTGGGCAGCCAAAAATGAAACGGGTATTGCGCCGACTTGGTGAAGGCGCCGCCGAGGATCAGGATGAGGATCGGCAGATAATAGGGATTGGCGCGCAGCAGATCGCCCGATTGCAAGAGCACGGAGAGCTGCGTGGCGCCGGTGGTGCTCCAGATCATCAGCAGCCCGGCCAGAAGCAGCAGCCCGCCGCCGCCGGTGATGACAAGCGCTTGCAGGGCTGCGCGGCGCGCGGCCTCGCGACGGTGGTCGAAGCCGATCAGCAGGAAGGAGGTGATCGACGTCAACTCCCAGAAGACGAACAGCATCAGCAGATCGTCGGAGACGACGAGGCCGAGCATGGCGCCCATGAACAGGAAGAGAAACGAATAGAATCGGCCGAGATCGGGGTGATCCCTGAGGTAGCCGCCGGTATAGAGCACGATCAGCGTGCCGATGCCGGAGATGAGCAGCGCGAAGGTGACCGACAGGCCATCGAGCAGCCAGGAGAAATTGAGGTTGAGGCTCGGCACCCAGGCATAGCCGCCGCGGATCACCTTACCATCGGCAAGGGCGGGCAGCAGGCTGGCGAAATGCGCGAAGGTCAACAGTGGCGCCAATGCCAGCAGCCAGGCGGCCCTGGCGCCCAGCGCGCGCGT
>UCCA01000059.1 GCA_900470805.1 Hyphomicrobiales bacterium | reverse complement strand
AGGACAGAGGGGGGTAACCCCGCAACCGACGGAGCGCCCGGCCAATGACCAGCCACGAAACCCGCCAGGGCACATCCCCCGTCATTCTCGGCTTCCCGCATACGGGCACCGAGGTCCCGCCCGCCATCTGGGAACGCCTGAACGACAACGGCAAGCTGCTGGCCGACACCGACTGGCACATTCATAATCTCTACGACGGCCTGCTCGACGGCGTCACCACCGTGCGCGCCACCTTCCACCGCTACGTCATCGACGCCAATCGCGACCCATCCGGCACCAGCCTCTATCCCGGCCAGAACACCACCGGCCTGATCCCTGAAACCGATTTCGACGGCAAGGCGATCTGGAAGGACGGCCAGGCGCCGGACGAAGCCGACATCGCGGGACGCCTTGGCGATTTCCACGCCCCCTACCATGCAGCACTTGCCGCCGAGATCGAGCGCGTGAAGTCGATTCACGGCGTCGCGATCCTCTACGACTGCCACTCGATCCGCTCGCACATTCCCTTCCTGTTCGAAGGCAAGCTGCCTGATTTCAACATTGGTACTGACATGGGCAAGACCTGCGACGCCGCCATCGAGCGGGCGGTCGTAACCGTGACAGGAGCGGCAAAGGGCTACGACAGCATCCTCAACGGTCGCTTCAAAGGCGGCTGGACAACGCGCCACTATGGCCGGCCCGAGACCGGCGTCCACGCCATCCAGATGGAGCTCGCGCAATCGACGCATCTGGCCACCGAGGCCCCGCCCTTCGCCTACGATCCCGCCAAGGCCGAGCGCCTTCGCGTTCATCTGAAAGATATTCTTGCGCGCATCGCCGAGATCGCGCCCAGCCTTAAACAGCAAGCCTGAAACAATAAGCCTTCAAACCCAGACCAGGGGAACCGCAATGACCAGCAATCCACGCCACAACATTCGCGATGTCAGAAGCCCGCGGGGCAACGAGCTCACTGCCAAGAGCTGGATGACCGAAGCGCCGCTGCGCATGCTGATGAACAATCTCGACCCCGACGTCGCCGAAAACCCGCATGAGCTCGTCGTTTATGGCGGCATCGGCCGCGCCGCCCGGACATGGGCCGATTTCGACCAGATCGTCGCGACGCTGAAGACGCTGACCGAGGAAGAGACGCTGCTGGTACAGTCAGGCAAGCCCGTCGGCGTGTTCCGCACCCATAAGGATGCGCCGCGCGTGCTGATCGCCAACTCCAACCTGGTGCCGCATTGGGCCAATTGGGACCATTTCAACGAGCTGGATAAGAAGGGTCTCGCCATGTACGGTCAGATGACCGCTGGCTCGTGGATCTACATCGGCACGCAGGGCATCGTGCAGGGCACCTATGAAACCTTCGTGGAAGCGGGCCGTCAGCACTACGGCGGCAGCCTCAAGGGCAAGTGGATCCTGACCGGCGGCCTCGGCGGCATGGGCGGTGCCCAGCCGCTCGCAGCCGTCATGGCGGGTGCCTGCTGCCTCGCCGTCGAGAGCGACGAGACCCGTATCGATTTCCGCCTCCGGACCCGCTATGTCGATGCCAAGGCCAAGACGCTCGATGAGGCCTTGACGATGATCGCCGAATGGACAGCCAAGGGCGAGGCAAAGTCCGTCGGCCTGCTTGGCAACGCCGCCGAGATCTTCCCGGAACTCGTGGCCCGCATGAAGGCAGGCGGTCCGCGCCCCGATATCGTCACCGACCAGACCTCGGCCCATGATCCGCTCAACGGCTACCTGCCGATCGGCTGGACCGTTGCCCAGCACAAGGCCAAGCGCGAAAGTGATCCGAAGGCCGTCGAGGCCGCCGCCCGCGCCTCGATGAAGCAACATGTCGAAGCCATGGTCGCCTTCTGGGATGCCGGTGTTCCTACGCTCGACTACGGCAACAACATCCGCCAGGTCGCCAAGGACGAGGGTCTCGAGAACGCCTTCGCCTTCCCGGGCTTCGTGCCGGCCTATATCCGTCCGCTGTTCTGCCGTGGCATCGGTCCATTCCGCTGGGCCGCCCTTTCGGGTGATCCGGAGGATATCTACAAGACCGACGCCAAGGTGAAGGAGCTGCTGCCCGACAACAAGCACCTGCACAACTGGCTCGACATGGCCCGCGAGCGCATCGCCTTCCAGGGCCTGCCGGCGCGAATCTGCTGGGTCGGCCTCGGAGACCGCCACAAGCTCGGTCTCGCCTTCAACGAGATGGTCCGCAACGGTGAACTCTCGGCTCCCGTCGTCATCGGCCGCGACCATCTGGACTCAGGCTCGGTCGCGTCTCCGAACCGCGAGACGGAATCGATGAAGGACGGCTCGGACGCCGTCTCCGACTGGCCGCTGCTGAACGCGCTGCTCAACACAGCGTCCGGCGCCACCTGGGTGTCGCTTCATCACGGCGGCGGCGTCGGCATGGGCTTCAGCCAGCATTCGGGCATGGTCATCTGCGCCGACGGATCGGAAGAGGCCGATCGCCGGCTTGAGCGCGTGCTGTGGAACGACCCGGCAACCGGCGTCATGCGTCACGCCGATGCCGGCTACGACATCGCTATCGACTGCGCCAAGGAGAAGGGGCTGCGCCTGCCGGGGATTCTCGGAAACTGAGTTTACATAAGGCGGATAGGGCCACCGTATTTCGCGATGGTCTTGTCCGCCGTTATCAGGGAAAAGCCTTCTGAAAAGGATTGCGCGACAAGAATCCGATCGAAAGGATCCTTATGAATATGAGGAAGCTCCATCATGGCCAGAGCATGTTTCCCCAGCAATGGAAGCTCTTCATAACCGTTTGCCAACAGATTGGTTCTAAGCTTTTCCGGATTGACCTCGAAATCGGCAAATCGCTTAAGAGATGCCTTGATCACGATTTCCCAGATACTGATCGTGGAAAAGAAGATCTTGTTGTCTATGTCTTCAATCAGCTCGCGCGCCTTCGCCGGGAGGCGCCACGAAACGCCTGTCATCCAAAGGAGGATGTGCGTATCGACGAGAAGTTTCATAGGTTTTTGAACTTGTCGGGATTGCCATAGAACATCTCTTCGATTTCTTCGGCCATCATCGTATCAAAGTCATCCGGCACCTTTATCTGGCCATCCATGAAACCGATACGACGCTTTTTGGGCAGATCCGATTCAATTGGCACGACCTTGCCGATTGGCTTGCCGGCTTTCGCAATGATGAAAGACTCGCCCTTGGCAACTTTTTCCATCAGCTTCGACAGATGCGTCTTCGCCTCGTGAATGTTCACAGTTTCCATAGTTGATCTCCACCGGACTTAGTCCACTAAGCTTAGTTTAATTTGCTATCTTCTGCAACCTCCGGAGCCCCAATGCCCACCGCCACAATACTGAAATCCAGCACCTACCGTCGCATGCCCTGGAAGAACGGTGGCGGTGAAACGGTAGAGATCGCCGTTCGACCGGAGGCGGCGGCGCTGTCGGAATTCGATTGGCGGATCAGCATGGCCACCGTTGCCACCGACGGGCCGTTCTCGATCTTCCCCGGCATCGACAGGACGCTGTCGATCCTCGACGGTCAAGG
This sequence comes from Hyphomicrobiales bacterium, assembly GCA_900470805.1. Classification (GTDB taxonomy): domain Bacteria; phylum Pseudomonadota; class Alphaproteobacteria; order Rhizobiales; family Rhizobiaceae; genus Rhizobium. Next base: position 21,852 of record UCCA01000059.1, on the reverse strand, counting down.
CATGTCGCTTGCGATCGATGGCGCCGCGCCGGTTCGGTTGACACAGGAAAGCGATGCCCTACCCTTTCCCGCCGACGTGCCGGTCACCGCGGTTCTGACTAACGGACCCATCATCGATCTTAACGTCATGACCCGCCGCGGTATCCTGAAACATTGCGTCGAGCGTTTGCATGTCCACGGCCACTCGATCGCCGACGTCGATGCGCAGACCTTGCTGCTGTTCTGCCACGAGGGCGCCGTCGTTTTGGATTGGGATGGCGAGAAGGCTGAATTGAGCCACGGCGACACACTGCTGCTCGACGGCGCGGCGGGCAAGGTCGTCACGATTGACGGCAAGGCGACATGCTATCTCATCACCATCGACACGCTCTGATCGAGCGAAAAACGATATAGCCAACATCAAAGATGCCCGCCGGACCGCCAAGGTGCATACTCGTCAGCGTTGACAGCAACACACCTGATGCTGATATGAATCGCAACAGGATTGACGGGCACCCCGTTTGCTCGGTCTCCATCGAGTTTGCGACATGGCGATTGGATAGCGATTTTGGCGGACCAAGATATTTCTCCACGTATTGCCCTGAAAGCCGACCGCCGTCGGCCGCTGGTCGCGATCATCGGTGGTGGTCTGTCGGGGGCGGCGGTTGCCTATCATCTCGCGCTGACATGGCGGGACGTGCAGCCGGCCATCATCGTCTTCGAACCGCGGCCGGAGATCGGCAGGGGCCTTGCCTATGACACACGCGATGCGGCTCACCGCATCAACGTCCCGGCCGCCCGCATGAGCCTGCTGCCCGAGCATCCAGAGGACTTCTTGCAATGGATCATCGACAACGACGCTGTCGCCGACGATCCCGAGGCGAAACGCGAGAATGGAAGCGTGTTTCCGCGTCGGCAGCTGTTCGGTCAATACGTGGCCGCCGCGCTCCAGCCGCTTGTCGAGACGGGCGCGGTCAGGCATCGCCAGGCCGTGGTCACCGATGTCAGCCGCGACGGCGCGTTCTGGCGACTATCGGACAGCCAGGGCGGGCAGACCTTCGCTGATTACCTCGTGATAGCGACCAGCCACCCCGCGCCCTCCACGCCCAGAAATCTCGCCGCGCTTGCAAGCCATCCCAGATTTGTCGCGGATTCGACCGTGGCCGGTTCGCTTGACGTGATCCGGCCGGACGACAACCTGCTCGTCGTCGGCAATGGGTTGACGGCGGCGGATGTCGTGGCTTCCCTCGCATCGAGCGGTCATCGCGGCCGGATCACCTCGATATCGCGCCGCGGCTTGCGGGCACGCGGCCACGCCCCCGCGACGCAGGAGCCGTTCGGCAACTTCGATGCGCCGCCGATCCGCAGTACCGCTTGGCTGCTGCGGCAGGTCAGGCAAGCGGTGGTCGATGCGGCTGCAGTGAGCCTGACATGGCATGCGGTCATCGATCAGGTGCGCGGTCAAGGCCATGCCATCTGGCGGAACCTGCCTGTCCCCGAGCGCCGCAGGCTGGTGCGCCATCTGCGGCCCTTCTGGGATGTGCACCGCTTTCGTATCGCCCCGCAGGTCGAGGAGGTGCTGGATCAGGCGATCGAAAAAGGCCGAATGGAGGTTCTCGCAGCCTCCATCACCCACGCCCGCATTCACGGCGACAAGATCCACGTGACCCTCCGCCCGCGCCGTGGCGTGCCAGTCGAGCGTGTCTATGACGCTGCAGTGGTCACCACCGGGCCGGCGCATGGCGGCATTCTCGACAGCCAGCCATGGCTGGCGAACCTGCGCAATCACGGTCACCTGCAACTCGATCCGACCGGCCTCGGCCTATTCTGCAACGACCGTTCCGAGGCCATCGGCGGCGATGGCACGACAGATCCGACACTGTTGATTTCAGGGCCGCTGGCGCGCGGCACGTTCGGCGAACTGATGGGCCTGCCGCAGATCACCGAACATGCCGTCTTCGTGGCGCATGAACTTGCGAAAAAGGTTCGCTCCGCGGCTGTAACCGGCTGATATAATTTCTGATAATGCTCAGCGCGCGCCCTCGGCGAATACTTCCAGCTCCGGGTCGAAGTCGACCTCGACGACATTGTTGAACACCGCCGTCGCCAGCATGATCCCGGCGAAGGCGACGAGGTCAACGAGAGTCTTGGCGTCGTAGCGCTGCTTCAACGCTGCCCAGATTTCGTCCGGAATGGCATTGGAATCGGCGACGATCGCCTTGCCGAAAGCTTCGAGAAGCGCCTCTTCCTCTGACAGCGCAAGCGCATCTGGATCGAAACCGTTGTTGATCAGGGCGCGGCGGAAGAAGGTGATGGCGATCTTCGAATTGCAGGATTTGGAAATGGCGTGCGAGAAGATCCAAATCGGTCGGTCGGCAATCGTGGCAAGTTCGGCCCGCAGCGTGAACCACTCGGCGTAGATGCGATGCGCCGCCGGCGAATGAAGCAGCGTTCGCTTCATGTTGGTCATGCGACCGCGGACCCTCACCTCCTCGTCATGGGCCCGGCGAACCTCTTGCGTGGCATTGTCGTAATCGATCAGCGGGATGTGGCTCATGATGTCTGCTCGTTCAATCGGTGACGGGGCGATCCGACGTTTGAAGACGCGCACCAGATCTCGCACGGGTGTTAGCGCAGGAAGAGCGATGCTGCAAAGGCGGCAAGGAAATTTCCTGGCTGGGCGCTAGACGGTGAGGCTAATGTAGGTGTCGTTCAGGCGGCGTGTATCTGCGAGGCATAGGCCGGTTGCGCGATCCTGAACCGATTGCGACCACCGCTCTTGGCGGCATAAAGTGCGTCGTCGGCGGCAGCGAACATATCCTTCGTCTCGCGGTACCCGCCCGCCAGCACAACACCCACCGAGGCGCCGATGCCGAGTTTCCGGCCGGCGTCATCGCAGGATCCGGCCAGCGATGTCACGATCGTGTCGGCGATCCGTCTTGCATCGTCCTCGGAGTGGCAGCGATGCAGCACCGCGAACTCGTCGCCGCCGATGCGTGCGACAAGTTCTGCACCGCCGACCGCAGCGAGCAGGCATTTCGCCGCCGCGATCAGGCATTGGTCGCCGGCTTGATGTCCCAGCCGGTCGTTGACCTGCTTGAAGCCGTCGAGATCGATCAGGAAGAGCCCGACCTGTTGCTTGGCGGCATCGCTCTCACAAAGCGCCTCGAATTTCGACTGGAATTTCACCCGATTCGGCAGACCGGTCAGCATATCGAATTCGGCGAGGTAGCGGATCTCGTCGAACATCTGCTTTTCCGCCGTGATGTCCTGCTTCATTCCGAAGATGCGCACAGGCTCGTCGCCTTCGCATTCGACGGTCGCGGTAATGCGGATCCAGCGGTGGTTGCCCTTGCCGGTGATGATTTCGGCATCGAGGCTGAAACCGCTGCGCTCACGGATGGCACGGTCGCGCCGCTCCGTCAGTTCAGCCAGCGATTTCTCGGAATAGAGCTTGACGATCTCGTTGCGATCAAGGGGATAGCCGAGCGGCAGATCGAAGAGATCATAGACCATGTCGGTCCAAGACAGTGTCTCGTCAGGAAGGTTGCATTCCCAGACCCCGATGCGGGCAGCCCGTGAGGAATGGTCGAACAGCTTCTTCATGTGGGCGAGTTGGAGCGATGTGTCGTCCAGGCGCGTCGGCGGATTGATGTCGCTTGCATCCTGCTTGCGGCGGCGTGGGACTCTGCCTCGCGTTCCTGCAAACCGTGACGTTACTTCATGAACAATCGCTGACGGCATTGATAGATCCTGCGGATGCGCGAAGGCCTTCATGCCTTCTGATTCTCATCTTGTTCGGCAAAGGTTGACGTTGTTTTGCCGAGCCTAATTTACCACTCGATTTTGAGGGAAAGAGGAAATCATGGTGAATGAAGCCCTAAGGCTGCACCTGACCTGCATCAGCGGGCAGAGCGACGAGCGATCTTCGACGTTATCGGCACTTCCGAGGCGCTCTTGTCGGCGTCGCAGGCCCGCATCAACCGGCCCATCGCCTTCAACCGTTCGATCAGTTCGCTACCATCGGCGGACGCACGGGTCAGTTCCAGCAACTCATACTCACGTGCGGCCTGCTGCCAATGGTCGCCGCCACGGCCCTCCGGCCGACCCTCCGCCTCCCACAGCGAATAGGCGCGCTGATTGATCCAGTCGTCCTTACTCAGAAACATGAAAGACCTCTAACAACCAACAATAAAAATAGCTGCAACCAAGCTGACAAACGGAGCTTAGCAACTCGTTACTTCAGCGCCATTTCCGCGGAGGAAACAACGTTATTGCCGAGATTTCGGCGCCCCAGGTTTCGTCCCTGTCTAGCGGAACGAATCCGGCAGCCAGGAATGGTAGAGAGGATGATCGGAAAGGATCGGCAGCGAGGTCGGAAGGCCGGTCCGCTGGGAGTGATAGGCAGCGGTGACGAGCTCCAGCGAATTACGCGCATCGGCAAGCGTCACCGGCGGCTCCTCTTCGCGGGTGAGAGCCTGATGGAAGAGTTCGAACTGGCGCGTATAGCCATCCTCCTTGGCCTCGTAGCTTGCCAGCGCTTCGTCGACTCGCTGCTGGTGCTCTTCGTTTCCGGCCACGAACGTCCATGGATCGCGACCCATGGTGTAGGGTTCGAGAATGCTCTCGACGACCAGATCGCTGAAGCAGAAGCGCAGGCGAGAGATTTCCTTGCGCGAGCCGAGCGTCATCGAAAGGCTGGCCAGCGAGCCATTCTTCATCTTCACCGACAGAGCGGCTGTGTCCTCCACTTCGATCGGGTTGACCAACGTCGCCCCGAACGAAAATATTTCGGCGCAGGCGCCATGCACGTAATTCAGCATGTCGTGGGCGTGAATGGCGTGGCCGAGCAATCCGCCGCCGAGCTCCGTCATCCATTTGCCGCGCCACGGCACCGCGTAATAATCCGGCCCGCGCCACCAATGGGTCTCTATCGTCGTCAGGAACGGCGCGCCGGTCAGGCCGAGATCGATCAGCATCTTCAGTTTCTGCAGGCCGGAGCCGTAGCGATACTGGAAGATCGGCATCAGCTTCGGCCCCCCGGCGCGGGCGACGATGCGGCTCATCTCGTCGACCTCTGCGATCGAGCCGAACAGCGGCTTCTCGCAGATGACATGTTTGCCCGCTTCGATCGCCTTGCGGCAGAGTTCGAAATGCGAACTTGGCGGCGTGCAGATGTCGATAACGTCGAGATCCGAACGCAGAATCATCGTTTCGGCGTCCCCGGTGTATTCAGGGATGCGATACTGGTCGCAGAGGTTGCGGCCGCGATCCTCGTCGAGCGAGCAGAGGACGGAGACATCGAACAGATCCTTGTTCCACCGGAAGCCGGCAAGGTGGCGTTCGGCGATCCCGGCGCCGATGACGCCGACCCGGAGCTTAGTGGTCATCTCACTTCCCCTGTCTCGCGCCGAGCCGCACGGCGTTCGCCTGTGCTTCCAGCGACAGCCGGCAGACCGCGTAGACATGGCCTTGGGTCATCGCCGTCTCCGTCCGGTCGCGAACATCTGCCGCGAATGCGGCGAAATAGTCGAGAGGCTCGTCGCTACAATCGATATGCGTCATCTCGGTGCCGTTGACGAGGAAGAGATGGTCCTTGCCGGGGCGACCGGCGACGTCGATGTACTTGCGCAATTCGATATAGCCTTCCGTGCCGAGGATCGTCAGCCGGCCATCGCCCCATGTGGGCAGCGCTTCTGGTGTAAACCAGTCGACCCGGATGTAGCCGGAAGCCCTGTCCGACCGCAGCAGGACCTCGCCGAAGTCCTGAAAGTCAGGCTTGTCCGGCATGCCGAAATTGCCGATCGAGCTGGCGGCCACGGTGCCGCTCTCCGATCCTGTATAGAACAGGAACTGATCGACCTGGTGCGAGGCGATATCAACGATGATGCCGCCGAATTTCTCTGGATCGAAGAACCAGTCCGGCCGGGTCGGCAGTTGCAGGCGGTGCGGCCCCATGCCCAGCGTCTGGATGACCGTGCCGATGGCACCGGCCTTCACCAGCTTGCCCGCCTTGACCGCGGAGCGGACGCAATGGCGCTCGGAAAAGCAGATCGAGAAGATTCGGCCGGTTTCGGCCACGGCCGCCTTGACGGCGTCCAACTGGGCAAAGGTGGTCAGACCCGGCTTGTCGGTCATCACGTCCTTGCCAGACTTCATTGCGCGGATGGCAAGATCGGCCCGATCGCAGGGGATTGCGGCAATGCAGATGACATCGATCGACGGATCGGCGAACAATTGTTCTCGGTCGATCTGGGGCGTGTCGGGGTAGGTTTTCTCGAAATTATCGCGAATGGCCGGAACGGATGTCTGGGGGCAGTAGCCCACGAACTCCGCCCCCGCCGCAAGCAGTCCCTTCACGTGGTCGAAGGTGTGCCCATGATCGATCCCGACGACGGCAAATCTCAACATACGGATGAATCCTCCCGACAAGCTCCATGCGCCGTCGACCTGGGTCAGCGGCATCCTCCTGATCAGAAGACAGACATCCAAAGGATTGGACTGTCAAGCCCATAGAGGCACTCAAAGTCGACGAGATCCACCATATGCTATTGATAAATAACATCAAAATATTGTATCTAAATGGTTATTTAAGAAATCATCCCATCATGCACCATCCGTCCTTGAGTGCTGGTGGTAAGCCCGCCATGGTTTGCGCCTACGGACCCTAGTTTGATAGTTTTTTCGCGATAGGTATGATCCCGGCGAGGATGGCGATCCGGATGGGCAACGCCTAGCTGGCAGGCTGCCCTCACTGCCACCAAGGAATGTTGAGGGATCGATACACAAGGCGTCGACCGTCAAGCGATCGTGGCAGTTCTCGCCGGCAATCGCCATAGGCAATGAAGGTTGCCGCAAGCGGCGATCAACCAAGCGATCAGCGATGTCGGCAGCGTTTTCGCAATTGTTTGGGACCTGCTCGGTTGCGCCGTTCAGCAATCGGATCGACGTGTGGGATTGACGCCGAGTTTTAAACCGATATTCGGCAACGCCATGAGCAGATTTGCAGAGACCGAGATGGCGCTTCTCGGGCGTCTTCGTGCCCTAAAGGCAAGACCAGAGATGTCGATCAACCTTGTCGACGTCAGCACTCTCATGCTTGCCGCCGGGTTCAGCACGGACGAGATTACGTCCGTCCTTGCGGCCCTTGAGCAGGATAAGATCCTCACCCACGCGCCGGGCAATCGGGTACTCATCCTAACGGAGATTCCGGATTGACGCCGTGTTGCCGACATCCGAACCGTTGCTGAGACCGAGGGGTAGTCCGGAACGCCTTTGCGCCTAGCAGCGGATCTCACGTTCGGGAAGCGAGTAGAAGATGCCGAAATGCCCATCGGGAGGAGATGTCGAAGATTCGCGAAAGCGCCTCTCTGGTTCGCAGTCGTGGAACGGCGTGCCGTCGCCAGCCTGGTTGATCCGACGGATCACCCGCCGCAAGGCACGATTTGCGGTTCGTCACCATCAATGAAGACGGCCGCCCTTTGCGGCCATCCTCGACTACCCACTTGAGGATGGCTACTGCTCTTTAAACGCTCGGCTGAATTGATCGGTTAGGGGTTTGGCGAGGAACGAGAACGCCGTTCTCTGCTCTGTTGAGATAAAAACTTCGACCGGCATGCCGGGAAGTAGGGCGCTGCCCTCCAGCTTCGACAATTCATCATCGCTAACGGTCACATCGGCCAGATAATAGACATCGCCTGATGTCGGATCGCTGCTCGTGGCAGGCGACACGTATGCGATTTTCCCGAAAAGCTCGGGGGTCGTCCGTTGATTGAATGCCGAGAAACGCATACGCGCTGGTTGGCCGTAGAACACCTGATCAATGTCGGTCGGTGACAGCTTCGCTTGTATCTTCAACGCGGCTCGTGCAGGAACAATCGTCGCCAGCTTTTCCGCAGGCGTGATGACGCCACCAATCGTATGGATGAAAAGTTCGTTGATGGTTCCGGTGAGAGGCGCTCTGATGTCCGTTCTCCGCAAGCGATCTTCTATCGCTACCTTCTTCTCTTTCAGTTCAGAGATTTTCGGGTCAACCGTGCTCAACTCGCGTTGCGCCTCGGTACGTGCGGCTTCATCGATCGCGATGATCTGCAGTCCTATCTCGCTCATCCGAGCTTTCGCTCGTGCGATGCTTGCGTAGATCTCGCTTCCCTCGCCTTTCAGCTTGGCCATCTCGCGATCGATGACGTACTTGCGAGATGTCTCCATCAGCTTCTTATCGGTGAGCCCTTTTATTTTCTTGTGCTCAAGCTCGACCAGAACGAGCTCATCTAGCTTGGCATCGCGTTGCGCAGACAATCCATTTATCTCCTCCTCAAGCTGCGCAATGCCGAGTTTTAGCTGCTGCTTCTGGCTCTCCCTGTTTTGAAGATTCCCTGCGAAGAGGCGCGTCTCGCCAACAAACGCGGCCGGGTTGGCACTTAAAAGGTCGCGCTGACCAGAACCGAAGTCGATTTTTAACAGGTTGTCGCGTTCTGCAACCAGGCGACTTTGCCGCGCCAGGAGCTCGACGAGCTGATGCTTCACGATTGACAGTTCGGCGCGCGTCTCGGCGTCATCAAGCCGGAACATGATCTGCCCTTCGTTTACGAAGTCGCCCTCTCTCACGGCGATCTCGCTGACAATACCACCGTCGCGGTGCTGAATAGCCTTCAGGTTCTGATCGACTTTGACCATCCCAGAGGCGATGATCGCGCCAGTAAGCTGTGTGGTGGCTGCCCACCCTCCAGCACCCGCAAATAGCATTACGGCAAGCACAGTTCCGGCAAATACCCTCAGCGTCACCGGGAACGCTGTATCTCCATCCTCGTCCCGTGGGTCGGCGATCGGTCTGTCTGACATGCGGATTGCCTCCGGGTTAAGCTGCCGCGTCGATAACCACAAGCATGTGGTGTCCGCTCAGATTGATTGTCATCTCATATGAATTGTTGTTGTCAGTATCGATTTCGATCAACGTCTGGCTGAGCTCGTGGGTGCCTTCGTGACGTACTCTGATCGGAAGGCCATCGTCATCGCCCGTATCCCCGTAAACGGCCTCGAAATGGCTCTCGAGATCATCGGCGATCTGTTCGAAGATGCGATAGCTTGAGGTCTCGATCCGGTCTCCGACCATGAAGTCCAGAATATGATGGACCATTTCGCTGCTGGACGAACCGATGGGCAACGTGAACTGGAAGATGTCGTCGCCAGCACCGCCATGAAGGACGGCTGCCGAAAGGCCAACGGTGAAAACATCTCCCTGCGCGCTGCCAACAACATGCTCAATGCTATCGAGAACATCCCTGCCGATGTCCAACCCTGTCGCTATGCCGGTCGAAAGGTCGACATATATGCCGTGTGCCGCCTGGGAGTAATCAACAGTGTCCGATCCAGACTCCCCGTCGTACCGATCATTGGCGTGGTCGCTTGCAGCAATGACGACATCATCGCCGGCGCCGCAGAAGACAATGTCATTGCCAGCCCCGTCGTGAACGGTGTCGTCGCCAGCGCCGACAAGTATCGTCTCCGCGCCATCCGAGCCGATAAGCGTGTCGGCACCACTCCCCAGTCTGACGACCTCAAAGCCGATAACCGTGTCGGAACCGATTTCATCGCCACTGGCGACGGACTCGACAAGGTCCACAACGATTGACAACAGCGCATTGGAATAGTCGAGTTCATCGACGCCTTCGCCGCCATCGTAGTGGTCATCGGCACCATCCAGGTCTCCGATCACGATGTCCGCGCCCGCGCCACCCTCAACGATGTCCGTGCCCGCGCCACCTGCAAGGACATCATTTCCATCATCGCCCAAAAGCGTATCGTCGCCCTCCTGGCCCATCAGCGTGTCATCGCCCTGTCCACCGGAGAGAGAGTCGCGCCCCGCGCCGCCGTCAAGCACGTCGTTGTCGCCGTCACCGGCAATCGTGTCATCACCGTCATTTCCGAACAGCAGGTCACTCCCCGCGCCACCGCTGATGACATCGTTGTCCTCTTCGCCGAACACGATATCATTGCCCTCGTTGCCCCAGATGCGGTCACTGCCGGCGCCGCCGTATATCTGATCGTTTCCCGCGCCACCGAACACGATATCGTTCCCCAAGCCGGCGAAGATGATATCGTCACCAGCGCCAGCGACGATGTTGTCATTACCTGCACCGGTATCGACGGTATCCGCACCGCCGCGGGCATCGATGTTGTCATCGCCGGACATCGCTTCGATCGTGTCACCGCAATCCGTACCCAGCAACACATCGTCGGCAATGGTGCCGACAATCGGCGGCGCTTTTACGACGTTGAAGTGTGCCGTCTGATTGATCGAGAATTCTCCGTCTGAGATAGTGTAGTTCACTGTCACAGCACCAAGCTCGGTCCAATCGAACAGCCATCCTGTAGCGATTTTGACGATCGTGCCTGACGACACCGCGACGTCTGAAACTTGCAACGCGTCACCGTCAGGATCCGAGGCTTCGCGCAGAAAATCCGACAGACCGATGAGAACGGCGGCACAGCCCGACACGTCCAGGAGCGTTACAGGACCAGATACCCGCGGTGCCCGATTGGGCGGAGTGGCGTCCTCCTCGTCGATCTCGACGTCTTCGGCTTCGGTATCATCACTGTCCACATCGTCTCGTTGCACGGTGGACCGTGAACTATTTCCCGATGCGCTGTAGGTTCCGTTGTCGTTGGAAGCGTGGAGGGAAAACGAGCGCATGGTTTGCATCCGCTGCAACACCGGCGTACCCAAATCGACCCGCTGAAACATGAATGGCGGCCAGTCGATGGTTTCGGGGTCGTCGTTGAAACGGTGGCTGTCTTGCCTGTCGGTGGGGGTCCGTTCTCGCGGACGTCCTTCAAGTCCGCCCTCCACCAATCTGAAGGAGCCGGTTCCTTCCGTGGAGGCTGTGTGCTGTGGATTCGGTGGCTCCTGCTCAGGTGGCGACTCGTTCCGGCCGGCATCGGCCGCGTTGCTGGACAACGCGGTCTTCAGATAGAGCGCGAAACCCGTCATAATCGCGGTCACCAGTGCCGGCGCCTTCGACCGCACATCGTCGTTCTTGAGGATGTATTTTGCCCGAGGGTCGTCTTCCTTGGCCGACTTTGTTCCCTTTGCCTCGATCATTCCGACACCCTTGATGTCATGCGCGCAGTCACTGGGGATCTGCCATTGGCATCTCCAACCGCGGCCGGTTTCAGGATTTCATGCTTCGGTCCAAAGGCAATCATCTTGCCGTTCTGCACGACAGCGATGAGATCGACCGCGGTTAGAGCACTCGGTCGATGAGCGATGACGATCGCGATACCTTGCCGCGCCTTTATTGCGTGAATCGCCTCCGTTAGAGCCGATTCTCCTTCACCGTCGAGGTTCGAGTTGGGCTCGTCCATCACAACCACAAACGGGTTCCGGTAGAGCGCGCGGGCGAGCGCGATCCGCTGTCGTTGGCCGGCCGATAGCGATGCACCCTGTGGTCCGAGCGCCGTCCTGTAGCCTTCAGGCAAACGGACAATCATCTCGTGGACTCCGGTGGTTTGCGCCGCCTCGACGATAGCCCTGGCGTCAGCTTGCTGTTCGAGCCTTGAGATATTTTCTTCGACCGAGGCGTCGAGCAACGCCACGTCCTGCGGCAAGTAGCCGATATGTTGCCCAATAATGTGATCGGCCCACTGGGTTAGCTCCGCGTCGTCCAACCGAACGCTACCGCGCAGCGGGGGCCAGATACCCGTCAAGGCACGGGCAAGCGTCGTCTTGCCCCCGCCGCTCGAACCGATGATTCCGAGCGCTTGTCCCGCGGCGATTTCAAAGCTGACGTCGCTGAGCAGAATACGCCCCGAACCGGGCGCCGCCACAGTTAGCTTCTCTACCTTCAGGTTCTTTTTTGGCGCCGGCAGACCCATTAGCGGCTCCGCTCCCGCGAGCGCGACAACGGTTTCCTTCAGCCTCCCAAATGCCGTTCGGGCCGCCACGAAGCTTTTCCAATTGCCCACCGCAAGGTCGACAGGAGCAAGAGCGCGGGCCGAAGCAACGGAGGCCGCGATGATGGCGCCTGCCGAAAGCTCTCCAATGATCGTGAGCCACGCCCCGAGCCCCAGCACCGCGGATTGCAAGATCATTCGGAGGACGCGAGACACCGCACCGAAGGTGCCACTGATGTCGTTGGTGCGGGTCTGCAGGGCAAGATGCTCCTGGTTCGCACGATTGAAACGCTTTACCGCGCGATCCGCAAACCCCATGGCCTTCAGCACTTCGGCATTACGCGTGTTGGATTCCGCGATGGCATTGCGATCGATGCCGGACTTATGCGTCGCCGCGGCCCATCTCCGTGTCATCAATTCCGTGACGATGGTCAGGATTGATAGAATGAAAGCCCCACCAAAGGTCAGCGCTCCGAGATAGGGATGCAACATGTAGACGAAGACGACGTAGAGCGGCATCCACGGCAAATCGAAGAAGGCCAACGGGCCTTGGCTACCCAGAAATCCCCTGACCGTGTCGACATCCCTACCCCGCTCGAGCGCCTCGGCGGTCGAGAAACCGAAGCGCGGCATATCGATGGCGACCTGATGCGCCATAGGTGCGATTTTTGCGTCAAGACGGGCGCCGACTCGCACCAGCACCTGCGAGCGAATGACGTCAAACAAACCCTGAAACAGATATAGACCGATCGCCAGGGCGGAAAGACCAAGCAATGTCGGCACACTGCCACTGGTCAGAGCGCGGTCGTAGATCTGCAGCATGTAGAACGACCCAGTGAGGGCCAGAATGTTGATGATCCCCGAGGCAAGAAAGAGGAAGAAGAAAATCCCCTTGAATCTTTGCGTCAGCTTTTCGACATTTCTTCGCTTCGTGCCGGTCAACGGAGTCTTCGGACGCATGATGTCACCAGTTCCTGGCTGTTGAAGACAGGTCCTGCGCGACCGTTCAAGATCGCGCAGGACGCTTGTGGCTAGAGATTGAAGTCCGTCGTCGTCAGATTGTGATTGCCCTTGATGTTCAGACGGAACTCTGCGGTCGCATCACCATCGACGCTGCCCGAAACGACGGTGTAGTCGCCATCGTCCCTTGTTTCGTGGGTTACTGCGATTTGGGCAGCTCCGCTGAGTGTCGATCCCGCGATCAGCGTGAACGCCTGATTTCCAGCCACACCATTGTTGGCGTCGGTTCCGCTCAGGTCGATCTTGTCGCCTGTCTGGAAGCTGGTGATCGTATCGCCGTTCGCGGCCGCTTCCGACACGAAACGGAAGGTATCGTTGCCAGCACCACCTTCGATGATGTTCACAGCCGAGTTTGCTGTAATCGTGTCGTTGCCGGAGCCGGTTACAACATTCTCAAAACCCCACAGCGTATCGTGGCCCGACTGACTGCTCGACGCGCTGCCTTGAGCCATGAAGCCACTGCCAATATCGACAGTGAGATTCGCGGTGATGGACGACATGTCGAGCGTATCGATATCCGCATCGCCGTAGTAGATATCGTCCCCATCGTTGACGCCTGCGACGAACAGATCGTTACCGCTGCCGCCATATGCGATGTCGTTACCGGCACCAGCGTGGATCATGTCATTGCCAGCATCGCCGAAGATGCGATCCGCACCGCCATCTCCGTAGAGCATGTCGTTACCCTCGCCGCCGAACAGGTCGTCATTGCCGTCTCCGCCGAAGACCATGTCGTTGCCGCCTCCAGCGGAAACGAAGTCGTCGCCTTCATCAGCGCGGACCACATCCGCGCCGCCATCTCCGATGACGGTATCGTTGCCCGCTAGGGCTACGATCGTTTCTCCGCTTGCCGTGCCGATCAGTACGTTTGCGGCTGCCGTACCGGCAATCGGCGTACCCCCGGCCGGGACAGGAGTGACCGGAACTGTCGGCGTGTCATCGCCATCACCTGGAGCTTCAGCGTCATCCGCGCCCACGATCTGCGGTGCACCACCTGCCTGCGCCGTGTAGGTTACCGAGTCCGTGCCGTTGCTGATGGTGACGCTGCCATTCGCTTCGGTCGTCTCGTAGTCAGACAGCACCGCACCGGACGGCAGCTCGATGATATCCTGCGGACGGAGCTGACCGATGATCGTGTCCTTTCCTCCGTTGGAGCGGAACACGATGCGATGGGCCGAACCGAGAGAACTGATGTCGACAGTGTCGTCGCCGGCATTGCCGTCGATGGTGATCGTGTTGAAGTTCAGGCTCGTCGCTGGCGCATTGAAATCTCCGATGACTTGAATTGTATCGCCACTGCTCGATCCGCCGTCCGGTGTGGTCGGGTTGTTGCCGTTATTGGCTGTCGTATTGAGCGTATTGACGGTGATCTCCTCGATATTGTCGAGCTCGGCGATCACTGATGTCGTACCTGCGACTGTGCGGGTGATGACAATTTCGGTATCCGCGCCGATCACCTGGATGCCTGCGGTGATCGCCGCTGCTCGGGCATAAATGATGAACGTCTCGGCAGTGCCTGCGCGCCCGTTCACGACAAATGTGTCTGTTCCGCCCGCTTCGCCGTTGACGATATCGAAACCGTCGGTGTCACCGGCTGCATTTGCGTTCCAGGTGATGGTATCATTGCCTGTCCCCGCAAGGATGATGTCGTTGCCGACGCCGCCACTGATGGTGTCGCCTCCGTCGCCGGCGTTGATGTGATCGTTTCCGGCAGCACCATTGATCGCATTTGCTCCCGTGTTGCCGACGATGATGTCGTTTGCAGCCGTGCCGGTTATGCCCGCGGTTGTCACGCGGTTGATCGTCACCGTGGCAGGATCGGTCAGAGCGCCGTCGCTGCCGGTATAAGTAAACGACCCACCTGCCGTCGCATTATCCGAGACCGTGACAATCCCTGCTCCCAAGGTTGGTCCCGTTGCGAGACCTGTGGCACCGCCCACTGCGGTCATGGTCACCGGAGAGCCTTCCGGATCCACATCGTTAGCAAGCAACGCCGCTTGTGAGATTGCAAACGCGGTGTTCGCGGCCACGTTGGTGATGACGGTGTCGTTGTTCGCCGCGGGCGCGTCATTGGTCGCGGTCACATGAATTGTCGTTGTCGCGACCGGACTGTTGAGCAAGCCGTCATTGACCGTTACCTGAAGAAGGCGATCGGTCGTTGCGGGGTTGTCCGAGGTATTCACAAATCGGACCTGGCCAATTGCCGTCTGATAATTGGCCATGGTTGTACTACCAGTTAGCGTCAGAACGACCTGCCCGGGCACGCTGGTGTCAACCGAGGACGTGATACCTCCGGGCAAGCCACCGGCCACCGACAGTGCGTCGCCGGCGCTGGCATTAATCAGGACGACGCGGGCCGACGCCATCGTTGTGCCGTCATCGGTGATGCGAGCATTGGCGGCGATGGCAACCGCCGGGCCATTTTCGGCGAAGTTTGCCTCGAAGTTGTTGCCTGGCGTGCCGGGCGTGGTGGTTGTCGTGGTGGTCGTCGTAGCGATGTTGACGTTGTCGATGAACAAACTGTCGTTTGCCTCGTTCCAATTGCCGACCGCCGTAAGGCGGATCGCCGACGTCGCTCCTATCTGAGCAGGCGAAAGTGCCTGTGAGAATGTGCCGTTGGTGTTGTTCCCGCCGCCCGTGTTCGAGCCCAGCAATGTGCCCAGAGTCTGCCAGGTCGAGGTCACCGTGTTAAACGCCTCGACGACAAGATTTTTTCCCGCTTCCAGGTCAGTCATATCGTAGGTGAAGCTAACGGTAGCGCCGGTGCGTCCGGTGAGATCGAGAGCGCGTGTTATCGTTGCCCCGTCGCCGGTGAGGAACCGCAACTGGTTGCTTCCGCCAGCACCGCCGGCATCGAGCTGAATTTGACCACCGGTGACCACGTTACCAGTCGCCAAGTCGTTGGTCTCGACCCAGGGTCTCGTAGCCCAGGCCACTGTGCCGTTGCTATTGCTATGCGACGCGGCTGTGAATTCGTCACGATAGGCCTGCGCAACCGTCGTGGTGATCGTCGTCGTCACATCGGCATTGAGGTCGAGTGTCGGCGCCTGTAGCGAGATAGTCTGGTCTGTGAACTGGAGACGCTCCACATTGCGTATCGTGTCAGTCCCATCGATCGCCAGCCCCCCTGTATGAGCCACAATCACCGTACCGTCAGGGTTGAACGAGATATCGTATTCGGCTCGTGCACCAGAGAATATCGCAGTATCGATGTCCGCCACGCCGTCGCTATCGACCTGATCGTTGCTGTTTCTAATCGTGCGAACGATCGACAACTGGCCTGGATTGATGGAGCCGTTGAACATGCTCGCGGCCAGAGTGGTCATGGAATTATGCAGCGCAATCGGAAGACCGACGTGCTCGGTGTCCCCAGGAGCGAAGACTCCGATCTGGACGTCGAGCCATTTGTCACCGTCGATGATATCATCGCCCGCCTGGCCGGTCATACGGTCACTACCGTCGCCGCCAAGGATGATGTCGCCGGCGCTATACTCAGTCACGCCAGCGCCCAGGATTTCCTGCAGGCCAGCAATGAGCGCGATGCCTTCGGCATCAAGCGCACTGCCTTGATATCCCTCGGCGCCGCCTTGCGACGCGGGAAGACGCTCTGCCGCAAGCACATTGGTTCCCGTGAGAATGTCGTTGAACCGCGTACCCGACAGACCTTCGACGGACTCGTACTCATCCAGCGCGGCATTCTGCGGCAGCGTCGGCGCCTCGTCGAACACGATCGGTATCGACAGGTCGGCATTCACGAAGTTTGGGTTGTCCTTGTAGGTTGCCCAGTCAAAGCCGGACATGCCGACCATCTTGCCGCGACCGGCACTTCCTACAAAAATCTCGTTACCACCCTCGCCGATGAATTCGTCGAACCCACCGTCTCCGAGAAAGACGTCGTGACCATTGATTTCGTCATGCGAGAACACTTCATCGAAGTTGTCGCCGGGGGCGCCGTCGAAGGTTCCCGTCTCGATCCAGTCATTGCCTTCGTTGCCGAGGATACGCTCGGCGTTCTTGTTGCCGTAGATAAAGTCGTTGCCCGTGCCGGCGAATACTTCCGACCCCATGTCGGTGCCCAGGAAGATAAAGTCCTGGCCGTCATTTCCCATTACCAGATCAAGGCCGGGACCGGCGTGGACAACGTCGTTGCCCTTGCCAGCCTTGATGTTGTCGTCACCGCCGCTGTCAACGATGATGTCGTCACCGTCGCCGCCATTGATGATATCGTTGCCGAAGCCACCTTCAAGCCGGTCATTGCCGGCGTCACCAAAGAGCGTATCGTCTCCAATGCCGGCGATGATGATATCGTTGCCGTCGGTTCCGCCCATCACGACGTGGTCGCCGCCGGTGTAACGCAGGTAGTTGGCATCCGCGCCTGGAGTTGCGGGGTTGTTGCGGATGACAAGTTGCGTGAGAATGCCGTCGCCGACCGGGTCGGTGCTTTCAAGCACGCCGTCGCCATCCAGGTCGTTGAACTGCCGCGCGGCGTCGACCTCGAGAATGAGACCGGGGGTCGAGAAGACGTCTGAAGGTAGATGCGTCGCATCGGTGTTTCGCATGATCATCGCGGCGAACGAGTTGTTCTCCATTTCACCGAACAGGTGCAGGCCGTCCAGGCGCTGCAGATAATAGAAGCGGTCGCCGTTCTGCAGCTTTTCCATCTGCATCTCGAAGACGAAATTGAACGTGGAACCAAGCATGCCGCCGAACGGCATGATCTCTTCCGCAAGGCCGCCGATCCAGAGATCGACATTGTTTAGGCCGCCAAGCGACCCGCCGGCGTAAAGCCCACTTGCATTCAGGAAATCGAGCCGATCCGCCGGCACGGCGAGCCCGCCGACCGACACGCCCGAGATGATCGTGAGCGCGGCGTCTCGCTTGCCTTCGAGTGTAGCTTGACCTGTGATCAGCGTGTGGGTGCCGTAGGCCGCGATGAAGTTGATGATGGACGCTTCATGCTTGAGATGTCCGGCAAAATCTACCCAACTATCGTACGGCTTCAGTAGTATGTCCTGGTTGGTGGCGTTGAAGAACTGTGAACGTGCTTCGTTGAGTGACGGCACGCCGGTATCGCGACCACGCGCTAGGTTGATGGTGGCAAGGTCAAGAGGCAGACCCAGAAGGTTGTTGCGCAGGGCGCTGGTCACGAACTCGTCGATTTCGTTGCCGGCCTGGCGTGTCATGCCACGGACGATCGCCCCGGCCGAGATGTCGGCGTCAACAGTCGTTGTACCTCCATTGTTCTCAAACTGGAGGGGATTGAGGAAACCTTCAATGAGCCCGATGTGATCGGCGTTGAAGGCCGGATCGAAGCGATCGATCGATTCCGTCAACATCGAATGGCCGAAGCGATAGACCACATGCGCAAACTCGGCGACAATGGACGGATCGATCGTGACGTCGAAGCCATCTGGCACCAGGAACACGTTGATGTTTGGCTGGATTTTCCGAGCGAACTCCTCGAAGACCAGATGCTGATACTGCATCTCCGTGCCGAATTTCGCTGCCTGAAACAGGCGCTCTCCGTCCCACACGAGGCCATTGATATTCGCTGGAACTGCTGCGACATCATTGATGAGCCATTCGTTGAGGAAAGCCACGGCCTCGGCCTGCGATGAGCCGCCGTCAAGCATCGCGACGGCATCCAGGAATACCGTTTCTTTGGTGTGCTCCACCAATCGATTATGTTCGGAATGGAAGACGTGGTGGACGGCAGTCAGGCCGATATTCTCGTTGGCACGACCATCGCCGGCGACGTAGTGAGCGTCCAACAGTTCGTTGTCATACTGCCCATCGGTGGGGGACTGGTCGGGATTACCGAGACCAATCTCGATATCGCCATCGGCCAGCCCGTCCGGCACCGCGTTGTGGGCGATGTCGGCGAGGAAAGCATGTCCGGTGAACAAGGCGTTGGAGGGAACGAGAACGCCTGATCCGCCATTTGCCGCGGGATTTCCCTCGACCAGACCCGTAGCCGTTACAATCTGCGGGTAGCCATTGGGGCCGCGAATGAACTCGCCGTAGGGATCGGTGGCGAGCAACGGGACGTTGCCGACGTTGGAGTCCAAGAGCTGGATCCCCAACAGATCGGCGGCCTGCGCCTTGAGATCCGCCCATGTGGCCATGCCGCCGTTACCACCCTCGATGAGCTTCCCGGTGGAGACGGGATCGCCTGCCGCGTTCAGGGCATAAGCCCGCAAAAATACCTGATGCGACGGGTGAGAGGTATAGGTCTGGTTCTGGTCGACAAACGACGTTGTCGTGTTGACGGGGCGGTCGGTGTTGTCCGCTGCTTCGTTGACCGCCGTCGCGGGGTTGTCGACCAGAATACCGTCCGCACCGGGTCCTGTCAGCGTGGCACGGGTCAGAACCATGAAGTTGGTGGAGCCACCGGGCACATATAATGGATCGTCGGGCATCAGCGGGATGAACACGGTGCCGTTTCCACCCTTGGCGACGAGGTCGAGCCCGTGGTCGAAGAACTGACCGAAAAGCGTGAACCAGGAATTGAACGGCGCGGACAGCCCCTCGTCGGGGGCAGCATTGGTGATAACGATATTGACGCCATCAAGCTCGACGCCGTTTGTCTCCAGCAACACCATGAGATCGTCGTCGGCAAGAGCGAGCGCCGCCTCCGCTGCTGCAAGACTGGCCGCCGTCGCTGCTGCGGCGTCCTGCAAAGCCTGGTTGTTCGGGCTTGCGGACGCGGCAGCCTGTGCTTCAGCGTTCAGCCGCTCGGCCACGCCAAGAGCGTTGAAGAGCGGCTTCAGCGGTTCGTACGCTGCGGTAATCTGGGCGGTTACGGTCATCTGCTGGGCGGCCGGAACGATGCCAGCGCGCTGAAGCGCGGTAAGGATCGCTGACGGATTGCCGAGCGTCTGATCAACAATAAGGTTTGATATCGTTCGGACGTAGGGATCGAATACATCGCCTGGGCCTGACGGTCCGGGCCCATCGTTATCCACGGTCGGATTGTACGAGACGGGAACAAGCGCGCCACCTTGGCCGGCGGGTACCATGATCGTCTTGAACTGGGTGCCGAGGGGCTCCGGGAACTCGTTATCGGCGGCGCCCCACTCGGGATGCAAGGGGTTGTTATAGGTGCCGTCGACGGTTCGAAGCCCCCAGGACAGATTGTAGGTTGGGATAGACCCTCCTTCTCCGAAGAGCGGCTTGGCCACATTGTTCGGATCGCCCGTCGATACGCCTTGACGGAACGCGGCGTCAGCCTCTGCGATTTTGATCTGCTTCAGTATGAAGTCGAGGTCGGAACGAATGTAGGTAACCATCTCTATCTCCACCCATTGATATTGGCTGCCATGCAGCGTTGTTTCGTTTCTTGCGAAGTAATTGCCTGGCGTTCTCACGATCGAGTAATGTTCGGGTCACGTAGACAGGCCAGCAAATTTCGTTAAGTCTTCTCGCTGCAATATTAATACTGGGAGCGAGGGACGACAGTTGCTGAAGTCCTGCTAAGTTTCAGGACTTTCTGCCTTGGGACGGAGGACTTTGGGCATGGAGGATAAAGGGACTTTGGTCCCTCACGAGAACGAACTTGCATTGGAAGAGCGCAAGCACTGTTGGTTCTGGCAGCGCCTTAGCCTCACTGCTCAGTTCGGTGTTCTGTCGGCCGTTATCGTGGTTGGTGCCATGGCAATATTGGGGGAGTGGCTAAGTGCGCGCATCGCCGACAATCAACTTCGAAGCCGCGCTGAATCGGCAGCCCTATACATGGAGGGCTTTCTGGCTCGTCATGTGGAATTGTCGCCAGCAGGGCCGCTTGTATCTCAAGAGCGACGGGTAGAGCTCGACAATCTGCTGACCAATGCTGATCTGGCCCGCCGCATCGAGAGCCTTCGGGTTTGGCGGCGAGATGGTAAAATTCTCTACAGCACTGACAAGTCGCTGATCGGGAAGTCCTATCCATCGGCCAATCTTGAGCGGGCGTTTGCTGGCGACGTGGTGGTTCATCTGGAGTACGGACACGACGACGAAGGCGAGCGGACGTCAAACTCCAGCGAGCCGTTGATCGAAATCTACGGTCCGATTTACAGGCCTGGCACCAAAGACATCATTGCCGTCGGCGAGGTCTACGAATCAGCACAGGATTTCATTGAGGAACGCAACAGCGTGCAGCGACAAACGTGGCTTCTTGTCATTGGCACGACCCTTGGCATACTCGGGCCGCTCTTCATCATCGTGCACCGCGCCGACAGAACGATCGTGAGCCAGAGATCGAGCCTGCGAACGAAGCTGGCTGAAGCCCGCGCCCTAGCGCAACAGAATGAAGAGTTACGGATAGCCGCGGACACGGCACGTCGAGACGCGACGACTTCCAACGAGACATTCCTCAACCGACTGGGATCTGATCTACACGATGGTCCGATCCAACTTCTAGGGGTCCTGATCCTGCGCCTTGGTATGGATAGGCCGCCTCACGCTGGCGAGCGAAAAACAGTCGCCGACGCCGTGAACAATCTGTCCTCATCGGCGATCGCCACTCAGGTGTTCAATGAGTTGCGAGAACTTTCCACCGGACTTGTGATGCCGGAGATCGCGCAGCTTTCGTTGGAGATGGCATTGCAGCTGGCCGTGGACAGGCATCAGTTTACCACCGGAACGATCGCCGAGACGGACTATGTCGACCTCCCTGTCGACGTACCGCAGGCGCTCAAGATCTGCCTCTATCGCGTGGTTCAGGAAGGACTGAACAACGCGTTCCGCCATGCCGGCGGTATTGATCAGAGGGTCACCGCGCGGGCTCGAGACAATATCATCACCATCGTCGTCAGTGACAGTGGTCCCGGCGCATCAAAAACGGCGTCAACACACCGGTCTCCCACATTGGGATTGATCGGTCTCCAGAACCGGGTGCGATCATTTGACGGAACGGTTGAAAGGAGGGAACGCCCGGGTCAGGGCACAGAGCTTATCGTGACCGTTCCACTCACGGAGAACGGC
>UCCA01000043.1:0-2500 GCA_900470805.1 Hyphomicrobiales bacterium | reverse complement strand
TAACACCAACTGGAGGACCGAACCCGCATCTGTTGCAATAGATTGGGATGACTTGTGGTTAGGGGTGAAAGGCCAATCAAACTCGGAAATAGCTGGTTCTCCGCGAAATCTATTTAGGTAGAGCGTCGAGCGAATACCCCGGGGGGTAGAGCACTGGATGGGCTATGGGGACTCACCGTCTTACTGATCCTAACCAAACTCCGAATACCCGGGAGTACTACTCGGCAGACACACGGCGGGTGCTAACGTCCGTCGTGAAAAGGGCAACAACCCTGACCTCCAGCTAAGGTCCCCAAGTCATGGCTAAGTGGGAAAGGATGTGAGGATCCCAAAACAACCAGGATGTTGGCTTAGAAGCAGCCATCATTTAAAGAAAGCGTAACAGCTCACTGGTCTAAATAAGGGTCTTTGCGCCGAAAATGTAACGGGGCTGAAGCCATGCACCGAAGCTGAGGATGTGCACTTATGTGTACGTGGTAGCGGAGCGTTCCGTAAGTCTGTGAAGGGATACCTGTGAGGGGTCCTGGAGATATCGGAAGTGCGAATGTTGACATGAGTAACGATAAAGGGGGTGAGAGACCCCCTCGCCGAAAGACCAAGGGTTCCTGCTTAAAGTTAATCTGAGCAGGGTTAGCCGGCCCCTAAGGCGAGGCAGAAATGCGTAGTCGATGGGAACCACGTTAATATTCGTGGGCCTGGTGGTAGTGACGGATTGCTCAACTTGTACATTCTTATTGGATTGGATGTGCAGGGACGCGGTTCCAGGAAATAGCTCCACCATTATAGACCGTACCCGAAACCGACACAGGTGGTCAGGTAGAGTATACCAAGGCGCTTGAGAGAACTATGTTGAAGGAACTCGGCAAATTGCACGCGTAACTTCGGAAGAAGCGTGACCCCATGCTAGGCAACTATTATGGGGTGGCACAGACCAGGGGGTAGCGACTGTTTATCAAAAACACAGGGCTCTGCGAAGTCGCAAGACGACGTATAGGGTCTGACGCCTGCCCGGTGCTGGAAGGTTAAAGGGAGAGGTGCAAGCTTTGAACTGAAGCCCCAGTAAACGGCGGCCGTAACTATAACGGTCCTAAGGTAGCGAAATTCCTTGTCGGGTAAGTTCCGACCTGCACGAATGGCGTAACGACTTCCCCGCTGTCTCCAACATAGACTCAGTGAAATTGAATTCCCCGTGAAGATGCGGGGTTCCTGCGGTCAGACGGAAAGACCCCGTGCACCTTTACTATAGCTTTACACTGGCATTCGTGTCGGCATGTGTAGGATAGGTGGTAGGCTTTGAAGCAGGGACGCCAGTTTCTGTGGAGCCATCCTTGAAATACCACCCTTATCGTCATGGATGTCTAACCGCGGTCCGTTATCCGGATCCGGGACAGTGTATGGTGGGTAGTTTGACTGGGGCGGTCGCCTCCGAAAGAGTAACGGAGGCGCGCGATGGTGGGCTCAGACCGGTCGGAAATCGGTCGTCGAGTGCAATGGCATAAGCCCGCCTGACTGCGAGACTGACAAGTCGAGCAGAGACGAAAGTCGGTCATAGTGATCCGGTGGTCCCGCGTGGAAGGGCCATCGCTCAACGGATAAAAGGTACGCCGGGGATAACAGGCTGATGACCCCCAAGAGTCCATATCGACGGGGTTGTTTGGCACCTCGATGTCGGCTCATCGCATCCTGGGGCTGGAGCAGGTCCCAAGGGTTTGGCTGTTCGCCAATTAAAGCGGTACGTGAGCTGGGTTCAGAACGTCGTGAGACAGTTCGGTCCCTATCTGCCGTGGGTGTAGGAATATTGACAGGATCTGTCCCTAGTACGAGAGGACCGGGATGGACATATCTCTGGTGGACCTGTTGTCGTGCCAACGGCATAGCAGGGTAGCTACATATGGAATGGATAACCGCTGAAGGCATCTAAGCGGGAAACCAACCTGAAAACGAGTATTCCCTATCAGAGCCGTGGAAGACGACCACGTTGATAGGACGGGTGTGGAAGTGCAGCAATGCATGAAGCTTACCGTTACTAATAGCTCGATTGGCTTGATCGTTCTCATTGCTCGTGCTCATCAAAGATGAGCACCATCAATCTCTTTGTCCTGACGCGCCAATGGCGCTGCGGACGGCCCGCGTCACGAGACGCGACGGCCTCTGGCCTGTATGGGTGCCACACGCATCCTTCAGCCAGTGAAGAAAAAGACGTGTTTAAAGAAAAAGTGGCGAANNGCCACCCAGCTTCTCAAATGTTGCGCTTCGCTGACCTGGTGGTTATGGCGGGGCGGCTGCACCCGTTCCCATTCCGAACACGGCCGTGAAATGCCCCAGCGCCTATGGTACTTCGTCTTAAGACGCGGGAGAGTCGGTCGCTGCCAGGTCTGCGAAACGCAACATATCTTCTCTAATCGACACGGCGATCGCAAGATCGTCCGATCTTCGGCCAAGCCGAGACAAAAAGGGCCGCCTAAAGCGGTCCTTTCTGCTATAATGGACCGATATGCAG
>UCCA01000069.1 GCA_900470805.1 Hyphomicrobiales bacterium | reverse complement strand
ACTCACACAGCCCGCGAGAAGTAGCAGTAGTGCCGGAGAGGCAAAACGATAAGACGCCATTAATAATCTTCCTGTACTCGACCAAATTAAATTGTGTCTGAAGCCTTCATGCTTCGCTATCGGCCGCGCTTCGTGCGTTTTTGAAACGCCGTCCCGAAGCAGTTCGCGGCAATGTATCAATGAGTCTTGCTTTATCACAGTGCATTTATATCACACTCACGCCTCAATTTTTTGACGGCGAGACGACAGTCGGCGGATAACGACGAAGAAGGACGGCACGAAAAAGATGCCGAGCGCCGTCGCAAACAACATGCCGCCGAGGACGCCAATGCCAATTGCGTTCTGTGCGGCGGAGCCAGCACCGGTTGCGATCGCCAGCGGCACGACGCCGAGAATGAACGCAAGCGAGGTCATGATGATCGGGCGCAGGCGCAGGCGTGCCGCCTCCAGCGTCGCATCGATGATTCCCATTCCTGTTTCCATTCGGTCCTTGGCGAACTCCACGATCAGAATGGCGTTCTTCGCCGCCAGGCCGATGGTAGTGAGCAATCCGACCTTGAAATAGACGTCGTTCGCCTGGCCGAAGACGGTGGCGGCGGCAAGAGCGCCGAGGACGCCGACCGGAACGGCCATGATGACCGAGAACGGGATCGACCAGCTCTCGTAAAGCGCCGCCAGGCAGAGGAAGACGACCAGAACCGATATGGCATACAGCATCGGCGCCTGCGATCCGGACAGTCGCTCCTGATAGGAAATACCCTGCCAGGCAACGGTATAACCGCCGCCGAGCTGCGCCGTCAGCACTTCCATCTCGTCCATGGCGTCGCCGGAGCTCACGCCCGGAGCCGAAGCGCCGTCGAGCGGAATGGCGCTTGTGGCGTTGAAACGCGCCAGCGTCGGGGCTCCCTTGACCCATTCCGTGCGGGTAAACGCCGAGAATGGCACCATCTCGCCGTTGGTGTTGCGGGCGTACCAGTGATTGAGATCATCCGGCTGCATGCGGAACGGTGCGTCGCCCTGCACGTAGACAGGCTTGATTTCGCCGTTGAGCGTGAAATCGTTGACGTCGCGGCCGGTGAAGATGACCGAGAGCATCGAATTGACCGCCGTGATATCGACGCCCATGGCACCGATCTTCTCCTGGTCGATCACGATCCGCATCTGCGGCTCGACTTCCTTGTTGTTGCTGCGCAACGCCACGACCTTGCCGCTTGAATTGGCCATCTGCATCAGGCGCTTGGAGGCGGCATCTAGCGCTTCCGTCCCATGGCCGCCACTGTCGACGAGATACATGGAGAAGCCGCTCGATACGCCGAGACCCTGGATGGCGGGTGGCAGCAGGGCGAAGACCTGTGCTTCGCGGAAGGTCGAGAAGGTCCCGAGCGCGCGGGTGGCGACGGACTGCGCATGCAGCCTTTCGTCGGTGCGCTCGGAGAAGTCCTTGAGCTTGGTGAAGACGATGGCGCTGTTCTGGCCGGAGCCGTTGAAGCCGAAGCCGAGCGCTCCGAAGACCGATTGGACGGCGTCCTTCTCGTTCTCGCGGTAGAAATTCTCGACCTTCTCGACGACGGCCTGGGTCTGCTGCGAGGTCGAACCCGGAGGTGTCGTGACGATGTTCAGCAGAACGCCCTGGTCTTCCTGCGGTAGGAAGGAGGTGGGCAGGCGGGTGAAGAGATAGGCGCAGCCGATGCCCACCAGCAGGAAGACGATCATGACGCGCGCCGGGCGCTTCAGCAGATAGCCGATCGAACGGACGTAGCCATTGGTCGAGCGGGTAAAGTTGCGGTTGAACCACTCGGCAGGACGGTTCTTCTTATGCTCGTTGGCGGGCTTCAGCATCGTGGCGCAGAGCGCCGGCGTCAGAACGATCGCGACCAGCGCCGACAGCAACATGGCCGAGACGATGGTCACGGAGAACTGGCGGTAGATGATGCCGGTCGAGCCGCCGAAGAAGGCCATCGGAATGAACACGGCGGTGAGCACGAGGGCGATACCGACGATGGCGCCGGTGATTTCGCCCATCGACTTCTCCGTCGCTTCCAGCGGCGAGAGTTTCTCTTCGGTCATGATACGCTCGACGTTCTCGACGACGACAATGGCGTCGTCGACGAGCAGGCCGATGGCAAGAACCATGGCGAACATGGTCAGCGTGTTGATCGAATAACCTGTCACCGCGAGGATGCCGAAGGTTCCGAGCAGCACGACGGGGACCGCAATCGTCGGGATCAAGGTGGCTCGGATGTTCTGCAGGAAGACCAGCAGCACCACGAAGACCAGCACGATGGCCTCGATCAGCGTGTGCACGACTTTCTCGATCGACAGCTCGACAAACGGCGTGGTGTCGTAGGGATAGGTGATCTCGACGCCTTCGGGCAGGCCGCCACTGATCGAATCGAGGGCGCCGCGGACGCGGGCTGCCGTGTCGATGGCGTTGGCGCCGATGGCGAGGTTGATGGCAAAGCCGCTCGATGGCTGGCCGTTGTAGCGCGAGGAGCCGCCATAGCTTTCCTGGCCAATCTCGATGCGGGCGACGTCGCTGAGGCGAACGGTAGACCCGTCCTTCTCAACCTTGAGGATGATGTGCTCGAAATCGGAAACGGTGGTCAGCTGGCTCTGCGCGGT
Organism: Hyphomicrobiales bacterium; assembly: GCA_900470805.1. GTDB lineage: Bacteria > Pseudomonadota > Alphaproteobacteria > Rhizobiales > Rhizobiaceae > Rhizobium. The sequence continues at coordinate 6,521 of UCCA01000069.1, read as the reverse complement.
GATGGTGACGTTGAGCTGCTGCCCCTCGACGGAAGGCTGCGCGCCGAGCGAGCCGACGGAGACCTGTGTGTTCTGAGCCTCGATGGCGGACGTCACGTCACCCGTGGTCAGTTGATACTTGACCAGCTTGTACGGGTCCAGCCAGACACGCATGGCATAACCCGAGCCGAAGACGTTGATGCTGCCGACGCCTTCCAGGCGCTGCACCTGATCCTCGATCGAGGTTGAAATGATGTTGCCGAGGTCGACGGAGTTGCGCTTGCCGTCCTTGGAGACCAGCGCGCCGACCAAAAGGATGCTCGAGGTCGAACGCGTGACACTGATGCCGGCGTCGATGACGTCGCTCGGCAGTTTGGACTGGACGAGCTGAAGCTTGTTCTGCACCTGGACCTGGGCAATGTCGGGATCGGCGGCGGTGCCAAAGGTCAGCGAAATGCTGGCGGATCCGGTCGACGACGTCGATGTCATGTAGGTCAGGTCATCGAGGCCGGTCATGCCGTCTTCGATGATCGTGGTCACTGACTTCTCGACGGTCTCTGCGCTGGCACCGCGATAGGTGGCGTTGATGCGAACGGTGGTCGGCGCAATGTCAGGATATTGCGATATCGATAGCGTAAAGATCGCCAGCACGCCCGCGAGCATGATCGTGATCGCTATGACCCACGCAAAGATCGGGCGTCGAATGAAAAACTTGGCCATTGGCTAATTCCTGTACGGCTCGGATCAATGTTCGTCGCGTTACTTCGCGGCGGGCTTCTGCGCGTCACCGGTGGCGGGTTGCTGCAGGGGCACGACAATGCCCTTGTCATTGATCTTCATTTCAGTCGGCTTGACCGGCATGCCGGCTGTGATCGACTGCAGGCCGGAAACGATCAACTGATCGCCGTCCTTGATGCCATCGGTCACCAGCCACGCATTGTTTGACGGAGACGAGCTCTCGAAAATACGGTTCTCGACCTTGCCGTCAGCCGAGACGAACTGCGCGGTGAGCTCGCCGTTGGCATTGCGGCTGGTGGCAAGCTGCGGCAGGGCGTAGCCGCTTTCGGAACCGAGCTCCAGTGTGGCGCGGACATACATGCCGGGCAGGATGATGCGCTCGGGATTGGGGAAGCGCACGCGGATGGTGAAGGTGCCGGTCGTCTCGCTGACCACCGACTTCGACATGTCGAGCGTGCCCTTCTGATCGTATTCCTTGCCGTTTTCAAGCAGCAGCCGGAAGGCGCCGTTGCCGGCATTGCCCTTGATCTCGCCGGTGGCGATGGCGTTGCGCAGCCGCAGCAGGTTGGTGCTCGATTCGGTCAGCAGGATGTAGGCCGGATCGAGCTGGCGAACGGTCGTCAGCGCCGTCGTCTGGTTGGCGGCAACCACGTTGCCGACATTGTAGGCGGTCTGGTCGATGACGCCATCGAACGGGGCGACGATCTTGGTGTGACCGAGATCGATCTCCGCCGACGAGAGTGCGGCCTTGGCGGATTCGACTTCAGCCTGCGCCTGGAGCAGGTTGGTCCTGGCGGTTTCGAATTCGATCTGGGTGGCGCCGGAGCCGACGAGCCGCTGGTAGCGGTCGAAGTTGCTCTGGGCGCTCGGCACGCTTGCCTCAGCCTTGGCGATCGCGGCGCGCGCTTCGGCGACGGTGGCAACGTATGGCGCATCCTCGATCTGGTAGAGCAGGTCACCCTTCTTCACTTCACCGCCTTCGCGGAAGGCAACGTCGGTGATCAGGCCGCTGACCTGCGGACGGATGTCGGCCGTCTGGAAGGCTTCGGCGCGACCGGGCAGGATCGTGGTGATGGGGAAATCGCCCTTCGTCATCTTGATGACGCCGACCGCCGCAGCTTGCTGGGCAGCGCCAGCGGCGGGTGTCTTGCTGTTGTCGCTGCAGGCAGCGAGAACGCCACCGATTGCCAGAGCAGAGGAAACGAGGAAAAGGCGACGTATCATATTCAATTCCCTATGCGGTGGCGACATGAGCAGGGCGGCGCAGCGCGGATCGCAAGCTGCGTCCCGATGCCACACGACAAATGATCCGGAGTCAAACGCCACTGACCCGAATTAACAAACACTTTCGAAAGTGACGTAATTTATGAATCGTCACTTAGCAAGCGCTATTTTGCAGCGCAGTATCGGCGAATTTGACGATCTGGGAGGCTCTTTCGACGAGAACATCCCTGTCTTCCCGGGCGATCAGGACGGGGTGGAGAACGCTTGACAGCACGTCCGACACGGTGTTGGCGGCGCGGTTGACATCGAGGCAGTGATAGCGGCCTTCCGCGACACCCTGACGAATGATGGCTTCGAGACGATCGATAACTTTTTCGCGATATCGTTTGCCGGCCTCGATCTTCGCATCGATGCTCATCAGGACCATCTCGAAGATAAAGGGGTTTTGCTGGATGTCCTCGAGGTGGCTGTCGAGCAATCGCAGGACGAAACGCAGCAATTGTTCCTCGGGCGGCAGGTCGTCGGGCACGAAGCGATCAGCCACGTCGCTGAGATGGCGCTCGGCGATGGCATCGATCAGGGCGATCTTCGCGTGAAAATGCTTGAAGACATTGGCCGGCGACATGCCGAGCGCTGCGGCAATGTCGGCGATCGAAACGGCGACGAAACCGCGCTGACGAAACAGCATATCCGCCATCGACAGGATATCTTCGCGGGTCTCTTCCGCCTTGCGCCGTGGCCGTCGTCCCATGCCGTCTCCAGCCGGTGTCGCCCGGCATCTTCTGTCTGCAAAGCTAGCGCGACATGCGAACGGCCTGCAAGCTAATGTTGCAGGCCGTTCGGCATGTCGTCAGAGCGCCTTTGAAAAATAGGGGGAGAGGTTGGCGCGGACGCGCTCGACCGGCGTGGCACCCCGATCGTCTGGGACGAAAGGCTGGGCGGTGATCGCCTCGTAGGCCTTGATATAGACCGCGGATGTCTGCTCGATCAGGTCGGCCGGGATTTCCGGGATCTCGTCCTTGTAGGGGTCGCAGCGTTCCGCCACCCAGGCACGGACGAAATCCTTGTCGAAGGAGGCGGGGCGGGTGCCGGCTTCGAAGCTTGCCTGATAGCTGTCGGCCAGCCAGTAGCGGCTGCTGTCTGGGGTGTGGATCTCGTCGGCAAGAATGATGGTGCCGTTTTCGTCGGTCCCGAATTCGTACTTGGTGTCGACGAGGATCAGCCCGCGCGCGGCCGCCATTTCCTGCCCGCGGGCAAACAGTGTCAGCGCGTAGCTCGAAAGCGTGTCCCACTGCTCTTTGGTCAGCAGGCCACCGTCAACGATTTCGGCCGGTGTCAGCGGCGCGTCGTGGCCACCGTCGAATTCCTTGCTGGTAGGGGTGATCACCGGCTCGGGAAGCTTCTGGTTGTCGCGCATGCCATCGGGTAGCTGCATGCCGTACATCTCCCGCTCGCCCTTCTTGTAGAGGGTGAGGATCGACGTGCCCGTGGTGCCGGCGAGATAGCCGCGCACGACGATCTCGACCGGAAGGATATCGAGACGCTTGCCGATGACGACGTTGGGATCGGGATAGGCGACGACGTGGTTCGGGCAGATGTCCTTGGTCGCCTCGAACCAGTAGCGAGCCGTCTGGGTCAGCACCTGGCCCTTGTAGGGAATGCAGGTAAGGATACGGTCAAAGGCGCTCAGCCTGTCGGTGCTGATGATGATGCGGTTGCCGTCGGGAAGGTCATAATTCTCGCGTACCTTGCCGCGGTAGTAGTTCGGCAGTTCCGGGAAATGGGCTTCTGAGAGGATTCGCACGTGCTCGACCGTCCTTATCGGTTTGCGGGGTCCGTTGATCGGGACTTTCCCCTTGCTCTAGTTCCATTGCCGGCGATGTCAAGCAAGGCGGGGCCGAACCGTGAGGTCATATGGAAGCAGCACGCGTGAAATAGATCGTATTGGCATGCGATCAAGCGGCCGGCCGCCGCCAGGCGCCGTCATGTGTCTTCCGCAGCATCGGCGTCTCGAAGACGCCATGGGTGCGCTTCAGCCACTGCGGGCCGGCGCTTGCGAGCCTTTCCTTCCAGCGGTCCGATTGCAGCATGGCGGCGCCGATCGCCACCGGCTCGACGGCGCAGGACGACAGCAGCGCCAGAGCCGAGACAATCGACGTGCCGCTCGAGAGGACGTCGTCGATCAGGGCGACGCGCTTGTCAGCCAGCAGCGGCAGCATGCGGGGATCTATATAAAGACGCTTCTGCTGCGTCGGGGCGGTGATCGAGGAGAGCGGCACGGAGAGTTCGTCGCGGTACCAGAATTTTCGCGAGGTGCCGAGCGGCACGTATCTCAGGTGGCCGAGCTTCTTCGCCACCTCCGATGCAAGCGTCAGTCCGAGTGTCGGCAGTCCTATGACGATATCGATGTCGATCGCGCGCAGCTTGTCGGCAAGCTGCGCGGCGAGGGCGTCAAGAACCGCGAAGCTCGCCTGATTGACGATCAGCGAGGCCAGCGCGTGCTCGCTATCGGCCAATGGTCGCAGCGGCAGCCGCAGTTGGCGGCCATCGCCAAGCTGCGCAACATAGAAGGAAGTGAACTCGGCGTGATCGGGAAAGCTGCCCGGGGCGTGCAACTCCTGCCAGAAATCATGGGGGGCGAGATCCTCCAGTACTGAGGTCGTGTCGGGCAGGTCGGTCATGCCATCAGGTCCGTTTCGTGGTTTCCATGCCGGTACGCCGGCGCAGCGCCTTGAGTTCGGCGTCGGTCAGCGCCCGCACGGCGCCCTTCGGCAGGTCGCCAAGCTTCAGGTCGCCAATCGCGACGCGCACCAGCCGCAGGCATTCGGTGCCGAGCGCCTCCAGCATGCGGCGGATCTGCCGGTTGCGGCCTTCGTCGAGTTCGACCTCGATCCAGGAGTTGCGCTCGCCCTGCCGCAAAAGCGTCGCGGCCGTCGCCTTCAGCAATTCGCCGTCGTGGCGAACCCCATAGGCCATCTCGGCCAGCATCTCCGGTTCCATGACGCGATCAACCTGAACGTGATAGGTCTTGGTGACGTGGGTGATCGGATCGAGCAGCGCCTGGGCGAACACGGTGTCGTTGGTGAAGAGCAGCAGGCCCTCGCTTGCCTTGTCCAGGCGGCCGACCGGCGACAGATGCGGCGTGTCGACATCCTTGAGGCAGTCGAAAACCGTCGGGCGGCCTTCCGGGTCATGCCGTGTGGTGACCAGACCGCGCGGCTTGTTGAGCATCAGATAGGTCATCGGCTCGGCGGCGACGCTGTGGCCATCGACCTTGATCTTGGCTGTCGCAAGATCGATCCAGGCGGCGGTGTCGAGAACGGTGCGGCCATTCACGGTGACACGGCCGTCGGCTATCAGCCTTTCGGCCTGGGTTCGCGAGCAGTAGCCGAGCTTGGAAAGGGCGCGTGGCAATGTCACCCGCTTGCTCTCCTGTTCCGCGCCCGGTCTCGACCGGTCGTTCTGCCTGTGCGGTGCGCGCCGCTCTCTCAATCGTCTGCCTCTATATATGGATCTTCATTCAGTGCCTGCGTTCTGGCATGAACCGACCGGTGGCGCCAGACATCCACTCTGAAAACGCGGGGATAAGCAGGGGGAGGGGCCGTGCGTGATATCGCCGTCAAACCCTTTCCCAAATAGAAGAGGCGGCGCCATGGGCGCCGCCTGTCTTGGCCGCATTTATAAATTCGCTCGTCTAATGTCGCGCGAGAAAACCCGCGAGCTCCTGGCGATTGAGCCTGACACCAGCTGCTGCCTTGGCAGGGTCGGGATGCGTATAGGAGACGGTCGGCATTTCAGGCAGATCCAGCGCCTGGCGCATGTTCATGATGCCGACTGCGAGGCGGCCCTGAGCGCCATCCACGCTGACTTCAACGATGCAGTGCGATCCTTTGGCATTCATACGCAGTCCTCCCTCGTTGTTATCCGCATTACTGGTCCGAAAAACGGGTTTTTCTAAGACCTAAGTAGTACGAGCCGGATGATACTTCGGATCATCCGGCTCGTAAACAAATTAGACGTCTCTAATGTCAAAAGTTGCTAGCGCCACCACTGTTGACGCTGTGGCGGCTGCTGCGCGCCGCTCAGGAGATAACCGGCCAGGAACCCGAGCGCGCCGACGAGGGCAAGCGCCGTGGTGGTGGCTGCCGGGTGCTCGCGGGCGGCATCGGCGGCGGCAACGCCTTCGGCCTTGATCTGGGCCACTGCGGTCTTGGCGCGCGGCGCAATGTCTTCGTAAGCCTTGCCGGCTCGATCGCGCACTTCATAATAGGCTTCGGCGCCCTGCGCCGAGATCATCTTCTGCAGGCGGGATACTTCCTGCTGCAGCGCGGTGATGTCCTTGCTGACGGCAGCTCTGACGTCATCGGTATTGGAAGCCATGTGCTCTCTCCTTTGTTTGCTGGGATGGAAACACATGAAAGGGCCGTTCGGTTCCCAAAAGGCTCCGAGAATGATCGCCACGGATAGGCGCGCCCTTATATGATGGCGTGAATGATGCTTTTGGTGGCGACTGGTGAACAAAATATCGGCGCGATGGTGAAAAAGATGGCTGCTCCAGCGTGATTTCCGCGCCTTTCCTC
>UCCA01000070.1 GCA_900470805.1 Hyphomicrobiales bacterium | reverse complement strand
CCTCGATCCGGGCATGGCGGTTGAGCTAGGTTAACCCCCCCCCTTGTGGGGAGGGTTTGGGAGGGGCCTTTATCCGGGTAGCTAAGCATACCCGCAAGGATTGGACGCAGCCTCTCTCTTTATTCCTTGATCGACAGCCAGCGGGTGCGGTGGATGTCCTGGATGTTGTCGACGAAGCCTTCGATCTTCGGCGACACCACGTTCTTGGAAACGTAGTAGTAGATCGGCAGCGCAGCGCTGTCGTCGAGCGCGATCTGTTCGGCCTTCTTGAAAAGCTCGGCACGCTTCGTCAGATCGGTCTCGGCATTGCCGTCCTTGATCAGCTTGTCGTATTCGGGATTCGACCAGCGGCCATAGTTCATCTGCACGCCTGTCACGAGCAGGTTGAGGAAGTTGTCCGGATCGTTGTAGTCAGCCAGCCAGCCGGCACGCCCAACCTGCACGTCGCCGCGCTGCAGCTGATCGTAATGGACTTTCGTTTCGGCATTGACCAACTGGACGTTCACGCCAAGCGGCTTCCACATCGCGGCGATCGCCACGGCGATGCGCTTGTGGTTGTCGTTGGTGTTGTACTTCAGCTCAAGCGTTAGCGGCTTGTCCGGGCCGAATCCGGCTTCTGTCAGAAGCTTCTTGGCTTCCTCGACCTTCTGCTTGTAGGGCTCGTCTTTCCAGGAGATGTAGGCCGGCTCGCCGTAATTGGCGGTGCCCGGCGGAACCCAGGAGTAGGCAGGCAGTTCGCCGGTGCCGAGGATCTGCGGTCCGATGACCTCGCGGTTGATCGCCATCGACAGTGCCTGGCGAACGCGCTTGTCGGCGGTTGGGCCCTTCTGCGAGTTGATGACGTAGTAGTAGAGGCCGGAGAAGGGGGCGACATGCGCCTGGCCCGGCAGGTTCTTCTTCATCCAGTCGTACTGGTCGGTGGGGAAGTCGGTGAGAATGTCGAATTCGCCGGCGCGGTAGCGCTTCAGCGCGGCTTCCTGGTCTTCGAGCACGAAGAACTTGGCGCCATCGATCTTGACGTTCTTGGCATCCCAGTACTGGTCATTCTTGACGGTGGTCACGTGCGAGCCCGGAACCCATTCGGTCGGCTTGTAGGGACCGTTGGTGACGATGTTGCCGATCTTCACCCAGTCCGCGCCCTTCGCGTCGATCACATGCTTCGGCAGCGGATAGGCTGTGTAGTGCATCAGCGCGTTGAGGAAATAGGGGGTTGGGTTCTCAAGCGTGATCTCGAGCGTCTTGTCGTCGATCGCCTTGACGCCAAGTTGGCTGAAATCGGTGATCTCACCCTTGTTGATCTTCTCGGCGTTCTTGATGGTGAACTGCAGGTAGGCGTAGTCGGCGGCATTCTTCGGATCGACGAGGCGCTGGAAGGCGAAGACGAAATCGCCGGCGGTGACAGGATGGCCGTCGGACCATTTGATGCCGTCGCGCAGCTTGAAGGTATAGACCTTCTGGTCGTCGGAAATCGTCCAGCTCTCGGCCTGGCCGGCAACAGGATTGTCCTTGGCGTCCTCGGTAACGAGACCTTCGAAGATGTCGCCGGCGATACGGTTCTCCCAGTCGCCGGACAGCTTCTGTGGATCGAGCGACTGCGGATCGCCGCCATTGTGGATGTTGATCGTCGCCGCCTGAGCGGAAAAGGCCAGCAGCGAGCCAAGCACCGCGGAGGCCAGAAATGTCTTTGTGGGGAAGTTCATGTGGGGGCCCACCTTTCTAGGCGTTTATCGCCTTTTATTCGTCGTCGTTCCCTGGATTGACCTGTTACGTGCAAGTCAACGCGCAACCTATCGTAACGATCCGCCGTTGCAACCCCCAAAACGAAAGGGCCGCGCCGCGCCTGAAATCCTGTTCATAAACTCCAATTTAGCCGGATAATTGCGGTAATCAGCCATGTGGATCGGCCATCTTGCTCGGTCTCCAAAAGACGTCAACAAGATGAAAATCAATTAGGGGTTGATAATGGGTTTTGCTCTGCTTTGTCCTCCTGCACCTGGGAACTAGAGCCCGCAGCAGCAATTACAACGGCATTTCAATACGACACGCCTGTTGAGCGCCGACCGACGCGGCGGCTGGCGGTTGTGTGTTTTTGCCTGTTCCGCGCCAGAAATCCTTCGCCCTCTTCTCCGCAGCCAAACCCGCGCTATGATGGTTTGGAAACGAAGGAGGACCTGATGAGTGCGTTGAATTTACCAGCTGAAGGCGGTTGTCGTTGTGGAAAGGTCCGGTTGAAGGTCAGCGCCAAGCCGCTGCTGACCATGGCGTGCCATTGCACCGGCTGCCAGTCGATGTCCTCAAGCGCCTATTCGCTGAGCGTCGCCATCCCTTCCGACGGTTTCGAGGTGACCCGCGGCGAACCTGTCATCGGCGGTCTGCACGGCAGCATGTCGCATCACTATTTCTGCCCGCACTGCATGACATGGATGTTCACGCGCACCGAAGGCATGGAGTTCTTCGTCAACCTGCGCCCGACCATGCTCGACGACGCCAGCTGGTTCACGCCCTTCATCGAGACTTGGACGCGGGAGAAGCTTGCCTTCGCCGAAACCGGCGCCCGACACAGCTATGAGGCACTGCCTGACATGGCGGCCTATGAGGGTCTGATCAAGGAGTATATGGCGAGCGACGCCTAGAAGCCCTGGAACAGGAAATCGAGTGCGGCGGTGATATCATCGCCGCGCGGGGAGAGGTCGGCGATAACGGGGCCGATGTCGGCAAGTGGCACCGAAGCCATGCGTTCGGTGGATAGCAGATACCGCTCGTCACCAATCACGACGACCGGATTGAGCTTCGACATGACGTTGACGACGCCACCGGCAGCGACCAGCGGAATCATAACGCGTGAGTGAAGGCGATAAAGCATATTCGTTTGCACATCGAGGGCATAGCCACCGTCCAGTTCGTAGACGTGAAAGCGCGCCACTAGAAGGTTCGGTACTTCGCGAGGGGTAGCCCATGCTTTGCGACATAGGCATTCGCTTCATCGATTGCCTCAGCGTTTTCGATCAGCCACAGCCGCTCGCGCTCGCTCTTGATGGCGCGCTTGATGCCCTCTTCAGCAGCGTTGGAGACGTCGATCTTTAGCTCGCGCGCCTGCGATACCAGATCGCTGTCGAGTAACAGGTCCGATGTCTTGCGGTTGGCTTCCAGCGGCGATTTAGACTTCGATTGAGACATGGCGATCTCCAGATATGCGCCAATGATAGCGCATATCGAAAAGAAGCAAAGAGCCTCAGTCGTCCTTCATCTTCAGCGCGGCGATGAAGGCTTCCTGCGGAATGTCGACCTTGCCGAACTGCCGCATGCGCTTCTTGCCTTCCTTCTGCTTGTCGAGCAGCTTGCGCTTGCGCGAGGCGTCGCCGCCGTAGCACTTGGCGGTCACGTCCTTGCGCATCGCCGAGATCGTTTCGCGGGCAATCACGTTGCCGCCGATCGCCGCCTGGATCGGGATCTTGAACATGTGGCGCGGAATGAGATCCTTCAGCTTCTCGCACATGTCGCGGCCGCGCTTGTCCGCCGCCGAGCGGTGCACCAGCATGGAGAGCGCATCGACCGGCTCGCCGTTGACCATGATCGACATCTTCACGAGGTTGCCCTCGCGGTAGTCAGCGAGGTGATAGTCGAACGAGGCATAGCCCTTGGAAATCGACTTCAGGCGGTCGTAGAAATCGAACACCACTTCGTTGAGCGGCAGCTCGTAGGTGAGCATGGCGCGCTTGCCGACATAGGTGAGTTCCGTCTGGATGCCGCGACGATCCTGACAGAGCTTGAGGATACCGCCGAGATAATCGTCCGGCGTCAGGATGGTGGCCTTGATCCAGGGTTCCTGTATCTCGGAAATCTTCACCACGTCGGGCATGTCGGCCGGATTGTGCAGCTCGCGTTCTGAACCGTCGGTCATCGTCAGCTTGTAGACGACCGAAGGCGCCGTCGCGATCAGGTCGAGATCGAATTCGCGCTCAAGACGCTCCTGGATGATTTCCAGATGCAGCAGGCCGAGGAAGCCGCAGCGGAAGCCGAAGCCGAGGGCCGCGGACGATTCCATCTCGAACGAGAACGACGCGTCGTTGAGGCGCAGCTTGCCCATGGCAGCGCGCAGATCCTCGAAGTCGGCGGCATCGACGGGGAAGAGACCGCAGAACACCACCGGCTGCGCCGGCTTGAAGCCCGGCAGCGCCTTGGCGGTCGGCTTCTTGTCCTCGGTGATCGTGTCGCCGACGCGCGTATCCGCGACTTCCTTGATCGAGCCGGTGAAGAAGCCGATCTCGCCCGGGCCGAGGCTTTCGACGGCCAGCATCTTCGGCGTCAGCACGCCGACGCGCTCCACCTGGTACTTGGCATCGGTGCCCATCATCCGGATGGTCTGGCCCTTGGTCAGCACGCCATCGAGAATGCGCACCAGAACCATGACGCCGAGATAGGTGTCGTACCAGCTGTCGACGAGCAGCGCCTTCAGGGGTCCGGTTGCGCCGGCCTCGCTCTTCGGCGCCGGCAGCTGGTGCACGATCGCTTCCAGAACGTCGGGAATGCCGAGGCCTGTTTTGGCCGATATCAGCACGGCCTGGCTGGCGTCGATGCCGATCACTTCCTCGATCTGTTCCCTGATTCGGTCAGGTTCGGCCGCCGGCAGGTCGATCTTGTTGAGAACGGTGACGATCTCGTGGTTGTTGTCGATTGCCTGATAGACGTTGGCAAGCGTCTGCGCTTCCACGCCCTGCGACGCGTCGACGACGAGAAGCGAGCCCTCGCAGGCCGACAGCGAGCGTGACACTTCGTAGGCGAAGTCGACGTGGCCGGGCGTGTCGATCAGGTTGAGAATATAGGTCTCGCCGTTGTTGGCCTTGTAGTGCAGGCGAACGGTCTGCGCCTTGATGGTGATGCCGCGCTCGCGCTCGATATCCATCGAATCCAGCACCTGCTCCGACATGTCGCGCTCGGCAAGGCCGCCGGTCGTCTGGATCAGACGGTCGGCCAGCGTCGACTTGCCGTGGTCGATATGCGCCACGATCGAGAAGTTGCGGATATGGTCGAGGGGCGTGCGGTTCGGATTGGTGCTCATGCGCGCCATATAGCAGCGCATCCCCTTGCCGCAAAGCGGAAAAGCAGGGTTTCGTTTACGATAAGTGGCGATGCCGGACCGCACAAAATCCACTTGATTCCATGATTGAACCAGCTATTTCTATTATAGTAGAAATTCGGATCGGATAATGGAACAACCGCTCGAAACCGCCATCGCCAACCGCGTCCGCCATCTCAGGATCGCCAGAAACATGACGCTGGACGATCTCGCCACCGCCTCTGGCGTCAGCCGCGCGATGATCTCGCGTATCGAGCGCGGCGAGGCGAGCCCGACGGCCTCGTTGCTCGCCCGCGTCTGCGCCGCGCTCGGCCTGTCGCTGTCGGCCTTCTTCGCCGAAGAGGGCGAGGCATCGCCGCTGTCGCGTCGCGCGGACCAGCAGATCTGGCGCGACCCCGAGACCGGCTATATCAGGCGCTCCGTCTCGCCATCCGGCACTGCGTCCGATGTCGATATCGTCGATGTCGAATTTCCCGCCGGCGCGCGCGTCAGCTTCCCGCCGCATGCCGCCGGCAGCGGCATGACCCAGCATATCTGGCTGTTCGATGGCGAACTGGAAATGACGACATCGGATACGGTCCACCACCTCAAGCCCGGCGATTGCCTGTTCATGCCGGTGTCCGAAGGCCACGTCTTCCACAATCCCGGCCAGACGCCAGCGCGCTACTGCGTCGTGCTTGATCGGCGCGGCCGCTAGAGCACGTTGCGCAAAGTGTGAAGCGGTTCTGCGACAATGCCATGCGTTCTAAAACTTCAGGAGAAATCATGACCACCATCCGCCGCCTCGATGCCGCAGAAGCTCGCGCCGCCATCCCCGATCTCTGTGCCATCCTCGTCGATTGCGTCGCCGGCGGCGCCTCTGTCGGCTTCATGCAGCCCTGCGAAACATCAGATGCCGAACCCTACTGGCAGGGCGTCGCGGATGCTGTCGAAGCCGATGCCACCCTGCTCTTCGTCGCCGAAGTCGATGGAAAGATCCTCGGCACCGTCCAGATCGGCGCCGCCCAGATGCCGAACCAGCCGCACCGTGCCGACCTGAAGAAACTGCTGGTCCACCGCGCCGCCCGGGGCAGGGGCCTCGCACGCCTGTTGATGCAGGCCGCCGAGACAGAGGCCGCTGCTCGCGGCAAAACCATCCTGGTTCTCGATACCGCCACCGGCAGCGACGCCGAGGCAATTTATCCCCGTCTCGGATGGGAGCGTGTCGGCGTCATCCCGGATTATGCCCTGTGGCCGGAAGGCGGCTTCTGCGCCTCGACCTTCTTCTACAAGCGGATTGCCTGACGACGATCTGACCTGCCTCGTCGGCTCAGGCCTTCAGCCTGGGATCGTCGAGCGCCGGATTGTAGAACAGTGACAGCGTCAGGCTGCGTGCAATCCGTTCGGCGGTGGCCATGAACCACATCTTCGCCTCCGGACTGGGGGCGATGTCGTCGAGCGTCGCCGAAAACAGCGCCAGCCATTGCGGAAAGAGGTCGGGTTTCAGGTTTGCAACGCCGACATGCGCCTGCACCGGCTTTCCGCCATAGGCGCCGCTGCGAAATGCGACCGACGACCAGAAACTCTTCATCTTCGCCATATGCTCCGGCCACCGCCCGGAAAGCCTGGCGTCGAACACCGGTCCGAGTTCGGGATGCGCGAGCACGCGGCCGTAGAACGTCTCGACCAGAAGATCGACAAACGCCTCATCGACGCCCATCGCCTTCATCTCGGCCTCGGCCTTGTCCCGGATCGCTGCCGAATGCGCCGCCCGTCCCTGTATCTCGCTGTCCATCGCCCGTTCCACCTGTCGCTAAATGCGACCACGAACATATAGGCGTTCAGCCGCGCCCGCGAAAGCCGCTGCGGCCAGATGTCCGCGCTGGCGACTTCGCTCCGCCGCGCTATGCCGTAAATCACCCGAGTCGTTACCAAGTTGAACCCGCAGTGCCCACGTCAACCACCCTCACCCTCACCCTTGTGGTGGTGATCCAGCCACGCCGCGTCCGCGCCGTGAGTGACGCACTTCCTTTGGGATGAAGAGCCTCCCATGCCCAAGGACTTGGGCATGCTGGATTCCTGTCAC
>UCCA01000046.1 GCA_900470805.1 Hyphomicrobiales bacterium | reverse complement strand
CCCCCCCCCCCCCCCGAAGTCCCGACGAAACACCGCAAGGCAGCCCAAGCATGACCGACGAAAGACATCAGCACAACGCCTCCTGCCACTGCGGCACCGTCCGCTTCCGTGTCCGCCTCGCCGATGCGTTCAACACCATCCGCCGCTGCACATGCTCCTACTGCCGCATGCGCGGCGCCATCGCCGTCTCGGCCAATCTCGCCGACATCGAATTCATCGAGGGCGAGGACAACCTGACGCTCTACGAATTCAACACCCGCACCGCAAAGCACTATTTCTGCAAGACCTGCGGCATCTACACCCACCACCAGCGCCGCTCGACCCCCACCCAGTTCGGCATCAACGTCGCTTGCCTCGAAGGCATCAGCCCCTTCGATTTCCCTGAAATCCCGGTAATGGATGGAGTCACCCACCCTTCCGATTCAGGCGGCAAGGCGAGGGTGGCGGGGATGCTCAGGTTCGAGAAGGCGGAATAGGGAGTTGCTGCGATGCGGATAGACCCGGACGTGCAACGTCCGGGTCCGAACGCATTGTCAGATGACCTGCCCGACATCGATGCGGTTGCCGTCGGGATCCTCGAACACGAAGGCGCGCAGGCCGTAGTCCTTGTTCTGCAGGCTCTTGATGATCCGCGCGCCATGGGCCTGGCAAAGCGCATGCAAAGCATCGACATCCTCGACCATCAGGTGGGCGACGTTGAAGCTGGGGTTCTTGTGGTTTGGCTGCAGCGTCAGGTGCAGTTCGGCGGCATCGCGCTTCAGGATCACGAAGCCGACCGGGCTGCCGTTTTCGAACACCTTGGTGAAGCCCATCACGCCGCTGTAGAAGTCCATTGCCCGGCCGATATCCTTCACCGGGAGCATCGCGGCAATGCGTCCGAAGCGGACACCATGATCAGCGATATCTGTCATCGCTCATTCTCCTTGCGAGACGCCACGCATGGCTCCGGCGGTGCGGAGAAACATGCGGCGGCGCTCCAATATTTCGACAAGAAGGACGGTGCCTCAAGGGCGATCTATAGCGGTGGATGCCGGCCGGGGCAACAGCGGCGGGTATGGCGACGGGGGTGATGGACAATCCCGTCCGGGCCGGCTGGTCTTTGAGCAGCCAGACGCCGTTCAGGCTTTGCCGAACTCTTCGATCACCGCTTCCACGAAGCTTCGCACCTTCACGGTGGGCCGGCGCCCGGCCGGGTAGATCACATGCATCGGACGAATTGGCCCCTCATGATCGGGCAGGACCCGAACCAGCCGCCCGGCCGAGATTTCCGTGGTCAGCACGCTTTCCGGTCCCAAGGTGATGCCATAGCCCTCTATCGCCGCATGCAGCAATGCCTTCCAGTCGTTGCTGCGGATTCGCCCGTTCGCCTGTATCTCTTCGGTCTCGCCGCCGCGGTTGAATTGCCAGCGGCACTGCGTTGAAGAGTGCCAATAGCCATAGGCAAGACAGTCATGCTGTTCCAAATCCAAAGGCGTTCGAGGGCTGCCCCGCCGCGCAAGATAGTCCGGAGACGCGCAGGCAATCAGCCGGTAGGGCGCGAGAGAATGCGCGATCAGCGACGGGTCATCGATCTCGCCGATCCTTATCATGACCTCGAAACCCTCCTCCAACGGATCGACGAAACGATCGTTGAGCGTGAGGTCGATCTGCATGTCGGGATGGCGATCGAGATAGCGCGTCACGAACGGCGCCAGATTGTAGGCGCCAAAGGTCACGGGAGCATTGACCCGCAGCACGCCTTTCGGCTGCGAACGCATGTCATGCGCCACGGATTCAGCCGCTTCGACCTCCGAAAGCAACTGCTTGCAGCGGTCGTAAAAGGCTCGACCCACATCGGTCAAACTCTGTCGCCGGGTGGTGCGATGGAGAAGGGCTGTTCCAAGCCTGTCTTCCAGGAACACGACATGCTTGGCGACCATCTGCGGCGACATGCCCATCGCTTCGGCCGTGGCAGCGAAAGAGCCGAGCTCGGAGGCCTTGACGAAGACAGCCATGCTGGCAAGCCTGTCCATGATTGCCTCCTACTGGTTGGGAATGCCTTCTAATCTTGACGATTTATCCGGGTTTGCCAATCAATTAAATCTGCCGCCAGGATCAATACGGAGAAAATGATGAAGATCGGTATTATCGGCGCAGGCATGGTCGGTCGCGCAATCGGCAAACTGGCGGTCGGTTCGGGTCACGAGGTGATGTTAAGCAATTCGCGCGGTCCGCAAACCCTGTTCAGCCTGAGTCGCGCCATTGGCTGCGAGGTGGGAACCGTCGAAGAGGCCGCCGCGTTCGCGGAGGTTGTCGTCATCGCAATCCCGCTGGCGGCCTATCGCTCGGTTCCGGTCGCTCCTCTGGAAGGCAAGCTCGTGATCGACACCGACAACTATTATGTCGAGCGCGACGGCAGCATTCCCGAACTGGATGCAGGCGAGACAACGACAAGCGAAATGCTCGCACGTCACCTGCCGCGCTCCCGGATCGTCAAGGCGTTCAACGCCATCATCATGGACGATCTCGAAAAGGGCGGCCGGCCGGCCGGGTCATCCGAACGCCGAGCCCTTCCTCTCGCCGGCGACAATTCCGCCGACAAGGCTATCGTTGCCCGTCTCTATGAGGAGTTTGGCTTCGACGCAGTGGATGTCGGCCTTCTTGCCGAGGGATGGCGATTTGAGCGCGGCAGGCCGGTTTACTGTGTGCCGATGAATGCTTCAGGCCTGAAAGACGCGCTGGCCAAGGCCATACGGTAAGTCCCCGCGCTGTCGCTTGGCAAACGAACAGTGCGCGGCGAGCTTCGACCGTCACACGCTGCATCGGCTGCGTCTCCGACCTGCGCTCGGTGAAAAGAGGCTGGCGATCCACACTGCGAGCGCAATCGCGCCGAATGTCGCCCCAAGCGCGGAAATTCCTGCCCAGCCGAATTGGGCATACGTTGTCGTGGCGGCAATCGCTCCGATGGCGCTGCCGGCGGAGTAGAAGATCATGTAGCCGCCGATCAGGCGGCCGCTCTTTTGCGGATGCAGCGCCACGACGACGCTGAGGTTGGTGACATGGACGGCCTGGATCGCCAGGTCGAGCAGGAAAACGCCGGTCAGCAGCATCGGAATGGAGAAGGGAAGGAAAGCGATCGGCCACCAGGAGGCCAGCAGGAGCGCCAGAAAGGCGCCGGTCGTCCATTGGCCGTAGCCTTTGTCCGCAAGTCTTCCGGCGCATGTCGCGCCGATGGCTCCCGCCAGGCCGACCAGCCCGAACAGGCCTATCCAGGTGTGGGAGTAGGAAAACGGCGGAGCGCTGAGCGGAAGCACCAGCGCGGTCCAGAACGTGCTGAAGGATGCGAAGATCAGCAGCGCCAGAATGCCGCGAAAGAGCAGAGCGGGCTCGCGCAGGAACATCATCGGGATCGAGAGGAGCGCGTGAATATACGTTTCGGAATTGCGTTCCGCGGATTGCCGTGGCAGCACCGAGATCAGGACGCCCGCCATCGCGACCGTGAGCAGCGCCGATGTCAGATACACCGCCCGCCATCCGCCGACATCGGCGATTGTCCCGGCGACCGATCGGGCTGCGAGGATGCCGGTCACGACGCCACTGGTCACCGTTCCGACGACCCGCCCGCGCTGGGCCGGAGTGGCCAGCGACGCGGCATGGGCAACCAGCACCTGAACCATGACCGCCAGCAAGCCGACCACGCCCATGCCGGCCAGCAGCATCGCTTTCTCTCGAGCTGCCGCGACGACGACGAGACCAACAGCCGACAGCAGCCCCTGGACAAGGATGAGCTTGCGGCGATCGATGAGATCGCCGATCGGCGCGATGAAGAGCAACCCCAAGCCGTATCCAACCTGCGTCAGCGTCACGACCAGACCGACGGCGGCCGACGATAATCCGATGTCATGCGCCATCAGGTCGAGCAGCGGCTGTGCGTAGTAGATATTCGCCACGCTCAAGCCAGCGGCGGCCGCGATGATCAATGTCTGTGCTTGAGACAGTCCATCTGTCCGCGCGCCGCGCGCGGTATCCGTCGTTTTCCCATCCATTGCTCAGCTCCTCGCGACCTCGTTTCAGCCTCATCGTGAGATCACTTGGCATCGCGCATTTCTAGTTCTAATATAGAACCAGATTTGGCGAATGGAGGCCTGTACCGGTGGTGAAACGTGTCAGCCTGTGGAATGCCGGTTGCCCTGTGGCACGGTCTCTCGATGCGATCGGCGACTGGTGGTCGCTTCTGATCATCCGCGATGCGTTCGATGGCACGCGCCGCTTCGGCGAATTCCAGAACGGGCTGGGCATCAGCAAGGGCGTGCTGGCGACGCGCTTGCGTGATCTCGTGGAGCGAGGAATTTTCGAAACCGCGCCGGCCTCTGATGGAACGGCTTACCGGGAATACGTGCTCACCGCGAAGGGACGCGGCCTGTTCCCCGTCATCGTCGCGCTCCGCCAATGGGGGGAGGACTTCTTGTTTGCCGACGGGGAGAATCGGTCTTCGCTGGTCGATCGGGAAAAAGGCGCGCCGATCGCACGGCTTGTCATCCGATCCGCGGATGGCCAATCGCTTGCCTGGAATGAGACCGAAGTGGTGGGCTGACCGCCCCTGCGATCCGCCCTGTTCCGTCCGTCAGTCCGACGAGGCCGCGACAGCCGCGCTGCCTCCATCAACCGTCCGGCGAAACGCCGGATCGCCCGGCCATGCCGACAATGCAATCTCGACCAGACGCTTGAGCCGGATCGTGCAGGCGCCGTCGCAGGCCTGCGCCGACATGCCCTGCACGACTGCCCCATAAAACCGTGCAAGCGAATCGGTGTCGGTGCCGGCAGCAAGCTCGCCTTCGGTGACGGCGCGGTCGAAGCGTGCCTTCACGCACTGGATCGAGGCCTCGCGCCGCGCCGCGGTCTCGCGGGCGACGGCTTCGTTTTCCTCGGCATGCTGGAGAACCGCCGTCGAGACGATGCAACCGCGCGGCTTGTCGGGATCGGAAATGCCTTCCGCCACATCGTTGAGATAAAAGGCCAGTGCGTCATAGGCACTCGTCTCGGCCTGCATCGCGTCCGACCGGCGGTTGCTTTCCCGCCCGATGGTGCGGTCCAGCGCCTGCCGGTAGAGCTCCTGCTTGGAGCCGAAGGTTGCGTAGAGCGATGGCGGTGTCACGCCCATGGCCTGCGTCAGGTCGGCGATCGATGTGCCCTCGTATCCGCGCTCCCAAAACAGTCGCGCCGCGATATCGAGCCCGGCGTCGCGGTCCAATAGCCTCGGCCTGCCTCGCTTTCGAGCGGGTTCGTCCATTTTATATCGATCCCTATAAAAATATTGACAGAGTCTCTCGGTGATTATTATATCGATCACTAGATTAAATCGCAATGGAGAGCGCGATGTCTGGAAGACTGTCAAACAAGGTAGCCCTGATCACCGGGAGTTCGCGCGGAATCGGCCGTGCCACGGCGCTGGCTTTCGCAAGGGAAGGGGCGGCGCTGATCGGCGTGCACTACGCCAGCAATGCCGAGGCGGCGGAGGCGACGATACGCGATATCGAGGCGATCGGCGGCAAGGCGGTTGGCATCAAGGCGGACCTCCGGCAGGGTAAGCCCGCGGCCGACAGCATCTGGGAGCAGTTCAGGGCCGCCGCGCTCGCCGCGACGGGCGAAGCGAGGCTCGATATTCTCGTCAACAATGCCGGCATTGCGCCCGCACTTCCGCTGGCCGAGACAGACGAGCCGACTTTCGACGAGCTCATGACGATCAACTACAAGACGCCCTTCTTCCTGATTCAGGCGGTCGCCGACCATATCAAGGACAACGGGCGCATCATCAATGTCTCGACCGGCTTCACCCGCATAGCGGCCCCGAGCCATCCGGCCTATGCGGCCTCGAAAGGTGCGCTTGAAACGCTGACCCTCGCACTGGCGCCGCAATTCGGCGCGCGCGGCATCACGGTCAACGCCATCATGCCCGGCGTCACCGCGACGGACATGAACGCCGAGTGGCTGGCCAGCCCGGACGCGCGGGCCGGCGCGGAAGCGCTGTCGGTGTTCACAAGGGTCGGAGAAGTGGACGACGTGGCCGATGTCATCACCTTCCTCGCCTCGAACGATGCGCGGTGGACGACCGGCCAGGTGATCGACGCGACCGGCGGCGCCAGGATCTGACGCGATCGTCTTCCTCGGCGGAAGCCTGCGCCCGCTGATCTGTCAGCGGGCGTACCGAACGCGATCCCCGTCGCCAAGCTATGCCCCCGCCCTGCGCCCTCCCAAATTTCCTGAGCGGCACGGGCGCGGCTGTCCGTAAGCCTGCGATCCTGATGCGTGGCGTCGGCCGTGGCTCCTTTTAGGCCTGAACTGCCGGTGGCTGCTGTCTGCCGGAAGTGAACAAATGGAACGGCTTGCATCCCATGGCGGGTGCAAGTAATTCCTGATCGTCAGTCGAAAATGGCAGGTGAAGCGAATGCACATCAGGCGCGCGACCTCCAGCGATTTTCAAAGTCTACAGGTCATAGAGGTAGCCGCGTTTGAAACCCTTCGGCGCGCTGGTGCAGTCGGCGGTGTCCCATCCGCGAGTAGTGAAGAAGAGCTGCGTCGATATCTCGGTGACGAATTGCTCTATGTCGCATGTGACGGCGATGGCTCTCCGGTAGGCTATTCTGGAGGATATCTCGCGGAAGGATTTCTCTACGTCGGGGAGGTTGATGTCCTGCCCACCTGGCAGCGAAAAGGCCTCGGCCGACGCCTCATAACGACATTGATAGAGGAAGGGCGTCGCAGACGGCTGGCGGGAGCCACACTGACGACGGACCGGTTTGCGCCCTTTAACGCACCCTTCTATGAGAAATTGGGTTTCCGGCTTCTTCAGGGCGAATTCGTTCCGCTGCACTTGCGAGCGAACCTGGAGCGCCAGGTTGGGAATGGGCTTGATCCCGATAGGCGAATTGCGATGGCTCTGCTGTTCTAGCCGGTCCGCACTGCCGCGACCGGCGTCGCGCATTTGAGCCATAGCGGCTGTCGGCCCGAAGCGGCCTTCAGAACCCGCGTTTACATCTGCATTTACCGTAAAGTACTTCCGTTTGCATGCTCGTCCCTGTCTGCTGTTGCCACGGGTCCGTCCGCTGGCTTCAATTGGTTAGATAGGAGAAGACGATGCTGGTATCGCATTTATGTGCAGCGACTGCCGTTTCGGTCTTCGGAATCGTTGCTGCGTCCGGTGCGCCTGCCATAGCGCAAGACGCCACCCCGAAGATTCCCCCGTTGATGGAACAGATCAACAGGGGAAACTGGCTTCCGCAACAGGAAGCGGAGTCGCTGGTTGATGATTTTTACTACCAGAATGCCGTCCAGGCCTATGTGCTCTCGCTGCCGATACTGAACACCATCGGTATGCGTGATGGTTCCGAAGCTGCCTTTGGCGGTGGGTATAACGTCCTGCCGATCTGGAAGGAGCGCATGGACAGCCGCACGTGGGTGCCAACCCCGAATGCGGACGTCATCTACTCAATGAGCTATCTCGACCTGAAGAAGGATGGCCCACTGGTCGTGGCTGCGCCCCCGAACGTGATCGGCATGTTTACCGACTTCTACCAGCACACTCTCACCGACGTAGGCGCGATCGGCCCAGATCGGGCGCGCGGCGGTCTCTATCTTCTCCTGCCGCCTGATTACGACGGCGAAATTCCAAAAGGCTATTTCGCGTTCAAGTCCCCGACCTACAACGTCTTTCTGTTCTTCCGTACCATCATGGCCAAGGGCGAAAACGGCCCCGATCCTGCTCCAGCCGCGGCGAATGCTGAGCGGACGCGCGTCTATCCTCTCTGGTCACCCGAGAAGGACGTCAAGCCGATGCAATTCCCCGACGCGAGCGGCAAGCGCGTTAACATGATGTATCCGACGGGCAATACGTACTGGACGAAGCTGAAGGAGTTCGTCGACTACGAGCCTGTCGCCTCGATTGATCCCGTCACCCGTGGTGTGCTCGCGTCGATCGGCATCGTCAAGGGCCAGCCATTCGAACCAACCGACAAACAGACAGCGGCCCTGCAGAAGGCCATCGAAATAGCTCCCAAAATGATCCTCGCAAGTCGCCAGCTTGGTCGCGCGGACAAGCGCAATCTCTACTATACCGACCGCCAATATGAAAACATCTGGGCCGGTGGCACCGCGGAATGGATGCAGGATAGCTATCTGGATGTCCTGCAACGGGCATCATACTTCCAGTTCGCCTACTCCTCTGCCCCTGCCATGGTCATGAGAACCCTCGACGCCGGTTCGAAATATCCATTCACGGCCCGCGATGCCGATGGTGATTTCCTGAATGGCTCGAACGCCTACAAGCTGCACCTGCCGCCGAACCCGCCGGCGGCGCTTTTCTGGGCGGTGACGGCCTACAACGTCACGGACGGATCGATGCCGGAAACGAAGCAGCTCCTCCCGTCGATCAATGCCTTCTACAAGGTCAAGACCAACGCTGACGGATCGGTTGATCTCTATTTCGGGGCAACCAAACCCGCGGAAGCGCCCGACAGCAACTGGATTCAGACGGTGGGAGGTCGCGATTTCATCGCGGCCGTTCGTCTCTATGGCACCGGCACGGCGTTCTTCGATCAGACGTGGAAGCCTGACGATGTGGTGAAATTGAAATAAAGCTCACGGGGAATTGCGGTCATAGGCACAGCCGCCGATGACCAGTCATGTCGCATTTCCGCCGTTGCGAACGATTAGCTTGACGTAACTGATCTTGCTGGACGGCGCGGCCGAGGTCAGTCCCGATCATAAGGCAGCGGATACCAGATCGACCGACCTCAATCCCCGTCACCCCGCCCGTTGACGATCTCGCGCTTGCCGACATGGTTGGCCGGACCGACCAGCCCTTCCTTTTCCATCCGCTCGACCAGCGAGGCGGCGCGGTTGTAGCCGATGCCGAGGCGGCGCTGGATGTAGGAGGTCGAGCACTTCTTGTCGCGCAGCACCACCTTGACGGCCTTGTCGTAGAGGTCGTTGCCGTCCTCGGCCGCCATGTCGCCCTTGTCGAACACGGCGCTGTCTTCCTCTTCGCCGTCTTCCTCCTCGTCGGCGGTGACGGTGTCGAGATATTCCGGACGCCCCTGCGTCTTCAGATGCGCCACGACCTTCTCGACCTCCGCGTCGGAGACAAACGGTCCGTGCACGCGCGAAATCCGCCCGCCGCCCTGCATGTGCAGCATGTCGCCCTGGCCGAGCAGCTGTTCGGCGCCCTGTTCACCGAGAATGGTGCGACTGTCGATCTTCGACGTCACCTGGAAGGAGATGCGGGTCGGGAAGTTGGCCTTGATCGTGCCGGTGATGACATCGACCGACGGACGCTGCGTTGCCATGATCAGGTGGATACCGGCAGCGCGCGCCATCTGCGCCAGCCGCTGGATCGCGCCTTCGATCTCCTTGCCGGCCACCATCATCAGGTCGGCCATCTCGTCGACGATGACCACGATGTAAGGCATCGGCGTCAGGTCGAGCTCCTGCTGTTCCTCGACCGGCGCGCCGGTGCTGCGGTCGAAGCCTGTGGTGACCATGATATGGATGGTCTCGCCCTTCTCCTTGGCCTGCGAGACGCGGCTGTTGTAGCCGTCGATATTGCGCACGCCGAGGCGCGACATCTTGCGATAGCGCTCTTCCATCTCGCGCACCGCCCACTTCAGCGCCATCACGGCCTTCTTCGGATCGGTGACGACAGGGGTGAGCAGGTGCGGGATGCCGTCATAGACGGAGAGTTCCAGCATCTTCGGATCGACCATGATCAGCCGGCACTGTTCCGGCGACATGCGGTAAAGCAGCGACAGGATCATCGTGTTGATGGCGACCGACTTGCCCGAACCGGTGGTGCCGGCAACCAGCAGATGCGGCATCTTCGCCAGTTCCGCGATCACGGGTTCGCCGCCGATCGTCTTGCCCAGCCCGAGCGCCAGCTTGAAGCTGCTCTTCTCGAAATCGGCGCTTTCGATCATCTCGCGGAAATAGACGGTTTCGCGCAGCGCGTTCGGCAGTTCGATGCCGATGACGTTGCGGCCGGGCACCACGGCGACGCGGGCCGACAGCGCCGACATCGAGCGGGCGATATCGTCGGCCAGACCGATCACGCGCGACGACTTTACGCCAGGCGCCGGTTCGAATTCATAGAGCGTGACGACAGGGCCGGGACGGACATGGATGATCTCGCCCTTGATGCCGAAGTCTTCAAGCACGCTTTCCAGAAGCCCGGCATTCTGCTCCAGCGCTTCCTGCGACATGATCTCGCCGATCCGTTCCGGCGGCTCCTGCAGCAGTGAATTGGACGGGAACTCGTATCCCGAGGCATCCACCTTGGCGGCAATGAACGTATGCGCCGACATCCGCGCGGCGGGCGCCAAGGGCGCTATCGGCGGCGTGCGCACCGGCATCGGCGCGATCGGCTGCACGACCGGCTGAACTGCGGCCTGCGCGACTGGCTCGATGATTGGCTGAAGCACCACCGGTTCTACCGCTGCCGGAACAGCAGCAGCGGCCTGCGGTGCGACGACGACCTGCTGCGGCGGCGCGGTCACGACAGGCGCGCGGTTGGCCTTGCGCTCGATGCTGATGCCCGGCAGAGGCGCACGGGTGACAGGCGAAGTCGCGGGAGCACGCGCAACCGGCGCCGTAGCGATCGGGGCAGGGGTCGGGGCAACAGGCGCAGCCGCGGCATAGGGCGCGGCGATAACGGGCTGCTTGCCCGGGCGCCATTCCATGATGCGGAAGCGGCTGATGATCGTATCCGGGCCGGCTTCGGTCTGCGGCTGCACCAGCTGCGGCACGGCGCGCGGCGCCTCCTCGATCTCCTCGAACGACATCGCCTCCCAGAAGGCGAAGTCGGAAATCTCGGCCATCTCGGGCGTGGCGTGGAAATGCGTCTCGTCGGCCAGTGCGGGCGCGACGATGGTTGCGGATTCCGTTGCGACTGGCTCCGGCTGGTAGACGTCGAATGGCACGTTGACGACCACGGCCGCGCGCTCCGCCGTGACTACCGGCGCGCGCTCTGCCGTGACGACGGGCGCGACGAACGGCGCGCGCTGTGCGGCAGCGGGCTGCTGCGGCGCGTAGGCCTGGCGCGGTGCGTCGGGGCGCGGCGCCTGCGACGATGCCGGCAAAGGCCGCGCGGCGACGAAACCCTGGCGCGGCTGTGGCGCGACCGATACCGGCTGCGCTGCGGCGGAAGAGGCTGCGGAGAGCGGCGCCATCACCTGCTCGGGCTCCATCACTCGCTGCTGGACTGGTACGCGCTGCTGGCCAACGATCGGCTGCAACGGCGCCCGCTGCTCGACTGCTACAGGCGCCGGTTCGACCGGCTGCTTGCGCGGGTTGATCTGGCTTTCCGGCGTGCGGCTGAAGCGCACGTTCGGGGCCAGCGAGAAATGGTTCTGCCAGACCGGCGGCACCGGCTTTTCGCCCGTCTGTTCCTGCTGCTGTTCGCCTTCGATGTCGGCGGAGATTTCAGTGGCATCGGTCAGATTGGTTCTAGGAAAGCGCATACGACAGACACTCACTCATGATTGGCAACTATTATCCTCTTCCGGCTTAGGAAATGAAGGTTAATAAGTTCCTTCTCGGGCCCCCTGCATGACAGTGGCACGAAGGCGGAAGTCGAGTGCTTTCAGTGACTTGCGTGATAAAGAAAATTTTAGCGATTTTTCGAAGAGGCGCCTGCGGCGTCGGCCCGAAAATCGGAATCGATCTTCGGGCCGACGCTGCAGTTTTGCAGAGTCAGAGCGTCCATTGCGCGTCCGCACAAACGCACGGCGCTCTAGTGCGCCTCGTCCCAGTTGCTGGCGGCGCGGGCGTCGACCTTCAGCGGCACCCGCATTTCAAGCGCCGGCATGGTCGCGTTTTCCATGACGGAAACGATCACGGGCATGGCCTTTTCGACATCGGCGTCCTCAACCTCGAAGATCAGTTCGTCGTGCACCTGCAACAGCATCCGCACCCGGTCACCGAGCCCCGATTCGGCGAGCGCCGGCTCGATCTTGATCATCGCCCGGCGGATCACGTCGGCGGCCGATCCCTGGATCGGCGCGTTGATCGCGGCGCGCTCGTTGAAGGCGCGCACCGAGGGGTTGGAGGAGCGAATCTCCGGATAGTTGATTCGCCTTCCGAAGATCGTCTCGACATAGCCCTTGTCACGGGCCTGCTGCTTGGTGCTGTCCATGTAGTCGCGAATGCCGGGGAAGCGCTCGAAATACTTCTTGATGTAGTCGCCCGCTTCTGAGCGCTCGATCGACAGCTGGTTGGCAAGGCCGAAGGCCGAGATGCCGTAGATGATGCCGAAATTGATCGCCTTGGCGCGGCGGCGCACATCCGACGGCATCCCTTCGACCGGCACGCCGAACATCTCCGACGCCGTCATCGCGTGAATGTCGATGCCCTCTGCGAAGGCCTGCGTCAGCTGCGGGATTTCGGCGACATGCGCGAGCACGCGCAACTCGATCTGGCTGTAGTCGGCCGAGATCAGCTTGTGGCCCGGCGTCGAGATGAAGGCGGTGCGGATCTTGCGGCCTTCGGCGGTGCGCACGGGAATGTTCTGCAGGTTCGGTTCAGAGGAGGAGAGCCGCCCGGTCGTCGTCGATGCCAGCGAGTAGGAGGTGTGCACACGCTTGGTATCCGGGTGGATATAGCCCGGCAACGCGTCGGTATAGGTCGATTTCAGCTTGGTCAGCTGCCGCCAGTCGACGATCTTGCGCGGCAGTTCCAGCCCGACGGCGGCCAGATCCTCGAGTACGCTTGCTGATGTCGACCATTGCCCGGTCTTGGTCTTTGTGCCGCCCGAAAGCCCCATCTTGCCGAACAGGATGTCGCCCAGCTGCTTTGGCGAGCCGATGTTGAAGCGCTCGCCGGCAAGCTTGTAGATCTCGTCTTCCAGCCCGGCCGCGCCCTGCGCCAGCTCGCCCGAAAGTCGCGACAGGATTTGCCGGTCGACGGTGATCCCGCGTTCTTCCATATGCGCCAGAACAGGCAGCAGCGGCCGTTCCAGCCGCTCGTAGACGGATGTCAGCTTCTCGGCCGCCAGCCGCGGCTTCAGCACCATCCAGAGTCGCAGCGTCACGTCGGCATCCTCGGCCGCGTAGTGGGTGGCACGGTCGATGTCGACGAGATCGAAGGTCACGTTCGACTTGCCGCTGCCGGCCACGTCCTTGTAGGCGATCGGTTTGTGGTTGAGGAATTTCTCCGACAGCGGATCCATCCCGTGCGCGCCGGTGCCGGCATCGAGCACGTAGGAGATCAGCATCGTGTCGTCGAAGTTCCTGGTCTCGACGCCGTGGCGCTTCATCAGCAGGTAGTCGTATTTCAGGTTCTGCGCGACCTTGAGAACCGACTGGTCCTCCAGCAGCGCCTTCAGCCGCGGCAGCGCGTCGCGCATCGGAATCTGGTTCTCGGCCATGCCGCCACCAAGCAGGTCGCCGACGCCTGTCTTGTGCGTCAGCGGCACGTAGGCGGCGCGGATGTTGATGCCGGTGGGGCTCTTTGTATTGTCGGCGATCGCCAGCGAAAAACCGACCAGCTCGGCCTGCATGGCGTCCAGCGAGGTCGTCTCGGTGTCGAAGCCGACCAGCCCGGTCTCGCGCGCATCGGCGATCCATCTGTCGAGCGTCGCGACATCGCGGATCGTCACGTAGTTGGCATGGTCGAAGGGCAGGTTGGCGAAGGCCTGTGCCCGCGCAGCCGCGAAGTCGGCGGGCGCGAAGCTGCCCTCCGGCACAGCCGCGCCGTTGGCCTTGGAAGGCACGGCAACCGCATCGCCGACGATCTCGGGCGTGCCACCGGCCACGGGTGCCGGCTTTGCCGCGTCGAGATCCGGCCCATGCGCGCTGGCGCCCCATTCGACCGGCACGTCGACGGGATCGATGGCGTTGGCATCGCAATCGCAGGCATCGGCCACACGCCGCGTCAGCGTCGTGAATTGCATCGTCTTCAGGAAGCCGATCAGCTTCGGCCCGTCCTGCGCCTCCAGCACCAGGCTCTCGACGGCGATGTCGAGCGGCACATCTGTCCTGAGCTTCACCAGCTCGCGCGACAGCCGCGCCTTGTCGGCATTCTCGATGATCGTCTGCCGGCGCTTCTCCTGCTTGATCTCGGTGGCGCGCTCGAGCAGCGTGTCGAGATCGCCGTATTCGGCCAGCAGCGTCGCCGCCGTCTTCGGGCCGATGCCGGGAATGCCGGGCACGTTGTCGACGGAATCGCCGGTCATCGCCTGCAGGTCGATCATCTTTTCAGGCGGCACGCCCCATTTCTCGATCACGTCGGCAATGCCGATCTGCTTGTCCTTCATGCTGTCGTACATGTGGACATTGTCGGTGACGAGCTGCATCAGGTCCTTGTCGGAGGAGACGATCGTCACGTCGGCGCCCAGCGCCTCGGCCTGCCGCGCATAGGTGGCGATGATGTCGTCGGCCTCGAACCCCTCGGTCTCGATGCAGGGCAGGTTGAAGGCCCGCGTCGCATGCCGGATCAGCCCGAACTGCGGGATCAGCTCTTCCGGCGGCGCCGAGCGGTTGGCCTTGTAGGCGTCGTAGAGATCCTTGCGGAAGGTCTTCGACGAATAATCGAAGATGACGGCGAGATGCGTCGGCGTCACGCCGACCGAGGTGTCGCGCGCCTCGGTCAATAGCTTCCACAGCATGTTGCAGAAGCCCGAGACGGCGCCGACAGGCAGCCCGTCGGACTTGCGCGTCAGCGGCGGGAGTGCGTGAAAGGCCCTGAAGATGAATCCGGAGCCGTCGACAAGAAAGAGATGATCGCCTTTTTTCATGGGGAGCATGGATAGCGCGGCGGCCGGGCGAGGTCCATATAAAGTTAGGGCGCTGTACCCGTTGCGCACATGCTTGGAAGCGCGCGAAAACCCCTGACAACGCGGATATACCCTCAATAGCGGCGGCTTGTTTCGTCCGCTTTCAGCTCATACATTAGGTTTGCGTTTAACGAGAGCCCGCGATGTCTGGAGAACCCGAATCCCAGAGATATCTTCTCAACCAGCTTTCCTTCCTGCTTGACGGGATTAAGGGGCTGAATGGGCAAATTGCGCGTCAGGTTCAGGCGATGGATCGTTACGATACCGAGTTCGCCAAGCTGAGGATAGAAATTGGCGGGATGAAGTCTGAGCTCGGACAGGTGAGAATTGATATGAATCAGTTTCGGTCCAGTACGGAGTTGCAGACGGAAGCAATTCTCCGCCGGCTGGACGTGTTGGATGGCACCATGCATGACGGCATTGATTATATTCGTGAGCTGCGGTCCGACGGCCTGCGCTACTATAATGATGTGATTAACGCCGTGCAGGAAGGCTATCAAAATCGCATGACGCTTAGCGACATCGAAGATCGCCTCACCGAGCTTGAGCGCCATGTCGCCGATTTGCGCTCGCCGCCGGCGGCGTGAACCGCTCACTGGACTGTTACCAAAATGTAATAGTCAATTCTTTTTTCTCCCTTGAAAAGCCACATTCGGGGCTACAAATATAGATCACCGACGCAGACATCTTGTCTCGTCGAGGGTCTGATTGCCGGCTCGTCCCCCGCCGCATTGGACTTGGACAAAGGCCTCATCCCCTCTCCGGGCCTTTGTCCCCATTCCAAAGCCGCCATAGCCCCGCCCCGGCTATGGCGGCTTTGCTTTTGCGCTCTATCTCCAGTTCTGACATGATCGACAAAGCGTTTTGATGCATCGCATACGATTTGTTGCATTGCTCGTGGCTGGGTCTTGCACCTAACTGGAAAAATGGGAAGTGAACGGATGGATTCTGGCGCCTATCTTGCCAGCCAGCTGGCCAAGGGCTTTGCCCGCTCGCTGCAGCAGCGCGCGGCACGGCTGGGCTTTTCGCCCGGCCAGTTTCCTGTTCTTCTCGAGCTATGGGCTTCCGACGGGCTGACTCAGAAGCAGCTGCTTGCCCGCGTCGATATCGAGCAGGCAACAATGGCCAACACGCTGTCGCGTATGGAGCGCGACGGGCTTATCGAGCGCCGTCCGCATCCGTCCGACAAGCGCGCCCAGCTGGTTTTCCTCACCGCGCGGGCGAGAATCATGGAGAAGGATGCCATTTCGGCTGCGCAGGAGGCGGACCTGGCGCTGTTCGACGGCTTCAAGACCTTCGAGCGCGAGCTGACGCTGGAATATATCAGGCGTCTTCTGGAAAACGCCAAGAAGCTGTAGCGCCGGCCACCGCCTTTATGACGGACATTCTTCCAAACTATTTTAAAACTGTCATACCAGCGCAGCAGAGGTGGACTAGACGGCCTACGCAAAGCGATAGGAAGTGCGTATGCCGAGAAGCGGACGAATGAATATATATGGGACGGCCCTTTCCAGGCCGTGCATCTTCACGGAAAACGAGATCGGCGGCACCATCCGTGGCTGTCCGCGCTTTCTTGCGCTGGTATCCGGCAATTCCAACCTTCGCCTGCTCGATTCGTCCAGCGGCCGGTCCGGGCCGATCGCCCTGCATCGCATCGACCGTAGCGGCAAGGCCAGGTTCCGCTGGCTCTAGCTGCACGTGCGCCGGGCGATATCCATACCCGCATAGGACGGTCATGCGTCAGTTGCGCTGCAACAACCTGCCGCAATCGCGAAATGACGGGTTGAGTTGCCATCCCGCTGTGGCTATCTGGTGCGATACCCAACAAGCGCCCGCGCAAACGACAAGGCACGTCCCGGCATGACACCAGAATTTCTCGTCACCCATTCCGGTGGCTTCCATGCCGACGAGTTGCTGTCGAGCGTCGTCCTGACCCGGCTGTTTCCCGAGGCCCGCATCGTCAGGAGCCGCGCCCCGGAATGGATCACGCCGGCCGCGGGCCGCGTCATTTACGACGTCGGCGGCGCCTATGACGCCGATGCCGGTATCTTCGATCACCACCAGCGCGGCGCGCCGTTGCGCGACGATGGCCAACCCTACAGCTCGTTCGGCTTGATCTGGAAGCACTACGGTCGCGATTATCTCGCCGCTTCCAACGTTCCCGCCGAGCACATCGACCTCGTGCATGCCTCCTTCGACGCCAGCTTCGTGCTGCCGATCGATCTGGCCGACAACGGCGCGCTCAGCCTGTCCGGACCGCTGGCCGGCCTGACCCTGCCGGCCTTGCTCGAAACGCTGAAGCCGGTGTTCGACGAAACCGATCCGGAGGCCGACGACCGCGGCTTCCATGCGGCGCTGGCCATCGCCCGCGCCTTCGTCGAGGCCAGAATCCAGAAGAGCGCGGCAAAGCTGCGCGCCGAGGCCGTCGTCCACCAGGCGATCGTCGCGGCCGGCGATGACAGGATCCTGGAATTGCCGATGGGCATGCCCTTCCGTCCGGCGATCATCAAGGCCGGTGCCGATCACCTGCTGTTCGTCGTTCATCCGCGCGACAAGGACTGGTGCCTCACCACCATCCGCCGCGCCGAGGAAGGGTTCGAGGTTCGCGCCGATCTGCCGGCCGCCTGGGCTGGCCTGACCAATGGCGATCTCGAGGCTGCCTCCGGCGTGCCCGGCGCCAGCTTCTGCCACAATGGCCGCTTCGTCGCCGCCGCCAAGACTCGCGAAGCAGCGTTGGCCATGGCTAAGCTTGCCGTCGCCGAGGCTGTCGCCCAGCAGGGCTGAGCCTGTTCTCCAAGCCATCGAGAACCATAGGATCGGCCGGCCGTCCCGCTCGCGTCGATAATTCTCCGCTGGCAAACAGGCATTCCATGCTACGATCCCGCACGTCAGGCAGACGTGCCTGCGCGGCAGACCGCCGACGACCCCTGGCATCACGCTGAACACATGCTTTCCTGAAACCTGACAATGCCATTTGGGAGAATGACATGACGACATTGTTCGTAAGGCATGAAGTCTCCGACTATGCGACGTGGCGCAAGACCTACGACGCCTTCGCCGCCGTGCAGGCGGCAAACGGGGTGCTGGCCGGCGCCGTCTATCAGGCTGCCGACAACCCCAACGACGTCACCGTGACCCACGAGTTCGCGACGCTCGCGGCGGCGCAGGCCTTCGGCAGGCTGGAAGAGCTGCGGACCGCGATGCGCACCGGCGGCGTGCTCGGCGCCCCGACCTTGTGGTTTGCCGACAAGGCCTGACGACGGGCGATCACCGGCGCGACAGACAGACCACCCGCGATTGGCGGTTCGCCTCGTCCGGGTCTA
Organism: Hyphomicrobiales bacterium; assembly: GCA_900470805.1. GTDB lineage: Bacteria > Pseudomonadota > Alphaproteobacteria > Rhizobiales > Rhizobiaceae > Rhizobium. The sequence goes on along the minus strand of UCCA01000046.1, from coordinate 1,261 downwards.
TAGAGTTCCCGACACGAGCGCCCGGGCCGCTGGCCCCGTGCGTGACACAAGCGTTTCCTGTTTGAATGGAGTTTGAGAGTGGCCGTTGCCTTCACCAAGGAAGAGAGTTTCGAGACCGCATCCGAAACCCTGCTGCCCGACCGCCCGATTTCGCCGCATCCGAACCTGGTGACCGAGGCCGGCCTTCATTCGCTCGAGCGCCAGCTGCATCAGGCCCGCGAGGCCTATGAGCAGACGACTTCGATCGAGGATGTCAACGAGCGCCGCCGCCAAGGCGCCAACCCGCTGCGCGATGCCCGCTATTTCGCCGCCAGGCTGCGCACGGCCCAGCTGGTTCCGCCGCCGCAATCGACCGACACCGTCGCCTTCGGCAGCACCGTCACCTTCAGCCGCGACGATGGCCGCGTTCAGACCTACCGCATCGTCGGCGAGGACGAAGCCGACCCGAAGACCGGCTCGATCTCCTTCGTCTCCCCCGTCGCCGGCTTCCTGATGGGCCGGGCCGTCGGCGACATCATCGACGCCGGCGGTCGGGAACTGGAGATCATCGCCATCGCCTGATTCCGCCAAAACGCGAAATCGGTTTTTCGCCCGCGGGAAAGTGCCGGGCCTGCTTGAAAACAAGGGGATGGGGCAGCGTGGCGGGTCCCGGAACGCCGCGATGGCCTCGGAACCGCCAAGTCCTCAGCTACCCTTCCGCATCTTCTTCGCGCGCGCCTCAATGTTGAGCGCGATCGCCGCCCGCACCAGCGCCGTTAGCGCCGCCTCGTCGATCGTGTCGCCCTCGTGAAAGTCGATCGCCCTTCGCACATTGCCGTCCAGACTGGCGTTGAACAGCCCTGTGGGATCGGCGAGCGCGGCGCCCTTGGCGAATGTCAGCTTGACGGCGTTCTTGTAGGTCTCGCCGGTGCAGATGATACCGTCTTTCTCCCACACCGGCACCCCGCGCCACTTCCACGTCTCCTCCACCCCTTCATCCGCCTGCCGGACAATCGCCCGCGCCCGCGCTAGCATCTCTCCCCGCCAGTCCGCCAGCCCGGCGATCCGCTGGTCGATCAACTCCGACGCCGAACCGTCCGCCTCCGATATCTCACTCATCCGTTTCCTCCCTGTCCGGGTTACCTCGTGCAAGGTAGGAAATTCCGCGCGAAGGGGAAGGGTATTTTTCGGGAGTCGGACGCCGATGCGCGGTCGTCGCGCCAGTGGCACCCCTCTCTGGCCCCCAGCCGATCTCCCCCTTGAGGGGGAGATCGGCTGGGGG
>UCCA01000040.1 GCA_900470805.1 Hyphomicrobiales bacterium | reverse complement strand
CATGCGCCATCGTGCCGGCGCGGAACTCGCCGAGTTCGTTCGACGCCCCGACGAACACCATGTTGACGGCGTTGACGCGGCCGCGCAGCTGGTCGGGGGTCCACAGCGCGATGAGGCTCTCGCGCACATAGACCGAAACCATGTCGGCCGCCCCCATCAGCGCCAGCGCCGCGATCGACAATTCGACATTGGTTGACAGGCCGAAGACGATGGTGCCCAGCCCGAACAGCGCCACGCCGACGAACATGTAGATGCCGGCCCGGTGCTTCAGCGGATAGGTGGCGAGCAGGATAGCCATGACGATGGCGCCGACGCCCGGCGCCGAACGCAGCAGGCCGAGACCCCATGGGCCGAGCGTCAGGATATCGCGCGCGAAGATCGGCATCAGTGCCACGGCGCCGCCGAGCAGCACCGCAAAGAGATCGAGCGAGATCGCGCCCAGCACCACCTTTTCGGTGCGGATAAACTTGAAGCCGCCGAGGATCATCTCCCAGCTCTTCGCCTCGCCTGTCGTTTTCTGCTCCGGCTTCGGGATCAGGAACAGCAGGATGGCGCCGAGGATGGCGAAGACGACGGCAACCGTGTAGGCGGTGTGGGCGTTGATGCCGTAGAGCAGGCCGCCGAGGACGGGGCCGGTGATCGCCGCCAGCTGCCAGGACGACGAGTTCCAGGCGATCGCGTTCGACAGGTCCTGCGCCGGCACCAGGTTCGGCGCCAGAGACTGCACCGCCGGCGACATGAACGCCCGCTCGATGCCGAACACCAGAAGGACGCCGAACACAGGGATCGGCGAGAAGGTGCCGGTTAAGGTCATGCCGAGCAGCGCCAGCGTGCAAAGCGCCGCGACCAGCGAACAGGCGGACGCGATCGCCCGCCTGTTATAGCGGTCGGCGACCGAGCCGGTGACGAGGATCAGGAGCAGCGACGGCAGGAACTGCACCAGCCCGATCAGCCCGAGATAGATTGCACTCCCTGTCTGGTCGTACATCTGCCATCCCACCGCGACGCTGACGATCTGCTGCGAGAACGACAGCAGGAAGCGCGCGAAGAAGAATCTGACGTAGGAGGAATGCCGGAAGGCCGCGAAACGGTCGCCGTGGGCTGAGATGGACATGAGATCTTTCCGACAAACAGGAGAAGCAACGCTGCCCAAACCCGTCTGTTACACATGATTGCCCGCGTGTTTTCACAGGGCTCTTGCCGGTTTAGTCGCCAATGTCTACATGTCTGTCAACAACGAACTGGAGACGACGATGATTGCGCTTTTTCAAACCATTGATTTGGCTTTGAATCTTTACACCTGGATCTTGATCGCCAGCGCCATTTTCTCCTGGCTCTATGCGTTCAACGTCATCAACTCAAGCAACCAGTTCGTCAATTCGGTCGGCATGTTCCTCTACAACGTCACCGAACCGGTGCTGCGCCCGATCCGCCGCGTGCTGCCAAATCTCGGCGGCATCGACATTTCGCCGATCGTGCTGCTCCTGATCATCTTCTTCATCCGCTCCTTCATGTGGAACACCATCGTCCCCATGGTGGTGTGACCCGGCCCTACAAGGCCTTCGCGGATCACCTGACGCTCGCGGTGCGGCTGACGCCGAACGGCGGGCGCGACCAGCTTGACGGCATCGAGCACGATGCCGACGGCAAGGCTCACCTGAAGGCCCGCGTTTCCGTCGTCCCCGATAAGGGCAAGGCCAACAAGGCGCTCGTTGCCCTCATCGCCAAGGCGCTCGACCTCCCCAAATCCTCCGTCAGCCTCGTCTCCGGCGACACGTCGCGCAAAAAAATCCTCCGGATCGATGCCGAGCCGGAGGATGTGATGGTCAAGCTGGATGTGTTGCTCGGCCTCTAATCAGGCCTTTTTCTCCTTGGCGCGTTCGATCGCCTCGAGGATCAGCGCGCCGGCTTCCTTGGCATCGCCCCAGCCGTAGATCTTCACCCACTTGCCGGGCTCCAGATCCTTGTAGTGCTCGAAGAAGTGCTCGATCTGCTTGACGGTAATTTCCGGCAGGTCGGTGTAGTCCTTGACCTTGTCGTAGCGCATCGTCAGCTTCGGCGACGGTACGGCGATGATCTTCTCGTCCTTGCCGGAATTGTCTTCCATCTTCAGAACGCCGATCGGGCGCACGTTGATGACGCAGCCCGGAACCAGCGGGCGGGTGCTGGCAATCAGCACGTCGATCGGGTCGCCGTCTTCCGACAGCGTGTGCGGCACGAAGCCATAGTTACCCGGATAGGTCATCGGCGTGTAGAGGAAACGGTCGACGACCAGCGTGCCGGCTTCCTTGTCCATCTCGTACTTGATCGGATGACCACCAACCGGCACTTCAACGATGACGTTGACGTCCTCAGGTGGGTTCTTGCCAATGGAAATGGCGTCGATGCGCATGCGATAACTCCCGCGACGTGATTGTTGGAAGCCAGATAATCGGATTTTCGCCGCGAAGCAACACAGCACGACGGCGCAGGCACATGATAGTTTTATGATCTGGCCTTCAAAATGCCGGAAAACTGGGCAGAGGCCGAACTTCGAGTTTAAGGAACATCAGTTCCAGATGAAGCCGATCTTCTTCAGCGGCTTCTCGTCGAAGGTCTCGGTGCCCTCGCAATAGTCGATACCGCCATGGCCGCGATAGAAATCGGCGCCGTGCTCGTTCTCCTCCAGGCACCAGACCACCATGCCCTTGCAGCCGAGCGACTTCAGCAGCCGCTGCGCCTCGGTAAACAGCATGTGGCCGAGGCCGATGCCCTGATACTCGGGACGGAGATAGATCTCGTAGATCTCGCCTTCCTGCGGCAGCGCCCGCGCCCGGTTGAGACCGAGCGTGGCGTAGCCGGCAACCGTTCCGGCGACGTCGAGGACCAGCAGCGTCGCCGGGCCGCGCGTTGCCTTGCGCCACCAGCTTTCGCCGCGGCGCTCGACCATCTGGTTCAGCGCTCGATGCGGGATGATGCCGGCATAGGTATGTTTCCACGCAAGCCGATGCACCTCCGAGATGGCTCGGGAATCATGCGGCTCGGCCCGCCGAACATCGATCGACAACGTTTTCATAACGCTTACTCTGGCCCGGTCGCGGACAATTAACCATATGGACAAACGCATATGAACCAATTGCCCACAGGCTTAACATGTGGACGACGGCTGAAATTTAACGCTTTTTTAACTATTGCGACAAGCGGGATTCGACGCGGCACACAAATAAAAAACCCCGGCGCGAAGGCCGGGGTTTCAACTTTAGGTAAGCGACGTCTTGATTAGGCCGACTTGGCCTTGCTGAAGCGCTTGCGATCGTTGGCGTCGAGATACATCTTGCGCAGGCGGATCGACTTCGGCGTCACTTCCATCAGCTCGTCGTCCTGGATCCAGGAGAGCGCGCGGTCGAGCGTCATGCGGATCGGCGGCGTCAGCTTGACGGCTTCGTCCTTGCCGGCGGCGCGGATGTTGGTCAGCTGCTTGCCCTTGAGAACGTTCACCTCGAGGTCGTTGTCGCGGGAGTGGATGCCGATGATCATGCCCATGTAGACCTTTTCGCCGGGCTCGATCATCATCGGGCCGCGATCTTCAAGGTTGAACATGGCGTAGGCGACAGCTTCACCCGGCGCATTGGCCAGGAGAACGCCGTTGGTACGGCCGCCGATTTCGCCCTTGAAGGGCTGGTAGTCCTTGAACAGACGGTTCATCACGGCGGTGCCGCGGGTGTCGGTCAGCAGTTCCGACTGGTAGCCGATCAGGCCGCGGGTCGGCGCATTGAACACCAGGCGAACGCGATTGCCGCCCGAAGGACGCAGCTCGGTCATTTCGGCCTTGCGCTCGGACATCTTCTGCACGACGACGCCGGAATGCTCTTCATCGACGTCGATGACGACTTCCTCGATCGGCTCCATCAGCTGATCGCTCTCGTCGCGGTGCATGACGACGCGCGGACGCGACACGGCGAGCTCGAAGCCTTCGCGGCGCATGGTTTCGATCAGAACGGCGAGCTGCAATTCGCCGCGGCCGGAGACGTAGAACGAATCCTTGCCTTCGGCTTCTTCGATCTTCAGCGCGACGTTGCCTTCGGCTTCCTTGAACAGGCGGTCGCGGATGACGCGCGAGGTGACCTTGTCGCCTTCGGTGCCGGCCAGCGGGCTGTCGTTGACGATGAAGGACATGGTGACGGTCGGCGGATCGATCGGCTGCGCGGTCAGTGCTTCGGTGATCGCGGGATCACAGAAGGTGTCGGCAACCGTGCCCTTGGAAAGGCCGGCGATCGCGACGATGTCGCCTGCATGCGCTTCCTCGATCGAGGTGCGCTCGATGCCGCGGAAAGCGAGAATCTTGGAGATACGGCCGGTTTCGATCAGCTTGCCATCCTGGCCGAGAACCTTGACGGCCTGGTTAGGCTTGATCGAGCCGGAATTGATGCGGCCGGTGATGATGCGGCCGAGGAAGGGGTTGGCTTCCAGGATCGTGCCGATCATCGTGAACGGGCCTTCGGCAACCGTCGGCTCCGGAACGTGGCTGAGCACGAGGTCGAGCAGCGGTGCGAGACCCTGATCCTTCGGGCCTTCAGGCGCAACGTTCATCCAGCCATCGCGACCCGAACCGTAGAGGATCGGGAAGTCGAGCTGTTCGTCGGTGGCGTCGAGGCTCGCGAAGAGGTCGAACACTTCGTTGATGACTTCCTCGTGGCGGCCATCGGGACGGTCGATCTTGTTGATCGCGACGATCGGCTTCAGGCCGACCTTCAGCGCCTTGGAGACGACGAACTTCGTCTGCGGCATCGGGCCTTCGGAGGAGTCGACCAGAACGATCGCGCCATCCACCATCGACAGGATACGCTCGACTTCGCCACCGAAGTCGGCGTGGCCGGGGGTGTCGACGATGTTGATGCGGACACCCTTCCACTCGACCGAGGTCGCCTTGGCAAGGATCGTGATACCGCGTTCCTTTTCCAGGTCGTTCGAGTCCATGACGCGTTCTGCAACGCGCTGGTTGTCGCGGAACGAGCCCGACTGTTTCAGGAGCTCGTCAACCAGGGTCGTTTTGCCATGGTCAACGTGCGCGATGATCGCGATGTTGCGAAGTGCCATATGTCTAGATCTCTGAGGCTGGGGCGCCAAGCTGGGAGGGCGCCAATTGCATTTGGGCGGCTCATACAGTGTTTTTCGCCGTTGTGAAAGGGGGGAGCCCGCAATGATAGGGATACGGCCGAGGAATGCATCGCGTCAGCTCGATATATCGGGGTCGAGAACCACCCGCCAGAGCTCCTGGTCATTGCGATCCATCAGCCGCACCGTCATCTGCGCCGTCTTGCCGTCTATGTCGACAAGCCCGAAGAACTGCATGCCGTCCGATGGCGGCAGGTTCTGTTCGGCGCCGCCGGGTGCCGCCTTCATGAACTTCACCTCGGGGCCGAAGGTCATGTCGAGCTGCTGCGGCCCGTAGGTGCCGGAATGCAGCGGCCCGGCGACGAACTCCCAGAACGGCAGAAACTCTTTAAAGCTCGCTTTTTCGGGGCTGTAGTGATGCGCCGCCGCGTAATGCACATCGGCCGTCAGCCAGATCATGTTCGAGATCCCGGCATCGCGGATGAAGCGCAGCAGATCGGCAAACTCGAGCTCGCGACCGCGCGGCGAACCGTTGTCGCCGTTGGAAAAGGATTCCGATCCCTGCCGCTTGCCGTAATCGTCCCAGATGACAAGCCCGATCGGCAAGTCGCAGGCGATCACCTTCCACGTCGCCGTCGAGCGCACCAGCGCGCGCTTCAGCCACGCCACCTGCTTTTCCCCGAGCAAACGCGAATCCGGCGAAAGATCGGCATCAAGCCCATGGCTGTTCGGCCCGCGATAGGAGCGCAGGTCGACGAAGAACACGTCGAGCAGCGGCCCGTAGGAAACCTTGCGATAGACCCGCCCCGGCTCCTCGGCGACATGGCGCGTTGGCGTCATCTCGTGGAACGCCTGGGCCGCCCGCGCCGACAGCGTCGCGATCGATTTCTCCTTGTAGCGGTCGTCGTCGCGAAGATCGGTGGAGGGCGACCAGTTGTTCAGCACCTCGTGGTCGTCCCACTGGTAGAACACCGGGCAGACCGCGTTCAGCGCCTTCACGTGGTCGTCCAGCATGTTGTAGGTCCACTGGCCGCGAAACTGCTCCAGCGTCTGGGCGATCTCGCGCTTGGCATCGGTGACCACCCGGTTCTTCCAGACGCCGCCGTTGCGCAACGTGATCTCGTCGGGCACCGGATTGTCGGCATAGATGGTGTCGCCGGAATGGATCATGAAATCCGGCCGATGATAGGCGATCGTCGCATAGGTCCGCATCCCCTCGTCGTCGATCCCCCACCCCTGCCCGACCGTATCGCCAGACCAGACGAAGCGGATGTCGCGCGTTTTGACCGGCGCCGTGCGGAACTGCCCGAGGATCGGTTCGGAGAGACTGTTCACATCCTGCAGGTCGGCCGCCCGGAACCGGTAGAAGATCTCCTGATCCTCAGGCAGATTGCGCAACAACAGCTTTGCGGTCAGGTCGGTCTCGTGGGTGACGTCGATCGACGGCAGCCGGATGGCGTTGGAGAACTTGTCGGTGGTGGCATATTCCACCTGCAGCCGCGACGGCCGATCGACCCGCGTCCAGATCACCCCCGAGGTCGCATCGACATCGCCGGACTGGACGCCCGAGGTGAACAGCGGTCGGCTGGAGGAACCCCGCGCATAATAGGGCATCGCCAGCCCCGCCAGCGCAAACCCGCCAACCGCCCCCATCGAGGAGAGAAAGCGCCGGCGTGTCGATTGCGTCAATGTCATGCGATGGCTGTTCCGGCTTGCGAGAACGGGACCAATCTCCCGCGCCCAGCCTATGGCCGGCGGTCATGTCATCTGGTTGAAGGCGGCGTGACGGTTGTCTGAAGGTTTGGCGACAGTTTTGTGTTGGTGGCCGCTTATATGTGGCTCCCTCTCTGGCCTGCCGGCCATCTCCCCCACAAGGGGGGAGAAGACCCGTGGCGCTCGCCTGCCTCGATTGGGGCACGGCGGTGCGGCTGGTTTAAGCCCTCCCCCTTGTGGGGAGGGTTGGGAGGGGTCTTTCCGCGAGACTCACCCATCACTCCCCGACAACTCCTCGAACGTCGCCAGCCCGCGCTTCACCAGCATTGCATCCGGGCTCGGCAGCTTGCCGCGAAACGCCCTGTACGCGTCCTCGGGATCCACCGACCCGCCGCTCGAATAGATATGCTCGCGCAGCTTGCTTGCCACATCGCCGTTGAACGCGTCGCCAGTCTCCTCGAAGGCCGAAAACGCGTCGGCGTCGAGCACCTCCGACCACATGTAGGAATAGTACCCCGCCGAGTAGCCACCCGAAAAGATGTGCTGGAAGTGCGGCGAGGCGTGGCGCATCACCATCGATTTCGGCATGCCGAGCTCCGCAAGCACCTCGCCCTGCACCGCCATCGGATCCTCGACCGTCTCGCGCGTATGGAACGCCATGTCGACCAGCGCCGACGAGGTGAACTCCACCGTGTTGAACCCGGCATTGAAGCTGCGCGCCGCCAGGACCTTGTCGAGCAGCGCCTCCGGCATCGGCTCGCCGGTCTCGAAATGCACGGCGTACTGCTTCAGAATTTCAGGCACCGTCAGCCAGTGCTCGTAGAGCTGCGACGGCAGCTCGACGAAATCGCGCGACACGCCGGTGCCCGATACCGAGGGGTAGGTGACGTTGGAGAGCATGCCGTGCAGCGCGTGGCCGAACTCGTGGAACAGCGTGCGGGCATCGTCGAGCGACAGCAGCGCCGGCTTGCCTTCGGCGGGCTTGGCGAAATTGCAGACGTTGTAGATGATCGGCAGCTCGCCGCTGGCGCCGTTCTTCATCGGCAGCTTGTGCTGCGACTGGAACGAACTCATCCAGGCGCCGGAGCGCTTCGAGCCGCGGGCGAAATAGTCGCCGAGGAACAGCGCCACCAGCCTGTCTTCACGATCGCGGATCTCGAAGACCCGGACATCCGGATGGTACGCGGCAATGCCCTTCTTCTCGACCGCGTGAATGCCGAACAGCCGCCCGGCGACATCGAAGCAGGCGTCGATGATCTTCTCGATCTGCAGATAGGGTTTGAGCTCGGCCTCGGAGAAATTGAATTTTCTGGCCCGGATCTTCTCCGAATAGTGCCGCCAGTCCCAAGGCATGACCTCGTGGTTCTTGCCTTCCTCGGCGATCAGCGAAGCGATATCGGCCTCTTCCTCGCCGGCCCGCTTTACCGCCTTGGCCCAGACCTGCTTCAACAGGTCGTTCACCGCCTCCGGCGTCTTCGCCATTGTGTTGTCGAGCTTCAGCTCGGCAAAGTTACCGTAACCGAGCAGCGCCGCCATCTCCTGGCGCAGCGAAAGCAGCTTGGCGATGATGCCGCGATTGTCCGACGGGCCGTCGTTTTCGCCGCGCGCCACCCAGGCCTTGAAGGCCTGCTCGCGCAGATCGCGCCGTTCGGAGAATGTCAGGAACGGCTCGATGATCGAGCGCGACAGCGTCACCGCGAACTTGCCGTCGTCGCCGCGCTCGCGCGCCGCAGCCGCCATCGCGTCCTTCAGAAATTCCGGAATGCCGGCGAGATCCGTCTCGTCGGAGAGAACCAGAGCCCAGCCCTTCTCGTCGGCGAGCACGTTCTGGCCGAACTGAGTTCCGAGACCGGCCAGCTGCTCGTTGATGCCGGCAAGCTTTTCCTGCTCGGCCTTTTCGAGCTTGGCGCCCGACTTGACGAAGCCCTTCCAGTGCCGCTCCAGCACCCGCGTCTGCTCCAGCGTCAGGCCGAGGCTGTCGCGACCCTCCCAAAGCGTGTCGATGCGCTTGAAGAGCGCCGCGTTCATGCCGATCTTCGAATAATGCCGCGACATCTTCGGCGAGATATCCCGCTCCAGCGCCTGGATCGTGTCATTGGTGTGGGCGCCGGCCCGGTTCCAGAACAGCGACGACACCCGCGACAGCTCGTCGCCGGCAAGCTCCAGCGCCACCACCGTGTTGTCGAAGGTCGGCGCATCAGGATTGTCGGCGATCGCATCGATCTCGCGCTCGTGCAGCACGAGCGCCGCATCGAAGGCCGGCGCGAAATCGCCGTCGTTCAGCGCATCGAAGCGCGGCAGGCCATGCAGGCCGTTCCAGTTGACGAGAGCCGGGTTGATTTCGGGTGTGGAAGGCATGCGGACATCCTTTTGGCAGGCAGTGGGCGTTTTGGCAGGCAAGTGTTGGAGCAATATAGGGAGGCGCGGGCGCGATTGGTATTGTTTGTCGGCGATACGATCCGGCAACCTCTACGAGAAGTTGATCATAAGAAATGATATATAAGAATTAACTATTCGTTAACGATTGACCATGGTGCAACGCACACGGTATTTTCGCATATCATTTTTTAATTGTGGATCCACGCAATGGAAATCACTTCTCTGCGGTTTTCGCCGAACCTGTCATTTCGCAAGCATTCCGATAATTCCCAATTTACCAATGGCTTGACCGATAGTTTCAGCACCGCGTCGGGCACTCTGTCGAGTTTCAACGTCGAGGACATCGCCACCGGCCAGCCGGATTTCGCGGCGATCAGCGCCGCCGAATTGCGCAACCACGCCCGCCAGAGTTACGACAGCGGCGCGCTCGACCAGGACACCTATGCGGCGATCTCCGAACCGCTGCCGATGCGCACCATCGACCCCAACGGCAACATCCTCGACCTCTCCGACGTCACCGACGGCACCAGCTTCAATTTCCGCGACTACTACAAGGACCAGCTGCAGATCGCCATGTCGATCGGCGATCCCGAGACCGTGAAGACCCTGAAATCCGTCGTCAGCTTCCTCGACGCCTGATCGACCCGAAGCCGGCCTTGCGCCGGGACCTTTGCGGCGAGAGCCCAAGAACCGATCACGCCGGATGATCCCGCTACGCCTTGCGCCAGCCAAGCAGCCCGGGCGTCGCATGCAGCAGCGCCTGTGCCGCAAACCCCATGAACAGCACGCCAGAGCAGCGCACAATCAGCCGCTCATGCGCCCGGTAGAACCGCCGAACGGCGCCGGTGCCGACAATGGCGATCAGGATCATGTCGGCAACGATGAACCCGAGGAACGACACCGCCAGCAGCACCGGCAGCGTATCGAAGTTTAGCGCGCTCGCCGACCCCGCCACCAGCGCCGTAAACGTCGCCAACGCCACGGGATAGCCTTTCGGATTGGTCACCCCGAAGATCAGCCCGCGCCGGAACGGCTTCTCGACCACCATCAGGCCCGCACCCTCGCTCTTCGGCCTGGCGCGAAACGCGTTCCAGCCGATCCAGGCGAGATAGAAGCCACAGAGCAGCCCGAGCGCGTCAAAGACGAAGCTGCCGATCGTCTTCGCCCCGATGATCGCCACCAGCGCCAGCGACGCCCACAGCGTATCGCCGACCAGGTGCCCGCAGACAAACTGCGCCCCCGCCTTACGCCCCTGTCCGGCCCCGATTCCAAGCAGCGCCAGAAACGCCGGCCCCGGTATCAACACATAAAGAAGCGCCGCCAGAAACGCGCCGGCCAGCAATGACTGCGTCATGAAGAATCCCTCGATGAAAAGGCGAGAGTATGCGGTGTGGCGGGGGCGTCAAGCGGGTGTTTGGGCGGTAATCTCCTACGGCTTCCTGACGTAAACCGGATCTTCCGCAATCGGGTCGGGAATCCTAGATTTTCCCAGCGCATTGACGCCAGCGGCAATCGCGATCGCTACCCAGACGTCAGATGCATCTTTCACGCCGAATTCGCTCTCCAGCATCGACACGAACGACCGGGTCGAGAGGATGTCCAGATTGACATAGTCGGTCTGCCGCAGTGCGTTGCGCGCCCGGCGATCGTCCACCAGCATGACCGCCGTCTCACTCTCCGCGACCACGGTTTCGGCGATGGCAAGCACGTCGACCAGACTGTAGTCGCCGCGTCCTGTCCAGCTCGGCTTCAGATCGGGATGAGCGCCGCTCATTGTCCAATTTGTCATCGCCTTCCTGTACTCGGTGCCGGCATTGGTTTCCATCACCGTGATCCGATGGGCGTTGTCGGCAAGCCATGCCGCGAGCAGCTTGCGTTGTGCGGACCGTTGGTCGTCGCCCGGATCGGGGTCTCTGGTCGCCTCGATCTCGATCATGTCGGTAATCCAGAGCTCGACGCCGGGAACGAATAGATAATCCAGCGCCGCCCGGCCCGCCATCGACAGCAGCGACAGAGGTGACGTGTCCGGAATGATGAGGCGGGGCGTCCGCGACACGTCGCCGCTCACAGTCGCATCCCCCATCGCCGCAGCGCCCCATGGACCTCGCTGCGGATGTCGTCCTGATGAAGGCCTGCCAAGGCATCACCAACCAGCGCGGCGATGTGGGAGGGGTCGCGCGTATCGTAGCCGAGCGGATCGGCCAGCCGCTGATGGACAGTCGGCCGCGACTTGCGCACCTCAGCCGGAACCTGCTCGCCCGCCGCCACCTTCAGACGGATAAACTCCTCCGCCGACATCACCACCGCTCGCGGCTGCTCGCGGTTCATCAGCACGACGGCCTCGACGTCCGCGGTTCTCAGCACGTCGCCAAGGTTTTTCTGCAGGTTGATCGAACGAATGGTGCGCATGGCTGGCCTCGTTTATTTTACGTAAATTTACATATAAACGAGCGTCGCCGCAATCACACGAATTCTTGGTGCGACCGATATGGCGAAGTGGGCCTCACTTTTCGCATTGCGACATCTCCCCCCATGCGCCAGAAAGAACCGTCCCAATCTCCAGACGCCCCCGCGCCGCCAGAAAACCCGAGTACCCGACATGCCCCCATTGCGGATGAGCGAACGCCGAACCAGCATGCTCGGGGCCATGCTTGCCACCCTCGGTCCGATCTCGATGGCGATCTACACGCCCGCCATGCCGGAGCTGGTGGCCGCGTTCCACACCACCGAAGCGGCAGTCAAAATGACCTTGTCGCTCTATTTCGCCGGCTTCTCCGTCGCCCAGTTGCTCGCCGGCCCGCTGTCGGACGCCTTCGGGCGCAGGGCGGCGACGCTGCTCTTCGTCGGCATCTACATCACGGGCAGTCTTCTGTCGGCCTTCGCGCCCGATATCGAGTGGCTGCTGGCCGGTCGGCTGATCCAGGGGATCGGTGCCTCGGTCGGCATCACCGTGGCGCGTGCCATCGTTCGCGACCAGTTCACCGGGTCGGAAGCCTCGCGGATCATGAACCTGATCGGCATCATGATCGCTATCGGCCCGGCCATCGCCCCCACCATCGGCGGCCTGGCGCTTGCCGCCTTCGGCTGGCAGTCGGTGTTCTTCCTGCTGATCGGCTTCGGCCTGATGATCTGCCTGTCGGTGCTGGTGTTCATGCGCGAGACCAGCATGCCCGATCGCCGCCGCGCCTTGCCGGGGCCGCTGTTTCGCGCCTATGCCGAGCTCATCCGCGAGCCGCGCTTCGTCTCGGCTTCACTGGTGCTCGGCGGCTCGATCGGCGCGCTCTACGCGCAATCGACCATGCTGCCCTTCATCCTGATCAAGATCGTCGGCCTCAGCCCGACCGCCTTCGGCATGGGCATGCTGATGCAGTCAGGCTCCTATTTCCTCGGCTCCGTCTGCCTGCGCATGACCTCGTCGCGCCTGCATGGAGACGGCTCGGTTCGCGTCGGCCTCGGGCTGCTGGCGATATCGGGCGTGATGATCGCGCTTTCGGTGCAGTTCGTCACCCCGTCCTATCTGTCGATCATGGGCCCCGTCGCCTTCCTCGCCTTCGGCCTGGCCTTCCTGACGCCGCATATGACGACATCAGGCCTCTACCCCTTCCCGCATATCGCCGGCTCCGCGTCGGCGATGATGGGCTTCATCCAGATGGGCGGCGGCTTCCTCGGCGGCGTCACCGCCTCGCTGATCGGCATGCCGCTATTGGCCTTCGGCATCATCATTCCTGTCATGGCGCTGATCGCGGTGGCAAGCTACATCTGGTTTGTCCGCGCCTCGCGCCGGGCGGCGCAAGTGACGCATTCGACGTTCGGCGAGTAAGGGCCTAGCACCTCTCCGCTGCTTTGCTCTGCCCGTCGCCCATCCTCCACCGTCATGCTCGGGCTTGTCCGAGCATCTGCCGACGCCGCTACAGATTCGACGAGAGTGGACGCTGGGCCGCAAACGAGCAGCCTTCACCGTTGCATTTCGGGCAACGTGCTTAGATCCTCGGGACGAGCCCGAGGATGACGTCGAGAGAGTGGAAAACGCTGTAATCCCAGCGAATTAACCCAACCATCAACGCAAAAGACCCGCGCGAGGCGGGCCTTTCGAAACCGAGTAGCGAAAACCGTCTTACTTCGCCAGATTACGCTTGCCGAGTGTCCGCAGGCGCAGCGCGTTGAGCTTGATGAAGCCGGCGGCGTCCTTCTGGTCGTAGGCGCCCTGGTCGTCCTCGAAGGTGACCAGCTTGTCGGAGTAGAGCGACTTGTCGCTTTCGCGGCCGGTGACCATGACGTTGCCCTTGTAGAGCTTCAGCGTCACTTCGCCCTCGACATGTTCCTGGCTCTTGTCGATCAACGCCTGCAGCATCTCGCGCTCCGGCGAGAACCAGAAGCCGTAATAGATCAGCTCGGCGTAGCGCGGCATGATCTCGTCCTTGAGATGCGCCGCGCCGCGGTCGAGGGTGATCGATTCGATCGCGCGGTGGGCCGAAAGCAGGATGGTGCCGCCGGGGGTCTCGTAGACGCCGCGCGACTTCATGCCGACATAGCGGTTCTCGACGAGGTCGAGGCGGCCGATGCCGTTGTCGCGGCCGTAATTATTGAGGGCGGCCAGCAGCGTCGCTGGGCTCATCCGCACGCCGTTGATCGAGACCGCATCACCCTTCTCGAAGCCGACCTTGATGATCGTTGCCTTGTCGGGTGCGGCTTCCGGCGAGATGGTGCGCATGTGCACGTATTCCGGCGCCTCGACGGCCGGATCTTCCAAAACCTTGCCCTCGGAAGACGAGTGCAGCAGGTTGGCATCGACGGAGAACGGCGCTTCGCCCTTCTTGTCCTTGGCGACGGGGATCTGGTGCTGCTCGGCGAATGCCAGCAGGTCGGTACGTGATTTGAACGACCAGTCGCGCCACGGGG
Source organism: Hyphomicrobiales bacterium (assembly GCA_900470805.1). Taxonomy (GTDB): domain Bacteria; phylum Pseudomonadota; class Alphaproteobacteria; order Rhizobiales; family Rhizobiaceae; genus Rhizobium. Next base: position 31,441 of record UCCA01000040.1, on the reverse strand, counting down.
CGATGATCTTGATATCGGGGTTCAACGCATAGGCCGACAGCTCGAAGCGGACCTGGTCGTTGCCCTTGCCGGTTGCGCCGTGCGCGATGGCATCGGCGCCGGTCTTCCTGGCGATGTCGATCAGGTGCTTGGAGATCAGCGGCCGGGCGATCGAGGTGCCGAGCAGGTAGACGCCTTCATAGACGGCATTGGCGCGGAACATCGGGAAGACGAAATCGCGCACGAATTCCTCGCGCACGTCCTCGATGTAGATCTCCTTGATGCCGAGCATCTCGGCCTTCTTGCGCGCCGGCTCGAGCTCTTCGCCCTGTCCGAGATCGGCGGTGAAGGTGACGACTTCGGCATTGAGCTCCGTCTGCAGCCACTTCAGGATGATCGAGGTGTCGAGGCCGCCGGAATAGGCGAGGACGACTTTCTTTACGTCTTTGTGCGATGCCATGATGATGAGGTCCGTTGTGCAAAGAGGGCAGCGGCAAACCCGCAAAACCCGGTGTCGCGGGCACTTTTAGCGAGATTGGCGCTGGACGCAAGGGACGCAGCCTGGATCCGCGCCTAAAGATGCCCGTCGATATTCATTCGGCGATGAAGAATACGGGCAATGACAAGTTCGTCGCGGCTCTCGGTGTAGATGATGAAATGCGACCGGAATGTCAGCGCCAGATAGCCGTGCTTCTTGGATCTAAGTGGCCGCCCGTGCCTTGTTTGGTCCGCAAGGGCGACACAGCACGCCGGTAGCGCAACGACATAGCCTTCGGCTTTAGCGGAGCCCCAATTGTCTTCCGTGTAGTCGTAAATCTCGTCAATATCGCCGACCGCCGGATCGCTGAAGACGAGCTCCTTTGTCATTGAGCGCGTCGCGCTCGTTTCGCCTCGAGGAACGCGTCGAAATCGAACGGCCTCGGAGGGCCGGATTCCTCGGCTTCCGTAATCGCAGCCTCGATCGCCTCAAGCTCCGCCTGATGTCGCAGCACCAGCAGTGCCGCGCCAACCACCTCTTCGACGGAACCATAGTTGCCGTCCCGAACCTGCGCATCGATGAACTCTTCCATCTGCTCATCGATGCGAATGGTTTCCACCCTGCCCATGCGAGGCTCCTGCCGGTTTGACGTGCGCGGTTTGACTTGGCCCTGGAGATTACCATATCTGGCTGCGAGCGAACAATCCCGGGCGAAAGGCCATAACCGTGACCGATCTCAACGATATCATCAAGCCATCCAACGTCGCGGTCATCACCGGCGGCGCCTCGGGCATCGGCCTTGCCGCCGCCAAGCACTTTGCCGGCGTCGGCATGAGCGTCGTCATCGCCGATCTCGGCGGCGACCGCCTGGCCAAGGCCGCAGAGGAGTTGAAGGCCATCTCCGGCGAAGAGCATGTCATGGCAATCGAAACGGATGTTGCCGACAAGGCCTCGCTGGCAGCGCTGGAACGCGCCGTCATCCAGCGCTTCGGCCGCGTGCACGTGCTGATGAACAATGCCGGCATCGGCCCGGAGACCTCGATCTTCAGCGACGACAGCGGCTGGGACGCCATCCTCGGCGTCAACCTGATGGGCGTCGTCAACGGCACCCGCGTCTTCGGCCCAGGCATGATCGCCCATGGCGAGCGCGGCCTGATCATCAACACCGGCTCCAAGCAGGGCATCACCACGCCACCCGGCAACCCGGCCTACAATGTCTCCAAGGCGGGCGTGAAAGTCTTCACCGAGGCGCTCGAGCACGAACTGCGCAACACCGAAGGCGGCAGGATTTCCGCCCACCTCCTGATCCCCGGCTTCGTCTTTACCGGACTGTCAAAGGGCTTCGGCGGCGAAAAGCCGGCCGCCGCCTGGACATCGGAACAGACGGTCGCCTTCATGATCGAGAGCCTCGCCAAGGGCGATTTCTACATCCTCTGCCCCGACAACGACGTCGCCCGCGCCACTGACGAGCGCCGCATGGCCTGGGCCATGGGCGACATCATCGAGAACCGCCCGCCCCTGTCGCGCTGGCATCCTGACTATGCCGACAAGTTCACGGCGTTTTTGGCGCACGGCTGAGGTGCATGGGCGCATTTGACTCCCCTAAAAGGTGTGTTACGCTTTATCACATCTTTGAGGGGAGGTTGAAATGGCAGCGACATTTTACAGCTGGGTTGTCCCTGCATATGAGACTGGCTCGCCCGTCGATCACACTTGGGTCACGACATACGATAACCGCCTGACACCCTATCCCGACGACGCTGCCGTCATCGCGGCCAAGAGGGATTACTGGTTCTGCTGGGGCAGCTTCCACCCCTCGGGCGGAATACCGGGAAATCCGACGGGGTTTCTCGACAGCCAGGCCGGGCAGCTGGCCCTCGCCCGATGCCTCGTCACCCCGAACGCCGACTCGGCCAAGGTTGCTGGCGCGCGTGGAACGATCTTCACCTACGGTATCGACGGGGTCTGCCATCAATTGGCCAATCAGGTGCTCTATGCCACGGGAGGCGGCGGCCAACCGCCGCTGACGGTGAAGAAAGCGCGTGGTTATGCGGTGAGCAGTTTCCTCTACGGCGTTTACGGCTTGCAGCACGCGGCGTGGAAAAGCAAACTGCATGGTTGCGCTGGCATAAGCCCGCTTGCCGTGATCCAGCGCCAGGGAGGCAATGTTGCCATGACCGAGCCTGTTGACGATTTCGAAGCCCATGCGCGCGGGGTTCTGGCCGGCGAGCCGGAGCTGCTCGGCAGGTTGCTGGCCCTGCGCAGCGAGGTTCAAAGCTTTGCCGCTCAGACGCTTCCCGGCTTTGCCCCTCCCGATGCCGATACCTTGAACGCACGCAACCAGCATCTCCTTGATCAGGCGGCAATCCTGCTGGGGCCGGACAGGTTCACGCAGATCTTCGGCATGGCGCCCGGCGACAAAATCAATCTCGTCGATCCGGCGATCGCCGCAGGACAGCACTAGGGTTGCCCGCGCCAACATACGGGCCTCGCATGCGGTAACGCATCGTGTCTGGACATTGGTCGAGAGCCGGGTAGAAAAAGGCATCTCTCTCGCAGACCAAGAGCACCCCATGGATTTCCTGCCCAGCCTGCCAACGCTTCTCGCCTTTTCCGCCGCAAGCCTGCTCTTGGCCGCGACGCCGGGCCCCGACATGACGTTGTCGATCAGCCGCGCGCTGGCGCAGGGCAAGAAAGCGGCGCTCTATGTGGTGCTCGGCACCAGCCTCGGCATCGTCGTGCACACCATGCTGGTCGCCTTCGGCATCTCGGCGCTGATCACCGCCTCGCCGACCGCCTTCCTGATCCTGAAGACTGGCGGCGCCGCCTATCTTTTGTGGCTGGCGATCCAGGCGATCCGCTTCGGCTCGAAACTGTCCGTCGCCAAGGTCGAGGAGACCAGGCGCTCCCCGCTCTCCAACATCTCCAGCGGCTTCTGGGTCAATCTGCTGAACCCCAAGGTCATCATCTTCTTCATGACCTTCCTGCCGCAGTTCGTGTCGTCGGGCGATCCGGCCGTCACCCAGAAGCTGCTGTTTTTCGGCTTCCTCTTCATCTTGATCGGCATGCCTGTGAACGCGCTGGTCGTGCTCGCCTCCGACTGGCTGGCGGCATGGCTGCAGAACAACAGGAAGGTGCTGCGCGGCATGGACTACACCTTCGCCGGCGTCTTCTCGATCTTCGCCGCCAAGATCCTGCTGACGCAGGCCCGCTGACCGCAAACTCGCGTCCACTCAGCCGATCAGCAACGCGTCGTCATCCAGCGTCTGGCCGCGCATCTTGCGGAACATGGCGATCAGGTCTTCGACCTGCAGGTCCTTGCGGCTGTCGCCCGCGACATCGAGCATGATCTCGCCGCCATGCAGCATGATGGTGCGGTGACCGTAATCCAGTGCCTGGCGCATCGAGTGCGTCACCATCAGCGTCGTCAGCTTGCGTTCGGACACGACCTTTTCCGTCAGCCCCATGACGAACTCCGCCATCCCGGGGTCGAGCGCTGCCGTATGTTCATCGAGCAGAAGCACTTCGGAGCCGGCAAGCGTCGCCATCACAAGCGACACCGCCTGCCGCTGACCGCCGGACAAGAGATCCATGCGGTCTTTCATCCGGGTCTCGAGCCCGAGATTGAGCTCGCCAATGCGGTCGCGGAAATGTTCGCGCCGACGGGGCCCGAGCGCCGAACTGAGCCCGCGCCGCTCGCCGCGCCGCGCCGCCAGCGCCAGGTTCTCCTCGATCGACAGCGCGCCGCAGCTGCCCGTCAGCGGATCCTGAAACACCCGGGCGACGAGGCCCGCCCGCGCCGCCGTCGATTTGCGCGTCACGTCGGTATGGCCGATCGTCACCGTCCCCTCGCTCGCCAGCACGTCGCCGGCCAAGACGCCAAGCAGCGTCGACTTGCCGGCGCCGTTCGAGCCGATGACAGTGACGAACGAGCCTTCCTCGATGGTCAGGTTGACGCCATTGAGAGCCTGCTTTTGCAGTGGCGTCCCCTTGCCGAAAACGACCTTGATATCCTTGAGATTGATCATGACGATGCCCCTCCGCGGCGAAGGCGGGGAAGGACGAGCGCCACCGTGACCAGCACCGCCGTGACGAAATTGAGGTCGGAAGCCTGCAGGCCGATGACGTCGCTGGAGAGCGCCAGCTGGATGGCGATGCGGTAAAGGATCGAGCCGATGACGCAGCCGATCAACGCGATCAGTAGCCCGCGCCGCCCAAGCAGCGTCTCGCCGATGATCACCGCCGCCAGCCCGACGACGATGGTGCCGACACCCGAGGTCACGTCGGCGAACCCGTTGGTCTGCGCAAACAGCGCGCCGCCGAGCGCGACCAGCGCATTGGAGATCGCCATGCCGAGATAGATCTGTTTGTTGGTGTCGACGCCCTGGGCGCGAGCCATGCGGGCGTTGGCGCCGGTGGCGCGCATCGCAAGCCCGGAATCGCTCTCAAGGAAGCGCCAGACGACGACGATGGCGATGACGACGAGCACGCCGACGAACAGCGGCCGCACATAATACTCGCGCAGGCCATGGCCGAAGAACGGGCTGATCATCGTATCGGCATTGATCAGCGCCACGTTCGGCTTGCCCATGACGCGCAGGTTGACGGAGAACAGCGCGATCATGGTGAGAATGGAGGCGAGCAGGTTGAGGATCTTGAAGCGCACGTTGAGCATGGCGGTCACCATGCCGGCCGCCGCCCCCGCCGCCATGGCAACCAGCGCCGCCAGCCAGGCATTGACGCCCGCGATGATCAGCACCGCTGTCACGGCGGCGCCGAGCGGAAACGAGCCATCGACCGTCAGATCCGGAAAATCGAGGATACGGAATGCGAGATAGACGCCGAGCGCGACGAAGGCATAGACCAGCCCCAGCTCCACGGCTCCCCAGAATGCGATCTGACTCAAGGCTGCTGCCCTTTCCTCATGTTTCCTTGTTGTAAGAAGACCCTCTCTGGCCTGCCGGCCATCTCCCCCACAAGGGGGGAGAAGACCCGTGGCGCGCGCCTGCCTCAATCGAGGTTCGACGGTGAAGCCGGGTTAAGCCCTCCCCCTTGTGGGGAGGGTTGGGAGGGGTCTTTTTATTCAGGCGGTAAAGCCCGCCAACTTACTCGATCGTCTTCGTCGCGCGCTTCAGCACGCTCTCGGGCAACGTCACGCCCATCTTCGCGGCAGCGCCCTTGTTGATGACGAGATCGCTGCCGGCGGCGACCTTGACCGCGATATCCCCCGGGTTCTCGCCCTTCAGAATACGCACGACGATCTCGCCGGTCTGCTTGCCCACATCGTAATAGTTGAAGCCGAGCGCGGCGACCGAGCCGCGCGAGACGGAATCCGTATCGGCGGTGAACAGCGGCAGCTTGGCCTCCTCGGCAACGGCAACCGCGCCCTCGAGCGCCGAGATGATCGTGTTGTCGGTCGGCACGTAGATCGCATCGGCGCGACCAACCAGCGCGCGCGCCGCGCCCTGCACTTCGGCGGACTTGGTGGCGGCGGATTCGACGACCTTGAGGCCGGCCTTCTCGGCTTCTACCTTCAGCACGGCAAGCAGCGACACCGAGTTGGCCTCACCCGAATTGTAGAGGTAGCCAATCGTCTTGGCGTTCGGCAGGATTTCCTTGATCAGCGCCACATGCTCGGCAACCGGCGACATGTCGGAGAGGCCGGTGACGTTGCCGCCGGGCTTGTCCATATTCTTGACCAGCTGCGCGCCGAGCGGATCGGACACGGCGGTGAAGACCACGGGGATATCGCGGGTCGAGGAAACCACGGCCTGCGCCGACGGCGTCGAGATCGGCACGATCACATCGGGACCGTCACCGGCGAACTGGCGGGCGATCTGGGCTGCGGTGGCAGGGTTGCCCTGCGCCGACTGGAACACGAACTTCAGGTTCTCGCCTTCCTTGTAGCCCGCCGCCGTCAGCACATCGAGAACGCCCTTGCGGGCGGCGTCGAGCGCCGGATGTTCGACAATCGCCGTCACCGCGACGGTCACATCCTGGGCCTTGGCTGTAACGGAAAGGGCAAGTGTCGCCGCGACGGCAGCGAGCAGAACAGAACGCATGGGTATCCTCCAATGATTATTTTTGCGCCGCTTGTAGAAAAAGCGGAGCGGCAAATCAATCATTAGAAGATGCTGACGGGATCAAACTTGGTGATCACCCACGCGAACGTCCCTCAGTCCTCGCCGTGGTTGGCGATCATCATCGCCTCGAAGGCGAGGCGCTCGGTCTTGCGCATGCGCTCGGATTCCGACTTCAGCTGGCCGCAGGCGGCGAGGATGTCGCGGCCGCGCGGCGTGCGGATCGGCGAGGCATAGCCGGCCGCGTTGATGAAATCGGCGAACTTCTCGATCTGCGCCCAGTCCGAACACTGGTAGTTGGTGCCCGGCCACGGGTTGAACGGGATCAGGTTGATCTTCGCCGGCACGCCCTTCAACAGCTTGATCAGTCCTTTGGCATCCTCGAGGCTGTCGTTGACGTCCTTCAGCATCACATATTCGAAGGTGATGCGCCGTGCGTTGGAAAGACCAGGATAGGCGCGGCAGGCGTCGATCAGATCCTTCAACGGATACTTCTTGTTGATCGGCACCAGGATGTCGCGCAGGTCGTCGCGCACCGCATGCAGCGAGATCGCCAGCATCACGCCGATCTCGTCGCCGGTGCGGAAGATTTCCGGCACGACGCCCGAGGTCGAGAGCGTGACGCGACGCTTCGACAGCGACAGCCCGTCACCATCGGTGGCGATCAGCAGCGCCTGCTTGACGGCGTCGAAATTGTAAAGCGGCTCGCCCATGCCCATCATCACGATGTTCGAAACCTTGCGGCCCTCGGCCGGCATGATCGTGCCCTGCGGCGCTTCGCGGTCCGGGAAATCGCCGAGCCGGTCGCGCGCCAATAGCAGCTGCGACAGGATTTCTTCCGCCGTCAGGTTGCGCACCAGGCGCTGCGTGCCGGTGTGACAGAAGGAACAGGTGAGCGTGCAGCCGACCTGGCTGGAGATGCACAGCGTGCCGCGGCCTTCTTCGGGAATATAGACGGTCTCGATCTCGACCGGACGCCCGGCACCGCGGGCCGGAAAGCGCATCAGCCACTTGCGGGTGCCGTCGTTGGAGACCTGCTCGTCGACAATTTCAGGCCGGCCGATGGTGAAATGCGTCTTCAGCGTCTCGCGCATGTCCTTGGAGATATTGGCCATGTGGTCGAAGTCGGAAACCCCGCGCACATAAATCCAGTTCCACAGCTGCGCCACGCGCATCTTGATCTGCTTCTCGGCCACGCCCTTCTCGCGCAGCGCCTGCCCCATCTCCTCGCGGGTGAGACCGATCAGCGACGGCTTCGGCAGGGCTTCGCCACGCGCGGGCTGGTTACCGGCAGGCTTGAGAACGGTCATCGCATCCATGACGGACATAAATCTAATCCCGAATTCAACATGCGATCCTCCCGTCAGCCTGATGACTTGCGGGCGGAAAGGGCATGAAAGGCAGAAATTGAGTGCGGCACTGGACGGCAAAGCCGCGATCGATCCGCTGTTGTGCGCGCCTTTAGCATCATTTTTGCCGCGCGTCACTATAGATGGAAACGACGAAGGCCGGCGCAAAGCCGGCCTTCGAAAATCGGGAGGTTCTGGCGAACGCCTACTTGCAGCCTTCGATCTGCTTCAGCGAAGCGGAAATGCCGGCCAGCGAGTAGCTGTAGGAGGTGGCGGTCCCCTTGCGGGATACGGCGTTGACGGTCATCGCGTGACCGCTCTTCATGGCGGCAACCAGCGCCGGCTCCTGCGCGGCATTCTCGACCCAGCCGGCCTTGTCCTTGGTGAACATCACGAAGGTCTTGTTGTCGATCACGACGTTGATCTTCGAGGCGTCCTTGACGGTGTAGCCCATCATCGCCTGCGGCTCGTACGAGATGTTCTGGCCCGGGCGCTGCGAGACGATGAAGAAGTTGTCGCCATGGTCGATGCCGGCCGGCTTCTTCTCGGTCGGAACCGACAGCACGTAGCACACGGTGCTGGCGCCCTGCTTGTAGGAATAGGCGCCCCAGGCCTGGAACTGCTGGATGCGGGTCGGCGCGGTCGATGCGGCGGCAGCCGGCTGCGCCGCGGCCGCGGTCGGCTTCTTGGACTGTGCGGATGCGATGCCGGCGCCGGCGAGAACGAGGGAAAGGGCGAGTACGGTACTTTTTACAAACATGGATATTCCTGCCGGTTCTTGCGATCAGAGCCCGAGCGAGCGGGCGGCGCATAATCACGATCTGCTTTATTTTGACTTAATTCAGGTTACCAAAGCGTCAACACAGGCCGCGAGAAGTCTGTGCCTGTTCCATTTCCACCCGGGTGTCAACGGTGAGCGCCGGATCCTCGCTCCAAGATGATGTGATCCGGAAATGATCTGAAACCATCGCTCTTAAGGAATTTAAGACATAAAGATAACGGCAAGAGTTTGACGTTTCGGAAATCCGTTGTACGTCATTGAGAGAGGGAAATCCGTCAAGGAATTCATGCGAGCCAGGGGGCTTTTGAACGGAATGGACGCCGAGGACAAACAGCGCTTCGCTGCCCTTGCAAGGGCTGTCGCGGAACGCCGCGACCAGCAGGCGTTCTCAGTCCTGTTCGACTACTTCGGCCCGCGCCTGAAATCCTGGCTGATGCGACAAAAGATGACACCGGGAGAGGCCGAAGAGCTCGTCCAGGAGGTCATGATCGTGCTCTGGCACAAGGCGGGCCTCTATGATTCGGCGCGCTCGTCGCTGTCAACATGGCTGTTCCGCATCGCCCGCAACCGCCGCATCGACCTGCAGCGCCGCGCCCGCGCCCGCATTCTCGACGAGGACGACCCCGCCCTTCAACCGGTCGCCGAGATCGGCGCCGACGAGATCGTCGCCAACGACGACCGCGATGCACAGGTGCGCGAAGCCGTCAGCCACCTGCCGGAAGAACAGCGCGAAATGCTCCGCGCCGCCTTCTTCCTCGGCCTGTCGCATTCCGAAATCGCCGAATCGACCGGCCTCCCCCTCGGCACCGTCAAATCCCGCATCCGCCTCGCCTTCGGCAAACTGAAGAAGGTGCTGGAAGCCGAAAACGCCTGAACCGCGCCCTGTCCCGATCACGATATCGTGTCCCGCCTCTTGCAACGAGGGGGAGAGTCATGCCAGGATGACGCATCCACAGATGGAGGTCATCACATGCGCCGTCACATGTTCGAAGCCAATGGAGCCACTCCCGAAGCCATGAACATGATGTGCGATGCGAACACTCACCCTTGGAATCCTGGCGCATGTCGACGCCGGAAAGACTAGCCTAACCGAACGTCTGCTGTTTCACGCCGGGGTCATCAGAACCCTTGGCGGCGTCGATACCGGCGACACCCAGACCGATACGCTCGCGCTGGAGCGTGAACGCGGCATAACCATACGCTCGGCCGTCGCCTCCTTCAGCGCCGCCGGGACGCGCATAAACCTGCTGGACACGCCGGGGCATCCGGATTTCATCGCCGAGGTCGAGCGCGTGCTCGGCGTGCTCGATGGCGCGGTTCTGGTGGTTTCCGCCGTGGAAGGCGTTCAGGCACAGACGCGCGTCCTGATGCGGGCGCTGGCCCGGCTGAAGGTACCGATCATCATCTTCGTCAATAAGATCGATCGCCGCGGCGCCGACGACGGCGCAGCCCTTGCCAACCTGCGCGCGCGCCTGACGCCGGCCATCGTGCCGATGGGCCAAGCAGTGGAACCGGGAACGCCGCTGGCCGCCTACCGGGCAGGCGACTGGCAGGACAGCCGTTTTCGCTCGGACGTCCTGCAACAGCTGGCGGAGCATGATGACGAGTTGCTGGACGCGTTCGCGAGCGACCGCGACTTGCCCCCGGAAATGCTGCGGGAGCGCCTGGCCCGGCAGACCGCGCAGGGCTTGGTCCACCCGGTCTTCTTCGGCTCCGCCATATCAGGCGCCGGCATCGACGAACTGGTCTCAGGCATCACCACCCTGCTGCCGGCACCGCAGCCTGATGCGACCGCCCCGACCTCGGCGACCGTCTTCAAGATCGAACGCAACGGCGCCGGCGAGAAGCTTGCCGTTGTCAGGATGATTTCCGGCTCGATTCAGGTGCGCGACCATGTCCTCGTCGCGCAAAAGGACAATCGCGTGACCGGCATCGAAGTCTTCCGTGAAGGGCGTGCGGAGCATCGCGATATCGCGGTGGCCGGCGACATCGCAAGAGTCAAAGGTCTCTTGAGCATCCGGGTCGGCGATTGGATCGGAGACCGCCCGTCGGCACCCCGGCGGCAGTTTGCCCCACCGATGCTCGAATCGGCAGTCGTGCCGGTCAATGCTGCCGCCGCGTCATTGCTCTGGAAAGCCCTGTCGCAACTGGCCGAGCAGGATCCGCTGATCAATCTGCGGCAGACGAGCGCCGAGGCGGGCATGTCGGTGTCGCTCTATGGCGAGGTGCAGAAGGAAGTGATCGAGCAGACCCTGAAGGCCGACTACGGCCTCGACGTCCACTTTCTCGAGACCTCGCCGATCTATGTAGAGCGCATCACCGGCACCGGCACATCGATCGAACACGCACCCGACCCATTCCTGGCGACTGTCGGCCTGCGGGTCGAACCGGCTGATAGCGAAGGCCGGCATGTCTTCCGCTCGGAGGTCGACCCCGGATCGGAGCCGCCATTCGCCTTCAAGGCGATCGACGACGCGCTGGAGGAGGCGCTTCGGCAGGGCATCCATGGCTGGCAGGTGATCAACGCCGCCGTATCGCTGACCGAGGTGACGCGCCTGCGAAAGTGGACGACAAGCACGCCGTCCGATCATCGCAACCTGACGCCGCTTGTTCTGGGGGCAGCGCTGCTGGCGGCCGGCACCGAAGTCTGCGAGCCGATGGACCGCATCACCATCGACATGCCGATGGAGGCGCTCCCGCGCGTACAAAGCCTGCTGATGCGGCTCGGCGCATCGCTGGAGCCGCCCGTCGTCGCGGAGGACGTGGCTGTCTTGAGTGGCACCATTGCAGCGATCAACGTGCACACGGTGCAACGCGCCCTGCCGTCTCTGACCAGTGGGCTCGGAACCATCGAGAATGAATTTTTCGGCTATCGACCGATCAGCGGATCGCCCCCGACGCGGACAAGATCGGGCCCGAACCCGTTCTCCCGCAGCGACTACCTCGCAACGCTGAAAGGCGCCCGGCAGGGCTGATGCCTTGCCGGACGCGCCACGCTTTAGACGGTCTTCATGTCCTCGGGCTTCACGCTTTCGGGCGCATCCTCAAGCGCCTTGTCGGCGGACGCGTAGTGGTCGGGTCGGATGTGGCGGTTGACCATGGCGAAGGCGGCGGAAAGGACGGCGATGTCGTCGGAAAAGCCGATGCCGACGAAGACGTCCGGGATGATATCGACGGGCAGCACGAAGTAGGCGAGTGCCGCGAGCAGCGTGCCACGCACCTTCAGCGGCGTCTGCCGGTCGAGCGCGCAGTAATAGGCCGCGACCACGTCGCGCGAGAAGGGGATCTTGCGCGCAGCCTTGCGGAAGGTCGGCCAGAATTTCTGCCGCACAGTCTTCTCGCGCCGCTCCTGCGTTTCTTCATCGCCCGGCAGCAGGATTTCACCGTATTTGACGTCGTCCATTCCACTTGCCATTGCGTTCGCCCTTTTTGTCACGACGAAATATGGGGGATCGTGGCCCGCGATTCAATCGCTTCCGCCACCGATCCGCCGCGCCGCCGCCTTGTCCATCAGCGCCGCCAGCTTGAAATCGAGCCCGGTCAGCCCGCCGGCATCATGCGTGTTCAGCGTCACGTCGACCTTCGAATAGACGTTGAACCATTCCGGGTGATGGTCGAGCTTCTCGGCCGCCAGCGCCGCTTCCGTCATGAAGCCGAAGGCCTCGACGAAGTTTGCGAACTTGTAGCTCTTTTTTATCGCCTTGGCGCCGTCGCCGAGCGACCAGCCTTCAAGCTTCTCCAGTTCCGCGTCGATCGCCTGGCGTTCCAGTTTTTCGCGTTTCATGTCAATCTCCCTTCATTCGACAATGGGTCTCATATGAAACGCACCAGTATCCTGTTTGTTTGCATGGGCAATATCTGCCGCTCGCCTCTGGCCGAAGGCATCTTCGCGCATCTGGTCGAGGAGGAGGGGCTGAGCGACAGCTTCACCATCGATTCAGCCGGCACCGGCAGCTGGCACCAGGGCGACCAGCCGGACGGTCGATCGATCGAGACGGCGCAGCGCCACGGCATCGACATCTCGGGCCAGCGCGCGCGACGCATCCGCTCCGGCGATGTCGCGAAATTCGACCTGATCATTGCCATGGACAGCAAGAACGTCGCGGCGCTGCGCGCACTGTGGCCGCAGGCGGACAACATCCACCTGTTCGGCGATCTGGCGCTCGAAAGGGGCGAGGAGATCCCTGACCCCTATTTCGGCGGCAATGACGGTTTCGAGGCCGTCTACGCCAGGCTCTTGACCGGCTGCAGGAAGCTGTTGTCGACGCTTGGCGCCGACAGCGCCTCGCGCAGCGGGAACACCTCTTCGGTAAGGTAAGGCCCGCCGCCGACCGAATCGCGCGACGACAGCAGCACGAAGCGCGGCACCGTGAACAGCGAGGTCTGGAAGTTGCCGCGCCCGGCTAGATACTGCACGACGTCCTCGACGCGCGAGGATTTCAGCCGTGCCAGCGTCACATGCGGGGTGAACTTGCGCGGATCCGGCGAGAGCCCGATCCGCTGGCAGATGCGCTCGATTTCCGCCTGCAGTGCGAACATCTCCGGCGTCTGCGTCACGCCGGCCCAGACCGAATGCGGTTTCTTCGAGCCGAAGGCGCCGATACCGTCGAGTTTGATCTGGAATTCCGGCCGGTCGATCCGGTCCAGCCGATCCACCACCTCGTCCGCCGTACGGTTGTCGACATCGCCGATGAAGCGCAGGGTGATGTGGTAATTCTCCACATCGATCCACCGGGCGCCCGGGAGACCACCGCGCAGCAATGACAGGCTCATCGCCGCATTGCGCGGTATTTCGAGGGCGGTAAACAGTCTCGGCATAACGAGCACTCCCCGAATCTTTTGCAGGTGCTCACACGGAATCACGCATTGCTTATGTGTGCAAGCCCCTAATTCTTCACAGTCGGAAACGTTCCCACGAATTGCGTGATAGCCGGCTCCATCTTCTGGACCATCACCTCTACGCCCTTGGTATTCGGGTGCATGCCGTCCTCGATCTTCAGCGAAGCGTCGAGTACGACGCCGTCAAGAAAGAACGGATAAAGCGTAAGCCCGTGTTTTTTGGCGAGTTTTTCGTAGATCGGGTTGAACCGCGCCGCGTAATCGGCGCCCATGTTCGGCGGCGCCATCATCCCCGCCAGGAACACCGCGATCCCCCGTTCCTTGAGCCGGGTAATCATTTGGTCGAGGTTCTTTTCGCTCTCTTCCGGCGCGATACCGCGCAGTGCATCATTGGCGCCGAGCTCTAGAATGACGCCGTCGGTCCCATCCGGCACCGACCAGTCGATGCGCGCCAGCCCGCCCGTCGTGGTGTCGCCGGAGACGCCGGCGTTGGCCACCGAGACGTCGAGCCCCTTGGCCTTCAGCGCCGCCTGCAGCTTCTCGGGAAAGCCGTCGCCGGGTGGTAGCTGGTAGCCCGCCATCAGGCTGTCACCGAAGCCGACCAGCATGATCGTTCTCGCCTGAGCCGCCGCCGAAACCATCATGGCGGCGACGATGACAGCGATGTGAAGGCCCGCAACTTTAAATCTCATTCCATTGTCCCTAGATTGGCAGCACGATCGGCGTTCATATTCATATAGGTAGGGCAATTACCGTTGGCAAAAACCATCATCGATCTGAAACGGGCTGATCTGACGCTCGGCAGCGCGGCCGCTTCGGTGCATGTGCTGAAGGGCATAGACCTTGAGATCGCCGCCGGCGAATCGGTCGGCATCGTCGGTCCCTCCGGTTCCGGCAAGTCGACCCTGCTGATGGTGCTGGCCGGGCTGGAGAAGCTCGACAGCGGCGAGATCAACATCGCCGATGCGCCGCTGCACGCCATGACCGAGGACCAGGTCGCCGATTTTCGCGGTCGCAACATCGGCATCGTCTTCCAGTCCTTCCACCTGATCGCCAACATGACGGCGCTCGAAAACGTCGCCGTGCCGCTCGAGCTCGCCAATGTGGCGAACCCCTTCGAGATCGCCCGCCGCGAGCTGAAATCCGTCGGCCTCGGCGAGCGGCTCAACCACTATCCCGGCCAGCTCTCCGGCGGCGAGCAGCAGCGCGTCGCGATTGCCCGCGCGCTGGCGCCATCCCCGGCCCTTTTGATCGCCGACGAACCGACCGGCAACCTCGACACCGACACCGGCCGGCAGATCGCCGACCTCCTGTTTTCCAAGCAGACCGAGCGCGGCATGACGCTGCTGCTGGTCACCCACGACAACGCCCTTGCCAAGCGCTGCTCGCGCCAGATCCGTGTCCGCTCCGGCCAGATCGAGAGCGACAGCGCCCCGATCGCCCCTGAAGCCGAAGCGGCCATTGCATGACGCTGATCACCCCGCGCATCGCGCTTGCCTTCCGCCTTGCCCTGCGTGAGCTGCGCGGCGGCCTCAAGGGCTTCTACATCTTCCTCGCCTGCATCGCGCTCGGCACCGGCGCCATCGCCGCCGTCAACTCGGTCTCGCAGTCGATCACCGACACCATCGCCACCCGTGGCCAGGAAATCCTGGCCGGCGACGTGCGCTTCGAGCTCAACAACCGCGAGGCCAGCCCCGCCGAGCTGGATTTCCTCAAGTCCTACGGCAAGGTCTCGATCTCGACCGGCCTGCGCTCCATGGCCCGCAAGCCGGATGGATCCGACCAGGCGCTGGTCGAGGTCAAGGCGGTCGACGATGCCTATCCGCTCTACGGACAATTCGAGGCGGCGCCGAACTATCCGCTGCAGAGCCTCGTCTCCGGCCAGGACGGCACCTATGGCGCCGTCGTCGCGCCGCTTTTGCTTGACCGTCTTGGGCTGAAGCTTGGCGACGAACTGCTGCTCGGCAACATCATCGTCAACATCACGGGCACCGTCATCACCGAGCCCGATGCGGTCTCCGAAGGCTTCGGCTTCGCGCCGCGCCTGCTCGTCAGCCGCCAGGCGCTGCAGGCCTCGGGCCTGATCCAGACCGGCAGCCTTGTCGAACACGCCTACAAGATCCGCCTCAACAACCTCGCCGACCTGTCTGGGATCCGCGACCGCGCCGCCAAGGATTTCCCCGCCGCCGGCTGGTCGATCCGCTCCAGCGACCGCGCCGCACCGTCGCTCACCGAAAACATCGAGCGCTTCTCGCAATTCCTGACGCTGGTCGGCCTGACGGCGCTGATCGTCGGCGGCGTCGGCGTCGCCAACGCCGTGCGCGCCTTCCTCGATGCCAAGCGCACCACCATCGCCACCTTCAAGTGCCTCGGCGCGCCTGCCTCGACCGTGGTGCTGATCTATCTCTTCCAGATATCGATCATCGCGCTCGCCGGCATCGCCATCGGCCTCGTCATCGGCGCCGCGGCACCCATTCTTGCCGCACAGTTCCTGGCGCAATTCCTGCCGGTGTCCACCGCGCCGACGCTCTATCCGGTGGCGCTGTCACTCGCCGTGCTGTTTGGCGTGCTGACGACGCTGGCCTTTGCCATCATGCCGCTCGGCCATGCCCGCGAAGTGCCGCCGACGGCGCTGTTTCGCGAGCAGGGCTTCGAGGCCCGCCGGCTGCCCTCCTGGCCCTATATCCTGCTGGCGGCGGTGTTCCTCGTGGCGCTGGCAGCCCTTGCCATCGTCACCGCCCATGACCGCTTCATCGCCGTGGTCTTCATCGGCGCCATCGCCTTCGCCTTCGTCATCCTGAGGCTGGTCGCCGCCGGCATCGCCTGGCTGGCGCGGCGCAGCCCACGCGTCAACTCGCCGGCTCTGAGACTCGCGATCGGCAACATCCATCGCCCCGGAGCGCTGACACCGTCCGTGGTCCTCTCGCTCGGCCTCGGCCTGGCGTTGCTCGTCACGCTGACCCTGATCGACGGCAACATGCGCCAGCAGCTGACCGGCCGCATGGCCGACGGCGCGCCGAACTTCTTCTTCGTCGATATCCAGGGCGCCGAACTCGACGGCTTCCGCAATCTGGTGAAGACAGATGCGCCTTCGGGCAAGCTGGTTGAGGTCCCGATGCTGCGCGGCCGCATCCTCGCCTTCAACGGCGAGGACGTCACCAAGCGCAACGTGCCGCCATCGGGCCAGTGGGTGCTGCGCGGCGACCGCGGCATCACCTATTCCGAGGCCATGCCGGAGAATGCCGCCCTGACCGAGGGCACGTGGTGGCCGAAGGATTACAGCGGCGAACCGCTGGTCTCCTTCTCGGCGGAAGAGGCCGGCGAACTGGGACTGAAGGTCGGCGACACCGTTACCGTCAACGTGCTCGGCCGCAACATGACGGCGAAGATCGCCAACCTGCGCAAGGTGCAGTGGGAGAGCCTGTCGATCAACTTCGTGATGGTCTTCTCGCCCAACACCTTCAAGGGCGCGCCGCACGCCTGGCTGGCGACGCTGACCGCCCCCTCGGCGACAGCGGCACAGGAAGCGGCGATCCTGCGATCGGTGACCAACACCTATCCGACGATCACGAGCGTCCGCGTCAAGGACGCCATCGACATCGTCAACTCGCTGGTGGCGCAGCTGGCGACCGCGATCCGCGCCGCAGCCTCCGTCGCGCTGATCGCCTCGGTGCTGGTGCTGGCCGGAGCCCTCGCCGCCGGAAACCGGTCCCGCACCCACGATGCCGTGGTGCTGAAGACGCTGGGCGCCACAAGGCGGATGCTGATGCGTGCCTTCTGCTACGAATACCTGATCCTCGGCCTCGCCACCGCGATCTTCGCGCTGCTCGCCGGTGGTGTTGCCGCTTGGTTCATCGTCGCCCGCATCATGAAGATCCCCTCGCACTTCCTGCCCGATGTCGCCGGCATGACGCTGGTCACCGCGCTGGTCCTGACCGTGGGCATCGGCCTGATCGGCACATGGCGCATTCTCGGCCAGAAGGCGGCACCCGTTTTGCGCGAACTCTGATGGCTTTGGTTGAGAAATAACCGCACCTTACGGCGATTTAACCCGTCGCCGGGTTGCAGGGCTCTTGTTTGCCCGGGCTGAAAGGCTCATATTATCCACAGGCATGCTGAAGCTCCGCAGCGGCGCCCGGGTCGAAACACCCGACACCGTGTTCACATCGGGGCTGACAAGAGGAAACTATGGCTGACCTACGTAACTACCAGGGCCGCGTGCAAACCGGCGAGATGATCGATCAGGGCCTTCGCACCTACATGCTGAAGGTTTACAACCTGATGGCCGTTGGCCTGGCGATCACCGGCTTGGCCGCGTATTTCGCATTCACATTCGCCGTCTCCGACGGCCAGTTGACCGCCTTCGGTGCCGCGATCTACACCAGCCCGCTGAAGTGGGTGGTGATCTTCGCGCCGCTGGCGATGGTCTTCTTCCTGAGCTTCAGGATCAACAAGATGAGCGTCTCTGCCGCGCAGACGACCTTCGCGGTCTATGCCGCGCTGGTGGGCCTGTCGCTGTCGTCGATCTTCCTGATCTACACTGGCCAGAGCGTCGTCCAGACCTTCTTCGTGACGGCCGCCTCGTTCGGCGCCCTGTCGCTCTACGGCTACTCGACCAAGCGTGACCTGTCGGCGATGGGCTCGTTCCTGATGATGGGCCTGTTCGGCCTGATCATCGCCTCGGTCGTCAACATCTTCCTGGCCTCGTCCGCGATGCAGTTCGCGATCTCGGTCATCGGCGTGCTGATTTTCGCTGGCCTCACCGCCTACGACACGCAGCGCATCAAGGAAATGTACTACGCAGCCGACGACGCAACCACGGCCGGCCGCAAGGCGATCATGGGCGCGCTGACGCTCTACCTCGACTTCATCAACCTCTTCATGTTCCTGCTGCAGTTCATGGGCAACCGCAAGTAACGAGCAACGGGTAACGAAAAAGGCAACCGCAGGGCCGCCTTTTCAGAGACAAGACAGAGAGCCGCCCGCAGCAGGAATGTTGCCGGCGGCTTTTCTTTTGCGGGCGTCAGGGTGAGGTCCACTGTGCCGAGCAGATCAACAGCATCGATATCGTCCGACCAGCTGATCCAGCCAGCAAACGAACCATCAAAGCTTGCGCGCCGCCAGACGCCGCCGGTCGAGCGCGACATGGTCGGAGCCGCGCTTCGTCAACCGGAACTGCCGTTTCTGGAACTCGCCGCGAATCTCGATGAACCCCTGCTCCTCGGCCTCGTTCAAGGTCTTCAGGCTGGTGCCCTTCGGAGGCGACTGCCAGTCGATGCCGACGGCGGCGTGCAGCAAAACCAGGATCTTGATAATGGCGTGTCTCCATCGCTACGGCCGCACCGCCTGACGCGATCGGCCCGTTCCGCGAAAGCCGTTCTATAGGAGCTCCGGCGGGTGCGGTCAATTCGCTGGGATAGGGGAGGTACGGCGTTGAGCGGAAGGTTGGCTCTGGCCGGTGCCTTGGAGCGAGGGCGCCGTAGGCCCGAAGCGATCCCCCCCCCGATCCCGACGACAAAGGCCAATAACCGCCACCCGCCATTACATGTCAGCGTTGCATAATAAGTCGTATGACTCTGGCTGGAAGAGGATCATAAGGCACGTAGTTTATGCATATGAGGGTAGGTGTTATGGATTGGGTCCCAATCGTCTTCGTTACGTTCAAGCTTCTGGCCTTGGGCATCGCCATGTTTTTCGCCATCAAGTGGCATTACGACAAAGGTGACAAAGGGGACACGCGAGCGCTGCTGCGCACAGGGGGCAAGATGGCCGCACTCTTCGTGCTCTTGCTCCTGTGCATCGCGCTCCTCACCTTCGTCGTTAGCAGAATGCTCGGTTTGGACTTGAGTTTCCCATGATGGCATTTGTGCCGATCAAGCCGCGCAGGCGCTCACGGAGGGCGGCGACGCCTCTGGTACCATTGCGCGCGCTTTGGCGACATGGAATCTGGGCCGTCCCTTAATCGGGAGAGCTTGAGTTGGCGCACATAATTTCAGCCGAAAGGAGGCCCACGGGCCACCTGTAGCAAACGTCTCCCGATGACGCGAAGCCGCTAAGGTCGCTAGACTGCTTTCGGCCCGAAGCGAACTTTGCATTATCCTCTAAGCGAGCTGCGACCTGAATTCGGTGCACCGGTCACTGTAATTCGAGGCCGAAAAGAAGTCGCTCCCGACAACAAACGTATCAGCACCAGCATCAGCAATGGTGCGGATATTGGAGACTTTGACGCCTCCGTCAACTTGCACCCGAACATCAAGACCTCGCTCGTCAATGATCTTCTTAGCTCTTTCAATCTTGGGTAAGGCAGCGGGGATCAGCGATTGACCACCGAAGCCAGGATTTATTGTCATGACAAGCAGCATGTCTACATCATCAAGGAGATACTCGATGACGTCGAGGGGTGTGGCAATGTTGATCGCGAGGCCCACTTCACAACCCAACTCCCGTATTTTCGTGAGTGCCTTATGGATATGGTTCGCTGCTTCATAGTGAATCGTAATGCTGTTTGCGCCGGCCATCGCACAGTCCCTGACAAGGCGATCAACGTCAGTCGTCATGAGATGCACGTCAACAAATCCTGCGAAACCATCGTCGCGTAGAGATTTCAATAGAGGAGCACCAAACGTCAGATTGGGCACAAAGGCATTATCCATCACGTCAAAGTGGATGAAATCACCCCCTGCATTGATGGCTGCACTACACTCCTCGGAAAGTCGCGCGAGATTACATGCGAGTATAGAAGGGGCAATGCGGGTGGGGATTTTCATAGAAATGTCCGTGGCTTATGAATTTCAGTATGCGGCCATCATAAATGGTTCGGCAATAACGGCAACGTCTCCCATTGGCGCGAAGCCCACCACCCACTTTTCCAGTTGCCAAATCCCTCCCCGGATGCTCTTCACCCCTAACCGCCCTCCAGCCATCGGCCGCCGCATGACCGTTCATCTCCGCGATATCGCCGCTTCCGATCTCGATGCCATCACCGCGATCTACCGCGAAGCCGTGCTGTCGGGCGTTGCCAGCTACGAGATTGCCGCGCCGGAGCGCGAGGAGATGGCGGCGCGGCTGTCGGCCATCACAAGTCAAGGCTATCCCTATATCGCCGCTGTCGGAGAGGATGGCGGCCTGCTTGGCTATGCCTATGCCTCGGCCTTCCGCACGCGGCCGGCCTATCGCTGGATGGTCGAGGATTCGATCTATCTGGCGCCTGAGGCACGTGGCAGGGGCATCGGCAAGCAGCTGCTGAGCGAACTGATCACGCGCTGCTCCGCGCTCGGCTTCCGCCAGATGGTGGCCGTCATCGGCGGCGCCCATCCGGCCTCGATCGCGCTGCACCAGGCCTTGGGCTTCTCCGAGATCGGCCGCATGACCGGCTCCGGCTTCAAGCAGGGGCGCTGGCTCGACACCATGCTGATGCAGCGCGAACTCGGCGACGGCAACAACACCGATCCCGACCCCGGATCTTATCCCGGCACCCTGTTCGCAGGCTGAGCGACCCTACTTCTCCACCAGCTTCAGCGACTTGTTGAACACCTTCAGCACCTGCTGCAGGTCGTGGCCGCGCTTGAGGATCATCCCGTGGGTGTTGACCACCGAATAGGCGCCCTGCTTGGCGGCCAGCTTCGGGTTTTTCTCGATGCGAAACAGCGGCATTTCACCGGAGCGCTTGAACACGGAAAACACCGCCATGTCCTTCAGATGGTCGATCGCGTAGTCGCGCCACTCACCCTCGCCGACCATACGGCCATAGATCCACAGGATCGCATCGAGTTCCCGCCGGTGAAACGTCACCGGCAGCGCGTCCTTGGTCTGCTTGTATTCCTTGATATCCACGACAACGGAAGAGCCGCTTTCCGCCGCCCGACTATCCCCACGCCGCAAATCCGGCTGATCTGTCATCAGTCTCGAATGCCTCCTTCGTGACATGCAGGTGACAGTTTGCCCGAGCGTTTACAAATTGCAAGCGCCGCCTCGCGCGCATTAAGCATGTTCTGTGCAATCTCCGGCGCGCCGTATTTCAGTCAAAACAGCGCCTCAATTAAAAGTGAAATTCCCTCGCACTTGAGCGGCGCATCCAGGCCGGATTCGCCGACAACGGATTTTGCGCATCGCCTTCCTGACATTGGAGGGGATGCGGGAGTTGGCGCCTCGCGCGCCAAAAGGCCCGGCTGACCGTATCGACCTTAACCCCAGCCCCGAATACGATCAGCCGGGTCGCCCAGATTTCACCTGCGGGGCAGATGAAATTTCCCAGATAGTTTAACCTTCGGATTGCTGGCGAGCCTAGATATTCTTGCCGGCCATGACCACCGCCGCGCCCAATATCGCCGCCGGCGTGCCGTCGGTCGTCGACGACTGCAGCAGCACCGCGCATCCTTCCAGATCCGGCTTCTGCAGCAGGCTGGCCGGCAGCGTCAGGCGCGTCTGCTTGCCGTCCCACATACCCACGGTCTCGACGTCGGAGACGCTGTGCATGTAGGCGATCTTCTGGCCGCTGTTTTCGCCCTTTTCGACCTCGATGGTCTTTTCCCGATCGAAATAGACCATGACGACATTGGCCTTGCCTTGGCCTGGCGCCACGGTGATCTCCAGCTGATCGCCCTTGACTTCGGCCTTCACGGGAACCGTCAGGCCCTCGCCCTCGGTCAGAAAGCCATCGACCTTCTTCTCGATGCCGCCGAGATCCGATCCCGCCACATGGTCGCGACCATTGACCACCACTTGCGGCGTATAGACATTGGCGCGGCCCAGCGTCTTGGCATAGCCGTACTGCCGCTCGGTGTTTTCCTTCGAGCTCAGCGTATCCGCCCAGCCGAGATAATTCCAGTAATCGACGTGGTAGGCGAGCGCGATGACGTCGCCGCGTTCGATCAGCTTGCGGAAGGCCGCATCAGCCGGCGGACAGGAGGAGCAGCCTTGAGAGGTGAACAGTTCGACCACGCCTTTCGGCGCCTCTTGGGCCATCAACGGACCCGCCAGAGCGACACCTGCAATCAGCGAAATCAAAAACCGCGGCGACATTCACCTCAATCCTTTTTCCTCACCACCCCAGCCAGCCTCATGCGGGCAACGGGCTCCATCTTCAACCTAGAGATAATCCGTCCCGATCCAAACGAAAAATCACGAACGGGTGAGACGGCGCCCGCCGGCGGCAACTCGGCAACACTTCGCCGTGAGCAGCCTGCTTGAAAGCTGCGCGCGCAAAAAAACCGCCGGAAATCGCTTTCCGGCGGCCATTATCATGCAAGCCGTTAAAAAATCAGGCTGCGAGGTCGCGCAGAACCGTCTGCAGAATGCCGCCATTGTTGAGGTAGACCACCTCGTCGAGCGTATCGACGCGCGACAGCAGCGGAACGTCCCGCACGGTGCCGTCGCCATAGGTGATCTTGGCGATCTTCTTCTCGCGCGGCTTGATGTCGACCAGACCCTCGATGGTGACGATCTCGTCGCCCTTCAGGCCGAGCGACGCCCATGTCGTGCCCTCTTCGAAGACGAAGGGAACGATGCCCATGCCGACCAGGTTCGAGCGGTGGATACGCTCGAAGGATTGGGCGATCACGGCCTTGACGCCGAGCAGGTTGGTGCCCTTCGCCGCCCAGTCGCGCGACGAGCCGTTGCCGTATTCGACACCGGCGAAGATGACGAGCGGAACGCCCTCGGCCTTGTACTGCATGGCCGCGTCGTAGATCGATTCCTCTTCCTTCGACGGGTAGTGGATGGTGTAGCCACCTTCCTTGCCGTTCGGGCCGAGCATGTGGTTGCGGATGCGGATGTTGGCGAAGGTGCCGCGCATCATCACTTCATGGTTGCCGCGGCGCGTGCCGTACTGGTTGAAGTCGGCAACGCCGACATTGTGGTCCAGCAGATAAGCGCCGGCCGGCGAGGCCGCCTTGATCGAACCGGCCGGGGAAATGTGGTCGGTGGTGATCTTGTCGCCGAACAGGCCGAGAACGCGCGCACCCTTGATGTCGGAAACGCCGGAGCCGGACTTGCCCATGCCCACGAAGTAGGGCGGGTTCTGCACGTAGGTCGAGTTGTCGTCCCACGCATAGGTCTGGCCCGGAGGAACCTGAACCGCCTGCCAGTTGGCGTCGCCCTTGAAGACGTCGGCATACTTGGTTTCGTAGAGTTCGCGCGTCACGTATTTCAGGATGAATTCCTGGATTTCGTGCGAGGTCGGCCAGATGTCCTTGAGAAACACCGGATTGCCGTCCTTGTCCTCGCCGAGCGGCTCCGTCGTCAGGTCCTTCTGCACCGAACCGGCCAGCGCATAGGCAACGACCAGCGGCGGCGAGGCGAGGTAGTTCGCCTGCACGTCAGGCGAGACGCGGCCTTCGAAGTTGCGGTTGCCCGAGAGAACGCCGGCGGCGATCAGGCCCTTGTCGTTGATCGTCTTGGAGATCGGCGCCGGCAGCGGGCCGGAGTTGCCGATGCAGGTGGTGCAGCCGAAGCCAACCAAGTTGAAGCCGATCTTGTCGAGGTCTGTCTGCAGGCCGGACTTCGCCAGATACTCGGCAACGACTTGCGATCCCGGTGCCAGCGAGGTCTTGACCCACGGCTTGGATGTCAGGCCCTTGGCGACAGCGTTGCGGGCCAAGAGGCCGGCGGCGATGAGAACCGAGGGGTTCGAGGTGTTGGTGCAGGACGTGATGGCGGCGATCGCCACATCACCATGGCCGAGATCGTAGTCGGTGCCTTCGACCGCATAGCGGTTGGAAAGCTGGCCCGGCTTCTTGTAGTCGGCTTCCAGCGCCGCGGCAAAGCCGGCAGCGATGTTCTCGAGCGCGACGCGGCCTTCCGGACGCTTCGGGCCGGCCATGGCGGGCACGACGTCGCCGAGGTCGAGTTCCAGCGTATCGGTGAACACCAGATCCGAGCCGTCGCCTTCACGCCACATGCCCTGCGCCTTCGAATAGGCTTCGACCAGCGCGATCCGGTCGGTGGTGCGGCCGGACATGGTGAGGTAGTTGATGGTTTCGCCGTCAACCGGGAAGAAGCCGCAGGTGGCGCCGTATTCCGGACCCATGTTGCCGATCGTGGCGCGGTCGGCGAGCGACATGTTGTCGAGGCCGACGCCGAAGAATTCGACGAACTTCGAGACAACGCCCTTCTTGCGCAGCATCTGCACGACCATCAGCACGAGATCGGTCGCCGTGCAACCTTCCTTGAGCTTGCCGGTCAGCTTGAAGCCGATGACTTCTGGCAACAGCATCGAGACCGGCTGGCCGAGCATCGCCGCTTCCGCCTCGATACCGCCGACGCCCCAGCCCAGAACGCCGAGACCGTTGATCATCGTCGTGTGGCTGTCGGTGCCGACGCAGGTGTCGGGATAGGCGATCGTCTCGCCGTCCTCTTCCTTGGTCCAGACCGTCTGGCCGAGATATTCGAGATTGACCTGGTGACAGATGCCCGTGCCGGGCGGTACCACGCGAAAGTTCTTGAACGCCTGCTGGCCCCACTTCAGGAAGCGGTAGCGCTCGCCGTTGCGCTCGTATTCGAGCTCGACGTTGCGCGCCAGCGCGGTCGGCGTGCCGAACTCGTCGACGATCACCGAGTGGTCGATGACGAGATCGACGGGAACCAGCGGGTTGATCTTTTCCGGATCGCCACCGAGCGACACCATCGCGTCGCGCATCGCGGCAAGGTCGACGACGGCGGGAACGCCGGTGAAGTCCTGCATCAGCACGCGCGCCGGGCGATAGGCGATTTCGTTTTCGACCGTGCCCTTGTTGTTCAGCCACTCGGCGACGCCGAGAATGTGCTCCTTGGTGACGGACTGGCCGTCTTCGAAGCGCAGCAGGTTCTCCAGCAGAACCTTCATCGAATAGGGAAGCTTCGAAACGCCGGGGAGGCCGTTGGCTTCAGCCTTAGGAAGGCTGAAATAGACGTAGTCCTTACCGTCCACGGTAAGCGTGGAGCGACAATTGAAGCTGTCAAGAGATTTAGACACGAGAGACCCCGTTTCTGATAGCGAACACAATTGTGCGGACGCCTATGCACGTTATGCACATCAGGATGCGGGTACGGCCATTTCCGCTGTCCGCACATGAAGTGAAACCTCATGTTCGGCGCTAGGATGAAATTCACGCCGACCGCTGGCGTGGTTGCGGCTCTTATAGATAATTTCTAAGAAAGGTGCCAGAGAGGGCATGGCCCATTTCGGACATTTTTTGCATTGCAATGACTGAAAACTTAAACCACGGATATTCCATGCATCTGGAAGCCACCAATCTCTCGGCGCGGCGGGGCGAAGAGCTGATTTTCGAGGCTGTGTCGTTTCGTTTGAATTCCGGCGAAGCGCTGGTTTTGACTGGTAAAAATGGATCGGGAAAGTCAACTTTACTGCGCGTTCTGGCCGGACTTCTGCGCCAGGAAGCAGGCACCGTGACGGTCACTGATTCGCAGGGAAAAACCGATCGCACGCTGGGCGAGACGAGCCACTATCTCGGCCACCGCAACGCAATGAAAAGCGAGTTGACGGTCGCGGAGAATCTTCTCTTCTGGCGACGCTATCTCGGCGACACTGGCGGTATCTCCGCCGTCTCGATCGAGGAAGCCGCCGACGCCGTCGGCCTGCCCGGCATCACCCATCTCCCCTTCGGCTACCTTTCCGCCGGCCAGCAACGCCGCTTCGCCTTCGCCAAGCTTCTGGTCGCCTATCGCCCCGTCTGGATTCTCGACGAACCGACGGCGGCACTTGACGCCAGCGCCGACCAGCTGTTCGCGGAACTGATCGACGCGCACCGTCACAAGGGCGGCATCGTCATCGCCGCGACGCACCAGCCGCTTGGGCTGGCGGATGCGCGTGAGCTCAAGATGACCGGGTTTTCCGGGATGGATGCGGGGGTGTGGGGATGAACGGCTCTGTGATGAATTCCGTCAGCGTCAGCGCCAGGATTACCCCCCTCTGCCCTGCCGGGCATCTCCCCCTCAGGGGGGGAGATCAGATGGGCGCGCCCGATCGCTTCAAACTCCACGTTCCGCGAAGAGCCCGCCACGAGTCGATCCCCCCCCCTGAGGGGGAGATGTCCGGCAGGGCAGAGGGGGGNNGGACAGAGGGGGGTGCCGCACCCGTAACGCCATCGACCTCCGAGCCCGCCCCATGACCGCCCTCCTCCTGCGCGATATCACCCTCTCCATCCGCGCCGGCGGCGGTGCGCTGATCGGTGTGCTTTTCTTCCTCACCGTCGTTGCCGTCATTCCCTTCGGCGTCGGCCCTGATCTGGCGCTGCTCGCCCGCATCGGTCCGGCCATCGTCTGGATCGGCGCGCTGCTCGCCGCGCTGCTCGGCCTCGACCGCCTGTTTCAGGCCGAACGCGACGACGGCGCGCTCGACCTGATGCTGATGCAGGAAACGCCGTTGGTCCTCACCGTGCTCGTCAAGTGTCTGGCCCACTGGATCGCCACCAGCCTGCCGCTGGTGATCGCCTCGCCGCTGCTCGGTCTGTTCATGAACATGAGCGAAACGGCGATCGGCGCCACCATGCTGACGCTGCTGGTCGGCACGCCGGCGATCACCTTCATCGGCGCGGTCGGGGCGGCGGTCGCCGTCGCCTTGCCGCGCGGTGGCCTGCTGGTGTCGATCCTGGTACTGCCGCTCACCATCCCGGTGCTGATCTTCGGCGTCAGCGCCACCTATGCCGCCGTGCAGGGGCCGGCGCCCTTCCTGCCGCCGTTCCTGATCCTGATCGCGCTGACCCTGTTCTTCGCCGTCCTCGGCCCGGCGGCGGCGGCGCTGGCGCTGCGCAACACATCGGATTGATCATCGGCTTGATTGCCCCAAAAGCCGGATCGCGCTAAGGAACGTCCATGAGTGAAACCAGCCTTTCGATCACCAAACTGAGCGATCTCGCCAACCCCACGCGGTTCCTGGCGCTCGCATCCATCGTCATCCCATGGATGGCCGCCTTCACGGCGCTCTGTTTTATCGTGGGGCTGTATCTCAGCTTCACGACGGAAGGCGATTACCAGCAGGGCGAAACCGTCCGCATCATGTATATCCACGTCCCGGCCGCCTGGCTGTCGATGATGGGCTACACAATCATGAGCCTGTCGGCGATCGGCACCCTGGTCTGGCGCCATCCGCTGGCCGACGTTTCCGCCAAGGCCGCCGCCCCGCTCGGCGCCGCCTTCACGCTGATCGCGCTGGTCACCGGCTCCATGTGGGGCAAGCCGATGTGGGGCACATGGTGGGTGTGGGATGCGCGGCTGACCTCGGTCTTCATCCTCTTCCTGATGTATCTTGGCCTGATCGCGCTCAACCGTGCCATGGACGACCCCTCCAAGGCGGCCCGCGTCTCGGCCGTGCTGATCCTCGTCGGCTTCGTCAACATCCCGATCATCAAGTTCTCCGTCGACTGGTGGAACACGCTGCATCAGTCGGCAAGCGTGCTGCGTCTCGACGGCTCGACCATCGATCCGGAATTCCTGCGGCCGCTGCTGGTGATGGCGATCGCCTTCACCATGCTGTTCCTGACGCTGCACGTGATGGCCATCCGCAACGAGATCTGGCGCCGCCGCATATCGGCACAGCGCCGGCTCGCCGCGCGCCTCGCCAGCCGGGAGGCGTAACCGATGACCGAGTCTTACACCTTCTACGTCTACGGTTCCTATCTGTTCGCCGGCCTCGTCACCGTCGCCGTCACGCTCTGGACCTTTCTCGACGGCCGCGCCCGCCGAAAGGAGCTGGCCGTGCTGGAAGCCTCCGGCATCCGCCGACGCTCGGCCCGCCCGAGGGATGCGGCATCATGAGCGACACCCCTCAAACATCCGCACCCGAAACGCCCGCAGCCCCGGCGCAAAGGCGCGGCGTTGGCCGCTATGCCTTCGCCCTCATCCCGCTCATCGTCTTCGGCGGCATCGCCGCCACCGCCGGCAAGATGCTCTATGATCAGGACGTCCACGGCAGGAACGCCGCCGAGATCCCCTCGGCGCTGCTCAACACCAAGGCCCCCTCGCTCGACCTGCCGCCACTCGAGGGCAGCAACCTGCCGGCGCTCAACAATGCCGCGGTCAAGGGCAAGCTGACGCTGGTCAACGTCTTCGCCTCATGGTGCATCCCCTGTCGCGAGGAGCATCCGGTCCTGAAGGAACTGGCAAAAGATAGCCGGCTTAATATTGTCGCGATCAATTACAAAGACAAGAACGACAACGCGCTCGGCTTCCTCGGCGAGCTCGGCAACCCCTACAAGGCGATCGGCGTCGATCCCAAAGGCCAGGCGGCGATCGACTGGGGCGTCTACGGCATCCCGGAAAGCTACCTCGTTGCCCCCGACGGTACCATCCTCTACAAGCGCGTCGGCCCGTTCGACGATATCAGCCTGAAGGAAGGGCTCTATCCCGCAATGGAAAAGGCGCTGGGCAAGGCGGGATCGTGAGAAGGTTTTCGAGGCGGGGCGGAGCCCGGAGCCCCCTCATCCCCGGCGCAACGAGCCGCCGCTATCCCGACATACCGCCCTGCCAGGTCTTCACCGCCTCCAGCGGCCAGACCAGCATCAGCACGTTGAGCGTCAGGTTGTCGCGGATCATGTAGCCGGTGAAGAGCTCGAAGAAGATGGCGATCGCTACCGTCAGCGCCACCGGGGCGCGCGACGCGAAGAAGAAGCCAAGGACCATGAACACCGTGTCCATCGCCGAATTCAGGATGCTGTCGCCGTAATAGTCGAGCGAGATCGTCGCCGTGCGGTAGCGGTCGATAATCAGCGGCGAGTTCTCCAGCAGCTCCCAGCCCGATTCGATCACCAGCGCCAGCAGCAGCTGGAGCGCGATCGGCTTGCCGCGCAGCAGGAGATGCGCCAGCCCGTAGAAGATGAAGCCGTGGATGATGTGCGAGGGCGTGTACCAGTCGGACAGGTGCTGCGAGTTGCCGCTCGAATTGACCGTCCCCTCCCACAGCTTGACGTAGCCGCAGGTGCAGATTGGCGTGCGGCCCATCAGGTACTCGGCGACGATCTGCGCGACCAGCACCGCCAGGCATGCCGCGAACCAGAAGGCCTGGTGTCTGGATCTGTCCGTCGTCGCGAGCGCCGTCACTTGCCCACCTTTTCGCCGGTCTCTCCCTCGGACGCCACCGTGTGCTTCATGATCAGCGGCATCTGCGCCAGCGTGAACAGGATGGTGATCGGCATGGTGCCCCAGACCTTGAAGGCGACCCAGGTGTCGTCGGTGAAATTGCGCCAGACGATCTCGTTGAGCACGGCGAGAAACAGGAAGAAGACGCCCCAGCGAACGGTCAGCTTGCGCCAGCCTTCGGCGTCGAGCTGGAAGGCGGCGTTGAAGACGTAGCCGAGCAGCGACTTGCCGAACAGCAGGCCGCCGAGCAGCGTGAAGCCGAACAGCGCGTTGATGATGGTCGGCTTCATCTTGATGAAGGTTTCATCCTGCAGGTAGATCGACAGCGAACCGAACACCAGCACGACGATGCCCGAGACGAAGGGCATGATCGGCAGGTGGCGCAGCAAGATCTTCGAGATCACAAGCGAGATGATCGTCGCGGCCATGAACAGCGCGGTTGCCACGAACAGCGGCCCGCCGAGTGCCGCCAGCGCCGGAAACTTCTCGACCAGCCAGGGGCCGCGCAGATTGGCGAAGAAGAAGATCATCAGCGGCCCGAGTTCCAAGCCCAGCTTCAGCATCGGATTTTGCTTGTCGGCAGCCGTCGGGGTGGTGTCGCTCTCGGTCGTCATACGCTCTCTGATCCGTTCCCAGAGCGCCGTGCGTCCGTTCGGACATACAAGGGGCGCTCCAACTCTTTAAATTAACGTGGCGACGCTTGCGCGCGCTTGCGGGCATATCTGTGGCATCAATAGCCGTGGTCGGCAATATCCGCCAGCCCCAGCCATCAGGCTCAGCCGAGGCCGGCGATGGCATGGGCGAAATCCTCAGCCTCGAACGGCTCGAGATCATCGACGCCTTCGCCGACGCCGATGAAATAGACCGGCAGCTTGTGCTTGGCTGATATCGCGACGAGAATGCCGCCGCGTGCCGTGCCGTCGAGCTTGGTCATGATCAGCCCATTGACGCCGGCGACGTTGCGGAAGATTTCGACCTGGGAGAGCGCGTTCTGGCCCGTGGTCGCATCCAGCGTCTGCAGCACGGTATGCGGCGCATCCGGATCGAGTTTGCCGAGCACACGGACGATCTTCTCGAGCTCCGCCATCAGCTCGGTCTTGTTCTGCAGCCGGCCGGCGGTGTCGATGATCAGGACGTCGCATTTTTTCTGCTTGGCCTGCTCGAACGCCTCGTAGGCGAGGCCGGCGGCATCGGCACCGAGCTTGGTGCCGATGAATTCCGACTTGGTGCGGTCGGCCCAGATCTTCAGCTGCTCGATTGCCGCGGCGCGGAACGTATCGCCGGCGGCGACCATCACCTTCAGCCCGGCGCCCGACAGCTTCGCCGCCAGCTTGCCGATCGTGGTGGTCTTGCCGGTGCCGTTGACGCCGACGACGAGGATGACATGCGGCTTGTGGCTGAGATCGAGCTGGAGCGGCTTGGCGACCGGCTTCAGCACCTTGGTGATCTCGGCCGCCATGATCTTGCTGACGTCCTCGCCGGAGACATCCTTGCCGTAACGTTCGGACGCTAGCGTATCGGTGATCCGCAGCGCGGTCTCGAGCCCGAGATCGGCCTGGATCAACAGGTCTTCCAGATCCTGCAGCGTCTCGTCGTCAAGCTTGCGCTTGGTGAAGAGGGCGGAGATCTGCCCTGTCAGCTGCGACGAGGTGCGAGCGAGGCCGGCGCGCAGGCGCTGGAACCAGGACAGTCTCGACGGCGGGACGATGGCGACAGGTTCGGGGACCTCGGCTGATGTGGCGAAGCCCTTGGGGAGTGTGGGGATGGCGGATTCTTGCTCGGCGGGCGTGGTTACTTCCGCAGTATCGGTGGGTGAGGTCACGGTTTCGCTGGCGTCGGTGGGCGTGATACCCCCCTCTGCCCT
>UCCA01000035.1 GCA_900470805.1 Hyphomicrobiales bacterium | reverse complement strand
CCCCACCGCATGACCCCCCGCCACGCCTACATCACCCTCGTCACCAACGCCGACTACGCCATGGGCGCCACCGCGCTGGCCCGATCGCTGCGGCTGACGCACACCACCGCCGGCATCGTCGTCCTCCACACCGGCGGCGTCGCGGCGTCCGATCTGGCACCGCTCGAGACACTCGGCTGCCGCCTCATCCCCGTCGAACACCTCCCCCTGTCCGACGCCTTCAACGAACGTCACGCCAAAGGAAACATCCACGCATCAGCCCCCTTCACCAAGGGCCGCAAACCCGCCTTCCATTCGCCGCTCGACAATTTCTGCAAGCTGCGGCTCTGGGAGTTGACGAACTACGACACCTGCGTGTTCATCGACGCCGACGCCGTCGTGCTGCGCAACATCGACCGCCTGTTCGGCTATCCCGAATTCTCCGCCGCCCCGAATGTCTACGAATCGCTCGCCGATTTTCATCGCATGAACTCCGGCGTCTTCGTCGCCCGGCCATCAAGGCAGACGTTCGACGCGATGCTCGCCCGCCTCGATCAGTCGGAAATACTGTGGAAACGCACCGACCAGACCTTCCTGCAGGCGTTTTTCCCGGAATGGCATGGCCTGCCGGTCTATTTCAACATGCTACAATATGTCTGGTTTACCATGCCGGAACTTTGGGACTGGCAGAGCATTTCAGTCCTGCACTACCAGTATGAAAAGCCATGGGAAAAGGATCACCCGAAAGCCGACAGGCTGCGTCCGCTGATCGATCTGTGGCAGGCATTCCATACCGGTGACGACGTGCCTGACATCGCGACGATGGCGAACCCGAAAGAGGCAGAATGAAGGTATTGGTATCGGGCGGAACGGGACTTGTCGGTCGCTACATCGTCGAGGAACTGCTTGCCGCCGGATATTCCGTGATCATCGGCGGCCGACACGCCCCATTGCCCCGCGCCTTCTCGCGCCCCGTCGATTTTGCGCCGCTGTCGCTGGATCCGGGCAAGGATCACATCGAAGCCTTCGACGACGCCTATTTCTTCGTGCACGCCGCCTTCCACCATGCGCCCGGCAAGTATCGCGGCGGCGAAGGCGATGATCCCGAGACCTTCCGGCGGCTCAATCTCGACGGCACAGTACGCCTGTTCGAGGCCGCCAAACGCGCCGGCACCCGCCGCTGCATCTTCATCTCCAGCCGCGCGGCCTACGGCGAACATCCGCCGGGCACCGAATTGCGCGAGACGACACTGGAAAAGCCGGAAACGCTCTATGGCCAGGTGAAGCTCGACGCCGAACGCAGCCTGGCGCATCTTGCGGCGCCCGGTTTCGCGGCCGCCAGCCTGAGGCTGACCGGCGTTTACGGAGACCTGCGCCCCAACAAGTGGGACAAGCTGTTCGGCGACTATCTCTCCGGCCGCCCGATCCCGGCGCGTGCCGGCACGGAAGTCCATGGTCGCGATGTCGGCCAGGCCGTCCGTATCATGCTCGAGGCCGACAGCAGCCGCATCTCGGGCGAGACCTTCAACGTCTCCGACCTCACGCTCGACACCTGGGACATTCTCGAACCGATCCGCTGGGAGCACGACTGCGCCAACCGGCTGCCCGCCGCCGCCGACAAATCGCTGCTGACGCCGATGGATACGGAAAAGATCCGGGCTCTGGGCTGGCGGCCGGGCGGACTGCCGCTGTTCGAGCGGACCATTCACGCGCTGGCCACCGATGGCGCTCCGCCGCACAGGTCGGCGCAAGCCTGAGGCCATACGCTCCCCCGGATGACGCGCAATCCGGGGGGATGATATGCAGGTTGGCTCAGCAGTGGCCTGGACGATGTTCGGCAGCACAGGCACCTCGTCGAAGACAACGTCGGCAAAATCGAGCGTGCAGTTGACGATCCTGCAGAACCAGACCAAGGCGCTCGATACGCTACGCGAGACCATGAGAAGTTCCGCCGATATCGAAAAGGAGCGCGCGGCGCGCAAGCTCGAGGAAGCCAAGCAGGAACTGGAGATGCTGAAAAGCGGCGGCATGCCGCCCGAGGTCGTCGTCCGCCTTGCTGCCGAGCTCGCCCACAAGGTCAGCGCCGCCGCCACCCAGTTCGCCGCGGCCGTCGCCGCCAGCGCCGGATCCGCTTCAGCGGCAACCGCTGTCGATGCAGCGGCAGGCACCGCCACCGCGGGCGCAGAAGCTGGAAACACATCCGCCGCCGACACCGGCGCGACCGATGCTGCATCCGTCATATCAGCCGATGACACGGACAATGACGGCGATACCGGACAGGCCGACGAACTCGACGACGCGACGCCTGCCCGCAATGCCTACAAGAGCGTCGCCGAGGACGGCGAAAGCGCCTCGTCCGGCATCTCGGCGGAAGACCGCAAAACGATGGAAGAATTCAAGTCGCTGCTGCGCGATATCAAGCAGGTGATGGACAAGGCCATGCGCGACCTGCGCGAGAAGAACACCGGAAACGGCAACGAGCCGACCGGCGCCGCCTCGTTCGGTGGCGGGCAAGCGGCCGCCTCGACGCCTTCAAGCATTATCGTCTGATCGCGACGGGCAACACGCCGCATCCGCGCATTGCAATGCGCGCCGGCCGCATTATGGTCCGATGCCAGACCAAAAAGCGGACGCCATGATCTCGAAAGACCTGAAAGCACAACTGCGCACCGAACGTCTGGCGCAGCGCGACGCGATCCCCACCGATGTCAGGGCGGCGATGAGCCATGCCATGGCCGAGCACGCCGGCGACGCGATCGCCTTCTCACCCGGCACGATCATCTCTGGCTTTCTCCCGATCCGCTCCGAAGCCGACACGCGGCCACTGATGGATCGCCTCAAGGCTCGCGGTGCACGGCTCTGCGTACCCGCCATTCTCGACCGCCAGACCATCGTCTTTCGCGAACTGGTCGACGGCGCGCCGCTGGTTTCGACCGGCTTCGGCACCTCGGGCCCGGGGCGGGACGCGCCGGTCGTCGATCCCGAGATCCTGCTCGTCCCCCTCTCCGCCTTCGACGCACGCGGCCACCGGATCGGCTACGGCGCCGGCCATTATGACCGCGCGATCGACCGTTTGCTGCAAAAAGGCATGCATCCGAGGCTGATCGGCATTGCGTTCGACTGCCAGGAAGTGGCACATGTGCCCGACGAGCCGCACGATGTAAGCCTGGATGCCATCCTGACAGAAAGCGGCCTGCGCTTTTTTGCCTCTTGGATTGGATAGCAATGCGACTGCTTTTTTTGGGTGACATGGTCGGCAAGACGGGACGCACGGCGGTCTGGAACCGACTGCCCGGCCTGATTTCGGACCTGAAGCTCGACTTCGTCGTCGTCAACGGCGAGAACGCCGCCGGGGGCTTCGGCATCACCGAGGACATCTTTCTCGAGACCATCAACGCCGGCGCCGACGTGGTGACCACGGGCAATCACGTCTGGGACCAGAAGGAAGCCGTCGCCTTCGCCGGCCGCCACGACCAGTTCCTGCGCCCGGCCAACTATCCGCAGGGTACGCCCGGCCGCGGCTCCGGTATCTTCTACGCCCGCAACGGCGCCCGCATCCTGGTGGCCAACATCATGGGCCGCGTCTTCATGCACCCCGAGCTCGACGACCCCTTCAAGTCGGCCGAGGCCATCCTCGACGCCTGCCCGCTGAAGGAACAGGCCGACGCGATCGTCTTCGACTTCCACGCCGAAGCCACCAGCGAGAAGCAGTGCTTCGGCCATTTCGTCGATGGCCGCGCCTCGTTCGTCGTCGGCACCCACACGCATGTTCCGACCGCCGACCATCAAATCCTCAACGGCGGCACCGCCTATCTCTCCGATGCCGGCATGTGCGGCGACTATGACTCGTCGCTCGGCATGGACAAGGAAGAGCCGCTCAACCGCTTCATTTCCAAGATGCCGAAAGGCCGCATGGAGGCCGCGACCGGCCCCGCCACCATCTGCGGCGTCGGCGTCGAGATATCAGATGCGACGGGACTGGCCGAAAAGATCGCGCCATTGCGGCTCGGCCCACGGCTGTCGGAAACCATCCCGGAATTCTGGCGCTAAACCGAGCATAGCGCCCGCATGACGGAAAAGTGAGCACGGCGGCCCGGATTTGATCTGGACCGCCCGGAACCCTTGCCGCATCCTCCCTCCAGTGAAAGCGCTGGGGACGTGGCATGAAGCTGCATTTTCTTGTCTTCGCATTGACAACCCTGGCCGGTCTGCTGCCGGGCTGGCTCACGTCAGGCACGGCCGAGGCGCAGGAAGCGCGCCGCAACGTCAGCCAGTGCCAGGCGATCGCTCAAGCGATCCCCAAGGCGACCTTCGCCAGCTTCTCCGGTCCAGCACCGATCGTGTCGGCCGCAATGGCCGACGAAACCGTGACTATCACCTATATCGGCCACTCGACATTCCTGCTCGAAACGCCAGGCGGCATCAGCATCGCCACCGATTACAGCGGCTGGTACACCCCACCGCGTATGCCGATGGTGGCAACGATGAACCGCGCCCACTCCTCGCACTATACCTCGGTGCCCGACCCCGCGATCAAATACGTGCTGCATGGCTGGAGCGACGTGCCGGGTGAGAAGGCCAAGGTCGACATGGTGGTCGGCGACACCTACATCCGCAACGTCACGACCGATATTCGCGGCGGCTACGGCGCGCCGCAGGCGGATGGCAATTCCATCTTCATCTTCGAGGTCGCCGGCCTTTGCATCGGCCATCTCGGCCATCTTCACTACGAGCTGACGGACGCGCACTACACCGAGATCGGCCGGCTCGACATCGTCATGGTCCCCGTAGACGGCGGCCTGACCATGGGGACCGACAGCATGAGCCGGATCATCAAGCGCCTGCGCTCGTCGCTGATCCTGCCGATGCACCAGCCGCGACCGCTCGCCAGCTTCCTGTCGATGTTCGGCCCCGACTTCGACATCGTCTACGCGCCGACCAATAGCATCAGCGTATCGATGCGCACATTGCCGAGGAAGCCACAGATCTATGTGGCGAAGGGGATGCAGTGAGGTGGAGGTGGATGAGGTCGCGGCTGGACAGAAGGAGACACAAATTCCAAGCAAGCTTGATATAATCGAAAGAATCAAAAACCTTGCAACTAGAATTGACATCATTCGTCGCCGTACGTCGAAAGACGCATATTTAAAATTGCATAATTGAAAATATAATCTCGGCAATTCTCGAGTTTCAGAGGGTTGCAACTTGAGAATTATTCAAGATATCCGGAATTTATTCTCGAATAAATCCGTTGTTCGCGCCGCACTTGGCGCGCTTTCGACGCTATCCGCGCTCGCAATAGTGTTGGCGACATATGCGGACCCGGCATCCGCAGCTGGAAACGGCGCGATAGCTGGCACCTGGACCGGATCATATGTTTGCAGTGGCATCGAGGCCACGCTCGTCCTGGAGCTCGACGCAGAGGCAGGTGGGACTTTTATATTCGCCTACCCGGACGGCAACGCCGGGCGCTACACGATCTCAACGTCCTTCACACCCGCCAAGGGCGTTGTGAAGGCGAGACCGGTGCAGGCTATCCAGATGCCTTCGGGTTACTCGATGGTCGGCTTTTCAGGCGTGCTCTCCAAGGACGGCGGCAGCATCACTGGGCGGGTCCGGAGCTGCGGAAAGTTTCGTGTCGCACGAGGGACAAAGGCACCCGAGGGAGGGCTGGCAGCAGCAGCGAAAGGCGCCGCCACCAGCGATAGGGTACGCCCCCGCTCAGATGAAACAGGAAAAAATGGAGCCAAGACAGCAAACGGCGAATTGCCGCAAGGAGCCTTTCAGGACCTGGACGCAAGATGCCAGACAGGACGTATGGTTGTCCGCGTCGATTTCGGGGCGCCTGATAAGGACGGGTTCGACACGACGATCAGCCTGCGCCGCAAGCGTTTCGCTTCATTTACCCAATTTCGCGGTCGCGCCGAACAGGATGGTCGCAAGATCGTCGTTCACGCGGAGACCAAGGCGCATGGCCCCTATCAAGGTATCGAGTTTGATCTTGTGCTCAACCGCGGCACACGTCCGGGCGGCCCATTCAAAGCGGTGTCGGACGAACTGCAATGCTACGGAATTTACCTAAGGCCAACAGAGGAAGCGGGTCCGGGCGAGCAACCGCCACCGCCGGTTCCAGCCAAATATCAGCCCTTTGTCGGCTCGTATGACGGGGCCGTCTACGGGGGTGATTTCATGGGCGCGATCGTTCAGAACATCGACCAGCGCGTGACGAGCATAATACCTCTCTCGCTGGAAATCTCGCCCAGCCATGCAGGTGGCACGGGGAGAATATTCGACGTCACGCTCTGGCTTAACGGCTGGCGATATTCATACGCCCTGGTCGAAGACACCGCCATCGCCCGCAAAGGTTTGGCCCTCGTGCCGGCGGAGGAGGAGGAACCCTACCCCAAGAAAGGGCCTGTTCCTTACACGACGTCTTCCGCAAGGCATGTCGACGCTCTTCCAAAGGGAGGGCTTCTGGTTTTTGCCGATGGTGGAGCGACCAACTGGATTGGTACCGGCCGGCTTTACAACAGCGAAGTGACGCGCGGCGGCGTGATCGCGCTCAAGCGACGAGCGACCGAACAAAAGAAGAGCTTGGCATCGATCTGCGATGATGATCTCAAGCCGCTGATCGCCAGCATGGGGATTGCACGAAACAAGGCACGCGAACTGAAGATCGGATTCTATCCGGCTCTCAACACCCTTGACACCGGCAAAGCCGCCACGATCGAGGCCGCCCTCGCAGCCAAAGCCCGGGAACTCGCCGGGACATTCGACATCGCAAAGTTGGCATTCGAATGCAGCCTGACCGGAAGCCGCGTGTTCACGGCATCCGCCGGCACGCTGTCCGAAGATCTCTTCCCTCCGACCCTGATGTCGGAAGCGCTCCATGAGGTGACCGGCTGGTATTCCGACGGGGCCGTAGCCGTGACCTATCCCGACACGGTCAAGATGCCAGGCGATCTTGAGGCGGCCAATTCAAGGGCCGAGGTAAATCTGGACGCACTGGTTCGCGCGGCCGAGCCGTTGCGCACGACTGCGGATATCCTGGCAGAAGTAGAACGAAAGGCTTCCGAGATCGGCGACGCGCGGCCGTCAGCGATGTCGGAGAAGCTCGCGCCGCTTCTGGCGAGACTTGCCGAGGTTGGCTCAGAAGAACAGAAAGCCCGGTCGGTTCAGAAACGCGATGCAGCGCGGCAAAGAATGGCAGGCATCCCGACACCCTACGATTCCATAGGACCGTCCCGCACGCCTCTCCTGAATGCGATCACGTCAGGCGAAACGCGCAATCTGACGGGCGACGACAAACTGTTTCTATCTGGCATGTTGACCTACAGCAGCGAGAAATGCGGACAGCCGGCGCCTGCTGTGCGAATGCGTCTTCTGGGCATTCTCCTTCAAGGAACGCAGCTGCTGACGGGCCTCGACTTCAACCAGCAGGGTGGTTTCGGGGAGGCACTGGGGCGCTCGCTGCAAAGACAAAAGAGCTTCGCGGACGGCACAGCGGCGGCGCAATCGATAGGCTGCGGCTCGGACTACATCCCGGCCATGTTCGAGCTTTTGGCAAGTGGCTCCATCGACACTGTACGCCCGTCACTGCTGGTGCGGTCCTGTGCGCTGGACCGCCCGCCAGGCCAATGCGAATGCATCCAGGGCGTGGCGAAGCAGGTTTTCCCCGGCGTTGCGGAGACCCGTTTCTCCCGTTCCGTCATAGAGCAGACGATAACTACGGCGCCCGGGATCGGTTTGCAGTTCGCGACGCTATGCGGTGTCGTGAACTATTGATTTGAACGTGTGCCGATGCACCCGCCACGATCGCTCGCCAGCTTTCTGCCGGTGTTCGGCCCGGACCTCGACATCGTCTACGCGCCGACCAACAGCATCGACGTATCGATGTGGACATGGCCGAGGAAACCGCAGATCTATGTGGCGAAGCGGATGCAGCAGGATGGGGAAACCGGAGTCACTGGCCCTCCGAAGCTCCGCCGGAGCCGCGTTCCTCCAGATCAAAATCGTCATGGGTAGAAACACCCGGCGGCCGCTCTCGACCATGGCGGATCGAGAAGATCACGATCGCTGCTGTTCTCACTTCATAGTCGACAAGGTATGCGCCCATGACGAAACGCAGAACACCTGGAACCGGAACCTCGTCGGTCGTTCTACCCATTTGCGAAAACTGGCTTAGCTCCTTGCGCAGCCTCTTGAGATGATCGGAAAATTCTTGGGCGGCGCTGGTACTTTTCGATTTCAGATAGCGCACTTCCGAGGTGACGTATTCTCTGGCCTTCGGCGAGAGAATGACTTTCATGCAGCCGCGCCCTTGGCGATCGCATCGACCTCATCGATCACGTCATCAAAATCGCTTCCAAGCCCCGCATCGACGTCTTCCCGCGCCCGATCGAGCTCGATGATTTCTCGGCCTTCAGCGGCGAGGTAAGACTTCAGCGCGCGCACGAAGACCCAGCTCCGGCTGCGGCTGCAGATACCAGCAATTTCTTCGATTTCAGTCAGGACATCCACCGGTAGGCGCATCGTGATTGGATCTGAAAGTTCTCGATCTGCCATCGTTTTCACCTCCATTTGTAATACAAAGATAAGCCGGCGCTTCGCTCCCGTCAAATCACGCAGACACAGAAAACCCGGCAGCGAAACGCTCCCGGGCTCATCAATCTCACCATGCAATTCCGCCTCAGGCGAACTGCAGGTGCTGCCGTACGCCGACGTCAGGCATCTTCTCGTCATCGAGATTGGCCTTGGCGATTTCCCAGCCGAACTTGAGCTTGCTACCGGTCGAAACCCAGATGTCGGCATCATCGACATGCAGTGCCAGCATCACCAGGTTCGGATCCTTCTTGCCGTGCTCATACCAGGCAGCGACCACCGAGTTCCAGTATTCATCGATCTTCGCGGCGTCCTGGCGAACCTCGATCTTGCCGGCGAGAGACGCATGGTAGTCGTGATCCTTGCCGACCACGCTGAAGTGCGCGCGGGTGCCCGGCTTGATCGCGCGGACGATCTCGGCGTCCGATTTTGTGTAGAACCATATCGTGTTGGTCTTCGGATCAGCGTTCGGCGCCATCGGCTGCATATGCATGTCGGGACCGTCGATCCCCAACATGCCGGCATGAATATCGTTCACCTGATCCCAGAGCTGGCGTGCCGGGTGTTCCCGCGCCTCGTTGAAACTAGCCATAGCACTTCCTTCCGTTTCATGTGGTCCGTGTTTGAAACGTGAGCCTACCGGCTTTGTTCCCCAAGGCCCCGACAGATGCTACGGTCTCCGTCATCACGGCGCGCTGACATCCAATGGGGGACATCATGCGGATTGCGACCTTGCTCATGGTCATCTGTGCTCTGGCGGTCCCGCTGGCGTCGGCATCGCACGCGCCCGCCGCCGATCGCAGCTTCATGCCCGACGAGGATGGCCAGATCGTCTTCGTCACCCCGTCCAGAAACATCGGCTGCACCTATATCCCCAAAGGCGGCAGCGCCATGTACACGCCCGATGACGGCGGCCCGGAGCTCGGATGCGACCGGATCGAGCCGAAGCATGTCAGGCTGATCCTCTCGGCCGCCGGCAAGGCCTTCATTTTCGAAATGGAGGGCGACAGCGGCTGCTGTAGCGACGTCAACGTGTTGAACTATGGCGAGCGCTGGCATGCCGGCCCCTTCAACTGCCAATCCGAGGAGCGCGGCCTCACCTGCCGCCGCAAGGACGGCCACGGCTTCTTCGCCAGTCGCAAGACATACACGGTCGACTAAACACGAGGATTGATCGCTAGTCCCGACCACTGGTACCTGGCCACCGGGGATTGCCGCGGCGCAGCATCGCGCGCAAGCCGGCCAGCCACCGCTTTCCGCTTGAACGCGCCCCGTTTCACTCTTATAAGGCGGCCCATTCCGACAATAAGACGTGAACAGGGGTGCCATGGCTGGCCATTCACAGTTTAAAAACATCATGCATCGCAAGGGCCGTCAGGATTCCGTGCGCTCGAAAATGTTCTCGAAGCTGGCGCGCGAAATCACCGTTGCCGCCAAGGCCGGTCTGCCCGACCCTTCGATGAACGCGCGCCTGCGTCTGGCGATCCAGAACGCCAAGGCCCAGTCGATGCCGAAGGACAACATCGACCGCGCCATCAAGAAGGCCGCGGGTGCCGACGGCGAGAACTACGATGAAGTGCGCTACGAGGGCTACGGCCCGGGCGGAACGGCGATCATCGTCGAGGCGCTGACCGA
This sequence comes from Hyphomicrobiales bacterium, assembly GCA_900470805.1. GTDB lineage: Bacteria > Pseudomonadota > Alphaproteobacteria > Rhizobiales > Rhizobiaceae > Rhizobium. The sequence goes on along the minus strand of UCCA01000035.1, from coordinate 43,478 downwards.
CAACCGCAACCGCACCGCCTCCAACGTCCGCTCGATCTTCACCAAGGCCGGCGGCGCGCTGGGCGAAACCGGCTCGGTGTCCTTCTCCTTCGACCACGTCGGCGAGATCACCTACAAGCCCGCGGCCGGCGATGCCGACGCGATGATGGAAGCAGCGATCGAAGCCGGCGCCGACGACGTGACCAGCGACGAGGACGGCCACTACATCATCTGCGCCTTCGAATCTCTCGGCGAAGTCTCCAAGGCGCTGGAAGCGACGCTTGGCGAAGCCGAGACCGTAAAGTCCGTCTGGCGCGCCCAGAACAACATTCCGGTCGACGAGGAACGCGCCCAGTCGCTGTTGAAGCTGATCGACAGTCTCGAAGATGATGACGACGTCCAGAACGTGTTCTCGAATTTCGAAGTCTCGGAAGAAGTGATGGCCAAGCTCTCGGCTTGATCGTCTATCCGCTTATTTGCAGAAGCCGGCCCCGGAAACGCGGCCGGCTTTTCGTTGTCCACAGGCCGGCGACCACAAGTGCTCACAACCTGCCGTCTCGGGGTAACACGTCCGTGAACCCTGCCCCGCCGTTAAGGTCTCGGTAACCCTGCCGGTTTTGAATGCGCCGCATTCGCTCCAGCCGGTCTGCCCCAAGGCCAGCCCCACTCCATACTTTCGGCGGGAAAACGACCCATGAAGACACCAGCCCTTTCGCTCTCCTTCGCAATTGCAGCCGTTCTGGCCGCCGCGTCGGCTGTCCACGCACAGCCGACGATGGTCAAGCAGTTCAACGACTGGGGCGTCTATTCCTACGATCGCTCGGGCAAGACGGTGTGCTATATCCTGACAGTGCCGAAGACCATGCAGCCCGCCGCCGTCGATCATGGCCGCAACTACTTCGTCGTCGGCCGCGCCCCCGGCAGCGGTACCAACTACGAGCCGCAGGCGATCATGGGTTATGAGCTGAAGCCGGGATCGCGCGCCAAGGTGCAGATCGGCGACAAGGAGTTCGCCATGTTCACCAAGGGGACCTCCGCCTGGGTTCTGGAAGAGACCAGGGAACCTGACCTGATCGACACCATGCGCGGTGGTAGCGACATGACCGTCGATGCCGTCTCGCGCCGCGGAACGGCGACCACCTACACCTACTCGCTGAACGGCGTCAGCGCCGCCCTCAAGCGCATGGCGCAGTGCAACTGACGATGCCGCGCATCATGCGTCGTGGAGCCGAAACGGGCGCGTCCCTCGCCTCTGGCCGGCTCGCCCGCGGCTGGAAGAGAATGCTTGCCATCGGCGCGATCGGCCTGGCGCTGGCCTGCCCGGAGATCGCCGCCAGCGAGCTGCAACAACGGGCGGCGGCACAGGTGGAGCAGGCATCGAGCGGCCCGAAAGGCCGCGAGACCGGTCTCAAGGTCCCGCGCTTCGTCTCGTTGCGCTCGCGCGAGGCCCGCATGCGCATCGGACCATCGCTGGATTACGGCACCCAGTGGATCTACCATGTCGCCGGCCTGCCGTTCGAGATCACCGCCGAGTACGGCAACTGGCGACAGGTGAGAGACAGCGACGGCGTCTCCGGCTGGATGCATCGGGCGCTGCTGTCGAGCAACCGCACCGCCATCGTCGGCCCCTGGATCGCCGCGCATGTGGCGATCCGCGCCGAGCCGAGCACATCGGCCAGAACGCTGGCCTCGCTTGCCGCGCGCGTGCGTCTTTCGGTCGACAGTTGCGACGGCAGCTGGTGCAAAGTGGAAGTGACGGGCCACAATCTCGAAGGCTTCGTCAGGCAGACGAACCTTTGGAGCGTCTATCCGAACGAGACGATCAAGTAGCGTTTCCGCGCCGTCGCCGCCAACCCGTCAGGCGGCGGCGCGCATGAAATCGTTGAGACCCGCAAACAGCTCGACCGATTTCAGCCGTGCCTCGATATTGTGGATCGGCATGGAGATGATCACTTCATCGGCCTGCGTGTCGCGCAGGAATTCGCCGAGCTTGGCCTCGGCGGTCTTCGGCGAGCCGACCACGGCGTAGCGCAGCGTATGCTCGACAGTCATCTTCTCCATCGGTGACCAGAAACCTTCCATGTCGGCAAGCGGCTTCGGAAACTGGCCGCGCACGTTGCGACGCAGGTTGACGAACTGCTGCTGCGCCGAGGTGAAGTGATACTGCGCCGCCTCGTCGGTCTCGGCCACCGACCCCATGACGCCGACCATCGCATAGGGCTTGTCGAGCACTGCCGACGGCTGGAAACGGTCGCGGTAGATATCGAGCGCATCCATCAGCGAATCCGGCGCGAAGTGCGAGGCGAACGCGTAGGGCAGACCCAGCATGCCGGCGAGCTGCGCGCTGTAGAGGCTGGAGCCGAGCAGCCAGATCGGCACGTTGGAATTCATGCCCGGGACCGCGAGGATCGCCTGGTTCTCGACAGGCGCGCCGAGCAGCTGCTGCAGTTCGACAACATCGTTGGGGAAGCTGCCGGCATCGAGATTGCGCCTGAGCGCCTGCGCCGTGCGCATGTCGGTGCCCGGCGCGCGGCCGAGCCCGAGATCGACACGCCCCGGAAATAGCGCCTCCAGCGTGCCGAACTGCTCGGCGATGACAAGCGGCGAATGGTTCGGCAGCATGATGCCGCCGGAGCCGATGCGGATCCGCTTGGTCGCAGCACCGACATGGCCGATGACGATGGCGGTCGCCGCGCTGGCGATCCCGGGCATGCCGTGATGCTCCGCCAGCCAGAACCTGTTGTAGCCGAACTCCTCCGCCTTCCGCGCCATCCGCGCGGAACTCTCCAGCGACTGCTGGATCGTGCTGCCTTCGGCAACGGGCGAAAGATCGAGGATCGAGAAGGGAACCATGGCGCGGCCTGTCGGTGGTTGAAATGACAGGTCTATGTAGGTGCTCGAACAGGTTGCGCCAAAGGGAACGCTGAGAAAAATCGTATGAACGGCGTCGCTGACGGATAACGGCGAGCCGAGCGCCTATGCCGGACTAGAGATGTGGCGACGGATGCCGGCGCCAGAGAACCGGCATCCGTCGTGCGAAGTGTTAAGCGGCCTTGGCAGCCGCAACGCCATCGAGCTTGGCGATGGCATCCGCGGGCAGGACGATATCCGCAACGGCGAGGTTTTCGCGCAGATGGCCGCGCGACGAGGTGCCGGGGATCAGCAGGATATTGGGCGAACGCTGCAGCAGCCAGGCAAGCGCCACCTGCAGCGGCGTCGCGCCGAGGCTGGTCGCGACATCCGAGAGCGTCGACGACTGCAACGGCGAGAAACCGCCGAGCGGGAAGAACGGCACATAGGCCGTGCCTTCGTCGGCAAGCTGGGCGATCAACGCATCGTCCTCGCGATGCGCCAGATTATACTGGTTCTGGACGCAGACGATCTCGGTGATCTTGCGGCCGTCGGCGATCTGCTTGGCCGTGACGTTCGACAGCCCGACATGCTTGACGAGACCCTGGCGCTGCAGCTCCGCAAGCACGGTCAACGGTTCCTCGAGCGAGCCTTCGGCCGGTCCGTGCACGTCGAACATCGCCCTGAGATTGACAACCTCGATCACGTCGAGGCCGAGATTCTTGAGATTGTCATGCACCGCCTGCGTCAGCGCTTCCTTTGAGAAAGCAGGGTTCCACGAGGCATCCGCCCCGCGCGTCGCGCCGATCTTGGTGACGATGACAAGATCGTCCGCATAGGGATGCAATGCCTCCCGGATGATCTCGTTGGTCACATGCGGCCCATAGAAATCGCTGGTGTCGATATGGTCGACGCCGCTCTCGACGGCTTCGCGCAGCACCGCGATCGCTTCGGCACGATCCCTTGGCGGCCCGAAGACACCCTTGCCGGCGAGCTGCATGGCACCATAGCCTAGCCGCTTCACCGTGCGATCGCCGAGCTTGTAGGTTCCGGATTTCTCGAGATTGGACATGATCACTCTCCTTTTTGCTAAGACGAGAGATAGACCGCTCTGGTTCCATCGATAAGCACAGACAATCCGCACGGGCTGTTCGGAATTCCGGACAGCGGTGCCATACACGCCTAGATGCAAGAGCCTCCAGCGACGTGGCAAGCTCACGCCGCGTCGCTGAGCACCACCCCGCGATTACGCCGTGGCGAATGGCCCATCACCCGCTTGAAGGCCGTGCTGAACGCCGCTTCGGAGCCGTAGCCGACCGACTGGGCGACGCGGGCGACCGAATTGCCCTCGCGGCGAAGGGCGCGGTCGGCCTGGTGCATTCGCCATTCGGTGAGATAGGACAGCGGCGGGCGGCCGGTGACGGCGCGGAAATAAAGCGCGAATGCTGTCCGAGACATGCCGGAAGCCCGCGCCAACTCCGGCAGCGTCCATGCGCGGGCGAGGTCTCCATGCATCAGCGTCAGCGCGGCGGCGAGGCGCGGATCGCAGGCGGCGCGAAGCCAGCCGGGCACGACTTCCGTGCCGGTGGATAGGTGGCGCCTGAGGATCTGGATCAGCAGCAGATGCGCGAGGCTGGAACAGGCCATTTCCGCCCCGGGCGCCCGGCTCGCCGCCTCCTCGACCAGTTCGCCGATCAGCGCACCGAGGCGTTCGGCACCGCTTTCGGAGGCGGAGAGGTGCAGGAAGTCGGGCAGGCTCTCCATCATCAGCCGGCCACCGGCATGGTCCGTGTCGATATGGCCGCCGAGGAACAGGAACTCGTCACCCTCGCCGACCGGAATGATCGACGATCCCGCGCCGGAGAAAACTTCCGACGCATGCCTCGAAGTCGCAGCAAGGTCGCTGGCGACGGTGAAGCCCGCGTTGCGGGTAAGGACGAACACGTCGCCGGCTTCGAGACGAAACGGCGCCGCCGTTCCGTCCAGATCAAGCAGGCAACTGCCGCGCCCGATCACGAAGAACTTGATCTTCCGTGGCGGATCGAAACGGATCGACCATGTGCCGCCGCCGATGAAGCCGCCGGCGTAGATCGTGCGTGCATCGACGAGTTCCAGGGTTCGGGATAGTGGATCGCGCGGCATTCTGAACTCTCGCGAAAGAAAACGGGACTTAGGAGAATTCAAAATACCGCATCGCGGGCGCATATCCAAGTCGGGACATCCACCAAAAGGACGCTGACGATGACCACGCCACAGACACCGCTCGCCACTGGCTACACCGCCTCCAGCACCACGCTCGATGTTATCAAGGGCATAGACCTCACCGGCAAGCTTGCCATCGTCACCGGCGGCTATGCCGGCCTCGGGCTGGAAACGGCGCGCACGCTGGCCTCGGCGGGAGCCCGGGTGATCGTGCCCGCCCGCGACGTCGATCGCGCCCGCCGCGCCGTCGCCGAGATCGGCGGCGGCATCGAGGTGCAACCGATGGACCTCAACGATCCCGCGTCGATCGACGCCTTCGCCCGCCGCATCGTTCAATCCGGCCTGCCGCTGCACATCCTCATCAACAGCGCCGGGATCATGGCAGCACCGGAGATCGCCCGCGACGCGATGGGCAACGAGCTGCAGTTCTCGACCAACCATCTCGGTCATTTCCAGCTGACGCTACGCCTATGGCCGGCGCTGGTGCGCGCCGATGGAGCACGCGTCGTCTCGGTCTCATCGATGGGTCACCGCTTCTCCGACATCGTCTGGGACGACATCAATTACGAGCATCGCGCCTATGACGGCTGGAGTGCCTACGGGCAGTCGAAGACCGCCAATATTCTGTTCGCGGTCGAGCTCGACCGCCTCGGCCGGGAACACGGCATCCGCGCCTTCTCGCTGCACCCGGGCGGCATCGTCACCGGGCTCGCCAGGCACATCCCGGTCGAACGACTGCAGGAGATGGGCCACATCGACGCCAACGGTGAGCCCGTGATCGATCCTGACCGCGACATGAAGTCGATACCCCAAGGCGCCGCCACCCACATCTGGTGCGCCGTAAGCCCTGACCTCGACGGCAAGGGCGGCGTGTTCTGCGCCAATTCCGATATCGCGGCGATTGACGACGGCGACCCCGTCAGCTCGCTGGAGGGTCGCGACCGGCGCACATCGAAAGTCGCACCCTACGCCGTGGATCCGGCATCGGCCGAACGCCTGTGGAACATCAGCGAAGCAATGACCGGCGTCGCGCTGCCGCGCTAGTCGTCAGGTCGCGGGCGCGTCGTTGCAATCGCAACATCGCCCGCTTCCGCTGCAATCTTGTCAGCGCCAGCAGGCTCACGCCCCATGCGACAGGCTGTGGGCCGCGTGCTGGCAAAGACCCTATCACCGCCTGCGCAGCACATGCACCTCGGCGCTGTGCCGATGCTCGCCCTGCCCCAGCGTGAAATTCGCCAGCTGCCGGTCCATCTCCACCGCCTCGGTGGCCAGAAGATGGATCGCGGCGGTGCTTTCCTCGACCATGGCGGCGTTCTGCTGGGTCATGGTGTCGAGTTCGCCGACCGCCGTATTGATCTGCCGCAGCGTCTCGGCCTCCTCGCGGGTGGCATCCATGATCTCGCTGATCTGGCCGTTGATCGCCTCGACATGGCCACCGATGCCGGTGAGCGCAACGCCGGCCCGCTCGACCAGCGATACGCCGGCTTCGACCTCCTGCGTGGATTTCTGCAGCAGATGGCCGATCTCCTTGGCGGCGCTCGACGAACGCTGTGCGAGCTCGCGCACCTCCATGGCGACGACGGCAAAGCCCTTGCCCGCCTCGCCCGCCCGCGCCGCCTCGACGCCGGCATTGAGCGCCAGCAGGTTGGTCTGGAAGGCGATTGCGTCGATCACTGAAATGATCGAGTTGATCTGCCGCGACGAGGCCTGGATCGCCTCCATCGCCGCGATCGTATCGCGCATGATCTGGCCGGATCCGGTCGTCTCGCGGCTGGCCTCGCGGGCGATGCGTTCGGCCGTGCCGGCGCGTTCGAGCTGGGAACGGACCGACTGGGTGATCGCATCGATGGCGCTGGCCGTCTCGGTGATCGAGGCCGCCTGCCGCTCGGTGCGGTGGGCGAGGTCGTCGGCACCGGTGCGCATCTCCTGCGAGCCGGCGCGCACTGCCGCCGAATTGCCGCCGATCGCCGTCATCGTATCGCTGAGCGAGGCCAGCGCCTGGTTGAAATTGACGCGCAGGCCTTCGAGCTCGTTCGGAAAGCGACGGTCGATCTGATAGGCCAGATCGCCGTTCGCCAGATGCAGCAGCCCCTCGTCGATCGCCTCGACCACCTCCTGCAGCGTCTTAGCCTCTTTCTCGCGCTCGGCCGTGTGCTGCTGGCGGTCGCGGTCGGCCCGCTCCCGCGTCTCCGCGCTGGCCGCTTCGAGCGCCCGGCTGTCGATCAGCGACTGCTTGAAGCGCGCCAGCGCGTTGGCCATCGTGCCGATCTCGTCATGGCGGTTCTGGCTGCCGATCTCCGCCTCGAGATGACCGTCCGCCACCGCGCGGGTGACGCCCGCGAGCTTTGCCAGCGGTGCGAACAGCAGCTTGGTGATGAAACCGATGGCGACCGCCATGACCACGAGCACGACACCGGCGATGATCGTCAGCAGCGTCGCGATCTCCAGCGAGCCGGCATTGATCTCGCTGAGGCGAACGCTCTCGACCACGAGGAAACGGGCGCCCTGATAATCGACCGCTCTGACATAGGCGCGCGCCGCACCGTCGCCACGGCTGAAGTCGTCGACCGACATATCGGGATTGGCAAAGGCATCCTTGAGGAAGCTGAACGGCGCGGTATCAAGCGTCGCCAGCTGACCGGCGCCATTGACGGTCACCGCCGAGCCATCCTCGGAGACGATCGCCGTCTGTGCCGTGCTGCCCGAGACAATGCCCTTGGAGAGAATGCTGGCGAAGATGTCGTCGCGCACCTTGAACAGCATCACGCCCTTCGCCTGGCCGAGCTTCACGATCGGCACGGCGTAGAAGATGGCCGATGCATTGCTTGCCGCATCGACCCGCAAACCGGAGAAGCCGGCCGGCGCGCTGTCGTCGGTCGCCTTTGCCGTGTTCTCGATCGCCTTGGCGAAGGCGAGACCGGCGCCGGTCGACTTCCAGGCGTCCGACTTCAGGTTCTCGGCGAAGTCGTCGTTTTTCTTGTAGGAGTAGAGAACGAAGCCATCGAGATCGGCGATCAGCAAGTCGCTGAACGGCGTGTTCTCGAGATCGCGAGCAACTTCACCCTGCGTCTTCTCATGGTTGGAATAGTAGAAGCCGCTCGGCGAATCCGGCTTCACCAGCTTTTCGCGCTCGCCGGCGGGATTCGGATTATTGGTGATGAACACCTTCTTCAATTCCGCACGTGCATCGCCCGACGTCTTCTCGATCGTCTTCCAGCCGCTCTTCAGGCTGGTGATCGACATCTGCAGCGCTTCTATGCGCGCGATCGAATTCGCCTGGTTCTCCAGCTGCGCCAGCTGGTCGTGCAGCATGTCGCCGCGAAAGATGAGAACGCTCTCCTTGGCCTTCAGCGCCTGCTCGCCCGAAATGCGGCTGCTGGAGAAATAGGCGAGACCGTTAATGACGGCGATCGACAGCGCCGTCAGCAAAATGAATGTGGCGATGACCTTGAAGGACAACGACTGGAACCTGTGTGCCATAAAAGACGAACCCCTCCGGAACGACCGAGGCCGACCCGGCGTCTGCACGCCCTGTCGCTCAGCCTGAAAACAGAACACGGGGAGCCTTCGCCCCAGACGAGGCTGGCTCCTCTCATATCTTGGGGATCATAAGTCACCGAAGGCCTTTAAATTCACGTAAACGCCATCCGTCAAAAACAGCAGCATGTTTTTGTTTTGTTCACATATCGATGGCAGTTATTCCGTCTCTGCAATAGGATGAACCATGCAAAACGCGATTCGCATCATCGGCATCGATCCAGGCTTGCGCCGCACCGGCTGGGGCGTGATCGAAACGCTCGGCAATTCGCTGCGCTTCGTTGCCTCCGGCACCGTCACCTCGGACGGAGACATGGACCTCGCCTCCCGTCTCTGCCAGCTGCATGACGGCCTTTCCGACGTGGTTCACAGCCACCAGCCAGATGAGGCCGCCGTCGAGCAGACTTTCGTCAACAAGGACGCGGTCGCCACCCTCAAGCTCGGACAGGCCCGCGGCATCGCCATGCTGGTGCCCGCCCGCGCCGGCCTGCAAGTCGCCGAATACGCGCCGAACGCGGTGAAGAAAGCCGTCATCGGCGTCGGCCACGGCGAGAAGAAACAGATCCACATGATGCTGAAGATCCTGATGCCGAAGGCCGAGTTCAAGGGCGACGACGCCGCCGACGCACTCGCCATCGCCATCTGCCATGCCCACAATCGCGGCAGCAACCGCATGCGCTTGGCGGCACTGGCCGGCTGATATCCAGCCCGTTTGTTCTTGACTTGTTCTATTGCTTCCCGTAAGTAATACCTCAGAGGTATTACAATGCGCGTGACGGAAAAAGGCCAGGTGACCATTCCCAAGACCGTTCGATCCAATCTTGGCATCGAGGCGGGAAGCGAGGTTGAGTTCCTGCTGCGGGACGGAGAAGCGGTTTTGCGGCGTATCGAGCCGTCGCGCGGCGAGGCCGAGCGTCAGGTTCGCGAATTGACCGACCATCTGCGGAGGCACCAAGGCTCGATGTCGCTTGGCGAGTTGAGCGGCGAGGACTTTTATCGCTTGTTGCGGGACTGATCGGATGGCGACGCTGATCGACACCAACGTCCTGATTGACGTTTTTCACACGCCAAGCACCTTTACCGAATGGTCGATGGCGCAGTTGGCGGCGGCAAGGCGAGTCGGTCCACTGCTGATCAATCCGCTAATCTATGCGGAGATGGCAGCGGGATATACGTCCCGCGAGGAACTGGAGGCAGCCCTGACGCCAAGCCTGTTTCGGCGCGAGGAATTACCTTGGGAAGCGGCCTTCGCCGCCGGGCACGCATTCTTGCAATACCGGCGGTCCGGCGGAGATCGACGCTCCCCGCTCCCGGACTTTTATATCGGTGCCCATGCAATGATGAGGGGCTACCGGCTGCTCAGCCGGGATCCCGCGAAATACCGAACCTATTTTCCATTGCTGCCTCTCATCACCCCCGAAACCCATCCTCTCTAACGTCAAACCGCGGACCCCATTCATGATCGGCAAGCTCAAAGGCACCATCGACGAAATCGGCGACGACTATGTGCTCGTCGATGTGCACGGCGTCTGCTACGTCGCCTTCTGCTCGGCCCGCACCCTGTCGCGAATCGGCTCGGTGGGCGAGGCCTGCATCCTGTTCATCGAGACCTACGTGCGTGAGGACCAGCTGAAGCTCTTCGGCTTCATGACCGCACTCGAGCGCGACTGGTTCAACCTCTTGCAGAGCGTCCAGGGCGTCGGCGCCAAGGTGGCGCTCGCCATCCTTTCGACGCTGACGCCAGGCGAACTCGCCAACGCCATTGCCCTGCAGGACAAGACCGCCGTGTCACGCGCCAACGGCGTTGGCCCGAAGGTCGCCGTGCGCATCGTCACCGAACTCAAGAACAAGGCACCCGCCTTTGCCGGCGAAGCCTCCGCCAATATCGGCCTGAAGCAGGAGCTTGGCGAAGGCGTTGCAGCAGCCCCGGTGGCGGACGCGGTCTCGGCGCTGACCAATCTCGGCTACAGCAGGGACCAGGCCGCGAATGCTGTGGCGGCGGCGATGAAGATAGCCGGCGACGACGCTGACAGCGCCAAGCTGATCCGCTTGGGGTTGAAGGAGCTGTCGCGATGATATTCCGACGATTTTGTTTTCTTCCGAAAAACTTGCTATCGTCCGACGACGAGACGAAGGAGATGATGCATGGCAGTTTGGGAAGCAACATTGTCGCCCAAGGGGCAGGTCACGATCCCGAAAGAGATGCGTCAGGCGCTCAATCTGCGACCCGGAGATCAGCTGGTCTACAGCATCGTGGATGGTGATATCATCGTCACGCCGAAGAATATCGACTTCAAGGACCTCGCCGGACTTCTAGGTACGCCGCCAAACGGTCCCGCTTCATTGGAGGAAATCGACGCCGCCGTCGCCGCCGCCGCGGGTTCCAATGTGCTCGACACCCATGACGATGACAGCGCGGAAGCTGCGGCATGAAGATGATCGGCCTCGATACCAACGTCGTACTGCGTTTGCTTACCAACGACGATCCACGGCAGAGCCGTTCAGCGCTGCGACTTGCCGAAGGTATGGGGCGCGATTACACCGCATTTCTGACATTGGTATCGGTTGTCGAATTGAATTGGGCGCTGTGGTCGAAACTCGGCTTCTCGAAGCAGGATGCAGCCAAGGCAATTGGACGCCTTTTGCAGACCCGTGGGCTTGTTGTCGAACACCATGATCTTGTGCTGAAAGCACTGCGTCTGGTGCTCACCGAGAACGCCGACTTCGCCGACGCGCTGATCGCCGCCCGCTCGCTGCAGGAAGGCTGCGGCTCCATCAAGACCTTCGACCGCAAAGCGGCCCGTCAAATACCCGGAATGGAACTCCTCGCATGACTGACCCCGCCCGCCTGATCACCCCGGAAAAGCGTGGCGAGGACTATGACGCGACACTGCGGCCGCAGTCGCTGGACGAGTTCACCGGCCAGGCGGAAGCGCGCGCCAACCTGAAGATCTTCATCGAGGCGGCGAAGAACCGTGGCGAGGCGCTCGATCACGTGCTCTTCGTCGGCCCGCCCGGCCTCGGCAAGACGACGCTCGCGCAGATCATGGCCAAGGAACTCGGCGTCAACTTCCGCTCGACCTCGGGCCCCGTCATCGCCAAGGCCGGCGATCTCGCGGCGCTCTTGACCAACCTCGAAGAGCGCGACGTGCTCTTCATCGACGAAATCCACCGCCTGAGCCCAGCCGTCGAGGAAATCCTCTATCCCGCGATGGAGGACTTCCAGCTCGACCTCATCATCGGCGAAGGCCCGGCTGCCCGCTCGGTGAAGATCGACCTGTCGAAGTTCACCTTGGTCGCCGCCACCACCCGCCTCGGCCTCCTGACCACGCCGCTGCGCGACCGCTTCGGCATCCCCGTCCGCCTCTCCTTCTACACTGTCGAGGAACTGGAGTTGATCGTGCGCCGCGGCGCCCGGCTGATGAACCTGCCGATGACCGACGAAGGCGCCCGCGAGATTGCCAGGCGCGCCCGCGGCACCCCACGCATCGCCGGCCGCCTGCTGCGCCGGGTGCGCGATTTCGCCGAGGTCGCCCGGGCCGAAGCCGTTACCCGCGAGATCGCCGACGAAGCGCTCACCCGCCTGCTGGTGGATAATCTCGGCCTGGACCAGCTCGACAAGCGATACCTTAACATGATCGCCGTCAACTTCGGGGGCGGTCCCGTCGGCATCGAGACCATCGCCGCCGGCCTGTCGGAGCCGCGCGACGCGATCGAGGACATCATCGAGCCCTATATGATCCAGCAGGGCTTCATCCAGCGCACCCCGCGCGGCCGCGTGCTGACCGCAACCGCATGGAAGCATCTTGGCATGCAGCCGCCGAAGGATCTGGAGGCGGCGCAGTTCCGCCTGTTCCAGCAGGACGATTAAATGCCGCCAGCGGTGCGAGAGAAGGAGGAGGAAGAGCATGCCAGGTTTCGATCCCTGCCGGTCCTTTCGCAAGCTGGCATATAACAACGCGCTTGCCAACCACCGCCTCCACGCGTCATGCGCGCTATTGCAGCCGGGCGAATTCGATGCACCGCGCGTGAGCTTCTTCCCATCGATCGGGGCAACGCTCAATCACATCCTCACGGTGGACTGGTTCTACGTCGATGCGCTGGAGGGCGGGTCTCTGGGACCGAAGGCGTGGGAGGTCGAGGAGCCCTGCCCCGATATCGCGACCCTTGCCCCCGCGCAGCGCGCAGTAGACGCGCGACTGGTAACGCTCGCCGAAACACTATCGCTCGAGATGCTTGCCAAAACGGTCGAGATCCATCGTGACGACAGGATCCAGCGGGAACGGATGGAAGACGTATTGGCCCATCTCTTCCAGCATCAGACGCATCATCGCGGACAGGTCCACGCCATGCTGGCGGGCACGAGCATCAGGCCGCCGCAACTCGACGAGTTCATCGTCGCTGACGACGCACGCTTCAGAGGCGCCGACATCGCCGCCCTCGGCTGGAGCGAAGAGAGGCTGATGCGTTAATCCTCCAGCCGCGCCTTCAGCCCGTCGATGATCGTCTTGCTGAGCAGCGCGTAGTTCTCGTCGAAGTGATGGTCGCCGGCGAGCGCGATGACGTCGACGCCGCTGGCCTTCAGATCCGGGCAAGCCACCTCGTCGTCGTCCTCCTTGCCGTAGACGCACTGGACGATCTTCGGATCGACCGTCTTCAGGTCGTTGACCGGGTCGCCACCGGCACCTTCCGTCTTGGCGCCGAGCCACCCCATCACCGAGATCTGGTAGTCCACCTCATGCGACAGCGACAGCAACGAAATCTGCGCAACTGCCGCCTTAGGGCCCGGCTTCAGCCGCGAAAAGGCGGCCGGCACTACGTCGGCGCCGAAGGAATAGCCGACCAAAAGCACATGCTTCACCTTCCACTGCTTGCGGTAGAGCTCGATGATCTTGCCGAGGTCGTCGGCGGTTTCCTGCGGCTTGCGTTCCGACCAGAAATAGTGGAGCGAGTCGATGCCGACGACCGGGATACCCTGCTTCTGCAGCGATGCGCCGACCTCCTTGTCGATGTCGCGCCAGCCGCCGTCGCCGGAATAGATCACCGCCATCGTGTCGAAGGCTGGCTTGGCGTCGAGAATGGTCAGCGGCAGGCCGAGCGGGTTGTCGGCGCTGCCGGATGCCGCGATCAGATCGTCCAGCGTGTCGCTGAGCGTCGTCTGCGCATCGTCCTCGGAATCGCGGATATCGATATCGGAATGCGCTTTCTTCAGCGCCTCGACATGCGCCCGCCCGTCCTTGTTGGCCGCCGACGTGAAGGCGGCGATGATGGGATCCGGCAGCGCGATGTCGCTGAGGCCGTAGATCATCCGGTCGCCGACCGTCTGCTTCTTGGCCGGGGTGCAGAGCTGTTGCGTCAGCGGAATGCCGGCCAGCGGGTCGATCGCCAGCGTCTGGCCGATGGTGGCATCGGGCGTCTGCGCGGCAATCGCCAGCGCCAGCGCCCCGCCCTCGCCGACGCCGGCAATGATAGGCAGATGGTAGGGGCTGTTGCCGGCAGCGCGCTGCACCTGCTGGCTGAGAGACTCGATATCGGAAACCAGGTAGATGCAGCCGTCATTGTCGCTGACGTCGTATTTCCGGAGCGCGTCGATATAGGACGGGAAATCGACGCCGATGACGACGGAGCCCTCGGCGACCAGCTTGTCGGCCTCTGTCTTTTCGCTGTCGCCCCAGCCGGCCGCGTCGGAGATCAGCATCACCGCGCCCTTCACGTCGCCCTGTGGCAGGAAGATGTGCGGCGACGGGATCAGCCCGGTCTCGAAGGTCTGCGTCGTCTCGTCGGCGGCCCTCGCGGCGGGAACGGCCAGCGACAGCGCGCAGGCGGCGGCAAGAAGGTATCTTTTCATCATTTCCTCACGACCCCTTTCAATCCGCCGCCGATCAGGAGCGTAGCGTCCATCAGAGCGATCATCGGATTGCCTCCCCCCGACACCGCAAGATAGCGCGGATGCCACTGGGGATGAAACTTGGATTTGAAGGCCCTGAGGCCCTTGAAGTTGTAGAAGCGCTCGCCGTGCTCGAACACGGTGCTACCGATCCGGTCCCAGACCGGCGCCGCCTCGCGCTTCGACATGCCCGAAAGTGGCGCCATGCCGAGGTTGAAGTGCGAGAAGCCCTCGTTGCGCAGATACTCCATGATCTGCACGAACAGGAAGTCCATCGAGCCCTTCGGCGCGTCCGGCGAGAAGCGCATCAGGTCGATCGTCCCTTCGTCCTTGGCGCCGGTGATCAGGATGTTGGCGAAGGCGACGATCTTGCCGCCGAGCTTGAGGATACCGACCGGCTGCGCCTCGATGTAATCGATCTCGAAGGCGCCGAGCGAAAACCCCTTCTCCTTGGCATTGTGATCGGCCAGCCAGGCGTTGGAAACGGCGGCTAGCTCCTCTATCACGCCGGGCACGTTCTCCGGCGTGATCACCTCGAATTCCAGCCCGTCGCGCTGGGCGCGGCTTGCGGTCTGGCGCAGGTTGGCCCATTTGCCGCCCTTCATCTCGAAGGTCGAGAGATCGGAAACAGCCAGTTCTCCGAGCTTGAAGGCCCTGAGCCCGGCGTCGGCGCAGTGCGACAGCAGCGCCGGCGATATCTGGTAGAACACGGCGCGGCATCCGGCCGCGCGCGCGGTCTCGACAAAGCGCCAGACCAGCTCCGGCATGGCGCTGCGCTCGCCGACGGGGTCGAACAGCGCGATCCACGACCGCCCCTGTCGGCCATACATGATGAAGGCATCGCCCTTCTCGGAGAACATCACGCTCTTGTCGCCCATGCGCACCAGATTGGCGTCGGCATAGCGCTGCTTGTCGACGATGCCGACAGCCCGCTCGAGCGCATCCTCGGTCACCGGTTCGGGCTTGCCGGTGGCCGGGCGCAGCAGGCTGAAAATGGCGATCGCCGTCGAGATGATGGTGATGCCGAGCACGGCACGCAGCCCGCGCGGCGCCTCGTCGGCAAATTCGAACTGCCACCAGAGTTCGTTGCTGTAATCGACGTCGCGATAGACGAACAGCAGGATGACGATGGCGCCGACGCAGACGACGGCGATCGCCGTCAGCCACGATGCCGTCAGCGTCTGGTTGAGCAGCGAGGCGCGGCGACGGAACAGGCGGCGGCTGACGAACAGACCGAAGATCAGGAAGCCGAGGAAGCTCGCCTCGACCAGCGCCACCGCCTTCAGCAGCGACAGCGTCAGAGCGGCCGCGGCCGAAAAGATCGAGATCCACCAGGCGCCGTCGAGCCGCTGGCCGAGGCCACGCGCGGCCACCACCAGCGCCAGCCCGGCAAGGCTGGACAGGAAGTGTGCGCCCTCGACGATCGGCAGCGGCAGATAGTTCGAGAGGAATTCGAGATTGGAATCCGGCGTCGGCGTGACGCTCGAGAAGATCAGCATGACGCCGAGCAGCAGTGCCAAAGTCGACAACAGCTGTGGCATCAGCCGGATGCCGATGCGGCGGAAGCCGGAGGCGACGGGATGATCGGCGAAGCGTCGCAACTCGGTGGCCGAAACTGCGAGAACCGCCAGCAGCAGCGGCACGACATGGTAGATCAGCCGGTAGAGCACCAGCGAGCCGAGCACCGCATCGATGTTTACCGCGCTGCCCAGCGCCGCGATGATGACGGTTTCGAACACGCCGAGGCCGGCCGGGACGTGGCTGAGCACGCCGAGACCGACAGCAATCGCGTAGACAGCGAGAAACACCGGCCAGCTGATCGCCGTCTGCGGCAGGAGCACGTAGAGCACCGTTGCCGACGCGGCGATATCGAAGGCCGCGACCAGGAACTGGCGCGACCACGTGGCGGAATCCGGCAGCCGCAGCGAGAAACGGCCGATGCTGACCGACCGCCCGCCGCGGCCGAGTACGACGCCGGCCGCCAGCACCAGCACGATAGACCCACCGACCACCCGCAGCACCCAGCTGCTGACATTGATCAGCGGCGCGATTTCATCGGCGATCGCCAGGAGCGCGATCGAGCCGACGCCCGCCAGCCCGAGCCCGAAGGCCACGGTGACGAAGGCGATAACCCTGCCGATATCCTCAGGCGTGAGGCCGAGCCTGGAATAGGCGCGATAACGGATCGCGCCACCGCTCAGCGCGCCGAACCCGGCGGTGTTGCCGACGGCATAGGCCGCGAATGCGGTTAATGCCACCTGCGGGAAAGGCAGCTTCTTGCCGACATATTCGATGGCGTTGACGTCGTAGAACACCAGCGCCAGGAAGCTCAGCGCCGTGAAGAACAGCGCCAGCACGATCGAGCTGACCTTGGTGTCGGCCAGCGCCTGCACCACATCGTCGTAGCGCACCTCGGTGGTCAACTGCTCGATCGCAAACCCGACCATGCAGAACACGGCCAATGTCGCCAAAGCTGCAAGATGGTTACGGTATCGCCTGAAAAACCCGCGCAGAGCAGATTCTTCCGTTACTTCAATCTCATCCAAATCGGCCTGCTTCGACATCGTTTACCGTCGTGAACCTACATATCAGCGGGAATCATGTTCTGAACATCTAACATAACCAGCATGTAAGTTCTTGGACGCAAGCCCGCGAATACATGTCAACGCTACCCCAGCGCCGCCTATCGTCGCCTGCTTCTTCTTCAATTGGGGCATTTTTGGCGCATCGGCCAAGCTTTGCGCATTGCATTTTCGTAACGTCGATGATCACCGGCCGGGTGGTCCGGATGCGGGCGCCTCGCCCAACCACTAAACCGCCGGTTCAGCCCCCGGAGCGCGCTTCTGAGCGGCGTAGCGTGCAGCGGCAGCGCCCGCGTCGGCATCATGCGTCTCGCTGGACACCTGCAGTGTCGGCACCGCGAACTCGATGCCGTTTTCCCTGAAGGCGGTGCGGATCATCGCCAGCGCGTTGCGGCGGATCACGAATTGCTCCCCGGGCTTGGTCATCATCGCCAGCCGGATGACGATGGCGAATTCGCCGAACTGCTCGACGCCCTTCATCTTCAGCGTCTCGATGATATGCGGCGCGTAGTCTGGATTGTCGAGCAGCTGCTGGCCGATCTGTTTGACCACCTTCTTGGCGAGCACCAGATCGGTGTCGTAGGTGACGTTCAGCGTGATCTTGTCGATCGTCCAGTCGCGGTTGAGGTTCTTCACCGCCCCGAGTTCGCCGAACGGTACGGTGGTGAGTGGTCCGCGATGGTGGCGCAGCCGCACCGAGCGCAGACTGAACGCCTCGACGACACCTTTATGGCTGCCGCTTTCGATATATTCGCCGACCCGGAAGGCATCGTCCCAGAGATAGAACATGCCGCTGATCACGTCCTTGACGATCGTCTGCGCCCCGAAGCCGACGGCAACGCCGACCACGCCGGCACCCGCGATCAGTGGCCCGATCTCAACGCCGAGACCGGACAACACCATCAGCACCGCGATCACGGCGATCACCACCGCCAGGATATTTCGGAAGATCGGCAGCAGCGTCTGCAGCCGCGCGCGCCGCGCCCGCTCCTCGTCGCTGCCGGCACTATCGAGCGGCGAATCCTCGAGCCGGCCGTTGATATAGGCGCGCGCCAGATGCCAGAGCAGATCGGCCGCCAGCAGAATGACGATGCCACCGATCGAGCCGCGCACGATCCGATCCATCATCGTATCTCCGGCCGCCATCCGGTCGGCGGCAAAGCCCAGGATGCGGCCGAGCCACACAGCCGCGATGGTGATGATCACCGCACGCACGCCACGATCGAGCAGAACCGTGGCGATGCGCCGCTTGGCCAAAAACCCCGCCTCCGCCTGATGCAGCGCCCGCACGGCAAGCGTGGCAACCCTGAGCGTCCGCGGCAGGAGCAGCAGATAGATGCCGACCCAGAGGATCAGGTTGAACCCGGCCACCCACAGCAGCCACAGCGCCACGAAATAGATCGTCAGCAGCCACGACGCCGTCGTGCTTTTCCGGCCATCTTCGATCGGCCGCGACCAGACGGCCTCGGTGGCGATGGCCAGCAGCCCGAGACCGAGCGTGTAGGCGACCAGATAGCGCGAGCCGCCGGAAAAGCCGAGCGGCAGCATCAGCTGGATCAGCACCCAGCCGAACACGAAGTAGATGACGAAAACCGAGGTTCGGCGGAACCAGAACAGCGCCGTCGCGCGCGACACGTCGCGCTCCCCGCCAATCCTCGGCAGCGTCACCAGTGCCACCAGCAACCGGCCGAACGAGATGGTGAAGCGCGCCACGATCAACGCGATGGCAACCGCGATCGCCAGCGACTGGCTGATCGGCGGCCAGTTGAAGATGACCAGCGGTACCAGCGTTGCGACACCGAACACCAGCGCCGGCACGAGGCGGTAGATCAGGTTGGCGGCCGCATGATGCGCGACGGTGACGGTCTCGCCATCCGCCTTCCGGATCCGCGGCTTCGGCACGATCACCCGGAACAGCATTTCCGCCACCGGGCCGGCGAGAAACAGCACGACAAGCTCGAGCGTGACGAACGCCCAGCCTTTCGGGCTGACATCGCGCTCGACGATCTCAGATGCGCTTTCGACCTCGGTCGGCAGGGTCATGGCGGCATCGGAGACAAGATTGAAATGCGCCCGTGCATGCGCAAGCAGGCTCGACAACACCGACATCTGGTCGGCGGACATGTCGCCGGCCGCACTGGGTGCCGCCTGCATCTGCGTCGCCATCCACTGCTTGACCTGAGGGTTTTCCATCAGCTGCAGCATCTGCCGCACTTCGGCGGGGGGTGGTGCCGATGCCTGCGCCGTGGGCGCGGTTGCGGGTGTCTGCGCAGCCGGCGCAGTTGGCGGTGTCTGCGCCGCTGGAGCGGTTGTTGACGTCTGCGCCGCAGCGCCCCACGCCGTCGCCATCAGGACGGCTGCCAGCGGCAGAAACCACATTCGAATGCGCGCGCCAAACCCCAGACCCATCGCCAGCCCCTCCGGTATTCAGCTCACCATATATGGCTGTACGCTAAAGAAAAGCCCGCGCAGCGTGCGGCTGCGCGGGCTTCATGATCATTCCGGCGGAATGGTTTACTCTTTCGGCTTCTCGACATGGCCGCCGAAGCCGGCGCGCATGGCCGACAGCACCTTGTTGGCGAATTCGTCGTTGTCGCGCGAGGTGAAGCGGCCGTAGAGCGCGGCGCTCAGGACAGGCGTCGGAACGCTCTCGTCGATGGCGGCCATGATCGTCCAGCGGCCTTCGCCGGAATCGGAGACGCGACCGGCATAGGCGCCGAGGGCCGGATCGGCATGCAGCGCATCCGAGGTCAGGTCGAGCAGCCAAGAGGTGATGACGCTGCCGCGGCGCCACACTTCCGTGACGTCCTGCAGGTTGAAGTCGTACTGGTAGTGCTCGGGATGCGCCAACGGCGCGGTCTCGGCGTCGACTTCATGCGTGGCAGCGCCGATATTGGCGCGCTTCAGGATGTTGAGGCCTTCGGCATAGGCAGCCATCAGGCCGTATTCGATGCCGTTGTGGACCATCTTGACGAAGTGGCCGGCGCCATGCGGGCCGCAATGCAGGTAGCCGTGCTCGGCGGTGCTGCCGGCAGCCGGGCTGCGGTGCGCCGACGGTGCGACGTCGCCGACGCCCGGCGCCAGCGATGCGAAGATCGGCGAGAGCGATTCCACGATCGCCTTCTCGCCGCCGATCATCAAGCAATAGCCGCGCTCGAGACCGAACACGCCACCGCTGGTGCCGACGTCAACATAGTGCAGGCCCTTGGCGATCAGCTCGCCGCCGCGGCGAATGTCGTCGTGATAGTAGGAGTTGCCGCCATCGATGATGATGTCGTCGCTGTCGAGCAGCGGCGTGATCTGGGCAATCACCTTGTCGGTGATCGCGGCCGGCAGCATCAACCAAATGGCGCGCGGACGCGAAAGCTTCGACACGAACTCTTCCAGCGAACCGCTACCGACGGCACCCTTGCCGACCAGATCGTTTACGCTTTCCGTCTTTGCGTCATAGACAACGCACTCATGGCCATCGCGCATCAAGCGCTGGACCATGTAGCTGCCCATCCGGCCCAAGCCAACCATGCCAAGCTGCATCTCATAATCTCCTGAGAACTGAGAATCTAATCGATATTATTCGCGAATAACTATCACTCGCGCTGCAGCAAGCAAGCAAAGTCTCCGTCACATTCGCGGGAAGGTCAACGCAAGCTTTCGACAGCGGCCCAAGAACCGCCGGATCACAGGGCATTCCGGCCGAATCGGCAGCGAAAAAATTCTTGCTTTCGTCAACCGGAAACCAAGGCAGCAGGGTGCGGCTCATTGCTGCAGTGCAAGAACCACGCGCCCGCTGGTCGCATCGCCAAGCATCTGCGCCGCATCCATCGCCAGCGCCTCCGGCACCGCGAGCGTCAATTCGGCCCCCGCTTCCACGAAAATCTCGCTGACGATCCGCACGCCGGGCAGCCCCGCCAGTCGCGCCTTGACCAGCGCCAGATCGGAAAAACCGACAACGATCGTCGCCTCGACCGTCGCGACCAGCTCGACCAGCACCGCCGCCCGCAGGCACATCGCCGCCGTACCGCCATAGGCGCGGATCAGTCCGCCGGTCCCTAGCAGCACGCCGCCGAACCAGCGGGTGACGACAACAGCGATATTGTTAAGCGATTGCCCGTCGATGGCCTGCAGGATCGGCTTGCCCGCCGTGCCGCTCGGCTCTCCATCGTCGTTGAAGCGATAGCCTTGGCCGATCCGCCAGGCCCAGCAATTGTGATTGGCATCGGGATCGCCATGCGCCGCCAGAAACGCCCGCGCCTCGTCCTCGCTGGCAACGGGCGCGGCAACCGCGCGAAACCGGCTCTTCTTGACGATCTGCTCGATTGTTTCGAGGCGTGTGAGTGCGAACATGACCACTGCCATATCGCCAGCATCCGGCACTTCGCAAGCAAAACCGTGCGGGATAATGAGGCGCAACCGCCCCTGAACGCAAAACGCCCGCTGCGGGAGCAACGGGCGTTGAATGCGTCTGCTACCTACAGGAAGCAGCAATAAAAGTCTTAGCGGGTGGCGTCGCGGGCAACGCGCTGGATGTCGCCACGGTCGATACCGAGGTCATGCAAAGCGCGGTTGGACATGCGGCCGAGTTCAGAAACCGTCTGACGGTACTTGCGCCAGTTATTGAAAGAGCGTGCTACGTTCATGATGATCCCCTTTCCTAGGGCTTGCCAGTGCTTGGCAGCGTGTTTGCTGCCCGTGTCTCTCTGTTGATGCGAATATACGCATACGGGCCGAAGTCCACCAGCGCTGAAGCATCAGGCCACCAATGCGCAAGGCGCATAGCTTGAATGATGCTGCTCAATATTTTTGCTCTTTTAAAAGCCGTAAACGTTTCAGGTGCTTAGGCATATTGCCGCCGATGCGCGGCTATCATTCCGTCGATTCCCAACCGCTCGCATCGTTTAAAGGATATTTAACCGTTTTAATGGCCGGCTGGCGCAAACATGCCGACAGGGGCGCATTGCTCCGATCGAATTTCGGCTGCGTGCACGCGCTGCATACGTCCCAGGAACAGCCCGCACTCGTTTCGTGGCTGCCGTCGCCAGCCCAAGAATGGTTTGATCTTGGGCTGGAAACAGCGGGCTCCCACATTGTCATCGTCCGCCCGATAAGCCACTACGCTGCCGTCTCCGGGCTGACGGAAAGCCGACGTGGAGATCATCCGCGCACCAAGGAACAGACCATTGACCAAGACCTTTATTGCAGCCGCCACGCTGACCGCCCTGCTCTCGTCCGCTACGGCCCACGCCGCCGATTTCGCGATCACCCCGATGAAGGACGGCGACAGCTTCATCGGCTGCCTCGCCCAGAACACCCAGTCCGGCATCGGCTATCTCGCCGTCGGCGACAAGCTCGCCTTGTTCGCCAACAGCGATACGCTCACCATCGCCAAGGGCGACCAGGTGAAGGGGACTTGGTCGGTCGACGGCGGTGCAGAAACCGAGTTTGCCTCGACTGCCGACACCGACCACACCGTGACGATCGACGTGCCGAACGCAGCGGACTCGGTCACGGCGCTGACCACGGGCACGGAACTGACGGTCACCGCCAACGGCACCGCCGTCACGCTGCCCCTCGCCGGTACCGAAGCGGCTTTCACCGACCTGATGAGCTGCATGACGAAGGAGGGCGCCGAGTAACCGACGGCGGCCGAGCCACCGAGGCGCCGTCAGCCATCGGTCGACAGGGTAAGGGACTTCCAGCTCTCCAGCTCCTGCTGGAGACGCTCGATCCTGGCCGATACATGCTTGAGCGCATCGCTGCCGAGCAGAAGCTGCGGCGGAGGATTGTCGGATTCGACCAGAGTCAGCACGGCGGCGGCCAGCTTGTCTGGATCGCCGAGTTGCCTGCCGCTGACGGCCTGCCGGGCTTCGCGGATCGGATCGAAGAGAGCATCGTAGTCCGCAATCGACCGCTCCGTACGCACCATCGACCGCCCCGCCCAGTCCGTGCGGAACGACCCCGGGCAAAGCGTCGTGACGTGGACGCCGAACGGCGCCATCTCCGACCGCATGACCTCCGATATCCCCTGAAGCGCGAACTTGCTGCCGCAGTAATATGCGATGCCGGGCATGGTGATCATCCCGCCCATCGAGGTGACGTTGACGATGAAGCCATTGCGCCGCTCGCGAAATCGGGGAAGAAACGCCTTGGCGACGGCGACGGCGCCGAACACGTTCACATCGAACTGCCGCCGCATCTCCTCGATCGGCGACTCCTCCAATATGCCCTCGTGACCGTAACCTGCATTGTTGATCAGCACATCGACAGGTCCGTGATCCTCCTCGGCTTGTCGCACGACATCGGAGATGCGGTCGAATTCCGTGACGTCGCACAGCACCGCCTGAGCCTCCGGCACGGCTTTCGCCAGCGCCGAGCGCGACGCCTCCGATCGTACCGTACCGATTACCTTGTGTCCCGCCTGAACGGCGGCAGCGGCGATGGCAAGGCCGAAGCCGGAATTCGCGCCCGTGACGAAGAAAGTCTTGTTCGGCATGATCTGTAAACTCCTTGAAACCTGATGGAGTTGACAGATAGTATTGATAACACCGGCCATCGATTGCGAATTCTATGATTGTCTTGCGAAATCCTATCAACGACTCATCCGCGAGGTTGAAACGCCACCCTCTTGCCGAGCTTGCAGCAAGACTTGCGCCGCGTCACGGATACAATCCAACCGCACTCCGCGGCGTCCGCATTCTCCGCAACGAGGCGGTGCTTCAGGACATTCCGGTACTCTACAATCCTGGCGCGGTCTTCGTGCTGCAGGGGCGCAAGCAGGGCCTCCTCGACGGCAACATCTTTCTCTACGACGAGGACCACTATCTGGCTGTCTCGGTGCCCGTCCCCTTCCGGATGGAGTCGGTCGCCAGTCCCGAACGGCCGCTGATCGCCATCTATGTCGAATTCGACATGCAGATGGCGAGCGAGATCGCCGTGCAACTGGAGGCCCATGCGGAACTGGTGAGCGACAAACCCAAAGGCCTGGTTTCGAGCAGGATGGCGCCCGATATCGAAGACGTGCTTCTGCGCCTTCTGACAGCGCTTGGCCGCCCCGCCGAAGTGGCTGTGCTTGGTGACGATATCTTGCGCGAACTGCACTACCGGGTACTGATCGGCCCGCAAGGCGGCGCGATGATCGCTGCCCTGCGGCAAAGGGGATCGGCCGCGAACCTGATCCAGAGCCTGGCCTGGCTGCGCGACAATTACGGATCGGAAATCTCGGTGGACGCTCTCGCAAGGGAGGCAGGCATGAGCGTTCCCTCCTACCACGTCCACTTCAAGGGCCTGACTGGCAGCAGTCCGATGCAATACGTCAAGGCATTGCGCCTTCACGAAGCGAGGCTGATGATCGCGCGGCAGAGCACGACGATTGCCGACATCGCCGCATCCGTCGGCTATGCCAGCCCAGCGCAATTCAGCCGCGACTTCAAACGGCACTTCGGACGCACCGCCTCTGAGGAAACGAAATGGGTGAGGCATCACCTGGGCAGTGTGGACTGAACGCACGTAGGGACGGCTATTGAAACCATCGTGATCAAGCAAAAAAGGAAAGTGCGATCCGCGGCAACCGGTGGATGTTTACGATCCTGGGTGCCTACAAACGTAGGTACGCACATGTCATTGATTTCTATCGATCTTGGACCAATTCTTCTTACATCGTATCGCACGCGGTGTGACAATTCAAGCCGTCGTCAAGCGAGCTTCTCTGATCTCCAAGCAGGTAAAATCCGGGAGGCTGCGCTTTCTCGACAGCTGGTGGTGCGTCATCCGACATCCAAGCGTAGGCCAAAAAGCAAAGCATGATGACGATCATCGCGCTGACGATTGCTTTGGTCCAAACAAAAACCCGCTCACCTCGCTTGACCCTGTTCCATTCGAACTTGAGCAGCTCCTTTGCCGCGTCGACAAATTTTTTCTCTACATCCTTTATTTTGTCGGGTGTCAGGGTGGCATTACTAGCTGCAAGGGCTTCGAAATCCTCCATCGCCTCAATCACGGCTTTTGCAGGAGCCTCCGATGCGTTGATGCGCAACGATATCCCGTGACTTGCTTCGTTGAGTGACTTGTAGCTCGGGAGAAGCACACTTTCGTCAGTTATCTTTCCCGCAGCTTTGAGACGAACAGCGTCAGAGATGGCGTTTATGTTTACAAGATAAGCGACGAAGCATTTCCGCAACTCATCAATCCACGCCTGTCGAAACTCTGAAACCTTTTGCTCTTTCCCGATCACCAGACCGAGGAGTGAAACAAGGCCGGCGACTACCGCAGCGCCGACCGCACCTATACTTATCTCGTTCATTTTTCTCGTTCGAGTTTGCTCGACCTCAAAGACGTGTATTGAGGCAAAAGTCGATTGAATAGCGACGCGCTAGGTGCAACCTATAATGATAATTTATAAGGCTTCAACAAAACATCCTAGGGGGACGCGACTGGATGCCGGAGACTTTGACTTTTCACTTCGAGGGCGCGCTGGCGGACTCTCACCGAATGAATTTCTATGAATCTGCCAGATTCCAATATGCTGCTGCTCGACTGATGGTTAAGCTGGCACAGTTTCGCCACGCGGGAAGATTTGTTCAAAAAATCAGCGCCAAATCAAATTTTGACATCCAGCTGGCGAGCCAATCTGACGGGTCGTTCAACATTAACGTCGAAGACCCAGGTCAAAGTTCGACCGATGATGAGTTTATCAAAATATCACTAGCCGATCTGATCGCATACGTAACTGAGCGGATCGTGGAGAAGATTGACGAGACAACTCTCAATGGCACAACCAACCTCGACGGCGACGAAGCTGGCGCTGGCTCAGTCCCGACAGCTGCTATTGACCACCTGGTCGAAGAGCAGCTTGCAGGGCGGGCCGTTACTTCAGATTTGCCGCCTTCGGTTCAGGATGTGATTAAACGCCGGGTCGCGGAAACTCATCGCGAGCAACGGCTTGCTGAGAACCAGAGCGCTATTTCCCGGATCGATTTTGCGCGTAGCCAAAAACTCATTGCA
Source organism: Hyphomicrobiales bacterium (assembly GCA_900470805.1). Taxonomy (GTDB): domain Bacteria; phylum Pseudomonadota; class Alphaproteobacteria; order Rhizobiales; family Rhizobiaceae; genus Rhizobium. The sequence goes on along the minus strand of UCCA01000035.1, from coordinate 17,444 downwards.
ATGTCGGCTCCTTTGATAAGCGAGATGGCAACTGCATTACGGCAGAGCGCCGACACTCTCGAAGTGAGATCGTCCGCCCATGGCGTAACAAGACCAGTACTTTTCCTTGATCGCAAAATGGCTGCGGACATTGAAACAGCTATCGTTGACGAAGCAATTACGCCGATACTCGGTGACATCACTCAATTCAACAAAGACAACGGCTGGGGAAAGCTAAAAATAGAAAACGGCTCAAAGACGGTAAGCTTCAGCATACCGTACGACATACTGCCAACAATGAAGCAAAAACTCATCGACAACATGAAAAAAGATCTAGTATACCTCCAAACATACTTCGTCAGAGACAGAAGCGGCGATGTTGTCCGTCTAATTGCGGTGGGGATTTTGCCTACTCCAACCTGAGGCGGGACGGCACCTCCTACCGAAAACTACAGCTGAAAGCTGGCTCCCCAGGACTTGAGGGGCCAGCCCTTGTCGCTGGTTGCGTCCTCTACGGTGAAATGGAACTCATTCAACCGCTTTTCCCTGAACAGCCAGCAGATGTCGGAATACTGTTCTCTTGCTATCTCGAAGCCAAGGTTGAGGCTGGGCAGCCTATCTGGTCGAAACATAAAACCTGCGTCAGGCCTGTCAGGTTTCATAGGCGTCGGCACGAAGAAGGTGACCACCGCTGGCCAGCGGAACTTTGAAACGGGCATGACCACTGAGGCGCCGATGATCAGATAGGTGAACTCAACGGATCGCCGGGGCGGACCAGGTTGGACTGTTTGGCCGATGCTGCCGTTAGGAGTCGGGGTGAACTCTCCCCGCCATCCGCCGATCTCGATTTCAGGCCATATGAATCCGCCACCGGCTGCTTGCTTCTTTCTGGGCATCCTGATCTCGCAATCGCCATCTGAAGTAAAATGTCAGGATTTCTGACATGTGTGAAAACTGTGTCAGAAATTCTGACATGGCACCAACACGTGATAGAATTTATGACATTAAGCCGTTGTAATCGTTGAAATTGTCAGAAATTCTATCCTCGCCATGGCGGTCGATTTTTGCAATTATCCAGGCATTGGAGACATATCAAAGGAGATCATCCCAGTGACTGACATGCACAAATCCACCCGGCAAAATGGCATCATTGACAACACCGGTTTACAGGCCAACATCCTGGTTCAGGTCGAAAACTTAAAAGGGCTTGCCGAGAAGCCGATGACGACTGAAGTAGCGTTGCAGGGGCAAATGATTGCCGACGTGATCAGCAATGCCTTTGAGCAAATCCACGAAGACGGCGCTGTAGACGAGCAAGTGATGCTCACTGAACAAGAACTTTGGGGGCGGTTTACAAAAAGCAGCGTTCAGATGAATACCCCATTCGGAAAAACAGCTGCACGGGTGGACGTGGCTCGCCACCTTCACGATCTTGATGAATTTGATTGCTTAGGCCTTTGCGAGGCTCTAACCGAAATTCTGGAGGCGGACGAATATCCCGAATCTACGCTCAATAGCTTTATCGGAGAGATTTCAAACTACCTAGAAAATCTCCAGGTGATCAGTGACACATTCGCCGCCGAGAAACGGAGGCTCGTTATCATACCTGAAGTCGATAGCGGTGCCGAACAAGACCACTACGGCATTCCAAATTGGGAAAACGCATAGGGCGCTCTATGACGAGCCGAAAAACACACGCGGATGGCTACTGAAGAACTTCCGGAGCGGGACCGGACCGTAGTTCGGGCGGGACCGCCGCTCCGGGTATTTGTCCCTGCGGAATTGCAGGGGCAAATTCAGTGTGCCAGGGCCTCCAGGAATTCACGAGTCGGCATAAACGACCAGCCATGGTGATTGACCATGTCGTTCGCATTCGCCGAACTGACCACAAGGCTTTCGGCGCCGCGATAGATGGTGACGCCCTCCAGGTCGCGGACTTTGGCGCGGCGGGCAGCGGCACCAGCAGGAATGTCGGTCATCGGTAACTTTTGGCGAGCACGACGCGCCTCATGGTATCTCTTTCGATCGTAGGGGCAAAATCCGTCCAGCAAAATGAGGGCGTCGTCTTCTTCGATAATGAGTGTTAATTCCAACTACGCGAAAAAGTACGGGGAATTCTCTACGTCAGAGTGCTCCAAGGCACCTATTGCGAGGAGAGCCGGCATCGCCTTTTCGGCCCTCGCTCCGGCGTTTTCTATCTCTTAAATATACCGTATGAAATTCAACCGCCTAGGAAGAGGCTGGGCATTCGGCAACACTTCCTTCAGCGGATATCGATAGGCCATCTGCTGTAATAGCGGGGGCTGCAATGCATAACGTACGTACATACTCCATCCCTTTTCTACTCGCTCTCAGCGGGGGCCTAACGACGCTAGCTGACATCTTGCAGGATCAGCTTATTGCCTACGCTCTATGCTTTTGCCTGTTGGTCACGGCAGCCATCGTGTTCGCGAGCAGAAAGACACGCTTTGAAAGGGCCGTGCTCGAAGCTGTGCCTAACGAACTGCGAGGAAGTTTCTCACCGTCCGCCTTTGCCCTATCGTGCGTGGTCATATCGGCGATGATCTTGGGCTTTTCGAGTTTGTCGGCCAAGGCATCCGAGAAGGGCGGCTTGGTAGCCAGCGCGTTCCCTGAAGTGAAAGCTTTGCAGGATAGCCTAGGTGTCGTCAGCACCACCGTGGCCGCTCTCGATACTCGGACCCAGGATATCGATGCCACGACTAAGACTATCGCTGCTGCCGCAGACAAATGGCTCGGGGTGACAGAGCTGTCAATTTACAGCCCTAAGGTCTTCTTGATGCACCTAACCGTCGAGAACAGGAGCGTGTTTCTATTCGACCACGTTAAGATCGTCGCCTCCTCTCCCGATGGGGAAAAGATTGTCAACGAAGAAGGATTTATAATGGCTCCCAATTCGCAAGAGCAACACAGCCGGGAGCTCAAAGACCGCCCTGAGACGATAGAAGTCTGTATCTCCGCCCAACGCAAGAGCGATGGTATTTGGAGCAAAGAGAGGCGAGTGTACGGCAAGCCCAACACGAAGGATAACGAGGTGTTTTTCTATCGGATTGTCGAGACCGTTGGGATTGAAGCCGTATCCTCTACTGAGCAGTGCACCTAAGCTCCGCGCCTGTCCGGCATAGATTACGAATCCCACAAGGCCAATGCCTTCTCGGTTGCTTCAGGGTCTGCTTGTATGCGGTAGACTGTCTACCAAGTCAGTTCAGTCAGTCCGCTTATCCTCGCCACCTCGGCAATCCTTGTGTCCTTCGCCAGTAGGTCCCGCACCGTGTGCACTTGTTGCCGGATGAAGCTGGGTTTGCGGCCCCGGTAGGCATCCTCTTTGGCCTTGGCGTAGGCGATGCCTGCCTTCTGAGCTTCCTTGGCGCCCTCGGCTTGCGCCTGTGCGGTTGCCGCCATAAAGGCTATGAGGGCATCTCTGACGGCCACCAGCATGAGGTCCTTAGTGCTGCCGTCAAAGGTCATGCCGTTGATGATGGCCTTGACCACCACTCCCCGCGTAAGGAAAGCCTTGATGGCGTCCATCGCATCCCCGTAGTTGCGTCCTCAGCGGTCAATCCAGCGGAAGACCAGTATATCCCCGGCTCTGAGCATGTCGAATATTTGTCTCCGCAGAATTGTGGAGAGCAAATCTCAATGTGCCTGGGACGCAAGGAATTCGCGAGTTGGCATGAACGACCAGCCACTGTGGTTCACCATGTCGTTTGCATTCGCTGCCGAGACAACAAGGCTTTCGGCGCCCTTGTAAATGGTCACGCCACAGAGATCGCGAAGACGAGCTTTCTGTTTTGCGACCTCGCCAGGAACGGTGGTCGTGCCCAGGACATATCTGGCTTCAGCTCGCAGGTTGTCGGCCTTGGCTTTCTGAAGATTTGTATAAATGGCATCGTATTCAACACTCATTTCAGCAACTCCAATGGTCATGGTCGGCGGCTTCGAGGTGTTCGAATGCACTGGATTTGTAGGAATCGACTCTCATTTGCACTTCGGCCCGCTCTTCATCAGGGATATCGCGTGGGAGTATGGTCCCAGTGTAAAATGGATGGGGCTGATTGATGCGGGCGGACATCGCGGCTCGTTCCGCTTCGATGTCGGCTGGCGTGCGCTGATCGCGCACGACCGATGTATAAAGGGCAATGACGCTCACCGCGCCACCCGGAAATCGCTATCCTTGCCCGCCTCTCCAGCCAGTCCGACATAGCGAATTAGCGCGGCTTTCAGTTTACTCAGTTCCGATTTCTGCTGTGCGGACAGGAAAGAAAACGGGACCAGCAGCAGCTTGCCGAGTGCAATAGACTGGCGATGAACCTGAAGCTCCTGGAAACCGGATAGACTTGCGTCGGCCAGCTTCTGCCGATTGAGAACGACGCCTTTCTGGCTTTCAGCCTGCGCGGCTCGCTGCTCCCGGATTGAGGGAGCTGTTGGAGCGGCTTCAGGCGGCGTGTCGGAGTAAGGCAGAAGCAACGTGGTCAGCTCCTGCAACTCCTTTAGTTCCGCAGCGGTCTTTTCCGGCTTTGCGTTCAGAACGGTATGGCGCTGATAGGAACGGCCCACGTGCATCTGGTGTGCGGTGTTGAACGTTCCGATAAATTCGTGATTCAGTTTCATGGTCGTACCTTTCAGCCCGGGCGGGCATTGATGGCCTGGACGGCAGGTTTCGGGGTTTCGCGCCGCTCGACGACGGGCATGTAGTTGATGGTTTCCATGCTGGTGAGCGCACGGTCATCCGCGATCTGCCGCAGGCGTGCGACCTGGCAAGGGGCACTGAAGAACTGCATAACCGTCGCAGCCATGGCGGGTGCAGCTCTCATGCTGCTCCCTGTTGTCCGCCGACTTGGCGCGTCTTGCAGGTGATGAACTCGGTCAACGCGCGACGAATATACGTCGCACGAGGCAACCCAGCGGCGCGCGCCGCCGCTTCGATATTTGCTTTCTCGGTAGGCGTCGCTGTGATCGAGAAGTTTGTCACACGCTCCGCCTGGCATTTCCTGGCCATAATGGTCTCCTATAGTGATTATTTGTGAGTATATCACCAATACATGTTAGTTCAATTTTTTCACGAAGTGGCTCAAAATTGAATAACTCTATATAAATACGACTTTTATCTCAAATATTACGGATTATTAGGATATTAATGGAATTCAAGTCATAAGTTGATCGAGTTTATGCTTTTTCGATCTAAATATTTATTCTCGCAATAATTCAGGAGGGTAGATCGAGCACTGTTGGATCGAAACCGGTGCGCACAGCGCGACGGGCTGGAGATTGACAGCGTCAAGCGCTAGATCACAATCAAACGTGAGCGGTGCATCTACTCATCGGCGGGTCTTGTATTTCACAAACCAAATGACTATGTGTGCCAGGTGGCATGAATATGCCTCGTTCCAGGCCGGTAAATCGCCCTAATTCCGCCTAAGTAGGGTTAGTTCGACAAAAAGTGGGTCTGTAGGTTTGAGTGTAGGGGTAAAATCGCCGCCTGCATATCGATTTAATCATTGAAAATCAAAAGCTTATGAGTATTGCCGGTGGGGGTTGTAGGTGCGTAGGTACCTACCCCGCACATACGGGAGTATTTTTCCATGCGCATTAAGTGCTCATGCAGCTTATGCGAATCTACCGATCTGTTTTTTCTCTCTTATATATAGAGTAGTACCTATTATACCTACTATCTCTATATAACTTACATATAACCAACTGAATTTAAAGAAAAAAATTAGAGCGTAAGATCGATTTCCACCTCTACTTACACCTATTTTCAACCTCCGCCACAATAGGGTGTGAGGTGCGGAGCGAGGGGGGGGCAGCTCCGGGAGACGTGTCCTGCTGCCTTCATTTGGACGACAGCACGCCGCTGGAATTCGTCGCGGGATAATTGCGAAGCCGGTTCACTCTCTTAATAGTTTCTCTGCGATACCTTTCTCTATCCGCGCCATGATGAAATCGGCGATGACAGGTCGGGCAAATCCCAACCGCATTGTCCGCGCTGTCTGGCCCACCCTCGCCAAGCGGGCGAACGTGATGAACCTCAAGATATGGCTCGCCGTCCTCCCGCACAAATGGTGCAGGGTCGTCGCAGGCCTCACAACGTCCTGCAGCCGTGACCAGAACCCACGCGATAACGTTAGGATCACGAACAAACCTCCTCGTGGTCGCCTCGATCTTGCTGCCGCTTACCGGATTGACCGGCGGGGGCATTGCCGCATTCGCTTTGATCTTGGATCGCGCCGACCTCACGCGAGTCTGGAGAGCTTCCGGGTCGGCAGTCGGGGTTTCCGACGATTGCTGACGCTGCCATACGGAATTGATCATCGGAAGCAGCTTCGCCGTGACCTTCGCGCCTACGTTACGGCGCGGTTGGTAACCGGACAGTATAGGGAGGCCCAGTTCATCGACCACGGCGCTGATGTTTGACATCCGAAACTCATATGACCCCGCCGATCTCGACGTCAGCGCTGTCGCCAGAACCTGGTTGCGTTTTGCCGTCTTGTTCACCGGTTCCCCGGCGACTTTTGCAACTTGCATTTCGCGATAGGCGACCACGCAAGCCATCAGTTCGGCGTCCGTCCATTCCCTTACCGTTTCTTCGCCAGGCACAGCCGACTCCCCTCCATTTTCATCTTGGAAGTTGTAGGGTGAGTTCCCTGGTAGGAACAAGATGTCGCCATGATCAGCGGATGGGACAAATCACCAGGGGCGGGCAACGACTACACCTCAGGTCCCATGTCTTGGCGGGCGTGGGCCGCCCTTTCCGCCATCATCGCTGTTTTCGTGATTGCTGGCTACCTTCGCTAGATGCTCTCAACCCGACTACGGAACGCGGATTTTTTGCAGCGAAAACCTATGCTGAAAATTTGAGACGGCTCGCGCTCGATTTCGAATTACCGGAAGCCGATTTTGATTTACCGCAAGGCGGCTTTTCGCACTGCGCCAATGCCTTGCTGAAAAATTGATAAAGCCGGGTCCGCTTTTTTTGTAAAGGGGCTGCCGTTTTCGGTGGAGCTGTACCGCCCCCCCAGTGAGCGCAAGCACGTCCGCTCGCCAACCCTATCCTTCAGCGATTTCGGGACGGCCCCCGTCAACTAGGCCAAGATGCTGGTTCGAGATGGGTATACATCAGCCGAACTATAATTTGATTGGTTCGATATATATCCATTGACTACTTATGCAGAACCATTAATATCGAACCATGTAAAACGAACCGTATGGAGTTTTCATGTTCGTTCGAGCCTATCTGAGAGCGTCCACCAGGGATCAGGATGCCAACCGCGCCAGCAATGATTTACAGCAGTTCGCTGATGAGCGCGGACTGACAATCGCAGCATCCTATGTAGAGAATGAGTCCGGCGCCTCCCTGAAGCGCCCAGAGCTTTTCCGGTTGCTCAAGGACTGCAAGCCTGGTGACATCCTTCTGGTCGAACAGGTTGACCGGCTGTCCCGCTTGAATACTGCCGACTGGGAAGCCCTCAAGGCGGAGATCAAGGCAAAGCATGTAAAGGTGGTCGCGCTCGATCTGCCGACGTCCTGGATGCTCGCCACCGCCGACAAAGACGACATCCACAGCCGTATTCTTGATGCCGTCAACGGAATGCTGCTCGACATGCTGGCCGCTATCGCCCGCAAAGATTATGACGACCGTCGCCGTCGCCAGTCCCAGGGCATTGCCAAGGCCAAGTCAGAGGGTGCTTACAAGGGGCGCCGTGAAGATGCAGACCGCAATGCTGCCATTGTGAAGATGCTTGCCAGCGGACAGTCTTGGAATAGCATAGTGCAGGCAACCGGCTGCTCCAGGTCGACACTCTCCCGTCTCGCAAAGCGGGCCGAGAAGAAGGAGGTCTCGGCATGAGCGGCTTCATCATCAAACTGGCTGAAACTGTGATGTTTCTGTTTTTCGCTTACTTGCTGCTGAAGGTGGGGACGGGAATCTAACCCACCCCGCCTTCAAAATTTATAGGCGCCGGGGACCCAAACCCCGCGTACCCCCTGGGGGTCGCGCCATCGCCCGGTAGCTGTCACAGGCATCAATCCGGTTGACGCTATTGAGCCATAAATCAAAATAATTGATGACTTACCGCTTTTCATATAGAATGATGAATAGATCATAGTCGAGCATTTCGCCTGTCGATCCATACAAAAACACGACCAATAAGGATCGAAACATGACCACACGCGGACTTCTGACCCGTCAACTTGCCTTCGCGAAACATCGCGCCCAGGGCCTACCTGTCGAAAAGGCATATCGCGCTGCCGGGTATGCAGGCGCGACAGTAAACGGCTACAGACTTGAAAACCGCCCTGATGTCGCCGCCGCTATCGACACCTTTAAATCACAGCGTGAAAACCTGTTATCGCAGCACGAGGGGAACCCAGTACGAGCGGAAGACCTCGCAGATCTGGGTTTCGCCCGGAACTATCTAATCGACAGCCTCCTGACCGCTCTTGCCCAGGCGAAAGCCGCCGCCGATGCGAAGACGGCTGTGGTCGTTGTCGGCAAAATCGTGGATCTGTTGTCGATCACCTTCAATCCCGGCGACCTTGCAGAGAATGACCAGTCCACAGCAGCCCTACTGGCTCAACTGGGAGCTTTGAAATGACGATTGAACTGGAAGCTGAACTTGAGGAACAGCACATCGTCGCCCGAAACGCATATTTGCGCTTCACAACCGCTGGGGAACTTCTACGGCGCCGTAGCCTGTCGCCGACAGTCGCCCAAACGGCAAAAGCCGCCAACAGGGAGGCTTTTGGTGTCCTGACCGTGTCGCTGGCTCGCATCCATGAAATCTACCGCATCCTGCGCCCAGTCGAGATCAAGGAACCTGAACGGCAGCGTGCGCCGCGCTATAGCTCGGATGCAAGGCGACAAGCGGGGATGGGTTAACTACTGCGCGCTATCCCCGCCACCGTCATCGATAGCTTTCGGCGCCTTCGCAGCCATCAAGGAAATGGTTCTGCCGGTTTCAGGAGAGGCTAACAACTGCCCCAAGATCGCTTCTAATGATTTGCGGTCATAGGCCTCGTGCTTAGTGTCTTCGAAACGCAAGGTACATGGATAGCCAGTATTGGCTTGCATCCACGAGGCCAGGCGCTCCGCACTCCCCATCCCTCTACTTTTATCAAAGGCGACAAGATTATATTGCGTTTTCAAGGGAAGATTTGCCGGGAGACCACTCGTGACGCTTGCAAGTCCCCCTAACGCTTCAGCCATCAAGGATGCGATCTCGCGCTTGAGTGTGACGCCAACTCTACCGGAGGTGAAATCCTCAACCTGTTGCGATAGCTCCCCGAGAACATCAGAGACTTCCTCTTTGGCAGCCGACGCCTTTTGGTGGGCAGAATAACCCTTTGCCAACTGCGCCTTGAAATCAACCATCGACAAATTCCTTGTTTAGCTCCGCGACGATCGGTAGGTGATCGAGCTTGCATGCCGAACTTTCCACGGCCCTTACGAGACGAGCGTGACGGAAAACTCCTGTCTTGTCGTCTTTTAGGTGCCATTCACTTTTCCCGACAAACGCTGAACAGAATAGCATTTGATCGAAAACCCGCCATCTGTGAAGGTTGTCACTGTTATAAAAATATGTGCCGGTTGGGCCGTTTACAGCAGGTAACCTCACGTAGCCCCTTGGACAGGCGATCTCCTTCCAGAAAGGATTATATAACAGGTCGGGGTTGTTCATAACAAAGGTCGCGTCACGGCATCCGCGCAAGTATGTAGTCATCGAATGATTGAATGGTTCGTCGTTGAAGTCGCCTAAGACGATCACATACTGAAAACCTTCCGCCTGTAAACTCTCGACCTCTTTTCGCAAGGCGGCTCCGTAGTGACCGCGAATCTCGGCGTCATCGCGCTTCAAAAGACGGCTTGGCCAATGCGAGACGAGAAAAGAAAAATAGTCTTCGCCGTGAAATACAAAGTCCATCCGGCAGGCAATCTTGTAGTTATCTCCCCCAATGCGGGCGATGTAAAATTCGTTGCCGATGAACGTTGCGATGTCCTCGTTGAAAATTACTCCAAGGTTGAATTTTCGAGAGTTCGCCCCCCGCGTCATGTCTTTCACAACGAATGAAGTTCCCTGAAGTTGCCCGGCGATCCAGTCAAGATCACTCGAAGACACCTCTCCAAGGAAAACGATATCGCTTCCCGTCAGCAGAAGTGTAAGTACTTCAAGCACCAGACTATGTTCAGAAGCCGGAAGCGTCTTACCTTTGGGCGGTGTCAAATGGGTATTCCACCAGGCTATTCGCGCTGACTTCGTACGCCGCATCATAACTTGGTCAATTTGATCCAGGCTCATCCAGTAAGTTTTCTCAATAATCGACCGGAAACCAACATTAGGGCGATATCTATCTGGGTTTTCTTCGTCTATCGGTCAAAAACATTTCAGTAGTTGATGGCACCCCAAGGACCTGCATGCGAGCTAAAGCGGTCGCGCCGTTCAGGCTCCGCATCACATAGGCGTCGTAATCACCAACCTGTTTCGCGATAAAGCTATCCAACTGCTCGAATGGCTGAACATCGGTGCAAAACGCGAAAGCCTTTTGCCATCCATAAATTCGTTTGCCGATGATATCCAAGGTTGCCGCCTTCGAAGACTTCGCATGAAAGACATTGCTCTTCTTGAGAAAGCTTTGGATAGCCGTCTTGGATGCGGACAGCGATTTTGTGACATCGCCCTTGAGTCGGTTAATCGACGCAGAACTTGGAACACACCGTTTAGGTTGAACGGTGCATCCAAGAAAATTGATTGAATTGCTACATTCACCTCTCGCGGCCTTTTCGCTGCCAGCTACCGGCGCATACAGTCCAAAGCCAAATGAGTGCGTGTCGCTAGCGTGCTGTATTGCGGCATCTAACAACTTCTCATCAGTAGCCACCATCAAGATATCGTCCACATAACGGACAGCTGTCACGCCCATTGCATTTAACTGATGATCCAAATCATAAAGCAACACGTTGCCCGCAAATGCAGAAAGAGATGAACCTTGAGCCACGCCTATTCCGCCCTTAGGAAAGAGTGAGGCGTAACCTGAAGCTCCTCTTCGTTGCTGAGGTGCACTGCTAAGGCGTGTTCAAAGAGGTCCGAGAGCGCGTCATCCTTCGTTTGGCTACGAACAAAATCGACAACTTTTTTTGTTGGAATTTTAGTGAAGAACGCTTTTATGTCCGACTGGTAGAAGTATTTGGAGCCGGCATCGATCGAGCCGCGAATAATGGAAATGGCAGGCTCAACCCCTCCATACGGATACATCAGCCCACCGACACCAAACTTCGATCGATTGACATCATTTATTTTCCCAAGTCGGTCGTCTCGCTGGACCTCATATCTTGTGTTTGCATCTTTTGGGTCGACCGCTATCCTTGGCTGAAGAACCTGCAGGATCGCGCGCTGAACAACCCTATTTTTGAGGGTCGCGATTGCAATAGGCCTGGGATCTTTGCCAATCGCGATCCGCTTCTTTGCATCTTTCAGAACGCCAGTGACTGGGTCGAAATGAAAACGGCCTTCTCGGAGTTGCGTTATGATGCGGCGAATATGCCTTTGGTGCGAATGCTCGAACTCGGATGCGGCACCACGAATGTCGCCGTTCTGCGATGCCAATGCGCTCTTCTTCACGTGGCGCCAGGCTGAAAAAACGTTCTGTTCTGAACGGACGTCCTGTATAAGCGATGCCATATTTTCTCCGCTCGGGTCCCCGTACATACCTTCCCGACCGTTGACAGGCACCCATCCACTGCGCACGGCTGAGCCGCGACTACAGACACCTCGGCAGCAACTGCCACCTTGGCGTGGTCTCCGTGGCGCGTGATCAGCATGGACAGGTCCAGCTTCACGTCCGACGCCATGGCAACCATGAACGCTGCGACCAACACGACTCCGCGCAGGCCGGTAAGCCAGCTCCGAAGAGCCGGTTTTTCGAGGCAAGTTCACGCACTTCTTCACCCTCCACCTTAGCAGGTTTTTGGCAATGTCAAGCGATTCCGGCCCCGGCCGCGCCCGCCGCTTAAAATGGCTATCTGCTGCTTGGGGACCGTCCGTAGACGGCGTATTCACAGCTTCCAAACCAACGGTCAGGTACGACACATCCACTGCGCACGGCTGAGCCGCGACTACAGACACCTCGGCAGCAACTGCCACCTTGGCGTGGTCTCCGTGGCGCGTGATCAGCATGGACAGGTCCAGCTTCACGTCCGACGCCATGGCAACCATGAACATAAGAGCGATATGGGAACGCCCCTCATGCGGAATCAAGTCGAGACCGACAGAAATCGTTAAATTTTTCTCCAAATTCACTGTATTTAAGTGATTTTTTCAACGCACCGGCATCTAGCACAGCCCTTTAGCACTGCCAGGCGTTCTAGAATCCGAAATGCGGCTTGATATCCACCACAAAAACGAACGGCTCCGCAGCATAGATATGCGCCAATGAAGTAAAACTTCATTTTGCTCTAGGCGTGCCGTCAGCTTGTTCTGTTATTCATTGATCGAGCTGAACGCCCGGATATGCGACAGGTCAAGCCCATCGTATCGAACCGACTGAATGCCATCGTTTAGCTCCGGCAACTTGTAACCTTCGCCGTAATTTCCGCGCATGCCCTTCTGGGAATGGCCCTGAAGCTGATCCATCACAGCAGAATCAACCCGACTATCGCGGCATGCTTGTTCAAATGAATGCCTGAGACTGTGCCAAACCTTCTTCGGCCCCTTAATCCCTGTCGAGGTGAGAAGCTTATTGAACATCTTGGATGCATGACGGTGGCGCTGCGTGTCTGGCCCAATAGCAATGTCCGGGAACAAGCGCGATCCAGCTGGTATCGTTTTGACGAAGTCGACAAAACCCAATCGAGCCAGCTCCGGGTGAAGAGGTATACGGCGGATGGAGGACTCGTTCTTCACCCTCTTCCCGGTCTCATTTTCATCGTCTTCGTTGATGTCGATGAACCATATGCCGCTCTCGCACCCGACGTCCTCGCGAACGAGCTGAACAGCTTCCATCAAGCGAGCGCCCGCATGCAGCGCGAGCAACGGCACCCAGAAGCGCCCGGTGTGATGCATCGTGACATTTCCGGCTTGGAACCAATCAGCTTCGCTTTTCACCCCTGAAAATACGGGCGCCGCAAAAAGCTTCTGTAGTTCGCCGGACGTAAAGCCATGTCGCTTGTCCCTTTTGTTGCCTCCAGTAGATGGCAAAGGGATCATTGGCTGTACGATGTTCACGAGACTGGAACGGCGCTCGGTCCTCGTCCATCCGAATACCATGCTCACCGCTGTCATGATCTGCCGAACGCTTTCAGTCGACAAGCCTTCCATGCCAAGCTCACGTGCCGTTGCGGCAATCTGAAGCTTGGTCATTCCCCTAAATTGCTTTTTTCCATGAGACTGGGGCGGGAGGGCGCGAAGCGTGTTCTTCAGCTCTCGAATATCGTCTTGCGTGTATTGATTGAGGGGCTTGTCCCCGCAGATTTCTAGGAACTGTTTAATCTGCGTATGTCTCGCCGCCTCCGTCTTCGCACTCCACTTCTTTTCCTTTCCAACATCTGCAAAGCACTCGCAGGCAGCAGCAGACATCAAAGGAAGGTCGGCAACGAGTTCGATTGACTTCGCGGACGTAGCGAGCTGCAGCGGCTCAGGTGGAGCAATAGTCCGCCTGCTAGGTTTAGGATGTGGAACCAATTCCGGCTCCTCTTTCCATGCCTCTAGAACCTTCAGCTCGGCGTCAAGCATAGCTTTGATAAGACCAGGACGCTCAAGGGCGGCGACTGACGGTGCAAGGCGATCAACCGCAATATCATAAGCCTCGAAGTCTCCAATGGAGCGAGAACGCCGGACAATGGCTATACGCTTCTGCAAACGGAGCCGATTGGCGAAGCCAAGTATGGGATGCGGGTCACCTTCCTGCTCAAGGTAGGCCATATACTCGTCGTGTTCGGCTGGAATGTTCTCGCCCTGGATGAAGGCGCGCAAGTCGTCTTTTGCCGCTTTGAACGCTGCGGTTCGAATCTCGACCTCTTGAGCCTCGACCTCCTTGGCGTACATCGCGGCAACACGTTTGATGTCGACACGCGGCACCACGGGCACCTTCTCCGTCACACCATCCATGTTCATCGCCCCCATCTGAGTGGCAAGCTCATCCCTACACCGGGCGAACTCTCGGTCCATTTCGACAATGACGGCAGGAAGCCGCCTCACCGCTTCCCTGGGGCAGCGAGTGCCGAGCGACACTTGCTCAATTTCCTTACCGTAGGGTGTACGGATATCAACCGGCACTTTCACGCGGTGATAGAAGAAGCCATTTTTGCGCTGATGAAGACGATATTGAGCGACCACAGACCTACCCTCAGGTTTGTCACACCGGTGTTGCACACGGTGTGACACTGCGAGTCCAGGCTCAATAAAATCAATTAGATAGTGCGATCCACGGCAACCGATGGATGTTTACGATCCTGGGTGCCTACAAACGTAGGTGGGCGCCATATGTCCAAGCCCACGGGCCTGGCCAGGGACAGCTCCCTTTGGATCGAGTATGGCCCCAGGGATTGTGGTTCCTGTCGAGAGGCGCAGATCGCAGTCAGGTATATAAGGCTGATCGATGACGGGCGCCAGAGGCTGGCGCGCTGGTCGGCGATTTAATTGAAGTCGATCAGTTCAGCGGCGCAGGCGTCCGGCCGTTCAGCTTGTCGGTAATGCCGCGCAGCTGGCTGCTGACCTCCACGATCGCCGCCGCGATGCTCTCTTCCGTCCGGCTCGTCGCTTCCAGCACCGTATCGCGGTTGCTGCGCAGACTTTGAAGCTCGCCTTCGAGACTGGCGACACGACGTGTCAGCTCCGAGATCTCGTCCATGATCATGATTCCGGCCATGACGGTGATCCTGAGATCGCCGATTTCGCCGAACTGGCCCTTGAGATGGCCGACATAGCGGTCGAAACGGGTGGCGAGATCGGTCAGGTGATCTTCCTGCCCCTCCTCGCAGGCCATGCGATAGGCCTTGCCGTCGATCGTTACCGTTACCTGCGCCATGTCGTCACTTCCTTGATCAGCGGTCGAGAACCGCGCGGATCGTCTCCATCGCCGTCACCAGCCGCCGCGAGACTTCGCGGTTGACCTCTTCCAGCCGGTTCGCGCGGAACTCCGCCTGGTCGAGTTCCTGCGCCAGCTTCGAGCGATCCGCGTGCACGCGCCGCACCTCGCCCTCGATCTCGCCGGTCTCACGCTGGCGGTCGAGCCGCGCGTCGACGGCGTTGTCGAGACCCGATATCGCCTGCCTGAGCTCGGCGAGCGCCGCGTCGATGCTGTTTCCAGTGGATGTCATGTCTCTTCCGGTTCCCCGCCAAGACCCGCGAATCGGCAATGACAGCCGACGCGATGTTTCGGCGAGGATAGGCAGCTCGCCAACGACCCGTCAATAAAGGCCACGGGGCGGCAGGTAGCCTTATCTGTGGATGACCGAAATCAATGCGCCTGCCACACGATCGTCACACGGCTGTCAACTTTTGTTAAAATCATTGGTCAAATGTCAAAAATCGACATTTGCCGACCTCTATTAGGGCTTCGATTTGTTGACTTGGCCGCCCCAACTGCTATTTGTGCACCCGCTCTCATTGATGGTCTCCGCAGGCTTGAGGCCATCCCCCGACACCCGGAACAAGCGGAATAGCGATGATTTCTCCTGAACAACACGACCGGATGGCAAATGCGATCCGTTTCCTCGCAATGGATGCAGTCGAGAAGGCGAATTCCGGCCATCCGGGCATGCCGATGGGTATGGCCGACGTCGCCACCGTCCTGTTCTCCAAGTATCTGAAGTTCGACCCGACGAAGCCGCATTGGCCGGACCGCGACCGCTTCGTGCTGTCGGCCGGCCACGGCTCGATGCTGCTCTACTCGCTGCTGTACCTAACCGGCTACCCCGACATGTCGGTCGAGGACCTGAAGCAGTTCCGCCAGCTCGGCTCCAAGACCGCCGGCCACCCGGAATACGGCCATGCCACCGGCATCGAAACCACCACCGGCCCGCTCGGCCAGGGCATTGCCAATGCCGTCGGCATGGCGATCGCCGAACGCAAGCTGCGTGACGAGTTCGGCTCCGAGCTGCAGGACCACTACACCTACGCCATCTGCGGCGACGGCTGCCTGATGGAAGGCATCAGCCATGAGGCGATCGCGCTTGCCGGCCACCTGAAGCTGAACAAGCTGGTTCTCTTCTGGGACAACAACTCGATCACCATCGACGGCGCCGTATCGCTCTCGGATTCGACCGACCAGATCATGCGCTTCAAGGCCGTGCACTGGAACACGATCGAAGTCGACGGCCACGACCAGGCGGCGATCGCCGCTGCCATCGAGGAAGCCCACAAGTCCGACCGCCCGACCTTCATCGCCTGCAAGACGGTGATCGGCTTCGGCGCGCCGAACAAGCAGGGCAGCCACAAGGTTCACGGTTCGCCGCTCGGCGCCGAGGAAATTGCAGCAACACGCAAGGCGCTGAACTGGGAATACGAACCCTTCGTGATCCCGTCCGACGTTCTCGACGCATGGCGCGCAGCCGGCACTCGCTCCGACAACGTCGTCAAGGCCTGGGAAGCCGGGCTTGCCAAGGCTGCCGCCAAGGACGAGTTCAACCGCCGCTTCGCCGGTGACCTGCCTGCCGGTTTCGACGCCGCCATCAGCGACTACAAGAAGAAGCTTGCCGAGACCAAGCCGACGGTCGCCACCCGCAAGGCATCGGAAGACGCGCTCGAAGTCATCAACGGCTTCCTGCCGGAAACGCTGGGCGGCTCCGCCGACCTGACGCCGTCGAACAACACCAAGACCAGCCAGATGCATTCGATCACGCCGACGGATTTCGCCGGCCGTTACATGCACTGGGGTATCCGCGAGCACGGCATGGCGTCTGCCATGAACGGCGTTGCGCTGCACGGCGGCCTGATCCCTTACGGCGGCGGCTTCATGATCTTCTCGGACTATTGCCGTCCGCCGATCCGCCTCGCCTCGCTGATGGGCATCCGCGTCATCCACGTTCTGACGCATGACTCGATCGGCGTCGGCGAAGACGGCCCGACCCACCAGCCGGTCGAGCAGATGGCAAGCCTGCGCGCCATCCCGAACCTGATGATGTTCCGCCCGGCCGATGCGACCGAGACAGCCGAGTGCTGGCAGATCGCCATCAAGACCAAGGATCGTCCGTCGGGTCTCGCTCTGACCCGCCAGAATCTGACGCCGGCCCGTACCGAGTACAGCGAGAAGAACCTGTGCGAACAGGGCGCCTATACGCTGGCCGGCAATGCCGACGCCAAGGTGACGATCTTCGCTTCGGGCTCCGAAGTCGAACTGGCGGTTGCCGCCCGTGCGGTTCTCGAAGGCAAGGGCGTTTCCGTCCGCGTCGTCTCGGTTCCGTCGACCGAACTGTTCTTCGAACAGCCGGACGCCTACCGCGCCGAGATCATCGG
>UCCA01000017.1 GCA_900470805.1 Hyphomicrobiales bacterium | reverse complement strand
AGACACCATAGAAGCTCCCCACTTCAGGAACTTGTCATATAATGGAAACAAGTATATGTCCACATACTACAAATGGCTGTAATATAACCAAACGAGTAGTTTCCATTCGGGGGCGCTTGGGAGAAATATTACACTGAATACGCCCGAATCCAGCGAATGGCATGTGTTTAACTAGCACTATATTTTCTTTTGATCAGAGCCTGGAGTTCTGCGTTTGATGTCATTCACACTCCCGCTTGATGCGAGGGGGTAAGCCCGCCACGACTTGCGCCTGCAAAGACTGCACCTATCAAGGAATTGCTTTTGTCTAAGGACGCTGAAGCTGCTGAGGAGCGCGAGCGTCAGAGGGAGACCGGCCAAACCTGAATAGTCTGATCACTGGCCCGAACTTTGCTCAAATCGGGTGGGCCGTGGCAATGTGACTTCGATCGCGCACTTAGCTTTCTTCTCCCTCTTCGTCACATAGTTCGCTCTTCGTAACGCGAGCCGCAACAGTCCTCATTCAGTGTGGCCGGGCGACATAACAAGCGCAGACGTGCATCTGTCCGCCGTCTGGTTCGTCACGCTCCGGGGGCAGGATTTCGATGTCGGCTCGCTGAACACACGGAATAAGATCTCTCATACCGGTTTGCATTCTGACAGCAGCCCGCCGCGTTTGTCGCACTGGCGCAAAGCTACAGGCTTGGGGTACTTTCGAACCGAGACCCGGCGCGCACGGACCAGCCCGGAACCGTGGCGACGGGATGTTGAGCCTGCTCAGGCACCTCGGCGTTTGCCTTTCGGTCTGAAATCGACCAGCAATGATTTCAGCTCCAACTCGCGTACGCGCCGTGCGGCTTCATCCGGTTCAACCCAAGCGATGATGCGCTGCCCCTTCTCCTTGAACTCCTCCTTCTGGACGGTGACCTCGATTTGGAAGAGATCAACGATCGTGGGGATAACGTCGCCGTCATCGAGAAACTTCAGGTAGGTGTAGCGACCGACGGCTGTTTTCCGCACGGTGCCCCTGACCCCGGCCTCTTCCCACGCCTCGATCGCGGCGGCCTCGTGGGGTTTCTTCTTTTTCATCGGCCAGCCTTTGGGCACAATCCATCGACCAGTGTCTCGGGACGAGATAACAAGAACCTCTATCTTCGGTGTCTCCCCGACATAGCGAAAACAGACCGCGCCATATTGCTGCCGAAACGCACCAGAAAATAGCTTCTCAGGTTCATTGGCGAGTTGCGCCAACAGGGACGAACGCTTCTTTGGAATATCGGCGGTCTGCTTTTTGCTCGGCATTGGCTCATCCGTGGACCAACAGATGATAGCGGCCCAAGAAGGTGACACATAGGGCAGACGTTCGGTCTGACAGGCGCGAAGCACCAAATCCACAGGATTGATCGCAATCTTGTATGGCGCGCAAGGTTCTGCGCAAATTACGGGCTGTCTGGCGTTGCCGGTTGGAGAAGCGGTCGTTAAAAAAGACGACTGCCCTCAGAGCATGTACCCGGTCCGACCTGAAAGACGTCTGCGGAGTGATGATCAAGGTCTAGTCCCGGGCGAGTGGTCTGAATCGAGCTGCGACGGTGCCGCTTGGGCCAAGCGTCATGGACTGTCTTGCAGGTCTTCGGGGGCCGACATGCCGCTCGGAGTTGCGAGGATGCGCCTGACGACAACAGATGCCCGATCCGTTTTCCAATGCCTCGATGAGCCGCAGGTGGATAGATTCAAGCCGACGTCGTGCGGGCGTGAGCGGCGAAGAGCCCGTAGCCTGGGGGCCGCAAGGCTCCTCGCCCAATCGCCGTATGATGAACGACGGCAATCGACGGCTTTAACTTCTGCCGATCTTCGATGTTCCATCCTCCCGGGACGCATCAAGATCTTTCCTCGGGCATCGGGGAACCAATTTACAGGCACCTCATTTCTAAGGTCGTCGAGAACCCTTGATCTTGGAGGCAGCCAAATGAGCGATAAAAACTCGAACAGCAACCGCCCGAAGCGTGGCGCGCCATACTCGCTTGAAGAGTTTCAACAGAAGCACGATCTCACGCCTGAGGTGGCGCGCGATCTGTTCGCGCGGTTCGGGCCGTCCGCGATAGAACTCGACTTGCTGATGTCGGCAAAGCGCAAGGTGCCGTCGCTGGGCATGATCGCGAGGGATTTCGAGCTATAAGAGCGCCCTACTCGCATTGCCGCTGAAACTATTCGGGCGCACTGGTCGTATCTTGAGAGCGATCGAAAAATCGTGGCCGTTGCGATCCCCTCCGTTCTCCTGTCGGAGCGCAACGGTCGTCGCTCCGGTACGAAGCCGGCAACACTCAGGGAACCGATGTGGGGGCGTCCTATCACCCCATCTGGAACACCTGGCCTTCTCGTAGGTTGTCTGAATTGGAAAACAAAGGAAATCCGCCATGAAGGTCATCGCTCTCGCACTCCTATTCTCAACGGCCGCAGTTTTGCCGTCCTATGCCATCTCACGTCTCAATCCGAAGTCCATGAGCTGCGACAGCGCCCGCGCGGCGGTCCACGAACAAGGCGCCGTGATCTTTCGATGGACGTCGCCTAGAGGCCTTCCGCTCTACGACAGGTATGTTCGAAACAGCCGCTACTGCGACGCGAACAAATACGCCGAATGGAAGAGCATTCCGACCCGAGACAACAAGTCATGCCGGGTGCTCAACTGCCAGAACATCGACAATCTCGATGGCAACTTTATTATCCCGAACAACTCGCTCTAAGCATGCCCGACGACCGAAACGAGCTTGTCCTATGTGAAAGTTGAGGTAGCATCCGGTGTCGCTTGGAAGTTTCTGAGACGCTCCCGGTGACAGGCGAAGAGCTTGCCCCCACGGGCAGTTCTTCGCCGCTCCAGTCTATTGCGCAGACATTGGCCGATTCTCAACAGGGATACAGTGCCCCAGGTGACCTTATCGTCCAGCTTCGTACAAAGCTACGCATACGGCTTCGCCTGCTCTGGGAGTCAAGCGCAGCTCCCCTATCGAGCCTCACCTTCGTTCGTGTCGGCTGGATCATAGTTTAGATCCCATTCCTTAACGGGCTTCTTGCCGGGTGGCGTCTTGTGCACCGTCGCGTCTTCCGATCCGGTGACGACCGTCGGCTTGGCACTCGCGACGCCCGTCGCCTTTCTGTCGCCAACCGACTTAGCGAACTGGCCTTTGGCGTCTTTCTCGACGTCTGACATCTCATTCGCCTTTCTGCTTGAGGCCGTCGGACACCTTTTTTGTCTCCGGGTCGGCATTCTTTTCGCCATTTGCGTCTTCAGCGCGATCCGGGTCATCCTTGGCCGGCAGGTATCCCGGTGGCCTGCTCTCCTCTGGCCCTTCCCAACGGGGAGACTGATCGGTGGTGCCTGGCGCACCGTCTTTCGGCGTGTTTGTTGCCATGATGCGTTCTCCTTCTGCGGGGCTAACCCCGGTTTAACGAGGATGTTCCGTTCTTATCGGCGCGGCTTTGGAACTTCGAGGCTAGAGCAAGGTTCACTGTCGCGTTCCAACGAGGAGATCTTCATGAACCGCCGCACACTTCTGACATCCGCAGCGTTCGCCGCCGCAGTCCCGGCATTTCTGTCCATGCCCGCTTTCGCCCAGACGGCCGCCGCTCCGGGCGACGCCGAAAAAAAGCACGCCGACGACACCAAGAAAGTCGGCTCCCTGTCGCTCGCGGCCAGCCGCGTCGCCGTCGAGAAAGCGTCCGACCCGATGGTGAAAGAATTCGCCAAGTGGGAGGTCGCCGAACAGGAGACGATCGCCGACATCCTCAAGTCGATGGAGATGGACGGCAAGGCCGAGGGCGCTCTGAAGCCGCCAACCAACGCCGAGGTCGAAGCCATGCTCAACGCCGACGGCAAATCGTCGCTCGAGAAGCTGAAGTCGGCGTCCGGAAAGGACTTCGACCCGTCATATGTCGCGGCGCAGCTCGACGGCCATAAGAAGCTCCTGACAATCCAGGAGGACTACCTGACAGTCGGCCAGAACCGCGAACATCTGAGCGTGACGAAACTCGCGCGAGGCCAGATCAAGGAGCACATCGACCATCTCGATATGCTGAAGTCCAAGGTCGGCTGATTGGCGTCAACGGGCCGGAGAGCGATCTCCTGTCTTTTTTCGTCCGCGACAAGGCAAACGAACGGAACTTCGGCGCGACGCCGGACTTCCTTCCACACACAGGAGAGCGAACATGCCAGACCCCAAAGAATCCCCAGCAGTAAGGTCCATGGAAATCGAGCAGGAGTCGCAGCGCGAGCGCGCTTCCAACGGCGATCTCGACACAGGACTTGAAGACACCTTCCCAGCCTCCGATCCGGTTTCCATCATCTCCACCGCTGTCCCCTCCGGCCGGATCGACGGCGACGAAGCCGACCGCGTGCGACAGCAGCCTGGGGAAGAGGAGGACTATTCACTGGTCGACCAGGCACTCCGATCAACCGGGGAGGGTCGCCATTCATCTGACGGCGTCGGTGCCGGTCGCGACGGCGTGCGGGCGCTCAAGCGGGACGTCGATCGTCTAAGCGATACGGCGAGCGAAATTGCTTCGGGAGCGACGTCGCTCGCACAGTCGGAAGTCCGCGGCTTCGTGCAGCGCATCAAAGCCGAGATCCGGGAGCGTCCGATCGCAGCGGTTGCGGTCGTGGCCGCTCTCTCCTTCATGTTCGGGGCGACCCGCTGAGTGCCGACCAGCACGGCGCCAGGGAACACGAGAAGGCAGTGATCGGAGAGCAGCAAGAGGCTCAACGGAAATGGTTCAAGACGCTGGAGCCTGTTCTTCCCGCGGAGATGGTCGGTCTGTGGCGCGGAGAAGGCGTTGCGTCGGACCATCCGTTCGATGGCGTGCTTGAAAACCTTCAGTGGTTCGGCAAGCGCTTTCATCTCGATCTGAGGGCCGACGCCCTGCTCTTTCAATGGACGCCGGACCGCTTGGTGCCGCTCGAACCGGCTGCGTTTCCGATCAGGCTGGCAATTCGCCTCGCTCCACTCGGGCGAACATCCCTTGCCCGCAAGCTTTTTTCACATGTTCAAAGGCTTGCCCGCGCACATGGGACAACGGCTAAGCTGACGCTCCGCATGGTCGACGGTCTCGAGACCACCGCCATGGTCTACGACAGGCAGCCTGTCGCCGACTTCTTCGGGCGCGTCGCGGAGAACGAAGTCGCCGGCATGATGGTCGTCAACGGCGACGATCGTCGGTATTTCTTCCGGCTGCGGAAGGTAATCCCAGCGGGATCCGAGGGCGGCGTGTGAGAGAGGAGCGGCCATTCCTGGAGACGCCAGACGGCCGCTACATCGTCGTGCGCGGGAGGCTCTGGCGAAAGACGAATCCTCGTCTACCAGAAGTCGAGCGCACGCGCCTGGTGACGGAGCTGATGGCTGCCCGGCAGGCCGTCAAGAATGCTGCCGGCGATGAGACGCTGCTAAGGCTCCTCGGATGCTGTTGAGGTGGCGAAGACTGGCCTGGGTGAGCGCGGACCGGTGCGGTGGACAGATGGACATCCGAACTTCAATCGGCGGATGGCGAAGACGACATCCTACGCGGACCGGTTTCGCCGCAAGACCGAGGACACCTGGTCTTCGCCGCTATTTCATGCTGTTTCGTCCAAACAGTTCGACCACCTTCCCTGGCCGTTACCAGGCAGCGGCCCCTTAGGACCGGTCGACGTCCCACGGCGGCCTGTTCCATATGGTGCTGATGCCGGCAGCCCCAGCGGATGTTTAGCTTTTCGAACGAGGACGTTCGCAATCTCGGCAAGCTCGACCCGTCGACCATGGAGAAAGGCTGAGGCGTTCACCCGCGGCAAACCCTCGCTCACCTGTAAGGCCGTCTAGCGCGATTTCTGGGCTCACGACGTCGATGAGTTTTCGCGATTTCCTCGCCACTGCCTGACCTTTCACCTGGCTGGCGAGCGCAACGCGTACAGCGCCCAACCCTGATCCCGCAGGCAGAAAACGATAACTTGGCCAGCGACGCCGAATTCATGTTCGACGCGCGCCGTTGTCCGAAGACCCTGCTTCTTTTCGCTGCGGCGAGGCGCCGCCGGCCGAGATGGGCTATCGCTCATTCCTTAAGGGACAGACATCGGACTGGCTGGACGAGCAGTTCGGTCACTCCTCCGGTTCACCGCCTGGTTTGCTCGCTGCTCTCGTCCGAAACGGTGAGAACCGCCGAGCTTTCATTGCCTTCAACCTTGAAGCTCGTCATGACCCGTAAGGTTGCGAAGGTGACGATGGAGAGAACGACCGCGGTCTCGTAAGCGCCGAGACCGACTGCGGTGCCGATCGCGCCCGTCGCCCAGAGGCTGGCGGCGGTCGCGGTGCCGCGAATGCTCGCCTTGCCGACCAGGATTGCACCGCCGCCTATGAAACCGACGCCGTTGATCAGGCCCTCGACGATGCGGGCCGTTGCTTCTGCATTCTCGCGGGTGACCGTCTCAGCCGCCTGGATAAACCCGCAAGCAGCGATGGCGACGAGCGGAAAGGTGCGAAGGCCGGCACTCCGTTCGTTCCGTTCACGATCCCAAGCGATCGGAAGCGCCAGGACGTAGGCAACGAGCAACACTGCTAGATCCTTGAGTATATCAGTATGAACACCGAAACCGCCGAGCCATTCCACCACTATGTCCTCCATCGTTTTTGTTTCGAGGAACATGGAGGCTGTTGCTGGTCTGGCAAGGCGGGCGCGATCTTGGAACTTAATTCATTGCCGCCATTGCCTCCCTACGCGCGGCCTCCCCCGAAGCGCGAGCCGTGTCAACGGGACGTGACAGGGATCGTGAACGCAACGGTTTTTCCCGTTTCCCACCGCAGTCAACAAATTGGCAGACGAGCACCCGACCTGTCCGGCATCGCCTCACCCCGAAGACGCGGTCGACGTGTCACTAACATTGACCGGTGGAGACCGTGACGCTTTCGCAGGATCGGATCCTATAGACAGCAACATGCGCGCACTCAGGAGAGACGCCGCCGACATCGCAAAGACTGCATCAGATGTCGTCTCCGGCACGAAGTCGCTTGCAAAGGCGGAAGTCCGGGGTGTCATGGGCGGTATCAAAGTGCGCATCAGGGAGCAACCAATCGCCGCCATGGCGGTCGTCGCCGCGCTCGCCTTCGTATTCGGCGCGACCAGCTCGCCGCCTGCGGACGTCCGCGAATGGAGGGATCGACGTCGGCGCCCAACGATAGACCAAGGAGAAGTCATTCCTCGGGACTGCCGATGCCTGGTACAACGTCGTTCGCGGTTGATTGTGGCGCAGAGCGAACCCTCACCCGAACGACGTAGAGCGTGCTCGTCTGACGCGTTGATGGCTGCTCACCCATGACGGATGCGGTCGGGGATCAAGAGCGGTTTCGGGCGGCGCACAACGCCGTCAATTTTGCGAAGATTGCGTTCGACGAGCGAGGCCCGGTGTGTGGACGGAAGGCGCGCCGGATCTCAATCGTCACCTGGTGAAGACAACACGTGGTCTGGTACAGCGAGATGACAAGCAATCGCTAAAGAAAGTTAAAATATCGGCACGACCTTGTCGGACCAGACTGCTGTCGTACGTCTAAGGGCATGTGACGTGGAGAAGCGGAGCAAGGGAGAAAGACGACATGAGCGAATTGAGACCCGCACCGGAACTGGCCGCGAAACGCGCCAGCAGATTTAAAAACGAAAGCGCCGAATACGCCGAGGCAAGGACGGCCCTGTTGGCGGAAGAGATCGAAGTTCGGCGACATCTCACCAGGCTTGCCGAACAACGCATGCGGCTTCCTCCAGGCCCGGTAGTCGAGAAGGACTATCGCTTCAAGGACGAAAACGGAAACGAGGTTGGCTTGGCCGAATTGTTCGGAAAGCACGACACTCTTGTGACTTACTTCTGGATGTTCGGTCCGCAGCGCGAGCGGCCGTGCCCGATGTGCACGAATTTCCTCGGCGGCGCGAACGGCAATGGCGCCGACGTGAAGCAGCGGGTCGCGTTCAAGATCCTCGGCCGCAGCCCCGTCGAGCGGCAGCGGGCGTTTGCGATCGAGCGCGGCTGGCGCGACCTCGATTTTGTGCAGACCGTCGGCGACGACTACGCCCGAGACCTCGGACTGCTCGACGACAAGGGATATGAATATCCGGCGTTCACCGTCTACAACAAGGACGGTGATACGATTCGCGTTTTCTACAACGGCGAGATGCCGGCGGAGGCAGCCGATCCGGGGCAAGACCCGCGAGGCGCCGTCGATATCGCTCCCCTCTGGAACATTCTGGACATGACGCCGGCTGGCCGCGGCACGGACTGGTATCCCAAGCTCAACTATTGATCAAAGTGGGATTACGCAGAGCAAGGCATTGGGCCTCGACACAGACCGCCGGCGAATACGATACGGCTCTGAAGTAGCCGCGAGCGACGGTTAGGTCGCAGCCACGTCCTGCTCCGCGAGAAGATTTATATTTCTTAATCCCGCTTCAAATGCGTGGATGTGATTTCGCCCCTCGTTCAGCGGATCTCATCGAGGCCACCGATCAAGTACCGCACGCAACGGCCGAACATATGAATGCGCCGTTCACGTGAATAGATCGGTTGTGAAGCCCCTTGCACTGCGGGCCGTTCGACATAGGAGGTTGCATAGGCCCGACAGTCGGGCCGGACATTAGTAGTGGCTCGGACCGGGATCCCCTTGCCAATGAAAAATTCAATGCCATTTGGATGAACGATTGACAAAAAACCTGATGTGAAAGGATACGGCATGTGAACAGGAGTCACGGACTTGATAAATCCGCTTTCAGGGGCTTGAATGATCGTCATGGCCATTTTGTCAATACTTGCGGATAGTCGAAGTCGATGACGCCATCCATTTCTGACGATTCTGCTCGCATGCATAAAGCTGACCACCGGGCCATGGATACCGCCAGTCGCAATGCCAGCGGTTCCGATTCGACGAGCTGCGATCGCCGAGGAAGATGGGCAGCACGACGCTATGACTACTCCCGGATCTTTTCTCGAACCAGACGATGTACGGCCTCGCAGCGCCCCGGATCGCACTGCATGAGCATTATTATGGAGTTATCGCGTGGCTGACGAGACCGAATTGAAGTTGGAGCTTTCATCAGAATCCGCCGATACCTTGCTGGCGTCTGATCTATTCGGCGGAGAACCGCAGATCGTCCAGCAGAATTCGATCTACTTCGACACGCCAGATCACGCGTTGCAAGCCGCCGGTTACTCGTTGCGCATCCGCAAGGAGGGCAAGGCTCGAAAGCAGACCGTCAAGGCCACGAAGGCGAGCACGGCCGGTCTTTTTGCGCGATCCGAATGGGAATTCCCAGTCGAGCAAGATGAGCCTGTCATTGATCACGTGACGCCGCTGCGGGGCGCACTCGGCTCTATCGTCGATCATCTGGTCCCGCAGTTTAATGTTCGGGTCACGCGTCACAAGTGGACGTTGACCGAAGCTCAATCCAAAATAGAGGTGGTGCTTGATATCGGCGTCGCTGAGATCGGCGATCGACAGACACGAATTTGCGAGATCGAGCTCGAACTCAAGGATGGCGGCCTCCAAGGCCTGTTCATCCTCGCCCGCAAGATTGAAGCCACCGTGCCATTCAGTTTCGGCGTTATGGCCAAATCTGAGCGTGGCTATCGGTTGCTTGAGCCAGTGCAGGTTTCGGTGAAGGCCGAACCCGTCGAACTCGATCGCCAGATGAGCCCGATCAATGCCTTCCAGGCCATCGCCTATGCATGCCTGCGGCATTTTCGATTGAACGAGACCATCTTTGCGACCCGGCAAAATGCCGCAGCGCTTCACCAGACGCGCGTGGCGCTGCGCCGACTGCGCTCGGCATTTTCGCTCTTCAAACCGATCATCCGAGATACGGAGGCCACTCGACTCCAAGACGAACTGAAATGGCTCGCATCGGTGTTGGGCGAAGCGCGCAACATCGACGTGTTGCTTGCCGACCCCAGTAGCGCTGCGTTCGAGGCAACCCTGCTGCAGGCGCGCACCAGTGCCTACCTCGACGCAACGACCGCTCTGCAGTCCTCCCGAGCACGCGCGTTGATGCTCGATATGCAGGAATGGCTGGCATGCGGCCCGTATCTGTCCAATCGCCCGGCTGAGGCAGACACCCTATCGTCGACAGAGTTCGCGGCAGCTTCACTTGACCGGCTCCGCAAGAAGATCAAGAAGCACAGCAGTGATCTCTCAAAGGCTGACGACGAGCACCGCCACCAGGTGCGGAAGGATGCCAAACGGCTGCGCTATGCTGCCGAGTTCTTCGCGGCTCTGTTTGATAGCAAGAAATCCCTGCGGCGTTACAAGCGGTTCATCTCCGGTATGGAAGCGTTACAGGATCAGTTGGGCGTCCTCAACGACATGGCCACCAAACCGCAGGTGTTTGAAAATCTCGGCATCGAGCCCGACATGGCCCCGTCCGACAAGGCGTCGAAGGACAAGCTCCTGGATAAGGCCGAAGGCGCGGCGGAAGATTTCCTTGAAGCGAAACGGTTTTGGCGATAGGTGCCGCCCGGGCACTTTTTCAGAACGTTGACCTCCAATGAAATTTATCTCAACCAAATTCAGAAGGAGCGGCTTCATGCGGAGTCTGGCCAGCCTTCTCCCCGTTAAGGTCGCTCGGGATGCGGATGTTTTTCCGGAATATGTCGAGCAGGCTGGGGCGATATGCTATCGGCGAACCAAAAAGGGTGTTGAGGTCCTGTTGATCGGGAGCCTGAGAAACGGCCGCTGGGGCATCCCCAAGGGCGGCATCGAGGACGGCGAGACATCCTGGCAGGCGGCCGCGCGTGAGGCGTTTGAGGAATCCGGCGCGCGCGGCGAATGCCAGAGCACCGAGATTGGCGTCTTCCATTATGCGAAGGCGACAAAGCCGCTGCCTTGTCGCGTTCGCGTCCATCTGATGCCCATCCAATCGATGGAGAAGGTTTTCCCCGAGCAAGGAAGGCGCGCTCTGAAGTGGTCGACGATCAAGCAGGCGACCGAGCTTGCTTGGAACCCTGAACTACAGGCGATACTCCGTAGGGTGCCGCTTGTGCTGAAGGACACAGCCTCAGTCGCGGGATAGGACACCACTTGGAAATCGCCAAGTTGAAGACTGCCGTGTCAGACGCCCTCCTACACGGAGAAAGGCCATCTTGGAACGGCTGTCAAACGGTAGCCCTGGAGAATAGGCGCTTGCAGCAGTTTTAGCAGTATCGGCCGATAGCCATCCAGCGCCAACGTCAAGTCGTCCGACTCGCGAAGCCTGAACCATCCGAGGTCGGAATGCACATCTCCGAGGAGCGATCCGATACCTCCTGATCACTTTTATACGACATAGATGTAAAACGGAGTGGTCTTTATTTGTCGTCTGCCTCGCAGACAGCCAGTAGCGTGAACGAGTCGGCGTCAGTCCAACCTCTTACTGGCATTCACGAATGAGGGCATCCTCGACCTCTTCACCGCGATCCACATGTCCGCCCACAAGGCCCCACCGTTCAGCCGACCATTTCCGGTGAGCCGCGCGTGACGAGGAGTACCTCCTGATTGTAGATAAAGGCTGCACAAACGATTTTCGACCTCGAGTTCTCTGCTTCCTGGACCGTAAAAAACGGATCGTTCTGGCTCCAAGTATGAAGCGATGCGTGACAATTTTGCTACCGAAGTCAACAAGGCAACTGCTCGCTAACCGGTTTGCCACGTGCGCAGTTGACCGAATCAGGAATATTCGTAAACGTTTCATTAGAGAACGCTGCCGTCGTTCGTCCTCCTCTTTGGGATATCATATGAACCCGTTCGACGAAAAAGCGAACCTTCTCAACGTCATGGCAAATGCAAGTCGATTGCAGGTCTTGACCGTGTTGTCCGATGGAGAAATGGGCGTCGGAAAGCTCGCTGAACGCGTCGGCCTCAGCCAATCGGCGCTGTCTCAGCACTTGGCGAAACTGAGAGCGAGTAACCTCGTTGCTACCCGGCGTGATGCACAGGCAATCTATTACTACGTGAAATCCGAGCGTGTTCATATGGTGCTGGAGATGCTGACGCAGATGTTCGACGGGACAACTGAGACGCCTTCTCGGCTCGCCAGCTGAGACAAATCCAGATTGCCGTGTCAGTTTGGGCGCTCGCTCGTCGTGATGGGGTCTGGAACGACGACGCCAGAATATAGCACCGCATCCCCATCACGGTTTCGAAAGGCCCTTCCAAACGCCACCACCGCTCTGTAGAGTCCATCTATTCCCTGCACACGATAGCCTTCCTGCTGCGGGAGTTCGGCGACTATGGTTTCGGTAATCGCTTTCGCCAACCCCGGCCGATCGTCCGGGTGGACCCTGGCCAGATAGACCTCGATCGGCAGGCCGCGGACAGTCTCGTCCGGATTCAGACCAAACAGCCGCGCTACCGCTCGATCTGCGAAGACGATGTTTTTCTCAATGTCCCATGTAAAGATGCCCGTGTCGTCTGCCGGTCCACCGGTGATATCGACCGAAAACATCTTCTCGATTTGCATCGTCGCGCGCCCTCCCAGAGCATCTTGTTCTCAGGGAAACTGCATCAGATGTGTTCAACTTCAAGGCGCGCCCGTGACGTTTGTTTCCGCCGCCTAAAGTTTAGCGTCTCTTCGGTGTGCGCGCGGCGTCAATGCCATACCACGACGTTGACACGCTGCGCTACCGGCCGTGCGATGTGACAATTGGCGACAAGCGCCCGCGCTCGTTCAGCAACCCGTGTTTTGTTGTCAGGTGAACGCGCTAAGCGGGGCGAATCGTAGTAGATCGTCCTGAAAAAGGATCGGACGGACAGCATGAGCGGCAAAAGCACGTTCCACCCACCCCATACCTCAGATTTTGCAGTCTTCGGCGCCGTGTTGAAGTCGGTATGCCGAGAGCTCAGTGTCGAGCGCGATCGCGTAGCCGTTTTTCGAATAAGTCTGGCAATGACGAAGCTCTGGCAACAGGGTGTTCAAGACCCTGAGCAACTGAAGGCTATGGTGCGTAGCTGACAAAGAGGGCGACTTTCCGATGGAATTTTGGAGCAAACTCTTTGGTCGCTCGCACACGGCGTCTCAAAAAAACCTTCCAGCATCAGAACTGCTTCAACATGAGATAACCGAATTTTCGGCTCGGTACCTCGCCACCTCAGCTGAAGACGTCAAAGCGGTTCAAGCGACGCTATCGGAATTCTCCCGAATGATCGCGATGGCGGACAGCGTTGCTGTCAAGATGATCGAGCGGAAGGGTTGGACGGCCGGCGACACGCTCTTCACTGCGCTGGCTGGGATATGCATCGAAATGCTCATGTCCGGCCGCCTGCACGCTGACAAAGGTGTGCTGAATCCGCTTGGCGACGCTTATGTGCGCCTCTTCAACCATTGTCTTGCAGAGCTGTCGCGCGCAGACCCTCTGACACTCACACAGTCCATGCGGGAAGCCGACGATCTTGAGATGATCGTTGCCAACACCGGGGTCGCGAAGCCATGGTCTATCGACGCTGGTCGACCAATAAGGGCCTAGCCTTTGGACGTCGCCTACCCTTGCGTCCCGCAACATACGTTCAGCATCACAATGGCCGCAGACCGGATCGCAGCGGTCCCGCGAAAGCGTGCACCATACACACACCCAAGCATCGGGAGGTTCCGAAAACACTCCAGTAATTTTAGGTAAATTGCACGGCGCTAGTGCCGAGTTTCTACCGGCACCGAGATGAAGGTGTGGCTAGACACTGTTTCAGCATCGCCTCAGGCGTCGATCGAGGTTTGCTCTAAGTCTCGGACAGCAAGGAACATTTTGCGCCGTAACCCTTCCTGTTTCACGACTACACAGTAGAAAAGGACATCGAAATGTCGAGCGACCCCGATTCCGATCCGGCTCTCGCTCCATCCGGCGATAGCCCCGCAGAAAACCGTCAGAAACAGCGATTTGGGCGTGCTTCGCTTTGGGTCGGCGCGGGCATCGTTGCGTTTGTCTTCTATATTGGCATCGGAATATACGGCGGTTACCACCCAGCCGGCTAGCCTCAGCGCCCCTCCCCAGTCTCGATGTAGCGTTTCGAGTCAGCGTCTTCATTTATAGGAAGGCGATAGAATTTGATCTGAACCCTTCAAACTGGACCATTTTTGGCTAGAGTTTTCCGGTGCATTTTCCTGGCTGGGAAAGAAACGGAAGACGATGAATCGCAGTTTTCAGACGCTCAGAAGGCGTTCATTCTGAAGCAAGTGATAAAGGTGTTACGGTCGGTGAGATCTGCCGGAAGGCAGGGATCAGCTAGGCGACCTATTTCAACTGGAGGAAAAAATACGCGGGCATGCTGCCGAAGGAGATGGAGAAGCTGAAGCAGCTCGAGGACAAAAATGCGCGGCTGAAAAAGATCGATGCGGTCTGACGCTCGCGGGAGTTGGTGAGTTGGTGATCCACGGCTTTGTCTACGTCCTTTCCGTTAAGTTGTGATCTCGCGGAAAGAACGCTCGGCGGCGGAAGGTTCTTCAGCCACGCAAGCGACGCTCGGAAGCTGATCGGCAACCTTCATCCTGCTGTTCTCGATCTTCAGGCGGTCGTTTTCGTCGCACAGTGACGCATCCTGTTCAGCCATACATTTATGTGATATCCGACGAATATGACGGAGCGTCGATACATAGCACTCGATAGTTGGCGCGGCTTAGCAGCAGTGGCAGTTGTCGTGTTTCATTTTAGAAACACTGTTGGTCTCAATAACATTGAAACTGTCAACGGATTGTACCTGTTCGTTGACTTTTTCTTCGTGCTGAGCGGGTTCGTTATTAGCTCAGCCTATTTTGGAAAGATCATTCGACGCCAAGATGCGCTGCGATTTCTCTGGGTCAGGCTCGGTCGTGTTTATCCGCTTCATATTGCTGTGCTGTTAGCTTTCGTCTTCCTGCAGATTGTCATTGTTTACCCACGCACGGAAGCGTGGTTCCCAGCTCCAAATGAGAGTTGGGATACGATCTTGGCTCAGTTTTTCCTGGTCCACAGCCTAAATCTGTTTGTCTCGCCAACATGGAACCAGCCAAGCTGGAGCATAAGCGTCGAGTTCGCAGCTTATGTGGCGTTTGCAGCTGCTGCAATATGCCTTGGCCGCCGAATCTGGATTGCAGCGCTGGCTGTTGTTATTGTCGCGCCGACATTCCTTTATCAATTCAATGAGGCTGGAGACATCGACGCGACTGCCACCTGGGGATTCGTCCGCTGTTTCTTCGGATTTTCTGCGGGCATGCTGACCTACGAGGCATACCGGCGTTATCCAAAAATAACGACAACGCTCAGCAAATACCGATTCGCGGCTTCTACACTTGAATTCGGCCTGATTTTGATGTGCGTAGTATTCATTGCCAGCGCGGTGAGCAAGCCTTTGTCCCTTGCCGCACCTATCGTTTTTGCTGTCGTTGTTCTCTCTTTTGCCGCAGAGGCGGGAGTTGTCAGCGTATTTTTAAAATGTCGACCTTTGGTGGCACTGGGAACCATATCTTACTCTGTTTACATGGTACACATGCTTATTCTTTCTTGGTGGCTCGAGTTTACAATGGCCTTTTTACAAGTTAGGAGGTGGTGAGCTATTTGAAAGGGTCTCCGACTTCGCCCGTCGAAAGGTGTTTATGGATGGTCAAAATTATACGGGTCTCATTTTGATGCTCGGACTGGTAGTTACGATCAGTGCCTTCACATATCTCACCGTCGAGCGGCCTGCCAGAGAATGGGCGCGACGGCGGAAATTTGTCCGAGCCTGGCCGCGAGCCACGGCTGTTGCAGTTTCGTGACTTGTACGGAAAACATGTTTGTCCCCAACAGATTGTATTCCAAATTCTGTTGCTGGTAGTGATGGCATGTTAAGGCCCTGTCTCATGACAGGAGATGACATGCACGCCGCTCCAACGAGATCCTTCATAGAGTCAGAGGCGAAGGCTTGTGTCACGCGACACAGGTATCGTGCCGACATCGATGGCCTTCGCGCGTTGGCCATTGTGCCGGTCGTCGCCTATCACGCCTTTCCAAACCTTATTCCAGGAGGCTTCATCGGTGTCGATATCTTCTTTGTTATCTCGGGCTATTTGATATCACAGATTGTGATTGCAGATGTCCATGACGGGTCATTTTCCTCCTGGGATTTTTACGGACGTCGTATTCGACGGATATTTCCAGCTCTATTGTTGGTAATGACCTTGACGCTTGTATTCGGAAGCTTCGTGCTTTTCTCAAGCGAGTTCCAAGAACTTTCTGGTCATATCATGGCTAGCGCATTGTTTGTCCAAAATTTCGCTCTTGTTTCAGAAGCGGGATATTTTGATCGGGCGTCGGAGGTAAAGCCACTTCTTCATCTCTGGTCACTATCAGTTGAAGAGCAGTTTTACATTGTCTTACCGGCCGTTATCCTAATCGTGGTGAGGTTGAGACATGGAAGCCGGATCGGCATTATGCTAGCAGTTCTTTGCATCGCTTCGTTCTCGATGAACGTCGTTGCAATGAAATCCGATCCTGTGGGTGCGTTTTTTTTCCCCCACCTACGGGGATGGGAGCTCCTAGTCGGCGCGCTGGTAGCGGTGAACGTTCGGTCGCTGCCGGAAAACGGTTGGATAAGAGAAATGGCAGCTTTGGTTGGCATAGGTCTTATCATTTCAGCAATGTTTTCCATTAGCGGTGACAGCGATCTCCCCAAATGGTTTGCGCTGCCGCCGGTGATAGGTGCTGCGCTGCTTATTGCCGCAGGCCCCCATACGTTTGTCGGTGGGGTTTTGCTTTCACAGAAGCTGTTTGTCGCGATCGGCTTGATAAGCTATCCCCTGTATCTCTGGCACTGGCCGATCTTAGTCTATCTTCGAATTTTTGAAGGGCGGCTTCCGTCGGTCGAGGCGCGCATGGTCGCGGTGGCAGTTAGCGTGACTTTCGCTCTTGCGACATATCAGTACATCGAAAAGCCCATAAAATCGCTTGCGGCTGGGCGACTGGCGAAAAATAAAGTCACGTAT
Organism: Hyphomicrobiales bacterium; assembly: GCA_900470805.1. Classification (GTDB taxonomy): domain Bacteria; phylum Pseudomonadota; class Alphaproteobacteria; order Rhizobiales; family Rhizobiaceae; genus Rhizobium. The sequence continues at coordinate 94,590 of UCCA01000017.1, read as the reverse complement.
GCACTATGCGCCGCGATGCTAATTCTCGCACTTGCCGGGGGCGTCGGATTTTCTGGTTTGGGTGAATGGCTGCGCCCGAAGACCCTAACTAGCAACAACGAGAATTTTTCATGGGTTGGTCGTTTTGAGAATGACCGCTGCCGAGTCAGATTTCCTGACATTCCGTCTCGATTTTGCAGTCTTGCCACGGATGGAAGGCCAAATGTCGCACTTCTTGGAGATTCTCATGCGATGGCACTGTACACAGGGCTCGCGCCCATTCTAGCCAAGCGAGGGGATAACCTGCTCAACATAGGTGGTTACTCCTGCCTGCCAGCCGCGAATGCCCCGTTTCACAGCTCAGGGTTAAAATTGGAGAACCAAGAATGCCTTCATACTGTTAACGAAAGCATTGATATGGTTGTGAATGAGCCTGCGATTTCCACTGTTGTTCTCGCGGGCAGACGCTTTGCAATAGATCTTACAAACTCAGAAAGAGCCGCAGCCGTCACAGCGTTCGTTAACACCTTCGATCGGCTCCGAAAGGCCAATAAGAAGGTAGTTTACGTGTTAGATTACCCGCAGCAGGCTTTGGATCCGCAAGCATGCCTGCGATCCGCACTTTGGGGCATTCGCAATAGAGAATGTGCAGTTTCAAGGGTATCCGTTGAACATGCGCGGCAAAGCCAAGTGGATGTGATATCCGAGGCGTCGAGACTTTTCGACAATGTCGCGATCTTCGATCCACTGAACTATCTCTGCACCCAAGATGATTGCAATTCCTTGGAAGGCCTGCAGAGCCTCTACCTTGATGTTGATCACCTTTCGAAGTCGGGGTCAGAGCGACTGGCTATTCCGCTTGCAACCGAACTCAGAAGGCAAGTTCAGCTCGACTAATGCCTAAACAATTGAGCTGATTGTCGATCGAAGCGAGCCTTGTCAACATAACCCTTGTCGTGATTTTGCGCGATACGTCAGATTGGCATCATCATAACCGGTGGGGTTCAAGCTTTGTCTCTTGATCGAGAGAAGGGGAAGCATTAGAGAGGTCCTTCGCCTATGATCCACACTCAACGCGTCGAAAGCTCCTGTCTTAACGACCTCACGATGTTTGGATAGAACACTAAATAGACTGTCAGCGGATCCACATTAAATGGAGTGTGATCAAGGTAATGAAGAAGGTTCTTGTCACTGGGTCTGCAGGGTTCATCGGCTCGGCCTTGACACTACGCCTGCTCCAGCGCGGCAATAGTGTAATCGGTATCGATAATCACAATGACTATTATGATCCGGCAATTAAGGCAGCGAGGGTCGAGCGGTACATTAATCACCCGAATTATGTCCATCTCCGAGTTGATCTGGCTGATGGCCCGTCGATACGGGATGTCTTTGAAACCTATAGACCCGGGCGTGTTGTGAATCTGGCGGCTCAAGCTGGTGTCAGGTACTCGATGGAAAACCCGTTGGCATATATCAATAGCAATATTGTTGGATTTGCTCATATTCTTGAGGGGTGCCGGCACACAGACGTGGAGCACCTGGTCTATGCCAGCAGTTCGAGCGTCTACGGCGCGAACACGGCCACTCCCTTCTCTATCCATCAGAATGTGGATCATCCACTGAGCCTTTACGCCGCCAGCAAAAAATCCAATGAGTTGATGGCGCATACCTATAGCCACCTCTATGGCTTGCCCACCACAGGACTACGCTTTTTCACCGTTTATGGCCCATGGGGCCGGCCGGACATGGCGCTATTCAAGTTTACCAAGGACATCTTGGAGGGCAAGCCGATCCAGGTTTTCAACCACGGCAACCATAAACGTGATTTTACCTACGTGGACGATATTGTTGAGGGCATTATCAGGACGTTGGATCGGCCCGCCCCGTCAAACACCGAGTGGAGCGGACACGATCCCGATCCGGGCAGCAGCCTGTCGCCTTGGCGAGTGTACAACATAGGCAACAACAAGCCGGTCCAGCTCATGGACTACATTGCGGCGTTGGAACTGGCGCTGGATAGGAAGGCCGAGATCGAAATGTTGCCACTACAGCCCGGCGATGTCCCCGACACGTTTGCCGACGTCAGCGATTTGGCCGATCAATTCGGGTATCGTCCGACTACGCCTGTCGAGCAAGGTATAAAGAACTTTGTTTCATGGTACAGAGGATACTTCGATTAAGCGATGGAGATCAACGAAAACACCATTATTGCCGTTGTCGGCCTTGGTTATGTCGGTTTACCACTCGCTGTCGAATTTGGTAAAAAGTACCAAACCATTGGGTATGATCGATCAGAAGACAAGATCGCGAAATACAGCCTAAAGATCGATCCGACTGGCGAATTAACGTCGGAAGAACTTGCCGCCTCTGAGCGCCTAGTTGTCACAACAGACACTACGATGTTGGCTAAGGCGGATGTGATCATTGTTGCCGTTCCTACACCTGTCGATAAAGCGCACGTTCCAGACCTTGCGCCACTGATGAGTGCGTCGATCACCGTTGGCAGCAACATGAAGTGCGGATGTGTCGTCGTTTTCGAATCGACCGTATATCCAGGCGCGACCGAGGAAGTGTGCATCCCTATATTGGAAGAGCACTCCGGCCTTATTTGGAAGCGGGATTTCCATGTTGGTTACTCGCCGGAGCGGGTCAATCCGGGCGACAAAGAGCGGACTATCACACGCATCATCAAGGTCGTGTCCGGCGATGACGAGGACACCCTTGAGGCGGTTGCAAGACTTTATGGCTCGATAATAACGGCCGGCGTTCATCGTGCTACTTCCGTGAAAGTTGCCGAAGCGGCGAAAGTTATCGAGAATACCCAGCGAGATCTAAATATCGCACTGATGAATGAACTTGCGATCATTTTTGATCGTATTGGAATTGATACTGCAGAAGTTCTGGAAGCGGCCGGAACAAAGTGGAATTTTTTGCCGTTTAGGCCCGGGCTGGTCGGTGGGCATTGCATTGGCGTCGATCCATATTATCTGACGCACAAGGCCGAGATGCTTGGTTACCATCCGGAGGTTATCCTCGCGGGACGGCGTATCAATGACGGCATGGCAAACTATATTGCGCAGCAGACGATCAAGCAGATGATCGGTGCGGATATCCACATCAAAGGTTCGACGGTTGTTGTACTTGGTCTGACGTTCAAAGAGAACTGTGCGGATTTGCGAAATTCGAAAGTTGCCGATGTTGTTCGCGAGCTTTGCTCATATGGCTGCGATGTCGTGGTGCACGATCCAATCGCCGATGCCGAGGAGGCACGCACCGAGTACGATATTGAATTGACGCCATGGGAGGCGCTTCCTGAAGCCGATGTGATTGTTGCGGCAGTATCGCACCAAGACTATGTCGCAGCACCGCTGGAACAGTTGCTTAGCAAGCTTCGGTCGGGCGGAATCTTTGTGGATATCAAGGCTCGTTATTCAGCGGGCTGTATTGCAGCTCAGGGCTACCGGCCTTGGCGCCTCTAATGGACAACCCGGTTACCGCTAATAAGCGACTGCGTGTGGCTGTCTTAACGGCTTCAGAAGACGAACCATGTGCATGGGGGGCTGACCTCCTTAGCAAATTGGCTGCGGACAAAGAGCACTTCGAGATGCCAATTTCGATCGTGCTGGAGACCGCCGCAGTCTCCGAGGAAGCATATCCGTCGCACGGGCGGCTTGCCTCCTGTATGCTGAAGTGGTTGAAAAACTTCGAGCTCACAAAAGCCACAAAAATACCGACATATGCGGACTATGCAAAATATTTGCTGGAAGAAACGCAGCCAGATATATCTATTCAGAGGTTCCGCGTTTCACGCCGTGCGGAGAGTTCTGTCGGATTGAGCCATCTCGACGAAATTTCTCTTCAAGCGAGTGAGATTGATGTATTGGTAATCCTTGGTAGCCAATCCACAGACACAGGATTGGAGCGTCTAGCCAAACTTGGGGTTGTCTCCTGCGTCGCAGCCGATAATAGAGCATTTCGCGGCGGTCCTGCGGGTTTCTGGGAAGTTTCCAACGATGCTCCATCAAGCGGTTTTACTATATCCGCCTACGAAACGGGCGGCGCTGCGGGCGGTGTGTTGTTTAGGGGAAATATCGGGACGGAGACCTATTGGATTCCAAACTGCATTCGTATCCAGAAGAAGGCAGGGTATTTTCTACTCAAGACGCTCCGGGAAATTGCTGATGCTGGAAGTGTTTCGGCAGGAAGCGAGAAAGTTGTCTACGCTTCTCATATCCGTTCGAGGCCGAGCCTTTTCGCCTTAGCTAGCTACTTCATACGCTCGCATGTTACCGTAGCAGCGTCTCGTATCAAGGCGGCGATACTGCATCGCTCCAAATACAAGTGGCAAATATCGTGGATCAAAGCAGATGGCTCTGATCTAGTCTTGGCTAATGCGACAACAATACGAAACGCCAGTGGCAGTTTCCTTGCAGATCCTTTCTTGATAAACGTCTCCGAAGGGGTGTTCTGCTTTGCCGAGGAGTATGTTGAAGAGCATGGCAAAGGCGTAATCTCGGCCTTCTCGATCAGCGACGATGACGTTCCAAAAAAACTCGGTGTGGTGTTGGAGGAGTCGTTCCACCTTTCCTATCCCTATGTATTCAGGGATCGAGACGATATCTATATGATTCCAGAGGCATCCCGATCGGGGGCTATCCGTCTCTACAAGGCCACGGATTTCCCGTTGAAATGGGAATTCGTATGTCCGCTGATACAGAATATCCGTGCCGTTGATACTGTCGTTTTCAAGCGGGACGAGCGTTGGTACATGCTTACCAATTTCTGTTCAGCCGGCCTCGGCGACAATACTTCTGAATTACACCTCTTCACCTCCGACGATCTGTTGAGCGGCGAATGGATACCTTCGAAGCAAAATCCTGTAATTTTCGATTCGCTGCGTGCAAGGAACGGCGGGTTCTTCGAGCAGGACGGTAAGCTATATCGGGTCAATCAGATCCAGGGTAAGGCCCATTACGGAAAAGGATGCTCAATCAACGAGATCGTACAAATAGACAATAACGTCTATGAAGAAATAGAAATCTTGACGATTTTGCCGGAATTCTTTCCTTCCATCCAATCGACACACCATTTTCACAAAGCCGCCGGATATGCGGTTTTCGATCATCAGTGACTAGGCAATGCTTATAAAGCAGTGCAGTGCCACCATGCAGGTGGCAGAGGAAAGCAATAACTATGTCCCATAATCGCAAGGCGTTGCTTGAATTTTTCAAGGATGTGGTGTCGAAACTTAAAATCAGGTTCGTAGGTCTCGCCGTTCTGAGCGCAGTTTGTGCGGCCAGCGATGGCTTGCGGATCGTTGTATCGTTTTTGCTTTTGCCATTTATTGGCGTGCCGGTGGACGGAGCTGATTCAGGCGTAGTTGCAGGAGCGCAAGCTTATTTCGCCAAGTGGGGGATTCCCTACGAATTTAATTACGTTGCGGCAGTAGTTCTTCTTACGTTCGCAGCACAATCGTTTCTATCCCTACTCCAGAGTTGGTTGCAGGGTACATACACGCAGCGTTATACATTCATATGGCGTCAGCAACTTTTTCAGGCTTTGGCCCGAGCGCGATGGAGTTTCTTTCTCAATGCCAGTCGAGGTGAATTGACGAGCGTTCTTTCGCAGGAAACCGCGCGTCTCTCCACCGCGGTCACTCGCTTGTTGATGTTCCTTAGCGACTTTCTAGTTGTGGTTTCTTATTTCGTCGCGTCGTTCCTGATTTCCTTCAGGCTCACCATGTTGATGCTTGCAATAGGCATAACCGTGGTCTTCTTTAATTCGATCATTCTTAAAAAAATCATGCGCAATGCCTGGACAGCGGTTAAGGGCACGAATCGGATGATGGTCGTAGCCCAGGAATTCCTAGGGAACATAAAGGCAGTGAAGGCAGCCCCGCATGGCTTCGCCTTGGAGACCATGGTTTCCCAACCTCTCAGATCGATCTTTGCAAGCGAACGCATGGGTTATATGCTTCCAAACACATCGAGAGTGGCCGCAGAATTTTTCATTATGATCGCGCTCGTAGTGGGAATTGCCTATGCGCCCTCCTTAGGTACCAGTACCCAATCTTCACAGACGTTACTTGTTTTGATGATCTTCGTGCGAGCCTACGGGAAGATCACGGTCACTCTCGGATCCATCCAAGAAGTTTATGCACGATTGCCAGAGTTCTCCCATATCAAAGAGGTCCATGGATTTGCGGTTCGGGAAGCCGAGGCGCAGTGGTCGGGGGGACTAGAGTTAGACCCCGCCCAGGTCAGAAGCGGGATCGTTCTTCAGAATGTTTCAGTGCAACATGGCGATATAGCTGCGTTGAAGGACATCACCATTAATATTCCGCCTAATGGCATTATAGCCGTGGTTGGACCCTCGGGCGCGGGCAAGACGACCCTCGTTGACACGCTATTGCGTCTGACTGAGATAGATGCTGGCCAGATGTCTGTAGACGGCCGCTCGGCGTCTGAGTTCAATACGCTGTCGTGGCGAGCAAGTTTTGGCTATGTTTCTCAAGAGTTGACTCTTATAAACGGGACGATCGCAGAAAACATAAGGTTGTTTAAGGCGAATGCATCGACGGAGGAGGTCGAAAGAGCAGCGGCATTGGCGTACGCTTCGGACTTCATAGAGGCTCTCGATAACCGATACGAAACTCATGTTGGGGAGATGGGGCTCAAGCTGTCAGGGGGTCAGCGACAGCGCATCGCTGTGGCTCGAGCTCTAATCAACGATCCTCCAATTTTGATTTTTGACGAGGCCACGAGCGCCCTCGATACGGAATCGGAGGAGAAAGTTATTCAAGCGCTGCTTGAGATGCGGGCAACGAAAACAATCATCCTGATTGCCCACCGGCTTTCCACTGTACGGTTCGCCGATCAGATTTTGGTTCTCAACCATGGAAGACTGGTTGAACAAGGAAAATGGGATGATCTGATTGAACGGCGCGGTGTGTTTTACGAACTGTGGAGGCGGCTAGCCGCCTAGTGTATGCACTTTTGATTTAAATCTCTCGAGACTGGAAAAAGCGTGGAATATAAGGTCTTTCAGTATGTGCCGATGAGCATGTCTCGGGCTCTAACGAGGGTCATCCCGCGCGTCCTGAACATCGGATGCGTTCCCATTTTGGATATTGAGGATAGTGTGCAGGACACTCTTAATCCTGAGAATACACCAGCGCTTAAAAAGGCAGCTCGCGAATCTGTACCGGCACTCGCAAGCCAAGCGTTTGATCAGATGCCGAAACGCGTTTATCTTCGAATAAACGCGCTCCGATCCGGCGAGTTCCAAAAAGATGTCGCACTTTTGGACGAACTTGTTGACCTAGGGTTCCAAGTAGGTGCCTTCTTGCCGAAGGTCGAAAGTCTGAATGATCTCATAGAGATCCGAGACGCACTCGGTTTCGACCCTAGATATTTGAAGGCAATTCCTATTATCGAAACGGTAAACGGCGTCCGGAATTTGTCGGAAATACTCGACCATCGCAGTGGTTTAGATATTGAGTATGTCCACTATGGTCACTTTGACTATTCGCTGGATGCTGAGTGCTGGCCATTTTATGATCAAACAAGTTCAGAATTTTGGAAAATTGTCGATGACCTGATCTTTAAGGTGGAGAGTGCTGGAACCCGCTATATGCACACGCCTTTCGGGCTTCTCTATAATTTTGGTTTGTTTGAGCAAGTTATCCGAACTGTAGCAGAACGCTGCAAACATGGCTTTGGAATTACGGCCTTGACCTCAGACCAATCACAGCACGGAACTGGAATCGAACTGGGGAAAACAATTTTACCCGTCGCCCAACAGGATGTCGACAAACTCTCTCTCGCGGAAAAAATTGTATCAGAATTTGAGGGGAATTTGCGCTCAAAACGCAGTTTTGCGATGAATCCCGATAATGGTGAGTTCATTACACCGCATCATTACAAAATGGCCAAACTATACATTTCGCGGTACTCCAATGGAAAACATTAAAATCGGCTTGGTCGGTGGATGCCTTGCAGGCCTTGGGAACGTTGGCAAGAGCCAGCTATTCTACAGTCGCCTTAAGAGTGGTGTGAAGCCCGATTTCGATGTGACATTCTCGTTGGAGGGATACTCCAACATCGAGGACCTCGAGGAGAAGATTAAAAACCTGAATAGCAAGCGTAAACTAGACATTTTACTTCTTCAGGTGAGACCTGCTCCTTTCGTTCGGGCCTGCAGACTGTTTTTGCGAGCCCCGCAGTATCGGGTCAATCCACTTTTGCTGGGAAGAAAACCAGGGAATCTGCTGAAAATGCCGGCAGAGGCAGAGGATGAATTTGTCGGAACGATCAAGGACCTCAAATACTCGGTCAAGAGAAAGTACTTCTCTGCTTTCAACATTAACGTATTTTTGGGTTTCATGTTTGGTGTTAATAAGCGTGTTGAAAATTACTATATCGAGCAGATTATTTCTGTTTCACAACTTTGCAAAGATCTGGGCATTCGACTGATCGTTCATGGACCAGTCCCACGTAACTCGTTGGGTATGGCCAACAAATTGCTGCGGTCGTTTGCAAACAAACTCGAGCGGCAACTCAAACCTATATGTCCTTACGCCTCTACTCTCGTATTTGAGTACGAAGGAGGCGGAACCTTGTTTGAGGACGGTGCCCATGTGAACCTTCGCGGTCATAAGATGCTCGCGGAACGGCTTTTCCCTTTGGTCTCGAGCGAACTTGCGCAATTTATAAGCAGCGACAATATTTAGCTTAAAAAAAGCGTACTATCTTTGAGCAGAACGCATCCACACGTGGATGCGTTCTTCTATCTAGTTGACATCAACGATGGGCAAAGGGCACGTTGAAGGAACCAACGTTTAGGGTTGTCCCGATGCCTGATACAAATAGTACTCTTCTGCGTCCCCTCGATGTGCGGCGATCTGTAAGGAAAAATGTAATTGAGGTGTTTGGCCGGCTTAGTCCAGGCCATCGTGTGTTTGACATTGGGTGCGGCACTAAACCATTTTCTGCAGATTTGACCAAAATCGGTTGCATTTGCATTGGCGTAGATATCGATGACGGTTTCTACGACCAAGGTTTCATCGATCTGGTGGGATCGGCCTACAGAGTGCCGGCTGCTGATGGAGAGGCTGACGCAGTGATGTTAATCCAGGTGATCGAGCATCTCGATAAACCGCAGGAAGCATTTGCTGAAGCTCATCGATTACTTAAGCCTGGCGGCATAGCAATCGTTACCTCGCCGTTCCTTTACCCCATCCACGCTGCCCCTCATGACTATCTGCGTTACACGCGCTTCTTTATCGAGGGCTTGGCCGAGAAGACTGGTTTCGAGGTCGTTGAGCGAAGGGAGATCGCTGGTTACTGGTTTTCTGCTGGTGTGAATTGCGCGCTTTATATGCAGTCTTTCAACAGAGGTCTTCTCGCGCGTTTCCGTGTCATAGATGTGGCGATTGCGCTGGCCCAGTGGATGTTCAGGGGCCTTCACGCGCTTGAAAGCGCCCTTCTCAACCTAGCCCGCGTAGATAGCAAAAATGTCCGATCTCTGTGGCCGGTCAATTATGTTTTCGTATTGGCGAAAACCAGTTGACCAAACCTCGGGTTGGCTGCATTGGGAAAGGATGATTTTCCCTCCTCTAAAGCCCACGTTGCAGCGATACCATCGCATCTTTCTCAGAGAGCGCGTTTCGATTTACCGCGCTCTTATGAACGAAGAGATGGAGGCGCAGAGCTACTCCGGAAAAATCCTCGATTTTGGAGGGGGACGTAGGGCACATTACTTCGCCAACTTGACGGCGCGAATTGTGGAAGGAGTTTACATTTCGGCGAATATCGACGCTGATATGGAGCCTACCTATGTAACAAACAGGGGGATGCCGCTTCCGGTCGAGGACGAAGGCTATGACATGCTCCTTTCGTTTAATACGCTGGAATATGTCTACAACGTTGAGGAGACCCTGGCTGATCTTGCGCGCGTTGTAAGGCCCGGCGGGCGAATAGTCTTGGGGGTTCCCTTCCTCTTCCGTGTCCACGGAAAAGACGACTATCATCGACAAACAGCGCATTGGTGGGAGGCTGCACTTGCTCGCGCTGGCTTCGAAGACGTGGAAATCAGGCCGCTGTGTTGGGATTTCTTCAGTGCTGGGCTTTCATTGACGGAAGGAGCCGGACCTCTGCGCACCTTGCGGCGCTGGATTGTTCCCCTTTATGGTCTCTTGTATGCAAAGTTGCGATCGAGAGGCTCAGGCTTGCGGTACAATACCAGACTTTCAGAAACGCTTAATAATGCCGCGCTTGGCTACGTCATCACCGGATCCAAACGACATGCGTAGAATAACGTTTTCAAGAGTACGTCAGTTTACAGCCGACTGGTTTTCCTGCTGGCGGATGATGGGCAATCCGTTTGATGCCTATGGGTTCCTGCGTGCCGGACGGGCGCCGGAATTGGGGAATTTCAGGGTGGCAAAGATGCTCCTTGCAGCGCGCAAGGAGGACTGGCCTGCCGTTCGCGAGGTCATCGTTGAAGATGAATACGCGTGTATAGACAAGCTGTTCGCACCTGGAGAAGCACCTAGGATTCTCGATCTAGGGGCAAATATCGGGACTTTCGCAATGCGAGTTCTATCCCGTTGCCCAGCGGCAAAGGTCGCCTCGGTCGAACCGGCATCTGACACGTACGAAGTGCTTCATCTGAACAAGCAGAGGAATCCAGAATACGACTGGCAAATCTTCAACGTCGGCGTTTGGGGCCGTGACGCCTCACTCACCTTGGAGCGACGAGGGATTTCTCTGGGGCATCGCGTAATCGAGGGCATTGGCGAGGAGGCAATCGAAGGTGTCTCGCTGCCTTCCTTGTTGTCCCGGCTTGGATGGGACCGGGCCAATCTGATCAAGATTGATATCGAGGGCGGTGAAGAGTCAGTTGTTCCTGCGGCGCGCGACGTGCTTTCGAATGTAGATGCGTTGATCATCGAAGTCCATTCTGATCGCATTGATGCAGCTGTCGTCATGCACACGCTTGACGAGCTGTTCACATTTAAGTTGCAATTGAACTCTACAGGCAGCAGCAAACAGGTCTATCTGATGACTAAGCAGGCGCTTATTACCAAATCTTCGATTTGACGATCCGCTGATGGATCGTCGCCATATAGCACTCTATTTTTTCCGCCTGCACGAGTCGTCCGGTGGCGCTGAGCGCATGATAATATGGCTTGCAAATGCATTGGCGCGGAAAGGACATGAGGTCCACCTCGTGAGTTGGGATTCTGCGCTTGCTACTTGCTTTTACCCTCTTGACGATGCTGTAACTTGGCACCGACTTGGTTTTGATGCCGGCTGGAGGGACAAGATCCGGCGAACCAAGGTTCTGGCCGATCTCTTAACGTCGCTCAAGACCCAGATCCTCATTGGATTTGTGATGAGTACTGACAAGACCGTCTATGCTGCCTGCTTGATGGCAGGGGCATCGATTATTGCTGCTGAGCGAAACAGTCCAGTGATGTACCAACTGAAGTATGGCCGCATCACCCGCTTCAGTTACATGTTGCTCTTGGCAATGGCGAAAAAGATTCCCGTACAGTTGGAAGAATACAAGACGGGTTATCCCAGCTGGCTACAGCGCAAGATAGTGACGATCGGCAATCCGGTCGCGCGACCGGCATCTCTTGCCGAACCGGCCAAGCGGCATGGAACGACTTGGGTCCTGCTCTGTGTGGCGCGGTTTGAGGATCAGAAGAATATACAGGCACTTATACATGCGTTCGCGCAATTGCGACCGCGCTTCCCCGACTGGACATTGCGTATCGTTGGAGAAGGTTTTCTCAAACCCGAGTTGGAGGCCTCAATTCGGCAATTGGGGCTGGACGGTTCCGTTTTACTTATTAGTCCGACGAAGAACGTTTCGGAAGAGTATTGCCAAGCGCACCTCTTCTGTCTGCCGTCTCGATGGGAGGGCTTTCCCAATGCATTGGCCGAAGCTCTAGCGCATGGTCTGCCATCCGTCGGCTATGCGGAATGCCCTGGTGTAAAATCTCTGATCCACCATGGCGTCACCGGCGCGCTGGCAAGCGGCAACGGCATCGTCGAATCTCTAAGAGATTGTCTTGCCGAGCTCATGCAGGATGAATTGCTTCGACTGCGGTTCGGACAAGCTGCTGCCAAGCTGCCGGCAAACTTCTCGGAGGATCGGATACTTTCTCAATGGGAGCGGGCGATTGCAGATGTCTCAAAGCGATTGGAATGATCCATCTAGCCTCATCACTATCGGAATTACCACTTTCAACGCGGCCGATACCCTTGATCGCGCTTTGGAGTCCGCCTTGCGGCAAACATGGAAGCGGATAGAAATATTAGTGGTTGATGATTGCTCGACTGACAGCAGCTTGAGCCTACTCACGCGTCGCGCCGAGACCATTAACGGTATCCGGGTTTTTTCGAATTTAGCGAATGCGGGGGTTGCAGCTAGCCGCAACAGGATCATAGCGGAGGCAAAAGGCGAGTTCATTGCATTCTTCGACGACGACGACGTCAGCGATCCGACCCGCCTAGAAAAGCAATTGCAGCGCATTTTACAATACGAAGCCCGCTTCGCCCACGGGGAGCCCGTTATCTGTCATACGGCAAGGACGTTGGTGCACGAGGATGGGTTGAGTTATTGCGCGCCGACAATGGGCGAGCGGGAAGGCAGGCGCGCACCGTCAGGTTTAGATGTTGCTAGAAGGATTCTTTTAGGCACGCCGTTGGAGGACGGATATGGAGCCATGCCAACATGCAGCCAGATGGCTCGAACAACAACGTACCGCGTGCTTGGTGGCTTTGATGTGGAGCTTCGCCGAAGCGAAGATACAGAGTTCAACATTCGCCTGGCTCTCCACGACGGACATTTTTTAGGGCTCTCTGAGCCGCTCGTTACACAATTCATGACAAAGAGTTCTGAAAAGAGCCTGAAGGAAGAACTGCGCAATCTGCGTCTTGTCATGCAGAAACACCGAGCTGTAATGGAGGCGGAAGGGCTTTACGAGTTCGGCATTCGGTGGCTCGATGCAAAGCATTTGCTGCTAGAAGGAGAGAGACTCGCTTTCGTCAAAGCTATGGCTGTCATCGCCACACGTTGGCCCAGCGCAACGTACAGACGGCTGGTGTCGTCTAGGCGCAACCTATCATTGAACCTCGCTTTCAGCAAATTTCATAGGTAAGGTTCAAAAATCGTCGCAAAAACAAAGAGGCTAACGAACAAAGGATAACCTAGGACGCTTGGACAGATTGCCCATCAAAACGCGTCATCTCGACAAGGACGCCAAGCCTTCAAAGATGAGGAGTTGATGCGCCGAACCTCGCGCATACTGATGTCTGCATAAGGATTTGAGATTTTCATGGCAGCGACTTGTGTAGAGATTAACGCAAGCAATCCAACAGTAACGATCGGCGTCACTTGCTTCAATGCAAGGGATACGATCGAACGCGCGCTGCAATCCGTCCTAGGTCAGGATTGGCCGTCGCTTGATGTTATCATTATCGATGACTGTTCGTCCGACGGATCTTGGGAGATTGTCGAGGCATGGACGGTACAGCATCCTTATGTCAGAGCTTTTCGCAACCCCGTCAATCAGGGTGCCGCCACCTCCCGAAACACCATTCTGCACCATGCTGTTGGAGAATTCATCGCGTTCTTTGACGATGACGACGAGAGTTCTCCAGGTCGGATCAGCGGGCAATTACGCACTCTTCTTGCTTGTGAGGCACGGAATGGGCCAGCGGATGTTGCGTGCTTTGCTTCCGCCGCGCGAAGGTATCCGAATGGATATGAATTGAATATGCCCGCAATAGGCTCTTCGGAGATTGTGCCCTACGGCGAGGGTGTCGCCGATTATCTGCTTTATAATTCCCGCAAAGCGGAGTGGTTCTATGGGGCGGGGACACCAACATGTGCGCTTATGGCGCGTGTCTCAACTCTGAAAGCAGTTGGGGGTTTCGATGCCTCGTTGCGACGAGTAGAGGATGTCGATCTTGCCGTTCGGCTCGCCCTGAGGGGATGCTATTTTGTGGGCACGCCGCAGCAGCTTGTCTTACAACACGCCACCGTCTCACCGGACAAAAACGCTCTGGCAAATTTCCAATCAGAGACGATGCTTATTGAGAAGCATGCGGCATATCTTCATCGTCGACGATCATACGATTATGCAAAACGTTGGTTTTATATTCGGTATCTTCATTTCGATCAACGAAGGTTGCCGTTTATGATCCACATCGTACTTTTCCTTTTGCGATACCCTGTGCGTTCATTCAAACACATGTTGAATAGTTTGCCAAAACGTTGGCTTCACGAACGAAAGATGCGGTCGATCGGAAATTACAACCAATGAAGATACTTTTCGTAAACCGGCTCTTCGAGAACGTGTCCGGAGGCATCGAGCGCATGGCAATAGCGATGATGAATGAAATGATCCATCGCGGCCATTCAGTAGAGCTGTTGTCATGGGATCAAAAAGAGGCCGCGACTTATTATCCTATGGATGCCAAGGTGATTTGGCACAAACTTGACATGGGCAATGCACGTCAGAAGGCGGGATTTGGCTTGCGCTTGCGGCGGCAGCTGGCCCTGCGGCGACTTGTTCAGAAATCACGCCCGGATGTCGTGATCGTGTTCCAGCATGGACCATTTTTGACGATGGCCACGGCCTTAATCGGATCTGGATTTCCGTTGATCGCTGCCGAACGAAGCGCTCCTGATCGCTTTGAGCACATACGTGCGAAGAAATGGAAGGGCGCGATTTTCAACAGTTTTCGCTTAGCCGATTGCATTACAGTTCAATCAGAAGCATTCGTGTCAGGCTACCCGACCTACTTGCGCGATCGTATTGTGGCAATCCCAAACCCGGTTCAACCGGCCAAGGAGTTTGCCAATCCCGCCGGAGGTAAAGGTCATACCCGGCAACTTCTTTGCATCGGACGTCTTAGTTATCCTAAGAACCAACATCTGCTCATCCAGGCATTCTCGATGATCGCCGATCGCGTTCCGGAATGGAATCTAAAGCTGGTCGGCGACGGTGAAAATGAAAAGGTATTACTTGACCTGATAGAACGAAAACAGATGACTTCTCGCATAACCCTAGTGCCCCCTGTTCATGAGATCAGTTGCCTGTATCAACAGAGCCACCTATTCTGTCTTCCGTCGGAATGGGAAGGTTTTCCGAACGCGGTAGCGGAAGCAATGGCACACGGATTGCCGATTGCCGGGTTTTCTGGATGCGCAGGCGTACGACAGCTGGTGTTGAGTGGCCAAAACGGTCTACTTGCTGAAGGAAACGGTTCCGCCGACGCGCTTGCGGACGTGCTGCTTCCGCTCATGAGGGATGACGACATGCGCCAACGGATGGGCCGAAAATCCGTGTCCCTCATTTCCACTTTTGCACCCGAGATCATTTTCGACCAGTGGGAGAAAGAGTTTTCCAGAATAGCGCGCGTTGCATGAACCTCGTTTTTGCGATCAAGAAACTTGCGGGCGCTGCGGGTGGTGCAGAACGAGTGTTGTGCACCATTGCCTCAGAGCTTGCCTCACGCGGGCACAACATTACGATTCTAACTTTCGACCACCCGGGCGGATCGCCATTCTATCCTTTGGACACTCGGGTCATGCGGTTGGATCTGGGGATTGGAAATTCCGCTGGCACGGCAAGGTCAGTTGAGACACTGCATCGAATATGGGCTGCACGCAGGGCTATCCTTTCGCTACGCGCGGACGTGGTCATAGGATTTATGCATTCGATGTTCGTACCGTTATCCTTCGCTCTGGTTGGGACCGGCATTCCTGTGCTCGGCAGTGAGCATATTGTTCCAGATCACTATCGAGAACGACGAAAAGAATTCTTTTTGGTCCTCGCTAGCGCCCTGTTTTTGAAGAAAATAACGGTGCTTTCGGCGACCATTCGTCTACGTTATCCTTATCTGCTACGTAGAAAAATGGTTGTTGTGCCGAACCCGGTCGTCGCCGCGATCTCGCCCCCGAAAACAGATGAGATACGAACGGGCTCAACCTTGCTGACTGTTGGACGCCTCGACTTGCAAAAGGACCAAGCAACGCTCATCAAAGCATTTGCGCGGCTGGCTGCAAATTATCCTGCATGGACACTCCGCATTGTTGGGGAAGGTAATCTTCGCGGAAGTTTATCAAAAATGATCGATTCGTTTGGTTTAGCCCAAAGAATAATTCTGGTAGGAGTAACGCCGCGTATCGATACCGAATATGGTCGCGCAGACGTCTTCGCGCTGCCGTCAAGATATGAATCCTTCGGTTTGGCAACCGCTGAGGCTATGTCCTATGGGTTGCCTGTCATCGGTTTTTCGGACTGTCCGGGAACAAACGAGTTAATCAGGCCAGGTGAAACCGGGGTCCTAGTTGATCCCGGCTACGATCGCGTTGCGTCCATGGCGGAAGCGCTGGCGACGCTCATGGCTGATCCAGCGATGCGCCAGCGGTTAGGTGATGCTGCGCGTAGGTCCATTGACTGGAAATTTTCAGCCGAGTATGTCTCAGGGTTGTGGGAGGACATCCTCACTTCCCTGGCGAGATAGGCCAAACTTGGAGTTCGCGCTTGTGGGGATTAAGATAGATGTGCGGCATAGCCGGTTTTTTTACACCTGAACATATGGCTGCAAGCCAAATGGACTCTATTTCTAGTTCAATGGCCCGCAGATTGTCCCATCGCGGGCCTGATGACGAAGGCGTATGGAATGACAATTTCGCCGGTATCGCTCTGGCGCATCGTCGTCTTTCGATCGTTGATCTGTCAGCGGCAGGTCATCAGCCGATGTCGTCGCCATGTGGTCGTTACGTTATCATTTTCAATGGTGAGATTTACAATCACCAAGATATTCGTGAAGACCTACTGGCAGCGGGGCACTCGACCTGGAAAGGTCACTCAGACACCGAGACTTTGCTCACGGCTATCTCGGCGTGGGGTGTAGAGCGTTCGCTTAAAGCTACCGTTGGTATGTTTGCCTTCGCCTTGTGGGACCGCGCTGCAAGATCCCTCACACTCGCAAGAGATCGCTTGGGTGAGCGCCCACTTTACTACGGCATCCAAAACGGCACGTTCCTTTTCGCGTCAGAGCTTAAAGCTTTTCATGCTCACCCCAGCTTTACGAGCCAGATTGACCGTCAGGCCCTTGCTAGCTACTTCCAACTGTCGGTTGTTCCCACGCCTCAATCGATCTACAGACAGATCTATAAACTACCACCTGCCACATGGTTGACCATTCACCGCAACGACATTGTCAGCCGAACTCTACCTACACCATCGCCATACTGGTCGCTAAAAGAGATTGTCGGGAATGCACAGGCTGATCTGTTTACGGGAAGTCACGACGAAGCTGCCGGCGAGTTGGATCGCCTTTTGCGCATATCAATTAAAGGTCAGATGCTCTCTGACGTCCCATTGGGGGCGTTCTTATCAGGTGGCATTGACTCATCCACCATCGTCGCCCTGATGCAATCGCAGTCAAGTGATCCAATCAAGACCTTTACCATAGGGTTCGATGAAAAGGGCTTCAACGAGGCAGATCATGCGCGCCTCGTTGCGAAGCATCTTGGGACGGCCCATACCGAATTGCTTTTGAGACCAGAGCAAGCCATGGACGTCATTCCCAAATTACCGTCCATTTACGATGAGCCTTTCGCCGACGTTTCGCAGATTCCCACTTTCTTGGTTTCAGAACTAGCAAGGCAACATGTCACAGTAAGCTTGTCAGGCGACGGCGGAGATGAACTTTTTGGAGGCTACAACCGATACACGCGAGCGACCCACATATGGCGTCAATTCGGTTGGATGCCCTATAGTGTGCGTGCAGCCGTCGCGCGCATTCTGATGTCTTGCCCCCCGGCGGTGTGGGATCAGGTCCTAGATGGCCTGCGCTTTCTAGTTCCTTCGGGATGGCGATACTCTATGGCGGGCAGCAAAATTCACAAGATCGCGGACATGTTAGGTTCAAGGTCTGCAGATGAGATTTATTTTCGCCTTCTCTCGCGTTGGGGGGAAGGCGAAACGCCTTTAGCCAGTGGCGTCGAGCAAGACGGCGCGGGGTTTTCAAACATCATCAATGTACCGGAAAGCCTGACAGATCTCGAACACCGGATGATGTATCTGGACAGTGTCACATACCTTCCAAACGATATTCTCGTAAAGGTCGACCGCGCTGCGATGGCAAATTCGCTTGAGGCAAGAGCACCTTTCCTTGACCACAGGGTGATCGAGTTTGCCTGGCGCTTGCCACTTCGCTTCAAGATCGATGGCGGTCGGGGCAAGCTCGTGCTGAATAGTGTTTTGAATAAGTATGTTCCGAGATCGATCACTTCGCGACCAAAGGCTGGCTTTGCAGTACCGATAGACACCTGGTTGCGGGGTCCATTAAAGTTGTGGGCGAACGATCTTCTTGATCCATCTGTTTTGCGCAATCAAGGGTACCTCAGCGACGCCGTGGTCGGCAAGAAATGGGGAGAACATCTTTCCGGCAAGCGCAACTGGTCTGCGCAAATTTGGTCGATCGTAATGTTTCAAGCTTGGCTTTCCACCCAGTGACCGCGCTGTTCCAAAGCAACCTTTTACAAATCCTATCGACGTTCCTGGCGGGTGCGGTGGCCTATTTGATCGGCTGGGGCCATTTATGGCGTCTGCCGCGCCCCTATAACTTAAATGCCATCCATGGCTTCGACGAGCCAAGAGCCGCCTACCTTTACCGCATATTTGATCTTTGCCTCGCCCTAACATTTATAATAACAGCATTTTGCTTTCTCTTCAGCTTGGGCGAATTCTACCAGTATTCATTTTTCTACAAGAGGTCGTTTGGTTTTTTTGGTGACGGATTTCCATTCGTTATGGTGCTATTTCTGTCATATGCGCTCCGATGCAAAGGCTTTCTAAAAATCACATTATGCCTGTCAGTTATATTTATGAATGGAAGCAAAGTCGTCTTGCTGCTAACCGTCATCATGCTTCTTGTTCATACAAAGAAAACTAAAAACTATATCGCCTTACGAGCTCTTTTGGCGGCATTCTTCATATACTGGGCCGCGCTTTTTCCTGCAAATTATCTGGTCGGTTTCGGCTACAATGAGATTCATCCGCCGACATTTATTGTCCAGTTTCTACGCAGTGCTTTAGCCGATATAGGCATCTCCGCAAGGCTCAAGAAAATCGAGCCCTTCGAAGGCGAGGGTGCCTGCACGGACTTTGGAAAATGCTATAGAACCCAAATCGCTAATGCCTTGAATCAGCGGATCGCTACTGGTATTGCGGGTTTATGGATGACGGCGCAGGGTGGGTATTCCGGCGCGGCGTTTCCCAATACCCCTGAAAAATTCGCGGATCTGATGATGAACAATAATCCGTGGCGCGTTAACGACATTTTGGGAATGTCGCGGGAGCGCTGGCTGCGAGCGGGCGGCGTTCAGATTGCATTTCTGAATTTTAGTTCGGGCTACGGTCCCCTTGGCCTGCTGGCGGTCGTGGTGTTGTTCGGCGGCTTGTCGATCATCGCTCTGCGTCGGATGTCACAGGAGAATAACTTACCCTGGATTGCTCTTTCGACTTATTTTGTACTGCTTGTGTTTTGTAATCAGGCACAACCTTGGCTTCAAGGCAAATCTATCCTGCTATTTTTGTCTGGAATCGGCGCCATGCATATTGTCGCAATCGAGTACAACATGGCGCGGGCAAAAAAGCTGGTAAAATGAAAATTCTCTTTGTTGTTACCGAGGACTGGTATTTCGTATCCCATCGACTGGCGCTTGCCGTTGCTGCACGCGAAGCAGGTTATGAGGTGGCTGTGGCGACACGCGTGACAGGGCAGCGAGAGAAGATAGAAGCCGCTGGCATTCGCCTTATAGAATTGCGTCGAATGCGCCGGTCAAGCTTGAATCCTTATCATGAGGCGAGGGCTTTTCTCGAGCTTGTATCCATCTATCGGAATGAAAAGCCGGATATTGTCCACCAAGTTGCCCTCAAGCCCGTGATCTATGGTACGCTTGCAGCCCGGACTATCAAAAATGTAAGTTGGGTCAACGCTTTAGGCGGGTTGGGCTTTGCTTTTTCCTCAAGACGAAAATTGGCCCGGTTGCTGAGGCCGATGGTGACTGCGGTTCTTCGGCTCAGCCTAAACAGTCATCGTGGGAGGGTCATTGTTCAAAATCCCGATGATTTTGATTTGCTAGTTGAAAAGGCAAGGGTCAATCGGCGACTGATACATTTGATCAGGGGTGCCGGTGTCGATATGTCTCAATATAGGAGAAAGCCTTTCGATGACACGGTACCGATTGTCGTGCTAGCCTCGCGTATGCTGTGGGACAAGGGAGTAGGCGAGTTTGTCGCGGCCGCCGAACTTGTCAGGAGGCGTGGGATCAACGCTCGCTTCGTTCTGGTTGGGCAGCCCGACCCAGAGAACCCAGGAACAGTGTCAGAAGAACAACTGCGCACGTGGGATAACAGCGGCGTCGTGGAATGGTGGGGGTATCGCACTGACATGCCCACCGTGCTTTCGTCTGCACGCATTGTCTGCCTACCTTCCTATTATGGTGAGGGCGTGCCAAAAGTTTTGATAGAAGCCATGGCTTGCGGACGGCCTATTATAACAACCGACATGCCTGGCTGCCGCGAACTTGTGCGTGATGGCGTCAATGGTATCCTGGTACCTCCGCGCGAGATTGGTTCGTTGTGTTCGGCATTTCTTAGACTCTTATCTGATAGCGAGCTTTGCGAGAAAATGGGTAACCTGAGTTGGGAAATTGCAGCGCAGGAGTTTTCTTTTGAGCTCGTGCTAACGCAGACAAAGAAAATATATGCTGAGTTGAAAGACGCTTAAATTTACTAGTCAATGTTCTATATGGTAGCTGAATTTTCGGGGTTAAGGCTCGGATCGGCAAAGATGCTGATGAGTTTGCCGACCAAGTCACGTGGCAACTCGTTATAGTCTCTACAATAAATCTCCCATCTGCTAACGCATTGTCAAGGCTCGTGAACCGGTAGACAATTAGGCACAGGCGAAGAGGGACCAAGTGCCCATCTTTCCCTGTAGGCAAAGGGCGTTGTGCCGACGATACGACGGAACGTATTAGAGAAATGGCTTGAATTGCCAAAGCCGCACATCAGCGCAATGTCGGTCAGCGGCAATCGCGTATCGCGGAGGTAGACTTGTGACCGCTCTATCCTTCGGCGGATGGTGAAGGTGTGCGGCGGGCAGCCAACCGATTGTCGAAAAGCGCGGCAAAGATGCGGCACACTGAAACCAACTACCTGCGCCAGTTGATCCAGTGTCAGGTCTGCGGTCAGATCCGCGTCGATCAACTCAATGATCCGATTGAGCTTCGAGGTGGACATTCCGCCTTTTTTCACCGATCGCACATGACGCGTCCTGCGCACCAGCTGAGCGAAGATTGTCGTCAGATAGCCTTCGACCACCATGGCACCGAGAGGACTGGCATCGTCGAACTCTGCGCCAATCCCGCGCGCGGCCTGCATGATGATTTCATCGTCGAAGCCTAGCTCCGGAGCGACGGATGGCAAGGCGCTCCTTTGCGTGTCCGCATAGGTCTGGCTTCCCCAGCTGGGATCGATCGAAATTGACAGATATGCCGCACGCGACGCGCCAATTTCCCAGCCGTGCCAAGCGCAGCCGGCGGGAATGAACAGAAGCGAACCCGGCCTGCGCCGAATGAATTCAGCCCGCCGGCCATCAAGCCAATATTGGCCCTGCTCGCTATCGCCTTTCAGGTTGAGAAGCAACAGATGCCGCTCCGAAACGACCGAGGTCTCTTCTTTCCCGAGTCCCGTCCGCTGCACGATCTCGGCCTGCACATCGACCCATGTGCGGGTTCGCCGCGACACTGATTGACAGACGCCCTCCTTGAAGGTCGGTTGACGCGCGATGACTTCGTCCATCATGTGTCACCCTCCTCGACGGGAAGGGCCGAATTGGGCGTGCAGGGCAATTCACGGATCGCTTGTAGATCGTCGCCGAGACCAGCGACAAAAGACATAACACGTTGCCGCAGGCGGGGCGGCAAGGCCAGATAAGCATTGGTAAGCCGCTGGCCTTCCAGACTTGCGACAAATGCCACCTGATCGTCAGGCGGGGCCTGCACGTCCCCTGAGCCGACGTTGTTGCCTGGAAGCCCCTGGTAAAATCGGCTTACGGGAACATCGAGAAAGCGTCCGATGTCAAAAAGCGTCGAGGCGCTGACGCGGTTCTTCGCCTTTTCATATTTCTGCAATTGCTGGACGCTGATGCCGAGTCCCGTGGCGAGTTTTGTCTGTGTCATGCGAGCCTGCAGGCGCATGAGCGCCACCTGACGTCCAACGTGCCGGTCGGCGGGATGAGACGTGTCGGCTGCAGGCGTTTCCGGATGAGATTTCTGCTGATGCTGAACCTTGCAGTGCTGCATTCTGCGCTCCCCGTCGAGAGAGTTTGTCGCGGTCCGTCCCCGCGAGAACTCACTAAACCTCCGAATGATCGGGGAGTTGGAAACTGTACAAGACAGCCCTGAGGCCTTTAGTTCCGGGGAACCTGGACATACGCCACAGGCTCCCCGACCCGAAAGGTCAGAGAGTGTGATGCGGAATCGACCAGCATCAATCGCTTGTAGGGGTTTCCACGCCCCAAGGCAGCACGTACTGCCTCAGCTCTCAAATTAGCTGATGGCACGGGAGACCGCCAGCGATTTATGACGGTGATGCTAGGAAATATCGTGATTTAGCGGGCACTTAAGAGCGTGCTGTGCGTCAACTGACCGAGCTGCTGCGATCCTCATCGCCGACCTGGTTTGGGCGGCAGGCAGCCAGAAAGATCCCCACGATCGTCACGACCGCAGAGAACATCAGGAAGGCGGTCGAAGGTTCAAGACTGTCACCACTCAACGAAACGAGCCCGAAAATGATCAGGCCTACGGACACGCCGGCGCAATGAAACAAGCCCTTCACGCGCCCAAGCAAGCCATCTGGTGCGATCGCCTGAAGCCTCACTTCGACCGCGACGCGCCCGAAATTGTAGACCGCCCCAAGCGCCGCAAAAACGAGAAGTGACCCTGCCAGCGTAGAGACCTTCACGGCGGCAAACAACAGAGCCGTTAGGAACAGAATTGCGACAAGCAGGAAGGAGCGCCTGGCAAAGCGCCCAAGAGGGATGAGCATGATGGCGCCGACGATGGAGCCAGCCGACCAGGCACTTTCAAGGGCGCCAAAGTCGAGCGCATCGCCCGACAACTCATCGAAAATAAGCCCCGGCCCCATGATGCTGACCAGGATACCACCGCCGTATTGAACGGCGTATATCGCACCAAGATGGATCAGACGGCAATCCCTCGGCAATATTCGCTGATCCGGTACCCTTGCCACAGACGCCCGATCACCATCGGCGGCGGCGAACCACATCCCGCCCACAGACATCGCGAATGCCGCCGATATCACTGCAAAGACTATGACGGTAGAGCTGATGTGTAGCAACAAGCCGATAAGTATGGCGGCGAGCAGCCCTCCCGTCTGCATGGCGAAGAAGGTCAGGGAGTTCGACGTGCCAGGCTGGAAATGTTTTCCGACAATCGGGATCATGGCTTGCGATGTCGTCAACGCAAAGCGGTCACAGCAAGCAAAAACGACCGCCGACCAGAACATCAACCAGGTCGAATCGGCGAAGGCCATTATGGCAACCGCCGAGCACCGGACTGAATCGGCAGCGATGAACACCAGACGCCGATCGCAGCGATCAGATACCCACCCCGCCATTGGGCTTGCCAGCAATTCGGTCAAGCTGATGATCGCAAAAAACGCCGCAACAGTCGCGCTACCATCACCGGCAGCAACAAGAATCCAGGCACACGCGACGGCATAGCCGTTCCGCCCAAATGCAGAGATGCAGGTGCTCACGAGAAACCAGTTGAAACAACGGGAGACAAGGCAGCGGCCTACAGCGGTCTGAATGCTAGGGAAAGGTGCCATCAACGACGCTTCAAGCTACGGGTGTTCTGATCCCTTAGCGAACGCGCCGCATTGCAGCTTTCAATATACTGCCACGATAGCACATAAGTGCCAAAATCAGCTTATCGTCACTGGTGCCAGCTGCGCCGAAAGTCCAGTGGGCCCGTCCCAAATGCTTTCTTAAAACTCCGTGTCAGGTGGCTGGAACTGCTGAACCCGCTTTCAAACGCGATTTCCGTGGCTGACATCTCCGAATTACGCAAGAGATACGCCGCGCGTTCCACTCGTTGGGCGACAAGGTAGGAATGCGGCGTCTTGCCGGTCGATTGCTTGAACGCACGGAAAAAATGCCGCTCACTCAAACCAATCTCCTTGGCCAGTTCGTCGAGACCAAGCGGGTCTGCGAGACGG
Organism: Hyphomicrobiales bacterium; assembly: GCA_900470805.1. GTDB lineage: Bacteria > Pseudomonadota > Alphaproteobacteria > Rhizobiales > Rhizobiaceae > Rhizobium. The sequence continues at coordinate 70,262 of UCCA01000017.1, read as the reverse complement.
GCCTCCATCATCGCAATGACCCGCTTGAGATCGAAGGCCGACAGGCCGCCTCTGGCGGGTCCGAGATCAAGCAGGTGCATCCGAACAAGGCGGACGAACAACTGGATCGCCTGGCTTTTCACCATGTGGATGCTGACATCGTCGGGATTTAGCAGCTCATAGCCGATCCTTTGGAGCGCCGTCTCAATGGTTGTGTCCCGAAACCCGATGATTGGCTTCAGCCCGATGAGGTGCTCACGGCCCAAACATCGCGCTATGAAGGTACTGTCGATGGTCACAAGTAGATAGGATCCGGTCTTGTCCCCCTCGTCCCATCCGGTCCACTCGCTTCGCGCGGGGACAAACACGATGGATCCTCGGCGCCGCGGCGTGAATGTGATCCGCTTGCCCTCGATGAAGTCTTCCCCCATTCGCGCTTCGCCATGCATGTTGATAAGAACGGCATGTTGTTTTGGTGCAAGCCGCGTCTCTTGCCGCGCCAATCCGGTCCGCTTCACCAGATCCGCTTTGACACTCCCCCAATCCATATGGTGATGGACGAGCGTCCGGCGGTCAGACTTGCGCACCTCATCCGGCTGGAAATCATCGGTCTTAGGCAAACTGTGAAGAGCCTCTGTGAAAAGCCGTCGATATGTCAATGACAGAAAACCCTATCTTGAGTTGGGCGGCAACGACAATTTAACCGCAGGTTGGGTGATGATGGCACTTTTGTGACAAAAGGGCGGTTCGATGAAAGCAGCGGAAAAGCAGCAATTCTACCTTTGTGCATCACGCTGGGACTGGGACAGACTTCACATCCCAGCACCAGGTTATCGGTAAGGAGCCGACTTCAGCGTGGCACCGCAACGCAATTTTCATGGGGTGATTTACGATGCAAAATTTAGATGCTTTTTTTCAGGAATGTGACCAAGGCCCGAGGCTGAACCAGTTGGCGGGTTTTTTTACGGACACTGCGGCGGGCAGAAGCGGAATGCCGCTCAGGCGGCCGACCGTCGATATACGACTTATGCCCAACGATGCGCTTCTTCATCGGTTCGTCGATCATCACACGCGTCGGCAAGGATATTTCGACCAGCACTATCACGCGAGTATTCCCTATCGCCTTGAGGAGGAATGCCGAATGGGACATGGCCTGTTGCGCTACAGCCAGACAGTTCCGAACGACGTGCTTTTCTACAGTCTGGGGACTGCGGAGGGAACCATGGCGAGAGTCGTTTCAGAACTGAGCGGCGGGAAAATCCAGTCACTTGCCTGCAGTCCAAACGAGGAAAACTACAAATGCTTTATGGCATTCGGCGAGCCTGTGGGCGCCAGCTTTTTCGTCGGCCCGTTTCACCGGTTAACCAAAGACCATCTTCATTCACAAAAGAAGCTCGAGCGCTTCACAGACGGCTTCGACGTGATCCTTGAAGACACAACTTTCCAGATGTATTCCGCCAACCGTCGGGATCAGATCGATTTCGTCCGGCAGCATCTCAAGCCTGATGGTATTTTTCTGTTCGTCGAGAAATTCCGGAGCGTCGATGCAAGTGATTATCAGAGCAGGGAAGAGCAGAAAAATCTCGGCTTCAAATCACACTACTTCGGAACGGATGAGATCGCCCGCAAAACCGAACTCGTCCTCAACACCATGCATGCCTGCGAGGTAACACTCGCGGAGATGGCGGATGCGGTCTACCCGCATTTCGCACATTGTGTCGTCACCTGGAACAGCGGGAATTTTTATGGTCTCGCCGCCAGCAACGATGCCGCCAATCTCGGCCGCTATCTTTCGGCAATGGTGCAGCCCGCGATACCGCTCGAGTATGTGTACGAACCCAAGCCATACCATAACCTGGCGAGTTGGCTGCGAAGACAGAGGGAAGTGGCTGAGGTCGCCTGACAGATCAGCTCGCAACCGAACTTGATGCCAGTCTCAGCCGTGTGCACCAGCTCGAGTTGGTCCAGTTTAGTCTTGGTTACGGTGGCGTTGACAGCAGGCTCTCTCTACGCCTGCCCCCTGCAACGGCAATCCCAGATCCAGGATCTCGTCGCGGTTAGCGACGGCCACACACATTATTCCCACCGATTTTAAGAGGTTACAATACGAACAATGACATACGATACCGGAGAAGTTTTCAGATTCAGAAGGATCGGATCGCGCGGTCTTGTTGTGTTTGAACGAGATGGCAGTCTTCTGAGAACAAACCTTTTGTCTAAAGATCTGGCGTTAACTGACATCAACACTGCCCTCATCGGATTGCTGCGGCACTTGAGGTGCCGTGGCATCCGCTTCGGCTTTTTTTCCGATACCAGAGGTATGGATGCTGGCCGCGGTGGTCGGGTTGCCGCTTCAACCTTGATCGACCTGTTCGATGCGATTTTGCGAACGGATAAAGCTGAGCCAGATTTTTGGATGGCAATGCCGCGCCCGGAACAGACATGCCGCGCCGACAAGCAACATGCTCACCAGATCGCGAGCAACACCTTTATGCTGCAACGCACAATGGAATGGTATGGTGTCGATAGGAAAGAGGTCCTTTTTGTGGGCCGCTCCCAAGCCGGCACAGCTGCGGCAAACATGGTTGGCGTAGCGACGGTACCCTTTGTGGCCGCGTCATCGCTGACACTTGACTGTGCTACGCATCTGCCGGAAATCCAGAATGTAGAAAATATCGCGACATTGATTCTCAACCGCGAATTCAGCCGCCCACCGATGTGACCGGACAATCTGCAGACACCGCACCATCAACGACCGCGCTCCCTGTCCTTATCCTGCGGGGGGCGTAGCTTGATCGACTTGGGGATATCGCGGGAGCGCTCCTGAGTGTTTTCGCGCGGCTGATGCTCGCGATCCAGCTCACTGTAATCTGCGTTGGAGCGTGCGACGCGCGCCGCGTCGACCGCCCGGTTGTTCGAACTCTTGTTGATAACGCCCTGTTCGGCCACATGATCGCGTCCAGCGGCGGACTTGGTTTCTAAAGCCTCCGTATCGCCCCGATGACTGTTGGGCTCTGTCCGATCGCGGTGTTTCGCGAGCCTGGAGTCAAGTTGCAGGCCAACCACCTTACCAATAATTTTCGTTGCCTGTTCAAAGAGCAATCGATCCGAGGGGTTGGCGATCTTCGCCGCGACATTCAGCGCGGTCGTGGCCAACGTCTCCTTCGCAGCTTTCGCCTGCGCGGCGCTGATCGGTGTAGATCGCAACATAATATCCTGACCCTTCTCTTTTGCGGGATCGCGTCCCTGTTGAACGGCTGTCTCAAGCCGCTGATATTCGCGCCGTAGTCCAGTTGACAAATCGTTGCTCAGTTCCCGGAGCGTGCTCGGGGCTGCCCTGTCGCGGGCTAGGCTATCGAGCATTGCAATCACGCGTCCGACAGAACGGCGGGTCTGCGCGACCCTTCTTTTCGCATCCTCTCGCCGCGGCTCCCGAGGTTGGTCCCTGATCTTCGATAGGACCTTGTCGATCACGTTGGAGGGAGCTGTCACCCCCATGCGCTGGAACAGCTCCCATTCCCAGCGCTTGATCGGAGGTGGCGCCGCGCGTTCGATCCGCTTTTGTAGATCGATTGGAATTCCACGGTCACGGGCTTTCTCGGCGAAGCCGAGCCGCCATTGCGTGAAGTCGCGGATGTTGGGATTAAGTCTTCGTCCGCTTGTATCGCGCAGCGCGACGATCACGTGCAGGTGCGGGTGCTTCCGCATGTCATTGCGATTGTGGAGTGCATAGGCATACCGGTGACCAGTGAACTGCTGCCTCAGAAAATCGCGTCCAGCAAGGACGAAACTGTCACGATCAACGTTGGCCGGCGCTGAAATCAAAAGATGCATGAAATCGCGCGGTTGGCGCGACTGCAGGAGAGAACCCACCAGTTGACCGTGTTTCGTCAGCGCACGATGGTCATTTGTCGTCAGCTCTTGACGGAATGCCCCCTGCTCGTAACGACCACTCTTACCCGGTCTTTCAACCATTCTCGTCTTTGTCGAGACCGTTACTGCCGCGTCTTCGTGCTGCATGGCATGAAGTGCGGCCGCAAAACCTTTCGGCCCGGACGAAAACTCGGCCCGATAGCGCGAAACCAGAACGATGCCGGCGCCGCGCATTGCCATGTGCAGGCGGTGGTCGATCACCTGCACGTTGCCGATATCAGCAACAATCCGGTTGACTTGGGTGCGATCCGCCCGATTCTTCTTTTCATGCGCGATGACAAGCGCGAAGTTCAGCCTTGTCTGCCCCTTCACCCCCTCACTCACGCTGAAAGCATAGGTCCGATCGGTATCGCCTTGCCGATAGAACCCATCATCCGCGAGCGAGCGAAGAGAATACTGCACCGTCTCCCGGTCAGTGCTTTCCAACTCGTAGGAAAGCCGCAGCACATCATTGCTCCCCTTCCGACCACTAAATTCTCGTTCCCATGACCGCACCGCAGCGTTGATGTCGGTGATTTCACTCCCATCCTGGTCGCGCGCTTTCTCTTCCTTGCTTTGATAGGCGAGCACATTTTTCGCGGATCTTGCTCCGGCTCCGTAAGACAACACCTTCACGACGACAGCATTGTTTCCCGTTGCGCGACTGAGCGCAGAGGCGGCGTGGGCGTTTCTCGCCATCGCGGGTAACCTGCCAGCTGCAAGCGACCTTTTGTTCGCGCCGCCTTCACCACCACCGCGTCGACGGTTCTCTTCTTCGATCAGGTCGAAATAGCTCGGCAGCCTGCGATCGGCCGACCTAGATGCGGAGCGATTTTTAGACCGCCCGTTCATCATGCTTCCTGATAAGATCAGCGATAAAGCTCGAAGGGCGCACGAAGCTCGCGTCCCGGATGAGGTCCAAGGTGACCATCACATCCTTCAGTTCGTTGATGATCGCCGCACTCGCTGATGACGCATTCCCATCGAGAAGGAAATCCTCATTGCGGAAAGCAAGATCACGAAGGAACTGATGCATATTCGCGAGTTGTCGGTCGTGCTGATCGAGCATAGCGGGGATGCGCGTGATCTCTCGAACGACAATCAGCTTTGCGATCTTGTTGGCGGATACCTCAAGCCGGTCCGCGAGCTGTTCGAGACTGCCGCGAACGTGGCTTGGCAAACGGAACATGATGGCAGGTTCACGCATGCGACTATACCCCTCTTGCCGCCAATGCTTCCAGGATGAGCCGATGCGTCGCCGCAGATAGTTGCTCATGCTGCTCGAGCGAAACGCGAAAGATTTTCGTCAGGACATCGTCGTCAAGATAGAGAGAAATACGTTTTCTTCTGGTGGCGTCACCGACTGCCTCTGCCGAAGGCTTTAGCGCCGCCTTCTCACGGTGTTGCCGCCGATCGTTGCGGGCTGCAGCAGGCGACACGACCCTCTTGTCATCGACCTGCTTTTGCGCCTGACGACCGCCATCGGGGAGCCAGGTCTCAAGATCGATATTCGTCGGCATGTAGGAGGTCGCGGCGTCCTCCACCGCCTTTCCTTGATCCTCCCTCGCTCGCGACAGAGCGAGGATGTTTCCGGCTGGTGTGCGCTCTCGTGACATCGCTAGGCCGCCTCTGCCTGCAGCAGACCGATAAACTCGTTGTTGATCCGCTTCACGAGGTCAATCGCGTCGAGAACACTCTCGGAAGCCCGGCGCTTGGCCGACGGCGTCAAGGCGGAATTGCTTTCTATGGTGGCAAGCTTGGAATAGAGGGAGCCGAAGCCGGCGCCAACGTCGCTGAAGTGATTGCTCTTGCGGATGACCGTTTCGACCATGGGGATTCTTCCACTGGTCAGGATCGCATGCACCTCCGGAAGCGAGCGGTTATGCTTCAGCGCGATCATATCGACATAGTTCCAGATTGCCGCGAATGGGATTGGTCCGGCTGCGCGCGTTTTCGAGATCTCTGTCAAGATCGTCGCCACCTTGATTGCCGATGTCGCAGCGGTCGGCTCGGGAATGATCGGGATCAGGACGGCGTCGCACTCATGATAGACCTCGATCGCCCGCTGGTGGACATAGCCCCCGACGTCGTAGATGCGGATGTCAGCTTCGGGTGCCTCCGAGAGACGATCACGGAACCGATCGCCCGGTGCGACGCGGAGATGGAGCAAGGTCCCATCGGTCGGCAGGAGGCCGCGCTTCATGGAGACATTGTACCATCGTGTCGCGGACTCCTGCTCGTCGCAATCGATGAGAAGCGTTCGATGTCCTTGCTGGGCAAACTCAGCCGCGAGATTGACGTTGAGCGTCGATTTTCCCGCACCTCCCTTGAAGGTCGAGATCGCCAGCGAAAGCGGTTGGGCTGCCATGAAATTCCTCATATCCAAACGTAAGACCACACACTGCGATTGCGCTGTACTACCTATGCCAAGGGCCGAAGCCTCATCAATCTAAGGGCACCGCACCGCTCTCAGACCATCGCTCGACGGCGCACCCCAGCGGAGAAACCTGATTGGCTCGGACCCGCGCGAGACGTTCGTCCTGCTGCCTCGCGGCAATCGTGACAACGTGCAGTCGCATGATCTCGCGCTCCCGTTCGCTCGTTTCACCCGGTGGCTTTCCTGGCCAGACTTTGAGGATCGGAAGGCAGCAGAGCGTGAATGACGTGATCACTGCTGACTTGAACCATCCGGATTCGACATAAAGACGGGCGGCCGCTCGCCAGATTGCGTGTGTCCATTCCGCAGGCAAGAGGGCATACGAGAAAGCCAGCAATACGCCATAAGCGATAAAGCATCCCCGCATCAGACAAACGGTGGCGACCACCAGAAAATTCCCAACCAGAACGACAAACCAGATCGCCCGGAAAGGAAGAATCGCGATTTTAAGCGCTGTTTTGAAGCCTGCCATTTGCCTCACCATTCGCCAAGTTCGGCGTCTGTCCGACACTTACACCAAACTTTTTTGATTTTCCAGACTTGCACTGCAGTATAATTTTGTGCATGTTTGCGGAAGCCAATCATTGATGGATGCGAGCATGGAAAATGGCGCGTGGCGGCTCTATCGCCCTGTATTAATGACAATTTCTGTGGCGGTGGTCGCTGGTCCCGATGCCGCTCGGGCGGAAAGCGTGAACGAGATCGTTGCGAGCTATCAGCAGGCTTATACTGAATGTGCTCGCGCCGGGGACGCGGGGCGTCGGACAAAGGCCGGCATTTGGGCCAACCCATATTTGGTACGTGCCTATGGTGAGCGATATCGCTCCGGTTTATCGATCAATTGATGTGGGCGGGAAGAGCGATGTTCATATCCACGATCTTCGCCTCGGGCCTTTATGCATCGATGTACCTATTACCGCCGATCACCAACGGCAGCACACCGGCGACTCCAGCGCATCGTCCCTCGATCATCCCGATCCAGGCGACTCAGCCGGACATCGCCCCGCCGGAAAGCGCTACATCTGATGCTGCGCTCACCCCGTTCCCGGTCGCAGCACAATTCGAAACAGGCGACACCTGGATTTCGGAGGGACGCCGATATCGTCTCTACGGAATTCAGGCTTGCTTGAGGGGAACGCGCGTCACGTTACGGAATGGCATGGCCCGCGACTGCGGCGAGCTGAACGTTATCATGGCTCAAGCGATCATCAAGGACACCAGTCCGGTCTGCGAAGATGTCAAAGACATTGATCGGAACAATGCCGTGGTCGTCTGCCAGACGACATCAGGTGACCATCGGTACGATCTTGCAACGTACCTCATTGCCCAAGGCTGGGGATTTGCTGCCGTTGACGAAAAGAGGCAGCTCATCGTGCCCGGCTACAGGATAGCCGAGGACAGCGCCCGGTCGGCACGCGCGGGTCTGTGGGCCTCATCCGATTTGCCCCACCCCGTTTCCGTCTTGCAGAGCCAAGGAAGCGGTCAAAAATGAAGATCATCTCCAGGGTTCTCATCGCGCTATCTATTTTGCCTTCCCCGTTGATGGCCCAACCGCAGCCGGCCGGTCTGCCACGCCAGATTTATGGCAAGGTTCAGGTTGTCGATAGCACGACCTTCGAATTTGTCGGGAGCAAGCAGATGGTGCGGCTTGCCGGGTTTGAGGCCCCCCGGCTTGATCAGACGGCCGAGAGTGATGGAGTATCCTGGCCGGCGGGTCAGGTGGCTCGCGCATGGATGATCCTCAGAACGCTCGGCCAGGACGTCAACTGCGCGCCGATCGGCCGCGATCGCAACAAAGTTCTGGTCGCCCATTGCTTCGTCGGAGAGACGAACCTCGCGGCGACCGCGATTGCAGAGGGCATCGGATACGCGTTCAATTACCGCGACGAACCACAGGTACCGGCCTATTTCGATATCGAGAGAAAGGCGCGTGGCCTTGGCTATGGCGTCTGGTCTTCGCCAGGCCTGCCACCCCCTTGGCTCTATGCATCGCTTGCAAAACCCGCGGCACAGGATCCCGAACGAGCGGATACCGAACCAGGCCTGCCGCTTCCCTTGCCGGTCTCAAAACAGACCGATGACGTCAACGATCCGCATGGAGGCTAGATGCTGCGAATTTTCAAAATACTGTCGATCACGATACTTTTTGGCTTATCGAACGCGGCCTTTGGTCTTGCGCAGGATGTTATCACGCCATCTCAGATCCAAAAGCGCGACCCGAATGTGTGTGGTGCAGCCGGCGCGGGTTGCGACCCTCCTGCTGTCCAGCAATGGAAGGCCGTCGGCAATCGACTTGCTGATCTGACCTCCGCCGATCTCAGCCAGTACGCCTATGCCTGCGTGCACCATCAGGACTGGAAAACGGAGTGCGAGACTGATCCGGCCGCTGTTCTGAAACGGCTTGGCATCGAGGGATATTGAACATGACGGGGAGATTGTTCTATCGGATGGCTGATCGCGGCAGCGCCGGCTCATTCCTGATTGGCTCAGCCGGAGGCTATTCCGTGCACGCCTATCTCTCGAGGGATCTTGTCGCGGAGCTCGAACAGGAAGTTCAGCACCTCAAGGACGACGCTCGCCAGTTGAACATCGACGAACGAGGAGGCGACGAGCATGATCGCAAAATCGGGCCGGTCTTTCGATAAATCCGGGTGCAAGCCTCGTCAAGACGTTCTGGGGGTACCTGCAGGTCGTAACCACACCATCAGGATCATTCGCTGGGATGAAGCAAGCTGGAAGGCTTTCGTTCGCGAAGATCCATGGTCGCTTAGAGCAACTGCATTGATACGGAATGGAGGCTTGGGATGAAACGTATTCTGTGTGCTGTCGCAGCTTTGGTCAGCTCGGGACTGTGGTTGGCCGCGACATCAGCGAGGTCGGAAGATGCGTCTTGGGGTTGTCAGGTATTATTGTGCGCCGCCTCCCAAAACCCTTCCTGGCATGGTGTCGGCTATTGCGTTCCGCCCATGACGAAGCTCATCTCCGCGATGAAAAACCCGGGCTTCTCATGGCCGATCTGCCATGAGGCCAACGCGGGGCGGCCCGGACATGAAACCTACGGAGACTGCCCGGCTGGCACGACGATCGGATATAGCGCGCAGGGGGCCAATGGCTTGCAAGGCGAGCCGGACCAATGCATCGAAACGGTGAATGTCTGCCAGTCGTCAGGCAATCGAGACGCGAGCATGAGGGGCCCCGGCACGACCGTTCGGAGCGTTTATGGCAGTGGCAACAATAGCTGCATGCAACAGGTTGCGACGCCGCGGCCACGCCGAGCGGATCCCTATTTTTTCGACATTCCCAACGAAGATGGTGTGAAACAGAGGTTCTGGTTCAGTCTGAACGACTAGGCGGCCACCAGTCGTTTCAGTCGGGAGTGTCCCTCTTTTTGATCTTTTGACGCCTGGCGAGCAACACAGCAATTTGCGGGAGGTCTGACTCGGAGACGGTCAGCAAATCCTCGATCTTCACATTCCACTCCCGGGCCATTTTATCGAGAGTAGATAATTTGACATCACGCATACCGCGCATCACCTGCGACATATACGCTTCCGTTACACCAAGTTGCTCGGCGAGCTCCTTGGCTCGCGCCCCACGGTTACGCTTCAAGCGATCCAATCCGATTGCAAGCCGCTCCGGAAGTGACAAGTACTCCAGGACTGAAGGGTCTAGCGGTTCGTTGATGTGCCTCGTCTTCACGCGCGCCATTGGCGACCTACTCCCGGGCGACCAGCACTCCACGAATGGTGGTGCACCATGCCCCAGAGGATGCTGGAGCCGAGGGCTCTTGAAGGATGAGAGATTCCGTGGGCCATGACATGTCCAAGGTCAGAATTAAGTCCGAAGCCGAACAACTGCTTACCCTTTGAAAGAGTGGGCGAGCGTCACCGCTTCTCGCGCAGTCTTATACCGCAGTGATAGGTTCCTGCAAGAGGATGACCAACCACGACTGCGCCGCCCGGCATCGAACGCACAAACAGAGGAGTTGACCAATGTCATTTGATTTTATCGGATGCTACCGCTTCCGGCTTCGAAACATTCTCAGCACCACCGCCATTCTGGCCGTCGTTTTCCTCTGTGCGAAGTTTTTCACCTCTGATGTGCTGACGTTAGGCTACGCGATGGTGGTACCGGTCTTCGTACTCCTGTCCGTCTTTTTCACAAGTGCCCGGACGGACAAGCGAGATCTTCGCAGCTTTTGGGTCTGGATCGAGACCTCGATCGCAGTGCTCGGCGCAGCTGGCGTCGGATATCTCGGGTATCGCCTGTGGCTACTCGGATTTTGATGGGCGCAGTCGATGCGAATCGTCGTGCGCAACAGTCCTGGTCATGAACTTGAAGCACTCACGCAAGAGGAAGGCGTTGCCCTGCGTTCTTGGTATGGGAATGCGGCGTCCAAGGACGATGAGGCTGTCGCCCTTGCGGTAATCCGACGGGCAAAGGCGATGGACGGTTGGATTGCCTGTGACTGCATCGCGGGGAAAGCCCAGCCATTGTTGGCGCCCATCCAGCAGGAACGCACGTTTACGCTGCGGCGGTTGACCCCCAGGAGGCAGGAAGATCATCACAACGACGGGCGCCCAAACCACGCGGAAACCTGCCCGTTTCACGTCGACAAGGACGATGCTCCTGCGCTGATCGACCGCCTTCTTCAAATCCGGCCGATGCTGAAGTCTGGCAGGAGTTATGTCGATCCGCTGCCTGCCATACCAAATCGTCTCGCTGATCTTTCCAACGGTGAACCTCCGATGCCGAGCGAGAGAAATGACCGGCCATCTCGGCTTGGACGGATTTTGTGGCGTATCCTCGACAAGGCTGACATCAACGTTATCCCTCCCCTGCAGGAAAGACCGTCTTTCTCCCTCAGCGGGCAGCTTTCACGGCTGCGCGCAGCTGCAAAGGAATTCCGGGTGTTGCGGACTTGGACCCTCAACGCGCTGACATCAACGTGGGCAGCGGATTACTGGGATGGTGACAGTCGGTGGCAGGGATTGCTGTCCGCGTCCCGTGCAGACTGGCCCCCTGCCGTCCGGCGCACCGGATTTATGCTTCTTTACGCCAAGAGTGTTTCCGCCCAGGCTGTCCTGCCAGCATCCTCTGCCAGAAGAATTGATGTCATGGGCAAGGTTCGCCAACCCTTGCGGGGCGACCCCGCCCATCGGGGACCGTTTCTGGTCCTGCTCAACACCGATTTCGGGGACGACGACGAAGGGCTGGTCCGAGCTGTTCAGGCCTATGCCCAGCCTGTCTATAATCCCGACACTCTCTTCCCGGTCGAATCGGGTTTCGAAAGGCAAGTATCCCACCTGCTGTTTTGGCTGCAGGATGCTCTTTTTGAGGCTTTGCCGGACCTTCGAATTCGGATCCTGAAGCCGCTTTTTGCAATGGAGACAGCGATCGGCCTATGCCGGCCGGATTTCATCATCGAGGCAACCTATAGAGACCACCCTTCTATCTCGTTCATTGTCGAAGCGATGGGATTGGAGACCGAGGACTATCGGGCTGCAAAAGCAAAAACATTGCCGCGAATGGAGCATATCGGGCCAGTCTCTCAGATCACCCCGGCAGATCTTTTTGGGGATGAAGCGGCGAGGTCTGCTCGGCGCCTGATGGACTGGATTATTGAAAGGCTTCACCACCCAACAGTCGCGCCATAGACCACATCAGATGTCTTGTTGATCAATCGTGTGTCACTGCCGGTTTGGGTGCGATCGCCGCCGAATGCGGGGTATCTAGCTCTTGTTGTGTGGCTTCGAGTAAACAAGCTTTGACGGTGTCACTCATCTGCGGCGGGCAATTGCCGAACATTTTCGTCACCAGCTTGCCAGCAAGCTCTGCCAGAATGACGTCACATTTCGGAACATCTTGAGAACTTCCGCGGCGTCACGGGTCATTATATGCGTGAGCTTGTGCAACTGCTCATAGTTCAGAGATGCCTCGCGATGACTTGCATTCAATAGGCCGCTCGCCGTATGCATGAGGAGCCTGCCGTGAGAAGTTCTATAAAAACGTTTTGTCGCGAACAGCCGTCTTCCCTTTCCCTACCACTCCAGGCGAGGGTGCCGAGCTTCTTCTCGCTCCCCTCAAGATTCAGGCTAACGCTCATCCGCGGGATTGGTTTGAACTTGATTTCCGGCGCACCCGCTGTTTGAGAGGACGATCAACGATATCATCGATATTCTGCGGCGGCCGACTAGGAAACAAGTGATCGAACTCAGCCTCGGCCTCAAGGACGAAGGCAATTTTCACGAGGCTCTCGAGCGAAATTTTCCCACTTTCTTCAAACAGCCTCAGCGATCCGTATGAGACATTCGATCTTGCCGCCAGTTCCCGCTGGGTCAATCCGTGCTGAATTCTCCTGCGCTTCATTCTTTCCGCCAAGCCTCCGATAACTTCGACTGGGGAAGACATATTAAATGCTATCATAATAGCAAATATCCTCAAATATCGCCTTTAGTGCCAAAATATTAGCATTTATAAGTAATTGCAAGCCGGTGACTCCGTCGGGATCCGATCGACTTGGGCCGAATAATCTGGCTTCTTTTGACAAAGTTGCCGGTCATGGACAACGATGTCTAGGACTTTCATCAACTCCGTGGCGCCGCTGGCGAGTGTTCCGGCTCGGATGCCTGAATACCACGTCGAACGCGGCTTGTTGCCGCCCATCGATACGATACGCGCCCGTAGTTCCTCGATCTTGATGCCTCTCGGCCCTCTTAAGTTTCAACTCATCCGCGACGAGAACCATTCGCAACCACTCCACAGAATCGTCTCGATCTGATGCGCTGCGGCAGCCCCAGAGTCTGGTGGCAGCTGCTACCCAATTGCGGAAATTTGCGCGCCTAAGGCTCGCCGACGGGCATGAGATCCTCCCGCAAGGGATCACGGGCCGCCTCTGCGAACTCACGCAAATGCTTTCTCGACGCGTCGTCCGAAAACCGAGCGGCGAGGCTCTGAATCAGCAGATCGACGTCTTCGTTGAGGTCCACCGCATCGATGGCTCTGTCCTGTGTCTGCTGGAATATCGCCTCGCTCAGGGCTTCACTATCATTGCCGAAGACCTGCCTGACGTCCTGTCGCCTTAGGATGGGTGCGCTACCACCCAGCTTCGTGTTCCCCACTGCATAAGAAACCGGTTGCAATGATGATATTCCATCCCACCCATCCGGTGTTCCAGGATAGACCTTTCGGCTCAAAGCCTCCTGGTCGATCTCGAGATCGATGACAGCTTTGCCCGCCGGCCATGGCGCGGAGTTCTTCCCTGATTTTTCGCGTCCCGTCGCAGCCCGTTTCGGCTGTGGTTTTGGATCCGGCTTCTGCGGTGCCGCTGGCTTGCCTTCCGCAACGCCGACCTCGCGGGTCTCATCGAGATCGAGACGAGCGCGAAGCTCGTCGAGGGAAGAAATATAGACCTGCCGCACACCTTCCTTGACGAGAAATCGGAGGTCCTGCGGATTTTGCCCCGCCGCGGCCCGCGCACCATCGCCGCCCGAGGTAGACCGGGCGCCATCTTCGATCGTCCATTCGACCGGCTCCATCCGGGGTTTTGGCATCGGCTTGAACCTGCGCACCTTGGCGAACATGCGTTCACCACCGGAGTCGAGCTTCATGATCCGCATCAACGGCATTCCGGCCACCTGCAGGATCGCTTCCTCCGGCTTCATCATCATCAGGGTGTTGACAGGAAGAAGATCGACAGACACCGGGACTGTGGAGATCGAGCGTTGCCTACGGCCATGGCGATGCGAATAGGAGGACTGCTCGACCCATTCCGTCGTCTTGCCCGCGGCCAAGGAGACCGCGGACGCATCCTCCTGGTTCTGGAAGTTCATGAACAACTTTATCGTTGAGGCTCCCATCAAGATTTTCTGGCCGGGTCGTTGATATAGGCGCTCGAGCTGGGCGCCATCCTGCAGGATGAACACGAAACGAACGCCATTTTTACGAATGAGCGGCGCCAGCGTCAGCACGGTGTCGATACGACCGCCATTGCCGAACTCGTCGAGCATCATCAGGACTTCGTGCTCACCGTTCGGCAATGGGCCGAGCTGCACCAGCGTGTCGGCCATTTGCTGGATGAACATCGAGATCAGCCGCTCGTAGATCTGCATGGCATTCCAGTCCGCCTGGATGAAGATGGCAAGCTTGCGTTTTCGGATCGCGTCGATCGGGATCGTGGTGATCGATGTCAACGCCTCGACCAGTGGGTTCTGCAGAAAGTTGAGCTTGGCCACGATTTCGGCGGCGATGCCTTCGCCGAGCTTTTCGTGGCGACCTGCGAACTTTGTCAGCTGCATCCGGGTCTGGTCGGAGAGCGCCGCCTCGTAATTCTCCAGCAGTTGAACGATCGTCTTGCGCTCGTCGGACATCGCATTGAGAATCCGATAGAGCTCGCTCAGCGACTTGCGCGTGTCGGGGCATTCGAGGACAAAGCCGAGCATAGCCGTCAGTAGAATTCTGGCGCTCTCCTCCCAGAAGTCGGAGGAATCCGAACGCAGCCGCTCGGGCAACAGCATCTGGGTGAGCTTCTGCAAGTCCGTGATCCGCTGGTTTGGCTCTGAGCTGATGAGATCCAGCGGATTGTAGCCATCGGTGAAACGCGACCCTGGCGCCAAGAGAAAGATTTCGTAGCCCTTGTCCTTCAGATAGCCCGAGGTCTCGTCGAAGAGCTCGCCGCTCATATCGAGAACGACCTGCGAGCCTTCAAAGCTCATCATCGTCGGGATGACGAAACCGCGCGATTTGCCCTGTCCGGGCGAACCGATGACCATGACGTGCTGGTCACCGTCATTGCGCAGGAGCAGGCCCTGTTTCAGGCCAAGGACGATGCCGCGCTTGTCTCGCAACCTGAAATCAGCGGCATCCTTCAGCGTTGCGAGCCTCGCCCTGCCCATGATCATACGCTGGCGTTTCTGGATCGCGGCGCCAATCGGAAACCCGACCAGAGCACCCGCAGCGGCAAGCCCCCCCAGTGCCGCAAGGACGGTCTGGCGTGATGGTTTCTGATAGGACCCGGCCGCGTCCGTCGCACCGAAGGGTGCCTGATACATGGCCGCAAGGTGGTTGCCATAATAACCGGCGATCTCGGCGTGTTGGCCTGCCTTGGTCGCAACGAGATAAAAGGCGATGCCGTAGACAATGACACCAGCATAGGCGGCCGCGAAGATCATGGCGGTCAAGGCAACTAGGCTGAACATCGACCGGACATGGAGAAGGTAGAGGATTTTGCGCGACAGGGCCCTTCCGACCTTCAACATCCAGAGACCCAAAACGAAGAACAGGAATGGCGACGCCAACACAAAGGCGAGAATACTCAACCCGACGGTGTTTCTGGTGTGGATGATCGACCACGTGTAGTGCATGGCGTCGGAAAAACGCGCCGCACCGACATAATCGAAATAGGACCCTTGTCCCAACGAGACGATGTGGGCGTCGTAGATCGCCGCGAATAAGAAGAGCCACAGGCCGGCCGCGCCAAGGAGCGCGAACGGAAGGGTGAACGACGACCCCTTCTGCAGGCCAGTCCATTTCGGCCGTTCAATCTCGCTGTGCGTGGATACGCTTGCCATCTTCATCGACCTCATCGGCAAAATAGATCTCGCTGACGCCTCGGCCACCGGCGGCATCGCTCTTCTTGAGCTGGACCACGATGGGGATGATGGAGCGGATGTAGCGAATGATATCGTCCCGCTCCATCCGCACACTGCTGTTGAGGACCAGTGTCGACAGGCGATTGAAGGCGTGATGCGGCGAGTTCGCATGGATCGTCGACATCGAGCCGGGGTGACCGGTATTGATGGCGTTGAGGAAATCGAACGCCTCATCGCCACGCAACTCGCCCATGAAAATCCGGTCAGGCCGCAAGCGCAGTGCGGTGGCGAGAAGATCGCTCATCGTCACCTTTGCCTCCCCCTGCCCCCCTTTGGAAACGAGCAGTGACACGACGTTTTCCTGGCGCGGCTCGAGCTCGGCGGTATCCTGCATCAGAATAAACCGCTCCTGATCGGGGATCGCTGTCAGCATCGTGTTGAGAAAAGTGGTCTTGCCGGTCGATGTGCCGCCCGAGATCAGCATGCTTCGATGGTTGACCGCCGCGAGTTCGAGGAAAGCGCGGACCTGTCGAGCCCGCAGCAGCCGAGATAATTCGCCATCGACGTCATCGATCGTGTCGTCGCCGGTGACCTTGGTAAACCGGAAGGCACCCGCCCCCTCATAGTCGTCCAAGTCGAACCGACGGATGAACTGTTTGCGGATCGAAAACGCATGGCCGGTCGCCGACGTCGGATTGAGCACGAACTGAATACGCTCTCCGCCTGTCAGGGTTGCCGACAGCAGCGGGTTCGCGGCATTGACGGTTTGCTTCGTGAAGGATGCCGCTCGAGAAGCCATGTGGCGGATCGCCTCCTGGTCAAGGCCTTCGACCTGTTCCTTCACCATGGCGAGATGGCCGATCTTTTCCAGCCAGACCTCGTCATTGGCCTGACAGGATATCTCCACAATGCCTGGATCATCGAGAAAGCGCCGGATCGGCTCCAGAGCCTCCGCTAGAAAATGGTGCTCGGCCGAGATTACGGGACGGGCGTTCATTTGCCACCTCGTTGCTTGAGCAAGCGATTGAATTCTTCGCGGACGGGATCCGGATAAAGGCCTGCAAAATCCAGATCTCGTGTGACGAAGACATTGATGTCGGAGCCCTGATTTATATGGATGGTGGGCCGGATGTTGCGGCTATCCTGGAAAGCTTCGCCGCCCAATTGCTCTATGCCGGATGCGATCGTCTCGGCGGCGATCTGACGGGCACGATCCTGGGACGTGTCACCGCTATTTTGGGGAATCCGCGTGACACTACCGTCACTGTTGACGACGGTGATGTATTGGTTCTGCTTCTGACCGAGCTGGGCGATGTACTGGGTGGCCCCACCGATCAGGGTCATCAGCGCCGGCGGACCGAACCGCTCCCAAAATTTCCGGTCGACACTACCGGTCATACCCGAGCGCCCGAGACGGTCGGTCCCATACGAGCCGAGCTGCACCGAAACCCCGTCACCCCTGATCATTCTCGTCCAGACGATCAGAATTCGCTCCTGGCCGCGCTCGACACCGGACTTGTAATCCCCGATCAGCGACGAACCAGCGGGGATCAATATCCGTCGGCCATCGAAGGAGTAGACATCCTCCCGCACGATCCCCTTCACCATGCCGGCAAGGTCGGAATTGATGGCGGTCTCCAGTGTTCCGCGGATCATCGTTCCTTGCGGTATCCATGCGTCGGTCCGGCGGTTCTCGGCAGCAACCGAGACCTGGACGCCCTGCCCGCCCATCGCTTTTAGAAAGGTCCGGTCACCATCGACGACGCCACTATCGGATGACGGGGCCGCATCAGCACCTGAAGACGATCCCATGCCGAACGACCCAGCGCTCGCTCCTACCGTGGTAGCCCGCCCAGTTGCTTGGGCCTCATTCGTCTTGTCGAAGACCATGGCCGAGGACCGCACGCGCTCGAGCAGCTTGGCCTGGCGGGCAAGCTCGGTGCAGCGCGGATTGTCCGGGTTTTTGCCTCTGGTGCAATCGACCTCAGCCGGCGGAGGTGCGGGGGCAGCCACCGGCACGACGGGGGCCGGCGGTGGTGGTGGTGGAGGCGGCGCTTCCGGGACCTGTACGGTGGGTAAGGGCGGCGGTGCGGGTGATCTGAACCCCTCGTTACGAGGCGACTGCACCGGGCGAAATTCTTCGCGCGGCGTGTTGTCGACGACCTGCTCGCTTTGGCCGCTGGACAGGAGGAAATAGAGGACAATGCCGACACCTGCTATCGCCGCAACCACCGCAAATGGGCGCATCAGGCCGATCCCAGCCCGCCTGACCGGTCCGCCGAGCGACGCGTCACCGTCCAGCGCGCGATAATTGGGCGAATTGAAGTTGGGATCCGACATGCTGCCCTCCTATCGTGATTGCAATTGTTGCGGGACGGTTGGGCCGCCCACGCGCTTCGGGGCAACGGCGCCTTCAATCGGTGCGGGGATGTCGGCGGGCACGGTCCGCAGATTGAAGAGGCATGTCTCTTCCTCCGTGCCATAGCGCAGCGACCACTGCCGCGAGACCTTGTCGATGACGATGTAGTCCGCTTCCCGCCGGTAGTTCACCAGGCTTTCCCTGCGCTTCGCATCGACGATGAAAATTGCCGGGATGTCGCTGGTGAACTTCATGAAGGTCTTCAGCCCGTCATCGAAAACCCAGACGGGCTTGGCCGCATCGTTGCCCTTGAAGCCATAGTCGTAGTTGACCTTGTCACGACGGATGTTCTTGATGTTCGGGTCGCGCTGCGCATCCTGCGCCTGCTTCCAGAGCTCGGCCGTCCCCTTGACACCAGCATCTTCCGGATAGTTGAACGTAAGCTTGAAAGTCTGGTTCTGTGTGGCCTTGCTATCATTGACGCGCAGATCGAAGGAATAGGTTCGCCTGGTCGTCACCACGGAAAGGTTGGTTGTGGCATCCTTTTCCATCGGCTTCAGGGTTAGCGACCGCCGGTCGGCGGAGGTTAGGATCTGCCACGAGACCGTGTCGCCGGCGACGACCTGGGTGATGTCCTCGTCTGCACCAAACAGGATGGTGGTTACCAGGCCATAGGTACCAGTCACCTGGAAGACCTGCTCGGCCGAATAGGGCAGCGAGCGTATCCGTGGGTCGAGCCTGCCTGGTCGCGCCAGCAATTCGGCGTTGGCGATGGTCGGCTCAAGGACGACCAGGACAGAAAGTGCCATCATCCATCGCTTCATGGTACGAGCCCCGATGGCATGTTTTCCGGCACCTTGGCGTATTCCGTCACGACAAAGCCGAGTGGGTTGTAGAGACGCACGCGATTGCTTGCCGGAAGATTGATCTGCCGATACCGCACCGTCGCCGACCAGCGATTGACGACATCCCCGCCACGCCGCCGCTCTCGCGTTTCAAAACGCACGACCATGGTCGAGGCGTTGAGCGGATTGACCGACAGGATCTCCGGACGGATGTCGCCGGTCGCGCCCATGGCCTTGACCGGCCCCCGCGGATTGCTGGGGTTCAACCACTCTTCGTAATCCTTGAAGGCCGGGGAATTCGGTTCGGACCAGAGGGCGATCATGTCGAAATTGTCGGAGAGATAACGGGGGTCGTATGTCTCGCGACGGATGACGTAGTTTCCGACGAAGGACGCCTGGACCGCCGGAAGCTCCGATACGCTCGAACGATCCTTGTCGAGTGTCGTGACGGTTTCCATGTAGCCGGTATTTTTGTCGACGATCAACGGCACCACTTCGGTCCGCACGAGCGGGAAGAGCTGTGCGACGGAGACCGCCAGGATGGCTGCCACGGCCCAGCCGGCAATGGCAAAGACCAGCAGGATCATCCCGATCAGTGTCCGCAGCGACCTGTTTTTCTCACCCCAGGAATGTTGTTGATCGTAAATGTCTTGTGGTCCGACAACCTGATCGGTCGGTTCAGTCCGCACCTGTCTCTTGAAGAATGCCACAATCTATCCCCGAAATACCTGCTGTTGAAAGGTTGCCGGTCGATGAGCGGCAGCGATCACCCTCGCCTCACCCGCCGCTGCGCCGCCGATTGGTCAACATCCGCCCGAGCGCGCCTGACGCGGCCATGCCGCCGCGGCCGGCCAGGGCACCGGCCGCCAGCGCCCCATTCGGCCACGCCAGCATACCGAGTGCGACCGCGGCGGCCTGCCCACCGCGCGAATTGCTGGCAGAAAGCGTTCGTTGTGCCGAGCCGTAGACGGTAGCGACGCCACCTCCGCCGGGAATGCTGACTGCCCCTGCGCCGAAGGCGAAGGCCTTTGCGAAATCCGGAACCTGGAAGATGAAATAGGAAATCAGCGCTAGGTAGAGCACCATGGCGATCACGATCGCGAGTGCGTTCTCGCTTGTGGCCATCTCATCGTTGACCGTGTCCATCATGCCGATCAGGAAGCCGAACGAGAGCCCGGCCATGATGTAGGTGAAAAGGAGCATGAACATGCCGTAGGACACGCCCCTCACCCAGGCGTCGAAGACGAAACGGGTGATGCCGAAGAAATAGCAAAGCATGGCGATCGGCCCGATCGCCAGCATGACGGCGGTGGTCATCTTGGCGAACAGTGTGACGCCGGTGAGGATCAGCAACATCGGCAAAAGACCGAAGACCAGAACGATGAAGACCACGACCGCACCGGTAATGTTCGGCAGCCATCCCGACTCGTAGGAATTGAACAGCTTCATCGCGAAGTTGTAGACCTTACGCGCCATCGACGCGACTTGGCTGGCAAGATCCGAGCCGGCCGACTGGCCTCCCATTGCCGAGGAAATCGCCGAGCCAAGATCCTGAGGTGAAGAGAGCACGAACTGGCCGATATTGTCGTAGAATGTCGCCCAGGACATGATCAGCGCATAAGCAAGGGCGAGCTTAAAGCCCGTGATCGCCATGTCAGCCAATGAAATGCGCGAGAAGCCGAGAGCGGCCCAGAGAAAATAGAAGATCAGGAAGATCGCAAGGATGGCGCTGATCAGGTTGCTGTTCTTGGCAAAAAGCCCCCATGCCCGCTCCAGCGACGCCTCGTTGATTTTATCGAAATAGCTGAGCGCATCGCCGTAGAAATTGATCGCGTAGCTGACAGGATCCATCTCGTCCCCTAAAACGCTGTTGGCGGGCCAGAATTGCCGGCCAAAATTGCCGGCTAGAACTGCCGGTAGAATTAATTGACCGGCCGCATTGGGCCGCAGTCATGCGGCAGCACCGCGTCGAACGCTGGCGCAGCCGTGTTGGCTTGCGGCTCCGGCCGATAGCCGAGAGCGGGCACCGGGTTGTCGTCGGGCGAACATTTCGCCAGCTGCTCGTATTTCCCAGCACAGCCGCCGAGAGCCAGGGCGACGCCGACCATCCCGACAAGAACCTTCATTGGGACTGCTCCTCAAAGGCGGTCAGCTGATCGCGCACGGATGCGGTCTCGGCACTCGTTTCCCCATCACGGATGACACTGTCCGGGAGCGTGGCGAAGGTCTTCAGGTTCTGTGACGAGGTCGCCAGGGCCGCCTTGTACTGCTGGTTCAACAGCATGACCTGGTTGTTGAGGGAACCGACGGCCTCGTTGGCAGTCTGGTTTCCTTGCAGGACCATCTGGGTGTTCTGCTCCAGCGCGCCCTTGAGGTCTTGCGCCGAGCCGATCTTCTCGGTCGCCTGCAGGAAGGAATTCTGCCGGTCTTTCGTCGCGCTATTCATCGCGTCGGTCAGCGCCGTCAGCGTCGTCAAGGCGTTGATGCCTTGGGTATAGGCCTGATTGGCACCGGACAACTGGCCGCCTTTGGCCGTGTCGACGACCATTTTCACCAGGTTGAGACCATTGATCAGCTTGGCGGCCGTAGTCTGGAATTGTCCGCTGATACCGCCGAACACCGCCTGGTTGCTCGCCAGGATCGTGCTGAAGTCGGGGGCCTGGCTCATGCTGAAGCCATTTCCCGTGGCCAGCTTGGCAAACTGGCTGGCATCCTGCGAGCGGTCGCCGACAATGGCCTGCAGGGTCTTCGTCACGTTATCCTTCACGACCGACGTATCCTGCTGGATCTGCTTCGATAGCCGCTCGATTTCCTGCGCTGCCGCGATATTTTCCGAGTCTTTCACCGGAACCTGTCCGAAGGCGTGTGGCGTCACGACCAGGCCGAGCGCGACGGCAAGAACAATCCTATTCATGAGCCTCTCCTTTTCTGTTTCATCAGTTTTTCATTGGCCGTGCGTCGACAACCGTCACCAGACCAAGCGCCGGATCCTGCATCGCCGAGAAGGTCGCAGTGTCACCATTGACGCGCGCCGCATCCTGAAGGTCCTCGAGCCAGTGCTGTATCTGCGCCGTCGTGGCGTTCGCCGGGACGGCGAAGCAGCGCGTGCTGCCCGTGTCGATGATCGTCGTCGGGCATTGTATTTGCGCCATCAACAGCGATCCGTCGTTATCTCTGGAGTTCCCGCCGCCGGAGCCCCTTAGGCTGGAAGATGATGATTTCAGACCGGCCTGGAGGCGCTGGAGATATTGCTGGTTTGCTTCGAGCGATTTCTGGACGAGCGCATTCCAGGTGGTCGCGCGCTCGAGCTGTGCCTGGGTGTTGCGGTCGACGGCCTTTTTCAGCTGCTCGCCGCAGCCCGTGGCATCGCCGACCGTTTCAGGCTCGGCCGTCTCGGGTCCGGTCGGGGTCCGGTCGCCATTCTCGGCCTTGTTGCGCTCGTAATAGGCCGAGACCTTTTTGACATAGTCCTGGGTTTCGGGAATATTCGGGATCTGGCCGTTTTGAAGCGATTGCCGATAGGGACCGGCATTGTAGGCCGCGAGGATCAGGTCGTAACGGTCGCCGAACATGCCTTGGAGCTGCTTGAGGTATTTGACCCCGCCGCGGATATTGTCCTGCGTATCGTACGGGTTTGCACCAAGCGCTGCCGCGGTCCCCGGCATCAGCTGCATCACGCCGATCGCTCCGACCTCGGAACGCACCCATTGACGGAACCCCGATTCCTGTTCGGCGATCGCTATCGCAAAATTGGGATCGACACCCTGCCGGATCGCCTCGTCCTCGACCATGCGGGCGACTTCCTTCTGGCTCGGGGTCCGCATCGACGGGTCGGCCGGCGCGGTCTCGGCCCCCATTCCCGCAGCCGAACAATCTGCCGGCGCCCCGGATCCCTGCCCCGGAGCGACGCTATCGGTCGTCCCGCCGGCGGCGCCTTTTACGCTTTGCGTGTCAGCCTGGTAAGGCCGATAAATGTCGCGGGTCGCCTCGTCGCTTTTCAGACGGGTATCATCGATCACCCGGACCTGCCCGCGCGCGACCGAGGGTACGACCATGGTGGCGAACGCAAGCGCGCCGACGGTTGCCAGTTCAGGAAGCCTTGGCGTTGTCATCGGACACGTCCCCCTCCCAGTCGCAGAATTTCGAAAGCCAATCCTTCGGGTCGTCGCCGTATTCGTCACGGAGCAACTCGACTTCGCGAACGGTCTCTTCTCGCCCGGACAGGACCTTGATGAACTCGGGCATGTGGGACATGTCGACACGCGCGATCACGCTGCTTTTCGCCTGCTTGATCAGCATGAAGCGAGAACTCGGATCGCCGTTTTTGACCCATTCGAACTCCGCCCGGGATAAGCCGAAATGTTCCATGTAGGAGCTCTCGTCGGCCTTCGGATTGGCGAAGAAGATATTGGTGGAGGTCTGCTCGATAATGGTACGGCTGACACTCGACTGGACCACGTCGTCCGCTGACTGCGTCCCGAAGATTACGAGACCGTTCCGCTTTCGGATGGTCTTGAAGTAGTCCTTCATGGTGCGTTTGAACTCATCGTCGTCGAGCAGCTTCCAAGCTTCGTCCATCAGATTGATGATCGGCGCCTTGCCGTCGTAGATCTTGTCCAGGCGATGGAACATGTAGAGGAGTGCCGCGGTGCGAACCGTCGGGTCGTCCAGGATCGAAGTCATATCGAAGCCGATCATCGGACGGGAGATGTCGAGACTGTCATCGGCGTTGTCAAAGAGCCAGGCGTAGGGTCCTGTGTCGACCCACTTGTCGAGCCTGGCGATCAGGCTGCCCTCGGTGCGTTCGCTGCCGGCAAGAAGCGCGCGCAACGCCGAGAGGCGCCGGTAGGATCGGTCGTTGGTCTTCAGAACGGCCTTGATCGCATTGCGGATGATTGCCTCTTCCTGGGGCGAGAGGTTTTCTCCCGCTTTCGTCGGCTTCAGCATGAAGCTGAGCAAACCATAGAGAAAGACGCGGTTCTCTTCGGTGTCATCCAGAAGCAACGGGTTCCAACCGGAGGGCTCGCCGGGCTCCAGCGTCATGTAGGCGCCGCCCGCCGCCCTGACCATAATGTCGAGGCCGCGGTCCTTGTCGAAGACGATCGTTTTCAGCCGCGGGCTGACGCGGTAAGCCTGCAGGATCAGGAAGGACATAATCACCGTCTTGCCGGAACCGGTTGGCCCGAAGACGGTCGCGTGTCCCACATCGCCCTGATGGAAATTGAAGAAGAACGGCGTGCCTGATGTCGTCTCGAAGATCGTGATTGCCGGTCCCCAATGATTGCCGTCCGGCTTGCCGTAGGGATAGGCGTGAAAGCTGCTCAATCCGGCACAGTTCAAGGTGGAGATCATCGCGCGGCGTGCGATATAGGCCTGATTGCCCGGAAGCTGCGCCCAGTAGGCCGGTTCCGTATTGAGGTCTTCGCGGACGTAAGATGCCCCGAGCGCCCCCAGTTCATTACCGATCAGGGCGACTGCATCGTCGAGCTGCGCGATGGATCTGGCGATCGGCATGACGGTCAGATGATGTTCGGTGAAAGCGACTCGCTTGCGGGCGAGCTCATCACGGGCGATATCGAGATTCGCCTGGACGCTCGAACCGCCTTCGTCGGCTTTCGACATCTGTCGATCGAGCCGTTCGATGCGGCCGCGCGCGGACATGTCATCGACGAAGGACATGGACTGGGTCAGCACCATTTCGAACGGCAGCTTGAGGACATAGTCAAGCATTCCGGCCCCGGTCTCCGGCGGATATTCCTTCAGCGATACCATCGCGGCAAACCGGTCGTCGCCAGTCCTATTGCCTTCAAGATGAATGAGGCGGTTGCCGATCGAGGTACGGCGCGCCGGCAGCATCTCATCGATCGGGGTATTGCCGAGACGCACCGGGCGCACGCGCGCACCATTCAGCAGCGTGTAGAAGAACTCGCATTGTTCGGAGAACCAGACCTTTCGGTCACCTTCCTCCACGACGGCATCGTTGGCGATCGCTTTGTAGATCGTTCGACCATTGCCGAGATCGGTCTCGATACGCTGGACGTCACGCAAAACCCTCGGACTGTAGACGGCAAGCGACTTTTCCAGCGCACGGGTTGCCTCGACCAGCCGGTCACGCATCGCCCGGAACTGCTCCTTGCGGGCAACATCGCCGCCGATCCCCATCACACGCGACAGGGTCGAGCCCTTTTTAAACAAGGGCCGGACGACCAGCGAAACATAGGTATCGTTGACGAACATCTCGTTCCTGGAAATGCTCGATTGATAGACGTCATCGAGACGCTGCATGAACGGATCGGTGAAGGTCGATGGTAGCGATGGGGCGACCTTGCGCCTGACGACATGCGTGTAGAGCGCGAAGTTGCCGATCGACGAGATCGCACGGAAGGCTGCGTTGCGTTGTCGCTGCAGCATGTTGATGGTTTCGATGTCGGCGGTCTCGAAGGAAAATCCGGTCAGCTGGATGGTGGAGACCAGGCAGTCGTTCTTCAGCCGGATGATGCCGTTTTCGGTCGGGACATAGAAAGGGACATGGGTTGCCACGCTTTTGTCCGCGAAAATCTCCCAACCTTTCGACAGACTGCCCTTCAAGGCTCGTGCGATCGTGCGCATCACCTATACTCCATAAGTTCTGATGCCGCCGCCCAGTCGGCGACCGAGGGGGTTGACGCCGCACATGCTGAGACGCCCGACGATGTCGAAGAACCAGAGATCGAGCTTGACGGTGAGCACGTAGAGAATGCCGTGGAGAATGATGAACACGGCTGGGAACCAGAGGATCGAACCAAGGATCATGAACACCATCAGCGACACGAAGCATTCCGCGAGGAAATAGGTGAAGGGAATACCCATGACCGTCGGCGGGCGGGTCAGGGCAAGAATGACGGGATAGGACTCGATGGTCTCATCGGCCCCGTCGCTCGTGGTCGTGGCGCCGGCCATGATCAGGTCCCACTGCCGGCGAGAAAGTCGACGAGCTCGGCGGCCGCGAACATGCCCGCAAGGCTTCCGCCGACCCGCAACAGCGCACCCCAGGACCAGTAACCGAAGGCTGCGGCCAGAAACATGCCGATGAACGCGATCGCGCCTATCGACCGGCCGAAGGGTCCGGTGAAGAATTGGACGAGCCTGTCGGCGGCATTCTGAAGGGCGTCCAGGTTCTGGGCCGCGGCGGGCTCGTACTGGACCAACACAAGGATCGTACTTGCCGCAACCACGCACGCCATGTTGCCAAGTGCCTTATGTTTTGCGAGCCAATACCAGGCCGCCCTTCCGTAAAAGGTGGCGACTTGAACTGCGACTGCGGTGTTTTTCATGGGATTACCTCTTCCTTGACAATCTTCACTGGACCGCCGGCAGCGAGGGGACCAGGCTCCCGAGGAGCCGGCCCAAGCGCTGCTGACGGTTCTGCGACTGAGAAAACAAGCATCGGAGACTTTGCGCGCTCGGCGCGATCCCTGTGAGTAGCTGGCGAAGCGCTCGCCTGAGGCTGGATGCCCATATGAGCCGTCGGGACAGCTGCAGGCATGCCGGTGTAGTATCCGACGACCCGCGTGACATAGTCGGCGGTCTCTTGGATCAACGGCAGCGAATGGTTGGCATCGACACTCGGCTCGCCGGCGTTGTACGCCGAGGCGATCAGGACAGGATTGCGGTATTCGCCGATCAGTCGATGCAAAAAGCGCGTACCGGCACGGATGTTTTGTTCGGGATCAGTCAGGTCGGTGGCACCAAAGGCCGTTCCAATCTGCGGCATGACCTGCATCAGGCCGATGGCGCCGGCGGGGCTGGCAAGCTGCCGATCAAAGCCTGCGTTCTCGGCCCGCATGACCGCGAGCACCCAGTTCGGATCGACTTCTTCTTCTGCCGCGATCCTGGCGACGAGTGCCGCATAGGCCTCCGGAACGCCATCGAGGAGATCACTTCGCGGCGCCGCGGTATGAGACGGCTGCGGGCTATCTCCGCCGAGCGCAGCTGATGTCACGGTCGCCGTGTCCGCAAGAGAGAAGACCCCGATCGCCGAATAAGCTGCACGCCGGCGTTTGGCATCCTCATCGTCGGTCAGCCCGACCGCGGGAATAAGCGGTTTCGACAGAGCTACTGCCGGAGTGCTTGCGGCGACGGGCAATGGATTATTGACGTCGGCCAGCGGTTCGGCAAACCGCGCCGCGAGGCTCCGGGTGCCGACTGGCAGAGAAAAACCAGGAACCTGTCGGGACGCGTCCGTTAGTGCGTCGACCGTCGGCAAGAACGCGGATTTAACTACTACGCTGGAACCGACAAAATGGCTGTCGGTAGCTTCAACGCGCCAGGTTTGATGTTCGTTGCCGAGGCTTGAGGCATGCTCTGTGAGGAGAAAGACCGAGGCGATTGCGGACCAGACGGAACTCCGTAACCGTATGTCTTGCGGAAACCTCTTGAGATAATGCGAGCTGCTATCCATTTCCGAACCAGTTCAAAATTATACTGCCGTATAAGTCTTGAACTGTATTCCTTCATAGAAATCAACTGAAAATATCACTCTCGTATAATTTTTATCGCTATGATTCTTGGGCAAAGAACTAATAACCAGGGAATTTCAATCGCCTACGCGCGACCATCGGTCCGGTGTCCAGCGGTATCGGATTTGTTCCTGATCCCCGAATATCCGGCCAAGACGGACCGCCGTGCCGCCTTTGACCAGTACCGAGCCCGCATCCACCCCCGATCGCGCCCCGTAGATTTGACAGGTAAAGTTTGGAAGCTCTTTCTGAATGCGCGGCGCCGAAGCGCAGGAGGCAACTTGGTAGCGATGGTCGTCAACGGACGGATAGCCGCGACCCGTCTGCTGAACCGAGCCCAGACGATGGCGCGCGAAATCCGCGCCATATTCCAACTGGCAGTCGACAATCGTCGAGCCATGGTGCCTGCAATCAGCCAGGCTTAGATACGTATATGGTGCCGGTGGAAGCGGACGCGGTGGCGGATTGACGCTCGCGCATCCCGCAAACGACGCAATGAAGGTCGAGAGTAGGCAAAGTGCCCTCAAATTCTGCATGTCGTTACTCCTGGGTTTCCCGGCCATAGCCAGCGTCAATCAATGCGTCGATGAAGAGGTCGCGGGCGAGCGAACAGAAAGGGGATGCGGACCGAGCCAGATGGAGTTCGGTCACGACGAGACCGAGATCAGAAATGAACGCGACAGCGCTTGCCAGATCGTCGCTCATGCCGTCACGAAGCATCTCCTGGCCCGTATGGCCCTTGATGATCAAGGCGTAATCGCCGCGAGCAATGCTGTGCCAGAGTTCGATCGTGCCGGTCTCCCCGGCGCGGCTTTCGGCGTCGCAGATCAGCATCAACGCGTAATCGGGATACCGCAAGCGATCTTCTTCGATGGTCGTGCCGCTCCTGAACTCGGTCAATTCTACATGAGAAGAGAAGATGAGTAGCCCTTCATTGGCCAGCAGGCACCGCCGGGCACCCAGCCGAACGAAGCCGTTCATCGCGGCAGCCCGCATGGAATCCAGAGGGAGTGAATCATGGCAATGCTGACATATCGATCGCAAGCTGCCATCCACCACGACAAAGGATGCATGAAAGCGATCAACGATGAACCGTTCTATGTTCTGGGTCCGACCGCCAAGATTCTCGACCAGGGCGTAGCCATTGAGGTGCTTCCAGGGCTTGGATAGCAAATCATCGTCCGGCTTGAAGCCAGCATCGTTCACAAGGGCGGTCGGCCCAACGACGATAGCGGCCGATCGCGTCTGAGCACCGCAGCCAGGGCAGTCGACCGCGACAGGGACGGGGAACCATTCCTTCGTCAAAAGAGCTCGGGCTATTGTCAGTTGAGATCACCATGCCAGAATTACACTGCAGTATAATTCATAGCATCATGATTTCTGCCTCTCAAGACGGTCGTGTGTCAAATATTCTGAATAGCAATTTCGACACTGCCCCCGGCGATTGCCCATGAGCTACTCGCTCAATAGGTAAGGCATCTAATGGCCGATAACCTCATTCGCGCAATCGCCTATACGCTCAAAATTCGATTGGCGCATCCGCTCAAACGCCGATGTACCAAGTAAGTGACCCACCGGTTCACCGACGCGCGCAAGCACCTATTCCCCGATTGTCGCATCCACTTATAAGCCGATCCGCCGATACACGCGGTCGCATCTTCACTCGTTCACCTACATGCTCATTCGCCGATTCACCAAAAGCCCATTGGCGATGCGCGCTGCACCGGTTTGCCGATTTGCCCAAACGCTCAACTGCCCATCCGCCGCTCGCAACCGACAATTAACCCTTCCTCTTCCGCTTGCGTTTTTGACATCCTTCGAAGAATTGGAGGATCATTCGACACCCACCTTTTCAGCGACCTCAGAAGACGTTGGAGGCACCTCCGCAAGGCGCGCCTTGCGCTCGCCCCTCGGGCGAAACGGCTATGGGTATACCAATAGCCTATCCTGCCATCCTCTTCAGACCGGCCAGGAACCTCGCCCGAGATGCAAATGATGTTGCGACTCGTCAGACCAAGCAACAACGATCGGAGGTGTCACGCCGACGACCCGCGTCGCAGAACAGCGCGGTGTTTTGCCGCTCTGAAGAGGATGCTGAAGCAAGCCGTCGTCGAGATTTGCCGGGATGGTTAGACGCAGGGATCCAACATCGAAGGCTGCGAATGATGAGACGGCGAGCACACGGCAGGAGTGGGCGGGCGACGGAACCCGGGAAGGATAGGCCGCAGCGAAGGATGCCTATTTTCTCCGTATTGTCTGGGGAAGTCACGGCAATCTCCGTCTACCGGCCCGAAAGGCCGGTCGGGTTCCAACTCGCACCGAAGCCAGAGACCGCACAGCGGGCTTCGTGAGCGGCGCGGCGCGACGCACTTGAAGCGCGTTCGGCCAAGGGTCGGATCGCTCAGACCACCGCGTCTTCCATCAGTTCATCCATCACGGTGATGAATCGAAGCCCGCCAATCGATTCACAACTGTCGTTGGACGGAGACGGCGGGATCGACGATTCTGCATCCATGATCTCGCAGCCCTACCAGCTCTATGTCGAACGATCGGACGCTCTGCGAAACATGGCGCGCTACTACGCCATGGATATCTCGTTGACGCTGTTCGGCCAGGCCTGTCTGACGCGGCGCTGGGGCCGGATTGGATCACGCGGGCAGTCGAAACTCCATATCTTCGAAAACGAGCAGGAGGCCGTGTCGTTGTTTCTGGACATTCTGCGTCAGAAGCGCCGCCGCGGGTACAGCCCGACCCCACAGCGACACGCGGACTGACCTAGCGGCCCCCGAGCGCGAAAGGCCCGCCGTGGAGGTCCAAGGTTATCTATCATCCCCGTCGGCTCTAATCGATTTCGAAAGCGCTTTTGATCTCGAGGGAGAATGAGATCTTGACCGCCAGCGTCAAACCGAACTTACCCTCGAGAAGAGACCGTGGCGCGGGCGCTGAGCCTGCGGTGGTCGCGGCGACGTTTTTGGCGAGTTGATGCATGACATGTGCTCCTTTCGAAAAACCGTCATTGCGGGGATCGGAGGCGGTCCGGCTGCCGTGACGCACCGGCACGGGCGAAGCACAGCGAATTACCTGCAGCGAATTGGCTGCTTTTGCCGGTATTTTGTTTCGCGAGGAGCCGAAAGCGGGGCAATGCCGGCAAAGAAGGTTTCGTCTCGGCGGACGGACTGCACCATCCAGGCAAGGGTGAGATGGCTTCGACAGGAAGGGCCGCGCGTCTCGACAACGCCTTGCGGCTATCAAGCCTCGGCGCGATATTGCGAAGCGGAGCTTCACGCCCGGCGCGCCGGTCGATCCGGCGGGCCGGGCCAGGCTGGACGGCAAAGGCCTCCCTCAGAAGGGAGGCTCGGCCGAGACCTGACCGTCCTGTTCGGCGATGATCACCGCAAGCTCGGCGCGTGCCAGCTCGAGTTCGAGTTCGATCTCGCGGCGCTCTAGGGCGTCAACCGATGCATTCAATTCCAGGCGCAGCTCTTCAATGTGTTGTTCCAGAAGCATCTTCGTCTCCTTGACGTTGTGAATGACGACGCCTGCGGTCATGAGGGGTCGTGTCGGGTCAAGGTTCGCTTCAGCGACCGGCGGAGCCGGCGTGCGGAGGAGCCAAATTTGGTGGAGCGGAGGGAACCGGAGCGGAGGCAAAATTGGAGGTGCCGCACGACCTTGAGGCGGGGCGATCGCTCATGGCACCCTTGGCGAGACTGAGCAGACATACCCTCTCCGTATGGCACCCCTTTGGACGGGCGAGGCTAGGTGGAGGCGCGCTTTAGGGATCTCGCTCTCGCGAAGTTGTGGAAAGGCCAGGTTTTCCGGCTTTTGTGCTGCGGCGCGCCGATGACATGCGCGACATCCGCTGCGAGGGTCTTGCGGTCAAAGATGCGGAGACAAGACCATGACGACCACAAACGAAATCGCCGATACGATCGCGACCGACCACAACCTGACCAAAGCGCAGGCCAAGACCATCGTTGAGGCGGTGATCTCTTCGATCACGGCGGCCGCGGTGGCGGGCAACGAAACAAGTCTGCCAGGGTTCGGGAAGTTCAAGGTGAAGGCGACCCCGGAGCGGGAGGCGCGAAACCCGGCGACGGGCGCAACGATCAAGGTTGCGGCCGCCAGGAAGCTCGCCTTCACGCCTGCCA
Source organism: Hyphomicrobiales bacterium (assembly GCA_900470805.1). Taxonomy (GTDB): domain Bacteria; phylum Pseudomonadota; class Alphaproteobacteria; order Rhizobiales; family Rhizobiaceae; genus Rhizobium. The sequence continues at coordinate 38,494 of UCCA01000017.1, read as the reverse complement.
AGGCGCTGAAGGATGCGCTGAACAAGTAGCCTGGTGGCACGGATAGGGCGAAGCCCGGCATCATGTGCCGGGCTTTGTCATTCGGGCACTCTGTCACGATCCAGCCAGGCGGCGAAGCTCCTGGATGATGGTTTGCCGGCGGGACGGACCGCCTCGCGGCCTTGATCATCGACGAGCCGGTAAAGCATGCCCGACGCCATCGGCACGAAGTCGAAGCCGCGCTCACGGGCAGCCGTTCGGAAGTCTGCAGCGTCCGGAATACGCGCTATTCGTCCAAACCAGTGTTCAAGATCGTCGTCTTCGGAACTGACGGATGCCTGCAGGAAAAAGCTCTGAAGCGAGCGGCCATAGCCAATGGCGGTGTCGCGATCAACCTCGCCCGAGGCGGCTCGGGTAAAGGTGGTGGTGTAGCGGCTCATATCGGCCGCTCCATGGATACGGCGGAAGGCGGGCCTTCAGGCGGGCTTTGGGGGCAGCAGAGGAGCCGGCGATGTGCTTCAAGGCCCAGTGCCAAGCCAGACGACGAACGACGAGCCCCGCCATCCTATGGCGGGGCTCGTCGTTGCGAGGATCAAATCTCGCGCTTCGGCCGGTTCCAGATGAGGGCATATTCACCAACCGTCTCGCCCGGCCACAGTGCCGCGGTGATCGGTGCGTTGAAGCTCGGGTCGTCGAGCTTGACCGAGATGTATTCCTCGCCGTCGTTGGAGACCGCCTTCCAGCCGGCGCCAACCTCGACGCCATTTCCGGCGGTGATCCGGAAATCCGGGGCGTCCCGCGAGGCGCGTTCGATCGGATTGAGGCGGGCCTTCATGCTGACGGTGAGGGTGCGAACATTGCCGATGATGGAATTATTGCCGTTGGTGGTGAATTCGCCGATGACTGCCATTGTCGTGTTCCTTTTCCGGTGTGTTCGGGCCGCGCCCATCGCGGCCTCGATGGCGGTGTCAAGACCGACGGCGATCGACGCCGCACCCTTGGGCCGAAACGTCAGTGAAGGGCGGCCTGGAGCGACTTTCTTGTCGCGCGAGGAATGCGAACCCGTTCGCAGGGGAAGAAAGTTGCGGACGGCCGTTGCGGTCCAGGCGATCGAGACGAAGGCGTCCTTCGGTCACACCAGTCCCATCGAGGTCTGCGTGGGGGTGGTCGGTCGTTCCGGATGGGAAGGTCACGACCCGCAGTCAACAGCAGGCTCGCGACCGACATGAATCGCGACGCTGCGATCTCGTACCCCCGCTACTGCCTGGCCACGCTGACCGGTCGGCTTCAGATCGCGTGCCACCATTTTCCCATCACGACGACGTTGTCGTGATCGCGCCGGTCGGCCTGGCCCCTCCGAGAAGCTGACGCTACTCGACCTGTCCAACTGGACACCGCGCATTTCCTCGCACGCGCCCGGCCTACGAGCGAGCTGGCCATGGTCGGCAGCAGTGGAGAAATCGGCTTCATGGAGCGGGACGACGAGCGGTGTGAGGCAAGACCTCGCCGCGAATACCCCGCAGCTTGTGGCGGCGCGCCCAATCGACTTCGACAGCATCCTCCCGGGAAAGCCGATCCCGGTCACGCATCTGCCGCCAGCACCTGTTGTCTTGGAGATGATCGTAGACGGCGCCAGGTTCCAAGCCGGTATTGGCGAAGATCGCACACTCAGGCATCGACCCGATCTAACCATGGGCGGCCATCGGCGCCATCGTGGTGGATTGAACCTCGGCCCCGCGCGACAGCGCTCTGAGCCGAATCCTCGAAGATTGAGCGTGGTCGGCAAGCTTGTGTTTGAACAACCTCACGCCGCCTCGTGATCGGAAGCCGCCTGTGGCTGAAGGCCGTGGAGATAGGCGACGGCGCGCTGCGCATGGGCGGCAGCCTGGAAGATCGCGCGCTTGTCGGACCCGAGGATTGCGGCCCAGGTCTGGATATAGGCAGCATGGTCCGGCCGTGGCTCGAGTTCCGGAACGATCCCGAGATCGGCGCATATCATCGCGGCGCCGAGCTCCACGAGCATCTCTTCGAAGGCACGTTCGCGGCGATCCTTGTGATAGCGGGACAGATCCCTGTTGAGGCGATGAGCCGCAGACGTCCAGTGCAGTGTTTCATGCGCGCGGATGGCAATGAACGACGCCACGTCGCGAAACTGCGCCGGCTCGGGGAGCTGGATGTGGTCAGTCGGCGGCGAATAATAGGCCTGGTTTCCACCATAGCGGACAACCGCACCGGTGTTGTCGAAAAAACGGTCGGCATGCCGGATGCGCTCGAGCGGTCTGGCGATCGCTTCGGGAGCGCTGTAATAATGATCCGGCAATCCCTCGATTTGATCACAGTTAAAGACGGTGTAAGCTTTCAGGAACGGGATATCGCGTTCGATTTCTGCACCGCCGGCGTCGGTTTCCGTCTTGGTAAAGCGGCTCGCATAGACGACGGTGGCGCCGGTTTCGCCCTTGCGGACATGGGCGCCAAGCTCGTTGGCCTGACGCAGGGTCATCCAGGTCGCGGAAGTGAACCCGCAGGCGACGCTTTCCGACCATAAAAGCAGGACGTTGAGACCCGTATAGGCCTCCCCGTTATGGCGAAGCGGCCGGCTCACCCGGCCGGTCATATTGCGGGCGCTCCATGGCTTGACCCATGGGCGCACGCCGTGTTCGAGATCGGCCACGATCCGGTCGGTGATGCGGGCATAGATGTCGATGCGGGCCGTTTCGGTCTTTCTGTTCATTTCCAATCCTCCATTTACGGGGGCCGCGTCGATCGCGTCCTCGTCACGGAGGGCCGATGGCAGGAGCGGTCAGGGGGCAGGCGCACCGGAACGGCCGAAACGCACGTGGAGGACGGCGAAGCCGTTGCGGCCTGCATCCGGCTCCTGCAGGACCGAGACCGGGACGGGGTTGCGAAGGGCGCCGAGGGCTGTGCTTTCCGTCCTTCCCCTTCTTCCGTCGCCATGGCCGTGACGGACAACATGGACAAAGCCGCCCTCATTGGGGCGGCCGCCTGTGTCAGCCTTGGCTGGAAGGGCGGAGCCTTGGCTCCGCCGATGGAATGGCTTCAGTCGAAGGCCGACATCTGGGCCGCGGCCGCTTTGCGGTCGAGCGTCTGGCCGGGATTTTCGACCGGCCGGTCGAAGGGCTTCCAGACTTCGCCGATTATCTGCTCATAGGCTGCGACGGCGCCCTCGGCTGCCATGCGCAGCGCATGCGCCTGGATGCCCATGTCTGCGGCGAATTCGCGCTTGCGCTGAGCGGCGCTGTCATAGCCGACCGGGCCGTCGAGATCCTCGTCGCGGGCTTCAGCGGCTCCCTTGGCGGTGGCATCACGCGCTTCGCTGACGGCGCGGGAATAAAACTGGCCGGCGCCATGGGCCGAGCCGACATAGGCGCCGACGATCCGCTGGAGGTGGATCTGCATCGCCCGTTCCCCGAGGCCTTCCGAGAGGCCAGTGGCAGTCTCGACGATCAGGCGTTCGTGCAGGTCACGGATACCGTCGCTGTCGAGAATGGCGGTCGCGAAACTTTCTGCGATCTTCAGCGCCTGGGGTTCATCGGGGCACGTCAGGCGGACCATTTCAACGGTGGCGCCCTTGCGAAGCTTCAGGACGCGTGCGGATGGACGGGCGGCGTGATTGGAGGATTGCCGGGACTGGTTTGCTGGCTTTGCCATGATGGCTTCCTTTCGTTATCTGCCGAGGCGGTTTCGGCCCCCTTGGCCGGCCCGTCCTTCGGTGCGGTCGAGAGGGACCGACGCAAGCCGACCGGTTCAGGGTCCGGGCGGGCCAGATCGAGCAAAGCCGGGATGCGGGCAAGCGGGGCCAAAGCCCTGCGATGTCCCGCATCCCGGCGTTGCGACGAGCGGTATGACCGGCCGCCCCGCGGCGCGACAGCGGCCTTGAACCGGACGGGCGTTGGTCCAGACCGCCACGAAACCGAAGGGCGGACCGGCCAAGGGGAGTAACTCGCGGTCGAGATGCCGGACTCAGCCCAGCAGACGCAATGAGGCGAAGAGACGGACGAGTTCGGCATTCGCGCCGGCACGATCGAAGATGCGGCAGCTCCCGGCGGCAGGAACCTCGACGACACTGAAGGTCAGGCCGCTGTCTACTGTAAAGCTCCGACAGACGCGGATCGTGATGGCCCCGCCGGCGCCATGATCGCCTCCGTGTAACCTGAAGCCGGCAGGCATGATCATGCTGCCGCGCCGATCTTCGCCCTTACGGCTGACCAGTTGGCCGCCGGTGTTGCCCGACCGCCAGGCTGACAGTCTCGTGCGATGGCGGTACGGTGGGCGTGGCGTGCTGTCGGACCAGGCCAGGACGGAACCGATCGGCGCCACAAACGCGAGATGGCCGGTGATATGCGAGGATATGGAAAACTCCTGGCTGAACGCTGCCGGTGGACGAGATCGCTCTTCTGTCGGCGCTGGCCGGAGCTGAATTGAGGACCGTGGAGACGGAACCGCCGCCGGTGGCGAGCACCGGCGGCGGTTGAGCTTTGAGGAATGGTTTGCTCAGCTGCCAGGGATGCGACTATTGCGCCGCGATGGCGGAGGCGCCCTCGTCATCATCGAGATCGGGATCGTCGAGGCCGGGTTCAGCGGTGTCGCCGTCTTCTGCGCCGCTCTCGACAAGACCATCACCGGGCTCGCTGGCGACCCCGTGCTCGCCGTCATGACCCACATGATCGGCAATGCCGCCCTCCTGCGTGTCGGCCTGGTCGAAACCGTCGGCATACTTTTTGAAGTCGGCGATATCCTTCGGTTCGGGGGAAAAGAGCGCCGAGCCGTGGACGAAGCGCTCCTCGCTAAAATGACTGGCGAGCGCTGCCCGCGTCTCCCGTACCTTCGGGCGCGGCGTCACGCCCGCGTCCTTCGAGGCCGCTTCCAGCGCCTGCCTGGATAGGCACAGGAGAAAATCCTCCAATCCCATGTTTGCCAGAAAACTGTCGGCACCGATCGCTGCACCGGCGACCCGCGAGACGACGCCGCTATTCGACATGCCGCGGCGGCACGACAAGACATCGATGAGGACCGAGCGCGCGACCACCCGCACCGTTTCCATATCCATGTCGAGTTTGCCGTCATCAGACAAAAGCCGAGCGGCATGCCGGCGCAACCGGCCCGGTCCGACCACGGTATCGCTTGCGCCGGAATCGACACGGACATTCAGGCCCGCGAAGGCGATAACGAGCAGCGCCATCAATGTGTCGTCCTCGATCGGCGCGCGGGCGAGTGCCTCATGCAGGGCATCGGTGCGGAAGTCGCCGATCATGTCCTGGCCCTTCTGCGTCACATCAGGCCGAACCTTCGGAGCGTCGATGACTGCACCCTCGTCGCTCCCACCGCTGGCCCCATCACCTTTAGTCTTCCTCTCCTCCGGCATCCGATAGGCAACCGACTGCACCTTGCCGTCGCGGTCGAGATACATGCCGACATGATCGAACTTCGACGGCTTGCCGTAGACACGCTCGGCCTTCTTCGGCAGCTCGGGCTGGCCCCAATTGTTGACGTCGACGATCGCGCCTTTCTTCGGCAGATTGGCCGTCATCCATTCCTGCTGCGCTCCGAGAAAAGCTTCGACATTGGTCGTGTAGCGGCTGTCCTGATCGGCCGGTGCAAAGAGATCTTCGACCCATTCGATACCGTAGGCGGTCGCAAGATCATCGCCAAAGCTGGCATCCTTGGCGAACATGCGGGTCTTGGAGAGGGCGCGCGAGATATTGTACCAGTCGGCCCGCTCGGTCTTTTTGGGCTTGTTCGCCTTCCAGACTTCCTTCTGCTCCTCAAGCGACGCAGCGGCGATCGTTCGTAGCTGCTGCTCGTTCGGCATATCGCCGAGTGCCATATGATCGAGCATCGAGCCCAGGACATTCGCCAGTAGCCTCAATTTGCGGATCTGGCGGACGGGAAGCGCCAACGCGACGCCAATTGCCTCCTCGGTCCAGCCGAGCGCCACGAGCCGTTCGATGCCACGCCATTGGTCGATCGGGTTCAGCGGCTCGCGCGCGATATTCTCGACCATCGACCGCATGGCGCCGTTGTCGTTGGCGGCCTCTCGGACGATGACTTCGATCTCCTCGACCGGCTGCGATCGCCTGTGCCACGCGGCGGTGGCCTGCCTGGATAATGAGGCCATTCCCGCCATCGGTCGCGGGCGAAACGATCGGTGGCTGGACGATGCCAACGGCCTTCACCGTGGCCAGCAGCAGAGCGTCGGCCTGCGGCGAGGACTTGGACCGGCGGGCATCATCGGGATTGCCCTTCAGCGCACGAGGATCGATTCTGAGGATCTGCATGTCATTTGCTCCTTGCGGGTTTGGGAGCGGCGGTTGCCACCCCTTCCTGCCTTCAGTCCTTTCCGAAGACATCTTCCGGACCGCGGAGCGAACGGGCCGGCGCAACTGCGCCCGAGCGGCCCTGCCCCGAAGGTCGAGCAGGGCTTCAAGCCCTGCGAGATCGACGGGCCGGGTTGTGGAGGGAGCGGTTGAGCGAAGCAGCGCCGGAACGGGCGAACTGCGACAGGGTTTTTCCCCTCTTCTTCTTTCATCCCCTTAGAGCTTGAACCCATGGCCCCAATCGAGCATGTGTCGCCAGGTGGTAGCCAGGCCGATATAATCGGCTGATTGATTTTTTACGAGGATCTTCGTATATATGCCGAAGACAGGTTTCAAGGACGCGAAGAGAAAGGTGATTACCGCGCTGCAGAGCGGAGCCTACCAGCACGAAGCAACGCGCTCTAACGTAGAGACGAAGAACCTTCTCCTGATGGGATTGGTGACGGCCGAGCAGATCTGCGACGTTCTGAAGCGCTGCCAGGGCAAGATCATCAATCCTCACCGCATCACCAGGCGTCGTCGATCCAAGTCCACATCATCCAGCGGGATGGCTGGTACATCAAATTTTACTTCGTTGACTCGGATACGGTGTTCATCAGCGTTCATCAATGAGGCAACCCATGAAGCTCTATCAACCCGGCGACACGAGCAAGGCGATCTGCCCGCACTGTGGGCATCTCGTTTCCACGACCTTTGCCTATCGCGATGTGCCATTCGATGACGGAACCGGTGTGGTCAAGGGTATCCTGGCTGCGGTCTGCGACGAATGCCAAGCAGTGGTGTCGATCCCCGCGCAATCGACGCCCGCCATCCGGCGTGCGAGGGAGGCGGCGGATATTCCGCTCGAAGTCAGCATTCCGGCCCCGGAAATCGAGATCATCGATGCGGCAGCCTACCGGATCGACCCTGAGGCAACGACACGTTTCAGAAAATCGCTCTTCGCCTTCTATCTCCAACGACTTCGACATAACGACAATGCCGCCGCGGTGCTTCGACGTGAATTCGAGACCTGGAATGCAGCGAAGATTGAGCAGCGAAAGCGGATCGGAAAGGCCGTGAAGATCCCGCAGCGCCGGCTGTCGTTCAAGATCTCACCCAAGACCGACCGGGATGTCCGTTGGCTTATGGAGGCGAGCGGGATGAACAAGACGGACATGGTCCGCAGTGTCGTCATGGAAATCGAACGAGATCTTCTCGCACCGAGCGCGCCTAATGGACTGCGTCATCTCCAGGATATTGCCGCGGTCGTCAACGCGTAGTCGGATACTGAAATCCTACGCTGTGCGCTGGGGTATGGACGATCATCGCCCATGGCAGAACGTCTACGACATCGCTGTGCCAGACGACGATTTGGAGTTGTATGTGACGTTCTGCGCGGACGTGATCACCGAGTTCGGTCATATCGTGCAAGGCGATCTAGAATGGGATCTGCTGAACGGACATTGCGGACACGACCGTCTCACCGGAAGCCGGCGAGGTTCTGCGCCGCGACGTTCAACCTTTTATCGTCACCTACAAGGGGCAAAGCAAAACGGTTGACTTACCCGGCTAATACCGAGCCAACGGCGGTAATGGGTTCATCTCGGTGACGACATGTATGTGACGGAAATTGCCCTGCGCGCAATCAGGCAAGAAGTGGAAGGCATCCCCGCGCCGGCAATGATCAAGCGCGTATACCAGTAGCTCAAAGTCCCGAAGCGCGAGACCTGCAGCATCCTGAAGATTGGCGACAACGCCTCCATAAAAACAAGTGCGGTCTGATCATGGTGCCACTAACAAGGGAGCCTTCTAAGGTCGCCGCCTCACAAGCGACAGAGCATCGGCGGCCATACGCTTCAAAACAAGCATCCTGTCAGTCGGCTTGGCGACGACAGTTTCGGGCTCATCGGCGAGTGCTTGCCGATTGACCTTTGCAGTCGGAGGCGAGACCGCTCGCCGTTCATCAACCGCCGCGGCGACAGTGACGTGCGTTATGGTGGTCTCGTCGGCTTTCACGGAAACGGTGATCTTCTCTCCGGAACGTATGCGTGTCGCTGCCCTCTCACCGGCTTCCTGTTCGTTTTCGGCTTCGACCAGCAATGTCTGCGTTACAAGATAAAATGGCATGTGTTCCCGCGGTGTTTATTACGTCGATCTCATCGGAGTTTGGGCTCCGGTCAAGCTGCAGCTTCCCACTTGCGTCTTCGGCAGTACCAAAAAGGCGCTCAACCCGTGCGGGGAGCGCCTTTTTTTATATCCCGGCACAATGTCGAACGCTGCGGCGATTGCCGCGAGCAGGACGTCGTTCATCGGGAAGTGATCCTCAGATATTGTTGACGAGGCAGGTTTTCAAGTCGCAGTATGCACCGGTGGCTGCTCGTCGTCCCGACCCACGCCGAAAAAAGATCAAGGTCCGTGTGGTCACTGATCCCGAGACCCAAAAAACAATTGCCAAGCGCGCAATCGATCGAGCCGCGACCCGCGGCGCGCGCAATCGAACAGGATCCGGCCTTCGTCGCCTTGCTGGACAAGTGGGCTTGTGGAGACATCGAGGTCAAGCAAATGCGAGAGCAATATCCGGATATTCTGGCACTGCAAGCCGCTGAGCCACGCGGCCGCTGGAAGAACCAGATCGACAGGTCTCGGTCAGTCCCATCGGACGAGCCGACTGAAGAATAACAAAATAGGCCAGCGGATACCGCGCCTATGACGTGTGGAGATCTTGAACCGCCAGAGGGGCACAGCTGCGGCGCGACGGGCAGGTCGAATGTGCATCAGCTGCGTTATGATCTTTTTTGATCACGCCGCATCCATTTGTCGCATAGTGCAGCTATGCGGCAGGTGCGGCCCTCACCTCATCAACCTCAGCGATGACTTCGGCAGCCAGATCATCTTCGACGTCACGCAGCTGGTTGCGCCCACGGCATTCGAGCCGGAGAGATCGCAATAGCTGTGAAAATAGCGGACCGCTTCATCGATCCGGATTGCGAAGAAGACGGAGGTCACCGAACCGCTCATGAATTCGCGCATCGCGAAGACGGGCCCGCGCATCCACAGTGGCGGCAGGATGTCGAGCATATAGGTGTAGGAGGTTTCGTCGATCTCGAACCATTCGCCGGCATAGACGCTCGCCTGGTCGCCACCGAAACGGTTGGGGCGATCACGATGCCGATCGAACATGCGGAACATGTCGGAGCGCTTGGCCACGCCCTGGAAGATCTTTCGGTGGAGGGTACGCGAGGTCATCAGCCTGTTCCTTTCGGGGTTTGGACTGAAGCCAGTGCTGTCGCCTTCGACCTCACCATTTTCTTCAGTCGTTCATCACCCCTCCCTCTTGGCCGGCATCGTGTCCGGCCGGGTCAAGGGCCGGCCCTGGCCGGGCGAAGCCTCCCTTGATGCGGGCGGCACGCCTCTTTCTTCTCACTCCCCTGCATTCTCCTTTTTCCTCGCCTGCAAGACGTCGTTCCAATCCTCCGCCGGCGGGCGGAGACGGATAGACGGGCGACCAGCCTGTGTGGCCAAGGCCTGCAGACGAAAAGCGAAAGCGTCGCCTTGGGCGTTGGCATCGGTGGCGCAAACAAGCGACGCGTTCGGCCGAGCGAGAAGGTTGAACAGCGCCGCTTCGGTTCTCGGCGACCATCCGCCGCCAGTGCTGAGGTATAGAGTTTCGTCTTGCAGACCCTCGATGGCGGCGAGGCTCATGGCGTCGATCGCAGCCTCCGTCACGCAAAGACGGAGGGCATCAGGCGCGCCGAAGCGAAACAAGACTTTGCCTCCACCGGTGGAAAAGCCGCGCCATTCGGGTCCCCGCTCTTCCCATCCAGCCAACGATCCGGCGTCATCGCGATGACCGGCCCACATACTGCCAAATGGCCCCTCTCGTACGACCCCTTGATTCACGGCCGCTTGCAGGACGGAGATCGGGATCGCACGCGACCAGCAAAGATACCTCCAGACGGCGGAACCAGGCGCTGGAAGACGGCGACCTTGCCAACGTGTCAGAATATTAGCAGGCTTGACGTTGGACGGCGGCTTTTTCCATGTGATGGGTGTGGCGTTGACACCGACGAGATCGCCAACCCTGTCGACGGCCTCTGGAAATCCCAGATGTCCAAGCAAACCGGCAAGGGCGAAAACGTCGCCTTTATCGTCGCTCAATGGATCAAACCAGCCGCGACCTTCATGTGTGACGATGATGATTTCCGCGCCTCGGCGAAACTTCACCGCCCGGCCCGTGCTTTCCTTCACATCGACTGCGAACCCAGCCTGTTCGAGGAGGATAGCACAACGCACCGCCTCGCGAAGCTTCTCGATTTCTTCTCTTTTCATAGCTTTTTACGATCGCCTGCGATCGTTCCTCGGTTTAACTCCCCCCATGATCGGCGGGACATCTTCCGGCCGCCGCGAAGAGCAGAGGGGGCAAGGGCGCGGGAAGCATGGTGCAGCTTTGCACCGCCCGCGGCGAAGCTTCCCTTGCGGCCGACAGCTCGCCAGCGGCACCCGGAACGGCAGATGCCGGCTCAGTGAGCCGGCCAGGGGAAGAACTCGTGCTTATGCGGAGGCGAGCATAAGCACGGATATAACCGTGGCGACTTATGGTCACCTCGGGCTCGATCGCATTGCTTTGCAGGGGCATCCTCGACTTTTGGCTGCATATGATCCGCCCCGCTTGGAGGCGGTTGACTTCTCCATTGCATCCATTATTCTGGATATATGGAAAGCAACAGCGCGATAGCGGCCCTTGCGGCCTTGGCACAGAACACCCGCCTCGAGACGTTTCGGTTGCTCGTCCGGCACGAGCCGGATGGCATTCCGGCTGGCGAACTCGCCCGGCTCCTCGATGTCCCGCAGAACACGATGTCTGCGCATCTCGCGACGCTGTCTCGTGCCGGGTTGGTGAAGAGCGAGCGCCAGAGCCGATCGATCATCTATCGGGCCCACCTCGATGGTCTGCGCGACCTGACTCTATTCCTGCTGAAGGACTGTTGTGGCGGTTCGACGGAGCTCTGCGCTCCGCTGATCGCGGAACTGACGCCATGCTGCGCGCCAGGGGCGAACCGATGTTGAGCCCGATCGCATTGCACGAAGTGGCCGGTAGCGACGCTCGTCTCCGCGAAGCGCTCCGTGCGGCGGATCTCCCGACCGATGACATTGAAGACGAAGGCCGCGTCTTCTTCCAAGCCGTCTTCGGCGACGGCCAAACGATCGGATATGCCGGCCTTGAACGCTGCGGCGGCCATGACCTGCTGCGCTCTGTTGTCGTGCTCCCGGAACATCGGCGTCATGGGTTCGGCCGGGCGATCGTCGAGGCAGCGTTGCGAGAGGTCGATGGTGATGTCTTCCTCGCGACGACGAGCGCCGCGCCGTTCTTTTCGAGCATCGGGTTTTCAGAGGTGCCGCGGGCCGAAGTGCCGGCGGCGGTGCTTGCGACCCGGCAATTGTCCTCCATTTGCCCCTCCTCGGCGACCATCATGATGCTTAACCGGCCTCCGACCTAACACGGACCACGACCATGACTGACAAGACCTACAACGTGCTGTTCCTCTGCACGGGCAATTCCGCTCGCTCTGTTCTCGCCGAGTCCATCCTCAACAAGGAGGGCGGCGGCCGGTTCAAAACTTATTCCGCCGGCAGCCAGCCGAAGGGCGAAGTCAATCCGCACGCGTTGAAGGAACTGGATGCGCTCGGCTATCCATCGACCGGCTACTCCTCGAAGAGCTGGGACGTGTTGGCCGAGGCGGGGAGCCCAGAGATGGATTTCATCTTCACCGTCTGCGACAGCGCAGCCGGCGAAGCCTGTCCGATATGGATCGGCCATCCGACGACTGCCCACTGGGGTGTCGAGGATCCGGCGGCCGTCGTCGGCACTGAAGTCGAGATCCAGCGCGCTTTCGCCCAGGCTGCACGGTTCCTGAAAGACCGGATCAGTGCCTTCATCGACCTGCCCATACCCTCGATCGACCGCTTGGCCCTTGAACAACACGTTCGCCAGATCGGTTCATTGGAAGGCGCGTCGGTCAAATCCGCGAAGGCCGCGTAAGATGTCGAATTTTGAACGATACCTGACCGTCTGGGTCTTCCTCTGTATCGCCGTCGGCGTTGCCCTCGGTCATCTGATGCCTGGCGTCTTCCAGATCGTTGGTGCCGCCGAGATCGCCAAGGTCAACATCCCCGTCGCAATCCTGATCTGGTTGATGATCATCCCGATGCTGCTGAAGATCGATTTCCGGTCGCTGACGCAGGTCGGGTCCTTCTGGCGCGGGATCGGTGTCACTCTATTCATCAACTGGGCTGTCAAGCCGTTCTCGATGGCGCTTCTGGGATGGCTGTTTGTCGGATGGCTCTTCCGACCATACCTGCCAGCGGATCAGATCGACTCCTACATCGCTGGCCTGATCATTCTTGCAGCGGCTCCATGCACGGCCATGGTCTTCGTCTGGAGCAACCTGACGCGCGGCGAGCCACTGTTCACCCTCTCGCAGGTTGCCCTGAACGACGCGATCATGGTCGTTGCCTTCGCTCCGATCGTCGGTCTGCTGCTTGGTCTTTCCGCGATCACGGTGCCATGGGCGACGCTTGCCCTGTCGGTCGCGCTCTACATCGTTGTGCCCGTCATCATCGCCCAGGTTCTCCGGAGCCGCCTGACAGCTGATGGTACCACCCGAGCACTCGATAGCCTCCTTGCCAAGCTTCAGCCGCTGTCGCTGGTCGCGCTGCTTGCCACCCTCGTGCTTCTGTTCGCCTTCCAGGGCGAACAGATCATCGCCCAGCCGACGATCATCGCTCTGCTCGCGGTTCCAATCCTGATCCAGGTCTACTTCAACTCCGGTCTCGCCTACCTACTGAACCGGATGTCTGGAGAGCGACATTGCGTCGCCGGCCCCTCCGCACTCATCGGCGCCAGCAACTTCTTCGAACTCGCGGTCGCCGCCGCCATCAGCCTGTTCGGATTTCAATCCGGCGCGGCACTTGCGACCGTCGTCGGCGTCCTGATCGAGGTGCCCGTGATGCTGTCGGTGGTCTGGATCGTGAACCGCTCGAAGGGTTGGTATGAAGCATCACCGGCCGTCTCCCGTAACACCATCACCGAAAGACCCTGACCATGGACGCCACCATCTATCACAATCCGGCGTGTGGGACCTCTCGCAACACGTTGGCGCTGATCCGCGCCGCCGGGATCGAGCCCACCGTCATCGAATACCTTCAGAACCCGCCGTCGCACGAGCAGCTCTCCACGATGATCGCGGATGCCGGCCTGACGGTCCGCGAAGCGATCCGTGAGAAGGGCACGCCCTATGCGGAACTCGGCCTCGACAATCCTGATCTGACCGATGAGCAGTTGCTGGAAACGATGATCGCCACCCCGATCCTGATCAACCGACCGCTCGTCATCACCCCCATGGGCACGCGGTTGTCGCGTCCCTCCGAGGTCGTGCTCGATATCCTGCCGATGGACGCCTTCAATGGACCGTTCACCAAGGAGGACGGCGAACAGGTTCTCGACCAGGAAGGCAAGCGTATTGTCTGATACATTCCCCGCGCTGCACGACCAGCATCTTAAGCCCATCGCGCCAGAATCGCTGCGGCCAGCATTCTCGACGCACAAGCCAAGAATCCTGATCCTCTATGGATCGCTCCGGGAAGTGTCTTATAGCCGTCTCCTTTCCTTCGAAGTCCGTCGGCTGCTCGAACGCCTCGGATGCGAGGTTCGGATCTTCGATCCGGCCGGATTGCCGCTCCCGGACGAAGCGCCTGTCAGCCACCCTAAGGTGAACGAACTACGCGAACTGACCCAGTGGTCGGAAGGACACGTCTGGATCAGCCCGGAACGCCACGGCGCGATGACGGGCATCATGAAGGCGCAAATCGACTGGATTCCGCTGTCGATCGGCTCCGTCCGCCCGACGCAGGGCAAGACGCTGGCGGTGATGGAGGTATCCGGCGGCAGTCAGTCCTTCAACGCAGTCAATCAGTTGCGCATTCTTGGCCGCTGGATGCGGATGCTCACCATCCCCAACCAGTCGTCCGTCGCCAAGGCGTTTCAAGAATTCGATGCCGACGGCCGGATGAAGCCGTAATCCTATTATGACCGCGTCGTCGACGTCTGCGAGGAACTGGTGAAGATCACCATCATGACCCGCGACGCCTCGGCCTATTTGACCGATCGCTACAGCGAGCGGAAGGAAGAGGCGGCCGAGCTGGAGAAGCGGGTCTCGCTGAAGTCGATCTGATTGCCTAGACCGTTGCGATGGCTGGCCGCCTACAGGATGCAGCCACCGCAACGAATGCCGCGATGCTGACCGCACCGAGACATGCGTTTCCAATGAGGGACAAGCTCAGACCCAAGTTATCCATGGCGACCGCGAACGCGAAGGGTGCACCGGCTCCAAGCGCCAGGCGAGCCGCCGCCATCTTGCCCGTGATCGCGCCATATCCATCCGATCCGAACAGGTAGAGGGGGAGGCTCCCCTGCGCGATGCTGTTGATGCCGGAACCGAGTCCGAGGCAAATGGCGAAGGCGACCGCACCCGGCAACCAGTTGCCTGTCATCAGCAGGATCAGGACGCCGAAGACGATCAGCACGGCCGAGAGGACGGCAAGCCCTGGCGGTGATAGGTTCTTCCCAAACACCATGTTGATCAGACGGCTCAGAACCTGCGCCGGGCCGAACAGCGAGCCGATCACGACGGCTGCAGTGCCCAGGCCAATCGATCCCAGCATCGGCACCATATGGGCGAGGATGGCGGCGAGCGTGAAGCCGAGGAGCGCGAAGGCAAAGGAGACGATCACCATCGCGCGGCGCCGGGCGTGCGGCGGGATCGCGCCGATGACCACGTCGCGAGGCCGGGCGACCGCATCCGCACTCGATCCGGTTTTGCCGACGCGCATGATCCAGAAGTGAAGAGGCATGCAGAGGAGCAGGTTCAGCGCCGCGAAGACCAGATAGATCTCACGCCACGACATCCATCCGGAAAGCGCAGCCGAGATCGGCCAGAAGATCGTCGATGCGAACCCGCCGATCAAAGTCAGATAGGTGATGCTTCGGGATGCGGTGCGGGGATCGCTCTCGACCAATGCCGCGAATGCCGCCTGATACTGCACCATCCCCGATGAGACCTCGAGCAGAATGATGGCGATGGCAAACACCGCGACCGAGGGCGACCAGGCGCATAAGGCGAGCGTCAAGGCGGCAAGAACCGAGCCGATCGTCATGATGTTGGCCGCGCCGATCCGATCCATCTGCTTGCCGAGATAGGTGGCTGATAAGCCGCCTATGAACAGCGAGACGGAGAAGACCCCGAATGCCTGGGAAAGCGGCAGGCCAAGATCGGCCGCCATGCCGGGAGCAAGGATGCTGAAGCTGTAATAGAGAGTGCCATAGCCGATGATCTGCGTGATGCCGAGGGCGGAGACGATGCCTGCGAGAACCTGTCGACTATGCACCTGCTACCTCACCAGCCGGACTGCAGCATCCGTCGCTCTTCTCGACATTCTCCCGGATCGCAGGGTGCCCGGCACAGCAATCCTCCATCAGGAACTTCACCAGGTCGGCAAGGCTCTCGTATCTAGCGCTGTAGACGATCGAGCGGGACTCCCTTCGCTGGGAGATCAATCCCGACCGCTCCAGTTCCTTCAGATGGAAGGAAACATTCGTGGCGGAGACGCCCATGCGCTCGGCGATGACGCCAGCAGCCAGTCCCTCTGGGCCTGCCACAACCAACGCCCGGACGATGGCAAGGCGCGTCTCCTGGGATAGCGCTGCGAATGACGAAAGGGCTTGACGCTCATCCATATTTCAACAATCCTTGAACTATTGGATAGAGGGGTAACCCACATGAACGCGATCGACAAGACTGTTTCGACAGGCATCAGCCTCGGCCATCTCTTGGATGTGCTTGCGGTGGCGCCGGATGCTAGAACTGGATGCAGGACGCCTGATAGGGTCGGGCTGTTCGCGCCGATTGCCAGTTCGCCGTCTAAAATCAGCATGCCGCCAAGCAGTGTCGCGCCGGTCGAAAAGCCAAGGTCGAGCCGCCGGTCTGCAAGCCGTCCTTGCGCGTGGCGCCATCTCCGCTCAATCCGCCATTGATCGCGCCATCATTGGACATCGACAGGTTACGGCCGATGACGAGCCTTTGATTGCCGGAGCAGGCATTGAACCCGCAAGCATTTTCCACGTTATCCGTGGTGGCCAATTTTGGCCGCGTTCTCATCACTGGAGGATAGCATGAAGAACATTGTGGACTGGCTCGATGCGAACACCAACGACAGCGCGTTGACCTTCGAAGGCAACGCTGACGTGGAACAGCAGGCCGAAATCATTCGAGCCAAGGCAGAAGCCGCGGGCTATTCTGCTGATGAACTGCTCGACGCATGCGGAGGTGACATCGCCGGGTACCTGAGAAATCGGCGAGCAGACGCGGTTCCCAACGATGCTGACGGAAAGATGCCGGGTGATGTCTCCCCAATCATCGCGCCCGGCTTCAATCAACAGTAACCGCTGGAACAGGGCGCTCTGCTTAGTGTGGAGAGCGTCCTCGTCCTCCAGCCGAACGTTCAGGATCGATCACGCTGCGCATCTGCCGACGGTCTTACGGTTTGAGGTGGAGGCGCGCGGCCGCAAAATCCCGCAGGGCTACGGCAGTCATTTGGGTGTCGTGGATGACGACACGCACTAACTGGATCCATAAGACCCCGCTATTGCTAGCGGAGCCTGGCATCAGACATGTGAACGCCGCTTAACGGATGTAAAGTTGGAACACAGACCGGGGGTAGTAGTATCCATCGCTGTGTCGTCGATAGCCTTTCCGATAGTCCCGATATCCGTGATGGCCATTCCAGTAGCCGGGTCGGTAGTGACGACGTTCGTAGCGGTCCCGGCGGTCCCTGTCCCGACGCCAGTCATGGCGGCGATCCTCTCGGTACTGGGTAAGTTCTACCCCGGATGTTAGTTCTGCGTGCTGCCGTACCAACGGCGCGGCAGAAGCGACGCCGAAGCTGGAAGCTGCGATAACAGCCGCAACTAAAGCAGTACCGATACGAGAAAAACTATTCATGGTTACGCCTTTCATTGGTAATGAGCGCGACCATGCCCTTGCCGGGATGAACGTTATGTGAACCCGCCATTCATGTTTATCCACGCCGCCGCAACCCCGGCGGAATAACATTCGGCCTAAGCCAGCTGATGAAGCTGTCTCGCCCGAGCCCGTATCATTGCATCCAATCGCGTTCGGCAGCCGTCTCTGCCGCGTGTCGACAACGAGGGTTCCGTTCGTGGCGCCGCCGCCTGGTCAGGCGGCGCGTTTGCTCTGGCCATCAGTCTGTCGATGATCTTCGGCTTGGTGGCCGCCACGTACAGGAGATCCGCTAACCCTGAGAATACCCAACCCTCGGCCCAGCTGTCTTCGGGCCCGATGAGAAGGCTCGCTGTTCCTGACTTTTGATTTAGCGACGAAAATCCCAACCGACCCTAGACTTGCTTTCGAAGGCTCCTACTTGAACTCCGCTGACAACCGCAGGGAATGCAATGGGCGCGACAGCCGAACAGTACCGGGACATATTTGTCGGTGATGGCGAGATGGCGCAGATGATGCGTCGGCACGACTGGTCCTCGACGGCCTTGGGCGCTCCTGAAACGTGGCCTGAAGCTCTGAAGGTGGCGCTTCGCCTGCTCTTGACGTCTCGCTTCGAGATGTGGCTCGGCTGGGGTCCCGACATCAACTTTTTCTACAACGATGCCTATCGTCCAACCCTCGGGCACAAGCATCCGAACGCCCTTGCTGTGCCGACGGAAATACTTTGGGCGGAAATATGGGACGACGTTAAGGGTAGGCTCGCGACAGTCTATGAGACAGGCCAGGCGACCTGGGACCGCGCACTGCTCCTCCTGCTCGTCCGCGACGGCTATCCGGAAGAGACCTACCACACGTTTTCGTACAGTCCCCTTATCGGCGACAGCGGCAGGGTCGAAGGCGTATTCTGCGCGGTGAGTGAAGAGACGGAACGCGTGATCAGCGAACGGCGGATGGGCACGCTGCGGGATCTCGCCTCGGCGCTCGCTCTGTCAAAAACCACGGAAGAAGTCAGGGCTAACTCCCGCTCAGTACTTGCGTCAAATCACAAGGATTTCCCCTTTAGCCTCCTGTACCTCTTCGACGATGCCGAGAATACGGCGACGTTGGCGTGGTCCGACGGTATGGCTGAGAGCCATCCGCTCGCGCCTCTATCTGTCAAAACCGGAGAGACAGCTTGGGACCTTGCCGCCATACGAAACGGTCAGCTGTCGAAGCTCGTTGACTTGAGTGGTTTCGGGGATCTTCCGACAGGTGAATGGAAAATCCCGCCGAGCCAGGCGGTGCTTCTCCCCCTCGTGGGACAAGGCGGCGACAAGCCGATCGGCGTTTTGGTCTGCGGGCTCAACCCGCACCTCCGCGTGACTGACGATTACCTCGACTTCCTTCAGCTCGTGTGTGGCCAAATCGCCGCGGGTTTCGCGAGTGCCGACGCTTTCGAAACCGAACGAAGGCGCGCCGCGGCCCTGGCAGACGCGGCACAAATGCGGGAAGCAGCAGCCGTCGCACTCGAGCAACTGAACCGACAGCTTGCAGGCGAGGTGGAACAGCGCACCGCCGAGCGGGACCGCATGCGGCTTCTGTTCCAGCAGGCTCCGAGTTTCATATGCATCATGAGGGGTCCGGAGCATGTTTTCGAGCTTGCGAACGACGCCTATCTCCAGCTCGTCGGTCACCGTGATCTGATCGGTCTGACCGTCAGGGATGCTCTCCCCGATGTTTCATCTCAAGGCTTCTTCGAATTGCTCGATCAAGTCTTCACCACCGGGGAGGCTTACGTCGGGATGAACCTCCCCGTCACGTTGCAGCGTGCTCAGGGAGCGGCCGTCGAAGAGCGTTTTGTTAATTTGATCTACCAGCCGATTTTTGACACGAGCGGTGCTGTCTCTGGAATCTTCGTGGATGGATTTGACGTCACGGATCAGAAACGGGCGGAAGATCAGCTGCAGACCCTAAACCACACGCTCGAACGGCGGGTGGAACAACGGACATCGGAACTTCAAGACGCCCTCCTCCACCTCGAGAAGGAATCGAGAGACCGCGAAGACGCACAGCTTGCCCTTCGGCAAGCTCAAAAAATGGAGGCGCTAGGGAAGCTGACCGGAGGCGTCGCGCACGACTTCAACAACCTCCTCCAGGTCGTGAGCGGCAACTTGCAGCTTCTTTCAAGGGATGTCGAGGGCAATGCCCGCGCGGAGACCCGTGTCCGGAATGCACTGGCGGGCGTTTCTCGAGGTTCCAAACTAGCCTCGCAGCTTCTTTCCTTCGGGCGAAGGCAACCGCTCCAACCGAAGGTCGTGAATGTTCGCAAGCTCATTCAGAACACGGACGACATGTTGCGTCGGGCCCTTGGCGAGGAAGTTGAGATCGAGACGATCGTCTCCGGTGGACTTTGGAACACCTTGATTGATCCTGGCCAGCTCGAGAATGCACTCTTGAATCTCGCTATCAACGCCCGGGACGCTATGGACGGGCGGGGAAGGTTGACGATCGAGACAGCGAATGCGGTGTTGGATTACGACTACGCGGACGCTCACGACGACGTTCGGCCCGGGCAATACGTCCTCGTCGCGGTAACAGACACCGGGTCCGGCATTGCTCCGGAGATCCTAGATAATGTCCTAGAACCGTTTTTCAGCACCAAGGCCGAGGGCAAGGGAAGCGGTCTGGGTCTTTCCATGGTGTATGGCTTCATCAAGCAGTCGGGTGGGCATCTCAAGATTTACAGCGAGGTGGGCCATGGTACGACCATGAAGATCTATCTTCCGCGTTCAACGGCTACGGAGGATAGCCTCGTCGAGACGACGACAGCGCCTGCTCTGGGTGGCACGGAGACCGTATTGGTGGTCGAGGACGATGATGGCGTTCGCGAGACGTCGGTCGCTTTGTTGTCTGACCTCGGTTACCGGGTCCTAAAGGCGCGCGATGCGCAATCCGCCTACACCATCATTGAAAGCGGCGCGCATATCGATTTGCTCTTCACCGACGTGGTGATGCCGGGACCAATGCGAAGCACCGAACTTGCACGCAAGGCCAAGGTTCTTCGTCCAAAGATGGCGGTGCTCTTCACGTCCGGATACACCGAGAACTCCATCGTGCACGGCGGACGGCTGGACCACGGCGTCGAACTCCTTTCGAAACCCTACACTCGGGAGGCGCTCGCGCGCAAAGTCCGCCATGTCCTTGGTAACGCGGCACAGCAGCAGATGGCAGCGGACCGCGTCGCAACCCCGACAATCGCGACCGAGCAGTCGCAACGTGCTCCGGACGAACGTGTTCAGATATTGGTGGTCGAGGACGAGTCCCTTATCAGGATGAACACGGTCGAAATGCTCGAAGAAATGGGTCATGCCGTGTGGGAGGCGAGCACTGCCGAGGAAGCGATCGATATTCTGGCTCGGACATCGCTCGACATTCTTCTGACAGACGTCGGCCTGCCTGGAATGTCCGGCATCGAACTTGCGCGGCAGGTCCGGGAGGCCTGGCCCTCGGTCGACATCGTGTTTGCGAGCGGTGACGACACTGCTCGCGCGCAATCCGGGATCGGCGACGCGTTGCACCTGTTGAAACCGTTTGACGTCACGGCGTTAGCCGCAGTCGTCTCGAAATTGAGAGCTGTCCCCTGAAACGCCCCGCGACGACCGAGGTCGGCTTCACACTTCTATTGTTTCTCAGGAATGTCCGGTATCGTGTTTCGCCGGCGGTTCGGCGACGACCTCGACCACTTCGAATGAGTGCTAGCGCTCGTAGAAGGCGTTCACGGTCGCGAACTCAACACCAAGCTTTGTTAGCGATGCATGTGCTGTCATGTGATCGGAGTCGTGCAAGAAGAACCAGTCGTCAAAACCAAACTTCGTTTTGGAGCCATCCGCGGCCGGCATCTCACGGGTATATTGCCAGCGGAAGGCATTTCCAGATTGCTCGCCCGTCGCCTTGCCATCTATCAGGGTTTCACGGCCCTCGTACTCGGCCTCGCCACGTTTAATGATCGTCCAAGTGAGAAAGTCCTGGTGACCATCATCGAATGTGTAGACTTCTTTCAGCGAAAGGGTGTTTGCAGACGGTTCCCAGCGACCTTCGGCCTTGATGGTAAATCGGTTCTGTAAGCCTCCCATCCGGCCGAGGGTGACGCCCCATCCCCATAACGTGCCCGAGAAGAAGTCTTCCAGGATGAACTCGGGTGTCTTGCCCGCAAAGTCATCAATGTCCACTCTCGTCTCCTTTGTTTTCCAAAAAGCAAACATCAGTGGAAGGCCGAGGTTCCCTCGCCTCTTTTTCCTGTGGCACCTGGGAACGGAACCAATTGGATTGGCGAAGGTTTTCGGGGATCAACAGGAGCTGCCAATGAAAACGACCATCCTCACCGCCGCCCTCTTTATGACCGCGACCGCGGCCTTCGCTCAATCCGCAACCGAGGCTACTGGTGTGAACTCCGCCCTCGGCGTTGCTCCGAAGACCGAGGACTTCGTACTGGAAGCATCGGCGAGCGACAAATTCGAGATCGAATCCAGCAAGCTCGCGCTCCAGAAAGGCGACGATGCGGTCAAGACCTTTGCGCAGCAGATGATCACCGATCACGAGAAGACGTCTGCCGAGTTAAAGGCTCTTATCGACAGCGGCAAAGTCAAGGCCGCGCCCGTTCCCGCAATCACCGAGGACGATAAGAAGCGGGTCGACGATCTCGGCAAGCTCGAAGCTGCCGACTTCGGTAAGGAATACGTCGACGAACAGGTCGAAGCTCATGAAGACGCAGTCGATCTCTTCAAGCGCTATTCCGAAGAAGGCGAAAACCCTGAACTGAAGGCGTGGGCCGCGAAGACCCTCCCTGCTTTGCGGCACCACGACATGATGGCGCGGGAACTCGACAAGAAGTAGTTGGGCGCCAGTTCCGGAACATGGAGATCCCGCTTATGCGGGATCCTCCCAGGGATGATAGCCCGAACGTCAATGTCTCCGGACATTCGGTGGTGCCAGGTTCGACTATGGAATTCCGCGCACGGAGTACCCATATGCAGTGGAGCAGGAGCCGTCCCTAAGCGGACCACTATAGCGCTGCATCACCGTGGAAGCACTGGAGACCAACATGGCTGACGCCAAGGGCGCATCCGCGTCCGAGAAACCGTACGACGCCGTCACGCTTGCAAAGAAGTATAGAATTTCCGTGGAGGACGCCCAGATGATCCTCAAGGAACACGGGGACAATCGAAAGCTTGCCGACAGGGCGGCAAGGCGTATCGCGGCTTAGTTCACCTTGATCATGGAGCGCAGGCATGAGCATCGAAAGCAAGGAGAAGGCCGGGATCGCGTTGACGAGGACGCAGCGAGACGCGGTCACCGCAATCCGACATTTCCGTCGCCAGCGAAAAGTCGGTAGCACGTGGCTGGTCGGCGACCGTCGCCTCTCGCGTCGCGTTATTTCCGATCTTGAGCGACTGCGCCTCGTCCGCGAGGAGAGTGCAGCTGGAACGCCTGTGCTCACCTATATCGGCAGCTTGGAGTGACCGCGCCCATCAATCTGGCGGGTTGGCGCTCACCTCGGACCTCACCTGCCGACCGATCCGGGGACCCGGCTCGCGATCATTGCATCCACGTTCTCCGCAATATTCCTCGCCGGCAAGGATCCCGGTTTTCTGATCGGCGAATGCGTCGAGCGTTATGACCTCATCGCGGGAACTGACGGCTCCCGTCCACTCAACATTGTCGAATACAATTTGCATTGCCTTCATAGGCCATCTGATTTTCGTCGATTATTTTGCTGGTAACCTGTGGTCTTGCTTTGGTTCGCAAGACGTTGAAGAACAGTTAGAAAGAACGGGACAAGCTTAGACCAGTACGAAGCCTCACAGCTTGCGGGGCAATCGGGCAGCAGCTACCGCCAGGAGATCAGGACCTAGGGCCTGACTTCCGTAAATCACCACGCACTCGTTGTTCGAGGGATCAAATGAAAAAGGTCGGCCCCTTCACCGAGCCGACCTTTCTCAACTTCTCTCGTCGCCGACTGCCAGTACATCCGTGGTCAGTAGGTTCGACACGATGACTTAAACGTATCGCACCTCGGCGAACGGTCAAGATCGCCTAATGGCTCCGGGGCGGCTAAGCCAAACGGATACCGTAATCTCTGAGGCGCGTTGGGTTCGTTGAGCGAACAGCAGAAAAATGAGATATGTCCATTTTCGCAATTGCTGATACTGTCCGCCCCGTAGGGTGGGGTGGCGTCATGAGCATTACGAGTTTGGTTCCTGACGCATTCTACTGGGCGCGGTCGCAACGCATTTCGACGGAAGGCCGACGGTGGTGCAGATTTCCACCGTATTCGGCGGGGATCCGGTCTACTGGACGCTCGCACTCCTTGGCACGGACCAACATGCGATGCTCGATGACTTCGAACTAATCGAACAGGTCCACGGCCTGCATCTCTCACGTATGTGGGTAGCGGCCGAATAGCCGACACCGCTACGAAAAAGACGACGTTTGCGGAAGATTGCTCGTGCCGGATGACGGATTACCCGTGACCGCTTCTTCATTCTCTTCAGTTTCTACAGCAGCGGAAGAAGGCGCTGCCTTAGCTTCATCGCTCTCGACGTCGAGGTTGTTGTCGCCGCCGTTGCCGAACGCGGCCACCTGAACCAAGACCGCCTTTGCGTGTCGAACGGCGGCATCCCCGTCGAGTGAACCATCGGACGCCATACGGACGGAAACAATTTCACCGCCCTCGCCGCGAAACTCGACGGTAAGCAGGCCGTCGATCGTGTTGCCAATGTGGATGTCTGTGATGCGCATGTCTTGTCCTCCGTGATGAATGGAGAACCTGTGTCACTGCCCGAAGTTCCTCATGTCGTCCGCTGCTGACGACACAGCTATTATCGTTCGCGATCTCCAACCGCCTTGGTATAACTCGTCCTTCGTCGCGCGCAGAACCTAATGTACTGCCTGCGACGACGGTGCATTAACCCAGGTGGCAGCCAGACCGACGTAACTTGCAATCAAGGTCGTCGCCATGTCGTCGCTCGAGCGACATCCGCCATTGAACAGCTCGATTGCCGCGGAACAGAGAACCGTCGACGCCTTGTTTGTGGGATTGACCTCGTAAAAGCGATACCACCTTTGGACCGCCCGCGACATCATTCGAAAGTCCTGCTCATCTGCCTTGGCCATGACTATTCTCGCTGTCGTTAAAGCTGGACTCTTCGCTCGCCATGCGTGGCGACCCCCAGGGCGCGCGGGCTTTCCCCGCGTGTTGCACGTTGGGCCGCGATGAAAGCGGCGGCAATCTGATGGGTTCGGAGACGCTGGCGACGCTCGGCGCTGGTAATGGATTGTCGCCCATTCATCCTGCGTGAGTGTCCGGAGAAGAATCGAGGCGATGGGATATCTTCGCCGCCAGACACTCCGCGTTATGTTTCGACTGGACAAGATCAATGGAGGCAGTCAGGGCGCGACCACCCTCTAGGTTATCGATCTCACAATGCCGGAGCCTACACCCTTCGCGGACGGAATACGTCACGGATTCAATTTCGTCATCTGACAATGAGGTGAGGGACTGCAACATCATAGTGCTTCTCCGTCAAAACGGCAGGCGAAGTGCACTTCCAAGCGGTCACTACCCTCAGATACTGAGACCGATGTACGAAATCTATGCTTATCTCGCGGAAACACCACTAAATTTGACATGGCGAAGTCAAATCCTTGAGAGGAACGGCGCCGAAACCAGTCCGCGGCCCGCAGGCCGAAACTGCTCTCTGAGGTCGTCGTTAACGCTGCGATCTCCAATATTGATGTCCTCCAGCATCATCCCAGCCTGCATGCCACGACACGTGGCTCCGTCACAGAACACTAGTTTAGATGTGGGATGATGCCGGCTCGCACAGGGAGGCGGCATGAGGAAGAAGAAGCTTCGCGAGATGGAAGAGATTGCCAGTTCCATCAAGGATCTTGCCGTGCCCGGGATGGATTCCTTGATCGATGCGGTCAAGCAGCGTCACCCGAAAGCATCGAAAAAAGAGATTGCTCGAGCGGCTTTCCTGCGCGTCATTCTTTCCGCACGGTTCGCTCGGACGAAAGGCGGGCGCTTCACGACCTCGCGATGGAAACGCGCGACCTGTCAGATGATGAAGGCAAACCGTGGTGTAGCGCGATATCTTCCGACTAGCGGAGCCAAACAATGTGGAATCTCTCTGCGAGGAAGATTCCGTAACCCATTGAAAAATGATTCGTTTCGAGTCGGAACGAATCACTCTCACGCGTCTTTGAGTCGCAGCGTAGTGATTCGGAGTAAGCGTCATGGCCTTAGGACAGCGTGCACAGTGGAAGGGCTTCATAAAATTCGGTGAGGTGTCCGCAGGTGTCGCCTTGTACACCGCCGCATCAACGTCCGACCGCATCACGTTCAACACAATTAACAAAGCCACAGGCCACCGGGTTAATCGCATCTTCATCGACAGCGAGACTGAGGATGCGGTACCGAAGGAAGCGCAGACCAAGGGCTTCGAGATCGAAAATGGCCAGTACATCATCGTCGATCCGGAAGAAGTCGCGGCAACGATCCCCGAGAGCAACAAGACGTTGGAGATTGAGGCTTTCATTCCCTGCACGGACATCGACGATGTCTACTTCGACAAACCCTATTACCTGACCCCTGACAAAATGGGCGCCGACGCGTTCTCGGCGCTGCGCGACGGGATGCGGAAATCGAAGGTTGCCGCGATCGCTCGCACTGTCTTGTTTCGCCGGATGCGGACGGTGCTGATACGCCCCCATGGAAAAGGTCTGATCGCTACGACGCTCAACTATGACTACGAAGTACGCTCGTCTGCGAAAGCGTTTGAGGAGATGCCCAAGCTTAAGATCGAGGGCGAAATGCTCGATCTGGCCAAGCACATTATTTCCACGAAGAAGGGCGAGTTTGATCCCGCCACGTTCGACGACAGCTATGAGGCCGCCCTCGCTGAGCTTGTGAAAGCCAAGATCGAAGGCAAGGCACTGCCGAAACAGAAGAAGGTCGAGGTGTCGAAGCCGAACGACCTGCTTGCCGCCCTTCGCGAGAGCGCTGGCATGTTGAAGGCCGCTGCCGACGCGCCGAAACGCATTGCGGCCAATGCAAATACTGGCGGCGGTCGACCGCGTGCCGGGCGCGGGGCGGCCGCCAAGGCCGCCTCCTCCAAAGCTTCCCCCGCAGCGCAAGGCTAGCTAAGGAGAACGACGATGGCGCCCTATTACTGGAAAGGCTACCTCAAGCTCTCTTTGGTCACCTGCCCGGTCTCGATGACCCCGGCCACGAGCGAGAGCGAGAAGGTCAGGTTCCACACGTTGAACCGCCAGACTGGCAACCGCGTCGTTTCCCAATATATCGACTCCGTGACGGGGAAGCCCGTTAAGGACGGTAACGAGGCCAAGGGATATGCTCGTGGGGAAGACGACTACATCATTCTGACGGACGACGATCTCGACGCTGTCCAGCTCGACACCGTCAAAACAATCGACATCAACAAGTTCGTCCCCGCCGATAGCATCGAATGGGTCTACCTCGAGAAGCCCCATTATCTCATGCCAGACGACGCGGTCGGCAACGAAGCGTTCGCGGTCATCAGGGATGCCATGAAGTCGGACAACGTGGTTGGCGTGTCCAAGCTAGTCATGGGGCGCCGCGAGCGAGCCGTGGTCCTAGAGCCGCGTGGCGAAGGCACCGTGCTCTGGACACTGCGGTTCGGCGACGAAGTGCGCCCGGAAGCGGCTTACTTCGAAGACATCGATGATGATTCAGATCCCGATCTCGTGCCGCTCGTCCAGAAGCTTATCAAGCAGCAGACAAAGCGATGGTCGCCGGACATGGTCGGTGACCCCATCCAGAACGCATTGCTGAAGCTAATCGATGACAAGAAAAAGGCTCTGAAGCCTGCAAGGAAGTCTTCGAAATCCGGGGGCGACACGGCACCCAAGTCCAACGTTGTCAACATCATGGATGCTCTGAAGAAGTCGGTTGCAGCCGAACTCAAGAGCAAGAAGGCAGGCTGATGGAAGACCATCAAGATTTCAAACTTTGCGAGCCCTCCCCATTCCTCTATTTCGACAATGGGCAGTTAGCCTTGACCGACGGCCACACAGTCTGGATGGTCATCGTAACCCGGGAGGCGATGATGGCGACGGCCAATCCGCAGGAGGCGTCGCTCCGTCGTCTCGTCCGTCATGCCGAATTCTATCGTGATCTGGCCAGCGCCGCGATCCGGCGCGGCGACGAGGTTGACGGCAAAGTTTGGGTATTGGAGGCAGACGTGCTTGCTGCGCGCTCGAACCTTCCCACGCGCGGTGTTGTCGGCGATCTGCCCGCCCAGGTTGGGAGATAAACCGCTGCCAATCGAATCCACCATCACGCGACTACCGGGCCGCCATTTAAGTCCTAGCGACCATTTCGCTGTGATCACCATGCGTGAGACGGCTTGACGGTCTAATGCTGAATGTACCGGCTGCCATAGATCCTTTCGTGCAACACCTGTCTGAGTGGCTTGCTTGGGTAAGTGCGCCTGAGCCAGCCAGCTGCTCTTGCGAGCATTTCCGCGGCAGCTTGGCAATCAAGCCCGCCGTTGCGACGGACTTCACGGCTGATCGTAGCGGGAGATTGACCTAATGCGCAGGCGATGGATCGTAATGAACATCCCGTAATCGGCCCGCGGGAGATCCCCTCACGCTCATGCAGGCTGAGTGCCTTTGCGTCGCCGCGCGGCTGGTCGGGCGGATCGACGGCGACACCGGGGGAATATTGCCTAGCGAACTCGGGCGGAGCGCCAAAGGCCAGCCCGCGCCGGACAGCCTGTTTTCGATATCGGCAACCTCGAACGGCAGGACCTGCTTCAGCCGTGCGGACGTCTCCCCTTTCAGATGGTGAATACGGTCTCGTGGCTCCGAGATCACAAGATTTGCGGCACCATGTGCCCTCGCTATGTGCCCTCGCTGACCTGTGTCAAAAAACCGGGTTTCCATTCTGTCCGGAAGCGCGTATGTTCCTTTTTTGTTCCTTATCGGTATCTGGGTCCAATCCTGATGTTTTCGACGAAATCCGCTAGCCAGCGTCCCAGCACGGTCACTTGCGAGACGATGGGAACAGACAATCAAAACAGTAGCGGGCTTAGCGCCGCAGGCACCCACGATGAGTGAACTAAGAAATAATTCCTTGGTCGATGGGATCATTCTCCGGCAGCTGAGATGCAGGGTTCTCGTCGTCGCGTGTCGGACCTGTCGCCGCGGCGACGAGATGGATCGCCAGGCGGTCGTGAGGCGGCACGGTGCATCCATCCCGATAAAGACTTTGCGCCGCCGAATAGGCTTGGGATGCAACCGGATGAATGCTGCCGACGGCGTCGACAGGTGCCAGCTGATCATTTCTGCGAAACCCAACACTGAGGAGGATTGAGCATGACCGACAATATCGTTTCCTTCGACGACCGTCGCCTATCGAAACGTCATGGCACCGTATTTGGCACCGGCCAGGACGAGGCGATTATCGCCAATACCATCGCCGGGTTGGAAGCGCGGAGGAAGGAAAGAGAAACGGTGCGCGACTGCATCGAGCGTATGGAAACCGGTGAGGTTATGCTGCATCCCGGCGACGGCAGTGCTCCGTCTCCATTGCCGCTGGCCCATCTCATCGATCTGCTTTCCGGCTACGACGATCTGCTCTCACGCGAGATCGGCAGGCTTGAATACGATCGGGAAATGCTCGACCTTCCGTTCGACGACTGAGGAGGCAACGACCAATGTGCAACGCATACAACATCACGACCAACCAGCAGGCGATCCGATCCTTCGTGTCGATCATCCATGACATCATCGGCAACATGGAGCCGTCGATTGATGTCTATCCAGATCGGATGGCCCCGATTATCCGCAACAACGAGGATCGTCGCGAACTGGCGATGGTGCGCTGGGGCCTGCCCTCCTCCAGCAAGGCATTGTTCGACGCCGCGAGCAAACGGGCTGACAAACTTCGCGCCAAAGGCAAGGAATTCGACTTCAACCAGTTGCTGAAGATGGAGCCGGACGGTGGCACCACCAATATCCGCAACACGACCAGCCCGCACTGGAAGCGGTGGCTCGGCGTTCCGAACCGTTGTGTCGTCCCCCTCACCCGCTTTGCCGAACCCGACCCGGCCAGCAAGGTCGAAGGCGGTCGCACGCCGAACGCCTGGTTCGCCAGCACCGGCGACGATCCGCTGATGTTCTTCGCGGGGCTCTGGGTCAAGGACTGGACCAGCGTTCGTAAGGTCAAGGATGGCCTTGTCACCATCGATCTCTTCGCGTTCTTGACGACCGAGCCAAATGGTATTGTCGCGCCCATTCATCAGAAGGCTATGCCTGTGATCCTGACGACGAGTGATGAGGTCGAGACTTGGCTGAACGCTCCCTGGGAAGAAGCCAGGGCATTGCAGCGCCCGCTGCCAGATGACTTGCTGAAGATTGAACCCGTCGTGGACGCCGCCGCATGAGCTGGCCGATATGAATACCGAGCCTGGCCATACTGCCCCGGAGCGTGTGCGAAAGATCATCCATGTCGACATGGACGCCTTCTACGCGTCCGTCGAGCAACGCGACAATCCGGAACTGCGCGGCAAGCCAGTGGCCGTGGGCGGCGCCGAGGCGCGTGGCGTCGTGGCGGCAGCCAGCTATGAGGCGAGAACCTACGGCGTCCATTCCGCGATGCCCTCGGTGACCGCCAAACGAAAGTGTCCCGATCTCATCTTCGTGAAGCCTCGCTTCGACGTCTACAAGTCAGTATCGGGCCAAATCAGGGAAATCTTCGCGGAATATACGCCGCTGATCGAACCGTTGTCGCTTGACGAGGCTTATCTCGACGTGACGGAGAACTTGATGGGCATGGAGATCGCCACCGAGATCGCGCTCGAAATCCGCGCCAAGATCAAGGCAGCGACCGGATTGAACGCCTCAGCCGGGATCAGCTACAACAAATTCCTGGCGAAGATGGCCAGCGACCTCAACAAGCCCAACGGCCAAGCCGTGCTCACGCCAAGGGTCGGGCCACGCTTTGTGGAAACGCTCCCCGTCAAGAAATTCCATGGCGTTGGGCCCGCCACTGCCGAGAAAATGCATCGTCTCGGAATCCAGACGGGAGCCGACCTCAAGGAGAGAGACCTACAGTTTCTGATCAATCACTTCGGGAAGTCGGGTCCCTATTTTTATGGGATCGCTCGCGGGATAGACGAGCGTCGGGTCAAGCCCGACAGGGTCCGGAAATCAATTGGCGCGGAGGATACCTTTGCCGAAGACATCCATTCGTTCGAACCTGCACTGGAAGGGTTGCGCCCACTGGTCGCCAAGGTCTGGCGCTACTGCCAGACGCACAACATTCGGGGAAAAACAGTGACGTTGAAGGTGAAATATTCTGACTTCAATCAGATAACCCGCGCAAAAACGGCAGACAAACCTGCCGCCTCGGAGACCGAAATCGAAGACATCATAGCCCTGTTGCTGCGGCCGGTCTTTCCCGCCCAGAAAAGTATTCGATTGCTTGGCGTAACGCTTTCATCGCTGGAACAGGCTGGCGAAGGACCAACAGACGACCTTCAGTTCGCTCTTCCCCTTGCGTAGGAAAAACAAAACCGCCCACCAGAGTTCCAGCGAGCGGTTTTCAATCAATCTGCAATTCTTGCTTAGCGAGCAGCAGCGCGAGCGACGGTGCGGATATCGCCGCGATCAATGCCGAGATCGTAGAGCTCGCGGTTGCTCATGCGACCAAGCTCGGAGACCGCCTGACGATACCTGCGCCAATTGTTGAGAGTGCGTGCTACGTTCATGATAATCCCCTTTCCTGGGCTTTCGAAGCTCAGCTGCCAGTCCTTGGCGCTTCGGTTGCTTCGATGAGCTCTATGTAATGTAGAGGGGTGCAAAGTTGCAGCGCTAAGACACCATCCCAGCCATGCAGTCGAGGCATGGCATAGCGCGACTGTCGGGCGGGTGCACCCTATCCGTTGTCTTGAAGCTTCTCATGCCAGCGAAACACGTTTGGCTATCGAACGCCCGATATGATGGTCGCTGTGGACCGCAGCTGGATCTTGCCGCTTGATTGCAACTGTTCCACAAGGGAGAGCACCTCGTTTTTAATGCGGACGACGGTTTTCGCATCGGCTTTTGCCAGTCCGGCGACAACCGGCGCGGCAACGTCGGTCATGAACTCCCAGTACTGCTCGGGCGTCGCGTGGGTCATCATTGTAGACACCTCTTCCTCGATGACGTCATGGAACCCGGCTTCGGCCAGCACGGATGACATCATGCCATGCGGAGCGCATCGAAACAGACCGGGGGACCCTGCCGGCGGAATTGGCATCTCGACATGGCGCGCGATCGTCGCCAGGATCGTCGTCGCCCAAGGGTTCTTGTCCGGCCCACTCCAGACAGCGCAGCTTATGCGTCCGCCCGGGCGCGTGACCCGAACCATCTCCTGCGCGGCCGTGACCACATCGGGAAAAAACATGAAGCCGAACCTGCAAAGCACGGCATCGAAGCGGCCGCGA
The DNA here is from genome assembly GCA_900470805.1 of Hyphomicrobiales bacterium. Lineage (GTDB taxonomy): Bacteria > Pseudomonadota > Alphaproteobacteria > Rhizobiales > Rhizobiaceae > Rhizobium. Next base: position 6,610 of record UCCA01000017.1, on the reverse strand, counting down.
TCAAACGGCAAGGCGCAGGCATCACAGGCTTGCACAGCGAAATTATGCAAGCCACGGCGGCGTGCATTTTCTTCTGCGACCTGTAGCATGCGCTCCGAGAGGTCTGTTACGGTGACGGTGCCATGCGGCAGGCTTGCCGCAGCGCTGAGGCCGGGCTCGCCTGTTCCGGCGGCGACATCAAGAACATCGTCGTGATCTTTGAGTTTCGCGTTCCTGATCATCGCCTCACCGAATGGGCCGAGCCAACTCAGGACGAGCGCATCCCATTTTTTCCAGCCCGCCGAAAACCTGTCCCAGGTCTGATGCTGCTGTTCGCGTATTTGATCAAGTGTGGTGGACATGACGCTTCCTCCCTTCCAGCACGAGGTGAGAACAGTATGAAGCACCAATATTAGCATGCAATCATGTTTCAAGACACATCGGGAAAAGATGAACCAGGAACAATCTGAGTGCGTTCTACGAGGTATCGTTCGTGGACGAATTATGGCAGGTCCAGCTCCCCGAAATCCGAATACGCGCAGCGACCCGACGGTGAATGGCGTTTTTCTGGCGCGACGTATCTTCGCCATCCTTGGCGGACTACAATCCCGGCCACATGCCGCCGTCCAGCCTCAGATTTGCGCCCGTGATGTAACTGGCGCGGGGACTGGCAAGGAAAGCGATGGCGTCGGCGATTTCCTCCAGCGCACCAACCCGCCCCACTGGAACTTGAGCAAACATCGGCAAAACCTTCCGCTCGATTTCAGCCCAGGGCGCGTCCTTTGGAATGCCTTGCGCCTCAGCAACGCCGCGAAACCCCTCGTCCAACTTGAGGCTGTGGATCGTTCCCGGCGAAACGGTATTTGCGGTGATTCCGTCTAAAGCGACTTCCTTTGCGAGGGATGCAGTCATGGCAATCATGGCTGCCTTTGCGGCTCCGTAGTCCGGTCGCTTGGCGGGAGGCATCAGGCCTGCGAGGCTGGAGATATTGATGATCCGTCCCCATTTGCCGACCCGCATGGCCGGCAGAAGCCGGCTTGTGACCCGAACCGCCGCGAGCACGTTCCGGTCATAGCCAGAAGACCATGTCTCAGCACAAGTGGTCGTCCAGTCTTCCGGTTCGCCCGAACCGCCAGCGTTGTTTACAAGTATCTCGACCGGTGTGACAAAGCCCTGCGCTTCCTCGATGACGCGCTGCACCTCGTCGTCGCGTGTGAGGTCACCAACAACCACATAGGCACGGCCGCCCGCGGCCACGATATCATGGGCAACCTCCTCGGTCTTCACCTTGTCACGGCCATGCACGATGACGACCGCATGCTCATGAGCCAACCCCTTCGCTATGCCCTCGCCAATGCCCTTGCTGCTGCCTGTGACCAGCGCAACTTTTCCATCAAGCTTCAAATCCATCATTCCAGTCCTATGTTAAAGTCAGACGTCGATATGGAGCGGTGGAATGACCGAGGCAATTACGCACTTTAAAGTGCCCATCCCGTATGAGGACCGGAGCATTTGCCTCGGGGCAGATGGCTCCGTTGCTCATGTCGCACGCGTTTTTCGGATGCTGAGCGGCCGATGGAAATTGCCGATCCTGTTCCGCCTCTTTGCGGAATCATCGATGCGCAGTTCACAGTTCCTACGCGACATGCCGGGTATCTCGCAGAAAATGCTGACTCAGCACTTACGAGAGCTTGAACGCGACGGCCTTGTAGAGAGAAGGGATTTTTATGAGCAACCGCCCCGTGTCGAATACGGCCTGACTCCCGCTGGCCACCAGCTTATGCCGGTACTGATACCTGTGCGAGAATTCTCGCGCGACCATCCATTGACCGGCCAGTCTGATACGTTGGTTCGGGGATGGTAGGGTCGCCTGGTTCCCTGCCCCGCAACTATCGAGCCGTCGTGATCGGCGCGGACGGCGGCATTGGCGGCGCTCTTTGCGAACTGGTGCGTCAGGATTGTCGGCTGGGCGAGATTGTCGAGCTTTCTCGCCGAAATGGTGTCGATATCGCCAACGAGGAGAGCGTCGCAAGTTGCGCCAGGCAATTGGGAGATAAGCCCATCCATCTTCTCATCTGCGCAACAGGGATATTGTCGGTGGAAGGTAAAGCGCCGGAGAAATCGTTGCGTCAACTGGACCCGAATGTGATGATGGCCCAGTTCTTAACCAATGCTGTCGGACCCGCTCTGGTCGCAAAGCATTTTCTACCGCGGCTCGATCGACGAGCACGGTCAATCGCGGCGTTTCTCTCAGCCCGCGTCGGATCGATAGGAGACAACAGACTTGGAGGATGGATATCGTATCGCTCCGCGAAGGCTGCATTGAACCAGATCGTGCGCACCGCCAGCATTGAGGTCGCACGAACACACCCGAAGGCACTCGTGGTCTCCATTCATCCCGGAACGGTTCGCACCCGTTTGTCCGAGCCCTACGCGATGGGGCACCCAACGGTCAGTCCAGCTGAAGCCGCAGCGTCGATCATGACTGCTGTCGATTCGATGGCACCAGAAAGAACCGGCTCATTTGTTGCATACGATGGAAGCACGATTATTTGGTAGAATAGGTACGTTCGATTAGATCGGCACTGTCATCCCTCAGTGCGCTGTGCCACCAGCTTCTGCGACCGCGCCGACGAAATCCCTGAGGTCAACATCAGCCGTATTCTTCCATCCAAGTCTGGCCTCCACGCCGTGCGTGCCTCCAAAACCTTCAGTCCGCTGATGTTAGGCTAGCGATCGGTGAGGCAAGTCATGGCGTCGAACGGACCGGTCATGGTGCGTCTCTCTCCATGAGGGAATTGTACGGTTAAGGGTGCTGTCCAAGAAGCATGCGTTCGGTCCTCCCAAATGTCGGCCGCGCCACGCGATCCAATTTGCCGCAGACTTTCGAAAAACCGCTAATTTTGCGACGTGGATTGTCCCGCAAATGCGACAAGGACGGAATATTCTTTTTATCCAGTGGCATTCGCGCGACTGCCTGACCCAAATCGGACCGCTACAGCTCGTGTTTGCAACGTGAAACCAAATCCGCAGTCATGCAAGAGATGTTTAGACCGACAGTTTGCCTGGTTTATCAGCTTCATCCAATGGTCGCGATTTTGTCGGCGCACGAAAGTCCCATGCCAAAGACCGCGCTGAAGAGCTTAATCGTTGCGAGGCCGAAGGTTCCGGCAGCCGCTATTTTAAGCGATCCGGCGTTCGGGTGCATTCCCACTCACTTCGCTCCAACACATGTCTGTCGGGCCGCGTCCATCATTTTGCATCAAACGACGGTCGGGCAAGAAGCCTGCCCGACCGTGTGATGTTTGATCAGAACTGCTTACGGAAACCGACAGTGATCGCGTTAGAGCGGAAGTCCGTGCTGGAGGCCGTTCCATCCCGGGCCGTAAAGTCGAAGTCGTCTGCTGCCGTAAACCGGTAGCCTACGTCCAGTGTCGTGCCGTCGAAAAGAGACATGTCAGTGAACAGGCCAATACCCTGGAGATTGATGCCGACGCCCGCATCAAGATGATAGGCGAACTGCGTGTCGCTGTCGTCCATCAACGTGGCAATGCCAGCGACGCCCTGTTTGCGGAGTTCAAGGTTCATGAAGCCGACGCCGCCGCCGACATATGGCGTAATCGCACTGAACAACCCGTCAGTTGCGAGGGGAATATCCAGGTAGCCGTTCACGTAACCCTGGAAGGAACGCGCGTCGCCAAAGGAGTCGATCGAGCCAGCACCGACGCCCGAGACCCGATGCTCATCCACCGATGCGGTGCCATATCCAAGTTCAAGCTCTAGGCGTGGCGACACATAGCCATACGCACCAAAGTTATAGCCGGCGCGCAGCGCGCTGTAGTAGCCGACATCATATTCCGTGGACACATCAAAACCTGCGACACCGAAATTTGTGTCATCCAGCCAATTCACCGAGCTGAGCGAACCAATGTAAAATCCAGATGACGACTGCACTGGCGCAGGCTGTTCAACCGGTGCAACGAGATCGGCGGCCTGAACAAGCGAAACGGCGGCGGACGAGAGCAGTGCCGCTAGCAGAAGTGTCTTTGTCATAAAATTTCCTATCACTTGATACGGCCGTACACGCCGTTTGATCACTGAACTCGAGATAGGTACGATTTGTCATCGGCACAGAGAAGGGATTGCGTTTTTCCGCTCCAAAACTGAAGTCCAGACATAGGCGTGGCAATCGAGCCACAGGTCCCCAGCTGAGGCCAGTTGCCTAAGCCACCACGCTTCGGTTCCCTCTACCCTGCGCATCCGCGGTGAGAGGCCTTATTTAAATATCTTGTGCGACGCAACTAACCCGTCCCAGCCAAGTTGAGCTTTGCCACCGCCGTTCCGGCTACGATGGCTGGAGAACGACATGACGTCCCTATCCGACACAATCAAACGCCTTGCAGCACTTCGAGCCCTACCGGCTCAGGGCAAGCGGTCATCATACCATCTAGCAGAGCTGCTCGCGTTCGGATCAGATCCGGGCAATCTGGCAGGAAAAACTTTTGTTCCAAGCAATGTCGTTGGTAATCCTGCCTTGGTCGTGGTCCTTCATGGCTGCACGCAATCAGCGGCCTCATATGATGGCGGCTCTGGTTGGGCGCACTTGGCAGCCGAGCACGGGTTCATCGTCCTCTATCCCGAACAGCGGCGGCAGAACAATCCCAACCTTTGCTTCAACTGGTTCGAGCCCGGCGATATCCGCCGAGACAGCGGCGAAGCGTTGTCGATCAGGCGGATGATCGAGACCGTCTGTATCAATCACAACGTTGACCGGAGGCAGGTATTTATCACCGGCCTATCGGCCGGCGGAGCGATGGCGAATGTCATGCTGGCATCCTATCCGGAAGTCTTTTCCGCCGGGGCGATCATCGGGGGGCTCCCTTACGGTGTCGCCGCATCGATTCCTCATGCTCTCGAGCGCATGCGTGGTGTTGGGCTTCCTTCGGGAGCAACGCTCTCGCGACTGGTACACTCAGCCACTGCTCACGCTGGACCGTGGCCAGCGGTCTCGATTTGGCATGGCTCGAAAGATCAGACTGTCGCCGAGGCAAACGCCTACGCGCTCGTAGAACAGTGGTTGGGGGTTCACGGACTACCGATATCGCCTTCCACGTCATCATCGGACGGCCCACACCACACGACGAGGTGGTCTGACAGCACCGGTTTCGTGCCAGTCGAGTTTCACAGCATCGATGGCATGGGTCATGGCACCCCCATCGACACTGCGAGCGGCTTAGGGGCGGCCGGGCCATTTATGCTTGATGTTGGCGTGTCTTCCACTGCGGAAATCGCGCGAATCTGGGGTCTGACACCATCTTTTGCTGTCGATAGGCCTGAGGTTGAGAACGCGGTCCAGACCTTTGTGCTCAAACCCCAAGGTGTCCCGTCGACCGGAATACAAGACATCATCGAAAAGGCGCTCCGTTCAGCTGGGCTCATGCACTGAACCGGAGCAGCCATTTCCCGAACACGCGAATGTTCACGGCCGTGTCCTGGCGGCAATTCCAGGCTTTACCCAGAGGAGTTGGCAATGTCCCAACCTATCTCAACACACTCGCCCACTGGCATGACATACACGAGCGACGACGCAATCAGAGCCGTCGACAGAATATCCTGGGGAGCGGTCTTTGCAGGCGTCGTGATCGCGCTCGCTACGCAGTTTCTGCTCAATCTGCTGGGCGTCGGGATCGGTGCAGCCGTCCTCGACCCTGCCACCGCTGACAACCCCGCCGCATCCTCTTTCTCCATCATTGGCGGGCTTTGGTTTGTCGTGGCAGGCATCGTGGCGTCGTTCATCGGTGCCTACGTGGCCAGTCGTCTTTCTGGCCGTCCGAGTGAAACGACCGGTGGGTTTCATGGCGTCACGTCATGGGCCGCGACGACCCTGGTTGTGCTCTACCTCCTCACCACATCTGTGGGTGCGCTCGTCGGAGGCGCGTTCAGTGGTCTATCGAGTGTTGTCGGTGGCGCGGGACAGGCAGCCGCCTCGGCAGTTTCAGCCGCTGTGCCAACGCTCATGCCATCTGATCCGATGACCGCAATGGAAGCTCAAATTCGAGACACCAGCGGTGGGAGTGATCCGCAAGCGCTGCAGGCGACGGCGCTCTCAGCAATGAAAGCCGTCACATCAGGTGACCCGTCAAAAGTCGCTGACGCCAAGACCAGAGCCACCGAGGCTTTGGCGAAGGCACAAAACATCCCCGTCGATCAGGCGCGTGCAAAGGTCGACGAATACGAGGAGAACTATCGCGACACCGTCGCGGCAGCCAAGCAAGAAGCGCTCAACGCGGCGCAAACCACCGCCACCATCGTATCGAGAGGAGCCCTCCTCGGCTTCCTGGCTCTTGTCCTTGGCGTCGTTGCCGCCTGGCTCGGCGGCGTCGCTGGCACAAAGCCCGTCACCGTCGTCCACGAGTACACCCTCGGGCGAAAGCTCTAGCCCTTCTTCAACCTGACCCCAACAAAGGAACACGACCATGACAGAACCAAAGAACCTCAACGATTTGCTCTACGAAACCCTGAAAGACATCTACTTCGCCGAAAAGCAGATTGTGAGCGCCTTGCCGAAAATGGCGGAAGCCGCGCAGTCACCGGAGCTCAAGCAGGCTTTCCAGACCCATGAAGGCCAGAC
>UCCA01000037.1 GCA_900470805.1 Hyphomicrobiales bacterium | reverse complement strand
TACCGCGCCGAGATCATCGGCAAGTCGCCGATCAAGATCGCGGTGGAAGCCGCCGTTCGCGAAGGCTGGGATGCGTTCATCGGACCTGAGGGCACCTTCGTCGGCATGAAGGGCTTCGGCGCTTCCGGCCCCGCCAAGGAAGTCTTCAAGCAGTTCGGCATCACCACCGAAGCCGTCGTCGCCGCCGCCGAAGCCAAGCTTTGATTTGATCAATTACTCGGCAAATCAGAACATCACTTTGGTGCCGATACAATCGGGGAAAGAAGGCGCGCATGTACGGTAACAGGCTGTTCGACCGAGGCTTCTCCGCCTTCCTCTTTGACATGGACGGTACATTGCTGGATTCGACGGCCGTGGTAGAGCGGGTCTGGGGGCGTTGGGCGGTCCGCCACGGGCTGGAGCCCGCGAGTTTGATCCCGACCATTCACGGAATACGCGCCGTCGATGTTTTGACGCGGCTGAATCTGACCGGAGTGGATGTTCTCAACGAGGCGGCACGTATCGAAGCTGCGGAATTGCAGGATGTCGATGGTGTTGTCCCGATCGCAGGCGCAATAAACTTCCTGGAAAGCCTGCCGCGCGATCGCTGGGCCATCGTGACATCGGCGCCCATGGACCTTGCCAAGCGACGCATGGCGGCCGCTCAAATTCCCATGCCTGACGTGATCATCAGCGGCGAGGATGTCAAACACGGAAAGCCGCATCCAGACTGTTATCTGCTGGGCGCCCGGCGATTGGGGAAAGCGGCCGGGGACTGCCTCGTGTTTGAAGATGCACCGGCAGGGATCGAAGCCGCCCAGTCCGCGGGATGCTCGATAGTGGTTGTCACCGCAACGCATCGACACCTAGTCTCGACCGCCCACATCAGCGTTCGAAACTATCTGAACCTAACAAACCATCAGGCTGATGATGGAACAATTCAACTCGGTGCTGACGAAGAATGACCAAGTTGTTGCCTGGCGTTGAGTAAGGTGGCGCCATATAATGTGGGTAAAACTGGCAAGGAGGCCGCGCACGGAATGAATGGCATTCTCCATCCATAATTCAAGTCTCGCCGAAGTCCCGTATGGAGCTTCAACATTTCGGGCGCGGACGCACAAACCAATCGAGGTGCTTTGCCACCAGCGGGGCGACGACGAACACGATGAGCGTTACCGTAATAGGCGTGAGAACCAATGTCCGATGCCACACGGCCCAATCAACGGTCAGCGGCCCCATCGCATAGAGCAAGAGTGTGACGATGGGGTAGACGAATGCGATCATGACGATCGTCATTCTGACCTTCGATGGTATGGTCGTCGAGCGACCAGTCTGCGGCATGTCGGAGGATTGAGTCATCGGTTTCTGATCGATCAAAATCTCAAATCTAGAAGTCGGCGCTTGGTCGCAGACGAAACTCCCTGTACCAGGCATCAAGCCGAGGATGGCCGAAACCGAAGGGAAGGTCGAACCGCTCGCGGGCTGTCTGAAAGATAGGGAAGACCGTGAAATCCGCGACCGTCGGCTTATCGCCAGCCAGAAAGGCGCTCTCTCCAATGGCTGTTTCCAGGACATCGAGCAATTCCGTGACATATCGGAACAGACGACAAGCAGTCTCCGGTGATGGGGACGGCTCCTTGGCGGGAAAGGAGCCGGTGACATTCCAGAGCCAGAGCTGGGATCTAGTCACCAACTCGGTTCCCAAACGCTCAAGCGAACGCACCTTTGCGCGGGAGATCGGATCCGTTCCCATCATTGGCGTGTCGGGATGCAGCTCCTCAAGATACTCTATAATTGCGGCGGAATCCGTGATCGATACACCTTCGTCCGTGACGAGTGTTGGAGCTCGTCCACTAGGATTGATTGCCAGGTAGTCGGCCGAGCGGTGCTCCCCTCCCGCATAGTCAAGTTCATAGCGTGGAATATCGAGACCTTTCTCAGCCAGATAAATGATAACGCGGCGGGGATTGGTCCCCTTCCGAAATTGATAAAGCAACAATTCGAGCGCCTTTCCTTTTTTTTTCACGGCATCGTTCGCGTGGTTCTGCCTTTAGACAGCGATTTACCTTGTTACAATGGGAGTTTTATGCTGTTACTATAGTGATAATTTCCAAGGTTTCGCATGGCTGTCAGTCGCTTGATACGTGTCCCCTCCAAGCAAGCGCTGACCGATTTCGTCCTCGCGTGCAGGGAACGCGCATCCCCCGAATCGCTTGGTCTGCCGCAAGCTCGCCGCCGTCGAACCCGCGGATTGCGACGCGAGGAAGTCGCCGCCTTGGCTGGTGTCGGTTTGACCTGGTATACTTGGTTTGAGCAGGGTCGGGACATCGCGGTGTCGGACGATTTCCTGAACCGGCTGGCGCGAGGGCTTCGACTAGACCGGGCAGAACGCGAACACCTGTTTGCCCTCGCCGGCCGGGCGGCATCTTCGGGCGACACCGCGGATGCAGAGCTCCCCCAACCACTCGCAAGGTTGATTCAGGCGTTCGATCAGGCCGCCTACGTGATGAATATTGCTTGGGATGTGGTGTCTTACAATGAAGCCGCAGCCACCTTGTTCAAAGACTTCAATGATCCCCGGCCGAACATGTTGCGTATCGTCTTTTTCTCTGACGCTTATAAAAGCAAGATCAAAGACTGGCACCACGCAGCCCGTCTGGTACTGCTCAAGGCACGACACGATTATTTGACGAAAGGAAAGAGCCCAGTCCTTCGATCAATCCTAGATGAGATTCTTGAAGCTAGCCCGCAGGCGGCGCAATGGTGGGAGGATCCTGAAATCGCGAGGATCGGCGACGGCGATATAGCGTTTTGCGATGCAGACGGTAATTGTCTGAGCTATCGACTCAGCATGCTCGTATCGGAAGATACGCCAGGGTTTCGCGTAATCTTCTACGACGCATTCGGGCGTTAGATACATTGATCTTTGGCCTCGGTAGGAATCTCATGAGCGACGAACCCGTAATACCGGTGTCGAGCCCGATGAGATGCATTGAATCATGCGCGAAGGCGATCTGATAGCGATCGCCGACATGTACTTTGAAAGCATCGACAATCGTCGTGTGGATCAAGTCCAGTATGCGCTACACCTCGGCGGGCCCGCGTCCCTGGAGGACGTGGAACTTTAACAGAAGCATTGTGGACTTTACCCGGTTACTTGCAGTCGCTGGCCGTCGCCTCGTGCGAGAGGCACCTGATTGGAGCCCTCGTCGCGCGAGGGCTCCGGAGGGCTCTCAAATGGATCAAAGCGTCGCCGAATGCGAATTTGCGAGTTGAAGCGCAATAGTCTTTGCCTTTGCCCGCGCTGCTGCATCCGCCTCCGAGCCGAAGACCAATTGCTCAAGCGTAATCGTGTCGACGTCGGTCAATCCGATAAATTTCAGCCACATGAGCATGTATGACTTTTGATGGTCGAACTCCGCTTCGGGAGTGTCAGTACCGGTCGCAAAATTCAGGCCGCGCGCGCAGACCAGAACGACCTTCGCACTCGCCATCCCGGTGAATCCATTTGCGTCGAAACGGAAAAGATAGTCTTTTTGAGATACCAGATCGATGAAGTGCTTCAGGCGATATGGGATACCGAAGTTCCACATCGGTACGCTGACAACGAGAATATCAGCTTTTAAAATGCGTTCGACGACCGGCGCAAGCGTTGCCCATGCGTGCTGCTGGCGCTCGGTCAACGGCTTGCCGAGTATGCCGGCATACTTCGCGTTCATCGCCTCTTCGTCGAATTCCGGAAGGTGCTCCTTCCAGACATCGAGCGTGTCCACCGTGCAATTCGATAGTGAAGAGAGATGCTCGATATAGACGTTCGCGATTTCTCGCGATGCGGAAACCGTCGTTCTCGGCGAGCCGACGAGATGAAGAATATGGGTCATGGTGTTCCTCTCTAGTGACACAAAAGCTGCTAGCACGGCATAAACCTTGTACGCAAGGTACTTTTGCACGATGTTATATTGCAAAATTGATTATGGCGGCAATCAGAGGACTGTGATAATGGGAAGACTTTGTGGAATACGAGATCGAGAAACCGGAATTTGGAAGGCGCCCAATGAGTGATGATCGGATAGATCCAGTCAGCGAACAGCTGTGTTTTGCAGCCTATTCGTTGTCGCACTCCTTCACTCGACAATATCGCCGGGCGCTCGCTGACACCGGGCTGACTTATCCGCAGTACTTGGTCGTCGTCAGCCTCACCAATGTGGAAAATCCCACAGTCACAGAGCTGGGCAAGACCGTACGGCTCGACTACGGAACCTTGACCCCATTGTTAAAGCGTCTCGAGCGAAGCGACATAATTTCCCGTTCAAGAACCGAGAAGGACGAGCGGATAGTCCGGGTATCGCTGACATCGAAAGGGCATGAGCTCGTCAACCGACTGAAGCTCGTCATGACTGATATACAATGTCTTACAGGGAAGACTTCCGAGGGGCTGAGCGAACTCATAAAGCAACTGGACGCGGTCAGACTCCGCCTTGATGCGAACCCGACGAACCCTGGGCAAGTTTGATGTTGGCCGCATTCACGAGCCGCTGATTGAACCGCTCCCAAACGTTGGACGAGCGGAGGGCAGCGGGCGATCGGGTCGGCAGTAACCAAAGCAACGACTACCAAGCTTGCCAAATGCTAGGCCCGATCTCGGGATTCACGAGTTTTTATCAGGCTCCGGTGTTTGCTTTGGCGGTGCTTCTCCATTTCGCTCCACGCGGTCACGGTGGAGGGCAGCGCGCGCAAGCATCATCAAGGTTATCGGCGTGGTCACTGTCACGAAAACGCCGATCAAGATTTCATGGATCGCCAGCCGTGAAGCCGCGGCACTAAAATAAATCATTGACCCAAGCATGACGCCGCCAATACCCCAACTGGTGCCGAGTGTCGGGGCATGGATACGTTCGTAGAACGTGGGAAGCCGAAGGAAACCGATCGAGCCGATCAACGCAAGCAGCGCGCCCACTATCAGGAAGAAGGCAACGCAGACGGCCGCCCATACTGGGATATCCAGCGCGGAATACATCATTCGATCACCTCGCCACGCATCAGGAATTTCGCCAGTGCGACGGAGGCAACGAACCCCAGCATGCCGATGACCAGCGCGGCCTCGAAATAAACGATGCGGCCGGTTCCGACGCCGAAGGTGACGAGAAGTAGCATGGCGTTGATGTAGAATGTATCAAGACCGATGATCCGGTCCTGAGCGCGTGGCCCGATAAACATCCGCACGGAAACGACTGCCATCGAAGCGACAAGCATGATCTGGGCAATCGAAACAGCGGTAAAGAGGATGATGGCGCTCACGCGAAGATCTCCAGCAGCAGTTTCTCATAGCGGTTCTTGATGGTGTCACGCCATGTGGCCTCGTTCTCGATGTCGAGCACATGAAGCAGGACGGAATGATCATTGGAATCGTATTCGAGCCAGGCAGATCCCGGGGTACTCGTCAGGATCACGGCAAGCACGGCAAGCGAGAACTGATTTCTGATATCCAGATGAACGGTGACAAATCCCGGCTTATGGTGTCGCGAACCGCTGCGCAAGATGATCCAGGCCACCGCAATGTTCGACTTCACGATGTCGTAAAGCACGAACCAACACAACTTCGGCACAAGGTGCCATTTTTTCAGGCGTGTTTTTTCCGGCCGCAATGACGCCATCGCCCAACCGGCGAACATGGCAACGAGCGACCCCAAGATGAACTGCCCTATGGAAAAGCCGTTGAGCAGCAACCACATCACAACCAGGCTGAGCACAAGAACCGGATATGGCAACATCAGTTGCTCTCCACTTCGCTCGAGGATGATTTGGCATCACCTGCAACCGGTACGGCGGTGCGAACGGCGTCGATATAGAGTGCTGGCTTGCTGAGCGTTCGAATGGTGGTGTCCATGTATTGCATGGCAGGTCCTGCCTGAATGGTCAGGGCAAGCGTCAGCCCCAACAGGAACATGACCGGCAATATCTCGATCACAAGCACGCGCGGGACAGTCCCCTCAATGGAACTCCAGAACGTGCGGATACCTGCTCTTGTCATCGAAATCAGCGCGGCAATGCCGGACAGAATGACGAGCACGATCAACGACCAGATGGCGGCCGTTGGCGGAACACCAATCGCTCCGGTTCCCATCATCGCCGACAGCATCGCGAATTTAGCGACAAACCCCGAAAGGGGCGGCAGACCGGAGAGCAGAATGCCGCAAGCGGCGAAGCATATGCCCAGAACAGCCATGGTGCCGGGCATGGTGACGCCCTGCTCCTCTGGGGCCGCGTCGTCGTCAGTGTCGCCATATGCTTCCATGGTCACGGCAAGAACGTTGGCACCCGCGTCCTGCCCCCGTTCCACCAGCTCGATCAGCAGGAAGAAGGCACTGATCGTCAGGGTCGAGCTGACCAAGTATAACAATGCGCCGGATGAAACGGCACCGTCGTTTATGCCAACAACCATCAGCAAGGTGCCTGATGAAACGAGCACGGAGTAACCGGCAACCCTTCCCAGAGCCTGGGATGCCAGCACCCCGATAATGCCGAACACAAGCGTTGCCATGCCGCCGTAAAAGAGCACCTGCGCTCCGAAGCCGGCGGATGGTCCTTCAACGAACAGAAGCATCGTCAGCCGGAGTATCACGTAGATGCCGAGCTTGCTCATGATCGCGAAAATTCCCGCCACCGGCGCCGAGGCCGCACTATAAGCGGTGGGCAGCCAGAAGCATAACGGCCACATGCCAGCCTTTATGAGAAAGACGACACCCAGAATTCCGGCGCCCGCTTCCATCAACATTCGGCGATCCGGCTCTATCTCGGGTATTCTCGCCGCCAGATCCGCCATGTTGAGCGTTCCTGCCGTACCGTAGATCAGACTGACGCCGATCAGGAAGAGCAGTGCCGCCACAAGGTTGACGGCAATGTAGTGCATCCCGGCCTTGACCCGCAGCTGGCCCGATCCATGCAGCAGCAATCCATAGGAGGCGGCCAGCATGACTTCGAAGAAAACGAAGAGATTGAATAGATCGCCGGTCAGGAACGCACCGTTGACTCCCATCAGCAGCAATTGGAACATGCTGTGAAAATGCGCCCCGACCGCGTGCCAGCGCGCGAACGAGAACACCAGCGATGCGACCGCCAGCAACGCTGTCAGCAGCAGCATCATTGCCGAGAGGCCATCAAGAACCAGAACGATGCCGAAAGGGGCTGCCCAGTTTCCGACCAGATACACGCCATCGAAAACACTAGAGCCGCTTTCGATCGCGAACAGGATAACCGCAATCGCTGTCAGCACTAGGGTCGAAGCCAGGCTGACCATTGCCTTAGCGACCCGCTGACGTTCGTCGATAACAAGCAATATTGCACAGGCAATCAGAGGTACGAGAATTGGTGCGACAATCAGATGATGGGACCAACCGTTCATTTCGGTTCGTTCCTCCCGTCAACATGGTCACTGCCCGTCAGGCCGCGCGAGGCGAGCAGCACCACGAGAAACAGTGCCGTTGTGGCAAACCCAATAACGATGGCGGTAAGCACCAGCGCCTGCGGTACCGGGTCTGCCAGAATGGACGGATCGTCATTGCCCAGGATAGGCGGGACATTTGCCTTGACCCCTCCAACGCCGAAGATGAACAGGTTGACGGCATAAGACAGAAGCGACAGTCCGACGATCACCTGATACGTTCGGGGACGCAGGATCAGCCAGACGCCACAGCTGGTCATCACACCGATTGCAATCGACAATATCAGCTCCATCAGCCCTCCTCCGACTTTGCCGCTTCGATGGCGCGAAGCCGATTGATGCGAAGAGACTGGTGCGCCAGGGCGACGAGGATGAGCACGGTCGACCCAACAACCAGCGAGAAGACCCCGAGATCAAACAGCAATGCCGTTGCGGCCGGCACCTTTCCGATCATGGGCAGCTCGATGTACTGGGAATGTGATGTCAGGAAGGGATAGCCGAGGAACCACGCGCCAATTCCGGTCAGCACCGCCGTCATCAGGCCCGCCCCCATCCAGCGCAACGGCAGGATACGGATGCGATCCTCGGCCCAGCGCGTGCCACCGGCAAGGTATTGCAGAAGAAATGCGATCGATAGTGTCAAGCCTGCCGAAAAGCCGCCGCCCGGCAGGTCGTGGCCACGCATGAAAAGATAGATGGAAAGTGTAATGACCACCGGAAACAACCATTGCATGATCACCGATGGGACCAGCAAGTAATCGCGCACGGTATCGCCGGCCGACCGTTCCGGCCGCTCGTCATCGAAGCGATTTTGGGCCTGCTGCTGTTCCGGCATGCTCATGCTGTCTGCCGCCGGTCGGAAACGGCGAAGCAAGGCGAAGACAGTCAGTGATACGACGCCGAGCACCGCGATTTCTCCCAGCGTGTCGAAGCCACGAAAATCGACCAGGATCACGTTTACCACGTTGCGGCCGCCACCGAGTGTGTAGGCATGTTCGAGGAAATAGTTGGCGATTGCATCGGGCACCGGCATCGTCATCACGGCATAGGCGATCGCCGACATCGCGATCCCGCAAACGACGGCTAGCGCGAAATCTCGAAACCGACGGAACCTTGCCCGCAATGTCATCGATTCGCCGATCTCCTCCGAGCGTTTCGGCAGCCAGCGCAGGCCGAGCAGAATAAGAACGGTGGTGACGATTTCGACGAGAAGCTGGGTGATGGCCAGATCTGGTGCAGACAGCCAGACGAACGTCACGCAGACGATCAATCCGACGCCACCAAGCATCATCAGGGCAGCGAGACGATGATATTTGGCCATATAGGCCGTGCCGATTGCGAGGCAGACACCGATCAGCCACAGCGCGGCGAAGATCGGATCGACCCCGTTGTAGGAAAACGGGCGGGGTTCGAAGTTACGCAGATAAAGCGGAAGGGCGCCGGCGCCTAGACCTGCGATTACCAACCAGCGAAGCTGCGGCTGCAGCTTGCGGGTGCCCAAACGCCGCTCGGCGACACGAGCCCAGCGCCAGGAGACTTCCACCAGGATTCGTTCGAAAATACGCTGTCCCTTGAGGCGCCGGATGACGGGCGGACCATCGTCGCAGCGTGAAAGATAGTCTTTCAGCAGCGCGTAGATCGCAGTTCCGGCGATCAGTGCGACGACGCTCATTATCAGCGGAAGATTGATTCCGTGCCACAGCGAAAGGCTATATTGCGGCGTATCCTCTCTCAGAACGCTGACCACCGCACTATGAAGAAATGGCCCTATCGACAATGCCGGGACGATACCGACGACCAGGCAAAGCACGACCAGGAACTCGATCGGAAAACGCATCCAGCGCGGGGGCTCGTGCGGATGCGCGATCGGCAGGGCGGTCGGCGACGGCCCAAAGAAGACGGTGTGAATGAACCGCAGCGAGTAGGCAACGCTGAAGGCACCGGCCAGCGTCGCGACATATGGCAGAATTCGATCCAGTATGGAGTCGGCATGGGTCTCGACCGCCTCGGCGAAGAACATCTCCTTCGAAAGGAACCCGTTCAGTAGCGGCACGCCCGCCATGGCGGCGCTGGCGACAATGGCAAGGGTTGCCGTGATCGGCATGAACCGGAACAACCCGCTCAGCTTGCGCATGTCACGCGTTCCGGTCTCGTGGTCGATAATGCCCGCTGCCATGAACAGCGACGCCTTGAAAGTCGCGTGATTAAGCATGTGGAAAATCGCCGCCACCGTCGCCAACGGGCTCCCCAGGCTCAGCAGTGTGGTGATCAAGCCAAGATGGCTGATTGTCGAATAGGCCAGCAGCCCCTTGAGATCGCGCTGGAATATCGCGAAATAGGCGCCAAGCAGCAAGGTGATCATACCAGCCGCGCCGAGAATCAAGAACCACTCGTAGGTTCCGGACAAGACCGGCCAGAAACGCACCAGCAGGAAGACGCCTGCCTTTACCATCGTCGCCGAATGCAAAAAGGCTGACACCGGTGTCGGCGCCGACATGGCGTTCGGTAGCCAGAAATGGAATGGAAACTGAGCGCTTTTCGTCAGTGCTCCAAGGAGAATGAATATCAGCGCGGGCAGATAGAGGTCATGATTGCGGATCAGGTCACCCGATCCCAGAATCTTGTCAAGATCGTAGCTGCCGACGATGTTGCCAAGCAGGATCAGTCCGATCAACAGGCAGAAACCACCGATCCCGGTGATCGTCAGCGCCATTCTCGCGCCATCGCGGGCGGAGGAGTTATTGTGCCAGTAGCTGATCAGCAGGAACGAGAATATGCTCGTCAGTTCCCAGAACACCGACAGCAGGATCACATTGCCGGAGACAACAATGCCGAGCATTGCCCCCATGAATGCAAGCAGGAACGAGAAGAAGCGCGGAACCGGGTCCTCTTCCGACATGTAGTAGCGAGCGTAAAGAATCACCAGGAAACCAATGGAGGTGATCAGCATGGAAAAAATCCATGCAAAGCCGTCCATCCGCAGCGTCAGATCAAGGCCGAGCTGCGGCAGCCACTGGGCTTGGAAGCGTACGACGCCGCCGTCAGAAACTTGCGGATACAGAGAGGCAGTGAGCAAAAGGGAAAAAAGAACGACAAAACCCGCAAGACCAGCGGGCAAGCGACGTGAGGCCGTTCTCAAGAAGAAAACCGATAGAATGCTTCCCAGGAACGGGAGGAGCAGCAGGGCAACGAGCATGAATGGTCCGGCTGTTATCCCAATGTTTCGATCCTTCTCGAACTGTCATCGCTAGGTTTGGTGCTTTTCGGCGACCACCTAGAAATACCTCTAAAATTACTCTATATGACTTATATCAACCAATATGGGCGACTAAAGATTATGGGTCAAGCTCCCGACTGCAAGATTTTGACGCCAGCCCTCTGTCGAGCGGCCCGCGGCTTCCTTGATTGGACGCAGGTGGAGTTATCCGAGCGCGCTGGCGTTTCCCGTAGCACGGTTCGAGACTACGAAGGTGGGCGACACGATGTTCACCGCGCGACCGCAGCACAGTTGAAACTCGCGCTGGAAAATGGGGGCGTCAATTTCGTTGGCCTAGAGAACGGCAAGGTAGCTGTCTGCTCTAGCGATGGGCAGAACTGCGCCGATGGCTAGCTAGGTGTCACGGACGTTGATCTTATGCCCCACCGTTCCCTGCCTCTTGCCGGGTACGACAGTTTATTCGCCCACCTTCGGCGTAAACCTCGTCAAGTTCCGTGATTTTTATGCTTTGCTCTTTAAGGGGTTCTAACCGCAGCCCGCTCCGAGAGGGCCGACTAAAGTCAACGCATATTGCGTATCAACATCGACTGAGTCCATCCTTGATCGAACGTCGCCAGAAGAGGTAGGGCATTGACCTCGACAATACCACCGATGCGATCCTCGCCTATCCAACATTCAGGCTCAGCGCAGATGCGATTGGCCATGGTGCTCCCATTTCAAGGAGCTCAGCGAATCGCAGATCACACCAAACGAAATCAGATAGCTGCGAAACACTTCAGATCGCCGATATGCATACGCGCAGCAACGTCGTGGCGGCCATGATGCCAAGCAACATCCCGGTTGCCCGGTTGGCGAGCGTGAGGAAACGTGGTGTCAGCTTGAAGCGAAAACACGAGACGCCGCTCAGCAATATTGTCCACCACACCATCGAACCGAGAAATATCCCGGCTACCGACGATATTGCGTCATGCGAAGCAAGGTTTGGGGAAGCCGCGGCAAACAGTAACGGCGTAAACGGGTTGAGGAAGCCGAACCCGATGGCTCCCCAATAGACCGAACCGAGAGCTTTGCGATTGCCGATAGCGGTCTCGGCGACAATGTCGCTTCGAACGATACGCAGCGCAAAACCCATCAACATAAGACTGGCAATGACGGGAAATATCGGCGAATGCTGCGACGCTATCAGGATATGCGAGGCACTGAAGCTAGCCAAGGCGCCATAGGCGAGATGCACGGTCGCAATCCCCAAGCCGGTCGCGAGCCCAGCGCAAAGGCCAAAACTCAACGTCCGTTGCACGCACAACATACTTGTCGGCCCGAATGGTGCCGCGATCGACATCCCGATCGTCGCCCCCGCAATCAGTGATGCTTCAATGCCCGCCACGCCGCTGCTCCCGATTTCAACGCCAATGATGAAACCGGGAAGCAGCCGTCTTTATTCACGTGCAGCGGGAATTATTTTTCGGACTGGTTGGCGCCCTAGTTACCGCGCATATTGGAATGCCGCGATGAAGTGGCGAAGGTCTCCGTTGTTAAGGTCGGATACCGCCCAGTAGGTCAGATCGCCGCCATTCCAGCGATGAATGTTGGACCCGTCATGGCTCTCCTCCGCCTGCGATGCGCCGAGCTGCCGGGGCACTATCGTCACGCTGATAATATGGCGATCATGCCGGTAGACAAGCACCGGAACCGGCACCCCGGCGACGATATCGACGCGGCCGCCGATCAGCGGGAAGCCCTCGCTGGCAAGGTCCGGTGTGGCGGGCGCTATGGCTGTTCGGCCGTTGAACCACGGCTTGACCACGTGCCTGTCCGACGAAGCGATGTCGAACGGCTGAGGCGCGGCAAGACTGCGCAGATGGGCCGCATAGACAACGTCCGATGTGGCCTGCCGCGAGGACGTCGTGCCGAAGTTGACACCGGCGACAATGCCTCCACCAATGATCACCCCGATCAGAAGTGAAGCAGCGAGCGCCATCCATGCCGGTCTTTGCTGCTTGAGCGGCGCCCCGGTTTCGGAAAGCCCAATTTCGCTGACGATTCTGGCGCGCATTTCCTCCGGCGGCCCGTCAGCCGGCAACACATCCGTCAGCCGACTGGACAGGCTTCGAAGACTGGTGGCCAGCGCGCGCAGCTCCGGCTCTGCGGCAAATCGTTTCTCCATGGACAGCGTTTCCGATGGCGACAGTTCGCCATCATGGTAGGCGGCAACGAGAAGAATGGTTTCGTCGTCAATACTCAACGTCGATCCTCCTTCGCCCATGTCAAAAGACTTCTGCGTCCATTCGCCAGACGAGACATCACAGTGCCGATCGGCACGGCCGTCACCTCTGCTATCTCGCGGTATGAAAGTCCATGGTATTCACGCAATACTAGCGCTTCGCGCAGCAGCAATGGCAAGGACTCGATCGCGGCGACCAGCCTTGCCGCCTCCGTCTTGGCGATCAGCACATCCTCGGGTGTGGGCGGTGCCTCGTGAAGCAGCGTCCCGGTTTCAATCGACAGTCGGCTATTTGGGTCCAGATCGTCGATGAAGGTGGTCGCGCCGGGACGATGCTTCTGCAGCCACGTGTAGCACGCATTTCGCACAATCGTCAGGAACCATGCACGGGCGTTCCCCTCCGCAAACGTCTCGATCGAGCGGTAGGCCCGCAGGCACGCTTCCTGCATGACGTCTTCGGCATCCGTCGCACTGCCGGTCATCCAACGTGCCAAGCGATAGGCCTCATCCATTCTCGGCAACACGATCTGGGCAAAGCGAGCTTTGGCAGCTGTAGTCATGAGCTTGGCATCGGACGGAACGCGGCAACACCTGGCATCGAATTTTCCAAAACAGCTTCAAGAAATATTCTCGTATAGATAGCTAGAAAATTATGCTCGGTGTCAATCTGCCAGTGAACCGAGTTTAATATTGCTTCGATATTGGGACATGAAAGAAAGAGAAGGCTCGCGGCTGGGCAACGAGCCTTCTCTCTACTCTCCGCCATCGGCTCATCGCCCAGGAGAAGAGGCGAATGATTGGGGTGCGACAGCCACGGGAATTCCGACCCGCAGTAGTGAAGACTCACCAAGGAGCAATTTTATTCAGATCGAGAAAAAATAGTGCTTTGCCGTGGCCGGCCACCGGGGTCGCATCTTCCAAGGCTTTATCATTGCCCCATGCTCCAGCCTCCTGGACCTATGTTCCAGTGGCATTGCAAGTATCGAGCTCGCTATCAAGCCATCGAGGCAGCTTGCGAATATACCTGCATCGTTTCGCGCTCAACGCGATCAATTGCCATATTCTCAATCCTCAATTGGCTTCTTGATTTCCAAAAGGCGATCTCGCCTGGACCCTGCAAAAGGTTGCAGAGCGCATTTTCAAGCGATTGCGGATCGCGAGGAGGAACAAGAATGCCAGCCTCGCCATATTCCAGCATTTGAGGAATTCCATCGACGGATGTCGCAACAATTGCGCACGCCGCTTCTCGGGCCTCTGACAGGACCAATGGTGCCGGATCGGCATGAGATGGCAATACAAAGATATCCGCCGCGAGCATATAGGGATAAGGGTCACTTGCGGCTCCAACAAAGTGAACCGCCGCCGCGCAAGCAAGCCTCATTGCCGCAGCTTCATAGTCAAGTCTCGCGGGACCATCGCCCACGATATACAGACGAGCTTGCGGATGCCGTCTGTTTACCCCTTCGAACGCCTGTAGCAGATCAGATACGCCCTTGCGAGGATGGAGCCCTCCGACGAAGACGATACTGGGCGCTTCCAGCAAGGCCGGCTGCTCCCTGCGGCATTTGAAGCGGCTTGAACCAATCGTGCCATTGAGTACGATTGACAATCGTGAATGTGGAACGCCTCGGCGCTCCATTGCGTTTGCCACGTCGTCGCTCACCGCAATGACTCTGGTTCCCAGGCGCATCCATTTTGCGCTATTTTCGAACGCGTTATGGACAGTGGTTATCAACGGGATTCCCAGGAATTTACATATGGGAAAGGCGATAACGGTGCTGGTCACCATATGGGCATGGACGACGGTGGGCTTAAGTTGTCGGGCATGGCCGTAGAGCTCAAAAATCGCTTTTGCGACGGTCCGTAAATTTCGGCTTTGATCGACGACGATCGTGCGTACGCCATTTGACTCGAGAAGCGCGTCGAAATCGCCTCCACCGCTTATGACCGATACCTGATGCGCCAGTTTTGCTTGTGCACAAGCGAGATCAACAGCCGCATGAACGTGGCCGTTCAATCTTCTTGTATGGTTCAAGATGTGGACTATGCGCATCGAAACCCCATAACGTCAGCGTGATTGCGAAGCGTGCGCGAATGATCGGCAATCTAGCTCTCTGCCTTTTCCGAGCGAGACAGTTCAGCCTCCACATCGATGGTCGAAACGCGGGCTGTCGGCTGGTAGTTGAAGGCTCCGTGACGCCCCATCGATTCAATACCGAATATCTTGAGCCTCTCGATGGCGTCAGCCGCGTCAGCCGCAGCTCCCTTGGTGTAGATGGGATATGCATGCTCAAGAATCTGCCCACCCTCGAGTGCGAGATCGCCGAGAAACATGCCGTTGCCCCGACAATGTTGGCGAAAATCCGCTTCAGCCGCATCTATGGTGTCGACCATCCCCCCAATCACTTCAACGGCGAAATATTCCCTGCCGGCGACGCGACCATAGAAGTCCGAGTAGACGGTGAGACGTTTCCACGCTCCGCCATGAGAGAAATTGTAGACAATTGATTGATGGAAGCCACGCTGCCCCGCGAAGCTGAAGTACAATGTAATCAGCGTGATCGTCTTAAGCGTTCGCAGCGTGGCCAGGCCGCATAACCGTTCCGCTCGGGCGATCGGAATCGTGGAGACAATACGCGGAGCGGAGACACGACCGCTCGATACGATGACGTCAAAGCCACTCTCGCGTCGCGCTATCTTTTCCGTCTTCGCGGCCAGTATGAACGCTGCACCTTCCCGCTCCAGCCGGTCCACGGCAACCCGGTAGAGCTTATCGAAACCCTCACGAGGTCTGGCTAGCTGGCGATTGGTGGAATGATGCGACCGTGTGAGCGGCAACAACCGTTTGAAGAATGCTGTTGCAGACGCATATTCGCTGATCCAAAGCATCCGCTTTCTGGCCAGATCGAGATCGATCTCCTCGGCGGGCAAACCGTAAAAGCGCTTCATATATGCTTCAAGGCCCGATCTGCGAAGGAGCCGCGCGCCGATCCAATAGCGGGCATAATCCCTTGCGCTGCGCAGCTGCCTTTGGAACAGACGGGCGTAGGCCACGGAGCCCAGTATTTGCGCCAGTCCCAAAATCCCCGCTCCAACGATGTCATCACGAATTGACACCGGATAGAGCGTGATTTTCCCTTGAGGGTTGAGTCGCCCCCATGAGGGTTGAATCGTCAGATAGTGCGGTAAGAGCTCCGGAAAATGCTCCAGTAGCGGAGAATCATCCTGGAAAATAAGACTGCCGACATCGAAGGTATAGCCCTCGTCGGATGTCCAATCGATGTGATTGCCGCCGACGCGATCATAGTCTTCCAGTACGAGGACGCGGTTGTTTTGGCGAGTAAGAATCGATGCCGCTACCAAACCCGAAATGCCAGCACCCAAGATGAT
Organism: Hyphomicrobiales bacterium; assembly: GCA_900470805.1. GTDB lineage: Bacteria > Pseudomonadota > Alphaproteobacteria > Rhizobiales > Rhizobiaceae > Rhizobium. Next base: position 147,121 of record UCCA01000037.1, on the reverse strand, counting down.
GACGTCAAAATTATCGGCCGTAGTGGGCGTCGACTGATGACCAGCGAGATCCATGGATTGCGCTCCGATCACTTAACCGTAGAGCTAGAAAGTATTATTTCTTTTTTCGAGAGTCTACATGTTCAAAATTACTACCGGAAATAATGACTGCCGCATCGTTGCTTAAATTGACCGACTGTTTTCCTTGAAAAATACCCGGAGATGTGGCTAGCTTCGGATGCCTAATTTGTTTTTTACGTGGCTACTTGCCGCCATTCTAAGCAAGCCCTCGCTGCGTCTTGCTTCTCATGGTCGTGACAGGCGGTGGTCGACGCAGCTTGGAATGGGGCCAGACTGCCGTGGATCAGCTATTTGATGACACTGTCCAGCTGATTTCATGCGACGTGTTCGACACGTTGCTTCTGCGGACATCGAAATCCCAAAGATCCAGACTTGCCGAAGCCGAGTATCTTTTTTCGACACACCTCACCCGATGCGGCTTCAATATCGCTCCAGCAGAGTTGCTGCGTGCGCGTGTTGAGGCCGAGAACCATGCATATCGCGCACTGAATGTGGGAGGAGGGTTAGGCGAAGTTTGTCTTCGCGACCTGATTTGCCGTCAGTTGTCGATGCTGGGCATCCCAGAAAGTCTGGTTGATATCCGAATAGCGTTTGAAATTGAGGTCGAGAAACGATCTCTGTTTGCGAACCAAGCGCTTGCACGTCTCCTTCGCCGACGCCGCTCTGCGGGTGTACGCATCGTGGCAGTTTCAGATACGGCGTTGACGAGCGCGAGCGTGGCGGAACTTCTCACCTATTTCCATGGCCCCGATCTCGTAGATAAAATCTATTCGAGCGCGGATCTCTCCGCCAGCAAGCGTTCCGGGCAGCTGTTTTCCATGGTGGCTGCTCAAGAGGACGTCTCCCCGTCTCGAATGATTCATATTGGTGATGATGATTGGGCAGACCGCGCAGTGCCCCGTTCAATTGGCATCAAAACTATCCGTGTTGCGAGACCAAAATTGCGGCAGAGTCTGCGTCGTGTTGATGGCGCCTGGACGCTTGTGGCAAGCCGACTTCCGCGCGGCACGTTGCAGCATACCGAGCCTGACCTCTCCACTCAGACAGCATTTGGCCGGGAGATTTTTGGACCAATCGTTGGACAGTTTTGTCTCGCCATATGGCTATACGCAAAGCAAGCAGAGGCCAGCGAAGACGCCGTTTTATTGTTTTGCGCGCGCGGCGGCTTGGGCATACGCCAGGCGTTCGAGCGGCTGATTGAGCGGTTCCAACTGAAATTGGTGTTGCCGCGAGAAAACCTCATGATTTCCAGGCTCGTTGCTGCCCGTACTGCTGTGGGATGTCGTAGCGAGGTCTTGCTCGATGAGTTGCAACGTGAGTTCAAAACACAGTCCTTCGCCGAAGTCGCGGCGGCGCTGGGAGGTAGACACTACGATCTCCCTGATCGCTGGCACCGCCCGTTCTCGAAGATGGCATTTTACTCCATGTTGGACGGACCGGAGGCGATGCCGCTCCGCACCGATATAGATCATCAGCGTCGGCTGTTCGAGAACCATCTCGATTCCGTCGCTGGGCGAGCGCGACGCATCATTCTTTGCGATACGGGATTGTACGGCAGTACGCAGCGACTTCTAATGGCGGGAATGCCGGAGCGGAATTTCGAGACCGTTCAATTTGCACGCTGCAACTACAAAGGACTGGGTGAACAGCACTTTCATCGCGTGGCAGGTCTTGTCGTTGAAGATAATCTGTACAATCCGTTGAAGATTCAGACCGTGGTGCTGCGATACTGGCAGATCATCGAGGCCCTCTTTGAACCAGCCATACCGTCGGTTCGCCAGCTATTTGAAAGCGGTGACGGGTCCGTTTCCTGCAACGCGGGCAGCATTGCTCATGCAGGGTTCGATCCGACAAAGATTGGTCCGATGTTGTCCGGTGTCCTCGCGTATCTCGACGCCGCCGAAGATGGCCTGCAGGTTAGTCGTGACGCGGATCAAGCTTGGAGGAGATTGAAACGGGCGATTACCAAGCCCACCGAGACAGACATGCGCGTCCTGGGTGTCGGTGAACGATCAATCGACTTTGGGCGAAGCGAAAGCGTCGCGATGCTGACCGGACGATCGAGTATCGTCTCATATCAAAAACTGAAGGCACTCAAGTCGCAGCTTTGGCGCGAAGCCGCGATAGCCCGTGACTTCCCTGCCATCAAGTCTCCACTGCTGTTTGCAATGGAGGCAGCGCATATCGGGCGTAAGCTGTCGGCTTGCCTGCGTACGCATCCGGGCGTCAACCAATGAAGATCCAGCTCGCAATCAGCGGTGCGATAGCCAGAATTGCGCACGCCAGCGCCATGCATAGGCTATAAGGTTCACATGCTCGGCTTCAGGACAATACGTGGCGCTGGGTGGCTCGTCCTTTCCCGTTTCATGGGACGGTTTATCGACTTCTTTACACTCTTATTTCTGGCCAGAACGCTTTCAACGGCTGACTTCGGTCTGGCTGCTCTGGCGACGTCTCTCGTCATGATTGTCGATACAATTTTGGAGATACCTGCGGCACAAGCACTTCTGCGACTGCCCGTGGTCAACAAGGAGCACGTCGACACTGCATTCACGCTCAACATGATCCGGTGCTGCATCATCGCTGCAGTCCTTCTGCTTGCGGCTTGGCCCTTCTCCGTGTTCAACGATGATCGGCATCTGGCCCTGCTGGTTGCCGTCCTTGCAGTGGGTCCGATCTCGAAAGGTCTTGCCAGTCCGGCGATGATCATTTTCGCACGCAATTTGGGATTCCGTCAGACCTTCATATCCGAGGTTTCGGGGAAGCTTTGCGCAAGTGGGGTTGCCGCAATCGTCCTGCTTTGCAACGGCTCATACTGGGCAATCGCTGCAAATTTTATTGTGGCGGCAATGGCTTCGACGATCGCTTCCTACATTCTTGCTCCATACCGGCCCACCCTCACATTATCGCGGCTCGATGACTTTTCCGGCTTCATCGGCTGGTTCAGTTCCGCCCAACTGGTATCCGCACTCAACTGGCAGTTCGAACGGTTTCTGATCGGCATCAATGCCGACCGTGCAACGCTCGGGCGCTATGCGGTCGCAAGCGACATATCAGTGATCCCGACACAAAGTATCATCGGACCCGCGCTTCAGCCGGTGACGGCCGCTTTTGCATTGATCAACACCGATCGGCTTCGCGCACAGCGCGCTTTCTTGAAAGCAGCGAGAGTTGCTATGCTGATTTGCGTTCCGGCCAGCGTCGGAGTTGCCTTGACGGCCGACCTCGTGACGGAGTTGTTGCTTGGCCCCAAATGGCTGGATGCCGCGCCGCTGCTCAGCCCGCTGGCACTGTCAGTCGCGCCGGTTGCGTATTTTCAAACCCTTTATTCCATCAGTGTCGCGTGTGATCGGCCAAGCATCGTGTTTCGCACCAACGCAATCGATCTCGCTTTCAGGATCATTCTGCTATCGGCGGGATATTATCTCGCGTCAGCAATCGGGGTCGCTTACGCACGAGTCGGTCTGTCTGCAATCATGTCCGCGGTCTATCTGCATGAAACACGAAAGCTGCTCGACCTTTCTCTAGGAAGTCAGCTTGAGAACCTTTGGAAGATCATCGTGGCGGCTGTCTGCATGGCAATCATTGTCATGCTCGTGCGGCGGGAATTGGCGGGCATGGAATTGAACTACGTAGCGGAACTGGCGATTGCCGTATCTGCAGGCGTGTTTGCCTATTGTGGTTCGCTTTTCACCCTTGGCCTGCGCGTCAGGACGTCAGATGGACGCTTGGATATTGTCGGCTGACGGTGATCGATGACCTCACCGCATCAAAGCGCGTAGCAGCCCGATCGAAGACCGCCCGCCTCCGTTGAGTCGGTAAGACAACCCGTTGCATGCCCGACGGTTGGGCAGCAGCCACATCAAAATATGGAACAGTCCCAATCCCGTCTTTTTCCTCCATGAAGCCTCATCTCTGGAGATAGCCCGCAAAAGTCGCAGAAAATGCGTAATCGGAGGATGCCCCCCTTCGGCCACGTGAAGATAGAATGATCTTTCAAGAAAAAAATACGTCTCATCCGGCGCGACAAGTTGATCGCTCCTCCCCAGGGTTTGGAGAATGCGTCGCAGATGGTCCATGCGAGCAACATAGCGCGACATTTCCTTGCGCAATATTTGCGGGTCCAATGAGCGCCCAAGACCCGAATTATTGCGGTCGTGGACCCGGTATTTTCCAAGCGCGGACGGCAGCGCGACAACGTCCCCGAGAAAAGGAGCCGCAAAAAGCATAATGCCATCCACCGCATCGTCGTAGCCGGCATCCTCCAGGTGCAGGCACACGTCGCGACGAAATACGTTCCCAGAGGTTGGCGGCGTGGGATATGTGCCTGTTCCGAGTATCCTGCGCGCTAATGCCTCTCTTTCACGAAAGAACATCGGTTTTGGCAGGAGGTCCCCTGTCGCGGGTTGGTCGAACTGGATTCGCCTCAGGCAAAATTGCAACTTGGCTACATCGCGATCGAGCCATGAGATAATTTCATCGATGGCCCCCTGCTCAAGCTCATCGTCGGCGTCCAGAAACAGCACGAAGGGTGCTGTGGTGTGGGCCAGGCCAAAAAGGCATGCCATCCGTTGGCCGCAGTTTTCGATCCGATAGGCGCGAACGTCGAGACTTTCGATGACCTTCCAGGAAGCATCAGTTGACCCGTCATCGATCACCACCAGTTCGCAATCGTCGCGCTGTTGGGCAAGCACGCTCCTTATCGCATGCGTCACGTACTCCTCGTAGTTCCAGCATGTTATTATGATCGCCAGCGCCGGCAGGTCTTCTGCTTCGAACGAGCTTGGCATTAGGAACGAGTTCGGTTGATGATGGTGCCGATGACATTGCCTCCAGCTCGGCGTAAAAGCTGGAACGCTTCGGAGACCTCCTCGAACGAGGTTTCATTCGCCCGTGCGACAACGACGACGACATCGGCGAATGCCGCCAAGGCCAACGCATCCATTGAACGTTGCAGAGGCGGCAGGTCGAAGATGATGTCCCCCATCTCACGGCTGGCCTCAACGATCTCCTGCACACGCCTGGTGCGAAAGTGGCTGAAGAGATTTGCGTTCGGATCATCCGAATGGATTGGCAGAACGGCCACGCCTCCAACTTTGAAGAACGCGATCTTCTCCAGCGGCGTATTGGTAAAGGCAGCGTCAGCAAGCGATTTGGACGTCTGGCTTTCGTCAGTTGCCGAGGGTGACAGGGTGCTTGCCTGCGATGCTTGATAGAGCGTCACTCGCCGCCCGCCCCTATCGATCAATTGAGCAAGCGCAGAACAAATCGTCGTCACGCCGGTGTTGGGTGCCCATGAAACCATCGCGACAGCAATGCCGCGATCGGCGCTGAGCTTCAGGCATGCGATCTCGATCGATGTGCGGATGTCGTGTATGGCGGAAACGAACATCTGCTGTTGTTGCCCGTCAATATGCCACGGCACGGAATTCATACCCGGCGTATCGGGGATTGATCCGAGACACAACACGCCAAGTTCACGTGACAGGTCGCTGGCGTTTCGGACTTTCCGGTCGAGGGCAAGCCGCAGCGTAATCGCCGCGGCGCCTCCGAAAACGCCCAACAACCCGCCCAAGAGCATGATGAGCTTCCGACGCGGTCCTGATGGCGCCAGTGGTGGCAGAGCAGCGCCGATGATGCGAGCGTCCGAATCCGGCGTCGGTATAGAAGGGAGGGCTCCTATATGCATGGATTGCCGGGCAGCCTCAACCTGTCTGGAGAGAGCGTCCAGCCGACCTTGAAGGGCCTCCGTACCGGCGCGGGCCGTCTGCTCCTTGAAAGAGACAGCTTGAAAAATGTAGCCAGATACCACCGCGTTCGCCACGCGGGCAGGCAATTTTGGATCAGGTGACGAGTAGCTGATTTCTATCACGAACGACTGCCCCACCCGGCGCGCATCGACATGCCTGGCAAATTCGAGAAACGCGGCACGCTCGGCTTCGTCCGCCAGCCTGTTGCTTCCCGAGGGCATATCATCCGAAACCGAGCGTCCCGCTCTTGTCGTAGGGGATGTGGAGAGCTGTCCGGCTTCAAGCGACGAGCGAACGTCGTCCGCGTCGAGCGGTGCAGGAATCTGGGCCGTTCCGGCAAGGTCGAGGCTTGCGAATACTTCGGATAGAAGTCGCTCCGACCGTATGGTCTGGAGTTCACTATCGGCCCGATTGAGATCAAGTCCTTGCTGAGTCCCAAATTCCTGGCCAGTCGCGGCGGATTGTCGTGGTTCAAGCAGCAATGTCGCCGTTGCATTGAAGGTGGGCGGTTGAGTGTAGGCATAGATCCCCGCAAGGATAACGCCAGCCGCGCTGCAGGCGATGAGAATTCGGTGATGGTGCAAGCCCAGTGCCAACATCGAGCGAAGCAATGAAAGCGGCCCATCACTGGAGGTGTCAGGCCTTACTTCATCGAGACGCCACAATCGGTCACTGAATGGTTTGGGCCTATTGAACATCACCGCGCCTCCAAACCATCACTACGTTTGTCGATCGCGCCGGGCAATTTAATCGCGGCCGCGCGTTCCGGCTCCAACCGACCGCGAAACGCATCGCGCAAGCCAAGAAAATTGCCCTTCAATCGCCCGCGCCTGTCGATAAAGGGTTCGGCGTATAGCACCCGACTGACGTTGCTCGCCACGTTGCGAAATATCTGATTTACGGCACCGCGCCGGCTCATCGTGCCTTTGCCAGACATGTACAATGGATTGACAATCTGGGAGTAGCCCAAACGCTGGCCCGCGACGCGACCGCTCTTGGCTCCCATGTGAACGCCGTAAGCACGGGAGCACTTTACCAGACGCCCCCCGCCATGTGCGAGAGCCGCGGCGAAGTCTCGGTCTTCCAGCCAACCGTAAAGAACGAGGCGTTCGTCGAACCGAAGGTTGGCAATTGCGGAAAAGCGAAACGCCATATTGCAGCCGTATGGACTGAAGTACCTCTCCCATTGTGGATCAGGAACCACATCTCCGACGATGCGCAGTGCCTCCTCGAATGAAATTCCAGGTCCCTTGATCCCGTCTGCAAGCACCGCGCCCGTAAATCCCACCACCATGCTTTCATCTGCGAAAACCTGAGCGGCTTCAGCGAGCCAGTTTCCGTCGGCCACGAAGTCGTCATCGAAGAACGCCACGATTTCTGTGCTTGATTCCAGAGACGACAACGCGGTGTTGCGTTGTGCCGTCAGGCCGCCCGGTCCGGTCAATATGGTCACCCCGTCGAGCGAACTGAGACTCCCGGCATCGGCTTTTTCGACACAAGACACGATGACGGTGGACGGTTGTAGCGTTTGGCTCGCCAGAAAGTGGCGGACCGTCCGTTCGACGATCGATGGCCTGTGGCGTGTGGCGAAGATGGCAGCGACAGTTGGAGGCTTTGGCTGAAAACTCGGGCTTGGCGCAAGGCGCACGGTTGGCTTCTCCAGAAGCTCCGCGAACCCTTCCGCGGTCCCACGCCAGGAGAAGAGTTTCGCACGTTCACGGCCGCGACCGACCAGATCTTCGCGAAGATCGCGCGACCGCATTATCGCAGCCACATGCGCCACCCATTGCGACAGATCAAACGGCGAGGCGAGCAGCGCTGCCTGCCCGCACACCTCGGGCATGCTGGCACAGTTTGATGACACAACCGGGCACCCCCTGGCCATGGCCTCTACGATCGGCAGACCGAAACCCTCCGCTAGCGAAGGGAAAGCCAGGCAAATTGCGTGATCAAGCAAAAACGCGAGATCATCGTCGGAAACGCGTCCAGCCCACCGGATGTTCGCAAAAGAGGGATAGTGTTGCGCGGCATATATTCGGTCGCCGCCTCCTACGAGAATGATATCAACACCGAGCTCGTCCAGTGCGGCGGAGATGCCGAAAAGCAGTGCGAGGTTCTTGTGGCTTGCGTGAGAGCCGAGGCCAACAACAAAAGGCCGTCCGCTGGTCTCGATCAGGCTGGGGCCGACGACCGACAGGCTCGGATCCCAGGCGAGTGCATGCTCGTGACCATTGGTAAGAACTGCAACGTCATCGAGCGCGATCGGCAGATATCGTGCCAACTGGCGAGCGGCCGCGTGCGACACCGTCGCAACCCGCGCTGATCGGGCTGCAAGCATTGGCTGAAGAGCCCTGTAGAAAGCGCGAAAGCTGGCACTGTAGCTTTCCGGTATCGCAAAGATTTGTGCATCATGGATGCATACAATCTGATCACGTTTGAGTGCGGGAGCAGTATTGCATAGGTTGAGTAACCTGGTGCCCCGGCACAGGATTGGGAGCTCAAGTTGCTCCCACAGGTGACCGGTCAATCGGCCTCGTCGAAATCCTCCAGCAACCGATTGGTTCCGCTCGTCGAAATCCGCGGGCACGAGGATATTGGCCTGCGTTGGCGAGGAGAGAGTCGCAAGTTCGTGTACAACATTGGCCGCATAACGCTGCACGCCACTCATCGTCTGGGTCAGGAAGCGGCCATTGATGAAATATGAGTTGCCGCCCATGCCCGCTCATCCCGGCCAAGACATTGAAGACAGATCTGGCAAGGCTCCTCCTTTTCGCTTTACGACGTCGGATGACGAAGATCGAACGCCCCTGTTCAACCGATCATCACCTCAGTAGCTTCCGCGTGAGCACAACACCGCAGGAATGGTGCGTATCATGATGCTGATGTCACCCAATATTGATTGTTCCCTGACATAGCGGACATCAAGCTGTATGCGCTCGCTATAGCTCGTGTCGCTCCGCCCGCTAATTTGCCAAAGCCCCGTCATTCCGGGACGGACCTTCAGATAATCGGCGAAATGAATCCCGTATAATTCGATCTCACTCGAAACGATTGGACGGGGCCCTACCAGACTCATCTCGCCACGAATGACGTTCACGAGTTGGGGAATCTCGTCAACACTGCTCCTGCGCAAGACCGCACCCATGGGTGTGATGCGCGGATCGTTTCGGAGTTTGTGAAGGTTGCGCCATTCAACATGCATGTCGGGATTCACGGCCAGATGCCTGTCCAGCACCTGATCGGCATTAGGGACCATCGTCCGAAATTTCATGCACGGAAACATGACGCCATTTTTGCCAACGCGGGGCTGAGTGATAAACACTGGTCGCCCCTGCACGACCATGAGCAGGACGACTACAATCAATATCAATGGCCCGAGTATCAGGAGACCCAGTCCAGCCAGCAGCACGTCGATTGCGTATTTTATAATGGAGTAAGACACACCGCGGGCAGACCGAGCAACCCACCCGTCCGAGTGAACCTGCCGCCTCGCCTTGCTTAGTCTCTCAAAGTTCCGTGATAGATTCACTTCCCTCATCTGCCTGCTCCCAAAAATAACTAAACAGGGTATGCGCAGAGACGAGAGATGCTAACAACTATTAAACTATTTGACAATCCGGCTCTTTAGCAAGAGTATAAATTTAGAACATAAGCGCAAAAATCAAAAAATACATAGAAATGGTCCTGATCTTGCATCAGGACGATAGATTTTTGCTGGATTTGATCTGGCGCACAATCAAACATATGTTTTGCATTGCCAAAAGTCCGAACAACCAATTCTCTGCGACTTGGAGTCTTGCGTGCGGGTTGCGATTATACACTATTGGCTGATTGGGATGCGGGGCGGAGAAAAAGTTCTCGAGGCGATCTGCGAGATCTTTCCTGATGCCGATATCTACACGCACGTCTGCGATCCAACGGCAATCTCGGACACAATCAAACTCCACCGAATTCAGACAAGCTTCATTGGAGCGCTGCCGTACGCCCGGAAAATGTACAAGCAGTACCTACCGTTCATGCCGATGGCACTCGAGCAGATCGATCTCAGCAGCTACGATCTCGTGATAAGCAGCGAGTCAGGGCCGGCAAAGGGCATCATACCGACATCGCCCTCCATACATCTGTGCTACTGCCATTCCCCGATGCGCTACGTCTGGAATATGTATAAAAAATATTACGACAGCTCTGGCCTTATGACACGCCTCGTGATGCCCCCGCTAGCACACTATCTGAGGACTTGGGATGTCGCGACTGCCAACCGGGTCGACGACTTTATCGCCAACTCAAAAACGGTCGCTCATCGCATTAAAACCTACTACCGACGCGACGCCACCGTAATCCACCCACCGGTCGACACAGGAGCATTTCTTCCGGTTGCTCGATCAGAGCTCGCCGATTATCACCTTATGGTAGGTGAACTGGTCAGCTACAAGCGACCGGAGCTGGCAGTAGAGGCGTTCAACAGGTCAAGATCAAAGCTCGTGGTGATTGGCGGCGGGGAGTTGCTGGAGCACCTGCGGCGCATCGCGGGTCCAACCGTAACGATCCTGGGACCTCAACCATTCGAAGTTCTCAAGTACCACTACGCTCGGTGTAAAGCGCTGGTTTTCCCGGGCGAGGAGGATTTCGGTATCGTCCCCGTCGAGGCGATGGCGAGCGGCCGTCCCGTTATCGCATTCGGGCGCGGTGGCGCCACTGAAACAGTTGTCGACAACAGGACCGGCGTGTTTTTCACCGACCAGACCGTGGACGCTTTGATCGATGCCGTGGAGCGGCTGGAATGCCTGCACCTTGATCCCGCCGATGCGGTTGCCCGGGCGAACGATTTTCGTCGCGAGGTGTTCGTGGACAAGTTTCGAGAATTTGTCACCGAGGCCACCCGCAACGAGCGCGCGCTACGTGCCTGATCTCATCGCGACCATATGGTGGCTAAAGCAGCGAGGAGCATACCAATGAAGCTGTACAATGATGAAAACCAGCGCCCTTCGCTGTTAAGCCAACAGCGCGATCGACGCTCGCGGCCGAGGGTCGCTGCTTTCTTTTGGTTCTGCGCGCTTTCTATGCTCGCGAGCATGCCGAAAGCGAATGCAGACGAATATATCCTCGGCGCGCAAGACACACTGAAGATTCGGGTGTTCGAGTGGCGACCGAGCTCGGCAAGTGCGTTTGAATGGGTGCCCCTCACCGGCGATTTCGTCGTTTCCCCAGCAGGAAATCTCTCGCTGCCGATTCTCGGGACCGTCCCTGCCGCGGGCAAGACGCTGGAGCAGCTTGCCGATTCAATAGGTGAAAGACTGCAGAACCAGGTCGGGTTGCAGAAGCGACCAAACGCTTCCGTAGAGATCGCATCCTATCGTCCGTTCTTCGTTGCCGGTCTCGTTGCCCGTCCCGGAAAATACGCCTTCAATCCCGGCCTGACAGTAGAGCAGGCCCTGAGCATGGCAGGCGGCATCGGACCGATCGATCAAGGTGTTATCTCCCTGCAGCGAGATGCGGTCTCCAGCCTAGGTGATCTGCGCGGCCTCGAAGACGAACGGCTTGAACTGCTTGCACGCCAAGCGCGCGTCGATGCTGTTCTGCGCGACGACAAGCAAGTGCAGTTTCCGCCTGAGTTGTTGAACAGACAGGCTCAACCGCGAATCGCCAAAATGATGCAGGATGAAAAATCACTTTTCGAAACTCGCGCGCACTCGATGGAAACGGAGATAGACGCGCTCAACCAAACACGTGTTCTGGCATCCAATCAACTGCAAGCCCTTGACGCAAAAGCTTCTTCCTTGTCAAAGCAGATAGATCTCGCGAATAAGGATCTGGGTTCGGTCAACAAGCTCGTGAAGCAGGGGCTGACGGTCTCTGCCCGGCAGCTCGGCGCCAATCAGAATGTCGTGGAGCTTGAAAGTCGCAATCTTGACGTCTCACTTGCCATCCTGAAAACAAAACAGGATTTGGCGAAAGTGGATCAGGACGTAGCGGATGTCCGCAATCGGTACCGCATCGGCGGGTTGACCGAGGCTGCTGAACTTCGGGACCGATTTTCCTCGAACGCGTCGAAGATATCGACCCAGCAAGAGTTGCTCAAGAACCTCAAAGATCAGGCACCCATGGCGATCGCCGCAATTGACGATACTGGATTTGACTTTGTCGTCTCCACCAACCGAGTGATCGACGGAAGTCTGACCAGCGTTATCGCGAGCATGTCAGACCCGGTCGCCCCCGGCGATTTCATTCGAGTGGAGCGACGAAAGACATCTTCGGCAACCACAAATATCGCGGGCAACTCTGAAGGTCGCTGAACCGGTCCCCTACGCAAAGGCGTGGATTCCGGCCTGATTTTTCTTGCGAAATAGATTGAGTTGGTCGATTATCCGATCGGGGTTTGAAGGTCGGAGTGTGCTCATGGGCTGGGCAGTCCCTGCTTGTGTGGTTATCGGTGCGATCAGCGCTGTTCGCATTCCGCTGCTTGTATTCACCGTCGGTGTGTTTGTAGCAATCGCGCTCGTCGCGGTCTTTGGTCTGGGAAGCGGCCGATCAACGACGGATATCGCCTTGATGGCTGCATCCATGGCCACACTGCTCGAAGGCGGCTATCTGGCCGGACATGCGATCCTCCATCTGATCTACGGTCGCGAGCGACCCCGCCGGCGGCAACCGGTGGAAAAAATTCAGTCCAAGTTTCGTGCCGATTAAGGCGAAGCTACCCTGAAGTGAGGCTCGCGAGCGCCAGTCGCTCTGCTTCAGCCATTCCATACGGGAACCGATAGCCTGCCGCCTCGAGACGCTTGCTCGAAAAGCGCATACGCCAGAGCGGGTACCTCAGCGACATTGAGCGAAATCGCAAAGCTTCGAGCGTCCGATCCGCGATTGACGGAACGGCGATGGCGCGAAAACGGACATCGCCGCTGACAGCCAGAGCTTTTCGCATGAAATCGATGTATCGCGGCCCTTCCCGATCGTCTTCCGCGACGTTGAACACCGCGGCACGGCCAGGGGGCCAAAATCCTTCAAGACCACGCTGCATCAGCCATATTAAAGCATCCGAGACGTCGCCGACATAGACATGATGGGCATGACGGTGGGCGGTGAGCAGCCGCTTCGCTATCTTCCATTCACGAACGCCGATTATCTGCCTCACATCCACCACCACTGCCGGTCTGGCGACGAGATAAACAACACGATCCGCCAACGCTTCCAAAGCCAGTTCCCCCGCCAGTTTTGTGCGCCCATACATCCGCACGTAGTCGAGCGCCCGGTATTCACTCGCCACATCCCGGTCCGGCGTCAGGCATGGGGAATCTTCATCGATCTCTACCGACCGACCGCTGCCGTAAACGGCGACGGAACTCACGTAACAAAACACAACGCACCCAGTCCGTTCCGCGGCAGCCGCCAAGCGCATTGTGGCGTCGGTGTTTACCTGCCTCATCCTGTCCATTCGGCCCAGTTCGGCCGCAAGATGAATAACGGCTTGGCAACCGGATACGAGTGCATCGAGATCCGCATCGCGAAGGAAGTCCACTGTCCGCCAGTCGATGCCTAGCTCATTGCCAGCATCAACCGCTGCTCGTGAAGTCGTTGCCCGCACGCGAAAACCGCGGCTGACCAAATCGGCGATGACCACCCGGCCAATGCGACCCGTCGCGCCGGTCACAAGCACAGTGTCACCTTGCATCGACCGCATCCTCGATTATCACCTTCTCCCCCAAGCCGATGCGCACATGATCAGCCAGCCGGATTGCCATCGCCACGATCATTTGCGTGGGATTGCAATGGCCGCCGGTTGGGAAAACCGAACTGCCGGCGACAAACAGATTTGGCGTATCATGGACCTCACAATTTGCATCCACTACCCCCTGAGTAGGGTCCAACGAGATGCGTGTCGTCCCCGTTGGATGCGCCACATCCAGAAAGCTTGCCGGTATCTCCGCACGATCCCTTACCCATTCAGCGAGGTCTGGCTTGGGCAAATCCATTCGTTTGAACTCACTCACCACGAGCTCCGCTAACCGATGCATCGTCCTCGCCTCGTTCGGGCTGCTGCGCCAATCTATCCGCGGCAACCGCATGCCGAAGCGATCACGCTGATCGGACAGCGTCACGCGGCTAATGGGACTGGGGACCTGCTCGCTCATGCAATCGAGCGTTAGGTGCTCGAGCTTGCGTGGCAGCCCGTTATGGCGGCTAAAGTATTCGAAAGCCCCACGGGCGATAAATCGACTGTTTCTGACAACAGTCGATACGTCGCCATACCGTCGCGATCTGCGGCTCAGCACTCGCCTGAGCGCGTCCCAAGGATCGTCCGTTGCCAAACCCTCACCAAGCCATGCGGCACAGTTCAGCAACCCTTCGTGTCGTTGAACGACGGGGCTCAGCCGCATGCCGGCTCGGAAGAAATGGCGCTTGAGATTGTAGCGGCCGAAACGACGCTGGAGGATATGAGATGTCGTAACGTCGAACTGCCCGATTGGACCTCTCAAATGATCCATAAGGTAACGCCCGACTTGATCATGGCGATTCCCAAGGCCGGCGGAGCCGGAATTGAGAAGTATCCGAGGATTTTCGATGCCGCCCGCGCAAAGGATAACGCGTGACGCAACCACCGTCCCGGGATGCCCATCGGGTGTGACAAACTCCACACCACGGCAATTTGATTGCTCTGGTGTCGTCAAGACACGTTGCACAGTGGCTCCCGTCACGAGTGTCGTCTGCGGACTGATCTGGCTGACCAAATCCCTTCCGAACCGCACATATTCGAACGGATAGCTTTCGTTCAAACCGCGGCTGAACTGCCAGAAGAAAGGCTCAAGCAGGCGAGCGTCGAGTTCGGGAACCGGCGCCCGTAATTTAGCAAGGCTCCAAAACCGCGCATCGCTGAAGCCGCTGCCCACGGCAAGCCCAAGATAGCCGGCACTGCGGTCGAGATAGGGTAGGAGATCATTCCTTGCGATTGGCCAGCCTGAAAAAGGCACCCAGTCACGCTGTTGGAAATCGATCTCATCGAACGCTGCGCATCGCCCGCCCCACGTGTGTGAACTTCCGCCAACGATCCGATTGCGGACGCTCCATTGGTCGTGCGCGCGCGGGCGACCAATGTTGTCGATCTCATTCAACTCGTCTGCTGCCGGGTCGCGTGCGAAGCTTCCACTTTCCAGCAGAATGACCTGCAAACTGCTTCTGGAAAACTCACGGGCGATGACACACCCGGCAGGACCAGATCCCACAATGCAGACATCGCCCTGAAGAACAAAATCCGAAGGAAGCGCGGTATTATGGAGGTCCAAGATGGCCATGGCGCCCATTTTGATTGGGTTGGACACAACTATCAGTAAGAATTAAACGATCGATGCTCTGTCGGCAGCCGGCGGAGATATGACGAAGATCATCCAATAGGGACATCATCTGTCGATATTTCCTTGTATTACTGTATAATATCTCGCACCTCAACAAGTTCAAGAGGACGTGGATTGATGCAGAGAAAATCTGGCGCGGTCACGCTCGAAACTAGGGGCACTCCAAGCAACCGCCGAAAAATCCTCTATATACAACCAGGAACCAGAACATTTGCGGGAATTGAGCGGGTAATTGACTCGATCTGCACCAAGTTGACGGAAAAGTACGCACACGACTTCGAAGTTGATGTTCTCTACACCACATCTCACCCAAATCGACCACCGCGGCCGATATACAATACGATAGATCACCGCCCGCGCAGTCGCATCCAACTAATGAGAACATTCCGGCGTGTGGTGAGGAGCAAGGACTACAGCCTTGTCATCGTACCGCAAGTGGAACCCGCTGTGGTCGCGATGGCGTCATGCCTTGGACTTCGCCAGAAATTCGTCGTTCATCTGCACGGGAATCCAGCAAAGGAATGTAGTCATCTGAAAGCCCGACTGCTGTTCTTCTTGATGCGGATTTTCTTTCTCAAACGCGCCTCTTGTGTTTTCGGCACTTCGCCGCGCCAGCTTGCCGCTTTCAGGCTGATGTTCCCCAGCGATACCCCCCAAAGATGGGTTCCAAACCCAGTGCGTCGCTTTGACGGCGCGGATGCCCCCCTCTCCCGCAATACCGGTCTTGTTACCTTCGTCAATGTCGGCCGTTTTTCCTATCAGAAGGGTCAGGACATCCTGTTGCAAGCGTTCGCTGACTTGGCCCGCCAGCGTCCCAATGTCAGATTGAAAATGGTTGGACACGGGGAGGACGAGCAATCACTGCGTGATCAAATTGGTTCGCTGGGTTTGCAGACGCTTGCGAGTATCGAGTTTCACCCCGATAATCCGCAGGATGCGCTCTGCAGGAGCGATGTTTATGTCTCGACCTCGCGTTGGGAAGGCTGGTCGTTGGCGATTTGCGAGGCTTTGCGCTTCGGGCTTCCCGTTATCGCAACCGACTGCGAGTTCGGCCCGAGCGATATTCTCGTCGATCAGCGGCTTGGTCGGCTTGTCGAGACGGGATCGGAAGCAGCTTTGGTCGATGCGATGATCTACTATTGCGACAATATCGAACAGGAGAAGAACTCCGCACAGTTCAGACGAACATTCATCGAACGCTATAGTCCCGAACGTGTGGTCGATGTCCATGCAGACGCACTGCGCGCTGCGGCAAGATAGTTCCGTTCCGCGAGGGCGAACATGAGCTCACTTCAGGCAACAAGACGGCAATTGCTTAGGGCGGGGGCAAGCCTTGCAGGGATTTGCGTGCTGGCTCGATCGACACGCGCGGCGCCAATCGATCCCACGATCGGCCGCAAGCTCCTATTCGACGAAAATTTCGCGTCGATCGATTGGTCGGTATGGAATGCCGGACCCAAAGCTGGAACGGCGGATGCCGGATTTTATGGGCGATCCGCCTTCGCACGCCGAGGCGGCGAAGAGGGTTTCGATCCTTACGAGATCGTCGATGATCCGCAAGCCACGGATAACAAGGCGCTACAGATTTCCGTGAGGCACATAGGCAAGCCCATGTCCGTTCCACAATACTACGGGAACAACCTCAACGAATTTCAGTGGATTTCAGGCAATCTTCAAACCGCCAGCCGAGACGGCACGGTTACGCGAGGATGGCGAACCGGGTATTTCGAGGCAAGAATGCTGTTTCCCAGGCATCCCCTGACATGGCCAGCTTTTTGGTTGATGAACGGTCGGAGCATTCTCGCCCCGCAGACAAGCATCGAATTGGACGTCGTCGAGCACAAGGGGTTCGAGCCAACGCTCTACGGCACTTACCTTCACGAATGGGGCAAACCCGGTGAGCATCACGAGGGCACCGGCGTGACAACCGATAGGGATATGACGACCCAATACTGCAATTACGGCATTCTGGTCGATGAGACCAGTTGCAGTCCCTATTTCGAGAGAAAACCTGTTATCGACACGCGAACCGGAACGCCCGCCGTTTGGCCGATCAACCGGTCCGCTGAACTTGATATTGATGGTGATCTCTTTTGGCCTTTGCTCACCCTCGCGTTGCGCGCCGATTACGCGTATCCGAGCAAATTGTTAGACGAGCACTTGAATGCGCATATGCGAGTTGATTGGTTTCGGGTCTATCAATGAGCAGTCTTCTCTTGCCGAGAACGACCGGTTTGCCGCTAGAAATAGATAAGTCTCAAGAAGCCACGGATTGTTCAGATGCCTTTTGTGGACGGCTCGTAGCCACGCCCGCGAAGATGAAAAAGAGCAATCCAAGGTCAACGGTTGCGCCTGCAATCACCGCTCCCACGAGCAAACATAGGCATCCATTGAGTGCGGACAGCCTGATGTCGGCCGCATAGGCATCGGACGCCTGTCCGTTTGGGGCAAACAGAGAGATGAGGAAAAGGCCGAAGAGAAGCGTTCCCGGCAGCCCGACATTCGACAGCACCGCTACTGGAAAACTCGAGGTTCTGGCCGTTCCGAGCCCAACGCCCAAACCCCAGGAGTCCCAAAGATTTTGAATGCCATAGGCGTTCCACGCAGCCCGCTCCATCCCGGAATGTGACGTCGGCTTGCTGAAGACAAGCAGGTCCGCGTAGTCGTAAAGCCTGTCGTAGACGGCAGGATTGATTGCCACCCAGACGGCGACAATCGTCACAAGGAAAGGCACGACCAGGGTGACTGAATTGCTGCGACCACGTCGCAGCCCGGTTCCGCAACCTGCAATTGCTGTTGCGTACAGGACTGCGAGGCAAACTGGTGCCGCCACCAGTCCGGTCGATGATGTGCTCGCGACAATCAAGATCAACGAAATCAATGCGATAACACCGATCCAGGCTCCTCCCCGATGGCGCAGCCATAGCGTAGCGGTAAATCCCAATGCCCCGAGCGTCGTTCCGGCAAAGGCAGAAGCCTCCGGCCAGGAACCAATGATACGCCGGGTGCCGTTGATGATGTCGTCATCATGAAAGGTGTATTGGGCATTACGCATGAAACTTAGCAGATATTGAGTTCCAGTGGCGCTCGTTCCGATATCGATAAATGCGAACAGGACGTTGAATGCCGCATAGGCGAGCAATCCCCGAACAGTCGCTTTGAGGCCGCTGTTCGTCGAGGCGGTCGCAACGATAGCCAGAAAGCAGATCATGTCTGCCCCGAGATAGATTGTCTGCGTGAGATTGCTGGACACGGGGCCAAGTGGAACTGCGCCTCCCGTCGATGGATAATCCGACGCGCCCAATGGAATGATGAGGCTTGCTGAGGCGAAGAAGCGCGGTGCGAAATAAGCAGTCAACGTGCCGTAGACAAGCAGGCATGCAAGCCAAAATCCAGGCCTTCCCAATCGAAGGGTTTGTACCGCGGCAACAACATTCCGATCGGTTTTAAAAGCACAGACAACGACGAATAGAAGATAGAGGTGCGCGGGCTGAATGCTGGCGGACCCATAAATAATTGCCGCAGCCGATCCAAACAGGCAAAGCGACGCGAAGATGAACACCGTCGGCGCAAGACCGAAAGCAAGGCCAGCGACACCCAACAAAATTGTTGCAATACCGATAGGCTGAATCAATATATCAACCTTTGCGATTGCAACTGACGCCGACAAGGAAGGTAATTGTTATCGCTCTGAATTCCAATACCCCGTGATTTATCATCGATATTCTTTATCAACCTTGGCACGCGGGTTTGACGAAGCTTGATTACAGCTTATAATTCCCCCGTGCGACGCCGCCGATTGCATCCATTTCAGCTTCGGGTCGCGTTTTACGATGCAAGAATCTGTCTGGGAACGTTGGGCGAAGACCGCCGATGGCTGATGTTCTTATGGAGAGAGGTGTTGGTGCGTTCTGGGCTCAAGGCGAATTGAGCGCGATTGAACAGGCTTGCCTTTTCTCGTACGCCGCACACGGTTACGATCTGGTCTTGTTTTCCTACGAAACTATTCCAAACGTTCCACCCGGGATAAAAACTGCGGACGCAACTGAGGTCATCGACAGGAAAATGACCGAGCGCGTTCTGCATGACGGGAAACCAGATCTGGCGCATTTCTCTGACCTTTTCAGATATGAGATGGTAAAGGCGTGCGGCAGGGTTTGGGTCGATTCCGATCTTCTCATGCTCAGAAGCGCTGCTGACAGCGACTGGCCGGACATCCTGGCGCAGGAAGACGACGGCGGCGTAAATGGAGCAATTTTCTATATTGCGGACCACAGAAACCTCGACGTCATCCTGGCGCAAATGCGGTCGAAGCTCGATACGAATCTACGGTGGGGTGATACGGGCCCGCGTATGATTTCGGCCTTTGCAAGATCACAACCCCACATCAAGCTTTACGATCATTCGCATTTTTACCCAATCGGCCATCATGAAATCTGGAAGGTCTTCTTGCCTAGCCACTGTGAGGAATGCCGCGTCAAATGCCAGCATGCTTCGACCATCCACTTGTTCAACAACATCTTGACGCGCATGGGATTGTGGAAGGACATCGCACCTCCCGTCGGATCTTATCTGCACACCGTTTTCGACGAGATCGACGCACTTCGCTTTTTTAAGGACGTCTATCCGGCGCGTGTCCTTGAAGCGTGTATCGAAAACTTCCGCTTTCGCCAGAACGGCAAGGCACTGGGGGTAAAGTCGGTGTTGCGGGAGTTTCTTCCCAGCATCGGTCGTACCTACCGACACTATCACGCTGGATAGTCAATCTCGCCATAAGTCGCCTCTTTGAAAAGAGGAATGATGGTTATAGCGAAACAATCACCGCGAGGCTGCGATGCTTGATCTGACCATCACGAGATCCTGGCTAAACTCTCGGACCGATAGCGATCTCGAGACGATCGCGCGAACTGTGGAGGCCGATGGCATTTACTGTTCGCAGGCTTTTTTGTCGCCCGAAGACCTGAATTGCCTTCAACGCCAGGCGGCAAACGTAGTTTCTGAAGCAGAGAGCCAATCGGTATCGCTTGCGGACAAGCATCTCGCGGGATCTGGAGTGGATGAGCTTGAAAGGCTTCCCGAATTCAAGACGTTCTGCTCCAGATTATCTCACATCGCCCACGGCCTCCCGGTGGAGGATGTGACATTTCACACCACATTTCGATGTCTGACGGGCGCGAGCATGGTCCGGCACTCTCTGAAATTTCACTATGATTCATATCTTATAACCGTGCTGTTGCCCGTCATCATACCGACGACGGGTTTACGTGGTGACTTTCTGATCATCCCGAATACCCGGCCCGTGCGGTCAACATATATCGCTAATATCGTCGACAAGGCTCTGGTCGACAATCGGGCCACACAATCCACGTTGCGTCGGAAATCCGGACGCTCGACCTGGATAAAGCGCGTGGCAATGGTGCCGGGCAGTCTTTATCTCTTCTGGGGATACAGGAGTATTCACACGAACGACGCCATTGACGAAAGCGCCTTGCGGGCAACCGCTTTGTTCCATTGCATCGATCCGCACCGTTCCAGTCCTACCAAACGCCTTCTTGGCCGCTTGTGATGCCTATCGATGACTTTGAGAAGGTTGGAGAGAATTCGCGACGGAAAGTTTTCTCACCTGCCACTGAACATCATCTCCCATCGGAACTGGCGATCGTACTGGCGGCTGCGTTCGTTTCTGGATGTGCATCTCCAAATATTCGTCGCTTGACGGCCTCTCTCACCGTCTGGACAAAGATATAGAGCAAGGGAATGACAAGGAGACCTGCGATCGTCCCGAGCAACAGCCCGCCAAGCACGGTCACGCCGATCGCCTGACGGCTGCCGGCCCCTGCACCGGTTGCGACCACCAACGGCACCACGCCCAGTATGGACGCCATCGCTGTCATCAATACTGGCCTGAAGCGCTGCGACGTTCCCTCCGTCGCCGCGTCCGTGATGCCGAAGCCTTCTTCACGCCGTTCCTTGGCGAACTCCACGATCAGGATGGCATTCTTGGCCGCCAGCCCGATCAGAAGCAACAGGCCGATCTGCGCGTAGATGTTGAGATCGATGCCGCCGACTGCCAGACCCGCCAATGCTCCGAGAACTGCGACGGTTACCGACATCATCACCGCCAGCGGCACGCTCCAGCTTTCGTACTGAGCGACAAGAAAGAGATAGGTGAAAATGATCCCCATGATCAGGATCATAACGGTCTGTCCGCCGGCTTGCTTTTCCTGAAGAGCGAGCCCAGTCCACTCAAATCCGAAGCCCGGCGGCAACTTCTCGGCGGCGAGCGCTTCCATGGCGGCCAGGGCATCCCCTGTGCTCGCTCCGGCGGCGGCTTGCCCATTGATTGCGGCGGATGAAAAGAGATTGTAGCGGTTTACCGCGTTCGGCCCGTAGATGGTCGAGATTGACAGCATGCCCTGCAGCGGCACCAGATCGCCCGATTGACTTCGCACCCTGAGCCGCTGGATGTCCTCAATGCGCGTTCGGAAATTTGGCTCGTCTTGAATGCGAACCTGATAGACACGCGAGAATATATTGAAATCATCGACATATGCCGATCCGAGATGCGCCTGCAGCGTGCTGAAGATCGTCGCCGGAGACACACCGAACAACTCGGCTCGACGCCGGTCGATATCGAGATAGATTTGAGGCGAGGCAGCTGAAAACGTACTGAAGACGCTTGCTAGTCGCTCCGTCCGGTTCGCCGCGGTAATCAGACCACGCATCACTTCGGCCAACTCTTGCTGGCTTTGGCCAGCGCGAGCCTGGAGGCGGAAATCGAAACCACCAGTCGTGCCGAGCCCGGGTATGGCTGGCGGATTGAAGGGCACGACCGATGCCGTAGATATTCGACTGAACTCCCCACGCAGCCTGTCCATCAACGCGAAAGCACTCTGATCCGCCCCCCGCTCGTTCCAAGGCTTCAGCGCAGAGATGATCATCGCCGAATTCGAGCCGCCGCCGCCGATCATGCTCATCCCGGCAATGCCGATGGTATTCTCAATGCCGGGCGTCCGCTGAAGCACGGACGTAACTATCGCGATCGTCTGCTGCGTGCGCTCGAGAGAGGCGGAGTCCGGCAATTGCACGTTCATGAACAGGTATCCCTGGTCTTCCGACGGCACAAAACCCACGGGCAGGATTCGATAGAAGCCATAGATGCCCACCACTATCATCGCAAGAAACAGCATGCTGAGCGCGATCCTGCGTGCGAATATCGCGAGCAACCGCAGGTAAAACCGTCTCGATCGGTCGAGCCCGTGGTTAATCGTGCTGAAGATCCGCGATCGGCTTTCCTGTGCCGGTCGAAGGATAAGGACGCAAAGTGCCGGGCTGAGGGTCAGTGCGTTGATTGTTGAAAAGATGATTGTGACCAGAATGGTGACCGCGAACTGCCGATAGAGTTCGCCGGTGATGCCGGCGAGAAAGGCAACCGGCACGAATAGAGCTGCCAGCACGAGAGTGGTGGCGACGATTGGCCCGGTGACCTGGCTCATCGTGCGCAGCGTTGCCTCACGCACGTCGACGCCGTCCTCACTCATGATCCGCTGAACGTTTTCCACCACGATAATCGCGTCGTCCACGACCAGACTGATCGCGAGTATCATGGCAAAAAGCGTAATCGTATTCGCCGAATAGCCCAACAGATAGAGGACAGCGAAGCCGCCCACCAAGGAAACGGGTATGGTCAGCGTCGGAATGATCGTCGCACGCCAGTCCTGCAGGAAGAAAAACACGACCGCCACGACGAGCGCGAAGGTGATTGCCAACGTGACGAAAATCTCCTGGATGGTCTGGCGAACGAAAGCCGTCGTATCGAAGACGAGTGTATATGCAACGTCGTCCGGAAACTGTTTTGACAGCGTTTCCAGTTCGCCGAGAACGGCGTCAGACACCGCAAGCGCATTGGCGTCTGCCGATTGATAGACGACGACTGTCGCGCTGGGCCTGCCGTTTAAAGTCGATGTCGTATCGTAGGATTCCGCTCCAAGCTCGACCCGCGCGACGTCGCGAAGATGAACGATTGCTCCATCGTTGTTAGTGCGGATGATGATGTCGCCAAATTCGCTTGCATCCGCAAGCCTGCCTCGCGCCGTGACTGTCAACTGCAGCTGTTGGCCGGCGGGAGATGGAGGAGAGCCGATCTGGCCGGCGGACGCCTGAGCATTCTGGGCCCGAATGGCGGAGGTAAGATCCGACGCCGTCACGCCGAGCGCCTGCATGCGATCGGGGTTCATCCAAATACGCAGGCTGTAGGCCGGGCCAAACACGCTGGCCTCCCCAACACCCGGCAGGCGAGCGATGGCGTCCCGTATGTTTATCATCGCGTAGTTGCTGATGAAGACATCGTCCTTTGTGCCTTTCGGCGAATAGATCGCAAAGCCGAGGAGCATGCTCGATGAACGTGTTCTGACCGATACGCCAGTCTGGGTGACGGCGGCGGGCAGCCGCGGCGACGCCATCGCAACTCGGTTTTGTACATTGACCTGCGCAATGGCCGGATCCGTGCCCGCAGCGAACGTCGCGGTCAGGCTATAGGTACCATTGTTGGTGCTGGTCGACGACATATAGAGCATGTCGTCGACGCCGTTGACCTGATCCTCGATCGGCGCCGCGACACTGTCGATCATGACGCTTGCATTCGCACCCGGATAACTCGCCGACACCTGCACTTCAGGTGGTGTAAGCTGCGGAAACTGCGCCACGGGAATAAGGAGCAGGGAGACGCCTCCCGCGATCATCATCACGATCGCGATGACCATAGCGAACCTGGGCCGGCTAATGAAATGCGCAGATATGTTCATTGCGCTGAACCTGACTGCGATGCGCCGGGAGCGAGCGAAATCACGCTGCTGTCGGTCGGAGAGACGTCGGCAGGGTTGACGATGACGCCTTCGGAGACGTTCTGAAGGCCTTCGACGATCAGTCGTTCGCCGCCTTTCAGGCCCTCGTCCACGGCCCAGTTACCTCCTATTTGCCGGGAAACCTTTATCCGCCGCGACTCCACGACATTCTTCTCATTGACCACCAGGACGAATTTGCCCTCACGATCCTGCTGCACGGCCCCAGATGGCACCACTGGGAGGAGTGTGTTCTCCGCTTCCGATATAACAACAGTGACAAACTGGCCCGGAATGAGAAGGGCATCCGGGTTGGGAAATAGCGTACGCACCGCCAGCGTTCCCGTTGCCATGTCGATTTCATTGCCGAAAAATTCAATCTCTCCCGGCTCCTTGTAGGTTCGTCCGTTCGAGAACCTCAGGCTGGGCTTGTACCGGCTGGCGAGCTTTTCCTTGCCGACATCGCCTGCCGCCCCGCGCAGATCGAGGATGGACCGGTCGCTCACGGAGAATACGACTCGGATCGGATCCATTTCGACGACACGCGCAAGCGTTGTCGAACTGCCGCTGACGAAACTTCCAACCGACAATTCCGCCGCCCCGATCCGACCGCCTATCGGCGAAGCTATGCGTGTGTAGCTGAGATTGAGTTCGGCTTGGGCGACGCGTGCCTGCGCCGACAACAGGTTTGCCTGTCCGGTTTCAAGCGCCGCCTGGCTTTCCTCCAGCGTCGCGCGCGATACGGTCTGGCTGCTCAGAGACTGATTTCGCGCCACCCGGCGCTGGGCATCGTCCAAGGTCGCCTGAGCGCCAGCAAGCGCGGCCTTGGCATCCTCCAGAGATATCTGAAGGGATCGCTTGTCGATCAGGAAAAGATCCTGATCTTTCTTGATAACTTGGCCCTCGTCAAAAAGGCGTTCTTCCAGAAATCCTTCGATTCGTGACCGGATATTGACGGCATTAACTGCTTCGACACGGCCGACGAATTCATGCTTCGGCGAGACATCTTGAACCGGGATGCTGAACACGCCGACGGAGGGCCCAGCCTCCGCCGCCGCGATCCTCGGTGCGGCTATCAGCGTTGCCGATAAAATCAGGAGGCATGCTGACGGGACTTCACGTCGCATTTTCATAGACCAGTCTCCACCAAAACCGAGATTATTTCTCAAGTCAAAACGTATGGAAGCAGTCTGCATCATAAAATTAGTATATATTCAAATACTACCGCTAGTCGTTTAAATCGGCAAGCCGCCAGTGACGATGGCCTAGTGGTCGTAACTTTAGAAAATGCAGCTTGATGTGGGGCTATCGACCACGGAGTTCATCGAAATCGGGCTTGCCAGTTCGGTTTCATTGAGTGTCGTCGAGGGTTTTCGACCAACTGGTTTTCGCGACGTGGGATCTTAGGCTAAGCTGGGCGACGAGTTGTTCGACAACGCTGTCTTCCTCACTCTTGCTGAAAACGATCGCTTCGATTTCGATGCTTTCGTCGCTTTCGCCCAAGCGGCTCTTGATCGATCGGAACTGAAGTTTGCTGGCGTTGAGCGACTGCAACAGCGCCGCCCGGACTGCAATCTCGTCTTCCAGCGGGCATGTCAGTCTGATGTCATATATACGGTCCTGCTCTGGTGCGACCGCCGACCAGGATTCGATATATTTCCCAAGTTTGGGAAGTGAGTAGTTGAAAACAACGATAAAGACCGCCGTCTCGACAGCCAGAAGAAGCTGCCCGTAACCAGCGAAAACTCCCACTGCGCCGGTGCTCCAGACCGTCGCAGCCGTGCTCAGTCCTCTGATGTTGGTGCCGTCGCGGATGATCAGGCCGGCCCCCAGGAAGCCGATGCCGGTGATAACCTGAGCACCCATACGCAAATCGAATTCGAAACCCATCGCGCTGGGCAATGACGCGTAGGAGGCAGCGCCCAGTGAAACCAGCGCATGTGTAACAAGATTGGAATTGCGCTGCTTCAAATGTCTCTCGGCGCCGATCAGCGTTCCAAGAAGCAAGGCTGTGATGAGCTTGAAGAGAATTGAATGACTGGCGTCCATCTCGGTAACCTCGCTAATATGTGACTTAGCTTGTGCCTGCTTTCTCGCGTTCGCCGTTTGTCTCTACCGCACACCGAAATACATCTTTTGCGGAAACTAGCCGCCTCCAACCTGCCTTGCTCGGCCCCGAAGTATAAAGCTTGATCGGAGAAACCATGATATACGTCTTGCTGAAGTTGCGCTTCGCGATGGCACTTGCATCCATAGGCGTTATTGCTGCCGCAGGGTTGATGTTCTGGGAAGGACTTCTGACATTATGGCACGCCTTCGCCTATGTGAGAACCGACCCGGACCTCGCAGTCATTGCGGCGGTTATGCGGGCGACGGACAAGCTGCTATTTGCGATTGTCCTTGTCATTTTCGGTTGTGCCATCGCACTCGGTTTTCTCGTCGATCTGACAGCTGAGCAGCGCGCCGGGCTGCCAAGCTGGATGATTATCGACAGTGTGGCCGAGCTTAAGAACCTCTTCATCCAAATGATAATCCTCTATCTGGTCGTCCATTTTGCCACGCTGGTGGCCGAGACGGATGAGATGCTCCAATGGAATGCGCTCGTCCTGCCGGCTTCGATCTTGCTGCTGGCCGGAGCAATGCGGTTGATCGCCGGGGCGCCCGGTCAGGCGGGTCATAGGGAGGTCGGTGCGGATGATAGCAGATCGCAGGGCGAGATCGATAGGCAGGGTAAATCGTAAATCGTAAGCCACGCACGGGCATCGCTCCCCAATCGCCTTCGAACCCCTGTGTACTCGGGCCGTCGCGCTTGCAGCGGCATTGAAAGCGGTAGCCTCCTCAGTGTTGGTCAATGAGGTATCGAGCACGGTTTCAGCTAACCATCCTGTGTTAAGCGGATTGACACCGGAGCGCTAAAAAGCAAGCGTTGAGTGTCGTCGCGCCGCAACGAACGAACCATCTGTCGAGACGCCGCTTTTCGTCGTATCTTCTGACTTGCATTCAGCTCAGTGAACGCGCCTGTTTAAAGGTGCATTATCGATTGTCGGGCTTTCAAAACGCTTAGTCTGGGTGGCTCAGAGTTACCCTGTCGCACGTTCGATCCAAGTTGTGAACGACCGTCACGGTGGCGGGAGCCCGTCGAAAAGTCTTTGCTGCACGGAGTGGTTGCTGATGGAAATTTCGCGTGTGGGCAAATGGTCTTATCTTTCGCTCTCGGGTCTGGCAGTCGCCGCCCTGTTCTTCTCGTTTTCACTGACCCCAAGCCTGATGCCTCGCTCGCCCTTTGTTCAGGGGGCGCTTTCGGGGACATCCGCAGCATGCGGATACTTCATCGGCGTCTTCGCGGTATGGCTATGGGACTATCTCGAATTGCCAAGTCCACCTTCCCCGCCCGGCCGGATTTGGACAGCGTGCGTCCTCACTCCCTGCATTGTTGTCTCGACATGGTTCCTGTGGCAGCAGACGACGTGGCAGAACTCCATTCGTGGCTTGATGGGCATGGAACCGGTTGCTGCGGCCGATCCGCTGAAGCTTCTTGGCGTTGCCCTATTGGTGTTCATCGCGCTCATTGCACTGGGTCTGCTCTTCAGCCGGCTTTCAACCTCTTCTTATGTGTGGTTCCGCCGCTTCATTCCGCGGCGGCTTGCCCGCGTCATCGGGACGTTGCTGGCGATCATGCTGTTTTGGTCGGTTGCGGAAGGCATATTCTTCAAGGTCGCGCTGCGGGTTGCCGACAGTTCGCTTCGAGAGGCTGATGCGCTGATCGACGATAACACGCCCGAGCCAACCGATCCGGCAAAGACTGGCAGCGCTGCATCCGTCGTCGCCTGGAAGCAGCTTGGGCGCCAAGGTCGGCACTTCATAACCTCAGGACCGACCGGCCAGGATGTCGGTGAATTCCTACATGTGAATGCCCGCGACCCTATCCGCGTCTATGTCGGCTTGAACGCTGCGGAAACGACCGAGGAGCGCGCCAAACTCGCGCTCGCCGAGTTGAAGCGGCAGGGAGCCTTCGATCGGTCGGTTTTGATCGTCATCGTTCCAACAGGAACGGGCTGGATCGATCCCGCCGCCATCGACACCGCCGAATACCTTCATCGCGGTGACATAGCGAGTGTTGCGCTTCAGTATTCCTATCTCGTTAGCTGGCTGTCCCTTATGGTCGAGCCGGGATATGGCTCGGACGCCGCGCGCGCCTTGTTCAAAGAAGTATACGGCTACTGGTCGACGCTGCCGCGTGATCACAGGCCCCAGTTGTACCTGCACGGTTTAAGCCTCGGCGCGTTGAATTCGCAGCTATCCGCGAATCTCTATGATGTCATTGCCGACCCGTTTCAGGGTGCGCTTTGGAGCGGACCGCCTTACTCAAGCGCGACCTGGAAATCGGTCACTGAAAACCGCCAGGCAGGGTCGCCCGCATGGTTGCCGCGTTTTGGCAACGGCTCGATCATTCGGTTCACCAATCAGCGGAATGCCTTGAATATACCTGGAGCGGTGTGGGGACCTATCAGGGTTGTGTTCCTGCAATACGCGAGTGACCCAGTCACCTTCTTCGAGTGGCGCTCGTTCTATCGCAAGCCTGATTGGTTGGTATTGCCCCGCGGCCCGGACGTATCCCCAAGCTTTCGTTGGATCCCCATCATCACGATGCTGCAATTGGGGTTTGATTCAATGATCGCAACGACATCGCCCATGGGCTATGGCCACGTCTACGCTCCCCAACACTACATTGATGCCTGGCTTGCTGTCACCGCGCCACAGGGGTGGAGTGCGGATGATGTTCAAAGGTTGAAAGCACTGTTCTCGACGAAATTTAAACACCTCTAGCGCAGTCAGCCGACAAAACCGGAGACTGGGCCCCTTACTGCTGCAACCAGCTGGCGAGGTTCGTAGGGTTTGGCGAGATAGCGGACGGCACGCAAGTCTCCGTCCAAGCGGATGCCTGCCCCGGAGACCAGAACGACTGGAATTTCGGGCCGCGTTTGCAGAAGATGTCTTGCAAGATCAAGACCGTCATAGGGTCCCGGCATAACTACGTCGGTGACCACCACATCAATGCTGACGTCGTGCGCAAGGATATCTATAGCGTCGGTAGCGTTCATAGCTTCCACCACATCGAAGCCCGCTTCCTGCAAATGCGCCGCCATCAACATGCGGATAAACGCTTCGTCATCGACAATCAGCACCACAATCCGACCACCAAGCATCAAGAATCTCTCCATTCGAAAAGTAAGCTTCGTCGAAATTTTCAGCTATTTACAGCGCTTTCTCGATGGGGCAGCCCAAGCAGGAATGCATGGAACCATTTCACTGGCTGCGAATTGCCGGCGAATGAGTTCGGCGCAGCAGCAACTTGTTGCATAATTTAATTCTACATTAGCTACTCATTAATCATTCGCCCCGATCTGCCGAAAGGATCAGGAACCTAGCTCCCATCCACAGCTTATCCGAACATGGTGGGACGGCCGCCGATCGCGCTAGATCGCTGCCGACGACCGTAAGTGCGCACTTCCGCTTCTGAACAAAGGGAATGCAATTCCCTCAAAAGAGCTAACGGAGGATAAGATGACCTATTCAAGATGGACCGCAGTTAGGGTTGGTGTCGGTGTTGCCGGCATTCTCATCCCATGGCACGCAACCGCCTTTGATATCGGCGGATCCAACGGCATCGGTGTCAACAGCAATAGCGGCGGGCTCACCGTTTCTGTGGGAGGTACGAACGGCGTGAACGCTACTGTCGGCGGCGCTTCCAACCTAGCAAACGTGTCGGTCGGCGGCGCAAGTGGCGTCAACGCGAACGTCGGAGGCACATCCAGCGGAGGTCTTGGCGTCGATGCATCCGTCGGCGGCCTGGGAGGGATCAACAGCTCCACCACTGTGGGCGGCGGCGGCTCGACCGGTGGTCTGGGCCTCGGCACCTCCGTCAATGTCGGTGGCACGGACAGTATTGACGCTGATGTTAATGCCACGATCGGCGGCTCGGATTTCGCGACCGCCAGCGCAGTTGCAA
Organism: Hyphomicrobiales bacterium; assembly: GCA_900470805.1. Taxonomy (GTDB): domain Bacteria; phylum Pseudomonadota; class Alphaproteobacteria; order Rhizobiales; family Rhizobiaceae; genus Rhizobium. Next base: position 117,114 of record UCCA01000037.1, on the reverse strand, counting down.
ATGTCGGCGCCGGGGACAACACACTTCTGGACGTGGATGTACGCATTCCGCCCACAGCCGGCGATCTGGTCAACGTGTCAGTGGGCGGCGGAAGCGGTGTCAATGTCGATCTCGGCAGCACCGGCAACGGTGGACTTGACGTGGATCTGTCCGTCGGCGGTGCAGAAGGTGTCAACAGCTCCACGACCTTGGGCGGCGGCAGCGAGACTGGCGCCTTGGATCTAGGCACTACCGTGAGCATCGGTGGCACGGACGGTGTAAACGGTGATGTTGACGCCTCGATCGGGGGCCCCGGTCTGGCGTCAGCAAGCGCGATGGCAAATGTCGGCGCCGGCGACAATACGCTTCTTGAGCTATCCGTCGGTATCCCCTCTACGGCCGGTGGCGGCGGGATAGCACCCTCGGATCCAGGCGGTGGTGGAACATCGTCAACGTCCGAAGGCAATGTTTCAGGCGGCGAACGGGCTCGGAGCCTGACGATGATCAACGACATGTCGGCAGGCGATCGTGCCAAGGCGAGGACACGCTGCAAGGATGTGGTCCGATCTGGCGGATTCGATGCCGGCTTGGTTAGCCTCTGCAAGATGGTCATCGCTTCACGGTGATTCCAGCGTGGTTTCAGGACATCTCATCTCGACTGTCCTGAAACTTTCGTTGAATGCAGCGTCTTTTGCGCCGACGGTCGCTATACTGACGGAAAGCAGTGGCTGTTCATTTTCCATTGAACCAACGGAACCACTGTCGTTTCAAAATGAGCGACTCCAAGTGTCGATCAGCGCGGCGCTTCTCATACCTCCATGCCGCCCTCGGTGTCGTAGATCCTGCCGGTGAGCCAAGCTGGCCAGTCCCGCTCGAAGAACGATTTGGCGTCCTCATCGAGGGTGCGGTTGGCGCGCGTCGAAATCTTCAGCCGGTCAACATCCAGTCTCACGACGATCTGTTCCGCGCGATGGCCCTCACATTCCTCGCGGAACCGATACTCCTGCAGAGGCCCGTTTCTCGTGCCCGGAAGAGACGCACCCTGCGGATCGCGTATTGCTCGCGCCCCGCGACTACCGCCGCCGTGGCGGATGAAGAAATCGAGTGCGCCGAGAACAGCTTCCGACGCAAGCGCCATTTGCCGCCACTGCAGCGCCCGCGCCATTTCGGCCGGATGGCCGGAGGCGATTCCCTTTTGGCTGATCTCCGCATTGAGGTGCCCCGCTTCGCGCAATGCCAGAGCCACGCTCTCCGCGTCACAGATCATTCCAGCGCAGTCACTCATCCGGGCCTGCACTTGCGCGCGGATGGCCTTGACGGTGAGCGTACTGTCCGGCCGCAGCACGGCGAGAATTTCTGCGACGCCCGCCTCGGCAAGATCGGTCAGATTCTCTTGTGGCGCCGATTTTGCCATTCGACCGGCGCCGATATGTTCGGCAGCGCGGGTCCCGAACACCTGACCCGCATTGAGCGCCGCGCCACCCGGCCGGGTGACACCGTGCGTTCCCGCCGCCTCGCCCACCGCATAGCAGCCGGCCAGGCTACTACGGCCCCACCGGTCGACCTGGATACCGCCGTTCATGTGCTGATTGTTGACGGCGAATTCGAGTGGCTCGACGGCAATATCGATCTTGTACCGGCGATAGAGTTCGATCGCCAGCGGGTTCATGTGCCGCAGCCGATCGATCGGCTGCGCTTGCCCGGCCCCTGCCGTCCCGAGATACTGACGCACGTCGTCGTCCAGCCGATCAAGGCTGAAGGGCAGATCGGCCGGCACAGGCATCGGGTTGCGATTGAAATCCATGAAGACGCGACGGCCGGCGGCGGATTCGCGATAGATGGCGAGGTCGACGAGGCTCGAGCCGAAGTCGAGCATGCGGGTGGCGTGGAACGGCCACTGATAGCCCTTGCGAAACAGGTTCGACGCCAGCTCCTGTGTGCTTCGATAATAGTCCGCCAGAAAATGATGCTCCTGCCCCTCGGCATCGACCGAATAGACGTGCGGCATTGCCTGGACATAAGTGCCGGACAGGTTCCACGGAAAGCCCTCGCGTCGCGTGCCGATGCCGAACTGGCTCTCGGTAAGATTGACGAGTTCGATGCCCGCTTCCAGCGCGAGACCGAGAGAACCGAAGCAACCGTTGGGATAGACGCTGTCGCGATAGAGTTCGCCGGGTCCGCCTGCGGCCAGCACCAGAACCGAACACTGAAACACGGCGATGCCGAGCGGGTTCTGCTTCGACCGGTCGCTCGTCCGCATGACCAGAACGCCAGCAACACGGCGCTGCTCCGCTTCTCCCTTGGTCAGCATTTTCACGGCGGTGGTCTGGTTGTAGAACGCGATGCCCAGCCGAAGCGCCTCCTCGGCCAGAACCTTGACCATGAGGCGAGACGTTCGCGGACCACAACTCGTGGCGCGACCAACCTCATCATGGTCGGTCTGATAGCGGAGGGTGCCGCCCAGGGGATCCTGCGGCAGAGGCAACCCCATGAACTGCAGCGACGCCATCATCCTAGGCGAGCCGACGGCCTCGACATAGGCAATATCCTCGTCCATCGCGCCGCCGCTGCGAATGGCCCGCGCCATCGCCTTGTAGTTATCGCCCTGGTCGGCGGTATTGGCGGTATGCAGCGTCTGTTTATCGGAACCCGAGCAGGCCGACGTCCCACCCCATGCGCTCTGGCTTACAATGACGACATCATCTCCACGCCGCTTCATTTCCACGGCGGCGCGCAAGCCAGCGGCGCCTGAACCGACGACGACACAGCCGCTGCGATAGATCGGCACCTCGATCCCGGCTATCCGCACGCGCTCGGACGAACCAATTTCAGGCGGCAGGCGCGGCATGTCGACGTCGGTCAACGCGTCGAGAACTTGTTGGGGAACGTCAATTGCCATCGGTATAACCACTCATCGCGGATCTGATTTCGAACATGAGACGTTACCGGACCTGGGTTCTAGCCCTTGGACGGGCGTCGTTGCGCTCATAGGAAAATACGGCGGATGGCAGCGGCGGCAGGCCGCGAATCAGGTCGCTCCCCTTTTCCCCGACCATGATGGTGGGCGCGTTGGTATTGCAGGAGGGCACGCGCGGCATGACCGACGAATCGCATACCCTGAGCCCCTCAAGCCCGTGCACCTTCAGATCGAGACCGACCACCGCCTCCGGGCCAGTCCCCATCTTGCACGTTCCGACAGGATGATGGTCTGTCTTGGCATTGGCGCAGCCGTAGTCGAAAAGCTCGTCGTCGGTCATCACCCTTGGACCAGGAAGCCGCTCCGCCATCACGTAAGGCTTCAGCGCGTCCTGCTGCATGATCTCGCGCGCGATTTTCAATCCTTCGAGAGACATCTTCCTGTCATGCGGATCGTCCCAGTAATTCGGATCGATCAGCGGCGCAGCGGACGGATCAGACGACGCCAACCGCACGGTTCCACGCGAGCGTGGATGCAGATAGGCCGAGTTCAGCGTCACGCCGGCGTTCTTCAGCTTTTCGACACCCGCCTCGATGCCGGACCCCAGCCCCAGATGGAACTGGATGTCAGGCGATCGGGCCTGCGGATCGGCGTACCAGAAGCCGCCGGTCTCAAACAGCGAAGAGGCAACCGGCCCGCTCTTGAACAACAGATACTGGAGCCCGGCCCAGGCGGTACGATGCAGCTTGGCGACGCCGTCATAGGTGTGATCGCCGGTGCATTCCGAGATGACGAATAGATCGAGGTGATCCTGCAGGTTGCCGCCGACACCCGGCAGGTCGTGGCGAACATCGACACCGACCGATCGCAGATGATCGGCCGGACCGATGCCGGATTGAAGCAGCAGCTTCGGCGATCCGATCGCGCCGGAGGAGACCAGCACCTCGCGCTCGGCCCTGACAATCTCAAACTCCCGCCCGTTGGCGATGGCCACACCGACGGCGCGATTGCCCTCTACGATGATCCGAGCCACGCGCGCGCCGGTGCGGATCGTCAGGTTCTTGCGATCCTTGATCGGCAGCAGATAGGCCATCGATGCCGACGATCGCTTCCGATCGCGCTGGGTCAGCTGGTAGAAGCCGACACCTGCCTGTTGCTTTCCATTGAAATCGCCATTGTAGGGAATTCCGAGTTCCTGTCCGGCGCGAATGTAAGCGTCGCAGATCGGCAGGGCGGACACCGGCATCGACACACCCAACGGGCCACCGTAGGAATGATAGTCATCGGCAAAACGCTGGTTGTCTTCGGCCCGCTTGAAATAGGGCAGGATGGCGCGATAGTCCCAGCCCTCGCAGCGATCCCCGCTGGCCCAGAGGTCGTAGTCGGCGGCGTTTCCGCGCGTGTAGAGCTGCGCATTGATCGACGAGCCGCCACCGATGACTTTAGCCTGGGTGTAGCGCAGCACGCGGCCCTTCATGTGCTTTTGGGGCACCGTCTCCCAGCCCCAGCTGGCGACACCCTTGGTCATCTTGGCAAAGCCGGCCGGCATGTGGAACAACGGATTCCAGTCTCCACCGCCTGCTTCGAGAAGAAGGACGTTGACATCAGGATCTTCGCTCAGCCGATTGGCGAGGACACATCCCGCAGGGCCTGCGCCGGTGATGATGTAGTCGAAACGCATCTTTATGTCCTGTTCCGTAAGGCAAATTCATTGTCCGCGCCGACGCGGATGCATGTGCAGAGGCATCCGCCGTCCAGCCATTCGACGGGGATCATGACCCCAGATCCTTCGATGCGATGTGGTCGGCAACCCGTAGCGCTTGGCTCGCCACCGTCAGCGCCGGATTGACGGCCGCCGAGGTCGGCAGGAAGCTGGCATCGACGACGAAGAGGTTCGGGTGGTCGAAGGCGCGGCAGTAGATGTCGAGCGGCGCCGAGGCCGGATCGTTACCGATCCTGACGGTGCCGCACTGATGCGACGGGGTGCGCTTGTCGAACGGACGGCTGAGCACGATCGGAAAGCCGATCGAGCGCAGTATGTCCTTGAGCTTGGCCACCAGCGACAGATGGGCGTCCCAGTTGGTGCGATGCCATTTCAGGACGATGCGCTCGCCGTCGACCATCACCCGGCTTTCCGGGTTCGGCACGTCCTCGCTCATGGCATAGAAATCGATCGCGTGGCCGGTGATTCGCTCAAGCAGCCATTCGGGAACCTTGGGCAGAGAACCCTTGAGAACCTTTCCCGAGATGCGCCCGAGCAGTTGAACATTGCCAAGCGGCGGCCCGCCATTGCCGTCGGAGAGATAGAAATCGTTGAAGGCGAATGTCTTCTGGTAGATCGAGGTGTTGCGGTATCTCGGCGATACGCCGATCACGGCCGAGGAGTTGTGATTCATGAAATTCCGCCCGACCTGGCCAGACGAATTGGCAAGCCCCTCGGCAAATGTTCCGTTCGCCGAGCGCAGCAGCAACACGGCCGATTGGACCGCGCCCGCGCTGAGAATGACAAGCTTCGGGCGCAGTGTATGGATCTCGCCATTCTTCCGATAGGTCACGCCCGAAATCCGGCCATCGGCATCGGCCTCAAGCTTGATCACGGGAGAGCCTGTCTGCAGCCGGACATTGTGGTGTCGCAATGCCTGCGAAAGGGCTGCCGTCTCCGCATCCATCTTGCCGTCATCGGAATTCGGATGCGCATCCCACGGCGTTCGGGACTTCGCCAGCCACCGTTCGATATCGACACCCAGCGGCAGCGAAGACGGATGCAGCCCCTTGTGCTTCAAACGTGCCCTGACATCGGCGATCGCGGGCTCTTCCGGCACCGGCGGATAGTCGTAAGCAGTCGAATGGGGCGGTTCCGTCGGGTCCTCGCCGAGCGCGCCACGCACTTGATACAGGCGCTCGGCGCGACCATACCACGGCTCCAGTTCCTCGTAGGGAAACGGCCATGCGGGCGACACACCCTCGCGGTGACGGATTTCCTCAAAGTCCTCACGGCGATAACGCGACAGCACGGCGCCGAAGAACTTCGAATTCCCCCCGACATTGTAGTAGTTGCCGGGATTGAAGCCGGTGCCGTCGGCTTCGTACCAGGTCTCCTTCGGCCGGAAATGACCGCGCTGGAATATCGCGCGCTGGTCGCGATTGACGGGGTGGTCGGCGATGCGTTCGCCGGCTTCAAGAATGAGGATCTGCGCACCGGTTGGAGCGAGCCCGGCAGCGACGGTCGCGCCGCCGATGCCCGAGCCGATGATGACGATATCAGGGGTCTTTTCCACTATGCTGTTCCCGCCTTCAGCCTCAAGCGATCCGCGCCTGGCTCTGCGGGTCGAAGAAGACGACCTTGTCGAGGTTGAAAGCCAGCCGCGCGTTCTGGCCCGGCTGGATGCGGGCGTCGGCGCGCAGGCGGGCAACGACCTCCTTGCCGCCGAGCTTGGTCACGGCGAATGTATCCGAGCCCGCCGGCTCGACCACATCGATCAGGCAATCGCCTTCGGCAAGAGTCTTGGCGTTGCGGTCCGCGCCATCAGGATCGGTCAGCGCTTCAGGACGGATGCCGAAGACGATCTGCCGACCGGCATGCGCCTGGAGCGCCTCGCGGCCCGGCGCGATCGGCAGAAGGATTGGTTCGCCGCTTGGCCGCGCCAGCGATACCGACAGTCCCGTCGCGCCCTGCTCGATGGTGCCCGAGAGCAGGTTCATGGCCGGTGAGCCCATGAAGTCGGCGACGAACATATTGGCGGGGTTGTTGTAGATCTCGGCTGGCGTGCCGAACTGCTGGACTTCGCCGTCCTTCATCACGGCGATCTTCGTCGCCAGCGTCATAGCTTCGATCTGGTCGTGCGTCACATAGACGATCGTCTTGCCGGTTGCCTGATGCAGACGCTTGATCTCGATGCGCATGTCGACGCGCAGCTTGGCGTCGAGGTTTGACAGCGGCTCGTCGAACAGGAAGAGCTTGGGGTCGCGCACAAGTGCACGGCCCATGGCGACGCGCTGCCGCTGGCCGCCTGATAGCTGGCTCGGCTTGCGGTCCAGCAGATGGCCGATCTGCAGCACCTTGGCGACCTTGTCGATCGCTGCCTTGCGCTCGTCGGCCGGCACGCCGCGCATTTCCATGCCGAAGGAGATGTTCCCCGCGACCGTCATGTTCGGATAAAGCGCGTAGCTCTGGAACACCATGGCGATGTCGCGCTTGGATGGATGCAGATCGGAGATGGTGCGACCATCGACGCGGATGTCTCCCTCGGTGATCGCCTCCAGTCCCGCGATGGTGTTGAGCAGCGTGGACTTGCCGCAGCCGGACGGACCGACCAGCACGAGGAAGCCGCCCTTTTCCAGCTCAAGATCGATGCCCTTGAGAATTTCCAGTGCGCCGAAACGCTTTCTGAGGCCTGAGATTTCGAGGAAAGCCATGGGATTATCCTTTGACCGCGCCCGCCATCAGTCCGCGAACGAAGTAGCGGCCGGCGAGGATGTAAACGAGGAGCGTGGGCATGGCGGCGATCATCGCGGCGGCCATGTTGACATTATATTCGACCACACCGGTGGAGGTGTTGACGACGTTGTTGAGCGCTACCGTCATCGGCATGGATTCACCGGTGCCGGCGTAAGCCGAGGCGAACAGGAAGTCGTTCCAGATGTTGGTGAACTGGTAGATCACGGTGACAACGATGATCGGTAAAGAGTTCGGCAGCATGATGCGGCGGAAGATCTGGAAGAAGCTCGCGCCATCCACCTGTGCCGCCCGAACGAGTTCCGTCGGAAAGGCCTCATAGTAGTTGCGGAAAAACAGCGTGGTGAAGCCGAGGCCGTAGACCACGTGAACGATGACCAGATTGACCGTCGGGTTGCCGAAGCCGAGCGACACGCCGATGTCATTCCGCAGCGTGTTACCGAAACGGCCGAGGCTGCCAAGAATGGTCGCCATCGGCAGCAGCACCGACTGGAACGGGATGAAGCAGGCAAACAGCATGAGCCCGAAGACCAGCGTATGGCCGGGAAACCGCCACTTGGTCAGCACGTAGCCGTTGAGCGCGCCGAGGATGGTCGAGATGGCAACGGCGGGAACGACCATCTTGATGGAGTTCCAGAAATAGCCCTTGATGCCGGCGCAGGTCAGCCCGACGCAGGTCTCGCCCCATGCCTTGACCCAGGGCTCGAAGGTTGGTGCTGACGGCAGCGACAGCATGTTACCGTTCTGGATTTCGTCCATGGTCTTGAACGAGGTGACCAGCATGACGAAGAGCGGCATCAGATAGATGATCGCGAAGATCGCGAGGATGCCGTAAATGAAGATCCGGTTGAAAAGCCGGGTGCGCGCCAGGTTGGATGAACTGGGCAGATCCGATGTCACTGCGCTCATCGTGATTTCTCCCGCAGTTCGGAATAGAGATAAGGCACGATGATCGCCGAGATCGTCATCAGCATGATCACGGCACTCGCGGATCCAACGGCCATCTCGTTACGCTTGAAGGTGTATTCGTACATGAAGTTCGACGGCAGCCAGGCCGAGCCGCCGGGCCCGCCGGAGGTCAAAGCGACGACAAGGTCGTAGGACTTGATCGCCATGTGTGCGAGCACGATGAACGCCGACAAGAACACCGGTCGCAGCAGCGGAATGATGATGCGGCGGTAGAGCTGCACCGTCGATGCGCCGTCGATCTGCGCCGCCTTCATGATCTCGCTGTCGATGCCGCGCAGACCCGCCAGGAACATCGCCATGACAAAGCCTGAGGCCTGCCAGACGCCGGCGATAACGACGGTGTAGATCACGAAGTCCTTGTTCTTGATCCAGTCGAAGTGGAAGCTCGTCCAGCCGAAGTGATGCAGCGTCTGCTCGAGGCCGAGGCCGGGATCGAGGAACCATTTCCACGCCACGCCGGTGACGATGAAGGACAGCGCCATCGGATAGAGGAAGATCGGCCGCAATATCCCTTCGCCTCGGATTTTCTGGTCGAGCAGGATTGCCAGCAGCAGCCCGAGACCGAGGCAGATGCCGATATAGAGAAAGCCGAAAATCCCCATATTGGTGATCGATGTGTACCAGCTTGAGGGTGGATCGCTTTCGAAGGTCCAGCGCCACAGCCGTTGATAGGCGCGGGGCCCGGTCAGCGCGTAGGACGGGAAGGTCTTGGAATTGGTGAAGGATAGATAGACCGTCCACAGGATGAAGCCGTAGACGAAAACCAGCGTGATGACGAAACTCGGCGCGAGCACGATCTTCGGAAGCGCGTCCTGCATCCAGCCGCGCATGGAGAACGACGTTCCGCGCTGCGGCGTGACGTCAGGTTTGGTGGTAGCGATTGTGCTCATGACATTCATCCCCCTCCCAAGGGTGACGTTGGCAATCGGCATCTTCCCCGCCATTCAAGGCGGGGAAGACCATGCTCGGATGCTAATTACTTCGCGTCGTCGATCGCCTTGACCAACTCCTCGACGGCCTGATCGGAGGTCTTGATCTGGCCGTGGACGAACTTCGAGACGACGTCCTTGTAGGCGTTGGCAACGGCCGGAGGCGCGCCATAGCCCTGTGCCAGCGAGCCGAACAGCGTGCCGCCTTCGTTGGCAGCCTTCAGGTCGGCGATACCCTTCTTGCCGCAGGCGTCGAAGTCTGTATCCGGCACGTCGGTACGGGCAGGAACCGAGCCCTTGACGACGTTGAACGCGGACTGGAAGCTCTTCGACAGCGTTGCCGTCGCGAGCGCCACCTGGGCGGCCTTGCGATCGTCAGGCACGTTGAACATGCCGAACATGTCGGAGTTGTAGATCACGCTGCCGTCGGTGCCCGGGAAGCGGTAGCAAAGGAAGTCGGTGTTCGGCGTCTTCTTCGCCGCCACGAATTCGCCCTTTGCCCAGTCGCCCATCACCTGAACCAGCGCATCACCCTTGATGACCATGGCGGTCGCAAGGTTCCAGTCGCGGCCCGAGAAGTTCGGATCGACGTACTTGATCAGTGTTGCGAGGTTGTCGAACGACTTCTTCATCGTGTCGGACTTCAGCGACTCTTCGTCGAGATCGTTGAACGCCTTCTTGTAGAACTCAGGCCCGCCGGTCGACAGCACGACCGAGTCGAACATCGTGGCTTCCTGCCAGTTCTGTCCGCCAAGTGCCAGCGGCGTCACGCCAGCGGCCTTGGCCTTGTCGAGCAGGGCAACGAGGTCTTCGAAAGTCTTCGGCTCGGTGCCGCCGATCTTGTCCATCACCGCCTTGTTGATCCAGAGCCAATTGACCGAGTGCACGTTGACCGGTGCTGCGACCCACTTGCCGTCATAGACGGAGAACTTCTGGAGTGCAGCCGGAACGGACTTGTCCCAGCCTTCCTTCTTGGCGGTCTCGGTGAGATCGCCCATCACACCGGCCTGCGCGTAGTCGAGAACGGTGTAGCCGAGCATCTGCGATGCGGTCGGATACGTTCCGGCCGCCACCATCGCCTTCAGTGCGGTCATGGCCGCGTCGCCGCCGCCGCCGGCAACCGGCACGTCTTTCCACGCGTATCCTTCCTTCGACAGATCGCCCTTCAGAACGTTGAGTGCGGCCGCTTCGCCGCCAGATGTCCACCAATGCAGCATCTGAACTTCTTTTACATCATCAGCGCGCGCCAAGCCGCCCGCTGCGCCCATTGCCAATGCGACCATAGCGGTCGCCGTCAGAAACCTGCGCATTTGAAAACCTCCCGTTTTCAAGTTCGCGAAACGGGACCCATTCCCGTTCCGTATTCCCCCGCCCTCCTCGAGCGTGGTTTCCTCAAGCCGGCCAAGGGCCGGCTTTTAGCTCCGTGGCATCCACCAGCTGGTGCGGGCGCCGATATGCATGTTGAGCGTCTTCGTCTCGGTGTAGTCCTCGACCGCATGGCGTCCGAGTTCGCGCCCGAGGCCGGATTGCTTATAGCCGCCGAACGGCAACTCCGAAGCGCCGTCCATGAAGGTGTTCATCCACACGGTACCGGCCCGCACACGCCGACCGACCGTCAGGCAGGTGTCGAAATCCTTGCTCCAGACGCCTGCCGACAGGCCGTAGTCGATAGAGTTGGCGATCTCGATCGCTTCCTCGGTGGTCTCGAAGGTCAGTACCGACAGAACTGGGCCGAACACCTCCTCGCGTGCGACCGTCATGTCTGGTGTAACCTGTGAAAGAATGGTCGGCGCCATGAACTGGCCCATGCCGAGATCGAGCGCCTCGCCGCCATGGGCGATCTCGGCGCCGGCGCTCCTGGCCGCCGCGACATAGCCGGCGATCTTGTCGAAATGCTGCGGCGTGATGATGGCGCCCACCTGCGTCGTCGGATCGAGGGGATCGCCGACCTTCACGTTCCTGGCCAGCGCCGCGACGCGTGCAACGACGTCTTTTGCAATGCTCTTGTGCAAAATCAGTCGCGAGCCGGCATTGCAGCATTCTCCGGCATTGAAATAGGCGCCGAAGACGGCCGCGTCGATGAAGCCGTCGAGATCGGCATCCGGGAAGACGATCTGCGGGTTCTTGCCACCCAGCTCGAGCGATACCTTCTTCAGCGTCTGCGCCGCGTTGGTCATCGTCAGCTTACCAACACCGGTCGAGCCGGTGAAGGACACCATGTCGACGTCGGGATGAGATGTCATGATGGCGCCGACCTCAGCGCCGGTCCCCGTGACGATATTGACCACTCCATCCGGAACTCCCGCCTCCTGCAGGATTTCGCCGAGCAGAATGGTCGAACCCGACGTCAGTTCCGACGGCTTCACGACGCATGTGCAGCCGGCCGCCAGCGCAAAGGGGAGTTTTTGGCCGACGATCAGAAACGGGAAGTTCCAGGGCGTGATGATCGAGACGACACCGATCGCCTCGCGCAGCACGACGCCCAAGGTTCCGTCACCGAGCGTGTTGTAGCTCTCGCCATGCAGATCGCGCGCAAGGGCTGCGGCGTAACGCCAGATATCGACCGAACCGCCGATCTCGCCCTTGACCTGAGTGATCGGCTTGCCGGCCTCGATCGCGTCGAGATAGGCGAGTTCGTCAGCGCGCGCGGCAATCAGGTCGGCAGCCTTCAACAGGATCGCAGAGCGCTCGGATGCTGTCATCCGCGGCCATGGCCCGGTGTCGAAAGCTTTGCGGGCGGCGGCGATGGCGCGTTCGGCGTCGGCTTTCGAGCCAGCCTGGAAGCGGCTGACGACGACGCCGTGGCTTGGCGCGACGCGCTCGATCGGTGCGCCGTTGCCCGACAGCCATTTGCCATCGATCAGCATCTTGAAGTCGCGCACCTTGAGGTCGCTCAGCGCCTTCGGGTTCACCAGAACTGTCATCACCATTCTCCCTTGAATTCTGCCGGGCGCTTCTCGCTGAACGCAGCAACGCCTTCCCGGAGGTCACCGGTCTTGGCCACCAGGATCGACCCAAGTGCCTCCACCGCCGTGCCGTTGTCCTCTCCATTTGCCGAGGCGATCATCAGCTTCGCAACCTCCAGCGCAGCCGGCCCGCGTGCTGCGATGCGCTTCGCATAGTCTCTGGCCGCATCAAGCGCTGCACCCGTGGCGACCACCTTGTCGACCACGCCGAACTGGCGCGCTTCCTCTGCGGTGAAAATCTCGCCACCCAAAGCCATCCGTCGGACGATCTGCGCGCCGAACCGCTTGACCAGGCGCTGCGTGCCCGACCAGCCCGGCACCATCCCAAGCCCCGTCTCAGGCAGGCCGATCTTGATCTGCTCCTCCGCGACACGAATATCGGCGACGCCGGCAAGCTCCAGCCCGCCGCCGAGCGCATGACCGTTCAGCGCCGCGATCAGCGGCACCCGAAGCGTTGCCAGCCGCTCGAACACGCGGTGGCCAAAGCGCACCCAGGCGTGCCCGAATTGCTGCGCATCCATATGCCCCCACGCCTTGATGTCGCCTCCGGCAGAGAACGCCTTGCCGTCTCCTGTCAGGATCGCGACGCGGACAGCGGCGTTGGCCTCGACTTCGTCAGTCGCGATCGCAAGAGCCTTGAGCATGTCGAGATCGAGCGCATTCAGCTTCTCGGGACGCGAAACCGTCATGACCGCGATATGCCCCTCGATGTCGACACGTACCGTTCCGCTAGTCATGGAAAGTGCCCTCCAGAACGCGGGCGCCTTTGACAGGCAGCGAAAGGCCGATCAGGTCTTCCGAAAATAGCTTGGCATCCATCACCTTGAGATCATCTGCCACGATCAACTGGAATTCGGACTGGTCAAGAATGTGCGTCTGAACGTCGATCCCCGGCGCAATCTCCGTAAGAACGATGCCATCCGGCGTCAGCATCATCACGCAACGCTCGGTGACGTAGGTGATGTCCTGCCCCTGTTCGATGGCCCGACGGCCGGAGAAGGTGACGTGCTCGACCTCGTTGACAAGCTTCTTGAGCTTGCCTTCCTTCTCGATCACCAGCTTGCCATCCACGATGGCAAGTTTGGCGCCAGCGTTGAACATGCCCGAGAAAACGATCTTCTTCGCCCGCGCGGTAATATCGACGAAGCCACCGGCCCCGGCCGTCACGTGCGGGCGGAAAGACAGTTTGGAGACGTTGACGGATCCGTCTTTGCCGATCTCGAGGAAGGACAGCAACGATGCATCGAAGCCTCCGCCCTGAAAGTAGGTGAACTGATAGGGTGACGGCATGTAGGCATCGGCATTGGAGGCGCAGCCGAAGGCGAAGTCGAGCAACGGCACCCCGCCGACGGCGCCCTGTTCGATCACCCAGGTGACGGCGCCATGCTGGCCCTCTTCCATCAGGATGCGCGGAACGTTGGCCGAGATGCCGAAACCGAGATTGACGCAGCTATTCGCCCGCAACTCCTGCGCGACACGGCGCGCGATGACCTTCTGGATATTGAACTCTGGAACGCGGAACGTGTCGAGCGGGCGGAATATCTCGCCTGATATGGCTGGGTCGTAAACCGTTTGCGTGGTCTGCTTCTGCTCCGGATCGACAACGACATAGTCCACCAGCATGCCCGGCACGCGAACATCATGCGGTTTCAGCGAGCCCTGCTTGGTGATGCGCTTGACCTGCGCGATGACGATGCCGCCATTGTTGCGGGCTGCCAGCGCCTGATCGAGCCCGCCGAGATAAGCGCCCTCGTGCTCATAGGTCAGGTTGCCATGCTCGTCGGCCGTGGTCGCCCTGACGATGGTCACATCGGGTTTGATCGCTGGGAAATACAGCCAGTCCTCACCCTCGAACGTCACTCGCTTGACCACCGGCGCTTCGCCGGCAGCAGCATTCATCGCGCAACCCTGGCGCTTCGGGTCGACGAAGGTATCGAGGCCGATCTTCGTCAGCACGCCGGGACGCTTGGCTGCCGCCTCGCGATGCATGTCGAACATGATGCCGGACGGAATGTTGTAGGCGGGAATCTCGTTGCCGGTGATCATCTGCCAGATCATCGGCGGCTCCGCCGTCGACGGGCCGGACGGATAGGAGCCGCCGATGATGCGCTTGAGCAACCCCTTCTTGGCTATATGGTCGATGCCCTTGATACCGCTCATATCGCCGGCGGCGATCGGGTGCAGCGTGGTGATGCCGCGCGGATGTGCGGTCGCATCGAAACGCTCGCCGATTGCCTTCAGCATCAGATCCGGGCAGCCGAGACCGCTCGATGAGGAAACCGAAACGATGGCGCCGTCCGGGATCAGGGCTGCGGCTTCCGCCGGGGTGATATGCTTGTTCATCTCTCTCAAAGTCCTGTCTTCACCGCAACGGCCGCGCCGCTGCGCGCGGCCTGCGCCACCGCCAAGCCTGTCGCGAGCGACCAGATCCCATCTTCGGCAGTGGCCGACGGCATACCTTCTCCTTTTACTGCCGCATGAAACGCCGTTAGCGCTGTCTCGTAGAGATTGCCGCCCTCGACCGGCAACTGCTGCTCACCCTCCGCATTTCTCAGCGCGACGGTACCAACCGGCCGCTGTGTCATGACGTTTCGCCCGATCAGCGAACCCTCTGTTCCGTGAACCTCGAAACCGGTCTCGGCATATCGGGTGGTGAAGCCATCGTGGAATTGCGCGATGATCTCGTCCTCGAACCGCATCACGCCCATGACCGCATCCTCGAGGCCTTCCTTGCCCATGCCGCCAGCCTGCGAGAATGCAATGACCTCGACCGGATTGCGCCCAAGCACGTAGCGCAACGTATCGGCGTCGTGCACGGTGATATCGAGAATGACGCCACCGCCGGCCTGCGGCTTGTCGAGCCGCCAGCCCTGAAGGTGCGGCGGCAAGTAGACGGCGTGGAACACCCGCGCAGACAGCGGCGTGCCGATCCGGCCGGCGGCGATCGCGTCGCGCATCGCCGTGAGCGTGGCTGCATTGCGCAGGTGGTGATTGGTGGCAAGAACCACGCCAGCCTCGTCGGCGGCCTTCTTCATGGCATGCGCATCCTCAAGCGAGAGAGCCAGCGGCTTTTCGCAAAGGATGTGCTTACCGGCGCGCGCAGCGGCAACGGCCTGTGCGCAATGAAGCTCGTTGGTGGTCGATATATAGACCGCATCGATCTCGGGATCCGAAAGCAATGCACCGAGATCGGTCACGTGCTTGCGAATGCCATTTTCCTCCGCATAGGCACGGGCGCGCTCTGTGTTCGAGCTCATGACGGAAACCACATCACCGCCGGTGGCACGGACAGCGCCGATCACCCATTCCCGCGCGATCGTGCTCGCGCCGATCAGCCCCCAACGAACCGTCATGCCAATCTCCTCCCAGGATTGTTATCTGCCGCGCCGCAGCTCTCGCGCACGATCAGGCGAACGGCGCTGACAACCTGCTCCGCCTCCGGCTTTCCGGCATTGATCTGCTTGAGCAGCATCTGCGCGGCGCGCTGGCCGATCCCCTGCGGATCGACCGAAATGGTAGTGAGCGCCGGCACCGTCGTCTTCGCTTCAATGACGTTGTCAAATCCGACCACCGCAAAGTCGCGGCCCGGTTCGATACGGCGGGCCCGCAGGCCATCGCAGACGCCAAATGCGACGGCATCGTTGAAGCAGACCGCAGCCGTCGGCGGCTCCGCCATCGCCATCCCCTGCCCGATGGCCTCCACGCCGCCGGCGCGCGAGGGCGCAGAAGAGATGACTAATTCCTCGCTGAAGCCTTCATTCGTATTCGCCATCGCCTCGCGATATCCGCTGAGACGCTCGTCGAAAACGGCGGTGTCAGGAAAGCCGCCGACAAAGGCGATGCGCCGGTGGCCGAGCAATGTCAGATGCTCCACTGCCGCCGATGTCCCGGCGTGATTGTCGGATACCAGAGACGACACCTTGGCACCCGGGACGCTGCGGACGACCAGCACCACGGGGATGCCAGCAGCCACCAACGGCTTCATGTCTAGCGCCTCGGTGCCCCTCGCCGGCGATACGATCAGGCCGGAAACTCCATGCTCCCGCATCGAGGCGATGACCTCTCGCTGGCGGTCGAGGTTTTCGCTGGTATTCGACAGGAACTGGACGAAGCCGGCCGACTGGACGACCGTATCGACGCCCACCGCAAGCTCGGCGAAGAAACTGTTGGTCAGATCGTTGACAACGATGCCGATGATTTTCGAGCGGGCATTGGCTTGGCGCAGGTTGGCCGCGCCGCGATTATAGACGTAGCCAAGCTCGCGCATCACTGCATTGACCTTGCCACGGGTGATTTCATTGACGAGAGGCGAGGCCTGCAACACCAACGAGACCGTCGACTTCGAAACGCCGGCAGCCTTCGCGATGTCTATGACGGTGACCCGTCCCTTGCCCATGACAACCCTCCATTGGCCTCCCGCCAATAGGGATTGTTAATAATTGGAACGTTCCAATTCTGTCAAGTCTCTTTTTACGAAAGAGACAAACGAATGAAAGCTTCAATACCAATGGATACTTATATAATTGATTTACCTAGTATAAAATTCGCGACGCATTTTCATAGGGTGCGTAAATCGGCCGAAATCATCCCCAGGAAAAAGCCAGCTTGCACACGGCGAAAATCTCAATTTGGATCGGTCTAAATACTGAAAGCTCGCACCGCCATCCGTGTGCTCCGCCTCTACGACGTCGCTGCCGCTGAGCCGATGCACACTTCGAAAACCTTTATGGTTTTCTTATTTATGCCGCCGGCCTTCCGTCTCGAACCTTTATGCCGATCGGGTGCATAACCGTGATCGCGGGGCACGACCTCCCGCCGGCCCGAGGTCCATTGATGTCCTCACTGCTTCGAAACATCTGGAAGGAAATACCCCCGATGATGGACATCGTTCTGATCGGCATCGCCGTGATCTTTTTCGCACTCTGCTTCGCCTACACCAAGGCCTGCGACACACTCTGAACCCGAGGAGCCTCACCATGATTTTCGACTACATCCTGAGCGGTGCGGTGACGGTGTTCCTTACCGTCTATCTCACCTACGCCCTTATTCGCCCCGAGCGCTTCTGATCGAAGCCGCTCGAACTGAAAGTTCCTCTCATGACCCTCATTGGATGGCTCCAGATCCTGCTTTTCTGCGGGATTCTTGTCGTGCTCGTCAAACCGCTCGGCGGTTACATGACCCGTGTATTCACGGGCGAACGCACATTCCTGTCACCGGTCCTCGTTCCGATCGAACGGGGACTTTATCGTCTTGCAGGCATCAGCGAACGCGACGATCAGCACTGGACCTCTTACGCATTCGCAATGCTGATGTTCAACCTGCTCGGCACCCTCGTTCTTTATCTTTTACTACGTTCGCAGGGCATGCTCCCTTATAACCCTGCCGGAATGGTCGCCGTTGGACCGGAGCTTTCGTTCAACACCGCCGTCAGCTTTGTCGCCAACACCAACTGGCAGAACTACGGCGGCGAGAGCACGATGTCATATTTGACGCAGATGGCTGGCCTCACGGTTCAGAACTTTGTGTCGGCGGCGACAGGGATGGCGATTGCCATCGGCCTAATTCGTGCCTTCTCCCGCGCATCCAGCAAGGCGATCGGTAACTTCTGGGTCGATATGACCCGTGCCACGTTTTACGTGCTCCTCCCGATTTGCGTCATACTCACCCTCGTCTACGTCTACCTCGGCGTGCCGCAGACGCTCGGCCCATACGTCAACGCGACGACACTTGAAGGCGCTCAACAGACAATAGCGGTGGGCCCCGTCGCCTCCCAGCTCGCGATCAAGATGCTCGGCACCAATGGCGGGGGCTTCTTCAATGCAAACTCGGCCCACCCGTTCGAGAACCCCGATAACTTCTCCAACATGCTGCAGATGTTGTCGATCTTCGTGATTGGCGCAGCCTTCACCAACGTCTTCGGCCGCATGGTGGGAAACCAGCGTCAGGGTTGGACGATCCTGGCGGCGATGGGCATCTTGTTTATCGTTGGCGTTGGCTTCACCTATTGGGCTGAAGCCTCGGGCAACCCGCTGATGCATGCCTTTGGTCTGCAGGGCGGCAACATGGAAGGCAAGGAAGTTCGCTTCGGCGTCATCATGTCGTCCCTGTTCGCGGTCGTGACCACGGCGGCATCCTGCGGTGCCGTAAATGCCATGCATGGCAGCTTCACGGCGCTCGGCGGCCTCATCCCGCTGATCAACATGCAGCTCGGCGAGGTCATCGTCGGCGGCGTGGGCGCCGGTTTCTACGGCATCGTCCTCTTCATCATCGTTGCCGTCTTCGTGGCAGGGCTGATGGTGGGACGCACGCCCGAGTATCTGGGCAAGAAGATCGAGGCGAAGGAAATGAAAATGGCCGTCCTTGCCATCCTGTGCCTTCCGCTGGCCATGCTGGTCTTTACCGCGATTGCAAGTGTTCTGCCGTCGGCGGTGGCATCAGTCGGAACAGCGGGGCCCCACGGCTTTTCCGAGATCCTCTACGCCTATACGTCGGCTGCGGCCAACAACGGTTCGGCTTTCGGCGGCCTGACAGGCAACACGCCCTGGTACAACATCACGCTTGGCATCGGCATGCTGATGGGCCGCTTTCTGGTCATCATCCCGGCGCTTGCGATCGCCGGTTCGCTGATCAGTAAGAAGACAGTTCCGGCATCGGCAGGCACCTTCCCGACGGACGGACCACTTTTCGTCGGCATGCTCGTCGGGACGATCCTGATTGTCGGCGGATTGACGTTCCTGCCTGCATTGGCCCTCGGCCCCGTCGTCGAGCATCTCTCAATGATCGCCGGGCAAACCTTTTAAGGTGGACCATGATCCTTCGTCATATGCGTCACAAATCCTCACGTCCCGACAAATCGGGACGTGAGAGAGCGCCCCAGGCAAGGGGAACCGACATCATCCTGATCATGATGGCCGTCCTGCTTGTCCTGCTTTGCGCCTACGAAATTCTTTTTGGCTGATCGGCCACACCGATCCCTTTGTTCTCTTTCGAAAGCTGGAGCCTCTTATGAGCCAGGCAAAATCCGCGAGTATCCTGGATCCTCGCATTCTCCTTCCAGCCGTGGGTGCTGCCTTCAAAAAGCTGGACCCTCGGATCCTTTCCCGAAACCCGGTGATGTTCGTCGTCGCCACGGTGTCGGTCCTGACATCCGTGCTGTTCGTCCGCGACCTTGTCGCCGGTCACGGCAATCTCGGCTTTTCTTTCCAGGTCAATCTCTGGCTCTGGTTCACGGTGCTGTTCGCGAACTTCGCCGAGGCCGTCGCCGAAGGACGCGGCAAGGCGCAGGCAGAATCCCTGCGCAAGTCTCGGACCGAAACGCAGGCCAAACTTCTGGCCGACGGAAGCCGCACGGCATACAGGATGGTGCCCGGCACCAGCCTGAAGGTCGGTGACGTCGTGCTCGTCGAAGCCGGCGACATTATACCGTCGGACGGAGAAGTCATTGAAGGCGTTGCCTCCGTCAACGAGGCGGCTATCACTGGTGAATCCGCGCCCGTCATCCGTGAATCCGGCGGCGACCGTTCTGCCGTCACCGGCGGCACGCAGGTCCTGTCCGACGAAATCCGTGTGCGGATCACCGCGGCGGCGGGCTCGACCTTTATCGACCGGATGATCTCGCTTGTCGAAGGCGCCGAGCGGCAGAAGACTCCCAACGAAATCGCCCTCAATATCCTTCTCGCGGGCATGACGCTGATTTTCGTGCTGGCCACCGCGACCATTCCAAGCTTTGCCGCTTACGCTGGCGGCTCCATCCCGATTATCGTGCTGGTCGCACTTTTCGTGACACTCATCCCGACCACCATAGGCGCCCTGCTTTCCGCCATCGGCATTGCCGGCATGGATCGCCTGGTGCGCTTCAACGTGCTCGCCATGTCCGGCCGCGCCGTCGAGGCAGCCGGCGACATCGACACGCTACTTCTCGACAAGACAGGCACCATCACCCTTGGCAACCGACAGGCGACCGAATTTCGTCCGATCCGTGGCGTGACTGAACAAGAGCTCGCGGATGCCGCACAACTTGCCTCGCTTGCCGACGAGACGCCCGAGGGCCGTTCGATCGTCGTGCTAGCCAAGGAAAAATACGCGATCCGTGGCCGCGACATGGGAAGCCTGAAGGCGACCTTCATCCCCTTTACCGCCCAGACTCGCATGAGTGGTGTCGACGTTGACGGATCCTCGATCCGCAAAGGTGCGGTCGACTCAGTACTTGCCTATATCGACGGAACATCGCCTTCTGCTTCCGGCAATGCGGCCTTAGCGCTCCAAGTCAACAGCGACGCTGCGCGTGAACTTCGTACGCTCGCCGACGAAGTCGCCAAAAGCGGTGGGACGCCGCTCGCCGTCGCCCGCGATGGCCGGTTGCTCGGCGTGATCCACCTCAAGGACATCGTCAAGGGCGGCATCCGTGAACGCTTTGTCGAGTTGCGTCGCATGGGCATCCGCACCGTGATGATCACTGGCGACAATCCACTAACCGCCGCCGCCATTGCCGCCGAAGCCGGCGTCGACGACTTCCTTGCCCAGGCGACACCGGAAATGAAGCTGGCGTTGATGCGCGAAGAGCAGGCCAAGGGCAAGCTCGTCGCCATGTGCGGCGACGGCACCAATGACGCCCCCGCCTTGGCTCAGGCCGACGTCGGCGTTGCAATGAACACCGGCACCGTCGCAGCCCGCGAGGCTGGCAACATGGTCGATCTCGATAGCGATCCGACCAAGCTCATCGAGATTGTCGAGATCGGTAAACAACTGCTGATGACCCGCGGAGCGCTGACAACCTTCTCGATCGCCAACGATATTGCGAAGTACTTCGCCATCATCCCGGCAATGTTCCTGACCTTCTACCCCCAACTTGGGGTACTGAACATCATGGGCCTGTCGACACCGCAGAGCGCTATCCTCTCGGCGATCATCTTCAACGCCCTGATCATCATCGCCCTGATCCCACTATCGCTGAAAGGTGTCCGCTATCGTCCGATCGGCGCGGGAGCTCTTCTATCGCGCAACCTACTGATCTACGGCCTTGGTGGCATCATCGTGCCTTTCATCGGCATCAAGGCAATCGACATGGCCGTCGCGGCTCTCGGCCTTGCTTAAATCTGATGCCGGACCCGTTGCGTCCGGCTCCCCACTCAACTGAATGTCCGGAGTTCACAACATGCTAAACCAGCTTCGCCCCGCAATCGTGATGATTGTTGCCACGACTGCTATCACCGGCCTCCTTTATCCGCTCGCCATGACGGGCGCTGCCCAGGCGCTGTTTCCAACTCAAGCCAATGGGAGTGTGATAGAGAAGAACGGCTCCGTGATTGGATCGACATTGATCGGCCAGGCTTTTGTCAGCGACAAGTACTTCCACGGTCGCCCATCGGCTGCCGGCGACGGCTACAACGCGGCGGCCTCCAGCGGTTCCAACCTTGGTCCGACCAGCCAGAAGCTGATCGACCGTGTCAAGGGCGACTACGATGCGGCAAAAGCCACCAACCCAAACGCAGACGTGCCAGCCGACCTCGTGACCGCGTCTGGCAGCGGCCTCGATCCGCATATTTCACCCGAGGCCGCGTACTTCCAGGTCGCCCGTGTCGCCAAGGCCCGCAACCTCGACGAGCCCAAGGTCAAGGCACTCGTCGATGGCGCCGTCGAAGGAAGAGAGCTTGGATTGCTCGGCGAGCCGACGGTCAATGTGCTCGCATTGAACATGGCACTCGACGCGGCCGCGACACAGTAGCTTCCGCCACGGTTCGGTTCATCGGCGTGGGTGAAGTGGGTATGAAACTTCCGATCGACCGCGATCCATCGACAAAGCCTTTGCCCGACACCTTGTTGAGAAGGCCCGATCGAAAGGCCGCGGTCGGCCCAGCGCGAGGTCAGGCTGCAACCTCTTGCTTCTCGGCACGCGGAAAGAATATCGCCCTACTCGGATCGACATCGTAGTCCGCCTCGAAGCGCGTCGCATCGGCCGCGATTTGCGCCACTGACTTCAGAATGAACTCGACCTTCTCATCCGGCAGGAGGACGCTGAAATTCAGCCTGACGAAACCGGGCTTGCTGATTTCGTCTCCTGCGATGATAGCTTGCCGGATCGCCTTCGACTGCTCGTCGTCGATCGACAGCAGGCGGTGGACATAGGGACCAGCACAGGCGCAGCCGCCGCGCGCCTGAATGCCGAAGCGGTCACTGAGCATCCGCGTGATGAGCTGCTGATGGACGTAGCCGCCCTTTCCGTCCTCCACCCGGAAAGAAAAGATCGGCAGCCGATCAGGCTCGGAAAGACCTAGGATCTCGAGATGCGGCACGTCCGTCCAGGCCGCGAACGCGCGCTGGGCAAGCTCTCGATTGCGCACAAGCATCGTATCGAGGATCGCCGCCTTGACGATGAACGCCAGCGCAGCGCGAATATCGCCGACCACGTTCGGCGTGCCGGCTTCCTCTCGGGATTCGAGGCTATCGCTGTAATCATGGGTTTGCGGCGACACGAATTTTACCGTCCCGCCGCCCGGCCATGACGGCTTGCTGGTACAGGGCCCGTCCCGACGAAGGATCAGGACTCCGGAAGCGCCTGGACCACCGATAAACTTGTGCGGCGAGACAACGATGGCGTCGATCTCGGCGCCGGGCGCTGGCGACATAGAGATCGGCACATAGGGGCCGGCACCGGCATAATCCCAGATCATTATCGCGCCGGCGGCGTTTACCGCCTTCGTGATCGCTGCGACGTTGCTGGTGATGCCGGTGATGTTGGATGCGGCCGACAGCGTGCATATCGTCAGATCAGACTTGCCCTCGACCAGCGCCTCCTTGAGAAGCAACGGATCGGGACCGCCCGCCGGACCCTCGGCGATTTCAACCATCTCCGCACCGCTCTCCCGCCATGGCAGTATGTTGGAATGATGCTCGTAGGGGCCGACAATGACGCGAACGTGTTTGCCCGCAGCAACGGCTTCAGCCACGCCATACAGCTTGACGAGACGGTTGATGCCAGAGGTCGCGCCGGAACCTGTGAAGATCACGGCATGCTGCTCGTTGGCGCCGCAGAATCCGCCGATCATTGCGCGTGCTTCCCGCCGCATGCGGGTCATGAAGCCACCGCAATAGGAGGCTTCCGTATGACTGTTGGCGTAGTAAGGAAGCACTTCCTCGAGGATGAAATGCTCGACTTGGTGAAGCGCGCGGCCCGAGGCGACATAATCAGCGTAAACCAGTGCCTTCTCGCCGTAAGGGCCGGGTATCTTCGCGTTGGAGCCGACAAGTCCATTTCGAAGCGCGGCGATTGCCCCGGCATGCTCCAAGGTATGGCGGAATGCCGAAAGCGGCGTTTCTGTCTTTCTTGTCGCTGGGCAAGCGTTGTCCACGGTCATTCTCCTCGGCTCGGATATTGACACAGATTGTAAACTGCTACACGGTCAAAAAATCCACCTATTTTTTGCTAATTTTTATAGGAAACGGATCAAATGATCGACGATTTGAAGAAGGTCGATGATTTTGATATGAAGATTCTGACTGCGATGCAGATCGACGCGAACCTTTCGCAGCGCGATTTGGCGGAGAAGGTCGGACTGTCGCAAAATGCCTGTTGGCGACGTCTTCAGCGCTTGCATTC
Source organism: Hyphomicrobiales bacterium (assembly GCA_900470805.1). Taxonomy (GTDB): domain Bacteria; phylum Pseudomonadota; class Alphaproteobacteria; order Rhizobiales; family Rhizobiaceae; genus Rhizobium. The sequence goes on along the minus strand of UCCA01000037.1, from coordinate 93,302 downwards.
GCTCGGCCTGATCCGGGGATCGCACAGCGACATTGATCTCGGCGCTCTCGGGCTCGACCTGACAGTCTTCGTGATGATCCGCACTCGCCATCACTCGAAGGAGTGGAGCGAAGGTTTTCGCGGGCATGTCGAACGGTTGCCGGAGGTGATCGATTTCTACCGGATCGGCGGGGAATGGGACTACCTGATCAAGGTCGTGACAGGGGGCATGTCGGGCTACGATGCGTTCTATCAGAAATTGATCACCAACTTCGACCTTGCGACCGTAACGGGCTTCTTCTCGATGGAAGCGATCATCAACAACCGTCCGGTGAATCTGAGCAAGCTGCGCTGAGCACGCCTCGCGTCAGCCTTGTGCGGCGGCTGTGGAGCGGAAACGCAGAACACACGGTCGGTTCCACGCCGAAACGATGGTGGCGCTCAGCGCAAGCGGGGCGGTTGCCCCCGTGGTTGAAATTATATGAGCGGATGCATGCTGGAGCGTACAAGCCCACCCTGCACTGTCCCCGTTTTTGATACGGCTCAACGACAGCAGACGCGATGTCGGGATGATATCGTCGAGAAGCGCGAAGGCCGCATCCAGCGATGTCGTGTAGTCGGGCACTTGTCCGCCGCCGTCCTCGCGCCAGTAACCCGCCAGCACGTTGCTCAAAACGGTGCCACCCAATGCCTCATACACGCCTGCATCCAGCTCACGGCTTCCCGTATCGGCGCATCTGAGCGCGGTAATCGTTTCTTCATATGTCAACGTCGTCCAACTCCCGATCTTATTCGAAGGCTAGAGTTAGGGATCGGATCCAAGGTGACAAATTTAGAAATTACTATAGCACTTCAAGGATGTAGCAATCGGCGTGTATCGCCTTCAACGCAATCAATCAAACAGTGTGCTTGAGGATGTCCTGCCTCGTTTGGGGACATGGAAGACCCTGAGCTTGCGCGGATTGATCCGCGCAAGCGTGACGGGGGAGGAAATTAATCTCGCGTTTACCAATCCGTACAATGCACCGAAGCCGCATAGCCGACACGCTCGTTTAGATTGGCTGGCAATCACGAAACGCGTAGCTTAAGCGCGCAAGCGGTATGCTAATGCATCGCGACCGATTCCGTGGCTTGGCCGCATCGCCGCAGCGCCTGCTGGAGAAGTTCGACCATGTCCATCTGGCCGGCATCTTTGGCGAGATTGTAGGCCTGCAGACAATGCCAGAAGATTGCGTCTTGGACGGAAGGTCCGGATGTTTTCGGATAGACGATGCCTGCATAGTGAGAGGGCGTTCCGACAGCATTGCGGAAACACCGACCGAAGGCTGATACGGTTGCTCTTGAGCCATCGGGGCGCACGACACTGTAGTCCTGCTGATAAGCCTCTCCGGTGACGATCGCCTCGTGGATAGCCTTCGCGATCATCGGCTTGTCGGCAGGATCAATCCTGTCGAGGAACCGGACGATCGGTAGTCCGCGCTCGGTCTCGCGGGCATCTAGGCCAAAAAGCTCTGCCAGCGCCTTATCGGCATAAACGGTGTCGGTGCTCAGATCCCATGTGAACACACCTGCGTCGCAGGCGGTTTTGTTCAGTTCCCTCACGGTGTTGTCGGTCGCCGGCATTTACTATCCATCAATGTGAAACACATTCATGTCTTCGCATATTCGCGCCGCATAGCATATCCCGAGATATGAGGATGTAAGGGCGGTAGAACTGGTGCTTGACCGCGAAGATGCACTTGCCAACGCGCCGTCCTCGCTTCTGTCTGATGACACTGGATCATAGGCGATTCGCACACCAACACGCACACCACCAGAGCTGGATCGCCGCACATCGGTTACGAAACCCTCTTGATAAAGCCGAGGTAAGATAATGAGCGGAACCTTCAACCAGCCAATCGACGCCGCCGAGGTGCCGCGTTTCGCAGGCCAGGCAACATTCATGCGCCTGCCGGTCGCCAATACCGCCGAAGGCCTGGATATTGCCCTTGTCGGCATTCCCTGGGACGGCGGCACGACCAACCGGGCCGGTGCCCGCCATGGGCCCCGGGAAGTCCGCAGCCAGTCCAGTCTGATGCGCCGCGTGCATCATGTATCTGGCACGGAGCCCTACAGTATCGCCAACATCGCGGACGTCGGCGATCTCTCGGTCAATCCGATCGACCTGATGGACGGTCTCAGACGCATCGAAGCCGGCATGGCGGAAATCGTTGCCGCTGGCGCCATCCCGCTCGCGGTTGGCGGCGACCATCTGACGACGCTGCCGGTCCTGCGCGCGGTGGCGAAGACGAGGCCTGTCGGGCTGATCCATTTCGATGCCCATTCCGATACCAACGACACCTATTTCGGCGGAAATCCCTATACACACGGCACACCGTTCCGCCGGGCGATCGAGGAAGGCCTGCTGAATCCGACGCGAATTGTCCAGATCGGCATCCGCGGCTCGGTCTACGATCCCGGCGAGCATGACTGGGCGAGACAGCAGGGCGTACGCGTCATCTACATGGAAGAGTTCGTCACACGGGGCGCAAGCGATGTGATGGCGGAAGCGCGCGCGATCGCAGGCGATCACCCGACCTACGTGACCTTCGACATCGACAGCATCGACCCTTCGATGGCGCCGGGAACCGGAACGCCCGAGGTGGGCGGCTTTACCACACGCGAGGCGCAGCAGATGATCCGGCTTCTCGATGGCGTCAACATCGTCGGCGCCGACGTTGTCGAGGTAGCTCCGCCCTTCGATCTCGCCGGCATGACGGCGCTCGCCGGCGCCACGATGATGTTCGAACTACTGTGCGTCATTGCCAAGCAGGTCGGCGACCGGCGGCAGAAAAGCCCGACCTAACTTCGAGGGTAGCATCTTTAGGTACGCGACGCAGAAGTCGGCTTGCGGCTTCCGACGATGGATGGCCGGCTGCAGTGCAGATCATCCTGCATCCATACGCACCAAAGGCTAAGTCGATGTACGTCGTGTGGGGCAATCACCGCCTTACATAAGAAACGGGATATCGATGCCCTTTGCGCGGATGAATGGCAGGCCCATGCGCCGGGAGGTCCAGCCGACGACGTGCACACCCGCGGCGGCGGGCTCATGGCGTTGGGCCAGCACCCAGGATCGACAGTCGATCGCAGCGACATCGGCTTCACCACTTGTCACGGCGACCACCGAGGCACGGTGCGCACCCGTTTCTACCAAGCCGGAAAATATGTCGAGGCTTTCGCCCTGAGCTTCCAGATCGCGCTTGAGGCCGAGATAACCGGACATCGAACGATGCTCATTGAATGCAAGTCTCTTGTTAGCGAAAAATCCTATCGGCAAGAGCGCTTCGCCCGTTTCTGACGGATCAATGGTCTCTGCGGCTGCGCCTTTGCGCGCAATAATGGCGCTGGAATAGAGCGGCCCTTTTCCGCCGGCTATGCCATCGTAGCCGCTTTGCCCGATGACCTGCACATGATCTTGCAGGCCGAGCTCCATGGGCCCCCAGCAGGTACCGGAGATCAACAGGTCAGGATGGCGCCAAAGGACAGCCAAATCGAAGGCATCGGGATCTAGCGTGGCGGGATCTGGCGCTATGATTTCTCCTTCCTCGCCACGGATACCCCCATGAACGGCTGGCATATCGCCGTTGCGTCGAACCAGGTTTGCTGGAGCAGCGATACCGTGATCCAGAAACCGTGCGCGCATGCTGGCCCACATAGCGTCAGTTTCAGCGCGCAATTCAGGCCAATCGTACATCGGCAATGCCGCGATCCATGTCATGCACTGATATCCGGAGCCAAAGCTGTGTCGAGCATCGTGTAAGGTGGAGCAGATGCTATTTGATGCGGTACTGGCCGCTTTGCGTGTGTAGCTTCGTCGCGTCTCAATGCGGGATGTGCCACCGGCTCTTTTGCCTTGAATGCGAAGGCACGAAACACCTCGAAATAATTGGCGAAGACGTAACCCTCATTCATCTGCTGCCACTCGGCCCGCTTGGCACTGTACAGCGCAGGCAGTTTGTACCAAGCGGCTGCCGGCATCTTGTGATGCACGAAATGCAGATTGTTGTAGAGAAAGAGCGGAGCAAGAATAGACTTCTCGACGATGATTGTTCGTCCATTCGGCTGTTCTGCCCATTGGTGCTCGCAATAGGAACGGATGGCGATAATCGAAACGCCGAGATAGGCCGCAACGCTTATGTAAAGCCATATCGGAATACCAAATCCCAGCGATATGATCGCCAGCGTCGGAATCAGACCGGCCAGATGCAAAGTCCACGCGTAAACGACCCGACGGTCTCCCTCACTGATCTTTCGCCACTCCGACAGCGTAAACCCAACCACCATCAGCGGCGGCCCAATGATCAGGCGGCCGATGAAAGTGTTGTTCCAGGCGAGCAGAATTTTCAGAAACGATGGCATCTTCTCCCAGTCACCCATGGCCCGATAATAGCTCTCTGGATCATCAAAGGGATCCGTCAGGCGCTCGTCGGCGTGGTGCTGCAGGTGCGTCCGCTTATAGCTGCGATAGGGATAGAAGACACCCAATGGGGTAAACACAAGCGCCTCGTTGAGGCGAGCGTTTCGCGTGGGGTGCCCATGCAGAACTTCATGCTGAAGAGAGGAATGCAAGGCCACTGCTATTCCCATAAGCACGAGCGCAAGCACTGGATAATGTGGGTAAAGGGCATAGCCGGCCGATCCCCAAAGGCCATAACAGACAAATAGCAGCGCCACCGTCGGCCACTCAATGCGCAATGCTTTGGACCGGCGCCGCCTGGAATTGCCTGCAGGTGTCTTCGTGAAAATATCGCCCATGTGATTCCCTGGTATTTGCAACCATAGGCTTTCATCGGCGCACACTACGTTCAACGAGTTTTTGGTGACCATTTGTTGATTTTGATCACGATTAATGCAGTATAGTGATAAATGTAAACAAACGGGTGAAAAGTGGACAAACGCGCACTCGCAAATCTGTTTCGGACGCGCCTTGCAGATCTGGTCAATCGGTCCGGAGCAAGCCACTCGGCCTTCGCTGCCGACGTCGGCATCGACAGATCGGCGCTTTCTCAGCTTCTCTCTGGAGACTCGGCACGCTTGCCGCGGGTCGAGACACTGCTGAACATTGCCGAACGCCACTCGGTTTCGCTCGACTGGTTGCTCGGCCTTTCATACGATCAGGGCTTGATGGGAGAACTTCGTCCAAGCTTTGAAATCGAGGAAGGGGGCCAGGACTACACCGATACCTTGCTGATGAAATGGCATGCCGAGGCGGCCGGATCCAAGATCCGCTATGTGCCGGCCCGCATTCCGGACCTGCTCCGTACCCCGCAGATCGTCGATTTCGAGGCACGAGGCGCGCATCAGAGCGTGATGGCGCAAGCAAGCGAGACCGCGTTCCGTCTGGATTACAACCGCCAGCCCGGAACGGACATGGAGGTGTGCATGCCGCGCGAGACACTGGAGGCCTTCGCGCAAGGCCGCGGCATGTGGAGCGGATTGAAACGAGACATCCGTGCCCAGCAACTGCAATACATGTCTGCCCTGATCAGCGAACTGTATCCGTCGTTTCGCCTGTTCCTGTTCAACGAAAAGGAACGCTTTTCAGTGCCCTACACCATATATGGTTCGCAACGGGCGGCCCTGTTCGTTGGTGGCATGTATCTTGTTCTCAACAACGCCGAATCCATCCGCAAGATGCAGCGCCACTTCGATGAGTTGATCCGGTTTACCCGCGTTCACGCCCACCAGACAGCTGATTTTGTGAAGACGCTGGAGGTTACTTGAGGTTAGATCAGGATCGAACGGCTGCGTTCTGGCAGATCGGGTGGTCAGCGGCGCCAGTCGGGTCCATCATTGTAGGTGCTTGGGTTACCGTCTCATGGGAGAGATTGACGCGGAATATCATCGGCAAGAATTGAATTAAAATTTTGATTCAATTAGATTTTCCGAAACTATGAAGGGGCGCTTGGCGCCCCTTCCCTCGTCCTCAGGCTTTGCCGGGTCGATTGACCGTCAGGAAGTGCCTGACCACCGGCTTGTCCGGTCCCGAATGATAAGCCAGCACCTTGCCCTGCAGATCGGCATCGGCATTGGAAACCCGCTTGTGCTGCCGAAGGTGTTCCGCCCAGGATTCGACCATGAACCATTCCACCATCTTTTCGGGATCGGCGGAATCTTCGGTGACGCCCCAGCCATAGGCACCATCGCGGCGGCGTTCCTGGGAAAGCGTGTCGAGCGCATGGAGGAAAGCCTGGCGATGCTGCTTTTCAACATGGTATTCGATCAGGATGAGCACAGGGCCGCGATCATGGGCCACCGGTTCGGCAACGAGAGGTTCCGGCCAATGGTTCGATGGCACCATGTCGACATCCCCAGCGGGCAACTTCAGGCGGTGCATGATAAATCCGGCAACAAGCAATCCGACAGCGCCGATCAGCAACGTGGCCTGGATGCCGACCGCTTCTCCAACCGCGCCCCAACCAAGGCTGCCGGCGGTCATCGCGCCGTTGAAAACCGTGAGGTAAACCGCAAGACCGCGGCCACGGACCCAGTTGGGAAGAACAGCCTGGGCTGCGCCGTTAAGCGTGGTCAGCGCGGTGATCCATGCGCCACCAAGGAAAAGGAGGGCGGTGATGGCAACCCATTTGGGAGGAGCAAGCGACAGAACACCCATGACGACCGCGGTGATGACGGCAGCACCAAGCAGAAGCCCATCGGAGCTCAACCGATCGCGCAGCTTCGGCATGACCAATGCACCACCGATAGCACCGGCACCAACGGCGCCAAGCAGGATGCCGTAGAAGCTGGCATCGCCACCCAGAAGCTGGCGGGCGACCAGCGGCAACAGAGCCCACACCGCACTGGCGAAAGCGAAGAAGATCGCGGCGCGTACAAGCACCACATGCAGAGGACGGCTGGCGCGAGTGTAACGAAGACCGGCTCGGAATGCGCCGAAGAAGCTTTCAGACAAGGCATCATTGGCATTCTTGGCGCGCGGCCACCAGACAAGCGCTGCAATAACAATAATGTAACTGGCAACATCAGCACCATAGGTGATGCCTGCACCGAAAGCGGCAAGCAGGAGGCCCCCGGCCGCGGGGCCGATCGACCGGGCAATGTTTATCCCGAGGGAATTGAGAGCGACCGCGCTCTTCACATCCTCGCGCTTGACCAGCTCAGGAACGATCGCCTGCCAGGTTGGTCCCATCAGCGCCGCGCCGATGCCACCGAGGAATGTAAGGCCGATCAGCGCACTGACGGAGAGCATTCCCGTCTGTGCGAGAACCATGAGGCTGATGCTGACGGAAGCGAGGAGGAGCTGGACTGCGATCAAGAATTTGCGGCGGTCAAGAATATCTGTCAGCACCCCGGCGGGAATGGCGAGCAGGAAGATCGGCAAGGTGCCGGCTGCCTGGACCAGGGCGACAGCGGCGGGAGACGCGGACAGATCCGTCATCAACCAGGAACTGGCGACGTCACGCATGAAGCTGCCGGTATTGCCGAGGACGGTAGCCGCCCAGAGGACCGCGAATACAGGTTGGGCAAGCGGAGCAAAGCTGCCCGCCGACGATTTGGTGGCATTCATTTGCCTTCTCCCTTGGTGAGATCGATAGCGGCGACGATGACGAATGCGCCGGCGAGGCCGAGATGTTCAAAAAAGGCATTGGTCGCCATCGTGCGATCCATGCCGGGCGCCATTTCCCAGAAGCGAAGGGCAATGAGGGTTGCAAGAAGTGTAAAGGCTGCAAGCGCCAAGGCGCCCGCCCAGCGCAGAAAGCCCGATACCACCATGGCGGAAGCGGCAAGCTCAAAGGCAATTACGCCGACAGCCGAAAGGGCTGCCGGATGCAGGCCAAAATGCTGCATCTCGGCGATTGCGCCGGGAAAGTCGGCGATCTTGGTGAGCGGTCCCTGAATATAGGCGGCGCAAAGCGCCAGCAGCGCGATGGTGCGCGTCGCTGGCGCGGCGACGACTTCTCTAAGAAGCCCCCGCGGCCGAATTGAAGGGGAAGGATGGTTGGTCATGTCGGGCTCCTGCAATCGAAACCGCTTTTAAAGCGGCGTCGTGATCTTCTGATGGAGCCATATTGACCTGGAAAATCATCACCAACAATTGCATTAAAAATGATGATTTAATTGCTATTTATGCAATAAATTCGATAGGGCGACTGTTCGTCGCCCTATGAGGTGGCCTTGGAATCACACCGCCCAGCATGAGCAGCCGAGTGCGCCGAAGAAACCCTTCAAGTCCGCTATCGGCAGTTTCGATGTCCATGCGCCGGCGTGGTCGTGACCGTGAACGCCGCAATCGCTCGCGCAGCCGCAAGAGGTGATGGCCGTGCGGCGCAGCGAGCGGGCACCGGCCCCTTCCGGCTCGCCCCAGGCTGCGTAGCCGCCGAACTTGCGCACCGGCGACCAGTCGGGCATGGCTGGTGGAACGTCACTCTCGTCCAGCGCCTTGAAGTCGCCGGCGCCGTAGACGACCTTGCCACCGACCATGGTAAGATCGGACGTCAGGAACGATATCTCGTCCTCGGCGCAGGCGAAGAAGTCCTTGTCCGGCACCACGAGATCGGCGAACTGTCCCTTCTCGATGCGACCCTTCTTGCCTTCCTCGTTGGAGAACCACGTGACCTTCTCGGTCCACATGCGAAGCGCGGTCTCACGATCCAGGCAATTGGCACGCGGATAAAGCTGCATGCCACCAATGGTCTTGCCGGTGATCATCCAGAAGAGTGAGACCCAAGGATTGTAGGATGCGACGCGGGTGGCGTCGGTGCCGGCGGAAACGTTGACGCCCTTTTCCAGCATGCGGCGGATCGGCGGGGTCGCCTCGGCCACGCCGTGACCGTAGCGTTCGACGAAGTATTCGCCCTGATAGGCCATACGGTGCTGGGTAGCGATGCCGCCGCCGAGTGCCGCGATCCGGTCGATCGAGCGCTCGGAGATCGTCTCGGCATGGTCGAAGAACCAGTTCAGACCTTCGAGCGGGATATCCTTGTTGACCTTCTCGAAGACGTCGAGCGCGCGTGAGATCGTCTCGTCATAGGTGGCATGGAGACGCCATGGCCAGCGGTTCTCGGCCAAAACTCTTACGACCTCCTCGAGCTCGCCCTCCATCTCAGGCGCCATCTCAGGCCGCGGCTGGCGGAAGTCCTCGAAATCGGCGGCGGAGAAGACCAGCATCTCGCCGGCCCCGTTGTGGCGGAAATAGTCGTTGCCCTGCTTGTATTTGACCGACGACGTCCAGTTCAGGAAATCCTCTTTTTCCTGCTTCGGTTTCTGCGTGAACAGGTTGTATGCGAGCCGAACCGTCATCTGGTTCTCGTCGGAAAGCGTCTGGATGACCGCGTAGTCGTCGGGATAGTTCTGGAACCCACCGCCGGCATCGATCACGCCCGTCACACCGAGACGGTTGAGCTCGCGCATGAAATGACGGGTCGAATTGACCTGATACTCCAGCGGCAGCTTCGGCCCCTTGGCAAGCGTGGAGTAGAGAATGCCTGCATTGGGTTTTGCCAGCAGCATGCCGGTCGGGTTGCCATTGGCATCGCGGGTGATCTCGCCGCCCGGAGGATTGGGCGTATCCCTGGTATAGCCGACGGCGCGAAGAGCCGCGCCGTTGAGCAGCGCGCGGTCGTAGAGGTGGAGAAGGAATACGGGCGTATCAGGCGCGATCGCATTGATCTCCTCGATCGTCGGCAGGCGCTTTTCCACGAACTGGTGCTCGGTAAAGCCGCCGACGACACGCACCCATTGCGGGGCGGGTGTGTTCGCCACCTGGCGCTTGAGCATATCCATGGCGTCAGCCAGCGAGCGCACGCCGTCCCAGCGCAGTTCCATGTTGAAGTTCAATCCGCCGCGCACGACGTGTGTGTGATTGTCGATCAGGCCAGGCAGGACGCGCTTGCCCTTGAGGTCAATGATCTTAGTTTCCGGACCGGCAAACGCCATGATCTCGGCATCGGTCCCCACTTCGAGGAAGGTGCCATCCTTGATGGCAACGGCGCTGGCCGTAGGGTTGCTGCGATCCAGCGTGGTGAACAAACCATGGTGAAGGATGAGGTCGGCGAACATGGACTATGCTCCTGGCTTCATTGTTGAAATTGATTTTGGCCGGCGCGTTGGAAATTGATGGGCGTCATCCCTCGCGCAAGCGAATCTCCTCTTGACGCGTCAGCTATCAGACTTGGACTGAGCTTGGCGAGACACGACAACGTCATTGCGGGAGCCCTTCGGCATGTGGCCGAACATGTGCGGCTTGATCTGGTTGAGCCAGGAGACCGCTACCGGCTCTTTCGCGACAAGCGTCTTGGCGAAGGGAATAAGCTGCTCGCCGATGAGGATGCCGGCCAGACCGACGAGGGCCACGACCGGTGGCGCGGGAGAGCGGACATTGAGCAGGCTGTAGACGATGCCGACGAGGAGACCGGCGCCAATGGAAATGAGGTAGAGCTTCACGGGATGTTCCTTTGCAAACAATTCTCGCTTCCGCCAGGGAAACCTGTTCCGACGGAAGCGATGAGGGATAGCCGTTTACTTGGCGGGGTTCGGGCCGATGCGCTTGCCATGGCTGACGCGTTCTGCCGCCTTGTGGACCATGGTATAAGCGTAGTCGATGCCCATGCCGTAGGCGCCGGAATGTTCCTTCACGAGCGTGGTGACGGCGTCGTAGGTTTCCTTGCGGGCCCAGTCGCGCTGCCACTCCAGCAGGACCTGCTGCCAGGTGACCGGGATGACGCCGGCCTGAACCATGCGGTCCATCGCGTATCTGTGGGCGTCGCTCGACGTGCCGCCCGAGGCATCCGCCACCATGTAGATCTCATAGTCCGGCACATCGCGCAGCGCAGAAAGCGAAAACGTGGTGTTGCAGACTTCGGTCCAAAGACCGGAAACCACGATCTTCTTGCGACCATCGGCGGCATTCTTCGCCAACGCGTCGCGAACGTTCTGGTCATCCCAGGAGTTCATCGAAGTGCGCTCCAGGATGTCGTTTTCCGGAAACACCGACAGCAACTCCGGAAACGTGTTGCCGGAGAAGGATTCCGTTTCGACAGTGGTGATCGTCGTCGGGACGTTGAAGATCTTGCCCGCCTTGGCAAGGCCGACCACGTTGTTCTTCAGAACTTGCCGATCGATCGACTGCACACCAAACGCCATCTGCGGCTGCTGGTCGATGAAGATGAGCTGGCTGTTTGCGGGGGTCAGGACTTCGAGCTTCGACATTGTGATTTTCCTCTTCGGTTGTTTGCGCCACTGGCGCGGCATGTCTTGTCTGTGTAACACCGGTCGTCCGAGCCCCATTTTCAGGTACTCGTCGCTGAAGACTTTGAGTGACATGTTCCGTTGCTGGGTTGCCGGTCACTCGCTGTCTTGCTGCTGAAATCGAACCTAAAGCGAATTCGTCACTCTCGGAATTGCAATATTAATTGCGAATGAATTGCGATTATAGCAATTATAAGCTGAGCCTTGGTCGGCTTGGACCTGTATTTGCTCAGTGTGGTCACCGAGGCAGGTACTACGCAACCGATCGCAGAGCACAGGGTCTCGAACACGAGACACCGACCGTGTATGGAAATTGCCGACAGAAAGCAGAAACCGGCTCTGAAACGTCGAACGGATTTTCAGCCGCGTTGCTAAGCCCGATGTCCAACGCCTCAATGCGCGGGAAGCGCTTTGAAGGCGCCGGTTTCCGCTCTCGGCATTGTCGCCCTACCCAAGGCTTGCGAGGGAGATGGCCAATCTCATTTGGCTCGAGACTTTACCGCGTGCCGTGGTCAATTTCGAGCGCGATGGTGCGATGAAAAATCACGTGACGTGGCGCAAAATCAAACAGCTTAAGCTCGATGTTTCGCGCGCTCGCCGTTTGACGCCGGCACTGCGGATTAATCAAAAGTCGAGGCGCTAGGCATCGTCCGCATCATGAAGCCCTTCCGGTTTGCAAGGGTTTCATACCTTGGCGAAACGATTGGTCGGCATCGACAGGCCGAGATTGTCCCGCAGCGTCGCGCCTTCGTATTCGTCGCGGAACAGGCCGCGGCGACGCAATTCGGGAAGCACCAGGCGGACGAAATCGTCGAGGCTCGCCGGCAGCGTCGGGAACATCAGGATGAACCCGTCGGCGGCGTGGGTCTCGAACCACTCTTCCATGAAATCGGCGATCTGGGTCGGCGTTCCTGTGATGCCGTTGCCGGTGTGCTTCTCGGCGTAGTGGCGCACGAGTTCGCCGACGGTGCGACCGCTCTTGACGAAATCCACGAGTTCGTCGAACAGCGCGCGCGAGCCCTTCGGCGTCTCCGGCAGGCGATCCATAGGGAACGGCTTGTCGAGCGGCACGCCGGTGAGGTCGGCCTCAAGGAACTCCGACAGCATCAGGCGCCCGACATCGGGATGCATCTTGTCGATCAGGTAATCGACCTTGGCCTTGGCTTCCGCTTCTGTTTCACCGACGTTCAGCACGACGCCCGGCATGATCTTGAGATCGTCGGGATCGCGCCCGTAGCCAGGCATCCGTGCCTTGACGTTCTGATAGAAGGCGCGGTTCCGGTCGATATTGGAGGCGAGACTGAAGACGATCTCGGCGGTACGCGCCGCCATGTCCATCCCCGGCTCCGACCCGCCGGCCTGGGCGATGATCGGCCGTCCTTGCGGAGAGCGTGCGATGTTGAGCGGACCACGCACCTGGAAATGCTTGCCCTTGTGATTGAGCGTGTGGTGCTTGGTCTTGTCGTAATAGACACCGCTTTCACGGTCGAGAAGCAGGGCGTCCTGCTCGAAACTGTCCCACAGCCCGAACACCACATCGACGAATTCGTTGCCGCGCTCGTAGCGCAGCGCGTGCGGATCGAGCCCTTCTCGATTGAAATTGTAGCCGGTCTCGTCATGATCCGAGGTCACCACATTCCAGCAGGCTCGACCGCCGCTCAGGTGATCGATCGAGGCAAACAGGCGGGCGACGTTGAAGGGCTCGTAGTAGCTTGTCGATACCGTGGCGACGAGACCGAGCTTTTCCGTGGTAACTGACAGGGCCGAGAGCAGCGACAGCGGTTCGAAGCGGTTCATCTTCGTCGGGATGCGAGACAGCGCGTCAGGGTCGCCGATGGCGGCAGCCGGCGAATCCGCCAGGAACATAAAATCGAGCTTGGCTGCCTCCGAGCGTTTCGCGACGTCGAGCAGATGGCTGAAGTCGTTTGCTCCGTTGACGTTGCTTGCGGGATGCAGCCAGGAGGCAGGATGGAAGCCGAAGGTGTAGACGAAGGTGCCAAGTTTCATCTTGTCGGTGCGCGCCATCATCATCTCCCGGATCGCTGCTATTGCGCAAATGAACGCCACGCACCTTTTTTCATCAAGATGACAAAGCTGATTTCCGATTTAGTTTTTCTAAAAGGTCTTTGACGCCGAGACTTGCGCCTGTTGCCTGGAAATGGCGATCACCCAATCGCGAAACTCCGGGCCATGGGCCTTTTGCAGGGCCGAGCGGTCCCAGGCGAGAAAATAGCTCTCGCGCAGGGGGATGCTGATATCGACGGGAATGACAAGCGTCTGCGCCTCAAGCTCATCTGCAATCATCGACATTTGTGCCAGAACCACGCCGCGCTTGTTGACGGCGGCGTCGATGGCGCTGCTCGACAGCGTGAACGACAGTCCCGGCGACGCTTCCTGCATCGAGACACCGACCTTGGCGGCGAATTCCGACCATCGCGGATAGGGCGTGAAATGACGCTCCCATTCCACATGCAACAAGGGAAAGCGAAGCAGATCCGCTGGCGACGGCTTTGTCCCGGCAAATAGCGCCGGTGAGCAGGCCGGCACAACCCAATCACGGAAGAGCTCCGTATAGTGATCGTGCTGCAGCACGTCCGAGCCATAGCTGATGCGGAAATCGACCTCGTCGAAGCCCATGCGCGGTTCGCGATCGCGGCCGATGACGCGGACATGTGCGGCAGGATAGAGCGCCTGCCAATCGAAAATGCGCCGTCCGATCCACTTGTTGACGACCGACGACAGGGCGCTCAGCACCAGGGCATTTTCGTTGCGCGCCCGTTCGAGGACGTGGCCTGCGATGGCGAACTGCTCGAACCCCTTGGCGATTTCCCGGTGATACAGCTTGCCCCAGACGGTGAGCTCGGCCGTCCGGCCGCTGCGCTCCAGCAAGGTGACGCCGAGAAAGCTTTCGATCTTGCGGATCTGCTGGCTTATCGCGCCGGGCGATACATCGAGCTCGACGGCGGCAGCGGTGACGCTGCCGCAGCGACCGACCGCTTCGAAGACTTGGAGCGCTTTCAGCGGAAGCGCCCTGAACTGGTGCTCGTCAGTCACGTCAATCCTTTCAGGGTTGGCGGCGCGCGCGCTTTTCGGCGGGCTGGAACACGCTGGCGAACTGGAAGCGATCGCCCGGATGAGTGATTTCCACATGGGTCACCATGCACTCGTTCTGCCATGTCTGGCGAATGAGATTGAGGCAAGGCTCGCCGCGTTCGATCTGCAGGATCTTCGCCGTGGACGCGTCGGCCGACACGGCGCGGATGACATGCCGCGCTCTTGACCACGGCACCTGCGACAAGAGCCATTTCGCCGGTGGCGCGCCCGAGAAGCTTTCATGCCGGGCAAGCGGCACTGTATCGAGTAGGATGACGCGCCGCTCGATGGCGATCGGCTTGCCGTCAACGATGTGGAGGCATTGAAGCCTGAGCACTTCGGCACCTGCCGTTACCCGCAATTGCCCGGCCTCCGCCGTTCCCAGCGTCTCGATCTTGCGGGCCAGGATCTCGTATCGATGCTCATAGCCCGCCAGCGCCGCCTCGGTGCTGATATCCTGGATGTCCATGACCGTGCGATCGATCTGCGGCGAGGCGACGAAGGAGCCGGTCTTGCGCCGGCGCACGATCAGGCCGCGCTCCACAAGGATCGAAAGCGCTTTGCTTACCGTCATACGCGAACACTGATACTGCTCTACGAGATCATGCTCAATTGGGATGCGATCGCCCGGCCGCCAGTCGCCGCTGAGGATCCTTGCCTCTATGTCCTTGAAAATTCTCTGATGAATTGGCCCCAAGGCGCAACCTCTTCCCAGCCACGTTCGAAACTCATCCGGCACCGGCCGCGGATGTGCGTTCGCGCATCCGGCCTGACTGTCCGGCACAAAATTTGCGTCCACGGACTTTGACGTTGACACCTTAGGCCGGTCTATATCTATTTGTATAGTCAAAAGCGGGTCGGAGAAATTCGCTTAAGGAACGTGAAGTCGGGAACTCGAACTCCTCCACGGGGGAGTAAAACTGGAGAGATGAAGATCATGATCGCAAACTCATTGCTGAAGGGCCTCGTCGGCGCGGCATTCCTGTTCGGCGCGACGCTGTCGGCGCACGCGGCCGATACGCTCGCTGCCGTCAAGGCCGCCGGCACACTGAAGGTCGGCACCGAAACCGCCTTCGCACCCTTCGATTTTATCGATGCCGGCGAGCACGCAGGCCTGAACGTCGACCTCTTCGCCGAAATCGGCAAGGAACTGGGTGTCAAGATCGAATGGGTTGCCCTCCCCTGGGATGGTGTGTTCCCGGCGCTTGAAGCCGGCAAGTTCGATGTCGTCGCCGGTCCGGCGACGATCACGAAGAAGCGTATGGAGCGCTACCGCTTCACCCCGCCAATCGCTGAGGCGACGATCGCGATCCTCAAGAAGGCAGGCGACACGACGATCAGCAAGCCGGAAGACATTGCCGGCAAGAAGATTGGCGTCGGCAAGGCCACGTCGCAGCTCGACCAGCTGAAGGAATATGCCGAAACGCTGCCGTCCAAGGTCGACATCCGCGAATACCCCGCTTTCACGGAATCCTACGCCGATCTCGCCGCCGGCCGTATCGCCGGTGTTGCCAACTCGCTCCCGAACATCGCTTTCGTCGCCAAGCAGCGCGAAGGCACGTTCGAAGTCGTGCAGCCGCCGTTCGGCAAGAAGTCCTATTTCGGCTTCATCGGTCTCAAGGATGCCGACCATGCACCACTGATGGATGCGATCGACGGCGCCCTGCTGAAGATCAAGGCTGACGGCCGCATGGCCGAGCTTCAGAAGAAGTGGTTTGGCGCATCCTTCGACACGCCGGATGCCGTCAAAGACCCGGCATTCTGATCTCAGGAGATCGATCGTCGTCTGCGCTTCGGTGCCGCCGGAGCGCAGACAGGTCCTTACGAGTGTCAGACGGGCGAAAAGCCGAACATGTCCCTAAAACTTTTCGAATTGCTTCTACAGGCGTCGATCTACACCGTGACGATCAGCGTCGTATCGATCCTGATCGGTTTTTCGATCGCCATCATGCTGTCCGGCATGCTGCTGTCGAAGAAGACGCTTTTCGTTCTTCCTGCCCAGATTTTCATCAGTTTTTTCCGCGGCGTACCGCTGCTGGTCCAGCTGCTGCTGATCTACAATTTGCTTCCCGCGATCGGACTGAACGTCCCGAGCATCGTTGCCGCCATCGCCGGCATGTCGCTCTGCACGGCGGCCTACCAGGCGGAAAACCTGCGCGGCGGTTTTGCCAGCGTACCGGTCGGCCTGATTGAATCGGCCGAGATGGTCGGCATGACACCGGGCCAGATCTTTCGCCGCATCAAGGCACCGATCGCGCTGCGGCTGACATTCCCTGCGCTGGTCAACGAGGCGATCCTCATTCTCAAGGCGTCGTCGCTGGTCTCCGTCGTCGGCATCATCGAGCTGACGCGGATGGCGCAGGATCTCGCCGGCAGCACCTTCCTGCCGCTGCAGATCTTTGCCGCCGCCGGCCTCATCTATCTCGTCATCAACTGGATCGTGGCACTTGCCGGCGGCGTGATCGAGCGCTCCCTTCCGGGAGTTCCACGATGACATTCGATATCAACGTCATTCTCGACCAGATGCCGCAGATCATCAGCGGTGCCGGCGTGACGCTGCTGACCTGGATCGTCGGGACGATCTGCGCGGTGATCATCGGCTTTTTCGTCGCCGTCGGCCGCCGCTTCGGCGGCATGCTGCTCGACAAGGTTCTCGGCTTTGCCGTCGCCATCCTGCGCGGCACGCCATTCCTCATCCAGATCTTCCTGGTCTATTACGGCGGCCCGTTCATCGGCCTCTCGCTCGATCCGATACCCGCGGGCCTGATCGGCATCTCGATCTATGGCGCCGCCTACTACAGCGAAATCTTCCGCTCCGGCTTTCTGGCCGTGCCGAAGGGACACATCGAGGCAGGCGTGTGCGTGGGCATGACGCAGGGCCAGATCATCCGGCGCATCCTGCTGCCCGAGATGACCATGCTGGTGCTGCCGCCCTCGCTCAACATGGCGGTTCTGCTGATGAAGGAAACGGCGGTCCTGTCGATCATCACCGTGCCGGAACTGACGGCAACACTGAGCGCGATCGGCGCCCAGCAATATGCCTTCGTCGAGGCGCTGTCGGTCCTGGCATTGTTCTACTGGGTGCTGGTCGAGATCACCGGTCGACTTGGCAACGTCGTCGAAACGAAACTCACACGATTCAGGTTTTTCAGCGCATGAGCCTCCCCGCGATCGCAGTCAGAAATCTCGTCAAGAAATTCGGTGACACAACCGTGCTGCACGGCATCGATCTTGAGATTCCGCAGGGCCAGGTTTCGTGCCTGATCGGCCCATCCGGCTCGGGGAAGAGCACGCTGCTGCGCTGCATGGCGTTTCTCGAGGAGGCCACGTCAGGCACGATCACCGTCAACGGCGAGGTGCTCGGCTTCACCGAGACCGCCCAGGGCGTTCGCGAGCGGATTTCGGCGTCGGCCAACCGCGCGATCCGGGCGCAGATCGGCATGGTCTTCCAGCAGTTCAATCTTTGGCCGCATATGACGGCGCTCGGCAATGTCAGCGAAGCCCTGAAGATGGTCCAGAAGATGAGCCGCAAGCAGGCCGAAGAGCTGGCCATGGCGCAGCTCGTCAAGGTCGGTCTCGAAAGCCGGGCGGGACACTATCCCTCGCAGCTATCGGGCGGGCAGCAGCAGCGCGTGGCCATAGCCCGGGCGCTGGCGCTGAAGCCGAAGATCATGCTGTTCGACGAGCCGACATCCTCGCTCGACCCGGAGCTGACCGGTGAAGTGCTGAACGTGATGCGCGACCTCGCCGCCGAGGGCATGACCATGGTGGTCGTCTCGCACGAGATCGGATTTGCCGCCACCGTCGGCCAGAACATCACCTTCCTCGACCACGGCAAGGTACAGTTCTCAGGCCCGCCGCAAGAGGTGTTCAAGAAACCGCGCAACCCGCGCCTCGAGCAGTTCCTCGACACCTATCTCGACCGCGGCGCCTCGATGCTGCTCTAGACAGTCCTAATAATTACGTGAACGGTTCGTTATACGTCTCGGACTACGGTTGAAACCGGCGGCCAACGAGGCCGGTCAAGCGGGGAGCGACGTCGGAGCTGTTCTTCGCAGGATGGAGGCAGCCGGTGTCCAGTTTTCAATCGACGTTGCGAAGCACCTTTATCGCGGGCGCATGCGCGGTCCTGTTTGTCGCTTCGATGGCCGGCATGCGGCATCTGAATTCATTCGAGAACCGGGCGCCCGACTTTGCATCATGGCCACTGCGCGGCGCGATCGCGATGCAGTGAGCCGGCTGTTGCCCGGACGACAGCNNGCTGTCGTCCGGGCAACAGCATTGCCAATGCCGACCATACCCGCCGCAACAGCGACAGGTGCAGGTTCGGCAGCTTGCCGAAACCCGCACCGTCGCAAAAGCTATCAGTCCTGCCAGCGCGCCGAGAAGCGCGCTTGCGGCTGGTAGTCGAAATCGCGATCGAAGGGGAAGGAAGGCCGCGCACGGCGGTTGCTGACCAGACCCTCGATATCCTGATTGACCACGCCCTGCGTCAGCGCCATCAGGTTTGGATTGGCGATCGGCGCCAGTTCCGGCGAGAGATAGCCGGATTTGACGACGAGCAGCCGCACCGCGGCCGGATCGAGCCCGAGGAGGGTGAAATCGGCGATGTTGTGGTAGGGCCGGCGGCGGGCAGCGAGTACGACGGTGATCCCGCCGATGGTCACCACGGCCTGGCGTTCGGCAGCAACGCTGTTGTCTGCAAGCGTCAGCACCTCCGCCTCGATCGTCGCGGGGACGCTCGACGGGTCGAGACTGCCACCGATCGACAGCGACAGGGTGGCGCCTTTGCCGGCGGTAAAGCAGGCTTCGACGGCCGGCCGGCCGGTGATGCCAGCGATCAGCGCACCGTCGTATCCGCGGGCAATCAGTGCGTTCAGCACATCGGCGCGGTCACCGACGCCGCCCCCTGTTGGATTGTCGGCGGAATCGGCCAGGATGACCGGCCTGGTCTGCGCTTTTTCGGCGATATCGAGCATCGCGTCGAGCGGACCGGTGACCGGACCGAAGCGGAAATCCTCACGCGCGTCCCAATAGGACAAGGCGATCTCTTCCGCCGCCTTTGCCGCCGCCACCTTGTCGGACGCGGTGACGACAGCGCAGGCTGTCGCCCGCGGTTCGTCGGCCCAGACATAGCCCACCATCAGATTGGCGTCGAGGACGCCATCGCGGCGGTCGAATTCGGGGAGGACGGCGTAAAGCGCCTTGGCCGGTTCGTCTTCGGTCGACGTGCGTTCACCGGGCCAGAGCACCGGCACCGGCGCCCAAGCAACGCCCGGCCGCTTTCCGGTTTTCAAGGCATCGACGAGCATCGACCAGGCCCGCACCATGGTTTCGCGCACGTCGATATGCGGCGCTGTCCGGTAGCCGGCGAAGATGTCGAGCTGGTCAATGATCTTCTGGCTGACATTGCCATGCAGGTCGTAGCTTGCGGCGACGACGACATCCGGTCCGACGACGGCACGCGCCGCCGAAATCCAGTCACCCTCGGCGTCGTCCATGCCCTCGACATTCATCGCGCCGTGCATGGCGAGATAGAGACCGTCGATCGGAAGTGCGGCTTTCAGGAGATCGAGGAACTCACTCTTGAACGTGTCATAGGCAACGCGGGAGACCGGACCGCCCGGGACGGCGCGGGCATGCAGAAGCGGAAGATGTTCGATACCATCCGCTTTCAGGAAGTTGAAATATTCGGCACCGAGCAAATCCGTACCGCGCAGGACGCGGAAGTCCTCGACTGCCATCAGCACCGGCGAATAGGTGCTGCATTCCGTGTGAATTCCACCAACAGCGATTTTCATGATCCGATCCTTACAACTTCGGGCTCAGCGGCGCGATGGCGGCAAAGCGATGCCAGTCCTTCTTCGCCTTTGGCGTCCATGCGGCCTCCGCAATCGCCGGCAGGCGCGGGAAGACAAGGCGATTGAAGTAGCCGCGTGACAGAAAATGCTCCGACCAGATGCAGGCCTGCACGCCCTTCATCTTGTCCTTCAGCTCTTCGGGGAAGTCGCCTTCGGCCTCGTAGCCATAGGTGTGCTCTGGTGGCACCGTGCCGGCCCAGCTGGCGCCCGGTTCCTGGAAGGCTTCGGCCTGCACCATGTCGAGGTAGTAGGCCTGGCCGGGGGTCATGACGACCTCGTATCCCTCGCGCGCCAGCTCGATCCCGACCTGCGGGTTTTCCCAGGCCATCAGCAACGTGTCCTTCGCCGCGACACCGCCGCCATGGGCAACTTCGTTCCAGCCCGCGAGCTTGCGGCCGCGAGCGTTCAGCATGTCCTTGATTCGGGTCAGGAAATAGGATTGCAGCGCGAATGTGCCCTCGATGCCTTCCTGCTCCATCAGCTTTTTGGCGAGCGGCGAGGCCAGCCAGGAACCGTTCGCCACTTCGTCGCCGCCGATATGGAGATAGGCGGATGGGAAGAGCTCGACCATCTCGTCGAGCACATTTTCGAGGAACGTGTAGGTCAGCGGGATCGCAGGGTTCAGCGCATTGTTCGGATATCCCTGCACCGAGCGATAGCTGTCGGGCGCTTCCTGGCCGTCGGTCAGCTCCGGCAGCGCCACCAGCGTCGCGGCATTGTGGCCGGGGATGTCGATTTCCGGCACGACGTCGACGCTGAGCGCCGTTGCGTGGGCGACAATCTCGCGGACGTCGTCCTGCGAATAGAAGCCGCCTACCGGCTCGGCACCGTTGCCGAGCTGCGGCAAGAGCGGCGCATCTGGGCCGCGCAGGACGCCGATGGTGGTCAGCTGCGGATAGGCCTTGATCTCCAGGCGCCAGGCTTCGTCGTCGGTGAGATGCCAATGGAAGATGTTGAGCTTGAACCAGGCGAGAATGTCGATCAACCGCTTGATATCGGCTGCCGGATAGAACTGGCGCGAGACATCGAGATGGCAACCGCGCCAGCCATAGCGTGGCTTGTCCGCTATCTTGCCGGAGACCGGAAAGCGGAAGGTTTCGGGCTGGCTACGCGCGCCTTCGAGCAGCTGTGCCAGCGACGTCAGGCCATACTGGCGGCCAGCGGCATCGGCGTAGGACAGCGTGATGGCGTCTGCCGAGAAATCCAGCGCGTAGCCTTCGGCGGCGATCGACGGATTGTTCCTGAAGACGAGCACTCGGCCTTGCGGAGACGGCGACAGGTTGAAGGGCGCATGCACGCTTTCGAACAGCCGGCGCACCAGCGCCGTTACCGCCGAGATTGCCCGCAGGTCGTCGGCAGAGGCACTGGAATCCGGATAGAGAACCACCGGAAAACCGTCGCCGGGTTTGACGTCGATCTCCGCCGGCCATGGCTGCAGCGCAAACGGCCGGTCCAACTTGCCCTTGGGCAGCAGGACCGGCGGCGGTTCGCTGACGCTGCCCTCAAGCAGAAGATCGGAGACGTCGACATCGACATGCTGGCCGTTGGCGAGCGTGACATAGGCGGACTTGGCACCGTCGGTGCAGTGCCGTGCCGGGCGATGCAGGCCACTGACGGTAAAGGTCCAGCTCCGGCCGGGCTCGATCGAAAGACCGGCGGGCGGCGCGAATTCGTGGAAGTTGGCGTTGCGACGCAGGAAGGTCGCGTTATCGCAAGCCTTCTGGTCGATCACCCGCGTCAACGAGGTGTAGACGATCTTGAAATCCGCAAGCGGCGCGTCCGACAGGTTGAAAAGAGTAAAGGTGAAGCGTCCATTCGGGCCGCCCTCGGCCTGCCACGTGCTTTCCAGGCGATAAAAAGCCGGTTCCATATCAGTTCCTCTCCTTATTATTTTTCAGGCAATCAATAGTCTACGGATTGGGAGAAGGTGCGCGCCAACTCCGCCTGCCCCGCTGTCAGACCGCAATCGACCGGCAGGCAGACGCCCGAGATGCCGTTGGCCTGCGGGCTGGCAAGAAAGCCGACGGCATTGGCAACGTCCATCGGATCGGCGACGCGCTGCAGCGGATACCAGCGGCGCGCCTCCTCGAACACATTCGGATTGGCCGCCGCCCGGGCTTCCCAGGCCTGGGTGCGCACCGTGCCGGGTGCAATCGCGTTCGAGCGGATGCCGAACTTGCCGTATTCGACGGCGACCAGCTTGGTGAAATGCAGCATCCCGGCCTTGGCGGCGCTATAGGCCGGATGGCCGAAGACGTTCATGCCGTTGACCGAGGCGATGTTGATCACCGAGCCCTGCGTGGCCTTCAGCAGATCGGCCACCGCCATGAAGCAGAGAAACGGCGCCTCGAAATTCAAGGCGGTGTCGGCGCGCCAGTCCTCCGGCGTTGTCGACTGCAGGCTGACGGCGCGGGCCGCACCGGCATTGTTGACCAGCGTCTTCACGGCGCCAAGGGCACCCGCAACCCTGGCCATCTCGCCTACGCTTTCAGCACTGGTCACGTCGCAACTGAGGGCAACGAAGCGTTCGACGGGACCCAGCATGCGCGCGGCCTTTTCGGCTGCGACGAGATCGATGTCGACCAGCAGGATAACATCGTGATCGTCCGCAAGCCTGCTGGCGATGGCGCGGCCGATGTCGCCTGCAGCGCCGGTTACGATCGCTACCGATTGTGTCATTCTGCGTCCTTCCCTGACATGAGATTGAGATCCTCAGTCCCCGAGCAGCTGGCGGTCATCGCCATCGCGGTGGGCAACGAGTTGTTGTTTGATACGGCGCAGCGTCACTGCGGCCTGTGGTATGTTATAGGCAACGAGGCTGGCGAGGATGTCGACGGCGGCCAGATAGGCGATGCGCGTCGAGGTCGGCCGGAAGATGTTGTTGCCTTCGGCGAGGTCAATCTGCACGACAATATCGGCCGCCTGTGCGACCGGACTGTCGGCCTGCGTCAGGGCAATCGTCGTTACACCGGTTTCGCGGGCAAGACCGAAGGCGCGAACCAGTTCGGCGTTGCGACCGGAAAAGGACGAACCGATGATCACATGTGTCGGCTTGGCGGCCGCCGCCATCATCAGCTGCATGCCGTGGTCCGAACTTGCCGTAACATGCAGGCCGAAGCGAAAGAGGCGATTCTGCAACTCGCTTGCGATCATCGAGGAGTTACCGCCGGAGCCGAAGGCGTAGATCATCTCGGCTTTCGAGAGCTTGTCGGCTGCCTGCTCGATCGCCGCCATATCGAGGGAGCGATGCAGGAGGAACAACGCGTTCTGCGCCTTGGTGATGATGTCCTGCGCGACGTCGGCCGGATCCCGGCTTTTCGGCTCCGGCCGGAGATATCGCATGCCGACATAGGCCGTGCGCGCCAGCTGGACCTTGAAGTCCGAAAAACTGTCGCAGCCGACGCGGCGACAGAAGCGCGTCACCGTGGGCGGCGATACGTCTGCCTTCTCGGCCAGTTCGATGATTGAGGCATTGACGGCAAACTCGAAGTCGTTGAGCAGGATATCGGCAATACGGGTTTCGGACGGCGAAAGCCGGGTCTTCTCTTCCTGCAATGTCGAGAATATGTCCACGCCGCGGCCCCCGTTGATGATTGCGCTACTTGGCTTTCGCTTTATAGGCGACGCAATCGATTTCCACCTTGCAGTCGACCATCATCGAAGACTGGACGCAGGCGCGGGCCGGAGGGTGTTCGCCGAAATACTGCTGATAGATGGCATTGAAGGTCCAGAAGTCGCGCGGATCGTCGAGCCAGACGCCGCAGCGCACCACGTCCTCGACGCCGTAGCCGGCCTCTTCGAGGATGGCGAGCACATTCGCGATCGTCTTGTGGGTCTGCGCGACGATGTTTCCATCGATGATCTCGCCATTTTCCATGGCAACCTGACCGGAAACATAAAGCCAGCCGTCGGCTTCGACGGCGCGCGCGAACGGCAGTGGCTTGCCGCCAGCACCCTGTTGAACCGTGCCATAACGCTTGATGGACATTGACCGATCCTTGCAAATTATTTTCGTGATAAGTTGACAAGTGACCATATTAAGCGGAATTTGACCAGAGAAAAACGTCATTCATGAAAAGAATTTCAATCGGGAACTCCATGCGCGATCCGTTCAAGAACCCCTTCCCCACCTCAGACGCCGCCCGACATGCCATTTGGGAGATGCTTGTTCATCGCGATATCGATGCGTTTCTGGCCGCCGACTGGTCGATGGTGGCGGATGATTTCGTCGAGGACGGATTCATCGGCATCGATGGCCGCAAGGAGATCAGTCCCGACAAGTGGCGCCTCGCCTTCCCGACGGTGGCGGCCTATCGCGACGAGTGGGTTCGCCAAGCCAAGGATTTCGCCACCCAGTCCTTTGCCGAAGACACCCGTACCGCGATCTTCACCACGACGACGCTTGAGGATATCGAGATCGAAGGCGAGATGGCGCTGGTACGCAAGAAGTTCGACGGCGGCATCGCCAAGGCTGACGGCAGCCGCGACGCCATGAACTGGCAGACACTCTATTATTGCCGCCTGCATAACGGTCGCTGGAAGATTTCGGGCTTTACCGGCTATCTTCCGAACCCGATGGGCTGATCAACACAAAGGCCGAAACCTTGCGGATTTTCACGGCGGCTCTCGCAACCGAGACCAACACCTTCTCTCCCATCTGCGTCGACCGGCGCGCCTTCGAAGCATCGCTCTATGCACCGCCCGGCGAGCATCCGGAGACGCCGACGTTGTGCTCCGCGCCGATCACCGTCGGTCGGCGTGTCTGCGCCGAGAAGGGCTGGACGCTGATCGAGGGAACGGCGACCTGGGCCGATCCGGCCGGTCTCGTGAACCGCGCGACCTATGAAGGCCTTCGCGACGAGGTGCTCGGACAATTGCGGGCGGCAATGCCGGTCGATGCCGTGATCCTCGGCCTGCACGGCGCGATGGTCGCTGCCGGCTACGAGGACACCGAAGGCGATCTTCTCGTCCGCGTGCGCGAGATTGTCGGACCCGATGTTCCCGTCTTTGCCGAACTCGACCCGCACAGCCACCTGACGGCCAAGCGCTTCGACGCCGCCAATGTCTTTGTCTACTTCAAGGAATTTCCACATACCGACTTCGTCGATCGAGCCGAGGATCTCTGGCGGATTGCGATCGATACGCTGGAGGGCCGGGTCAAGCCGGTCATGTCCGTCTTCGATTGCCGGATGATCGACGTGTTTCCGACTTCCCGCGATCCGATGCGCTCCTTTGTCGACAAGATCATGCGGATCGAGAAAGAGGATGCGGATGTTCTCTCGATTTCCGTCATCCATGGTTTCATGGCCGGCGACGTTCCTGAGATGGGCACCAAGCTCCTCGTCGTCACCAACGATCGCAAGGACAGGGGTGACGCGCTGGCGCGCGACCTCGGCATGGAGCTGTTTGCCAAACGCGGCACCTTCATGATGCCGCAGATCGACGAGAAGCAGGCGGTGACGGAAGCATTGGCAGCGACGGCCTGGCCGGTCGTGATCGCCGACATGTGGGACAACCCCGGCGGCGGCACGGCAGGCGATGCCACCGTTTTGCTCGGCGAGTTGCTGGCGCGCGGGGTGACTGATACGGCGATCGGCACGATCTGGGATCCGATGGCGGTACAGATCTGCATGGCCGCTGGTGAAGGCGCTGAAATCCCGCTGCGCTTCGGCGCCAAGTCGGCGCCGGGCACCGGCAACCCGATTGACGGTTTCGTCAAGGTGGTCAGGGTCGTGCCAAACGCCGAAATGCGCTTCGGCGAGAGCTTCGCGCCATTCGGCGACGCCGCGCATATCGTGCTCGATGGCATCGACATTATCTTGAACTCGACCCGCGCACAGAGTTTCGACCCCAGCCTATTTTCCGTGATGGGTATCGATCCGACAGCCAAGAAAATCCTGGTGATCAAGTCCACCAATCATTTCTTTGCGTCGTTTTCGAAGATCGCCTCCGATATCATATATTGCGCTGCCGGAACCCCCTACCCCAACAACCCGGCCAAGACGCCTTATCGCCGCGCGCGCAAGGATATCTGGCCAATGATCGCCGACCCTCACGTCACCGAACGCGGAGCAGCGTGACATGCACAACAGTCCATTTGCCGTCGTCGCCAAGGCTGGCGACACGATCGGCGACCTTTCGACGCCTCGGCCGATCATCGACGAAGACCGGCTGGCGGCCAATATTGCCCGCACGCAGGCCTACATGGACAAGCACGGTCTGAATTTTCGGCCTCATATCAAGACCCACAAGATTCCGGCGCTGGCGGCGCAACAGGTTGCCGCCGGGGCCAAAGGCATCAATTGCCAGAAGATCACCGAGGCGGAGGTGTTTGCCGCCGCCGGTTTCGAGGACATCCTGATCACCTTTAACATCATCGGCGCGGAGAAACTCGCGCGGCTGGCGGCGCTCAACGAGTGCATCAGTGGGCTCAAGGTGGTGGCCGATAGCACCGTCACGGTCGATGGGCTTTCCGGATATTTTGCGACGCGCAAGCCGCTGGCGGTGCTGGTGGAATGCGACACCGGTGGCGGACGCTGCGGCGTGCAGACGCCTGAGCAAGCCACGGCCCTCGCAAAACGGATTGATTTGGCGCCGGGCCTGACGTTCGCCGGCCTGCTGAACTACCCGAAACCCGGTGCCGCGGCCGAAGTACAGGCATTCCTGACAGAGACGCTCTCGCTGCTGAACATCGAAGGCATCGGATGCCCGATCGTCAGCAATGGCGGCTCACCGAGCCTGTTCGAGGCGCACCTGGTTCCCGCGGCCACCGAGCATCGCGCCGGCACCTATATCTACAACGACCGCTCCATGGTGCGGGCCGGCCACTGTGGTGAAAACGACTGCGCCATGCATGTGCTGGCCACCGTTGTGTCCCGTCCGACCGCCGACCGCGCCGTCATCGACGCCGGCTCGAAGGCGCTGACCTCCGATCTCCTTGGATTTACTGATTACGGGCAGGTGGTGGGCTATCCCATGGCCGTCATCACCGGCCTCTCGGAAGAGCATGGCGTCATCGACCTGTCGAAGTGCGAAGGCAAGCGTCCGGAGATCGGCGACAAGATCCGCATCATCCCCAACCATACCTGCGTTGTCTCGAACCTCTTCGACACAATGGTCTTTCATCGCGACGGGGTGGTGACGCGGGTCGAGGACGTCGCCGCACGTGGGCTGGTCTGGTAGGAACGTCGCGGCTACCGCGATGCTTGCCGGAAGGCGGTTGGCAGCGCGGCGGAGATCGGCGGATCAGGCACGCGGGCCCAGCGATCCGGTGTGAAATACTGCCGCGTCCGCGTCTGGGGTCCGGGGCTTGCGCCTAGATTTAGCGCGAAATTGAAGCCATTCTCGCTGGTATCGTCGCGGCTGAAGCTAAAGTATGCGCCATATCGCCGGTATTCCACATCATGCAGGCCCCTGATGGGTGCCAGGGTCTCCTGGAGATCGCTCCAGCGAACCTGATGCACCATGGTCTCGAAAAGGCGCATCAGCGCGGGATCGAGGCTTCCGTCATCCGCCGTCTTGGGACCGAGTATCTTGCCTCTTATCTCGAAGACGTCGCCGCGCGCATTGCCCTTTATCTTCACAAAGGTGGAACTGAGCGGACGCGCCTCGGTCTGTTTGTAGACGCGTTGAAAGTAGCATTCGTAGGTGGTGCTGCGCATCGACGCGGTCCGCCACTCGCTGGTTTCAATGCCCGCCTCGCGCAGCGCACTGCAAATCTCGGGACCAGAAACACGCCACATCTGAACGAACTGGCTGGCGACATCCGGCTGCGGGTTCTCTATCAGCCGCGTTGATGCCAGCTTCGGCATGACAGGCAGGAGCGTGCTTTGCTGGACAGGTTCGGGCGGCACGGTGGATCGGTTCACTTCTTCTTCAAGTGTGGGGCCGGCGAAGCGCCCCATCACATCGCTGATTACGCCTGTTCCTACCGCCGAAAGAGTGCCCGCTGTCATCAACGCTATAAGCAACAGCGCCCAAAGGATCCGACGATAATGCCCCTGCAGGCGCAGAGAATTAAACCGCAGCCCTGACGTTTCGCTCACCAAATCCACCACCCTCATGGCCGGACGCGACGTATATTATTTAGCAATAATGCATGGATATGCCAAAATACGCAAACAGTTCGGTCAGCGAAGTCAGATGCATCATCAGCGGCCGTGATTTTACTGAGAAAGTCGCAATTTATACTAAGCGCATGAAACCACGCTTATTGAGCATCATAAGCGGGAAATCCTTGCCGTTTGATTGGCAGTTTTCAGGAATTACCGCGATCTGGCACTGGGTTTGAACCGGCACAAACAGCCCCAAACGCTTGCGGCTTTGGTCGGGCTTGACGTTCAGCTCGACCGCCGCATCTTAAGGATGCGACGCGTTTTTCGTCTGGGAGATCATTTAATGAAAATCAAGATTGCATTGGGAATTGCGGCAAGCCTGGCATGCATATCCGCAGCCGAAGCACCGGCTCAGTGGCAGACCTACTCAGGTGTCCGGATCGATTCCGATCCAACCCTGCAGATACGGTTCGACCGCACCTATCCTTACTGCGAGCAGGAGGCGGTCCGACGGGGCTCACCCGATGCCGGCAGCCTGTGGCATGTCACGGCGCTTCGTAACTGCATGTATCGTCACGGCATCGTCGACCGGGGTGCCTACGCCTACCCGGCCAACGCGCTGTTCTATAATTTCCTGTCGCGCTGATCGAGTTTCGACAGCGCTCGCAATTACGCGAGGGCTGTCGGTGCCAGCAGCGTCATGTCGATATCGGTCAGCTCGACATGGCGCTCGAAGGCGATACCGGCTTCGTCGAACAGATGGCAATCGACCGCGTTGATACCGGCCAGTAGCGGCTGTTCCGGTCGAACACCAACGCTGCCCGGCAAGGTAGCGCAGAAGTTTTCGGCTTCGCCGTCGAGCGACGCGTAGGCTACCGTCTGCGCGCCGAGGCGCTCGATGACGCTTGGCACGACGGTCAGCGATATGTCACCAGATGCGAGATGGATATGCTCCGGACGGACGCCGAGCGTCAGCGTCTGGCCGACGGCGTCTGGGCGCGGCGTGGCCGGAACGGTCAATGTCTGGCCCTTGTAATCAACGGTAAGGCCCGCATCGCTGATGGCCGTGCAGGTGACCGGCAGGAAGTTCATCTTCGGGTTGCCGATGAAGCCGGCTACGAAGATGTTGGCGGGCTTGTGGTAAAGCTCGAGCGGAGCGCCCGTCTGGGCGATATCGCCGGCATTCAGAACAACGATCCGGTCCGCCATCGTCATCGCCTCGACTTGGTCGTGGGTGACGTAGATCATCGTTGCCTTCAGCTGGCGGTGAAGTTTCGCAAGTTCGATGCGCATGTCGGCGCGCAGCGCAGCGTCAAGGTTGGACAGTGGTTCGTCGAACAGGAAGATCTTCGGTTCGCGCACGATCGCGCGGCCGATGGCAACGCGCTGGCGCTGGCCACCCGACAGCATGCCGGGTTTCTGCTGCAGGCGCTGATCGAGATGCAGGATGCGTGCCGCATTCTCGACCTTGGCCTTCAGTTTCTCCTCTTCCATCTTTTCGACGCGCAGCGGGAAGGCGATGTTTTCGAAGACGGTCATATGCGGATAGAGCGCATAGGACTGGAACACCATGGCGATGCCGCGCTTCACGGGTGGAAGGTCGTTGACACGGACGCCGTCGATGACGATGTCGCCCGCCGACGTTTCATCGAGGCCGGCGATCATGCGAAGCAACGTAGACTTGCCGCAGCCGGAGGGGCCGACGAACACGACGAATTCGCCGTTCTTCACGTCGAGCTGAACGCTCTTCAGAACCTCGAAGTCACCGTAAAATTTCTGAACCTTGTTGAGGAAAAGCTGTCCCAAAACCTGTCTCCGGTCGCCGCCGCTCGCGGCGCTTGCACTCGATAATAAAAGGATCGCGGGTGTTGCGCCCGCGATCCTCAACAAAGGCTTACTTGAACGCTTCGATTTCGCCAGCAGCCTTCTTGAGGGCATCAGCCGGTTCGGCCTTGCCTGTCACGACGGACTGGACCATCTCGATGATCGAGTTCTGGAAACCCTTGTAATCGGTGAAGAGCGGCTCGGGACCACCGAACTTGATGCCGTCGATGAACGGCTTCCACGACGGATCGGCCTTGACGAATTCGTCAACCTTTTCCGACGGACGCAGAGGCGTGAGGCCGGCGCCGCCCTGAAGTTCGTATTCGCCCTGAGGGCCCGGCGAGGTGATGAACTTGGCGAATTCGATCGCCTTGTCCTCGACACCAGTGCCCTTGAAGACGGCAAGGCTGTCGGTGATCAGCAGCGTGCCTTCACCCTTGGCCGAAGGGCCGAGCGGCAGCGGAGCAACACCCCAGTTGATCTTGGTGTCCTTGAGGCGGGCAGCAGCGCCCGAACCCGCCTGGATCATACCGACCTTTCCATCGAGGAAGATGGCGCGGATTTCGTTCTGTTCGTAGGCGGTAGCGCCTTCGACGGAGTAAGGCGTGATGTCCTTGTAGGCCTGCAGCGCTGCGAGCACTTCAGGGCTGTCGATGGTGATCTTGTCACCGTCGATGACCTTGCCGTTGTTGGTGTAAACCCAATGCATGAACTGGTGCATGGTGTTGTCGAAGGTCTTGGCAGGAAGGCCGTAGCCGGCGATGCCGGTCTTTTCCTTGATCTGCTTGGCATCGGCGATTTCTTCAGCCCAGGTCTTCGGCGGTGTTTCCGGGTCGAGACCAGCCTGCTTGAAGAGATCCTTGTTCCAGTAGAGGGCCTTGGTCGAGAATGCGACCGGCACGCCCCACTGGGTGTCGTTGAAAGTGACGGTGTCAACGATGTTGGGGTAGTAGGTCTTCTTCTCTTCGTCGGTCATCGGCACTGGAACGATCAGCTCGTTCTGGGCGAATTCCTTCAGCGTGCGCGAGCCGACGTAAGCCATACCGACCGGCGTGCCTGCTGCGGCGAGCGTCGTGGCCTTGTCCTGGCACTGCTCCCAGCCGACAACCTCCACGGCAACCTTCCAGCCTTCATTCTTGCCTTCCCATTCCTTGATGTACTTCTCATGGATGGGGTCGATCTTGTCGCCGCAATAGATCCAGCTGATCTCCTTGTCAGCGGCATGTGCGGTCATCGTTCCGAGCGCGGTCGAGCCGAGCAGGGCAAGGGCGATGAGCCCGGTCTTGAGTTGAATCGTCACTTTTTTAGCTCCCGTTTTCTCTGGTTGTTGACGTATCGACTTACTGTTTCACCGCGCCGGCGGTCAGACCGCTGACGAGATACCTTTGAAGGAAGAAAATCACGATCATCGCCGGCGCGATGCCGACGAAGCTTGCCGCCATCAGCTCGTTCCACACCACTTCCTGTCGGCCGAAATAAGCGAACAGCCCGACGGGCAACGGCGCGTATTCGGTCTTGGAATTGAAGGTCAGGGCGAAGATGAACTGCTGCGCATAGGAGCCGATGAAGGTCGTGATAGCGACAACAGTGATCCCCGGCATGGCGATCGGCAGAATGACACGGCGCAGCGTGTAGAAGTGGCTGGCGCCGTCGACGAATGCCGCTTCATCAAGCTCCTTGGGAATACGCATCATGTAGGTGCGCAGCAGCCAGATCGCCGACGGGATCAGGAAGGCTACGCCCGGGACCATGATGGCGAAATAGGTATTGAGCAGCCCAAGCGTGCGCATCAGCCGGAACAGCGGAATGAGGAGCACGGCGCCCGAGAACATGTTGACCGCGAGAAACGCGCCGAGCAGCAGTCCCGCACCCTTGAACTCGAAGCGGGCAAAGGCGTAGGAGGCCGGAATGACAAGCACCAGCACGACGGCGGTCACGATCGTCGAGATGAAGAAGGAGTTGAAGATATAGCGCGCGAAGCCCGGCACGCTGATCCACATCGTCCGATACGCCTCGAACGAACCGTTTTCGGGAATGAAGCGGTAGGGCGACGAAAATAGCTGGCTAAGCGGCTTCAGCGAGACCAGGAAGCCTTCGACGAAGGGAGCGAGCACGAAGGTGAGGAACACCAGGATGCCGGCATAGATGCCGATGATCTCGTACCATGTGTACCGATTGATCAGCTGTGGCTGTTTCATCGCTTGTCTCCTGATGAAAGGCGGCTGGTCAGCCGGAAGTAGCAGACGCAGAAGATCGACAGGAAGATGCAGATCAGCACGGCGCGGGCGGCACCCTCACCGTATTTGTTCGAACCGATCGCCGTGCGATACGTATCGATGATCATCGTC
The DNA here is from genome assembly GCA_900470805.1 of Hyphomicrobiales bacterium. Lineage (GTDB taxonomy): Bacteria > Pseudomonadota > Alphaproteobacteria > Rhizobiales > Rhizobiaceae > Rhizobium. The sequence continues at coordinate 60,896 of UCCA01000037.1, read as the reverse complement.
GTCGTCTCGCCACTCGGACCGCCGCGCGTCAGGATCCAGATGATGTCGAACGAGTTGAAGGTCGAGATCAGCGACAGCATCGACATGGTGATCATCGACGGCACGATCAGCGGCATGGTGATGCGGCGGAAACGGTAGAACCGGCCGGCGCCATCCGTCCAGGCGGCTTCATAGAGATCCTGAGGGATCGCCTGCATCGCCGCCAGCATGTAGAGCGTCACCATCGGCACGCCGATCCAGACGTCGGTGATGATGGTCGCCCAGAACGCCGTCGAGCCCTGCGCCAGGAACGCCACCGGCGAATCCGCCAGTCCGAACCGCTGCAGCATGCCCGAGATCATCCCGAACTGGCCGTTGTACATCCAGCCCCACATGAAGATGCCGATTGCCATCGGCACGATCCAGGGCGGCATGGTCAGCACGCGAAACAGCGCCCTGCCCGGCACGGCCGAATTCAGCATGGTGGCGCCGAACACGCCGATGATCATCTTGATCGAGACGGAGAAGAACGTCCAGACGAAGGTCCGGATGATGACCTCGGCGAATGTCGCGTTGAAGATCTTCGAATAGTTGGCCCAGCCGACCCAGTTGGTCGTTCTCTTCAGCGACGCGTCGGTGAAGGAGAGGATGAAGGTATCGACCAGCGGGTAGGCAACGATCACGGTGACGTAGAGGACTGCCGGGAGAAGCAATATCCAGGCGAAGATGACCGTGCTTCTTTGAACATTCATCCTGCCGCCCTCCTCAAGCCGCTCTTGCGTGGAGCGCCTCGTCGAACCTGTCCCATATCGGACGCAGATCGACAATCGTCTTCTTGATCCGCGCCTCGTCCATGGACAGGGCAAGAATGCCGGCCTCGAGCGCATTAAGCGTCGATACTGGCAGTTCGGTGCCGGTGCGAACGCTGCCGAGCAGGTCGATCGCCATCTGTTCGTCGGCGCCGTAATGCTGCGAAAGCTCCGTCGCGACGTACTTGTTCTCGACGACCTTCTTGCCGGTCAGCTGTTCGTGCACATCGAGATAGCCGCGGACGAAGTCGCCTTCCGCCATCCCGCGCGAGCCCATGATGGCGAAGCGGCGGAACTGGTCGGGAACGTTGAGATTGGTATGGAAGTTCATGCCGACGCCGTTAGCGTATTCGACGATCGCGACCTGGTAGTCGATGATGTCGGCATCGCTGTCGAACACCTTGTCCGACCCCATCCAGCCGCTCGGCTTGCGATGGAACAGCTCGAGATCGTTGATGCCTTCGCGCGCGGGATCGTTGTCAGGCGTGAAGCTCTTGCGACCACCGAAACTGGCGACCCGTTCCGGCCTTGCGCCGGCAATGCCATTGTAGAGGTCGAGATCGTGGCAGCATTTCTCCAGCATGAAGCTGCCGGAGTAGCGCTCATAGCGTCGCCAGTCGCGCATGAAGAAGGCGCCGTGATAGGGCTCGATGTGCTCGGACGCCTCGATCGAAACGATCTGCCCGAGATTGCCGGCGGCCTGAACAGCCTGCAGGTCGCGATAAAGTGGTGAATAGCGCAGCACCAGGCCGACCATCAGACGCTCATGGCCGAACTTCGCCATCAGATGGGCGAGCTCGATGCTTTCGCCGATCGTCGTGACGATCGGCTTTTCGCAGAACACCTTGAGCCCAGCCTCGAGGCCGATGCGGATATGCTCGAGATGGAAGAGGTTGGGCGAGCCGATCATCAGCAGATCGAGCTTCTCGTTGGCGATCAGCTCTTGTGGGGAGGCGTAGGCCTTGCCGACGGAAATACCCTTTTCGACCAGACCAGGCAAACCTGCGGGCTCAGGATCGACGTAACCGACGATCTCGAAGCTCTCGTCAACAGACTTGAAGACGTAGCCAAGGTAGCCGAGGCGGAATCCTAGCCCGATAATTCCCACTTTCATGCTATTCTCGTTCCCATTTACGTAATTTATTTTCGTCAAGTTGAGACAAAAATTCGATCTCGTCAACACGAATCACGGAAAAAGTTGAAACCGTGAAATTAATTTTCATAACCGCGCATTTTTACGGCCTTTTGATTTTCATCGGGCAAGCGCTTGCCATCAGCCGCGTCGGCGTCTGGAAATTGGCTGATCCATGACACTTATAAGACGACAATCACGTGCCATCAGTCAACTGGATATAACCAGATATGTCTAGTGATTTCGCCGTTTTCCCTCGATGAGGTCAAGTACCGAATTCGCGGCATCGACAACATTCGTGCCCGGGCCGAAAACGGCAGCCACGCCGTGCTCCATCAGGAAGCTGTAATCCTGCCGCGGAATGACCCCGCCGACGATGACAATGATGTCCTGTGCGCCATTCGCCTTGAGTGCCTCGACCAACTGCGGCGCCAATGTTTTATGACCGGCAGCGAGCGACGATAGACCGATCACATGAACCCTGTTGGCAACGGCGAGCGCGGCAGCCTCCTCTGGCGTCTGAAAGAGTGGGCCGGCCAGCACGTCGAACCCGATATCGCCGAATGCCGACGAGATCACCTTGGCGCCGCGATCATGGCCGTCCTGGCCGAGTTTCGCGACCATGATCTTTGGCGTCCGGCCGAGCGTGGCCGAAATCCCGCTCATCCGCGTGCGCAGAGCAGCAAGCTCCGGCTCGTCGCGATAGGCCTCGCCATAGACGTCCTTGATCACCTCGGGTGTAGCCGCGTGGTCGCCGAAGACCGATCGCATCGCATCCGAAATCTCGCCGACGGTGGCGCGCGCGCGCGCGGCATCCACAGCCGCGGCAAGCAGGTTACCCTCGCCCGTCTTGGCCACCTTGGTCAGGCGAGCAAGGGCCGCGTCGACGTCCGCGCTATCACGCCGGCGCCTGGTTTCCGCCAGGCGCGTGACCTGCGCGCTGCGGACCGCGCTGTTGTCGATCTCCAGGATGTCGATAGGCTCTTCGTTTTCCAGCCTGTATCTATTGACGCCGACGATGACTTCGTCGCCCTTGTCCACGGCCGCCTGCCGTCGTGTTGCCGCCTCCTCGATAAGCCGCTTCGGCAATCCGTCGTTCACGGCTCTGGTCATGCCGCCCAGCGTCTCGATCTCCTCGATCAGCGCCCAGGCCTTGTCGGCAAGCTCCTGCGTCAGGCTCTCGACATAATAGGAACCCGCCAGCGGATCGACGACGTTGGTGACGCCGGTCTCGTGCTGCAGGATCAATTGGGTGTTTCGGGCAATGCGCGAGGAAAACTCGGTCGGCAGGGCGATCGCCTCGTCAAAGGAATTGGTATGAAGCGATTGCGTTCCGCCGAGCACGGCCGACATCGCTTCGAACGCAGTGCGGATGATATTGTTGTAGGGATCCTGCTCCTGCAGCGATACGCCTGATGTCTGGCAGTGCGTGCGCAGCATCAGCGACTGGGGTTTCTGCGGCTGGAACTCCTGCATGATACGCGTCCACAGCAGCCGGGCCGCCCGCAGCTTGGCGGCCTCCATGAAGAAGTTCATGCCGATCGCGAAGAAGAAGGACAGGCGTCCGGCAAAGTCGTCGACATCCAGTCCCTTGCCAAGCGCCGCCCTGACATATTCGCGACCGTCGGCCAGCGTGAACGCCAGTTCCTGCACCAGCGTCGCTCCCGCCTCCTGCATGTGATAGCCGGAAATGGAAATGGAATTGAACTTCGGCATTTCGCGGGCAGTATACTGGATGATATCTGCAACGATCCGCATCGACGCCTCGGGCGGGTAGATATAGGTGTTGCGGACCATGAACTCCTTGAGAATGTCGTTCTGGATGGTGCCGGAAAGCGCCGCGCGCGACACACCCTGCTCCTCGCCGGCGACGATGAAGCTTGCAAGAATCGGGATGACCGCGCCGTTCATGGTCATGGAGACAGAGACCTTGTCCAACGGAATGCCCTCGAACAGGATCTTCATGTCTTCGACACTGTCGATCGCCACGCCTGCCTTGCCGACATCGCCGACCACGCGCGGATGATCGCTGTCGTAACCGCGATGGGTGGCGAGATCGAAGGCGACGGAGACCCCCTGCTGCCCCGCGGCGAGCGCCTTGCGGTAGAAAGCGTTGGATGCCTCTGCCGTCGAGAAGCCGGCATATTGCCGGATGGTCCAGGCTCGCCCGGCATACATGGTTGCGCGTGGACCGCGGGTGAACGGCGCAAAGCCCGGCAATGATCCCAGATGCTCTGTGGTCTCAAGATCGCTCTCGGTGTAGAGCGGTTTAACGTCGATGCCCTCGGGCGTTTTCCAGATCAGCGTTTCAGGAGAGGCCTTCAGTTCCTTCTCGGCCAGCGCCCGCCATTCCGCCAACGTCTTCCTTGTCATCACATCGCTCCCGCATTCTTCTTTTGTCGGACGCTAGCACCTTAACGGCATCGGATGCGAGAGAGGCTCATCAGAAAATCTTGGCGATAGCGTAACCGCCTCGCGCCGACATTTGACATTCGGAGCGAAGCGCGCGCTCCCACGAGAACATCAAGATTGCCGTGTGCGCGCGAACGAGCCTCGGCGGGTGTTGCGGTTCCGCCCAAAGATTGTTATGTTTTTTGCAAGCGCAAAAGGCTCGGATACAGTCAGATTTATAGAATAATCAGCTTCCATATATCATTGTAAAAAAATGATATTATCCGCTTGAAGAAGTTAATCAGCACTTCTCTTCCGCAGCCCATATTTCCTATTTTTGACGTGGATTTCCTGTGATTATCGATAGTTATAGATGTCGAGTCGCAGAATCGATAAACCGGGCTTGTGCACACGCCGGAAGACCAGACAAAATGAGAAAATCGCCGCTAGAAGCCATCACAGGATTGGATGAAAAGGCGTTGCTTCGTGCCGAAAAACTGGATGCGCTCGACGCCATTTTTCCATTCCAGCGCCGCGATCAGCTCGCTTTGCTACTCAGCGACGAAGACGCGGCGATATTGCGAAAGCTATCCGACGAGGGTGGAAAGCCAAACACCTTACGCGCAGTGGCAGCGGATCTTGCTTATATCCAAGCGTGGTGCCGTGCGACGACAGACGCGCCCCTGCCTTGGCCTGCGCCGCAAGATCTGCTGCTGACCTTTGTCTCCCATCATCTGCGGCAGCCATCGTCAGATACCGCCGGAGCCCGTGAGGCGATGCCGGTATATGTCGAGGAACAACTGCGTGGGAAAAAGCTGATCAAGGGCGCCGCTCAGCACGCACCCGGAACCGTGCGCCGGCGTCTGGCAAGCTGGTCGTTGATCACAAAGTGCCGCGGACTTTCCGGCGCCTTCGACGGTGCGGCGGTGAAAGGCAAGCTCAAGCTCGCCATTGCGCCAGCCGACAAATCGCAACTCAAGATGAGTGCCACCGCGATCACACCGGAAATACTGAAGCGCTTGCTGAAGACCTGCACCAAGGGCGATCTCGTAGATCTCCGCGACAGAGCACTGCTCTCGCTTGCCGCCGCAGTGGGTGGCAGGGGTCGCGCCGAGCTTGCCGCGCTACGCGTAGACGACCTTCTGATCGACACAACCCGGACCGCCGCAGTGGCAAAGCGGCGCCCTCGCCTGACTGTGAGAACTGGCAGTGCGGAGAAACGGCAGACAGTGGTTGTCACAGGCAAACCGGCTCAGGCACTGTTGAATTGGACCGGGGAGGCCGGGATCGTCAGTGGGCCGCTGTTTCGAAAAGTCGATCAGTGGGGCAATGTCTCACGGCGTGCGCTCACCCCGCAATCGGTCAACCTGATCGTCAAAGCCCGCGCCGAAAAAGCCGGCCTCGATCCGCAACATATTTCGTCACATGGCTTTCGCTTCGGCTACCTCCTCGAAATCGCAACGTCAGGGGCAGCCGTGAGCATCGTCAACCGGGGACCGAGGCAAGCAACCAAAGGCCCGAGAACCCGCAGCGAGCCCCCCAGGCGGTAGCGACAGTGCGGAATGAGCTCCTGATCGCTGCAACCTGTTAGCGTCTAGGAGCGCCAGCTGTACGCCGATCGATAACGTGTCGCATTGCCGCGTTCTTTCGCAGCACCTCGTGAAACCGACCGACACTCTTGGTTCCCGGAAAAACGGGAGCGGCTGAACTCTGGCACAAGGATCAATTTGGTTTGAGGCGGTGAAGTCGGAGAGACAGCGAGAGGAGCAGGCGAGGGGCGACTGAGCCCGATCACCGCGACGTCGAAGATTTCCCTGATGGTTGCGAGAACCGAGCACACCGATATTCATATCGGGGACGCGACACCTTTGGATTGCCGAAGGGATTCGGCCGGCACTGTGTTGAATGGCTGTGACCGAGTGCAAGGATTCCAAGAGTTGAACAACGATCACGCATCGTCATGAGGAACAGCTGGCAGGATGGCTACGATAATCTGGCGCGGGAGTTGCCATTGAACCGGTGCGGTTTCCACCACCTCCCGCGCCGCCTACCCGCTATATTCTTCTTCGTCGGCAACTAAGAGGTGCCCCAGAGCGGATCCCGCGCTCTGGCTACAGCTATCAAGGATGTCGATAAGCGATGCCTGCGGCCGAATTTCGAAAGCCGCGGGGCTGACGCAGGTGATTATCGTTGAGGCATCTGTCGGCTCGGCTTCGGCAATTCCATCGCGTCCCTAACCAAGATAGTCGGTCCCGACGAACGCAACGCTGCCGCGACGGGCTAGGGCAGTCCAAAACGAACGACAAACGATCGGGCTCGTGCTAGCGTGCCTGCGCCCACTGCGGCAGCGACATGCGCAGGGCGCGATCTCGTGATCCGAGCGGTCTCACTCAAAGACGTTCCCCGCGGGGAACGGATCACCGGTCGCAGCCTTGGTCAGCCTCAAAATCGCAGTTCCCCGCGGGGAACAAGCCAATTTGCAGCGACTCGCGAATCAAGCTACTTCTTCAACTACGCAAAAAGGGCGAATTATCGTTTTTTGGCGAAACAACAGGCCGGTTAACTCAGGGTTAACCATCCCGGCGCTTAGAATAATGAACCCGAATTGAGGATAGAATCGTGAACCGGCACCTAAGCAGCCTCGACTTCATGCAGAGCTTCTCCAGCAAGCTGGAACTCGCATTGCAAAATCTATCGATGGCACAATATCCACCGGACGCCCGCAGGGAAATGCGGAAGTTCACGTCATCAGAAGTCGCATCGCTGCTCGACGTCTCCGAGGCTTATATCCGCCAGATCGTCGTCAAAGAGAAAGGTCCTGCACCGGAGACCTCATCGAACGGCCGCCGGATGTATTCCCTAGAACAGATTCTTGAACTTCGCATGACGCTCGCCGAAAAAGGCCGCAAGAAATGGATGAACCCACGACGCGCTGAAAGTGAGGAATGCCAGATCCTGGCGGTCACTAATTTCAAAGGCGGCTCTAGCAAGACCTCGACGACGATTCACCTCGGTCACTATCTTGCCCTCAAGGGCTACCGCGTGCTGGCGGTCGATCTCGATCCACAGGCATCGCTGACAAGTCTTCATGGCAATCTACCCCACTTCAACCCGCGCGAAGACGAAACCTTGTATGCGGCTATCCGCTTCGACGACCCGAAGCCCACCCGCTCGCTCATCCACCAGACGCACATCGCGGGCTTCGACGTCATCTGCGCTGGTCTCGATCTGACTGAATTCGAAACCGCCGTCGCGCTCGAGATGCGCAAGAATGGAGGCACCAGCTTCCTCCTTCGCGTATCGCAGGCACTTGAACAGGTCTCGGGCGACTATGACGTGATCCTGATGGATTCGGCGCCTTCGCTGAACTTTCTGACGCTCTCTTCGCTGACCGCAGCGACTGCCGTTATCATCCCGGTGCCGGCGCATATGCTTGATGTCGATTCCACCGGAAAGTTCCTCGAGCTTGCATCCTCCTACATGCAGATCCTCAGCGACATGGGTGCTTCGGCACAATGGGACTTTGCAAAGTTCCTGGTGACAAAGTTCGAGGCGAACGATCATCCGCAGGCCAACATGACTGCGCTCATGCGTCAGGTTTTCGGCGACGATCTGCTGTTGAACATGGTGACCAAGTCGACGGCCGTTGCAGATGCGCTGACATGGAAGCAGAGCCTGTACGAAGTGCAGCGTTCGCGGTTTTCAGCACCGAAGACCTATGATCGCGCCATGGAATCGATCAACGCATCGAATGCGGAGATCGAAAAGCTACTCTGGAATGCATGGGGGCGTGAATGAGCCGGAAAGACTCTCGAGGCATGTTTGCCAATGTGCTGGGCCAGCTTGACCAGCCGGCTGCAACACCGCCGCAGGCCAAGACCACATCTCCGCATCTTCTGAAGGTGGCTGCCGGCGTGCGCCAGATTCAGGAGAAGGGCGAAGTTCTCGATCGCCTCCTCAAGGACGGCGATCACATTGTCGATGTCGATCCGGATGATGTTGCACCATCAACAATACCGGACCGCTTCGACGGTGCTTATGACGACAGTGCCATCGAGGACATCGCCGCATCCATCAGCGAGCGCGGCCAGATCGTTCCTGGCCTCATCCGTCCTCACAAGGGCGGTCCAAAGCCCTACCAGATCGTTTTCGGTCGCCGGAGACTGGCAGCTGCCAAGAAGCTTGGATTGAAGTTCCGCGCCATCGTCCGTGAACTTGATGACGAGCAGGCGATCGTCTTCCAGGGCGAAGAGAACGCCAACCGGAACGATCTGTCCTTCATCGAAAAATGTGCCTTCGCGCTATCGCAGGAACAGGCTGGCTATAAGCGCGACGTAATCTCCGCCTCGCTCGCAACCGGCAAGTCGCACATCTCGGAAATGTTGCGGATCGCTTCGGCAATTCCGCGCACAACGATGCTTGTCATCGGTTCAGCACCGGATGTCGGCCGCCGTCGGTGGATCGAGTTTGTCGATATATTCCTCGCCCGTCCTGACGCCACCGAGTGTGTGCAAGAAGCACTTGCCGAGGTCAGACGGGGATCGGATGCCGATCGCTTCGCAGTGGCGCTTGCTGCCTTGAAGACGGAAGCACCAAAGCCTGTCGCTGCCGAAGTCACGCCAACATCGGAAATCCGTGCAAACGGCTTCCTGCTGGCGACTGTCAGTTATCCGAAATCTGGTCCGCGCATCAGCTTTACCAAAGCTGTGCCCACCAGTTTCGTCGATTTCCTCAATGATCGCATGGAGACGCTGCACGGCGAATTCCTGCAATCCGTAGACAACAGAAGCAAAGGATAGAGCCGCAAAAGAAAAAAGCCCCCGAACGTTGCCGTCGCGGAAGCTCTTCTCATTGGTTTAGCAGCTAGAGAATCGCACTTCCTCGAATCACTGTCAAGCGTCTTTGGCACCGTTTTGGTGGACGGATTTCTTTTGCCTTGAAAAAGGTGAAGGTTATGGAAGGTGAATTTGTAACGACGCCCTTTGGGCGGCGGGCGATGTCGCTTGGCATGCTCGCACATCAGGTCAGCGCACAGCAAATCAAACCTGGGCAGGTAGTCGACAAGTGGAAACTCTATCGCGCGCTGTGTGAAGCCAAACCGTTGCTTGGGATCACGGATCGTGCGCTGGCTGTTCTGAATGCACTGCTGAGTTTCTACCCGCAGAACGAATTATCGAAAGAGGCGGGTCTCGTCGTCTTTCCGTCGAACATGCAGTTATCGCTGCGGTCACACGGAATGGCGGAGCAAACGATTCGGCGTCATCTGGCAGCCTTGGTCGAGGCCGGTCTTCTCACGCGCAAGGACAGTCCCAATGGCAAGCGCTATGCCCGCAAGGACAGATCCGGTTCCATTCGCGAGGCGTTCGGCTTTTCGCTCGCACCACTGCTTGCGCGCGCCGATGAAATCGAACATCTCGCAGCTGAAGTCGTTGCCGAGAAGCTCAATGTTCAACGGCTCCGCGAGCGCATCAGCCTTTCGCGTCGAGATATCGCGAAGTTGATCGAGGCCGCAATTATCGATCAGGTTCCGGGCGAGTGGGCGCAAACCCACAACGCTTTCCGTGACCTCGTCGAGGGCGTTCCACGCTCGCCTACCGTGACCGAACTCCAAGCCACGTGCGATTCAATCGAGCGTATGCGGCTGGAAGTACTTAAGCATCTGGATATTCAGCTTAATTTGAGAAAATTAAGCGCCAATCACAATCAAAATGAGCGCCACATACAGAATTCTAATCCCGAATCTTATTTTGATCTTGGAACGATTGCCCAAAATCAGACCGAAACACCTCGCCAAAATTCATCTGCGACGGATCAAACCGCTCCTACCGTCGAGCTCACCGCGTTCCCAGCTATGAGCGATGTGGTTGACCGTCTGCCGGCTCAGTCAACGACACTGCCACAAACGCAAAAGGCCGACCTCAAATCGTTCCCGTTGGGCCTAGTGCTTCAGGCATGCCCCGAGATTGCTGCCTATGGTCCAGGGGGAGGGGTCAACAGCTGGCGTGATCTGATGAATGCTGCGATCGTCGTGAGATCCATGCTGGGGGTCACGCCATCCGCCTATCAGGACGCCTGCGCAGTCATGGGCCCTGACAATGCCGCGACCGTCATGGCGTGCATCCTGCAGCGCGCACCGCAGATAAACTCGGCCGGCGGCTATCTAAGAAATCTGACGCGTAAAACGGAACGTGGTGAGTTTGCAATTGGCCCGATGCTCATGTCGCTTGTACGCACGAATACCGGCGCTGTGCGTATGTCAGGTTGAGATGGGCTAGAAATGTCATGCTTCGCAATGAACACCTCAGCTGCGATGTCAGCCGGTAGAATGCTCGTAGAGAACCTTGCCGGTGGCGCTATCGATACCCGACAAGCTAACCTCGTATCCCCAGAGGTGACGGGCATGTGTGAGCGTCTCGTTGCGACTGGTTTCCTCGAGCAACAGGCCGTCCTTGATGCTGTGCTTCAGCCGCAACTGTCGATCGCCAAGCAGATCGACGTCCACGACTTGAATATCAGGTTGGCGGGCGCCGACATCGTAGCTGCGGGCAAGCGCGGAGCGGATTTCCGAATAGCCACGCTCGTTGTGAATGGACGAAACCTCGCAGAACTTGTCGGTCGCCGCATCGGACAACCTGAAAAGGCGGAACTTGCGCATGATTGCCGGGCTCAGATACTGCAGGATGAAAGACTCGTCGCGATGGTTGGCCCAGGCGTCGAGCAGCGTGCCTTTGGGATCGCTGTTGCCCGCGATCGACGGAAACCAGTCGCGATCCTCGTCTGTCGGCTCGGTGCAGATCCGCTCGATATCCTGCATCATCGCAAAGCCAAGCGCATAGGGGTTGATACCGGAGTAGCGCGGATCGTCGAAGCCGGGTTGGAAGACGACGTTGGAATGGCTGCGCAGCAGTTCCAGCATGTTTCCTTCGCTGATCATGCCCTTGTCGAACAGCCGGTTGATGATGGTGTAGTGCACATATGTCGCGCATCCCTCGTTCATCACCTTTGTCTGACGTTGCGGATAGAAATACTGAGCGATGATCCGGACGATACGCAGGATCTCGCGCTGCCAAGGCGCCAGGATGAGGCTGTGCTTTTCAATGAAATAGAGGAGGTTTTCCTCCGGCAGATTTAGCCCCTTCTTTCGCTCGGACGCATTGCGTTCAGCCTCGGCCGGATCCCTGATTTCGCCTGAGGTCGGCAGGGTTCGCCAGAGATCGCTGTAGGTCTGCTCCTCATATTCCAGCCGCTCGCGGGCGCGTTCTCGCACCTTTTCGGAGGAAAGGCGGGGCGGGCGGCGGTAGCGGAACACACCGTGATCCATCAGCGCGTGGGCCGAATCGAGAATGGCTTCGACGGCATCCACCCCGTGCCGTTCCTCGCACTTGCTGATGTATTTCTTGGCGAAATCCATGTAGCCGAGAATGGCGCCCGCGTCCGTCCACTGGCGGAACAGATAGTTGTTCTTGAAGAAGTGATTGTGGCCGAAGGCGGCATGGGCGGTGACGAGCGTCTGCATCGCCATGGTGTTCTCTTCCATGAGGTAGGTGATGCAAGGGTTCGAGTTGATGACGATTTCATAGGCGAGCCCGCGATGCCCCTTGCGGTAGAGATTGTCCTCGTAGATGAAGCGCTTGCCGAACGACCAGTGCTGGTACATCAGCGGCATGCCGACAGACGAGTAGGCATCAAGCATCTGCTCCGAGGATATGATCTCGAGCTGGTTGGGGTAGACATCCAGCCCCATCTCGTCGAGAGCAATCTCCTTGATCGCTTCGTAGGCGCTGGAAAGCGTCGCAAAATTCCAGTCGGATCCGTCAAACAAAAGCTCTGAGCTTGCCGCAAGCTTCGCCATATCGGTATTTTCCTCAGTTACGCGTACGAACGCCGGCCTGCCGGGTGAAAAGCTTGCGAAAGACAGGGTAGATATTGCCGGGCCTTGCGATGCGGGCCATGTGAAAATTCGGGATTTCCTCATCGACGGACCGGTAGGCCCGCCACAGCGAGGTGCCGTTGTCGGTGGTGCCGAAGATTTCCGTCTCGCGCTCGTCGATGATCTCGACATAGGCATAATACTGGCAGAGCCGCATCAGCTGTCCGCGAAGCAGCGCCGCGCACCGCTCGGAATCGCCGCTACTGTTGTCGCCATCGGAGGCCTGTGCGGCATAGATGTTCCACATGTCGGCGGGATACCGATCCTCGATGATCCGCTGCATCTCCTCCAGCGCCGTCGAGACCACGGTGCCACCGCTCTGCTTGCTGTAGAAGAAGGTTTCCTCATCGACCTCCCGCGCCTCGTCGGTGTGGCGGATGAAGATGATGTCGATCCGCTCGTAACGGCGCTTGAGGAAGAGGTGCAGCAGCACGAAGAAGCGCTTGGCGAGATCCTTTTCGCGCTCGCCCATCGAGGCCGACACATCCATCAGGCAGAACATCACCGCATTGGCGTTCGGGACTGGCTGGCGCTCGAAGCGGTTGAAACGGACGTCGACCGGATCGACATAGGAGATGCGGCGACGGCGACGCTCCAGGGCCTGCAGTTCATCGCGCAATGCCTTCAGCTTCGGGGCGTTCGAGGTGGGTCCGTTGGCGTCCGCTTCCAGAGCGGCAATCTCGTCGAGGATTGCCTTCACTTGCTTTTCGCTCGGCCTCTGCAGCGCCATGCGGCGCCCGAAGCTGTTTCGCATGGTTCGGCCTATATTGATGTTGGTCGGCGATCCTGATGTAGTGAAGCCGACACGCTGCGGCTTGAACGTCACGGTTTCCTTGAGATTCAGCTTGATCATGTCGGGCAGTTCGAGATCCTCGAAAAAGAGATCGAGCACCTCTTCGCGCGACAGGATGAACTGGAAATCGTCATCGCCGCCACCGCCGCCGGAGCCATGCCCGCCACCACCACCGGCGCCGCCTTCCGGCTTTGACAGGCGATCACCCGGGGAGAACTCCTTGTTGCCGGGCAACACGTGCTCGCGGTTGCCGATGTTGGCGGAGGGACGGAAGGTCGGTTCCCCGGCGCCGCGCGCCGGCATGGGCACGCCGTGAGCGGCGTCCACGTCGACGATCCTGTCGGACTTGATCTGATCCTTGATTGTCCGCTTCAGCTCTTCGCGGGCGCGGGTCAGGAATCGTTGCCGGTTGCCAAGGCTCTTGTCCTTCGGGTTAAGCCGGCGGTCGATGAAATTCGGCATGCGCCAATCCCTCGTTTTGGCCCTCGCTTCGGCAACATCAACCGGCCTTGTTGACCCGCATGTACCAATCGACCAGCCTGCGAACCTGGCGCGCCGTGTAGCCCCGCTCGGTCATGCGCTGGACGAACTCGGCATGCTGCTTTTCCGTCGAACTGTCCTTCTTCGAACCGAAGCTGATGACCGGCAGCAGATCCTCCACCTGTCCGAACATCCGCTTCTCGATCACCTCGCGCAGCTTTTCGTAGCTCGTCCATGCCGGATTGCGCCCGCCGTTGCGCGCCCGCGCCCTCAGCGTGAACTTCACCACCTCGTTGCGGAAATCCTTCGGATTGGCAATCCCGGCCGGTTTTTCGATCTGCGACAGCTCGCTGTCGAGGATTTCGCGGTTGAGGATCTGCCCGGTATCGGCATCCTTGAAATCCTGGTCCTCCAGCCACGCATCCGCATAGGAAATGTAACGGTCGAACAGGTTCTGGCCATACTCGCTATAGGATTCCAGATAGGCCTTCTGGATCTCGTGGCCGATGAATTCGGCATAGCGGGCCGCGAGTTCCGACTTGATGAAATCGAGATAGCTGGCCTCGACCTCCTTGGGAAACTGCTCCCGCCGGATCGCCTGCTCGAGAATATACATGAGGTGCACGGGATCGGCGGCCACCTCCTTGGTGTCGTAGTTGAAGGTCTCAGACAAAACCTTGAAGGCAAAGCGGGTGCTGATCCCATTCATGCCCTCATCCACCCCGGCGACATCGCGGTATTCCTGCACGGATTTGGCCTTGGGGTCGGTGTCCTTGAGGTTCTCGCCGTCGTAGACCCGCATCTTGGTATAGAGCGGCGAATTCTCATGGCGGATCAGCCGTGTCGCCACGGTGAACCTGCTGAGGTTTTCCAAAACCTCCGGAGCGCAGGCGCTCTTTGCCAGCTCGCTTTCGCGCAGCAGCTTCTCGTAGATTTGCCGCTCCTCCGTCACCCGCAGGCAATAGGGAACCTTGACGACCAGGATGCGGTCAAGGAAGGCCTCGTTGTTGCGGTTGTTCTTGAACTGCTGCCACTCGGATTCGTTGGAGTGGGCGACGACGATGCCCTGATAGGGGAAAGCGCCGAAATTCTCGGTGCCGTTGTAGCTGCCCTCCTGGGTGGCGGTCAAAAGTGGGTGCAGGACCTTGATCGGCGCCTTGAACATTTCGACGAATTCGAGCAACCCCTGCGTCGTCCGGTTGAGACCGCCGCTGTAGGAATAGGCGTCGGGATCGGCCTGGCTGTAGTTCTCCAACTGCCGGATATCCACCTTGCCGACGAGGGCCGAGACGTCCTGGTTGTTCTCGTCTCCCGGCTCGGTCTTGGCGATGGCGATCTGGCGCAGCCGCGACGGCATCAACTTGACGACGCTGAAACGGGAGATGTCGCCACCGATCTCGTCGAGGCGCTTGGTCGCCCACGGCGAGATCAGGCCGGTCAGCCGCCGCCGGGCGATCCCATACTTGTCTTCCAGCAGATCGGACATCCGCTCTGGCTGGAACAAGCCAAGCGGGGATTCGAACACTGGGCTGACCTGGCCGTCGATCGCCAGCGTGTAGATCGGGAAGCGTTCCATCAGCTTCTTAAGCCGCTCCGCCAGCGATGATTTGCCGCCACCAACGGGGCCGAGCAGATAGAGGATCTGCTTGCGCTCTTCGAGACCTTGAGCGGCATATCGGAAATACCCGACGATGCGCTCGATCGTGTCTTCCATTCCATAGAAATCAGCGAAGGCGGGATAAATCTTGACGGTGCGATTGGAAAAGATGCGACCAAGGCGCTCATCGGCACTTGTGTCGATTAATTTAGGTTCGCCAATGGCTTCGACCATGCGTTCCTGCGCGGTGGCATATAGTCTTTTGTCATCACGGCAGGCCAGGAGGTATTCCTGGAGACTTAGCTCTTCTTGCGCTGCGTTCGTATAGATCTCCGAAAATAGATCGAATACGTCGCTTTCGCTCTTCTGCATGTTGCTCTCCCGCGGCCAGTTGATGAGGACGGGATCGCTACGTGTCGGCTCGCGAGATAAAACGCGTCAGACTTGCTTTCAGTTCAAAGTGCTTACGAAGTTCGGGACAGTCTGTAGCCGATAGCCGCGATACTCGTCAGAAACTCATTATGCAGTCGCGATGCCGGATCGCCAAGGGCGCAGATGGCATTTCACTGTTTTTTGCACGATATGTGACAATTAGTTGCGTTGCACAAAAAAGGGGCCGGTGAACGGCCCCTTTTCGTTGGTTTTCACTGACCTTTAGTTCGGCAGCGCGTAGGCGATCACGTAGTCGCCGCGGTCAGGCGAATTGCGACCGCCACCGGCGGAGATCACCACATACTGCTTGCCTGTCTTCGGCGACTTGTAGGTCATCGGGCCGCCCTGGCTGCCGACTGGCATGCGGGCTTTCCAGATTTCCTTGCCGGTGGAGGCATCGAAGGCGCGCAGGTAATAGTCCTGGGTGCCCGCGATGAACACCAGGCCGCCCTGGGTGGCAAGCGTTCCGCCGAGTGTCGGCATGCCGATTGGCATCTGCGCGCCCATCTTGATGCCCAGCGGACCGGTGTCCTGAACGGTCCCGACCGGAACCTGCCACTTGATCTTCTGCGTCGTCATGTCGATCGCAGTCATCGTGCCGAAAGGCGGCTTCTGGCATGGGATGCCGAGCGCCGACAGGAAGCGGTTCTTGTCGACCGCGTAGGGCGTGCCCTTCATCGGAACGATGCCCATGCCGGTGTTGACCGATTCACCGCCGCTTGCGACCTGGTCGCTCGGTGCGGCGGCAATCATCTTGCTCCACAGGCCGAGGCGCATGTCGTTGACGAAGATCGTGTTGGTGGTCGGGTCGGTGGAGAGGCCACCCCAGTTCATGCCGCCGAGCGAACCCGGGAAGGCAAGCGAGAGCGTCGTGTCCGGCACCGTGTAGAGGCCGTCATAACGCATTCCCTTGAAGGCGATGCGGCACAGCAGCTGGTCGAACGGGGTCGCACCCCACATGTCGCTCTCGGTCAGCGTGTCGGCGCCGATCTGTGGCATGCCGACCGACTTCGGCTGGGTCGGCGAGTATGGCTCGCCGGGGATGTTGCCCGGCTTGACCGGAACGTCCTCGACCTTGGTCAACGGCTGGCCGGTTGCGCGGTCGAGCACCCAGATCTGGCCGGCCTTGGTGCCGAAGACGAGCGCCGGAACCGTGGTGCCGTCAGCCTTGGGGAAGTCGATGAACGACGGCTGCATCGGCACGTCGAAGTCCCAGAGGTCGTTGTGGACGGTCTGGTAGACCCACTTCTCGTTGCCCGTGGTGGCGTCCAGCGCCAGCATCGAGGCACCGTATCTGTGGTCCAGATCCGTACGCGGCTTGCCGTAGATATCGACGGATGGGCTGCCGACTGGCAGGAAAACGGTGTTCGAAGCCGAATCGTAGGACATGGCCGCCCAGACGTTCGGGGTAGAGCGGGTGTAGCTCTCGCCATCGACTGGCTGGTTATGATCGGTCGGGTTACCCGGGTCGAACGCCCAGCGGAATTGGCCGGTGATGACGTCGAAGCCGCGCATGACGCCGCCCGGCATGTCGACCTGGACGTTGTCGGCGACGCGGCCGCCGACAACGACGGTGGTGCCCGCAACCGTCGGCGCAGAGGTCAGCACATATTGCGGATCGGGCGCATTGCCCATGCCGGCCTTCAGGTCGACGCGGCCGTTATCGCCGAAGTCGGCGCAGAACTTGCCGGTGTCGGCGTCGATTGCGTAGAGCTGCGCATTGATCGAGTTCATCAGGATGCGGCGCTGGCAAGGTGCGCCATCGGCAACGACGGCCGGCAGGACAGGCGTCGAGTTCGGCGCGGTCGGCTGCACGAGAGCCTGGGTGGCATCGAAGTAGGCGAGGCCGCGGCAGCGCATCCAGACGGACGATTTGGCGTTGATCTCGTTCTTCCACAGTTCCTTGCCGGTATCGGCGTCGACGGCGATGACGTTGTTGTGCGGTGTGCACAGGAACACCTTGTCGCCGACCTGCAGAGGGGTCTGCTGGTCTTCGGCGCCGTTCGCGCCGGGGCTGATCGGCGTGTCACCGGTGTGATATGTCCAGGCGACCGTCAGGTCCTTGACGTTGTCGCGGGTGATCTGGTCAAGCGCCGCGAAGCGCGAGCCGCCAGGCGTATTGCCATAGGCTTCCCAGTTCTTCTGCTCTTTGGACGGATCGACGGGCACGAGCGGGGCCGGCGTGCCCGAGAAGGCAACGGTCGGATGCGGCACGAACATGCCGGCAACGCCGCCGGCAGAGGCGACTGCCAAAACGACGGCAACCAGGAAGGATAGCGCATAAGCCGGCGTGCGGCCCGAGGCCCTGCGCAGCAGCGGATAGGAGAAGGCGACGACAGTGGCGCCGATGCCGAGAGCCAGGAGCCGCGAGATCAGTGGCCAGAAATCAAGGCCAGCGTCCCATACGGCCCAGATGACCGACAGGATCACGACAAGTCCGAAAAGCAGCGCGCCAGCCGGCTTGCGCCGGACAATCAGGAGGCCGGCGATGATCAGGCCAATGCCGGCGAGCAGAAAGTACCAGCTGCCGCCAAGCGAGACGAGCTTGCCGCCACCGATCGCGAAGAAAAGCCCGGCGATCGTGATGACCGCTCCGAGTAGGACCAGCCACAGGCGGCCTAGCAGCGCCGGTGGGTTGGGTGATTTATCCATGGAATTGCCTCATTGCATATCTGGCCAACGAGAATGGAGAGTTCGTGTTCACGAAGTGCTCGCCGTCCTTGCTCGCCGTGCGGTTTAATTGTCGTACGGACAGTGAGCAGGACGCTTCGTCGTCCGCAACAGACGTCGAGCCGGCCGGGCATGTATGTGGCAAGGCGCGGTTGGCATCCGTTGAAGGGAGCTACGAAAATCCATCAGGTTCGTCCTACGTGCTTTCGAATGTTCACGCGTAAGGTACCGACGGAGGGAGACAGCACCTTAACCTCTCCAACCCTGTGGCGATATACCGCCAGCAACGCCGGTGTTGCAAGGGGTATTTTAGAGAAACCGACATCAGTTCCGTGAACACTCCGTTTAACGCAAGATGTCCAGCTCGCACGGCCGTCTTTATCGACCAGCCCGTTGAAAATAATAGAGCTTTAGCGTCTCAAACCGCTACTCGATAGACCGATGCGGCGGGCGGTTCAACGGGTTAGTGCCCACAGTCTAGTAAGGACTGGTCGTGGCGCTTTCGACCTTCACGGCTTTGGCGTTGGAGAGGCGTTCAAGGCAGGCGGTGTAGGTCGCATGCATCGGGTATATGCGGGATGTCGGGATCACCAAATCCGGCTCGTTGCCCTGGAAGGTCACGCTGATGTCGGCCATGCCGGCCATCGCCGCACGGATGATCGCCTGAACCCCGCCGGCATTCTTGTCGCCAGGGAGGCTCCACACGCGAAGACTCTTGCTGTCCGCGCCGATCGCCGGAACGTCGATCGTATTGCTTCGCCCGGTGACCGAGACGTGGGTAGTCAGATGGTCGGGCAAGGTCCAGGCGTCGTTCTTGATGATCCAGGATGCGTCCTTGAGACTCTCGCGGAACTCGACCGTCTTTCCTGTCAGGCTGTCCCAGACCAGCGAGCAATAGGGTTGAGGGCCGCTGTTAACGTAACCGATCGACCATTGGCGCGAAGAGGCGATCCATTCCTCCGCGCCGTGGGAAATGACCGGCGTCGCCACGAGAAGCGCTGCGGCAAGGCAGACCCTTGTCGAAAGAGTGGCGGACGATCCCATATTGCATACCCCACAGCCATAGAAAGTTGGGCCATCGCGGCCAAGCATTGATCGCTGAAAGGTGGCACGAACTGGTTTCAAAGCCGTGAATGGCTGTGTGGAACGGGGAGGGGATGGATACCGGTCATGAAAAACGAAGACCGGCATCCTGCGCCGTTACGGGAGAACGCAGAGCATCTCGTAGAGCAGGTTGGCCGCAATCAGCGCGGTGTTGCCGGAGGTGTCGAATGGCGGCGAGACTTCGACGAGGTCGCCACCCACCAGATTGAGCCCGGCGCAACCGCGAATGATCTCGAGCGCCTGCCACGTCGTCAGGCCGCCGATCTCCACGGTCCCGGTGCCGGGGGCGAATGCCGGATCGAGGCTGTCGATGTCATAGGTGAGGTAGACCGGTGCCGATCCGATCCGGGCTCTGACCTGTTCCATCAGCGGCTTGAGCGACTTGCCCCAGCAATCCTCGGCCTGCACCACCGTCCAGCCCTTGTTGCGAGCCCAATCGAAATCCTCGGGCGAATAGCCGGTGCCGCGCAGGCCGATCTGGAACACCTTTTCGTTGATCAGCAGGCCATCGTCATAGGCGCGGCGAAAGGGGGTGCCGTGGGCGATCTTCTCACCGAACATCTCGTCATTGGTATCGGCATGCGCATCGACATGGATCAAGGCGACCGGGCCGTGCTTGCGCGCGATCGACCGCAGGATCGGATAGGTCAGTGTGTGGTCACCACCGAGCGTGAGTGGAATGCAGGGATGCTTGAGCAGATCGTCGTAGAACTCGGTGATGATATCGACCGACCGCTTGAGATCGAACGTGTCGATCGGGACGTCGCCAATGTCGGCCACCTGCAGACGCTGAAATGGCGCGGCGCCCGTCGCCATGTTGAAGGGACGCAGCATGCAGGATTCCTGCCTGATCTGCCTGGGGCCGAGCCGCGTGCCTGGCCGGTTGCTAGTTCCAACATCCAGCGGAATGCCGACGAAACACGCATCCAGTCCCTCGGCGGTCGGCTGGGTGGGCAGGCGCATCATGGTTGCTGGCCCGGCAAACCGCGGCATGTCGTTGCCCCCGAGCGGCTGGTTCAACTGGCGTTCCTGCATGGCGGCATGTCTCCTGGCTGCTATTGGAATTGTCTGTAAGATGCGTCGTCTCTAATCGGCAAGCGCCGCCATCGCTTCGTTGGCGGCCCGTACGCCGCTCTGGAATGCGCCATGCGCGGTCGAAAAATCCGTCCGATGTGTCGCTTCGCCGGCGAAGAACAGCCTGTTGTCATAGGGTTGCGCGAGAACGGATCGTGCGTCCGCCTGACCAGGGAGGGCGTGGCTGTAGGCGCCGCCGATCGACGGTGTCCGCGTCCAGTCGGATGCAATGAGCGGCCGAAGATTGCGGCGGATGTCGTTGCCGAACAGGGTGGCGAGCTGATCGATGGCGCGCACAAAGCCCACGTCCGTTCCGTGCTCGGCCACGACCCGCGCACCGGCTCCACCGAGGAAGCACTCGATCACCGGCTGGCCGAAGGGGCGAATATAATAGCTGCCGGTGGAGGCATCTCGGGGATTGCCGAGGAGGTGGCTCTCGTCCTCGAAGGGACTGGAGCCGACAATTTCCAGGAATAGCTTTTCGTTTGAGCCGAGTGGCAGGCGACGGGCAGCGTCACGCCAGGCATCGAGCGCGGATGGCCAGCGTATGGCGTCGCCGGCGATGACGTTCGTCGACGCCGTCACGATCACGGCGCGGGCCCGAAGCGTGCCGGACGGCGTTCTCAGCACAATCCTGCTTCCGTCGAGTTCGATGGATTTAACCGATGTTGAAAGATGAACCGGCACGTCGGCAGGCATAGCCGCCGATACCAGCGTTCCATATCCGGCCGGCACGCGCCAGTTGTTGTCGGTCGAAGCCTGATCGTAGGCGGCATAGTCCCGGCAGGAAATCCGCTCCAGCTCGTCGCCGCTGATAAAGCCGCTGAGGGCCTGGAGATATGCGGTCCATTCGCCGGCCAGATCCAGCGCATCGGCGGCAATGTCGGTTGCCGGTGGATCGTTGGCGACGCGGTCGTTCCATCGCTCGAAAGCATCATTGGCCTCCGCTCTCTCGCTCGGCGAAAAGCCGAGGTCGCGAAACTGGACCTGCCATGCAGACTGCCTGCGGTCGACGACAAAGCCAAGCTCGCCGGCAATCCGTGTCCACGGGTTGCGGTCACCTGAATGGAGCCAGCCGCAGCCAAGATCGACGGTTGTTCCGCCCATCGTCCGCGTCCAGGAGCGTCCGCCTGCGCGCGGCAACGCCTCCAGCAAAACGGTGTTCAGTCCGCTTCCGGACAAGTGGCGGGCTGCGCCGGTGCCGGCAGCGCCAGCACCGATGATGACAACATCGGCCCGATCGATCAGAGACATGGCTGCAGCCGCTCCGACGACACGCTGGCCTGGCTCACTGCCATGCACCTTGGTCCGAACGGCTCACTGGGTGTGTGGCCAGCAATTCCTGCCGCCTGCGAGCCTAAAGCTTGGCCTTGTACGCACCCGTGACTCTGTCCATTCATTGCTCAGTCCTGCACGCTGGCCGCAATCGACGTCGCGGCAGTTGCGAGGATCGTGCTGGGCATTACCGCAGCCGTCAAGGCGCATAGTCTGCGTCGCTGACTTTCTCCAGCCATTCCACAGCCTTGCCATCCTGCATCTCAGCGATTGCAGTGTGTGTCATCGCGCAATCGGGTGCTGCGCCATGCCAGTGTTTTTCGCCCGGCTCGAACCATATGGTGTCGCCGGGGCGGATTTCCTCGATCGGACCGCCCTCGCGTTGCGCGCGTCCAAGGCCAGAGACGACGAGTAGCGTCTGCCCGAGCGGGTGCGTGTGCCACGCCGTGCGGGCGCCGGGCTCGAACGTGACCGTTGCGCCGCTGAGGTTGCCGCTGCCGCTGAATGGCGCGTCAATGCGTACGGTGCCGGTAAAGTAATCCTCGGGCCCAGCCTTCGAGGGCTGTGATCCGCTACGCTTGATCTGCATTTACTCGCTCCATACTGAAGCCCTTTGCCGGATGCATGGCGGCGGGCGGGACTTGTCCAGTCCCACTCTATTCCGGAGACCTGCGGCGGGATAGTCGGCGTATACGCATGCGGTGATATCAGGGATTCATGAGCCAGGGCAAAGAGCGCTCATGAACCGAGCTCCGTCTTCGATGCACATTGAACCGGCACGTCGCTAGAAATCCTGACGGCTCAACCCGCTTGTCGATGATCACACCCAACCCCGGCCTCAGTCTGATGAATTGATATCATCAGGTGGAAAATGAGTTCATGTCTGTTCCGCGCCACACGATCTTCTGACGATTAGACTGCAAGGCAGCTTTCTCACGCCGGGATCGAACACTTCTCCTTTCGAAAGGGAAAGAATGGCCAGGCCTGCCTGATGGCCTAGCTCCTTGAGTTCCATGTCAACTGTGGTCAGTGGTGGACGGGTCTGCTTCGAAACCACCTCCCAATTATCGAAACCGACGACCGATACATCCTCCGGAACTGAAATGTTGACATCCCTGAGCGCGTCTATAACTCCACGCGCGATCTCGTCACTGCCGCAAAAAATGGCGTCCGGCTTCGATCCCTCTCGCCCAAAGACAGTGTCGACAGCCTCCCGGCCCCATTCTTCCGACCAGTTTCCGAACAGCACCTCTGCGCCTTCGCCAACGGATTTGCGATATGCACCCGCGCGCGTGCGGGCCGCCTGATAGTCTTCCGGCCCGGTTATATGCAGGATTCGCGTTCGGCCGAGTCTCATCAGTTGTTCGACCGCCAAACGGGCGCCCTGCGCATCATCCGGGATGAAAGCGACGCTCTCGGGTGGCCCCTCCGCGAAGACGTACACAACCGGTATCGGCAAGCGGGTGAGCTCGACCGGGGGCTTCAGGTCGAGGCGGGTTGCCGTGAAGATGATCCCATCGACCTGCCTGTCGAGAAGCGCGTCCAAATGCAGACGGGCCAGGCGAGGGTCGTTGTTGGTTGCGCAGAGGAAAACCGAAACGCCCTGATCTACCAAAACTTCGGAGACACCGGCCGCCATAGGCAGTGTCAGCCTTCCATAGGTATCGTTGGTGAGCATGCCGATGGCGTGGCTTCGTTTCTGCAGCAAGCCACGCGCCAACGCGTTGGGACGAAAGCCGATCTCCTCAGCGATCTTGCGCACACGATCACGCGTTTCAGGATTTGTTCGGCCGGTTCCGTTCAGCGCATTGGAAGCTGTCGAAATGCTGACGCCGGCAGCTTTTGCAACATCGTGAATTGTCCGTCTTTTGGCGTCGATCAGGCTCACATCCGATCCTCATTTCATGTCTGATGAAAGCTTTTAGCAGAAAGAATCGTGTTGTTGAAAGGTTTTATCAGATTCTCGTCGATTTCCTGTGTACGGACTGTCGACAGGTGTAAAAATCCGCACTAGGCTTCCCTCGTCTCAAGGCCCGGAAGGCCAGAAACGAGAAAAAAGGGGAACAAGCATGCTTCGATTGAAAACAACGGTGGCTGCGCTCGCGCTGCTGGCTAGCTCTTCCTTCGCCAGCGCTGAAGAGGTCACTTTCTGGGTGCGTACATCGTCCGGCGCTGTGTTGCAGGGGCTGGCCGACAAGTACAACGCTTCGCACTCCGACAAGGTCAACATCACCCAGATTACCGCGGAGCAGATGGTGCCGAAGCTTGGTGCCGCGCTCGCTGGTGGCGCTGCTCCGGATGGCGCGGCGTTGGATCTGATCTACTTGCCAACCTTTGCCGCCGCCGATGGCCTTGAGGACATCACCGATTTCGTCAAGGGATTGCCATACGCAGCCGCCATGAGCCCGTCGCATATCCGTCTTGCGACCTATGACGGCAAGATCTACGGCGTGCCGGCACTGCCCGACGCCTCGATTATCGCCTACAACACGGATCTATTCACCAAGGCAGGTCTCGACCCCAACAAGGCTCCGGCTTCGCTCGAGGAGATAGCAGCCGACGCCAAAAAGATCACGGCACTTGGCAACGAGACCTACGGCTTCTACTTCGTGGCCAACTCGGGAAGTTGGCTGATTTACGACTTCCTGCCACATCTGTGGGCCGCCAAGGCCGATGTGCTGAGCGATGACGGTCGTCAGGCGACAGTCGATACGCCGGCCCTTCGCGAAACCGTTGCCGCCTATCGCGACATGTGGAAGGCTGGCGCGATCCACCCGACCTCTCGGTCCGGCAACGGCAACAACGCGGTGGAGGCATTCGCTTCCGGCAAGGTGGGCATCCTGATGACAGGATCCTACATCGTCAATCTGCTGACCAGCAAATATCCCGACGTGAAGTTCAACGTTGCGGCGATTCCTGGACCCAAGGGCGGTGAATCGAGCTTTGCCGGCGGCGATGCGCTCGCGCTTATGAAGGGCATCAGCGAGGAGAAGAAGAAGGTCGCTCTCGACTTCGTCAATTTCTACATGCAGCCGGAACAGCAGGTCTACATCACCCAGGAATCCGGCATGCCCTCACGCACCGATCTTGCCAGCGAAGCCTATGCCAAGTTCGACAAGCGGAACCTGGTTTCCTACGACATCCTCGCCAAGGCGCGGACGCCCTACACTTTCTCTTCTGACGAACTCTTCGTCAGCCGCACCGGTCCTTTCCTCAATCTGATCCAGGGAACGATCTTCGGCGACGACGTCGATGGAACGATCAGCAAGGCTCAGGCCGACTTTACAAAGATTCTCGAACGCACCAATCCGAACTGAGTGCTCCTCGATTGTGTGGGGCGCCTTAGGCGCCCTGCCATGAACCGTCTCAAAGGACAATAAAGCGGAAAGGAGGGCGCCGTGATATCGTCGGTGCTTCACAACAAGCCGCGCGCAATTCAGGGCAGGGAGCCAGAGCCCAAAGGCTGGCTCGGTCTTGCTTTCATCGTGCCGAGCTTCGTCTTCATACTGGGGTTATTTCTCGTTCCCCTGGTGATGACGATCTGGATGAGCTTCTACAACTGGCCGCTTCTAGGGCGGACCAAGTTTGTCGGTCTCGCCAATTACGCCGAGTTGGTCGCAGACGTCCAGCTCTGGCACTCGCTGGGCTTCACGCTGCTCTACACGGTGTTGGTCACGGCGGCGATCATGATTGTTGCATTCCCGCTGGCTCTGCTGGTGGATCGGCCACTGCGGATCGTGGGTTTCTTCCGCACCATTTATTTCATGCCTGTCGTCATCGGCTTCGGTGCCGCATCGACCTTGTGGATGTGGTTGCTGAATCCCGATAGTGGCGTCTTCGCGCAGCTGTTGCGCGCAGTCGGCCTGATCGACAGCGCACCGCGACCTTTGGAGAGCTTCTGGCCGGCGCTCGGTGTCATCATCCTCATGGTCGTATGGAAGACCGCTGGCTTTACGATGGTCATTCTGCTCACCGGCCTGCAAGGCATACCTAACGACGTGATCGAAGCCGCCAAGATCGACGGCGCGAATGCGTGGAGCCGTTTCCGGCGAATCACCCTGCCCTTGATGCGCAATTCGGTGGTTCTCGCGTTGGTTCTCAATGTGACGTCTTCGATGCTGGCATTCGACCAATTCTTCATCATCACCCAGGGCGGACCTGCAAACAGCACGATATCGGCTGTGTTCTCGATCTATCTCGCCTCGTTCTCGTCTTACCGTCTCGGCTACGGATCGGCGATCTCGTTCGCGCTGCTCGTGGTGCTGGTCGCCATCAGCGCGGTGCAGTTCGTTTTCCTGCGTCAACGGCCGGAGGAAGGTTGATGGATCGTTTTCTTGGCAAGCCCGCACACAAGCCGCTGAGCGAGCAACTGGCCTTCGTCGGCTTCCTGTTCGTTGCGTTGGTCTTCGCTGTTTTCTTCATAATGCCGCTTGTCTGGTCGCTGGCCAATTCGTTCAAACCGGCCGCAGACGCGCTCGCGAATCCCGCGTCGCTGTTTTCGAAGGCGTTCTCGCTGGAGAACTACCGTCGCCTGGAGCATGTTGGTGCCGGATGGTATGTGTATGCCACCAACTCGGTGATGATCGCCTTGGGGACTGTGCTGTTGACGGTGCTGATTTCGGTGCCGGCGGGCTATGGCTTCTCGAAGTTTCGCTTCCCAGGTCAATCCCTGCTGTTCATCCTGATCATGGCGACCATGATGATCCCGTTCCAGTCGATTCTGACGCCGCTGTTCCTGATCCTGAAGGTCCTGCGGCTGCAGAACAGCCTGTTCGGTCTCGTATTGATCTACGTCACGTTTCAGCTGCCGTTTTCGATCTTCATGATGCGCAATGCTTTCGACGCGGTTCCCAAGGCGCTGATTGAGGCCGCCCGCATCGATGGCGCGTCTCAAACGACGATCTTGCGCCGGATCATGCTGCCGATTGCCCTGCCGGGTGTGGCCACGGTTGCGATGTTTGCTTTTCTCAATTCGTGGAACGAGTTTCTGGCCGCGCTGATCTTTCTGTCCGACCAGAACAAGTTCACGCTGCCCATCATGCTGGTCAATGTCGCTTCCGGCATTTACGGCATCATCGATTGGGGCGCCCTGCAGGCTGGTATTGCCGTTACCATGGTGCCCTGCATCCTGCTCTTCCTTCTATTGCAACGATACTACGTGCGTGGCCTCACCGCTGGCGCCGTGAAGTAAAAAGCGGTCGCTTCGACCAAGGAGTTATCATGCCCAGTTCCCACCGTGCTCGAGAAGCCAAGGCTGCAAGGATGCAACGTTATGTGCCCGCCGATCACTCCCGGGTGTCCTTCGATGGCGGTTTCTGGCAGAGTTGGACGGAAACCGTCCGCAGGGTTACCATTCCATCGCAACACAACCGGCTAGAAGAGGAGGGCTTCCTTGAAGTTCTCGATTTCGACAAGCCGGCCGGCCCGTTGGCGCGACCGATCCAGCCGAGCGGGCTTTCCATGCAGCATTTCTTCGATTCAGATTTCGGAAAGTGGATCGAGGCTGCAAGCTACACGCTCAAGGCCCATCCAGATGCCGTAATCGAGGCGAAAATAGACGATATCGTCGAGAAGCTTGAGAACGGGCAGATGGCCGATGGCTATCTCAATAGCTGGTTTATTCGACGCGAGCCGGAGAAGCGATGGACCAATCTGCGCGACCTCCATGAGATGTACTCCATGGGCCACCTCCTCGAAGGCGCCGTCGCCTACTTCGAGGCAACAGGCAAACGCCGCTTCCTTGATGTGATGATCCGCGCCGTCGATCACATCATCGACACGTTCGGGCCCGAGCCCGGCAAGCTGCGAGGTTACGATGCGCATGAGGAAATAGAGCTCGCATTGATCAAACTCTACCGGGTCAGTGGGGACGAAAGACACCTGAAGCTCGCGACGTACTTTGTCGACGAACGCGGCCAGATGCCATCCTACTACGACGAAGAAGCGCGCCAGCGGGGTGAGAACCCTGCGGACTATGTATACCAGACCTATGCATACAGCCAGGCGCACATGCCCGTGCGCGAGCAGAGCCAGGTTGTTGGTCATGCCGTCCGCGCGATGTATCTGTTTTCGGCGATGGCTGATCTTGTCTATGAGAATGACGATGCCGAGCTCAAGACGGTTTGCGACAGGCTGTTCGACAATCTAACCGGGCGGCAGCTCTATGTTACCGGGGGGCTGGGCCCATCCGCGTCGAACGAAGGGTTTACACGCGAATACGATCTGCCGAACGAAACAGCCTATGCAGAGACTTGTGCTGCGGTCGCGCTGGGTTTCTGGAGCCACCGCATGGCACAGACCGATCTCGACAGCAAATTTACCGACAAGCTTGAGATGGTTCTGTTCAATGGCGCATTGTCCGGTATCTCACGCGATGGCGAACACTATTTCTATGAGAACGTCCTGGAGAGCCATGGACAGAACCGGCGCTGGAAATGGCACTACTGCCCGTGCTGCCCAACCAATATCGCGCGCTTCATCACCTCGCTTGGCCAGTATTTCTACTCTGCCAGCGATGACGCCCTGGCGGTCCACCTCTACGGTGAAAATACTGCGGAACTGACGGTTGGTGACGCCTTTGTCCGCCTCAAGCAGGAGACCCGCTACCCCTGGGACGGCGACATTGCCTTGACCATGTCGTTGCAGCAGACCAATCGCTTCACCCTGCAACTGCGCATTCCGGGGTGGTGCCGCGAGGCCAAAATCACGATCAACGACGAGGTAGTCGATCTGACCGCGGCCGTGACAAAAGGCTATGCCGCGATCAACCGTGACTGGCGAAATGGCGACGAAATCCGCATTAACTTCAGCATGCCGGTCGATCGGCTGTATGCGCATCCCGCCGTCAGCGAGGACAGCGGACGCGTCGCGCTGCAGCGCGGACCGGTGGTCTATTGCATTGAGGAAACGGATGTCGGCGGCGAGCCGCAACGCCTACGCTTGCCAGCCGACGCGCAGATCGTCCCGCGCTTTGACGCCGATCTGCTCGGTGGCGCTGTCGTGCTTGACGCTGAGGCCATGCAGTCGCAAGCCGATGATTGGGATGGCCGCCTCTACCGCACCGCACCGCCTGTTCTGGCGCCGAAACGTATTACGGCAGTTCCCTATCATCTCTGGGCCAATCGCAGCGCCGGCGCGATGCTGGTCTGGCTGCAGGAAAAGTAGGAGCGGATCATGGCACGGTTACAATTGAAAAGCCTCGTCAAGTCCTACGGTCTCTACGAGGCGGTTCGCGGCATCGATCTTGACATCGAAGACAACGAGTTCGTCGTCTTCGTCGGTCCATCTGGCTGTGGCAAGTCGACGACGCTGCGCATGATTGCCGGTCTCGAGCATATTACCGACGGCGAGATCCGGATAGCGGACCAGGTGGTCAACAGGCTCGGACCGGGCAAGCGCGATATTGCGATGGTATTCCAGAACTATGCTCTTTATCCGCATATGTCGGTGCGCGAGAACATTTCGTTCTGCCTGGAGCAGCAGAAGCTGGCGAAGCCCGAGATTGCGTCGCGCATCGAGCTTGCAGCCGAGACGCTGCATATAACGGATTTGCTTGATCGTCGTCCCGGTCAGCTGTCCGGCGGTCAGCGGCAACGTGTGGCCATGGGTCGCGCGATCGTGCGCAATCCGAAGGTCTTTCTGTTCGACGAACCGCTTTCGAACCTGGATGCGAAGTTGCGGGTGCAGATGCGCACCGAGATAAAGCGCCTGCACCAGTTGTTGCCGACGACCACCGTGTATGTGACGCACGACCAAATCGAAGCGATGACCATGGCCGATCGCGTCGTTGTGATGAACGGCGGCTTGATCGAGCAGGCCGGCCCACCTCAGGAACTCTACTACAATCCAGCCAGCCAGTTCGTCGCCGGTTTCATCGGCTCACCCTCGATGAATTTCGTCGACGCCGTCCTTGTCGAGAGAGGCGAAGGACTGGTGGTGAAACTGGTCGATGGCACGGAACTCGCGGTGCCCACGGACCGGGTAGCGACCTTTGCACCGCACGTGGGAAAGCCGGTTGTGTTCGGAATCCGGCCGGAATCGATATCGACCCGCCAGCTTCGTCCGGGGTTCGTCGATTTCAATGTGGGAGTCGATCTCGTCGAACCACTCGGAGCGGCGACGATGATCTATTTCAATATCGGCTCGACGGTTCTGTGTGCCACCGTCGATCCGGAAACCGGTCCGCGTGCGGGCAGCGCTGCGGCGTTGTCATTCAACATGAACCGGATGCATCTTTTCGACAAGACGTCGGGGCGCTCGCTGGCGGTTCCATGAGAGCCTGCATAAAAACGGGCCGCTGTCAGCACAAGCCGGCCGCCGAACGAACAACACGCCGGTAGCCAACGATCCGTCGGGTGGAGAGAAAAAATTGTCAGCTAGCGGCTTTTCAGCCGCCGGCGCCGGGAGGTGCATCGTTGTTCAAAAATTCGGGATATTGAACGACTTCCTTTTCGATCGTATCCACTGATCGCTGTGCCATTTTTCCGAGACGGGCGCCTTCTCCGCCCGTGGGTGAGGCGGAGCCGGCGTCAATCAAAACGATACCCGCAGCTTCCAACCCCAATCTGAGAGCAGAGATGCTGTCGGGAGAGGCACCGTGCCCGGCCTCGAAATCTTGCAGGGTCTTTAGATCAACCCGCGCCCGAACGGCCAGGTCATTTTCGGAAAGTTTCGATAGGGCACGCCCTGCGCGGCATTGATCGGGGCTCACAACCGGCTCCTTCACTGATTAGAGTGTCTTCCTGTACGAACAGGAAATGGCTGCGATTGTTCCGCAAGCCTTTTATCTAGGCCCTGAGGTCGATACCTATCGAAAGGTCGGCGCCGGTGAGCCGATTGCCATCACCTCAATTGGCAGCCACGAAAATGCCTCGGATACACACGATCAGCTGGAGTACTCATCGCTCGTTAGCGTAGAGACGGTTGCTTCCCTCCGACAGCTCGGAGGCTTATTTCGTAGAGAAGTGGGTCCGCAGCACCAGTCCGAATATGAAGCCATCCTTCGGCGTCCGCGCAGTAGAGGCTCCAGCGCTGAATTGCGAATTCGGGTTCCAGACATACTGAACCGAAGGTTCCAGCGTGACGTTGGCGGGTAGCTCGAAATGCGCATTTGCCTCCAAACGGAACTGGTTGCTGTCGCTGATGAAATCATCGCCCCCTGCGGCTATCCGCCGATCGCGCTCGGCTTGGAGCTGGTTGTCGTTCACCCTGAGATAGGCGAGCTTCAAGCCGATGAAATCATTTGGTGACATCCCGAAAAAGCCGTGGGCGTTCGCCCCGATCTCGCTGTAGAAGCCGTAAGGTTGGGCGTCATCCAGTGAAAGCCCACCCGTCGCGAACGCCGTCACATATTGGGCCGGCGCGCTCTCTGAAATCCCGTCGTCGTCCCTCCAAGGCGTCGCCTTGAATCTCCAATAAAAACCCGTGCTGCCAACCTCTTGGCGTCCAGTCTCCGGATCCGTGAAGGTGGACGTATCATGAAAAACTCCAAGCGTGGCTGACAAGGGATACCGGGCGTCACTGAATGTCTCATGGTGCGAGTATTCGCCGGCGAGGAAGACACCGGACGCCTCCTTTGTCGACCAGTCGAAACCGCTGGTGACATTCGAGCCGAAATTGTCCTCAAAGATGCCGATCTGCGCGCTGTCTGTCTTGCCGAAGGCGTACTCTATCCTGCCACCCCACGTTGCAAACGCTGGTGGCAGCGTCATGTTGTCATAGAGTGTAATCGGATTCTGGCAAGAAAGTGCTGCCTCGCAGTTCGTTGGTACGTCGAAGTAATTCACCGGGTTCATCCGCCCGCCCTGCACGGTTACAGGGCCGAGGCGCTGCTCGAGCGACAGTTCCGATAGATAGGCATCGGGGATGAAGTTCGGGAATGGCGCACCGCCCAAGGTGCTGCCGACATCCTGTGCCCAGAAATGCCCGCCTGTCTGGGGGCTGAAAACGCCGTTGCGCCGCAGACCGAATATGCTTTCGCGGACGTGGAGGGTGCCTCCCTGCCAACCAAGCAGCCTGTCGAGATCGACATCGGCGCCAAGCTGAAGCTGGGCGGTGTTGCCCCAGGCATTCCGCGTGAGTCCCGATCCGGGGTTTGCTTCCAGAAAGTCGATGAAGCTGGCGGAAAGCGTGAAGCTGTCCGAGAAGGGTGCAACATCCTCGGCTTTGGCAATGGAAGCGCAAAGTGCGAATGCCGCGGCAACACACAGCGTGGTCAGTTTGATCATGATGTCATCTTCCAGCAAAGAGGGGCGCGGGAAGACCTCGCGCCCCTCGACATGGGCGGAGCCCCCAGCGATCAGCGGGTGGTCACATAGCCCTTGAACTGTTCCATGTGGTTGGATTCGGGATAATCCAGGAGGAATTCACCGACGAAATCCTTGTAAGGCTCGAAATACGGGAACTTGTCGTATTTTGCCCAGGACGGCTTTTCGACCTTCAGCTCAGCCATCGCCTTTTCGAACTGCTGGCTGTTGTCGAACCAGATTTCGGCCACGCGATCGAACGGGCTGGTCTTCGGCGTATCTAGAATCCTGCTCGACATGACGCGGTTGACTTCCGGCAGCTTGGCGAGGGCCGGGGCGAGCTTTTCCTTGAACCACCTGTCGCCGGCGTCGCGAGAGACGCCGTCAGGGTAATGGAACATGACCAGCCAACGGTAGTTGGGGCCGTCCTCGACCGTGCGATTGCCGCCCTTGAAGTCGTCTTCCCAGAACAGCGGCGCGAACGCAAAAACCGTTGGGTGGAAACCGTCGCGGGTGCCTACCCAGTGATCCGGACGAAGGCCTTGGTCGGTCGGCTGGCGGGTGATTTCCAGGTAGTTCTTGTCGTAAGTTTCACCGAAAGCGACCCCGTTCGGGGCGGATGAGCTGCTGGTGTGGAACGGATTGATCAGCCAGTAATGCTCGGTCATGATCCAGTTGTACGTGCCGTAGTCTTCGCCATCCTTCGGAAGGGGCAGGGCGCGATAGGTTGCATAGCGTGTCACATAAGGCTCGAACTGCGAGATGCTGTCGGCGACGTGGTCCTTGTAAAGCCAGCAATAGGCCGCCGGCAGATCACTGTCGTTGCGCACGGCAACGAAGATGAAGCTGCGCATGGGCTGGAACTGCTCGGCTTGATGAGGCGCGTCGAGCGGGACAGAGGTCTGGGCATTGGCCAGACCTGTTTGCATAATCGTGGCTGCAAGCAAAGCAGCCGAGACATTGCGTGCTATTGTCTTGAACTTCATATGGGTTTCTCCGAAAGCTGGATGTTTCCGACACAAGATGATCGAAATTACCGCTTCGAAAAATTTAACTCCAATATATCGGTATTGCGAAAATCATATACAAAATATATCGTTGTTCGTGATATGTCGAAGGAGGTTATATGGAGCTGCGCCATCACCGCTATTTTCTCGCGGTCGCCGAAGAACTGCATTTCGGCCGCGCGGCGGAGCGTTTGAAAATCGCGCAGCCGGCGCTCAGCATCCAGATCAGGCAGTTGGAGGATAGCTTGGGCGGCCAGCTCTTCCACCGTGCCAACCGGGGCGTCACGCTCACCGAGGCGGGCCGGATTCTCCTGGATGAAGCACGGCAGACGCTCGATCGCGCGGCCCGAGCAGAAGAGGTCGTGCGGAGGGCCGTTCGCGGCGAACTTGCGGCAATTCAGATTGGCTATTCCGCTAACGCGGCGTTGTCCGGAATCCTCGGCCGGGGGGTGCGCGCGATACGGGAGGCGTCTCCTGACCTAGAGATCCGGGTTCATGAGTTAGATCCCCAGACCCAGCTGGAGGATCTCGTGCAGCGCAAGATTCACTTCGCGCTGACGACCACCCTGAGCCTCGACGTGCCATCGCAGCTAGTCGCGACGCGCTTGGCAGCCTGGCCTTTGCTGGTCGCGCTGCCGCAAGGCCATCCCCTCGCCGAACAGGATGAGATTGCGGCAGAAATGCTGCGGGATGAGTCGTTCATCGTCTACAGCGGATCATCTGCCGACGACGGATTCTCGGTGTTTCGGACGATCGCCGGGTTCACGCCCAAGGCTGGGCAGCGTTCAACCAGCGCGTTGATGGTTTTGGCATTGGTGGGCGCGGGCCTGGGTGTCGCGCTGGTGCCCTCATCGCTGCAAGAGGCGGCGCCGCACGAAGGTGTCGTCTTCCGGAAGTTGAAAAGCACCGGTGCGATGATGGATTGCTCGCTGGTATCCTGGAAGGTCGAATTCGAGCCGGCCGTTAAACACGCCGCGACCGTCTTCAAGCGCGCGGTCGCCGGCACGCCGGCCCGGTCTTAGACGGCTTCTCTGGCTTTCCTGGCGCCGCTTGCCATAAAAAGATAGGTTCCGGCGGCCAGTGCGACCGATCCCATCATCAGGGCGCTCATGATGATCGAGGGTGCGCCAAACGGTTCAAGAAAAGCAACGAGCGCGCTGGCTATCGAGCCCAGCAGCATCTGGACGCAGCGCATCACACCGGACGCAGCTCCCGCGACGGCGCCGAGTTCTGTCATCGCCTCGTGGTTCGTGCTTGGGGAAGTGAGACCGAAACAGAAGATTACAAGCATGACGAGCGGAGTTATCAAAAACGCATTCGCAACGCCGACAGAGGCGGCAATGAACAAGGTTGCGGCCGCAAAGGTCATGATGATCAGGCCATAACGCACGATTGCGTAGGAATCCGCCTCCCGTGTGCTGAGGCGGCCGCTCAGCAGCGAACCGATCAGGACGCCGCAGGATGTGAGCGCGAAAACAAGCGAGAAGCTTGTCTCCGACAGGTTTAGCTCACCCATTAAAACGCCGGCTGAACCGGAAATGTAGCTGAACATGCAGGCGAACCCGAACGAGTAGACGAGCGTAAACGCTACAAATTTGCGGTTGACGAGGACGGTGCGATAGCTCCCGATCAACGCGCGAGGATCGAGCGTACGACGGTTCGACGACGCGAGTGTTTCTTCGAAGCCGATCACAGAAGCGATCAGAATAATCACACCGACCAATGCCTGGAACAGGTAGATGGTCCGCCAGTCGCTGAACGACATCACCCAGCCCCCCAGAACAGGCGCCAGCATGGGCGCGAGCCCGAGCACTGCCGCGACCTGGGACAGCCGCGTGCGGGCCATGGCACCTTCAAAGAGATCGCGCACGATTGCCAGCGGAAGTACAACGCATCCGCCCGCCGCCAAGCCCTGCAGGAGCCGGAAGGCAAGCAGCGTGTCGAAGGTAGGAGCAAAAGCACAGGCCGCAGCGGCCAGCGAAAACAACAGAAGGCCGCCTAGCAACGTCGGCCGACGCCCGAACCGGTCGGCAACGGGCCCACATACCAGCGGTGCGATCGAGAATCCGAGCAGAAAAAGGCTTAGGGTGAGCGCACCTCGACCGGACGCATCGACAAACGTTCGCTCGATAGAGGGAATTCCTGGCAGGCCCATGTCGATTGAGAGGGGTGGCAGGGCGGACAAGGCCCCAAGAAACAGGGTGAACTGTATGCCGTCAGATCTTATACGCACGTCGTGGTGTCCTGTGTTAGCGCCACGCCCTTGCGCGCACCAATTCGTAACAATCCACGATTTGTCGATCCAATATATCTTTATTACTAAACCGATATACAGAGCATATCAATTGCGCTGTCTTGCGTCCCGAAAACCAGTTCGGTCCCTACCTCTTCACCGCTTGGAATCCTGGTATCCGCTTTCGAGTTTCAGGTGTTGGCCGCGGAATATCGTCTTGCCGCGGCCAACGTCAGCCAATCAGGGGTATGCGGTAGATCCGTCTGGTTTGCGAGTAATCTTCCGCTCCCAATGGATGTAATCCTCGGTGGCCAGCGCCTTTTCGTCGATCTCTATCCCCCAGCCCGGCCGGTCCGGCCTGAGTTCCATGTGCCCATCGACGGGAACATAGGGGTCCAGTGCCCACGGCGCATGGACATGTGGCTTGTATTCGAGAATTTTGAAATTCGGCTGAGCCGCGCAGAAGTGGATGTTCACGGCTGTCGCCAGCGGACCCATTGGATTATGCGGCGCGACAGTGACGTAGTGGGCCTCGGCCAAGGCTGCGATGCGGCGCATCTCGGTGACGCCGCCGACAACGCAGATGTCGGGCTGAATAATGTCGGCTCCGCGGGCGGTGAGCAGCGAGAGGAATTCGAAGCGGTTGTAGAGCGATTCTCCTGTCGCCAGCGGGACCGTCACCTTGGATTTCAACTCCGTCCAGGCAGGGATATGCTCCGGTCGGATCGGCTCCTCGTAGAAGAGCGGATCGTAAGGTGCGATCGCCGCAGCCAGCTGAACGGCCTGGTATGGCTCGTAGATCTTCGCATGCGCATCGAAGGCGAACTCGAAATGTGACGGGGTGATCTCGCGGATCGCGCCAAAATAGTCGCCGGTCTCCTTGACCAACTGACCCCAGCGGCTGTTATGCAAGTCGCGTCGGTAGGGGCTGAGCTTGAAAGCCGTGTAGCCATATTGCTCGTTGAGCTGGAGCGTCTGGTCGAGTGCGGCCTCCGGATCGGGAGCGGTGTAGACACCGCAGTAGATGCGGACCCGGTCGCGGACATTGCCTCCCAGAAGCATGTAGACAGGCAGGCCGGCAGCCTTGCCAGCGATGTCCCACAGCGCATGATCGATTGCCGAAATAGCGGCCAGGCCAAGTGCACCGGGTGGGAAACGGCACTGCTGGTTGAGCTTGAGGATCAGAAACTCGACCCGGCGAGGGTCTTCGCCTTCGATCTGGTGGAAGAGATAATCGAATAGCGGTGGCAGCGCCCAGTCAGGCCCATGGTTATACGCTTCGCCCCACCCGGAAATGCCTTCGCTGGTCTCGATCTTGACGAGCAGGCGAGGGCGGTCATCGACCCGCTGCATATAGGTCTTCAGTGCTGTGATGTGCATGTTATTGTCTCCGTCAGGCTGCGCGGCTGTCGCGCCGGACCCGTTCGACGATTTCCTTCAGGCTCGATCGTTCGCTGTCATTCAGCGCCTCGACGCCTGGCACGCGGACCGGGCCGACATCGGTGCCGAGCATTCCGAGCGCTTCCTTGACGACGGTCACGTTGGCGCCGTTCAGATATTTGGTTCGCATGGCCTCGAAACCGGCGATGCCGTCGATAAGGTCGCGTGCCGTCTGGTAGTCGCCACCTTCCAGTGCCTTGTGAATGGCATGGGAGCGCTCCGGAAACACGTTGACCAGACCTGATGTGAAGCCGCGGGCACCCATCGCGTAGAAGGCAGGCGCCCAGCCTTCGGCGAGGCCACAGACCCAGATCGCCGGCGCATCCCTGGTTGAGCGGATGACGTCGGCAAGCAGCATCAGATTGCCGGACGCGAACTTGATGCCGGCTATGTTCGCATGAAGGGCAAGCTTGCGAAAATCAGCGATCGAGAACGTGTCGCTGCGCACATAGGCGATTACCGGGACCGTCGACGCATCGGCAAGCTCGAGGAAATACTTCGCCTGATAGCTTGGCCCGGCAAACGGATCCATGGGGTGGTGACCCATGATGGCATCGGCGCCGTCCGCAATCGCTTCGCGCGCGAGCGCCTTCGCTTCGGCCAGCGACCGGCCCACAGCGGCACTGACCAGGGATTTGCCATCGGCTGCCTTGATGGTCGTGCCGTGAACGACGCGAACCTCGTCGAGCGACAGCGTGAAAAATTCGCCCGTATTGCCCGCAGCCATCAGGTTGTGAACACCTGCGGCCGCCAGACCCTTGATCAAGGTGGTCAGCTTTGTCGTATCGACGCTTCCGTCGCCTGCATACGGCGTGACTGGCACGCCGGAAATCCCCGTCAGCGCCTTGCGGACCTTGTCCATTGCATCGCTCACCTCAAATCTCCTCCTTCTTCTTGAAAATAATGTCCAGGTAAGTGTCGCCCGAGCGGACCACGTGATCTCGCATCACACGTTCAGCCTGATCGGTGCCGCCCGAGATAATCGCCTTGGCGATCGCGGCGTGCTCCTTGAAAGCCTTTAGACGCTCGCCAGGATCGGAATGAATGACGCGGCGAATGCTCGCATCGTAGAATTGCTGACGCTCGATCATTCGCGAGAGATATTGGCATTGTGACGCCACGTGGATCTGGTCGTGAAAAACCTCGTTGAGTGAAATCAGCTCGTCGGCCTCGCCATTCTCTGTCGCAACCCGCATCCTCTCGACCGTGGCCTCGATTGCCAAGGCGGCGTCAGCGCCGATCCGTTTGGCAGCCAGATGGGCGATCATCGATTCAAGAGCCGCGCGCGCCAGAATCATTTCCTCGGCCCAGCTGGAATTGAAGCGGATGATGACGCCGCGGCGCGGTAGCGTTTCGACCAGGCCTTCGGTCTCGAGTTGGCGCAGGGCTTCTTTGATTGGAGTGGTGCTGACGCCAAGCTGTTCAGCCAACTGTCGCTCATTGACCCGCTCGTCCGGCGCAAAGCGCCCGGAAAGGATCGCCGTGCGCAACGTGCGATGAACGTGATCGCGCAGTGTCGTCAGGAACCTTGGATCCAGCTTTTCGATGCGATCGTCATGTGCCGGTGACGCTGCATTCTTCGTCATTGCCCAAAATCCCCGTTGACGCCAAATTCGTTTTGTGAGACTTGATATACCAGATTTCAGATTGATGTCGATATGTAAATTGACACGGAAGTTTATTGGGCGGGGAGCCCAAGGGAGGAAGAAATGAATATGCTGAGACGCCAGTTTTTGGTGACGACAGCCTTGGTGGCTGCGAGTTTTTCCCTGTCGTTTGCCGCGCAAGCCGCCACGCCAAAAGACCAGCTGGTCATTGCGACGAACATGTCATCAATGCGTGGTCTGGACCCCAATGAGCTGAACCAGCTGGAAGCAGCGGAGATTGTCGCCAATCTCTACGAGCGTCTTATTGTCCTGCCTGCCGACGATATCACCAAGCCGATGCCGGGGCTGGCCGAAAGCTGGACAGTTTCGGAAGATGGCAAGACGTTCACGTTCAAGATTCGCTCGGGCGTGACGTTTCATTCCGGCAATGCGTTGACGGCGAAGGATGTCGAATGGTCGCTGCGCCGGCTCGTCAAGCTCGGGCTTGCGCCATCCACGGACCTGCGCCAATGGGGCTTCAAGGAAGAGAATGTCGATAGCCTGATCAAGGCAACTGACGACACCACGCTGGTCGTACAGACGCCAGAGGTTTGGAATCCGAACCTCATTCTCTTTTCGCTCGCAAGCTTTTCGACCTCGATCTTCGACAGCAAGCTGCTCGCCGAGCATGACAAGGACGGCGATCTCGGGCGAGAATTTCTGCAGACCAATGATGCCGGCTCAGGGCCGTATTCTCTTAGGACATGGCGCGTCAACGACTTGCTGATTGCCGATGCCTTCAAGGACTACTGGCAGGGTGCGCCGAAAATGCGCCGCGTCATCCTGCGGCATTTGCCGGAATCGGCCGGCCAGCGGCTGCAGCTGGAAGCAGGAGACGTTGATGTGGCCACGCGCCTCTCGTCAACCGATCTGGCAGCGCTTGACAGCAGCGGCACGGTCGAGATCCAGAAGACGCCAGGATTCGGCTTCTATTATCTGGCGCTGAACCAGAAGGACGAGGTGCTTTCCAACCCAAAAGTTCGCGAGGCCTTCCGTTATCTGATCGACTATGACGGGCTTTCGAATACCGTGATGAAATATTACGGGATCAAGCAGCAGACAATCATTCCCGCAGGCCTTCCAGGTGCAGACGATGCCAACCCCTACAAGCTCGACATCGACAAGGCAAAGGCGCTCCTGGCCGAGGCCGGTTATCCTGATGGCTTCACCAAGGTCTACTACGCGACGCCGGTGACACCCGAGTACGAAGTCGCGCAATCGCTGCAGGCCAATGCCGCAAAGGCCGGGATCAAGCTCGATCTGCAGGGCGGGGATCACATCGGCAAGTTCCGCGCCCGAGACTTCGAACTGTTTTCGGCGCGCTCTGGTGAGCGTCTGCCCGATCCGCATGCGGTGCTGCAGTCCTACGCGACGAACGCCAACAACACCGATGAGGCGAAGCTGACCGGGTTGAATGCGTGGCGAACCGCCTGGGATGTCCCCAAGGACATTCAGGACATGGTGATAGCGGCCGCCCACGAAACCGATCCGGCCAAGCGCAAAGAACTCTACACCAAGATCAACAAGGCCTATCTTGAGTCATCCCCGGCCTTGATCACCTCGTTCCTGCGCACCGACGCCAAGGCGGTCCGCAAGGAGGTCAAGGGCTATGTCGGACACTCGACTTGGCTGACGCGCTGGGACACGGTTTCCAAGGGCGAGTAGTTCCCCTGGGAGGAGAATGAAGTGAGTATCGCACAGACAACCGAGGCAGGGCGGGGTGGCGGCAAGGCCGCGCTTGGCGCCCTGCGGAAAGTCGCAACGTCCTTCGCCGTTATTCTGACGACATTGCTCGGGCTCCTCGTCATCACTTTCGTGGTGGGGCGTATGGTCCCGGCGGATCCGGTCATTGCCGTGATCGGCGATCAGGCTGATCAGGCCACCTATGAGCGCGTCTACAAGCAAATGGGACTGGATCAGCCGCTCTACGTTCAGTTCGCAACCTATATCGGCAATGTAGCGCACCTGGACTTCGGTCAATCGCACGTCACCAAGAATCCGGTTGCGAGCGATCTGGCGCGCGTATTTCCAGCGACGTTGGAACTGGCGACACTTGCGACACTGATCGGAGCAGGTCTGGGTATTCCGCTCGGCATCATCTCTGCGGTCCGAAAAGGCACGTGGGTTGATCATCTCGCCCGCATCGTCGGCTTGCTGGGTCACTCGACGCCGATCTTCTGGCTCGGGACGATCGTCATCCTGGTCTTCTATGCGAAGTTCGGCCTGATCCCCGGCGGTGGGCGGCTGGATGTCTACAATGAAGGGCTGGTGGAAGGCCCAACGAATTCGATAATCCTCGATTCGATCCTTGCCGGGGAATGGGACGTGCTCCGCGATGCCCTGCTGCATCTGGCAGCACCAGCCATTATTCTCGGCTATGCCGCGATGGCCTACCTCAGCCGCATGAGCCGCAGCTTCATGCTGGAACAACTGCGCCAGGAATACGTCCTGACTGCAAAGGCAAAGGGGCTCGGGCAGCGAGCTATCGTCTGGCGGCATGCCTTTCGCAACATCCGCGTTCAGTTGCTGACCATCGTCGCACTGGCCTACTGCGGTCTCCTGGACGGCACGGTTCTGATCGAAACGGTCTTCGCCTGGCCGGGCCTCGGTCAATACCTGACATCGGCCCTGTTTTTCGCGGACATGAACGCCGTGCTCGGCAGCGTGCTATTGATCGGCATTATCTCGATCGCCATCAATTTGCTGTCGGACATCACCTATCGCTTCCTCGATCCACGGACACGGTGACCCCATGGCGACACGCTCCCTCGACACCCTCCACAGCTGGCTGATCAGCGAGGAATTCACCTCCACCCGCCAGGCGCGCCTTCACAAGGCCTATGTCCTGTGGCTCAACCTTGTGGCCAATCCTCTGGCACTGGCAGGCTTTATCGTTGTCCTTGCGCTGGTCCTGATCGCAACCTTGGCGCCGCTGCTTGCCAATCATGATCCGATCGCACAGGATCTGACGATGGCGCTGAAGGCACCCTCAGCGACGCATTGGTTCGGCACCGACGAGTTCGGCCGTGACGTTTATTCACGCTTGGTCTACGGCGCGCGCACGACGCTCTATATCAGCATCCTGGTCACCGTCATCGTTGCGCCAATCGGCTTCGCGATCGGCGCAACCGCCGGATATCTCGGTGGCTGGGTCGATGTGGTGCTGATGCGCATCACCGATATCTTTCTGTCGTTCCCCAGCCTCGTTCTGGCGCTGGCCTTCTCGGCGGCGCTTGGCCCCGGGATTGAGAATGCCGTCATCGCCATTGCGCTGACCGTGTGGCCGCCGATCGCGCGCCTTGCACGCGCTGAAACCATGACCTTTCGTCAGGCGGATTTCGTTGTCGCCGCAGAGCTTCAGGGCGCGGGCATGGCGCGCATTCTGTTTCGCCATATCGTGCCGCTATGCGCGCCGTCGATCATCATCCGCCTGACGCTCAACATGTCCAGCGTCATCCTCACGGCGGCGGGGCTCGGCTTTCTCGGTCTGGGAGCGCAGCCGCCAATGCCGGAGTGGGGTGCCATGGCAGCTTCGGGACGACAATATTTGCTTGACGCATGGTGGCTGACGACGGTGCCAGGCCTTGCCATCCTCCTCGTCAGCCTCGCTTTCAATCTCCTTGGAGATGGCCTGCGCGATATCATGGATCCTCGAAATGCTTGATCAGTCTCAACCGATCCTAGAGGTCGAGAACATGTCGGTGGAATTTCCGACGCTGTCGGGGGTCGTCACCGCCGTCAGGAACGTATCTTTCGAGATCGGCCGCGAAAAGGTCGGCATCATCGGCGAATCCGGGTCCGGGAAAAGCACGACGGGCCGCGCGATCATGC
Source organism: Hyphomicrobiales bacterium (assembly GCA_900470805.1). Lineage (GTDB taxonomy): Bacteria > Pseudomonadota > Alphaproteobacteria > Rhizobiales > Rhizobiaceae > Rhizobium. The sequence continues at coordinate 18,829 of UCCA01000037.1, read as the reverse complement.
GCCTCGAACCTTCGACGGCGATCATCAAGGCCGACCGCCTGCGCTTCGAGGATGTGGATCTTCTAAAGGCCAGCGAGGCCGATATGCGGACCATTCGTGGCCGGCGGATTTCGATGATCCTGCAGGATCCGAAATACTCGCTCAACCCGGTCATGACCGTAGGCGAACAGATCGCCGAAACAGTGATCCTTCACGAGCGTGTCTCGAAACGTCAGGCACGCGAACGAACGCTCGCCATGCTGGAGCGGGTCAATATCCGCGAGCCGCAACGGGTTTTCGATCTTTATCCGCATGAGGTATCAGGCGGCATGGGGCAACGCATCATGATCTCCATGATGCTGATCTCTTCTCCGCAGCTGATCATCGCGGACGAGCCTACCTCGGCGCTTGACGTGACGGTTCGCCAGCAGGTTCTTTCGATTCTGGACGATCTGATCACGGAGCGGAATATCGGGCTTGTGTTCATCTCGCATGATCTCAATCTGGTGAAAAGCTTCTGCGATCGAGTGATCATCATGTATTCCGGCCGCATCGTCGAAACGATCGAGGCGTCAAAGCTCGATCAGGCGCGTCATCCTTACACCCGCGGGCTACTGGAGGCATTGCCAAGCCTGGATCGCCCCAGGGACAGGCTCGAAGTCCTCAAACGCGATCCAAGCTGGGTGGAGGTCTGAAATGGCTATGATCAGAGTCAACAACCTCGCAGTTTCCTACGGGAGCGGGGAGCATGCAAAGCAGGTGGTCAACGACGTTTCCTTCGACGTGGCTGCCGGCGAGACGTTTGGTCTGGTGGGCGAAAGCGGCTGCGGAAAATCGACAGTCCTTGGCGCGCTTGCCGGGCGCAACAAGAACTGGAGCGGGTCTATCGCCATCGACGGCGAGCAAATCTCGACAAAGCGGACACGTTCGCAACTAGCCATGCAGCAGATGGTTTTCCAGGACCCGTTTGGGTCGCTTCACCCGCGCCACACGATTGGCCGGACGCTACTCGAACCGCTGGAAATACACGGCCTCGACCAGCGCCAGGAACGGATCGAGGCCGTTCTTCGGGATGTGGGGTTGCCGACCGCGTTCCGCTACCGGTTTCCACATCAGCTTTCCGGTGGGCAAAGGCAACGCGTGGCGATTGCCCGCGCCTTGATCCTGAAGCCGCGTATTCTGCTCCTCGACGAGCCGACTTCGGCTCTGGATGTTTCCATTCAGGCAGAGATCCTGAACCTGCTCAAGGATCTGCGGCAGCGTGAAAAGCTGACCTACATTCTCGTCAGCCACGACATGGCCGTGATTGCGCATCTTTGCGATAGGATCGCGGTCATGCAGGGTGGAGCGTTCGTCGAAGTCGCCGTCCGGGAGGATTTGCTGCGGGGCACAGTCGCGCACCCCTACACCCGGACGCTTCTCGACGGAAGCCGCGGCTACGTTGCCTCGAGAAGCGGCCAAACGCCAATCCGGACACGATCAAAGGCGTAACTGGGCGTTTTTCCTCAGGTCCGGCAGGTGGCGGTTGTAAGTGTGCGTCCCATTAAGACAATCGCGTCAACTCACAACGTATGGAAGCCGTGCAGCTCGGCTGCGTGTTCTTTCTCCTGAACCTTGAGCCAGAAGCCTCCGACTTCGCGCGCGCGAAGCGCGACGGGATCGTGGAGGGTATAGACGCGGATATCGCGCCAGATGCGATCAAGACCCTCCTCCTGCGTGGCGCTACGGGCGCCTGTCGCTTCCAGGACTTTTGTTGCGGCATCAAGCGCAACCTGGTCGGCGACGATTTTAGCTTGGAGGATGCGATCCCCGAGTCCTCCCTTTTCCGCCGGCTCGAGGCGGCCCTGGTACTTGTCGATGGTCAGCTTGGAGAAGGCATCGTTGGCCTGATCCGCGAGGGCTGCGGCGGCGTTTACCCGTGCGACAGTCTGTCCGATGATTTCGGGAATGTAGCTTTCATCCGATCGATCGAACGCACCTCCGCGGCGCACAAGATAATCGATCGCCATCTCAACTGCACCCTGCGCCGCGCCGACGAGCATATTGACGAACAGGATCTGGAAGCTGAGGGAACCGCTGGAACGCAGAACTTCCTGATCCTGCACCACAGTATCAAGCGAGCGGAACACTGCTTCTTCCGGTACGAAGACGTCATCAAACAAGATACTGCCGGATGCGGATCGTCTCGCGCCGAACGCGTGCCAATCGTCGGCGTGCGACAATCCAGGAGTATTGGCGGGAAGGAAAAAGTTCAGCCTTTTCGATTCACCCTCAAGTTTTTCGCCGACAACCACGAAGTCTGCGCTCTGGCTGCCGGTCGCGAAGGTTTTGCGGCCGGTGATCCGATAGCCACCATCCATTCTTGTGAGCCGGGCAGTCGGCCCCTTGGGATTGTTGGTTCCGCCCCAGATGGCGCCGGAGGCAAGCGTGGCCTTCAGCGCCTGCTCAAAAATCTTCCAGTTCCCGGCGGCCTCTATTCGCCAGAGTGTCATGTAGTTGTAGCCAAGAAGCGCGCCGGCCGAAAGGTCGGCGCGCGAGACGCGGCGTACAGCGCTCAATCCGATCTGCCAGCGATCACTGGCGGCGACGCGCGCTTCCGGATTGTTGCTACCATCGACGAAGGGTTGAAGAGTGAGCCCCGTCAGGCCTGCTTCCTTAAGCAGTTCAGCCTCTTCGCGAGGGGTAGAGCCGGTATGGTCCCGGACAACCGCGGTTCTTCTCAATTCAGCAGCGACATCATTGATTCGCTGTTCGAGATCTGGAGCCAGAATCGGGTCAAGCCATGGAAGAACGTTCATGCGACAGTCGGTCTCGTCAAAAATTGTTGAAAGGCTTAGTCGGCGAGCAGGGGATCGCCCTGGAGGTGGCGTTCGAGGAAGGGCAGGGAATCCTGTCCCCAATAGGGTTCTCCATCGATAACGTAGGTGGGACTGCCAAAGATGCCGGATCGGGCCGCCAGGGCGCGATTGTCTTCCCAACGCTGTTTGACGTCGGCATCTTCTTCCCGGTTCACCAGTGCTTCTCCGTCGAGAGCAGCTTCATTCAAAAGACGCCGGCGGACGCTCTGCTGGCCGACATCCTCAGCTTCCTGCCAGAAGGCTGATTGGAGAGCGCGAGCAACCTTGGCCCAGTCACTGTTGTCGATTTGCGCAGCGATGATCGTCAGCGCGATGGGAGTCGGATCGGCAAGCGCCGGCCGACCGGCAAGGATCAGCTCCCGACCCCGCAGGGTGCTCCAGCGTTTGAGATCGCGGAACCAGTATGCGCGCCGAGCCTCGGGACGATCCTTGGAAAAGATCGCTCCGTTTTCGGCGATGATCGGCGTGGGGTAGGCCGTGACAGTTGCACCGTATCGACCGGCCAGTTCGAAGAAGGGATCGAGACCAAGCAGAGCCCAAGGGGAGCCTGGCGCGAAGAAATAATCAATGTTGATCGCCATGGTGGTTCTCTAGCGTCTTTCGTACTTCGTGACCGAATTGGGATTGAGGTCCGCGACAAAGAGATTTCCGCTCGGATCGCCGTAAAGGCCGTGGGGGCTTTGCGCCAAGTTGCGGAAGATCCCGAGAACCTTTCCCTGAGGCGAAAGCCGCAGGATACGAGGCGTTTGGTCGGAAACGAACAACTCATCCTGATCGTTGCCCCAGATGTCCATGGGATGTGTAAAACCGGTCCAGATATCAAGCAATCCGCCATCTCGCGAGAACACCTGGATACGGTCATTGTCTCGGTCGAGCACGATGAGGCGATTGTCGGTGGTGATCCACAATGCGTGCGGGACATTGAACTGACCAGGGGCGGTGCCCTGTTCGCCCCAGCTTTGGAGCAGCTTTCCGTCGGCCGTGAAGCGGTGGACGCGGGCGTTGGCGTAGCCGTCCGTCACATAGATTTCGCCGTCTGCGGCCACGGCCACGTCGGTTGGATGGTTGAACGGATCTTCCCAGTTAGGGTTGTTGAACTCGCCCAATTCCAACACCAGGTCTCCCTTGCGGGTAAACTTGAGAACCTGGTGGCCGTCGAACGTGGTGATGAAGACATGGCCATCCGGGCTCACGACGACGCCATGTACGTTCGCAAGCTTTTCATGATGCCAGGAATGCTCCAGCGAGCCATCGGGGGCGAACACGAGAACGGCGGGAGCGACGCGCTGAACCGCATAGACCCGACCTTCGGCATCCACGGCAAGTTGGCTCAATCGTGCGAAGTCCACGCCCTCCGGCACCTTTCCCCAATGCTTCAGTCCGGCGTAGCGGTTCTTGCCGTCAGTAACGTTGAATATCGTGGTCATGCTGTCTCCTTGGTCGGTGCATCGCGCCGGGCGGCGGTGTAGCGGTTTTCCGGAACGGGCAAGCCAAGGTTTTCCCTCAGTGTCTTGCCTTCGTATTCCGTGCGGTAGATTCCGCGCCGTTGAAGTTCCGGAACCACCAGGTCCACGAATTCCTCAAGCGGGGTCGGAAAGAACGGGAACATCAGGTTGAAGCCGTCGCAAGCTTCCTTCTCGAACCATTCCTGCATCACATCAGCGATCTTCGAGGCTGTACCGACGACAACGAGATGGCCTCCCGCCAGGGCGACGTGATGGGCAAGCTGGCGGATGGTCCAGTTGTTGCGCATCGCCAGCTCGATCAAAAGTGCCTGTCGGCCCTTTGCGGAGTTCGAGGGCTTCAGGGGCGGTAGGGGTCCATCAGGGTGAAACTGCGTGAGATCCACGCCGCCGGTGTGACGAGAGAGGGCGCCTACAATGGCGTTGACCGGCAACAGGCTCTGCAGATAGTCGAGCTTTTGTTTTGCCTCTTCTTCCGTGCGCCCGACAATCGGCATCAGGCCTGGCATCACCTTTATGTCGTCTGGCTGACGACCATACGGCTTCACACGTTCTCGCAGCTCTGCGCGGAAAGCCCGCGATTCCTCAACGGATGCCTGCGCCGTGTAAACGATATCGGCAGACCGGGCCGCTAGTTCTCGACCTGCTTCCGATGATCCGGCCTGCGATACGACCGGACGGCCCTGCGGCGTCCTGCCGACGTTGAGCGGACCGCGCACCGAAAAGTGCTTGCCCTTGTGGTTGAGCAGGTGGACTTTGTCATCGTCAAAATAGACGCCAGTGCTTTTGTCATGCCTGAACGCCCCTTCCTCCCAGCTGTCCCACAATCCAGCCACGACATCGTAGAATTCGTAGGCACGCTCGTATCGGTCGCCATGCTCTACATGGGTTTCACGGTTGAAATTCTGTGCCTCGGTCTCGACCTGGGATGTCACAAGGTTCCAGCCGGCCCGGCCATTGCTGATATGGTCGACCGTCGCAAAACGCCGGGCGATATGGAATGGCTCGTTGTATGTCGTCGTGGCCGTGGAAACGAGGCCGATGTGCTCGGTCGCGACGGCCAGAGCGGGCAACAAGCTTGCCGGGTCGAGTTGGACAACGCGACCGCGTTGGGCCTCTTCGTTTTTCCATGGCCCGGCACTCGTATCCTGAAAGAAGACGGTGTCGAACTTTCCACGTTCGGCGGTTTTGACCTGGCGTAGGTAGTGCTTGAAGTCCTGATCGCCTTCCGGTTCAGCGTCCGGATGGCGCCAGCCTCCCAGATGGTTGCCGGGCACGAACAGAAACAGCCCAAGCTTCAGTTGCTTTGACGTCATGACGGATACCGCTCCTAAAAGATTACGGGACAGGAGAAAAATCGATGGCGGTGATGAATTCGTCCCGGCGCTTGTTCCATTGAGTTTGTCGCTGTAGGCAACGGTCCGGGGCAGCGTGAACAGGAAGACCACCGATGCGCTTTCCTTGAAGTATTCCGATAGCGCCTTGTAGCCCGCCTGCCGCTTGGCCGGATCGACCTCTGCCTGGACGATCCTTGTTGAAGTCGGGCAAGATGGTCGCGCCTGCGATAGCGGAAAGTCATCGGAAGGCCCGTTACTTGGATATCGTGAAATCCGCCGCGGTGATGAATTCATCGCCGCGAGGATGCCATTCCAGCTTGCTCGAAAAGGCGACCGTGCGCGGCAGAGTGAAGAGGAAGAGCACAGGAGCGATTTCACGGAAGCGCTCGGACGCCTGCACGTAGATTGCCTTGCGCTTTGCCTGATCAAACTCGGCCTGGGCCGAGGCATTCAGCTCGTCCAGCTTGGCGTCCGCGAGATAGGCGTAGACGTTTCCGGTCTGATAGAGGCGGTAGATGCTGGCGGCCTCAAGAGTGCCACTGCCTTGGCTCAGATACATCAGCGGTGACATCGCGTGGTCTTTGACGTACTTCGTCATGTATGCGGCGAAATCCAGCCGGTTGATCCGGGTCTTGATCCCGACTTCCTCGAGTTGGGCTGAGATGAACTGCGAAATATCAACGGCGGACTGATAGGCGTCGGTCGGCACCGTAAATTCGAAGTTGAGCTGATCTGCCGGGACGCCTGACTTGGCGATCAATTCGAGCGCCTTTTTCGGGTCATAGGGATAGGGCTTCAGTTCAGGATTAAAGCCGTTGTAGGGCGACGACAGAACCTGCCCCTGGAGAACTTCGGAATGGCCGGCGAAGAATGCATCGACGATCGCCTGTTTGTCGATCGCGTAGTTCAAGGCTTGGCGAAGCTCCTGGCTCTTGGCGAGCGGACCGTTCTCGACGTTGAATTTCACGAAGGTCGGACGAATGCTGGCCTGGGAGACTGCCGTTGCCTTGCCCGTCGCATTGATCCGCTCGATTTCCTTCGGCGAAAAGCCGGAAATCACGCTCACTTCACCAGCCTGCAGGGCTGCGAGCCGCGCGGCTTCGTCGGGAATGGTCCTGAAGATCACCTGTTCGAATGCGGGCTTTTCCGCGCCCCAATAGTTCTTGCGCAGACGTAGCACGCCAGAATCGCCTGAGCGGAACGAGGCCAGTTCATATGGTCCGCTGCCGGAAGGCTCGCTGACTGTCGGATGTTTGGCGACCCACGACGGATCGAGCAGATAGAGCGAGGTAAGATCGGTGATCAGCAGCGGATAGGGCCGGCTGGAAACGATCTCCAGCTCGGTGGGGCTGATCACCTTGGCTTCCTTGATCAACCCGAAGGTCGAGCGCTGGCGCAGAGCATTTTTGGCATCGAGAATCCGATCGATGTTCCATTTCACGAGCTCCGCGTCGGCGATGGCGCCGCTCGGAAAGGTCACGTCGGTGCGCAGTGTCAGGCGCCAAGTCGTAGGGTTCACCAGCTTCCAGGCCGTCGCGACGCCGGGCACGATGTCACCCTTTGCGTCCCGCTTCGTCGGCGTGTCGAAGATGTGGCTCAGGAAGCTCAGATCGCTGCCGACGGACAGGGTCGCATGCGGATCGAGGGTGTTGATCGAACTATCGATCGCGATGGTCAGGTCTTCCGCCGAAGCAGCGGAGAGCGGCATGACCAGAAGCGCGGCAGCCGCGAGCAGGGACTTCATCATGGCGTGGTTCCTTGGAAAAGAGAGATGGTCAAGATCAGGCATGAGATGCGTCAATGGGGTGGTCGGCGATGAAATCGTTAATCGTTCGCAAGACCAGACGAGCGCTATCAACATGGACGGCGTGCGGTGCGCCGCCGACGGCGAGCAGGATGGCATTGGGGATGTGCTCGACGAGGAAGTATGCGTTATCGACGGTGCAGGTCCAATCGTCCGTTCCTGCCAGGATCAGCGTCGGTGCCGTGATGCTGCCGAGCTGGTCGCGGACGTCGTAGTCATGGCCGACACGGAAAAGTTCACGGGCCGTTTCAAGCCTGATGGTGCTTTTCTTGCCGCCGTCCTGGGGATCCTTGCCGGGCCGGTAAAGGCGGCCGTCGGCAAGCGGCGCGATCGCTGCGGAATTCCGTCGCATCTCGTCTTCGCTCTCGATATTACCGACCCATATCCGTTCCCAGTATCCGGGATCGATGCCTGGAAGACGCGTTGCGGCATCGTGTGCGTTGGCGATCGCCTTGAATTCGTGATGCCAGCTTGGCGCGGTGCCCCGCAGGATGAGATGCGAATAGTTGCCCTGATATTTGACCGCGTAGGTGAGGGCAATGTAGCCGCCGAAAGATCCGCCCAGGACGATGGCCGGCTTTCCGACCAGTTGCCGGCGCAGTTCTTCGAGATCGTCGGCCAGCTGGGCATAGGTGAGCGGCCCGGTCTGGGAGGATTCTCCATGACCTCGCTGGTCGTAGGAAATGATCCTGTAGCCGGCATCGGCGAGTGGCGCGTAGGCGCGAAAATCAGCTGCGTGCGTTCCCGCTCCGCGGCCGCCATGCACGGTGATGATCGTGCCGTTGACATCCTCCCCGGTCTCGTAGACCGCGATTTCGGCGCCATTGATGGAGTAGAGGGTCATGTCAGGATCCAGTGGTTGGAATTGATGTCAACTCGTTGAGGCTCACCCATCTGCGGTTCAGGCTCGAAGCGACTGTGCCGCCGATGCCGTTCCACGTCGGGATCGGGTACCGGAATGGCCGCCAGCAGCGACCGGGTGTAGGGGTGGCGGGGATCGTTGAAGATATCGACCGTCGGCCCGCTTTCCACGATCCGTCCGCGCCACATCACCCCGATACGGTGGCAGAGATGGCGCACCACATTCAGGTCGTGAGCGATGAAAAGCAGCGAGACGCCGGTGTTTATCTGGAGATCTCGCAGCAGGTTGATGATCTGTGCCTGGATCGATACGTCTAGGGCCGTGACGGGTTCGTCGGCGACGATCAACCGTGGAGACAGCGCAAGCGCACGGGCGATGCCGATACGCTGACGTTGCCCACCGGAGAACTGGTGCGGAAACCGTTCGGCTGCATCGGAGGCAAGGCCTACCTGCGCAAGGAGTTCTGCAACCCGCGCTTGCCGTGCTGCCTTCCCACCCGGAAAGCCGTGGACGACCAGCGGTTCAGCGATAAGGGTGCCGACTTTCATGCGTGGATTAAGCGCGCTGTAGGGATCTTGGAAGACGGCTTGCATCTGCCGACGCACGGCCTTGAGGGCTCGGCCGCGCATATTGGTGATGTCCCGGCCGTCGAGCTTGACGCAGCCTTCGGAAGCATTTTCAAGCCGTAGGATCATTCGCCCGAGCGTGCTCTTGCCCGAACCGGACTCGCCGATCAGGCCGAACGTTTCGCCTTCGCCGATTTCAAAGGATACCTGATTGACGGCGCGCAGGTGACGACCGCGTGCGGAGAAATCCTTGGACAGCCCTTCGACTTCGAGAAGTGTTGGAAAGTGCGTCATGACGGAACACCATGCTGCAACCGCAGCGCTTGGCGCAGATCGTACCAGGCCGCGACGTCGTGGCCCGCCTGGCCGTCCTGAACCGGGCGCAACTGTGGTTCATCGACGAAGCAGCGCTCGGTCGCGAAGGGATTGCGGGGGGCGAAAGGATCTCCTTCAAGCGGTTGACTGAGGTCCGGCGGCAACCCTTCGATCTGGAACAACCTCTCGCTTTGCGGATGGCGTCCGGGCAGGGATTCCAGCAGGCCCCAGGTATAGGCATTGCGAGGGTCCTTGAAGAGCGCCGAGGCTGGACCCCGCTCCAGAATGCGGCCGGCATACATCACCTGCATTCGGTCGGCGACACCCGCCACCACGCCAAGATCGTGACTGATCCAAATGATCGCCATGCCGATCTGCTTCTGCAGATCGCGCACCAGATCCACGATCTGGCCCTGGACGGTCACGTCGAGCGCCGTGGTTGCCTCGTCGGCGATCAGCAGGCTCGGTTCGCAGGCAATGGCAATGGCGATCATCACCCGCTGCCGCATTCCACCTGACAGTTCATGCGGATACTGTTGAAGCCGCATGCGGGGATCGGGTATGCCCACGAGTTCCAGAAGCTCGGCAGCCCGTGCCGCCGCCGCCGTCCGGCCGAGCGCCAGATGACGGGTCAGTGGTTCTGTGACCTGTCGACCGATGGTGAGCACCGGGTTGAGCGAACTCATGGGATCCTGGAAGACGATGCCGATATCCTTGCCGCGCAGGTTTCGCAGTTCCGATTCCGGCAGAGACAGCAGGTCCTCGCCGCGAAAGAGTACCTTGCCTTCGACCTCGACATTGTGGCTGGCGACAAGGCCCAGCATGGCAAGGATATGAGCGCTCTTGCCACTGCCGCTCTCGCCGACGATCGCCAGCGTCGTGCCACGCTCGACCTTGTAGGAAATCGAGCGGGCTGCGCGCACCCGACGGCTACCGCTATGAAACGTCACGGAAAGGTTTTCTACGGAAAGAAGCGACGTCAATTCCGACCCTCCAGCTTGGGATCGAGCCTGTCTCGCAGCCAGTCCCCCAGCAGGTTGACGCCGAGTACGGTCAGGACGATGGCAAGACCGGGTACAGCGGTAATCCACCAGGCATCGAGCATATAGGGCCGCCCTTCCGCCAGCATCCGACCCCAACTCGGATATGGCGGCGGTACGCCAAGACCGAGGAAGCTCAGGGATGCCTCCATCAAAACCAGACGGGCGAGTTCCAGCGTGGCGATGACAATTATCGTCCCGAGTGCATTCGGCAGGATGTGCAGGGCCATGATACGGATATGACCGGCCCCAATTGAACGCGCCGAGCGAACGAAATCGAGCTCGCGAATCGACAGGACCTGGCCGCGCACCACACGGGCATACTGCGTCCAGGTAGCAAGCGACATGACCAGGACGAGATTGACCAAATCCGGACCGAGCGCGGCTACGACCAGCAGAGCAAGCAACATCGTCGGGATGGAAAGCTGCATATCGAGGGTTCGCATAAGAATGCGGTCAGTCCATCCGCCGAAATAACCCGCGATCAGGCCAATCGAAATTCCAATCGTCCCACCTAGCAGAAGCGTTGCAATGCAGACGATGAGCGTTATGCGGGCGCCATGCAGGATGCGGGCGAACATGTCCCGGCCAAGCTGATCCGTCCCCATGATCTGATTTGCGACGGAGAAATTCGGCGGCGAAAGACGATGCGCAAGACTAGGTGCCGTAGGGGATCCGATCGGCAAATACGGCGCTGCGAGTGCCAAAAAGACAATTGCCGCGAGGATGGTTGCGCCAACCAGGCCGCCGCTGCGAAAACGCGCAAACCGCGAGAACCGGCGCGATGAAAGAGCCTGGGCAACCGTCATGCCGACACTCCCCGTCCGAGCTTGATGCGCGGATCGAGCAGGCCGTAGACGAGATCAACGGCAAGATTGATGGCCACGAAGATGACGGCGATTGTCATCACGCCTGCCTGAACGACTGGAAAATCGCGCGCACCGATTGCCTGCACGATCGTGCGCCCCACGCCCGGCCAAGTGAAAACCGTTTCGGTGACGACCGATCCGCCAAGCATCTCGCCGGTCATGACCGCCGTCATGGTCAGGACCGGGACCAGCGCGTTGCGTACCACGTGCCAGATCAGGATCGTGTGTGGCAACAAGCCTTTGGCATGGGCCGTGCGAACATAGTCTTCGTTCAGAACATCGAGGATGCAGGACCGCAGCAGGCGCGCAATCGTTGCCGTCGTGTAGACCGAAAGCACGCAGGCCGGCATCAGCAGGTGCAGGGGCGATCCGTAACCACCGGTCGGTACGACCCCCAGGTGGACGGCAAAGAACAGGATAGCCAGCAGTCCCAACCAAAAGATCGGCGTGGCCTGGCCTATCAAGGTGATGAGCATGACGATGAATTCGGCGATCGTACCCCGACGCAATGCGGCGATCGTGCCGGCCGCTCCACCGATCAGTATTCCAAGGGCGATTGCCGCGAGAGTGAGCTGGAACGTGGCGGGCACCGCCTCCAGAACGAGGCCAAGCGCGGGCCTTCCGCTCTGGAACGAGGCGCCGAAATCCCCGCGCAGGATTTGTCCCAGATAGCTGACGTATTGAATTGCGATCGGCTGATCGATTCCCAGGTGGCGACGGACGTTCTCCAGTTCCTCAAGGCTGGCGCCGGGCTCGACGAGAAGCGCTGCGGGATCGCCGAGGAGGCGCGTCACCACGAAAACGATTGTTCCCGCACCCAATACCGCCAAGAGCGCTTCGATGGCGCGGGTTAAAACGAAACGCGCCACTATCGTTGCCCCCCACCGAATGTGCCTAACAGGCTCCTGACGAGAGCGAGGGCGGTGCTACCGGGGTGCGCATCTGGCCTGACGACGATGGTTGCGAGCGCGCCCTCGTAGATCAGGGCCAGTTGGTCGGCGAACAGCGGATCGCTCAATCCTGCTTTCTGCGCCAATGTCGCGAAATGATCTCGGACGAAAAGTTTGTGATCGCGGCTGATGCTGCGGACGCTTTCAAGCTCGCCATGCTCGGATACCGCCAACAGGAAGGCGCAACCGCGAAAACTTGGGTTTTCCAGGTTCTTTTCGAGATCGCGAAACGCCTCAAGAATCTGTTCCCGGGGATCATCGGAGCAAGCGGAACTTTCCGTAAGCTTGGTACGAGAAAAACGACCACGCCGTTCGAGATACGCGTTGACCAATTGCTCCTTGCTGCCGAAGTGACGGTAAAGGGTGGCCTTTGCGACCTGCGCTGCTGCGATGACTTCATCGACACCGACGGCACGAATCCCTTTTCGATAAAACAGGGCTTCGGCCACATCGATTAGCCGTTGTCGCGCCTCGCTCTGTTGGGCTTCCGTAGCTGAAGCGTGTTCGGCAACCATCAAACCTACCTTGATAAAGACAGGTCTGTCTTGTCACATTAAATCTACCTATTTAATAGAAAAATGAGACCAAAAAATTTGCCCGATTGAGAGCATCTTTGCTGTAAACGCCAGTGCAGCGCAAAAGTGCGATCCGTTAGATATCGATATTCTTCGCAAGGCAGGGTCGAGGACGGTTTTCCGGAAGACACGAAATTTCCAGTATTTTTCGGAAAGCGTTGCCGCCGGAGGTGTGCTCAGTCGTGTTCTAGCGCAAGCGCGGCGAGAAGAATCCTGTTCGCCTCCGCCAGCACGCGTGGCAATTCGTCAGGATGAGCGAAGACTTTCAGTGCGGCGGCTTGCGCCAAACCTGCCAGAAGTTCGAGCGTGAGAGCCGCATTGCTGCGAAAACTCCCGTGGTTTGCTCCTTCTTGCGCCACGGCAAAAATAGCTCGCTCCATCTGAATCTGCAGTGGTTTTTCGGCATAGGGCCGCCATGGTTCAGCCAATGCATAGGCGATGATAGCTCGGTGTCGCCCCTTCGCCACCCAAGATAGCATGGCTGCAAACAGGTTTGTCATCTTGGACTCGGGGGAGGCGCTGCTGTTAGAGATCGTCTCGATGTCCATGATAAGTTGCCGCGCGACGTGTTCGGTGACCACATCGACCAAAGACTGTTTATCTCGGGCGTAATTGTAGAGCGTGTTGCGCGCCATGCCGGCCGCCGAGGCAACCTCAGTGAGGCTGATACGGTCGTAAGTCTTTCTCGATAGCTGGTCGTTCAACGCGTCCGCTAGAGCAGCCCATATCTGCGAGCTGTGGTCAGCGAGCGTCTTCGCAAAAATTTTCGGCACCTGTCGATCGTACCCTTTACGACTGATCGTCGCAATCCTACTTTAACGACGAACCGTCGCAAAAGGAGGACAGGATGGCTCAACGTCGCGCATTGGTCGTTGGACTTGGAATATCAGGTATGGCAACCGCCCTAAGCCTCACACAGTCTGGCTGGGACATACTCGTAGTCGAAAAGGCTGCGGAGCGTCGTACCGGGGGCTATTTTATCGGCCTGTTTCCTGAAGGGAAGCAAGCAGCGGAGAACCTGGGCATATTCGACGACATTCATACTCGTAATGCAGAAGGCAAGAATTGGGATCAGCAGCCTGATGGCACGCAGGCACAAGTTGGAGGCTTTATCGACCAGCCGGGCTCGCCCGCTGGTCTCCTTCGCGGAGACGTAGAGGCCGGGCTATGGCAAGGTATCGAAGGCTCAGTGGATATCCGATTCGATACCACCCCAACGGCACTTGTGCACGACGGTGATACGGTCCTTGTGACACTGAAGAACGGTGCGACCGGTCAAAACGTTACTGAGCGTTTCGATCTGGTCGTTGGTGCCGATGGCCTTCGATCCACTGTTCGCAAGCTCGCGTTCGGTCCCCACGAGGACTTCCTTCTCTCGATGGACGCCATCATTTGCGCTTATGAATTTCAGGCCCAAGTGCCGAACTACCAGGAACAGGACAGCGTAGTAATCGCGGAACCCGGAAGAGCACTATGGGTATTCGCGTTCTCCGACCGCCCCCCGACCGCGCTTTTCACCTACCGTACCAAAGACGTCGACGCCGAATTTCGCCAGAAACCGGCGCAGGTGTTGCGCGATCGCTTTGCGGGGCTACCGAATAATGCCGTTCTACAACACGCGCTATCGGAGCTGGACGCTGCAAAGGAAAGCCTATTTGATTCAGTACAGCAGGTTCGTATGGACAACTGGTCGAAAGGTCGGGTCGTACTAGTCGGTGATGCTGCCTGGTGCTTGACGCTTTACTCCGGTATGGGTGCCAGCGCCGGCTTGAAAGGCGGATACGAGCTGGGGCGGCATCTCAAAAATGAGAGCTGCGACATCGTCAACGCCTTGCTGATGTGGGAAAGATCGTTGAGGCCGCTGATCCGAAAGCATCAACGGCTGGCTTTTCTGAAGCGCGAGTTCTTTGTGCCATCGAGTTCACTCGCAGCCTGGATTCGCCGTATGATGCTGCGTTTCATGCGTCGCCAGGCGCACAAGACAGCAGCCGGCATTAACGGCGCCGCTTATATTGCCAAGGCTCGCTGAGCAGGTGCTACCAGCTTGTTCGGCTTCAGGTGGCGGGCAAGCGCGATCGCCTGACGGCTGATGTCTCCCATAAGGGAACCGCCGCCGAAGGTGGTTTAGATCCCGTAGTCCAGGAGTTCGGGTTTGGCGATGGGCATGCCGACGACATTTGTCGTCCGGCCGTATTGTTTAGGTGCCATGAAATTTGGTTTCTTTAACATGCGGGAACGGAATCAGCCGAACCTGCGCATGTGAGGATTGTTGCCGAGTTTGGTGGTTACGCCAGTCCGGCCCGCCTTGAGCTGTACATCGGTGATGCGAGACGTGCGGGTGACTTCGCCGCCGACCTTGAACCCCTCAAAAAACGCAAGTTGCCCACCCGCCCACATTCGGCGCGGGAGCGGAACAGGTGGCAGGAAACCGCCTCGCGCTGGATGACCGTCAGGACCGAGCCTCGACATGGGCGCAATTTCTGGAGACAAACACCAGTGTATGCCTTAGGGCGACCAGGAATGTCAGCGTGCGCCAGTAAACGTGCGGCGCAAATGCCCGCAGCCACTTGCCTTTGGGCCCCTAAGCCTCTGACCAGCGTCATATTGACCAGCAAGATTAAGACATGTCACGCGTTCCGGGACGCCATCTTCACCTCTGCGCTGGCCGTGGCTGCCGCACTACCCGGCGGATCACATCGGAAGATCTGGAAGTGGCAAGGCATGGTTATCGGATCGATATTTCTCCTCCTGCTTGCCGGCTAGCTCCACAGCGCCATGAAAGAAATCCTTCAAACATATCGGGGGTGGTCGGATCCGCAGGAGGTGGCGAACGTGTTCGGAACGCACCTCCGCGAGGCACTGGATCTAAAGCGAAATTTAGCTCTGCTTGAAAAGCTTTATTAGCTGTCGCTTGCTACAATTGGCCATTGAGGAGATTCCGCTATGTTTCGAATGTTTGCGCTCGCACTTGGTCTGACTCTCGTTTTGGCGAGTATAAGCCAAGCGGACAGTTTACGGATTGCGACGGAGGGTGCTTATCCTCCGTTCAATTTCATTGAATCCGGCGAGCTTAAAGGGTTCGATGTCGACATCGCCAAGGCACTGTGTGCCAAGATGCAGACGGAGTGCACCTTTCAAGCCGTGCCTTGGAAAGAGATCATCGAGGGTCTCGAAGGCGATCGTTACGATCTGATCGTTGCGAGCATGGCCTACACGAAGGAGCGCGCGGCACGCATCGATTTCTCTTCCCCGTACTATCGTTCACATTCCGTCTTGATTGGAAACGAGGCGTTTCAGGACAGCGCGCCCGATGCTCTTGCCGGAGTCCGGATCGCGGCCGAGGCCGGGACGATACAGGCCGAGTATTTGAAGCGGGCCTACACCAAAAGCACGATCGTCCTTGCCGATGATCAGCCTGCCGCACAGCGGCTCTTGATCGAGAAAAAGGCGGACCTTCTGATTGGAGACGCGATCGAACTTCTGACGTTCATGGAGACGCCGCAGGGCGGAGTCTTCAGCTATGTCGGCGATCCCATTTCCAGCGATTTCCTTCAGAGCTCGGCACACATCACCGCGCGCAAGGGCAAACACGCACTCATTGAACGGGTGAATGCCGCACTGAAAGAGATCAAGCTCGATGGAACATATGACCGGATCAACGATGCTTACTTTCCCTTTAGCATCTATTGAGCGCTGAGATGTCGAAGCCATGGCTCAATTGGAGATCGTCGCATCACGTCTCGCTGCGCGCGGCGGGGAGGTATCTTTTCGTCGTTGCGCTCCTATACACCTGCGCGGCAGCTATTTTTACGGGAGTGTTGCTGACAAAGATCGAACGCGAAGCAAAATTCACTCGCGAAACCCAGATACCGCTGATCCTCTCGCAGACGAGGAACGCAGTCAAAACCGAACGAATGGCTTCTCTGATCAGGGCGATATACCTGGCGCGAGATAGGCGTCTTGAACGTCAGGTCCAGCTTCAGATCCAGGCGCTTGCACAAGGCTTTCCGTTTGAAGCTGGCGATGCCCTGATCGCGGGTTCCAAGCGCGTAGCGATCCTGGCGAAGGAAATCGCGGCCGCGCGGCAGCAGGCGAGGGACAGCGCTACCCAAAACGTCACGGCCTTCACTTTCGAGGAACGGGCGACTTCGGCTTACACCGAGGCTATGAAAACCGTCGACGAGATGGCCAAGGAGTTGAGCGGCGATGCCGCGCTGGCGGCGGATAAGCTCGCGCAAGAAATTCAGTCGGGTGCTGCCCGGACACGATATACGGTGTTGCTGACCTTGTTGATACCGGGATTGTTCTGCATCGTCGTGCTCTTGCTTGCCCGTCGGCATCTCGCGAAGCCGATTTTGTCGGCGATCGAAAACCTGCACCGGATCAGTGAGAGCACGACCACCCTTCCCCCTCGATCTCGTCCAATTCTAACGGAACTGGCGATGATCGGGGATGCAGTTGTCTCCTACGGCGAGGCGACCAGCGAGCTCAGGCGTAAAAACGTTGTCTTGCAGGCTCTTGCGGAAGAGGATCCGCTTACCGGTCTGGCAAATCGTCGAACGTTCGAGGCGTTTCTGAAATCTGCCCTGGACAAAAATGAGTTCGGCGGAACTGCAGTCTTGATGATCGATCTCGATCATTTCAAGTCTATCAACGACCGCTTTGGACACCAAGTTGGAGATCAATGCCTCCAGAGCCTCGCCCTGTTATTGCTGTCCATGGACACACTGCCAAACTCTCTGGCGGCGCGGTATGGCGGTGAGGAGTTCGTTATCGTCTACAACGCCATAAGCGAACAACAGGCTCTTTTGGAGGCCACGTTCCTTTGCCGGCGGATCGAGTCCATGCATATTTCGGTCGAGGGAGAACAGTCGCTGACACTGACCGGCAGCATCGGCGTGGCCTTCGCACGGGGCGGCGGGGCGGACGATATGAACGATCTCATCTCGCGAGCGGATAAGGCACTCTATTTGGCCAAGAGTGCCGGGCGAAACCGAGCTGTCTGCGGCAATGTCGCTCAACGGGAAAGCGAAGGTCGGGCCAGAACGATTCGGTGACCCGACGGTTCGCAGGCCTCAGTGCGTACCGAGCTTGAGGGCCAGCTGGAACATCTCGTTGAGGCGGACGCGTTCGACCGCTGTCGCTTGAAGAGTTTGATTGAACCGGTGTGCGAAACGGCTATCGACCGGTGGTAGCATCGTGGAAGCGGTTGTTGCCCTAATCCTGATCCGTCCGCCCAATCCGACGTGATATTGCGACAATGTAAGCGCTGCCTTCAGCAGTAGGGCCCTCATCTCGCGCCGTTCTTCGGCGACAATGACGCTTTTGAACGCTTCAACAAGAACGGGTTTGGGCAGCGGCAGCTCGATTTCGTCGACGAGATCGTTGCCAATGGCCGCATCCCGCACAAATCTGAGGTAGTCGTTCACAGTGTCATGCGCCGCTTCCAGCGTCCACACGTCGCGAGATCCCGGGATTGCTAGGTGGGTTGAGATTCTCTCGTGTGGCACTGGCGAATTCCTTGTTTCGTCACAAGAACGCCGGAGCGAAAGATTGGTTCAACTTATACGCTGTCCGCATGAATGGTATTGGTCGGATTTTCGATCTTGAGACCGGCCTTGCGAGTTATCGTCTTTCGGCCAGTGCTGACATAGCAGCTGCGTTTGAGATCAAATGCAGGTCCGCATACGCCTTTTGACGACATACCGCGATAAATCACTAAGGTGCTTATATTACGATGGCGGTACCGCAGTTGCCGGCCTGTAGCCACGCAGGCAATAGCCCGTCCGCACCCTCATGCGGCGGGTTTTTGCGTGATTACCCCAAATTCTGACTGCCATCTTGCAAAATGCTGCCCTGCGGAATTCGTTCTGCTGGGCGAGAGTGTCAAGCGCAGCCGGCGTCGGCCAGCTTTCGCCGTAGAGACTGGCGATGCCCTTGAGCGATCACCAGCCACCGGAGGGACCCTCGGAGTCAGGGTTTGGAACGGCGTCGGTCATCGCATTGGTCCTTGATGGAACTGGAATCAGAAAAGCGGCGCTTGGATGCGCGCCGCCCTGAGAATGGTTTTGTTTTCAAGAAGCGGGTTCGTGGATCGGACAGCGGTTGAAGCCCTCACGGAACCGGGCAGAGTGTTCGTATGTCGCCTTGCGGGCGCGGTTGATATTGCCGAGCGGCTCGTGGGCTGCGAGGCCGGTCCAGACGCTGAAAC
>UCCA01000074.1 GCA_900470805.1 Hyphomicrobiales bacterium | reverse complement strand
GTCTGGCCTTCATGGGTCTGAAAAGCCTGCTTGAGCTCCGGTGTCGCCGCGTGTGCGAAAGTTGAGATTTAATTAGATATGTCCGGCAAATTGGCTGAATATCTGCAGACGCGAAAAGCATGTAACCTTTGGCGCTTGACCGCGTTGTCGTCTATAGAGCCTCAATGGAAGCGTGATAATGGATATCTACATCGTTACGCTGACCATACTGGGCGTCGTGGTCTTATTGACCGCGTGGCTGCCGATGATCTTTCGACAGCTTCCGCTCTCCTTGCCGATAGCCTGCCTCGCAATAGGGGCTGCCTTGGCTTTGTCACCTTTCCCATTGTTGCCGCGTTTCAATCCACTAGAGAACCGCGAGTTTACTCAGCGGATGACTGAAATCGTCGTCATCGTCGCTCTTATGGGCGCGGGTTTGAAGATTGATCGGCCCATCGGCTGGCGAAGCTGGGGTACAACCTGGCGACTTCTGGGCATTGCCATGCCACTGACCATCGCGACCCTTGCTCTCCTTGGACACTGGATGTTGGGTCTTGGAGCTGCATCGTCTCTTCTTCTCGGGGCTTCACTTGCACCAACTGATCCAGTGCTTGCAAGCGATGTCCAGGTCGGCCCTCCGCAGAGCGGAGAAGAGGATGAAGTGCGGTTTGCGTTAACTTCTGAAGCGGGCCTGAATGACGGGCTGAGTTTCCCCTTCGTGCATCTGGCCGTCGCGATGACAGTGGTAAGTAGCGATAGTCTCGATGTTGTCGGTCATTGGGCGATGTTTGATGTCGGCTGGAGGCTGTTCGCAGGCGTCGTCATGGGTTGGGGGCTTGGCAAAGTGTTCGGGCTGCTCTCCTTCCGGATGAGCGGCAGCAGCCTTGCCAGAACTCGAGACGGTTTCGTCGCGTTGGGGATGACGTTCACGACCTATGGCCTGACTGAGCTCGTCCATGGATATGGTTTCGTGGCCGTTTTCCTGGCTGCAGTGGCCTTCAGAGACGCCGAACGCGACCATGACTGGCACGAACAGCTTCACGATTTCGCGGAGCAGATCGAGCGTCTCTTGATGATGGTTCTGCTGGTATGCCTTGGGGCGATAGCAATCAGCGTACCGTTCATGGCAACGATCGACTGGCGCGTCGTCGTAGTCGCGGTCCTCGCTCTTGCGGTCGTTCGGCCCGCTATCGGATGGCTCAGTCTTCTCGGTTCAGGTCATCCGCCGGCGGAAAGCGCGATTATAGCGGTGTTCGGAATTCGCGGCCTCGGCTCTATATACTATCTCGCCTACGCAACCGGACACGCCGAATTCGCCGCGGTGGAGACGATCTGGGCGACGGTTTTATTGATTGTCCTCATTTCGATCGTGGTACACGGCGTCGCCGTAACGCCAACGATGAACTGGATCGATGGCCGGCGGTCGGGACGCGATGCTCGCGAAGGCAGACGTTGGCCTCTGAGTTGAGGGATAGGCGCATCGTAGTCCGCGTCGGTCATATCAAATTTAATAGAAAGACGTGTTGCCTATCGAGGCTGGCGCCGATTAACGAGAGGACGTGATTTGAGCGAGACGCCACCAGATGTATTAGAAGCTCGAGAGCGACAAGCGATGATAGAGAGTTTGGAGGTAACGTTGTCGAGGACCGCGGTGTGGGCTGCCCAGCGAGGGGATGATGCCCTAGAGATGGTGATGCGGTCCGTCGAAACCACCCTCCGCGTAACCGTCGACAGGCAATGTTATGATTTGCCTTGGAGGAATATGATGTCTGGCGACCCGGTTCACAATCTTCAACGGTTCTTAGATGCGCAAGCTGACACATACGATGTTGCACTCTCCGAGTTGAAAGCAGGTCGAAAGAAGACACATTGGATGTGGTACATCTTCCCTCAGTTGGCGGGGCTGGGTAGATCAGCACTTGCTGAGAGGTTCGCTATACCATCCGTAGATGAGGCGGCCGCCTACCTGGGTCACCCCGTCCTTGGTTCTCGACTTCTTCGTTGTGTCGAAGCGGTCCTCGCGATCAAGGGCGTTGGAGCCAACGAGATTTTCGGCTTCCCTGATGACATGAAATTTCGATCATCAATGACACTATTTGCGGCTGTCGCCGAGAACGGCTCGCCCTTTCATCGGGCGATCGATCATCTTTATGACGGAGATTTCGACGAGGAGACGCGACGATTACTAGACGCGGATTGCTAGTTATCATTGGTCGTTGTCTTCTATCGCGGCCGTCGTATCATCCGGCTGTGGCAGAGCCGGACATGGGCGACCTTCACCGTCGTCGTCACACCTTGGATCAAGACGATCTCATGGCTCCAGTCGAATTGGTAAGCCTCGCCGGGTGCATAAGTAGAGCGGCACGTAGGCTTCGGCCGTCACGGCCCCTCGGGCCTTCGACCGTCCCTTCGCATAGCGCCGGACCGCATCGTAGCTACCCTCATAACCCAGCGCCCGAAGCTCTTCGTAAATCCGGATCAACGTCAGCCGTTCGCGAGAGGGCTTGCCTTCGTTCGCGGCAAGAAAGCGCTCGATCTCGGCTTTCCAAGCCCCGGTCTTCGGTAGCGGCTTTCTCTCTCGCAGGAAAAGTCAGTCTCATCGGAACGCGGAATCTTGCGCACCGTGTTGCGGGACACATGCAGTTCACGAACGATCTTCTTCACCGACCGGCCCTGAACATGGAAGGCTCGACGAACGCGCGCAATCGTATCCACTCGCTTCAACTCCCCTCCATCCGCCAGCAAAAGACGGATCAGACGAAACGGAAGGGGGTCAGAATTTTCCCCGCCGAAACACAGCCATTTGCTTCCATCAGCCGTCTTCAGTCGGCTGCAGGCCAGTCGTTCGAGGGCTCCTCGACCATCTCCGCATC
>UCCA01000034.1 GCA_900470805.1 Hyphomicrobiales bacterium | reverse complement strand
GGCAGGGCAGAGGGGGTACCGCGGGCACAACGGCAACGAAGACCGAATTCTTGTGTCCATATGCAGAAACGGCGGCCGAAGCCGCCGTTTCCGATCTCAAACCTCAAATCACCCTACGCCGCTTCGCTGACGCTAGCGTTCTTTGTCCGGAACAGCAGTCGATCCGTGCCGCCGGTGATCTTCACCGTCGAGCCGTCCGGCACCTGCCCGCCGAGGATTTGCTCCGCTAGCGGATCCTGCACGAACTTCTGGATCACCCGCTTCAACGGCCGTGCGCCGTAGACCGGATCATAGCCCTTGTTGGCGAGCCAGTGGGTGGCCTCGTCGTCGAGCTCGATGGTGATCTTGCGTTCGGCCAAGAGCTTCACCAGCCGCTTCAGCTGGATCTCGACGATCGCGCCCATCTCGTCCCGCTTCAGGCGGTGGAAGAGGATGATCTCGTCGATACGGTTCAGGAACTCCGGCCGGAAATGACCGCGCACGACCTCCATCACCTGATCGCGAACGACATCGCTGTCGTCGTTTTCGCCGAGCTGCGTCAGATAGTCGGCACCGAGGTTCGACGTCATGATGATCATCGTGTTGCGGAAGTCGACCGTGCGGCCCTGGCCATCGGTCAGGCGACCGTCGTCGAGCACCTGCAGGAGCACGTTGAAGACATCGGGATGCGCCTTTTCGATCTCATCGAACAGCACGACCTGATAGGGCCTGCGACGCACGGCTTCCGTCAGCGAACCGCCTTCCTCATAGCCGACATAGCCGGGAGGGGCACCGATCAGCCGGGCCACGGAGTGCTTCTCCATGTACTCCGACATGTCCATGCGCACCATCGCCGTCTCATCGTCGAACAGGAAGCGGGCCAATGCCTTGGTCAGCTCCGTCTTGCCGACACCGGTCGGGCCGAGGAAGATGAACGAGCCGAGCGGCCGGTTCGGATCCTGCAGTCCGGCGCGCGCACGGCGTACCGCCCGCGATACGGCCTGAACCGCATCGCCCTGGCCGATCACCGATTTCGCCAGCTCGTCTTCCATCCGAAGCAGCTTCTCGCGGTCGCCTTCCAGCATCTTCTCGACAGGAATACCGGTCCAGCGGGAAACGATATGGGCGATGTTATCAGGGGTGACGACCTCCTGCACCATGGCGCTGCGATCGTTGTCCTGAGCCTCCGCCTCCGCGAGCTTCTTTTCAAGCTCCGGAATGACGCCGTAGGTCAGTTCGCCGGCGCGCTGGAATTCTCCCTTGCGCTGGGCGATCGCCAGGTCGTTGCGGGCATCGTCGAGTTCCTTCTTCAGGTCGGCGGCCAAGCCGAGCTTCTGCTTTTCCGACTGCCAGCGGGCCGTCAGCGCATCGGCGCTCTCTTCGAGATCGGTGAGTTCGGTCTCGAGCCGCACCAGCCGGTCGGCCGAGGCCACGTCGGTTTCCTTCTTCAGCGCCTCGCGCTCGATCTTCAGCTGCATGATGCGGCGATCGAGCTCATCGAGTTCCTCAGGCTTGGAATCCACCTGCATGCGCAGCCGCGCCGCCGCCTCGTCCATCAGGTCGATGGCCTTGTCCGGCAGGAAGCGATCGGTGATATAGCGGTTCGACAGCGTCGCGGCCGCCACCAGCGACGAATCGGATATCCGCACCTTGTGGTGCTGCTCGTATTTTTCCTTCAGGCCGCGCAGGATCGAGATTGTGTCCTCGACGGTCGGTTCCTCGACGACGATCGGCTGGAAACGACGGGCGAGCGCCGGGTCTTTCTCGACATGCTTGCGATATTCGTCGAGCGTGGTCGCGCCGACGCAGTGCAGCTCGCCGCGCGCCAATGCCGGCTTCAACAGGTTGGAGGCATCCATCGCCCCATCCCCCTTGCCGGCGCCGACGAGCGTGTGCATCTCGTCGATGAACAGGATGATCTCTCCGTTTTCGGCCTGCACTTCGTTGAGCACGCTCTTCAGCCGCTCCTCGAACTCGCCGCGATACTTGGCGCCAGCGATCAAGGCACCCATGTCGAGCGCCATCAGCTTCTTGTCCTTGAGGCTTTCCGGCACGTCGCCATTGACGATGCGCAGCGCCAAGCCTTCGGCGATCGCCGTCTTGCCGACGCCAGGTTCACCGATCAGGACAGGGTTGTTCTTGGTGCGGCGCGACAGAACCTGGATGGTGCGGCGGATTTCGTCATCGCGGCCGATCACGGGATCGAGCCGCCCATCACGGGCTTCCGCCGTCAGGTCGCGGGCAAACTTCTTCAGCGCGTCAAAGCCCTGTTCGGCGTTGGCGCTGTCGGCCGTGCGGCCCTTGCGGATGTCATTGATGACCTGGTTGAGGCCAAGCGCGGTGACGCCGGCATTCTTCAGCGTCGTCGAGGTCGATGATTCCATCGCCAGCGCCTGCAGCAGCCGCTCGACAGTGACGAAACTGTCGCCAGCCTTCTTCGAGGCCTCTTCGGCCGTCGACAGAACCTTGGCGAGGGGGGCCGCGAGATAAATCTGACCATTGCCGCCGGAAACTTTCGGCAGCTTGGCAAGGGCGGCATCATTGGCAAGGCGGGCCGCCTTGGCGTCGCCGCCGGCCCGCTCGATCAGCGATGCGGCCATGCCCTGGTCGTCGTCGAGCAGCACTTTCAAAACGTGCTCGGGAGCGAACTGCTGGTGACCCTGCGCCAGCGCATAGGTTTGCGCCGACTGGATGAAACCGCGCACCCGCTCGGAGTATTTCTCGATATTCATACTGTACCTCCATAAATCGCCCTGCCCTCATAAGGCACAGACCGATGACTGAGATTGAGCTCCCTCAAAAGGCGAGCCATTTTTCCCTGCACCGAACAAAACGGTGGTCAGGAACCTGCTCAGGATATGGTGGGAAGCCCGAAAGGTTTAAAGAGGGAATGCACTGAAAAACCGCGCAATAGGCAAGCTGTCGCACGCGCGCCTGATGTGCGGAATAAACGGGCTCGAGCTCGACCGCCAGCTGACCAAAACGCATCGCCCCGCCGGAACGATTGCTCCGGGCGGGGCGATGTCAAACGGACGGCGCAGGCGCCTTAGGCGGCAGCGACGAGATCGTCGGTTTCGTTTTCCTTGAACATCTTTGCCAGGTTCAGGAAGCAGATCATGCCGTTCTCCGAGGCGATGATGCCTTCGCAGAAAGCGCGGTCGAAGGATGCGGTGACTTCAGGCACAGGCTGAACCTGGTCGGCCGAGATGGTCAGAATGTCAGACACGCGATCGACGAGCATGCCGATGACCATGCTGTGGACTTCGGCAACGACGATGGCGCTGCGCTCGTTGGCGACGGTGCTCTTCATGCCGAGCTTGAAGGCGAGATCGATGATCGGGATGACCGAGCCACGCAGGTTCATGACGCCGATGACGTCGGCCGGCGAGTGCGGGATCGGAGTGGACGGCGCCCAGCCGCGGATTTCGCGGATCGTTGTCGTCTTCACGCAGAATTCCTGATCGTGCAGGCGGAAGGCAATGATCTCAAGCGTATCGCCACTGAAGCTCGGAGAATTGATTGTCGTCATAAGAATTGTCCCAACTGTCGAAAGCCAGGGCATAAGCAACCACGCCACCATTGGCGCGGATGGACTTTGCCTTCAAGCCGTCAGTTCTCTGGTAGGAATCAGCGAACCGTCACGGTTACAGGCGACATTATGCAAAGAGTGTTTCGCAAATCTAAATTGGGACAGATGATTTTTCCCCCGGCGCACGATTCACGCAGTCGTTTCAAACGCATCGGCGCGCCGCACGGCTCGGCGCTCCGTGGCAGATCATAGGCTAACCGGTCAGGCGATCGTCTTCTCGATCTGCTCGACCGCCCATTCGACCTGATCCTTGCTGATCACCAAAGGCGGCGCCAGCCGGATGGTGTTCTCGTGGGTATCCTTGGCGAGCAGCCCGCGCTCCTTCAGCGCATAGCAATACTGCCGCGCGCCACCGGCTTCCGGCTCCAGCTCGACCGCCATCATCAGTCCGCGCCCGCGCACGTCCTTGACGATGTTCGAGCGGATCGAGCGCAGGCCTTCGAGGAAATAATCGCCCATCCGCTCCGCATTGCCGATCATGTCCTCTTCCGTCAGCACCTTGAGTGCAGCGCGCGCCACCGCGCAGGCCAGCGG
Source organism: Hyphomicrobiales bacterium (assembly GCA_900470805.1). GTDB lineage: Bacteria > Pseudomonadota > Alphaproteobacteria > Rhizobiales > Rhizobiaceae > Rhizobium. Next base: position 84,061 of record UCCA01000034.1, on the reverse strand, counting down.
ATTGCCGCCGAACGTCGAGCCGTGCTGGCCGGGCTTCAGCACGCCGAGCACTTCCGAGTTCGAAAGCACGGCGGACACAGGATAGAAGCCGCCGGACAGAGCCTTGCCGATCAGCGTCACGTCGGCCTCGATGCCCTCGTGCTCCTCGGCCAGCAGCTTGCCGGTGCGGCCTAGGCCCGTCTGGATCTCGTCTAGGATCAGCGTCACCTTGTTGTCGGTGCAGAGCTGGCGCACGCGTTTGAAATAGCCCGGCTGCGGGATGATGACACCGGCCTCGCCCTGGATCGGCTCGATCAGCGCCGCCACCGTGTTCTCGTTGATCGCCGCCGCGAAGGCATCCGCGTCACCGAACGGAACGGTACGGAAGCCCGGCGTATAGGGCCCAAAGCCGGAGCGTGCATCCGGATCGGTCGAGAAGCTGATGATGCTCAGCGTCCGGCCATGGAAATTGTCGGAGCAGACGATGATCTCGGCCTTGCCCTTCGGCACGCCCTTGACCTCGTAGCCCCATTTGCGCACCGCCTTGATCGCGGTTTCGACGGCTTCCGCGCCGGAGTTCATCGGCAGGATCTTGTGCGATCCGGTCAAGGCAGCCAACTCTTCGTAGAGATGCGCCAGCTGGTCGTTGCGGAAGGCGCGCGAGGTCAGCGTCAGCTTGCCGGCCTGCTCGACCATCGCCGCCAGGATCTTCGGGTGGCAGTGGCCCTGGTTCACCGCCGAATAGGCCGAGAGGCAATCGAGATAGCGCTTCCCGTCCGTATCCCAGACATGAACGCCCTCGCCGCGCGTCAGCACGACATCGAGCGGCTTGTAGTTATGGGCGCCGAGGCGCTGTTCGGTATCGATCAGATTGGCGGTGATGCTCATGACCTTGCTCTTTCTTATGCGGCGCGTGTCGGGCGATCGAAGATGCGGCGGCCGAACAGGCTGGCGGTCAGTTCCACCAGCACCCGGGCGCTCTTGCCGCGATCGTCGAGGAACGGGTTGAGTTCGACCAGATCGAGCGCCGAGACGAGGCCGCTGTCGCACAGCATTTCCATGATCAGATGCGCCTCCCGGAAAGTGGCGCCGCCGGGCACCGTGGTGCCGACACCAGGCGCGACATCGGGATCGAGAAAATCGACGTCGAGGCTGACATGCAGCAGGCCGTTTGCCGCTTCGACCTTGCCGAGGATGTCGCGCATGATCGCGGCGACACCCATCTCGTCGATAGAACGCATGTCGAAGACGTTGACGCCATGCTTCTGGATCAGTTCACGCTCCGGCGCATCGACCGAGCGGATGCCGACCTGGAACACATTGCGCGGATCGACCAGAGGCCGATCGCGTGGCAAAACGTCGGGCAGGTCGGCCTGGCCGCAATAATAGGCGACGGGCATGCCGTGGATGTTGCCGGACGGCGACGTCTCTGGCGTGTTGAAATCGGAATGCGCATCGAGCCACAGCACGAAAAGCGGCCGCTTCCGCGTCGCCGCGTATCGCGCCATGCCGGAAACTGTCCCCATCGACAAGCTATGATCGCCGCCAAGAATGATCGGAAAGCGGCCTTCCGCCGCGATCTCGTAGACGCCGGCTTCCAGCGCACGGGTAAAGGCGCCGACGGTGCGCAAATTGTGCGCCTTCGGATGGTTGGGCAGGTCGCGCGCCGGCACCACCTGCACGTCGCCGGCATCCGCCACGTCGTAGCCGAGATCGGTCAGCGCGCGATCGACGCCGGCAATTCTGAGCGCCGCCGGCCCCATGGCCGCACCCCGCCGACCCGAGCCTTCTTCCAAAGGCGCCCCGATAAGGGTGACCGATCGCGTCTGTGCCTGCATGTCTATCTCCTGCGCTGCGTGTGATCACTATCCGACATCGCGTCGGCGACAAAAAGATGAAAAAGTGTCGGTTTCGAACCATGATTTGACACTTTGCCAACTACAATCTTACAAAGTGCTCCATGGATGATCTCGATCAGGAACTCTTGAGCGCCCTGCGCCACAATGCTCGCACCCCGGTCTCGTCGCTTGCCGCCATGACCGGCGCATCGCGCGCCACCGTCGCCGCCCGCATCGACCGGCTGGTCGCCAACGGCACTATATCCGCCTTCACCATCCGCACCGGCCACGAGACCCGCGCCGCCGGCGTCCGCGCCATCGTCATGATCGAAGTCCTCGGCAGGCTGGCCGACCGCGTGGCCGATCAGCTGCGCGGCCTGCCCCAGGTGCGCGCGCTCCACAGCACCAACGGCAAATGGGATTTCATCGCCGAACTCGAGGACCGCGACCTCGTGTCGTTCGACGAGACGCTGCGGCGGATACGGCTGATCGACGGGATCAATACGACAGAGACGAACATATTGCTGAAGACGCGGAAGTCGAGTTTTTGAGGCGAAAGCGCGAAACGCGCCCGCTCCGCCCTCATCTGCGTCAACATGGCTGATGTTGTTCGCGGCTGTTTTGCGGTAGTGCTCTCTCGCGGCCAGTAGCGCCACGTACCAGCCTGGAATATTCGAAATGTGGGATTGGTTCCCGATAATCTTCTTTCCGCTCAAACTGATCGTGCTGGGCACGGGCATGTTTTTCGCCGTCAAGTGGCATCGCGATCAAGAGAAGAAGAAATAACGAAGCCGGCCGGCCGCCAGCACCAGTACCAGTACCAGTACCAGCAGTTAGCCTAAAATCACGCTGTGCCCAGCACTAAGCCGGTTCTGAGGGCGGTCACCAGGGTGATTACCATCCGCGTCACCGAAGGCTCAAGGTCGATCCCCGCCTTGGCGGCTGCTTCGACATGGGCGGGATGAACGTAAATGGTAACAGCGTCGCGGATGACCCCGGCGGCGGCGCCGACATCGTCGGTCTTGAACTCGCCGGCCCGCACGCCGTCTTCAACGATAAACGCCAGCAGACGGGTCATCGCCGCCGCATAGTTGTGAACAAGTTCTGGCCGTTCCTCCAATACTCTGCGGTAAAGCTCGTAAACCTCCGGATCTCCTTCCAGCCGCTCGCGTTTGCGCCGATGCAGCGCCAGCACCATTCCCAACAGCCTCTCGGATGCAGGATCGGTGGAGCGAACGAAGGCGTTGGCCAGATCCTCCTCGTCTTTCATGGTCGCAGCGACGATAGCGTCGAACACCTCCGCCTTGGAGCGGAAGTGTCGGTAGATTGTCGTGTGCGAGGTGCCCAGAGCCTTGGCGATATCGACGATATTGGTCTTGGCCTGCCCGTGTCGCCTGATCTGCGCGCGCGCGGCGTCCAGTATCCTATCCGTTGTCAGGGCTTCGTCGGCCAATCTCGCATCTTTACGCATGCGATCTCCATACCGGAAATCCGAACGGATTACTACAACGAACAAAATTCATAATTTGTTCGTTGAAACTTCTCGTTTGATGAATTACATCTCGGGAAATCAACGAGAGGTGCAACGTGACCGCAAACGACTTTCAACAACGGGTAGCCTTTGTGACCGGTGGCTCCGGCTTTGTGGGAGGCAGACTCATCCGGGCGCTCGTCGCGAATGGATGGCAGGTCCGCGCTCTGGCGCGCACGGACAGTGCCGAAAAGGCAGTCATGGCACTTGGCGCACAGCCGATCCGGGGCGACATGACCAGTCAGGCCGACCTGCGGAACGGCCTGGAAGAAAGCGATGTCGTCTTCCATGTCGCAGCCATGTTCAAGCTGTGGGGTAAGCGGAAGGATTTCGACGCGGTGAACGTCGAGGGAATGCAGCGCCTCATTAGTGTTGCCGCTGCTTCCACTTCTGTTCGCAAGATCGTTTACGTCAGCGCCGCAGCCGTTATCATGGGAGATCCCAAGCCGATCCTCCGTGCCGATGAAACGGCGCCGACTTGGCAACGAGACTTCGCGCCCTACAGTGCGTCAAAGGCGGAAGCCGAGAAATTGTTGCTCGCAGCCAACCACCGTCGTCCAGATTTCGAGACAATTGCAATCCGGCCTCCCATGATCTGGGGTAAAGGCATGCCGATGCTCGACCAGATGGCGGAAACCGTACGCAAGGGGCAGTGGCAATGGGTTGGCGGCGGATCGCAAGCCATGTCGACTTGCCACGTCGACAACTTGGTCGCAGCACTCTTGCTCGCTGCGGAAGGTGGCCGGGGTGGCCAAGCATATTTCGTGGCGGATGCCGAAGAAGGGACGCTCAAAAGCATCATGAGCGATCTGCTGGAAACGCAAGGCGTGAGAGCGAAAGACAAATCCGTATCATTCAACACGGCATGGCGACTTGCCGGTGTCATGGCATTCGTCTGGCGGCTGTTCGGCCTGAAAGGAGAGCCGCCACTCACGCGTCAACTCCTCCAGTTGATCGGCAAGCCGTTCACCGTCCGCACCGAGAAAGCGCAACGAGAGCTGGGCTACCGTCCCGTCATCTCTTGGCGCTCCGGTCTTGACGAAATGTCGGTCGCAAACTGACCCCGCACCCTGAAAATATATCGCGAGACATCCAAGATGACCCAAAGCAGAGAATCCAGCCGATCCGTTCGTATCCGGAACTTTGGCGCCCCCGCCGTCCTCTCCATCGAAAATGTCGCCGTTCCATCCCCAGGAGATGGCGAGATACTGCTCCGGGTTTTGGCTGCGAGCGTCAATCCGGTCGACTTGAAACTCCGCATGGGTGCCATCCCTTTTTTCCCGTCCGAGGGGCTTCCATATTCACTCGGCGGTGATTTCGTCGGCGTCGTGGAAGAGATTGGCACCGGTGTTGATAGCCGCTTCTCATTGGGCGATCGCGTCTACGGCCTTACTACGCCAGTCAGTGGCGCGCAGTCGGACTACCTCGTCGTGGACGCGGCACAGGTAACGCATGCGCCGAAGGCGATCGACGCCGCCCGCGCTGCCGCCCTTCCTGTCGCCGCGATCACGGCTTGGCAGGGATTGTTTGACCACGGCGACCTCCAGGCTGGCCAGAGTGTGCTTGTTCATGGAGGTGCAGGCGGTGTCGGTCATCTGGCCATACAATTCGCCAAGCAGGCAGGAGCCACGGTGTTGACGACCTGCTCTGCCGATGACTTTGACTTTGTTCGCGCACTCGGAGCGGACGTCGCAATCGACTACAAGAACCAGCGTTTCGAGGATTTTGCGGAGGATGTCGATGTCGTGCTGTGCCTGATTGGCGGCGACACGCAAGACCGCTCCTGGGATGTTATCCGGCAGGGCGGGATTTTCGTATCGACGATCGGCGGAAGCGACCCCGGGCGCGCCGCTGCCGCAAAAGTCCGAACAGCGCCGCCATTCATGGCACAACCAAACAGCGGTCAACTCGATCAGATCGCGGCGCTCGTTGACGCTGGTAAAATCAATGTCGTGGTTTCGGAAACATACCCTCTTCACAAAATTGCAGAGGCGCATGACCGCCTGGAAAAAGGACGCGTTCGCGGCAAGATCGTTCTTGTGATGGAGTGAAACTGCCCACAGCTGCCCTCGGTCCCCTTGTCTACATCAGGTCTTACCCAGGGACCTTTTTGTCGGCATCGCCCCGAGGGCAAGACACCGATCGCGTCCTTGATCACGGATCACATCTTTTGGCGGCGGATCGCGACAGGCAAGTTTACCGGGGCCGCTTTGGGCCAAGAGCCGACATCCACGGCCGAGCGATTTGCGCCAACGGGAGACGTCAGCTTCAGCTCGCTCGTGCGGCCTCCTCATTGAAGGAGCCGAAGAGCCCCACGACCAGAAGCGCCAGCACAAACGATGCGGCCACCTTGCCGCCCATGCGTAGCAACGCTCGCACCCCGGTCTCCTCGCTAGCCGCCATGACCGGCGCTTCGCGCGCCACCGTCGCCGCCCGCATCGACCGGCTGGTCGCCAACGGCACCATATCAGCCTTCACCATCCGCACCGGCCACGAGACCCGCGCCGCAGGCGTCCGCGCCATCGTCATGATCGAAGTGCTCGGCAGGCTGGCCGACCGGGTGGCCGATCAGCCGCGCGGCCTGCCGCAGGTGCGCGCGCTGCACAGCACCAACGGCAAATGGGACTTCATCGCCGAACTCGAAGACCGCGACCTCGTCTCCTTCGACGAGACGCTGCGGCGGATACGGCTGATCGACGGGATCAATACGACAGAGACGAACATATTGCTGAAGACGCGGAAAGCGATTTTTTGAGGCCGGCTAAGGGGAGAGGGCGTCTGCTTTGCGCCATTTGCGGACATTGCTTTGCAGACGGAACTCAATATTGTGACCGAGGTAGCTACGAGTCCTGCAAAAAGATTTCGCGTTCATTGGAAAGAACCTCCGAGGGTGGAATGTCAGTCTGGCCAAGTCGCTTTACAGCAGAAGGTAATTTCGTCGCGGTCGTTCCGCTTGGGATGGAGCATCACGACGACCTAGTCGAAGCAGCTTGCGATGGGGAATTGTATCGCCTCTGGTACACAAGAGTGCCCGAGCCAGAGAATATGAGGTCTGAAATTGAAAGACGGGTTGGACTTGGAGCAAGCGGTTCGCTGGTCCCATTTGCCATCGTCGATAAGGCAAGCGGCAAAGCGGTGGGAATGACCACCTATATGAACATCGATGCCGCCAATAGACGGCTCGAAATCGGAGCCACGTGGTACCGTCAATCGGCGCAGAAGTCTCCGCTCAATACCGAGTGCAAGCTGCTTCTTTTGCAGAATTCATTTGAGCAACTGAATTGCATATGCGTGGAGTTCAGAACCCATTTCATGAATGTTCAAAGCCGCCGAGCAATCGAGCGGCTTGGAGCGAAGCTTGATGGAGTGCTGCGCTCAAATATGTTGATGGCCAACGGCACCGTACGAGATACCGCAGTTTATTCGATCATCGCATCGGAATGGCCTGCGGTGAAAGCCAACTTGTGCTGGCAATTGGAAAAACCGAGACGATAGTTCCTTCAGTCATATCGATCGAACGACGGCAATTGGCCGCAAGCGGCTCTGCGGAAACTGCTAGAGTTCGTTCTGCGACACGGAAAAGATCGGCTTGGATTTCTCGTGGCGGCACGTTTCTACTAAAGCGGTGTTAGCGGGCGATTGGTGGTTTTGTACTCTGTTGAAGCGCGACCAAGGGTGAGCCTGATGAACGATGTGGGTGGCCATATTCTCCTGCTCTCTGGCCATCCTGGATCAGGCAAAAGCACGACAGCCGAAGCGCTGGCGCACTTGCCCGGAGTGCCCAAGGTGCATATCCACTCTGATGACTTCTGGGGCTATATCAAGCATGGCCATATCGACCCTTGGCTCCCAGAGTCCGATCAACAAAACCGCATGGTCATGCAGATTGCCGCCGACGTCGCTGGACGCTATGCCAGCAACGGTTACTTCGTCATACTCGATGGCGTGGTGCGGCCAAGCTTGCTCCCCGCATTCCAAGCTATCGGCTTGCCCCTCCACTATATCGTGCTGCGCACAACAGCCGCCGAAGCGGTTGAGCGTTGTGCCGCGCGTGGTGGAGATAGCTTGAGCGATCCGCAGGTAATCGCAGTCCTTCATGCCGAGTTCGCCGATCTCGGGATTTACGAACCCCATGTGCTGCAAGTCAGCGGGCACGACCAGGCGCGGAGCCTGCGTCTCGTGACTGCCGCAGTGCAGTCAAACCTCCATCGCGTCGAGCAAAAACCGCCCGAGAATTTCTAGGGTGAATAATTGGCTTCATTTTTTCGGTTGTACCCTAGGATGAGCCCTACAGTGCTCGGGAAGTGCTGTAGTCCGCTTCGGGCCGAAAGCGGACGATCGCCCCGCTCAATACTCGTGCTCATACACCACGCCGGCCTCACCCGCGCCGTTCGCGCCCGCCGCGCCGCGCAGCTTCACCCCACGCCCGACATCGAGATTGATGATCGCCTTGGCGCCATCCTTGGTGTTCTGCTGCAGTTCCAGATACGTCCGCTCGTTGAGATAGCGGCCGACGCCGACATTGGTCTGGCCGTTGGCATCGGTGCTGATATCGAAGTCATCGACGCCAAGCTGGTTGCGCAGGCCCTGGAACAGCGAGGTCGAGCGCCCGCCGGCCAGCTGGCCGACGGCATCGGCAAGCTGGGCGATCTGGATTGCCGAAAGCTTTGACATCGACTGCCCGAAGATCAGCTGCGCCAGCACTTCATCCTGCGGCAGAGCCGGAGACGACGAGAAGGTGATGGCCGGATCGGTGGCTAGCCCGGCGACATCGACGGTCAGCGTTGTCGTGCCCGAGGTCGAGGTCGCCGCCATCTGCAGCGCCGGCGTCAGGTCGCCGGCAAAGGTGATGCGGCTCTTGTCGGAGAAGTCCAGCCGCCGGTTCAGGATGGTCAGGCGCCCGCGCCGCATGGTGAAGCCGCCGGAGACGACAGGCACCGAGGCCGTGCCACGGATCGTCACGCTGCCGCCGAGCTCCGCATCGATGCCGCGCCCGCGCACGAAGATCTGCGACGGGGCATCGAGCTGGATATCGAGATTGATCGTGTTCGACTTGCCGCGCGCGCCTTCCGGCGTCGTGTCCCGGATCTGTGCCAGCACCGCCTTCGGCGCATTCACGTGGCGGATATCGACTTCACGCAGCGAGGTCGGCAGCTTTTCCGGCACCGTGATCGATGCCTTGTCGAGCCTGAGCTTGCCGTTCAGCGTCGGATTGGCGGTGAGCGGCCCGCGCAGGCCGATCGTCCCGTCCACCGTGGCGACCACAAGCGTGCCATCGACATAGACGGCCTTGTCGAGCTTGATGTCGATATTGGCCGGGAAGTTCGATGCCGGCTGGATGCCGACATTACCAGTCACCGAAATGCTGCCGCCGCTGGCGAGTTGCCCGGTGAGGCGCGAGATCACCGCCTGCTGCCCGTTGAAGCGGATATCGGCCGTCAGGCTGTTGATCGCCAGATTGCGGCGGACGTCGACGATCTTGGCCCCGTTGGTGGTGATAGTCCCGTTGATCACGGGTGCGGCAGCCGTGCCTCCGACCTGCAGGTTGAAATTGGCGGTGCCATCGGCCGTCAGCCCCTGCGCCGCCAGCTGCGCTCCGAGCACCGCGAACGGCAGGTTGCCGGTGAAGCGCAGGTCGAGCGCCCGGTTGCCCGCAATGGCGAGGCTGCCGCCGCCCTTCAGCGACAGGCCGGCATCGCCCGTTACAGTGGTGTCGATGGTCAGCCGGCCTCCAGCAAGCTTGCCGTTGGCGCCGATCGAGAGCGCAGAGATGCCGGCGCCCTTGGTCTGGCTGGTCGCGGCGTTGCGCCAGTCGAGCTTGAAATCGACGTCAGGCATCGGCAGCCTGCCCGATGCGCCGACCGTTCCGGTGATGGTGCCTTCGGCGGCAAGTCCCGGCACGAAGGCGTTGGCAAGCCCGGCAGGGAGGTTCGCGATGTCGGCCTTGACGCCGAGCGTCTGCGCGTTGGCGCCCACGATGACGTAGCTGCCCGTCGCCTTCAGGGCCGCGCCGCCACTGAGCGTCGCGGTGAAATCGACCTTGTTGTCGGCAAGCTTGCCGGCCGCATTGGCCGACAGTGCCCCGACGCCCGACGCCCGCGTCTGCGACGTCGCCGCGTTCTTCCAGTCCAGATTGAAGTCGATGACGGGATTGGCAGGCGGCCCCGAAGTCTTGGCCGTTCCCGAAATCGTCCCCTCGGCGCCCAGCCCCGGCACGAAGCCGTTGGCAAGGCTCGCCGGCAGGTCCGTGATATCGGCATTGACCGACAGGCCCTGCACATTCGCGCCATTCAGCGCGGCATTGCCCTTCGCCTTCAGCAGCGTCTTGCTGTTGCTGGCGAGATTGGCGTCGAAATCGATCCTGTTGTCGGCGAACCGGCCCGTCGCATCGAGACCCAGCGCCGGAAGGTTGGCGCTCTTGGTCTGCCGCGTCGTCGCATTCGCCCAGTTGACCTTGAAATCGACCGCGGGAAGCGGCAGCGCGCCTGAGACCTTGGCCGTGCCCGAGATCATGCCGCCGGCATCGAGATTGGGGACGAAGCTGCTGACCAGGGCCGCCGGCAGATTGTCGAGCGTCGCATTGGCCTCGATCGTCGTCGGCTTGAAGCCTTCCAGCCCGACCTTGCCCGCCGCCTGCAGCGCGGCCCCGGCCTGCCCGTCCAGTCTGGTGGTGAAATCAAGCGCCTTGTCGACCAGTGTGCCCTTCAGCGCCAATGCCATGGCAGGAAGCTTGGCGGCCTTCGTCTGGGCAGTCGCCACGTCCTTCCAGGCGAGGTCGAAATTCGCGTTCGGCTGCTGCAGCGTCCCCGTTGCCGAGGCCGTGCCCGATATCGTGCCGCTGGCGCCCAGCCCCGCAACGAAACCGTTCGCCAGGCTCGCCGGCACCTGTGCCAGCGTCGCATCCACCTTCAGGTCGCTGACAGCGGATCCGGCAAGCGTGACGTTGCCGCTCGCCTTGACGTCCATGCCGCCATTGGCCGAGACCGCCGTATCGAAATCCAGCCGGTTGTCGGCAAACTTGCCATTGGCGGCGAGCGCCAGCCCGGAGAGCCCGGCAGCCTTGGTCTGGCTGGTGACGGCATCCTTCCAGTTGAGTTGGAAGTCGGCGATCGGCTTCGGCAGCTTGCCTGTTGCGCCGAACGTGCCAGAAATCATCCCCTGCGCCGCCAGATCGGGAACGAAACTGTTGGCCAGCGCGGCCGGAATGTTGGCAAGGCTGCCGTCAACCTTCAGCGTCTGCGCATCGTTGCCGGCCACGACGAAGCTGCCGCCGGCCTTGATCGCCAAGCCGCCGCTGCCGCCGGCACTGGCGCTGAAATTCAGCACATTGTTTTCAAGCTTGCCGCTCGCCGTCAGCCCGAGCCCGGTGAGCCTGGCGGTCCGGGTCTGGCTGGTCGCGGCATTCTTCCAGTTCAGTTTGAAATCGAGCGCCGGCGCCGGCAGCTTGCCGGAAGCGGTGACGCTGCCTGATATCGCGCCCTCGGCGTTAAGACCCGGAACGAAAGCGTTCGCCAGCCCTGCCGGAATGTTGACGATATCGGCATCGGCCTGCAACGACTGTGCGTTCGGCCCGGCGGTGACGAAATTGCCGGCAGCCTTCAGCGACACGCCGCCCTTGCCGCTGAGATCGGTCTGGAAATCGAGCCTGTTGTCGGCGAACTTGCCGCTGGCGCCGATGGCGAGCGCCGAAAGGCCGGCGCCCTTGGTCTGGCTGGTGGCCGCGTTCTTCCAGTCGAGCGTGAAATCGGCAATCGGCGCGGCCGGCGTGCCTGAGACCGCAAACTTGCCGGAGATCGCACCCGCCGCCTCAAGATCCGGCACGAAACTGTTCGCCAGGCTTGCCGGCAGATCCTTGATCACGCCGTCGATATTGAGCGACCCCCCAGCCGAACCGGTAACGCTGACCGTGCCATCGCCGGTCTTGAGACCCAGCCCGTTGAGCGTCACCGTGCCGCCGCTGATCGACAGTTCCGATGGCGCCGAGAGATCGACGGGAATATCGTACGGCTTGGCGGAAAAACGCTGGAGCTGGACCAGCGTCGTCCCGGCATTTGTCTCTACTCCACCGGCCGCCGTCAGCGGATGGTCATCGTAGTAACCGTCGAGGTTGAAATTGGTGCGGTTCTGCTGCTGGGTGAAATTCAGCGCAAGGCTGTCCACCTTGTTGGTCCCCGATGCCACTTCGTCGGCCTTGATCGCACCGGTTGCGGCAAACGCCTTCAGATCCGTCACCGTGACGTCGATATTGGGGCTGACGATCGCGAAGTTGCCCTGCTTCAGGCCGCTGCCGGTCGCGGCGATCTTCAGCCCGATCTTGCCGTCGTCGTCGGAGATGTCGAGCGAGCCCTTGAGATCGCCCTCCGCCTGCTGTTCGCCCAGCGCCGCCAGCAATCCGAGATCGGGGAGATCGAAGGTCAGCGCGCCGGTCGGAGCAAATGTCTGCGAGAGCGCCACATGGCCGTTCAATGTGTTGCTGCCGACATTGGCCTTGATCGACGGCAGCGATGTCACGCCGTCCTGCTGCAGGATATCGGCGCCGATATCGATCGTCTGGCCGTCAATCTTGCCGGTCGCCGTCAGCTGTGCCTTCGGCGCGTTCGGATCGGCTGTACCGGTGAGCGACACGTTGAGATCGCTGATCGCGCGCCCGGCCATGTCGAGCGCCGGCGCTTTGACGTTGGCAGATACCGCCAGCGCCGAGAGATCACCCTTGGCCGTCAGCGCGTAGCCGACCTCGCCCTTGGCCTTGTCGAGCAGCTTCTGCACATCGACCAGCCGGCCGTTGAGAGCCGCGTCCAGCGTCGATCCGTCGAGCACGACATTGCCGGTTGCCACGGTCAGATCGGATTTGATGCTGAGGTTAGACAGGTTGATCTTCGAGGGGATCGTCCCCGCCACCTGCGTCTCGATCGTCACCGGCGCCGTAAACCGCGCCGCCACGGCCGGCGGCATCGCCGGTGGCTCGATGGTCAGCTTGGCATTGCCGGTCAGCGAATTGTCGGTCAGCTGGTAGGCGCCGTTGAGGCTGGCATTGGCGGACGCGCTTTCGATCGTCGCGCCATTGAAGCCGATCGCCGTCGGCGAGATCTGCAGCGGCAGCGCGATCGTCACCGGTCCCTGCACGGCCCTGTTCACATCAGGATTGGCGAAGGTCATGTCGCCGGCCACAAGGCGGATCTGCACCGCGCCCGCCCGGCCGCTGAGGTTGAAATTATCGCTCTTGGCCGTCAGCTTCACATTGCCGATCGTCGCCTGCGGCACGACGGCACTGTCCAGCGAGGCGCTGAGATTGAGCCGCGACGCCTTGGCATCGCCCGTCAGGGCGAGGTTGACGCCGGAGATCATGAAGCGCGCATCGCCGCCATCGAGCGGCCAGCGGAAATCCACCGGCCCAGAGGTGCCGAGCAGGTTGGCGTTGAGGCTGTTCTTGCCCTTGGGATCGAGCGTGCCCGACGCGGCGATGACCACAGCACCGGTCGCCACGTTGCCGGTCTGGATGTCGATCTTGCCGGCGTTGTCGAAATTCGCGGCCAGATCGATGTTGGTCTGGCCGGCAAACAGCGGCCGGAATGCCGCCGGCATCAGCGAGCTCAGGTCGCCGCCGCCCTTGATATCGACGTGATGCAGAAGCCGATCCGGCGTCAGCGTGTGGTGCGCCTCGATGGCGGCGCGCTGCTGGCCGTCGAGCGACGCCTGCAGCTTGGCCTTCCAGTCCGAAATCGGTCCATTGCCGTCGAGGCTGATCTCCATGGCCGGGTTGTCGGGCAGCGCCAGCACGCCGGCGAGCAGGCCGCCCTTCGGCTCGTTGAGCTTCGCCTTGACCCGCAGCTGGCTGTTTTCAGGCAGGAAGGCGACATCGGCGGTCAGCCTGGCGTCCGGAACGTCGTGCCGGCGTATGGTGATGTTGGCGTCGCCGCCGGTATTGTCGGCGCGCACGCTGCCATCCGCCGACAGTGTGAATGCCCGCCCGATCAGCGATTGCGACAGGCTGATCTGCGGCAGCGCGATCGCATCGACGTCGATCTTGACCGGCAGCGAGAAGCCGCCGCTCTCTTCGCCTTCGACCTGCGGCCGCGACGGCAATGTACGCACCGGCTTACGCAGCACACGGATGGCGTCGGCTTCGACACGGGTTGCGTGGAAGCGGCCGGTGAGGAGAGCCAGCGGGTTCCAGTTGATCGACAGGCCGTCGATATCGGCGAAGGTGCCGCGCGTGTCCGACAGCACGATGCGGCTGGCACTCAGCCCACCCGTCAGCAGACCCTGCGGCTCCAGCACGCGAACCGTCATGTCGCGGTTGGAGATGATCGAGGCCACCTTGTCGACGACGACGCGGGCGCCGAAGGACGTAAAGCCGAAAATGCCGATCGCCACGGCAAGCAGGATCACCAGAACGCCGGCGCCATAACCGGCAACCCGTGCAATCCACTTGGAGATGTTCGTCAGCATGAGCATGGACCCGGATCTTATCCCGTTTTTCTGCAAGGCTCCCGGTCAAACGACCTGCGAGCCTGAACCTGGTTAGAACGACTGGCCGATACCGGCGTAGATGCCGTAATCCGTCCCGCCTTCGAACTTGTTGAGTGGAACGGCGAAATCAAGCCTGATCGGGCCGAACGGCGTGGCATAGCGAAGACCGATGCCGGCGCCTGCCCTGATATCGGAGAATTCGGGCGCAACATCGGCGGAGACCACCCCGACATCGATAAACGGCACGATGCCGATCGTGTCGGTAACCTTCACGCGGGTTTCGAACGACGCCGTCATGAAGGAAGCGCCGCCCGTGGCCTCGTTGGCCGCATTGTAGGGCGAGATTTCCTGGTAGCCGTAGCCGCGCACCGAGCCGCCGCCGCCGGCAAAGAACCGTCGCGTCGCCGGAATGTTCTCTAGATTGTCGGCACCCAGCAGGAACCCGGCCGACAGCTTGCCGGCAAGCACGATGCGGTCCTCGGCGCCAAGGCCGTAATAGCCGGAAACCGAGCCTTCGAAGGCGGTAAAGAGCGTGCCGTTATAGGCCTCGTAGCTTGGCGTGATCTTCGCCATCGCCCGGTAGCCGCTTGTAGGGTCGAGCTTGTTGTCACGCGCATCGCGGTCGAATTGGAAGGGCGTGGCAAACGTCAGGTAGGTGTTGTCGCCGAACGCGTCATCATCCTTTTCCCAGCTGACTTCGCCCGCACCGGTGATCGTGTCCTGATCGTTGAGCTCGTAGGAATACCCAAGCGACGCCGTCACCAGCTTGGCGCTATAGGCATCGGGATTTTCGGTCTTGGCCAGGATGCTGGCGATCAGCGTCCCCGACGGCACGAAGGCGCCGGGCTTGGTGAACGTGATGCCCGCCGAAAAATCGAGATCGCCCAGAGCCGTTGCATCGCCGAGCCGCCCAACGGCGCCCTCGATGCGCAGTCCCTCGGCGGCGCCGAACAGGTTGCGGTGGCCCCAGTAGCCGTTGACGCCGAAGCCGTCGATCGTCGAATATTGCGCGCCGACACCGAGATAGCGCTGCTTGCCTTCCGAGACCTCGATGGTCATCGGCAGGCTGCCGTCGCCGGCCAGCTGTTCGCCCTCGTGAATGGTGACGCTCGAAAACACCCCGAGCGCCCGCAGCCGCTCACCGGCCTTGCGCAACGCCTCCGGCGAGTAGCGGTCGCCCTTGTTGATTCTGGAATAGCGCTCGATGAAATCGGACCGCACGGCCTTGGCACCGGAAACCCCGACCGTGCCGATCGGCGCGACGGGACCGCCCTCGGCAGCCAGAACGACATCGACCGTATCCGTGCGATGATCGGCCACGACCTTGCGCGTCGTCAGTTTTGCCAGCGGCCTGCCGTCGCTCTTCAACTGCTCGACGATCTTGTCGCCGGCCTTGATAATGGTCAGCGACCCGGCCGAAGCACCGGATTGCAGGTCGTAATCCGCCGGATTGAGATTGGCTGCATCGCCGCCAAACTGCACCTCGCGGACGTGGAAGACGGGGCCTGCCGCGACGCTGACGTTGACAGGAACCGGACGCGAGCGATCGAATGTCGGATTGGGCGGCAGGTCGTCAAGGTTTCGCCCATCCACGGTGATCGTGACGACGCCGCCATAGCGCGACTTCTCGTAAAGTGCTGCGATCAGGCGCTCGCGATCGTCGCGCGCCTTGACGACGACGCCGAGGTCGCCCGACACCGGCTGTTCCTTGTCGCTCACCAAACGCGAGCTGTTTTCCAGCGCTTCCTTGAGATCGGGGTCGACGGCGTCGGTGGTCAGCGTCACGTCATAATGAATGGGATCGGGCACCTGATTGGCGTCCGTATCGTCCTTGCCGAAGAAATTTATTCCGAAGAGCTTGAAGGCGTAGGCGTCCGCCACGAGTGCCGGAGACAATGCCGTAACCACCGCGACCGCTGTCACGATGCCTGCTCGCCGATACGCATTACCCGGTTTCGGTGCCGTCCGTCTGATCTGCATCCGCCGCTTTTTGGTTACATTGGAATTAAGCTCTGAGCCCCCAGCCTGAGCCAACCATAACGGCAAAATCACTTTTCGTGTACCGTTTTAAATCGCTTGATTGCTGATTTAGCAGAAAAAAATCAAAATCCCGGGCAAGAGACCCGGGATTCCAACGCATTTTCGAGGCAATGTTAGCCGCGGCAATCGTCAATGTAACGGCGGCCGTACTCATCACGATAGTAGCACTGGCCTGGCTGCTCGGAGACCCGACCGATCAGCGCGCCGGACACACCGCCGACGGCGGCGCCGACAGCCGCACCGCGAACATTGCCGGTGACCGCGCCGCCGATGATGGCGCCCGATGCGGCGCCAATGCCCGCACCCTGCTGGGTCGGCGTGCAACTGGCGATCGAAAGGCCGATAAAGGCGAGTGCAATAATCTTTTTCATCAATAACTCCTGAGGTTGGTCGCCCGTAGGGCGGTGGCCGTCCCTGATTCCTGTCTTTTTCGTAACCTAGCCTGCAAACTATGGCGCAAAAACGGGCAGTCCAGTCTTCGCGTGGATTTTTGCCCGATATTGATACGACCGATCAAGTCGCGACGCGTCATGAGGTAATGGCAGCAGGTGAAAGCATCTTATGGCATGGCTGCAATGCGGGTTTGATCTGGTCAAGGCATCCGATTTCAAATTAAAGTAATTCAAAACTATGGGCCTTTTGACGCACATGGTGCTAAATCGGGCAAAAAGGGTTGACGTGCAGTCGTCCATGGGCGGAAAACGCCTGCACGATACTGGAGCATGACATGGATTTCGAAGCATTCTTCAAGAGCGAGCTGGAAGGCCTTCACACCGAAGGCCGCTATCGTGTGTTCGCCGATCTCGAGCGACACCGCGGCAATTTTCCGCGCGCCACGCGCCACACTCAGGATGGCCCGAAGGACGTGACCGTCTGGTGTTCCAACGATTATCTCGGCATGGGCCAGAACCCCAAGGTGATCGAGGCGATGAAGAACGCCATCGATCACTGTGGCGCGGGTGCGGGAGGCACCCGGAATATTTCTGGCACCACCCACTACCACGTTCTGCTGGAGCGTGAGCTTGCCGATCTCCACGCCAAGGAATCGGCGCTTGTGTTCACCTCGGGTTACGTCTCGAACTGGGCGGCCCTCGGCACGCTCGGCGCCAAGATCCCCGGCATGATCATCTTCTCAGATGCGCTGAACCACGCCTCGATGATCGAGGGCATTCGCTACGCCAAGTGCGATCGTGTCATCTGGAAGCACAACGACCTGCAGGACCTGGAAGCCAAGCTTGCGGCTGCCGATCCGAAGGCGCCAAAGATGATCGCCTTCGAATCCGTCTATTCGATGGATGGCGACATCGCGCCGATCAAGGAAATCTGCGACCTCGCCGACAAGTACGGCGCCATGACCTATCTCGACGAAGTGCACGCAGTCGGCATGTACGGCCCGCGCGGCGGCGGCATCGCCGAGCGCGAAGGCCTGATGGATCGCCTGACTGTCATCGAAGGCACGCTCGGGAAGGCATTCGGCGTCATGGGCGGGTACATCGCCGCCTCGACGGCGCTCTGCGACTTCATCCGCTCGTTTGCCTCCGGCTTCATCTTCACGACCGCCCTGCCACCGGCGCTTGCCGCCGGTGCGGTCGCCTCGATCCAGCACCTGAAGGCCAGCCCCTTCGAGCGCGCCCGTCACCAGGACCGAGTGAAGACGCTGCGCGCCCTGCTCGACAAGAACGGCATTCCTCATATGCCGAACCCGAGCCACATCGTGCCTGTGATGGTGGGAGATGCCGCCAAGTGCAAGTGGATCTCGGACCTGCTGCTCGACAATTGCGGCGTCTACGTGCAGCCGATCAATTATCCGACGGTGCCCGTGAAGACCGAGCGCCTGCGCATCACCCCGACGCCGCTGCACACCGATGCCGATATCGAGCATCTGGTCGAAGCCCTGCACTCGCTGTGGTCGCGCTGTGCCCTCGCCCGCCACGTCGCCTGACGTTCGGCCAACATTCTTTTTTGCTTAGTTGATAAGCCCGGCAGCCCGCTGCCGGGCTTCCTTGTCGATGGCGAACACGTCGTCCATCGTCACGGCATCCGGCAGATCGATCAGCATGTCCATAACGGTTTCCGTGACATCGGCCATCGCCAGGAAGGACAGGCGCCCTGCAATGAAGGCTTCCAGCGCGACTTCCTTGGCCGCGTTCAGCACCGCCCCCTGCACGCCGCCGCGCGTCATCGCCAATCTTGCAAGACGTAGAGCCGGAAAACGGACCTCGTCCGGCGCCTCGAAATCGAGCCGCGCCAGCTTGGCGAAATCGAGCCGCTCGATCGGCAGGTTCGGCCGGCGCGGATGCGCCAGCGCATAGCCGATCGCGGTGCGCATGTCGGGCGCGCCGAGCTGCGCCAGCACCGACCCGTCGGTATAGCCGACCATCGAATGGATCACAGACTGCGGGTGCACGATCACCTCGATCTGCTCAGGCGCAAGCCCGAACAGATGCCGGGCTTCGATCATCTCCAGCGCCTTGTTGAACATCGAGGCGCTGTCGATCGAGATTTTCAGCCCCATCGACCAGTTCGGATGCGCCCGCGCCGTCTCCACGGTGACACCGGCCATCTCCTCGATCGACGCCGTGCGAAACGGTCCGCCGGATGCGGTCAGAATGATCCTCTCGACGGCATGGCGCTGATTTTCCTCCAGCACCTGGAAGATCGCATTGTGCTCGCTGTCGACGGGCAAAAGCTTGCCTCCGCCGCGGCGCACCGCCTCGACGAACAATCCACCGGCCGACACCAGGCATTCCTTGTTGGCGAGCGCGATATCGGCACCCTTGCGCGCCGCCGCCAGCGTCGGCGCCAGGCCAGCCGTTCCGACGATCGCCGCCATCACCCACTCGACGTCGCGCTCGGCGGCTTCCATCAGGCCGGATTGACCGGCCGCAACCGCGATGCCGCTTCCAGACAGTTCGCTCTTCAGGGCCTGATAATGCGCCTCGCTCGCCGTCACCGCGACTTTCGCGTTGCAAGCTCGGGCTTGAGCCGCCAGCAGTCCGACATTCTCGTTGCCGGTCAGCACGGAAATCTCGAAGTTTTCCAGCCCGCCTAGATGCGCCACGACGTCGAGCGTGTTCTTGCCGATCGATCCGGTCGAGCCGAAGATGCTGAGGCGCCGAGGCCCGTTTCTGCCCATGATCATGCCGGTTTTGCCTGCGTTTTCTCGTTCGCAACGGCTCTACAGGGGATTGCAAACAGCGGCAAGTGTGCACTGCAGCAGATTTTTTATGGCGAGGGGTTTACATCCGCCGCCGTCGATGTGATCCTTATAACATTCCTTCGGGATAGGAGCAGCGGCAACCGCTTCGGTTGCAATTTCCGCACTCCGGCTGCGCAAGATTTCGCGCACGCTTCCGCATCCAGGCTAAGGCCGGACGCGATAAAAAACCAGAACGAGACATCGGGTTTGCAGAGCCTGGCATCATTGCGCCTTCTGCTGTGCGCCCGAATTCGATCAAGGGATACGGCCATGAGAACGACCAGCAGCTTATTGCTCCTGCCCGCCGC
This sequence comes from Hyphomicrobiales bacterium, assembly GCA_900470805.1. Taxonomy (GTDB): domain Bacteria; phylum Pseudomonadota; class Alphaproteobacteria; order Rhizobiales; family Rhizobiaceae; genus Rhizobium. The sequence goes on along the minus strand of UCCA01000034.1, from coordinate 64,696 downwards.
GCTCATTTCGTTTGCACCGCGCGCGTATGCAGACAACCTCGTGATCTGGACACCGGTCAAGGTGTCGGAGACATCCTACAAGGCGCGGATGGGCTTCCGCCTGCCCGCCGAATGGGAAACCAGCGTCGGCGCCGAGATCGGCCTCGCCTCGACCAAGGGCGGCGCGCTGGTATCGAATTCGGAACAGGCCATGCTGTGGGGCAAGATCACCAAGGTCAGCGTCACGCCCGCCGCCAGTGCGGAGCGCGCTGCGAGTGTGCTCGTCGATACGTTAAGGGGAAATGGTTCGCTGATGCTCAGTCGGTCAAGAAGCTGGATTTTTTCCGACTCTCTCGACATGCAATCGACGCGCTTCGTTCAGATTCGATACGACGCGGTCGATACGCGCCAGGCATTCGTCGATACATCGCAATCGCTGAAATTCATCCAGCCGTGGACGGGGACATCATTTTCGGCGGCTGCGACAATGACCGGCATCGAGGGCAATCTCTCAAGCTCGCTCGCTCTCAACCAGATTATCGTTCCCGATCTCAATCTTAGCGCCACGATCACCAATCCGGGATCGTCAGCGCAGACGGGAAGCATAAATCTGAACTACCGCATCAACTGGTAACACAACGGTTCTGGCCAAAGGTCGTTGAGAACCAATCAGCCGGCGAAGCGTTCCATCAGGAATGTCGAGCCGGCCACGCGGTCCGTCTTCGGCATCGCGGTCGTGCCGCTGGGCTGGTAGCTGAAGGCCAGCAGAAAGCTGCCAACAACGAGATAAGCGGCTGTGAGAATGGTGAGCTTCGTGGACATCGGGACATCTCCTTTGTTAGCGAATGAACGCGGAGAAACGCCCGAAAGTTCCACCCGTACACCGAAGGCGGTAAATCCCTGGCCATCACCAGCATCGATGCTGGATTGATCCGGCACAGAACGAAAAAAGCCGCCCTGAACGGCGGCTTTTCTCAACGCTTGCGAAGATTATCAGCGTCGGCTCAACCAGCCGGCGTCAGCGTCACCGAGGTGCCAGTCGCAGCCACGTTCAGGCCGAGCTGTCCGGTCACACTGATCGTCTGCAGCTGGATGGAGCCGGAGGTGCCGCCGAACAGAACATTGGCGCCAACGCCGCCGGCAAGCGTTGCTTCAGCCGTAATGCCCTGATAGAGGCCACCGAGCGAACCGCGGTGATAGCCGGCCGTCGGCGCGAAGACCGCCCAGACCAGACGGCCGCGGGTGGTGAAGCCGAGATCGACGCCCATCTTGCGGATCGTACCGCTGTAGTGATCGACCGTGCCACCGCGCGTGCCGCTGAACACGCAATCGACGGTCTTGGCCGAACCCAGCACGTAACCAACGCCGCCGCCGACGTCGCAGGTCAGGACACCGATCTTGACGCCATCGCGCTGATCCGGCTCTTCATACGTGGTGACCATGTCGGCTGCTGAAACCGAAGTGGCGAAAGCCTGCGCCAGCGATGCTGCGGCGACGAGCGTTGCGAGTGTCTTGTTCATGGTGGTCTCCTTGGTACTCTGATGGAAAAGATAGTGCCTTGTTATGACTTACCAACCCCGATCGTATGAACAAAATTAACAGATTCACAAAATCAAATATACGGGGCTTGATTCGTTACATCAGTAGAGATTTCGGGCGGCATTCAGGCGGTGGCGAAATTAATTCCGATCCGTGCTCGAATGCGGTCTGAAATCGCGACGTGTTGTTGATATCAGGCGGCGCGCCAAGGCGAAAAGGGACCCCGCGATGCGGGATCCCTTGCGACTGAATTATTGGACGTCCGGGCAAGCTTCGCTGACCGACGCGCCACCACTGCCGCCCTGCGTGGCGGTCGTGCCCGGAGCGGGCTGTGGCGGGCAACGGCTGCGATCGACCGTGCCTGTCGAATTCGTGTTGACGCCAGGCGTCGTGCTGTAGGTTGCGTTGGGATCGACCACGCCGGGCGACGTGCCGGTCGTGTTCGGAGCATCCGCTGTCGCGCCACCGCCGCTATCGACGGTGCTGTTGCCGATCGTCCCGCCTGACGGGCTTGGGTTCGACTGGGCCATCGCGACCCCGGTTGCCAGGCCAAGTGCCAGAATGGACGTTGCGATCAACTTCGCTTTCATGATGCTTCTCCTTCTTTCATGTCTACGGGGAAATGAACGAGGGAGCCCTGTCATCGTTCCGAAAAAAATGCCGGCGTCTTTGCGGACGCCGACCAGTTTGGGGTCGAAACCCAATCAGGACAGGGGTTCGACCCTGGGGTAGAAAGTTGATCGGCTCAGGCCTGCCAGTCGTCCGTCGCCGCATGCGCGACTGGTGTCACCGGGCTGTCGTGGAGCGAATAGGCATGGATATAGTCGATCTTCATCTGCGACCCGTCCGCGAGATCATCGGAAGGGGTACCGGCCATGCCGCCGATCGCCAGATTGACAAGCATGTACATCGGCCCGTGCATGTCGTCCGGCGTATCCGCGTGAGCCACCGCCACGTCGTCGAAATACCAGACGATCTGATCTTCGTCCCACAGCACGCCATAGGTATGAAACCCGTCGGTGCTCGCCACATTCACCGCCGTCTGGTCCATCGTGTGGGTCCCGTTTGCCGCCGAATGCGCCGTTACATGCACCGTGTTGGGGTCCTGACCGCGCATCTCGACCACATCCAGCTCCGGCGGCCACGAACCGTCTTCCGGCAACAGCCAGAATGCGGGCCATGCACCCTGGTCGTCGGGCATATCGGCGCGGATTTCGAAATAGCCGTAGGTCTGCGAGAAGGAGGAATGCGTGTTCAAAAGGCCCGAGGTGTAGTCGTAGCCACCGACCTGATCGGCAATTGCCGCGGGCGTCTGCGCGGCGGTGATCGTTAAAACCCCGTTCTTGACCGAAAACGGATTGACCGACGATGTGCCGGCATAGGCGGGATTTATGTACCATTGCTCCTCGCCATTGTCGGGCAGCGTGCTTCCCTTTTCGGGCGCCCACCAGAATTTCGCATCCCATGTCCCGCTATCGCCGTTGCGCAGTGATAGACTGTTGAACTCGTCGCCGAATGTCTGCGTCAGCGCCGACCGGTCGAGCGTCAGCTGGAACTGGTCGGCATTGAGGTCGGAGGCCGCCGTGTTGGCGAGAACCAGGCTTTCGCCGCCCCCAAGATCGATCCTGAGGTCGCTCCCCTCCTGTGTCGAGTGGCTGAGCACCTGGTCGAAGCTGGTTAGCGAGTAGCTGTTGAATCGGATCGTATCGTTGCTGCTGAAATCGACGATCAGATCGCTGCCATTGCCATGCGTGATCAGGAAGGTATCGGCCCCGCCGCCGCCGATCAGCACGTCGTTGCCGGCGCCGCCGTCGATCGTCTGGCTGCCTGCCGCGCCCGATATGATGTTGTCGGCGCTATTGCCGAACGCATAGCGGCCGTCCCCCGTCACCGTCAGGTTTTCGAAATTCTCCGGCAGCGTGTAGCTCATCCAGGTGTTGATCGTGTCGACGCCGCCGCCCGGCGCCTCGGCGGCGCGGTTGATGCTGGAATAGAGGTAGTAGATATCGTCTCCCGTCCCGCCCTGCATGGTAACGTTGACGGAACTGTCGCCCCATATGCTGTCATTGCCCGCCGTGCCGTTCAGCACTAGGCCGGAGCCGGTGGCGGAGAGCCAGGCAGTGGACGTTCCGCTGTAGAAAAGCGGCAGGCCCGCGGCGTTCTCAATCGACTGTGTCATCGTCATCTCCTTGGGTTGTCCTCCCGTCAGGCTTGTCCCCAAGGGCATCGCAACGACACCCCAGAGGCAGATACTGGAGACTCCTTCACCTCCCTCCAGCGAAATACAGTGTCAGCAAGGCGCGGCCATCCCTCCATGGCGCACTGCCCAAAAGGGTCGTCCCGACGACGCCTACTCTTCCCGGAAAGCCCGGGCGGCCTGATCGGTGAATGGCTTGGCGAGATAGGCGAGCGCCGTCCGCTCCCCCGTCTCGATGAACGCCTCGACCGGCATGCCCGCGACCGGCACCAGCTTTCCGAGCCTCTGCCATTCCGCATCCGGGATATGGACACGCACCCCGTAATAGCTCTGGCCGGTCCGCTGATCGGTCGACAGATCGGCCGTGATGCTCTCGACGCGGCCGTTCAGCTCCATGGTGGTGCGCTGGCTGAAGGCCGAGAGCCGCAAGGTGACCGCCTGCCCGACCGCCACCTGATCGATATCCTGTGGCGCAAGCCGCAACTCCGGCGTCAGCACGTCGGCATCCGGCACGATCTCCATGATGTCGGTGCCGGCCTTGACCACGGCGCCGGCCGCGTGGACGGCAAGCTGATGAACGATGCCCGCCTGCGGCGCCCTGATATCGATATGCTGGAGATCGTCTTCGGCGGCGACCAGCCGCTCGGAATATTCGCCGGTATCGCTCTGTGCCTGTCGCAGCTGCTCCGACACCTCGCTGCGCCGGTCATCGCCAAGCTGGATGATCTGCAACTCCGTTTCGGCGACCTTGCCCTTCACCTCCGCCGCCGAAGCGACAAGGCTGCCCAGTTCGCCGGTCAGGTCCGCCGCATCACGCTGCAAGGCATAGACCCGCGTTGCCGGAATGATGCCCTGTTGCAGCAGCGGCTGCAGGCTCGCAAGCTCCTTGCCGATGATCGCGATCGCCTGCCGCTTGCCGTCCTGCTGCGCGGCGAGACCATCGGCCTGCTGCCCGAGTTGGCGGATGCGTTCGCGCAGCTGCGCCTGCTGGCCCTGCAGCGAAGCACGGCGATCGGCAAACAGCCGGCGCTCGCCCTCGATCAGCGTCGCCCGCTCTTCGGCCGCCGCCATATTGACCAGATCGGGAAATTCGAGCGCCTCGCGCCCGTCGCGCTCGGCCGACAGCCGGGCGGTGCGTGCCGCGAGCTGTCGCAGCCGCCGCGATACGATCGCAGCCGTTGCCCGCGCCTGGGTGTCGTCGAGGTGCAGCAGCGCCTGCCCGGCCTCGACCCTGTCGCCGTTGCGCACGAACAGCTGCCCGACCGTCCCGCCCTTCAGATGCTGGATCGGCTTGATGTAGCTGTCGACCACAAGCGTGCCCGAAGAAATCACCGCGCCGTTGAGATGAACGGTCGCCGCAAGGCTGCCCAAGACCCCGACCAGAACGATGACCGCCGCCAGCGCCAGCAGCGCAAGCCGCCGGATCGCCCGCTCGGCCATCGGCGCGCCCGGCGCCTTCGCTCCACCTATATCTCCCGTGATGCCGCTCATCCCGCAGCCCTCCCGTCGCCTGCCCGCCCGAAACGTACCGGCAGGAACGCCGCGGACGCTGCCGGCACAGGTGGCTTCGCGACATCCTGCTTCGGCCCGAAACTTTGCATCTGGCCCTTGGCAAGCACGAGAACCTTACTGACCCCGGCAAGCGCGCTCGGCCGATGCGCGATGACGATCGCCACTCCGCCGCGCCGGCAAATACCTTCGATCGCTCGCGTCAGAGCCGCATCGCCCTCGGTATCGAGATTGGCATTCGGCTCGTCGAGCACAACAAGAAACGGGTCGCCGTAAAGCGCACGCGCCAGCGCCAGACGCTGCCTCTGGCCGGCAGAGAGCATGGCGCCCTGATCGCCGATCTCGGTATCGAAGCCATCGGGCATCTGCACGATCATGTCGTAGACCCCCGCCGCCCGTGCTGCCGCGACGATCGCATCCGAGGTCGCGGATCGGTCGAAGCGGGCGATGTTTTCGGCAATAGATCCGTCGAACAGGCCGATCTCCTGCGGCAGGTAGCCGATATGGCGACCCAGCGCCTCCGGCTCCCATTGCGACAGCGACGCCTTGTCGAGACGCACGGAACCCAGCCGCGGCGCCCACAGCCCCACCAGCCCCCGCGCCAGCGAGGACTTGCCCGACGCGCTCGGTCCGATGATGCCGATCGCCTCGCCCGCCTTCACCTCGAAGGACACACCGCGCACCACGGCGACGCTCGATCCCGGCGCGGCAAGGTGCAAATTGTCCACGATCAGCGTCTCGCAAGGCCTTGGCAGCTGCACCTCCGGCCCAGCCGAAACCGCCAGATCGCCCAACCGCGCCAGCCGCGACCAGCCCTGCCGCGCCGCGGCAAACCCGCGCCACTGCCCGATCGCCAGCTCCACTGGCGCAAGCGCCCGGCTGACGAGGATCGAGTTGGCGATCATGATGCCGCCGGTCGCCTCCTGGCGGATGACCAGCACCGCGCCGACCGCCAGCACGCCCGATTGCAGCATCAGCCGCACGACCCGCGACAGTGTCGACAACGAAACGGTGATCCGCACCGTGCGAAACTGGCTTTGCCGATAGCGAAGATTGATCTCCGACCACCGATCCTCTAGCCGCCGCACGAATCCCATCGACGCCACCGTCTCGGCATTGCGCTTCGTGGCCTCGGCAAGCGCCATCCGCTCGACACCGATGCTGGCGGCCTGCTGCGCCGGCTCTCTCGTTTTCAGTTCGGCCAGAACGGTCAGCAACACCAGGATCAGCGCTCCGGCGAGCGCCGCGGCACCGATCCAGACGTGGAAGAGGAAGCAAAGCCCGAGATAGAATGGCATCCACGGTAAGTCGAAAAGCGCAGTCGGCCCGGGACCGGAGAGGAAGCCGCGCACCATGTCGATGTCCCTCAACGGCTGCATCCCGGTCTCATCGCCATTCCGGCGTGACGGGGGCGCTGCGAACGAGCGAAACACCACGGGCCCGAACCGCTCGTCGACCGATTGCCCGAGCCGGGCAAGCACCAGCGAGCGGACCAGCTCCAGCATCCCCTGAAAGGCAAAGAGCGTCAGCGTGATGATCCCCAGCCCCACCAGGGTCGGCAGGCTGCGCGCCGGAATGACGCGGTCATAGACCTGCAACATGAAGAAGGAGCCGGTCAGCGCCAGGAGGTTGACGAAGCAACTGGTGAGCCCCAGCGCCAGCATCGCACCACGCACCGACGAGACGGCTGAAATCAGGAAAGGGCGGGATGTCTTCGCTTCGGATCGGGGCAACGGACCTCGCTGGCATGTTCGGCTTGGCAGTGATGGCCGAGCATGGACCAGATCATCAGACAGGTCGCGCTCTTTCTATGGTTGTGTTTTAATAAGAAAACTCACTGTTAACGCGATAATCATATCAATACGGTGCACCGTCCCGATATGACGCGAACCCGTTCGCAGTTGGGACAGTTGCCCAAAATTTATGTTGTTTAGCAGAGACTTAACAATCGAAGGCAAGCGCGATGCCTGACGTCAGCGCCCCATCCGACAGCGACTGCCGATCGCTTGAGCGAATCATGTCGATCTGCGTCGCGCGCGATCGCGCCTGCTAATTGAGGCAAGGCCTCAAAAGCCGGTTGATCGAAGGGGGCAGTCGAGTTATGCAGAAGCGCTGTCCACGTAGCTCAGCAGGATAGAGCACAGGATTCCTAATCCTGGGGTCGGAGGTTCGAATCCTCTCGTGGACACCATTTTTCTATAAAATCAGGCCGTTACAGCACGCCTCGGCCCACCGCCCTTGGAAAGGGCTCGGCAGGCCGGATTCTTCCCTACTGCCATCAATCGCCAAGCCGCTGCTCGGCAAGCCGCACCCAGTACGAGATCCCGTGGGCGATGGCGTCGTCGTTGAAATCATAGGCCGGGTTGTGCAGGCCGGCGGTGTCGCCGTTGCCGATGAAGATGAAGGCGCCCGGGCGGGCGTTCAGCATGTAGGAGAAATCCTCGCCGCCCATCATCGGGTCGATGTCGGCATTGACGTTGGCAGCCCCGGCGATGTCGGTGGCGATCTGCGTGGCATGCACAGTCTCCGCCTCGTGATTCGAGGTCACCGGATAGTTGCGGTGGAACGCGATCTCCGCCTCTGCGTCATGCGTTGCCGCGATGCCGCTGACGATCTGCCGGAAGCGCGCTTCGGCCTGATCGCGCACCGCCTCGTCCAGCGTCCGCACCGTGCCGGCGAAGGTCGCCTCGTTGGGAATGACGTTGTGAGCAAAGCCGGCATTGAACTTGGTGACCGAAACGACCACCGAGCGCAGCGGATCGACGTTGCGCGAGGCGATCATCTGCAGGTTGGCGATAATCTGCGTGGCGATGACGATCGGGTCGACGGTGCGGTTTGGCTGCGCCGCGTGGCCACCGCGGCCCTTCACGGTCACGGTGAATTCGTCGGTGGCCGCCATGATCGGCCCCTTGCGGATCGCGAACTGGCCGACGGGCAGGCCCGGCATGTTGTGCATGCCGTAGACCTCCTCGATGCCGAAGCGCTCCATCATGCCGTCCTTGACCATCAGGTTGCCGCCACCGCCGCCCTCTTCGGCCGGCTGGAAGATCACGGCGACGTTGCCGTTGAAATTGCGGGTCTCGGCCAAGTATTTTGCGGCGCCCAGCAGCATCGCCGTGTGCCCGTCATGGCCGCAGGCATGCATCTTGCCCGGCGTGGTCGAGGCCCAGGGCTTGCCGGTGATCTCGGTGAGCGGCAGCGCATCCATGTCGGCGCGTAGGCCGATGGCGCGCGATCCCTCGCCGCGCCCCTTGATGAGGCCGACGACGCCGGTGCGGCCGATGCCGGTGACGATTTCGTCGACGCCGAATTCCTTGAGCTTCTCCGCCACGAAGGCCGCCGTATTCTCGACCGCAAACAGCAGTTCCGGCCGTTCATGAATATGCCGGCGCCACTCTGTCACTTCGTTTTGAAGTTCGGCGGCTCTGTTCAATATCGGCATGTTGGCTTCCCTGGTAAAAATTGGAAGATGAAAATCGAAAACGACGGCAATGAACGGTGGAGATATCACGCCTCGCGAAGAAGTTAGACAATGACCTTTGCCATGTCATGGCCATATACGTTAAATAGGGGAAACTTTCGAGACATCCGGAAATCTTTAAGGACAAACCGTGTCGACGCGCCAGAACCGCTTGCTTGCCGCTTTGCGGCCGATCACCCTCGCCGCTTCCGCAGCCGCCATCGCTGTCTCCGCCACGTCTGCGGCCTATGCCAATCCGCATATCCTAGTGGATGTCCAGAGCGGCCGCGTGCTCGAACATGAGGAAGCCTTCCGCAAGTGGTATCCGGCATCGCTGACCAAGCTGATGACGATCTACACGACCTTCGACGCGATCCGCTCCGGCCAGATCAGCATCGACACCCCGATCGCCATGAGCAAGCGCGCCGCCGCCCAGCCGCCCGCCAAGATGTATTTCAAGCCCGGCCAGAAGCTGACGCTCGACAGCGCCCTGAAGATCCTGATCGTCAAGTCGGCAAACGACATTGCCGTGGCCGTCGCCGAGGCCGTCGGCGGCACCCAGGAAGCCTTCGTGCTGCGCATGAATTCCGAAGCCGTGAAGCTCGGCATGACCGATACGCACTTCATCAATCCGAACGGCCTGCCCGGCAAGGGCCAGTATACGACGGCCCGCGATCTCGCGATCCTGTCGGTGGCGCTGCGCCGCGATTTTCCGCAATATGCCAGCTACTTCGCGCTTGAGGGCATCACCACCGGCACCCAGAACATCCCTGCCATCAACATGCTGATCGGCCGCTTTGCCGGCGCCGACGGCATGAAGACCGGCTTCATCTGCGCCTCCGGCTTCAACCAGATCAGCTCCGCGACCCGCAACGGCCGCACGCTCATCTCGGTGGTCCTCGGCACCGACAGCCTCGCCGCCCGCGCCGATGCCTCGGCCGACATGCTGCAGAAGGGCTTCACCGCCCAGTTCCCCGGCGCCGACACGCTCGGCTCGCTGAAACCGTACGGCGAAGGCCAGGACCAGGTCACGGACATCACCGCCGAGATCTGCAGCGCCAAGGGCGCAAAGGTCCGCAGCGAAACGCGCGACGAAGTCGGCCGCATGAAGATCCACTCTCCTTATATTCTCGAGCGGGACCACGAGCCGACCTTCTCCTATGCCGGCCTGATCCCCGGCCAGAACGAACCGCAGCCCGACAAGCTGGCGACGGCCGATGGCGCCGGCGATATCGCCAACGTACCGATCCCGATGCCGCGCCCCACGTCCTTTTAAGGCCAGACCGACATGAGTGCACCCGCGGACCGGATTCCGGTCACCATCCTCACCGGCTTCCTCGGTGCGGGAAAGTCGACGCTGCTCAACCGCATCCTCAAGGATACGGCCATGAAGGAGGCAGCCGTCATCATCAACGAGTTCGGCGATGTCGGCATCGACCATCTGCTGGTCGAAAGCTCCGGCGACGCGATCATCGAGCTCTCCGATGGATGCCTGTGCTGCACGGTGCGCGGCGAACTGGTGGATACGCTGGCCAACCTGATGGACGCGATCCAGACCGGCCGCGTCAAGAAGGTCAACCGCGTCGTCATCGAAACGACGGGACTTGCCGATCCGGCGCCGGTTATGCAGGCGATCATGGGCAACCCGATCATCGCCGAGAACTTCGACCTCGATGGCGTCGTCACCATCGTTGATGCCGTCAATGGATTACCGACGCTCGACAATCACGAGGAAGCGGTCAAACAGGCCGCCGTCGCCGATCGGCTGATCCTGTCGAAGCAGACCATGGCCTCGCCTGACGTCCTCGACCGGCTGAGGGCGCGTCTGCACGCGCTCAATCCGCGCGCCACGCTGATGGATGCCGACGACCCCGCGACCGGTACGGCGGCCACGCTCGTGAACGGCATCTACGACCCGGCGACCAAGAGCACCGATGTCAGCCGCTGGCTGCACGACGAGGATGGGCATGAAGCGCATCATCACCACGACCACGGGCATGATCACCATCATGACCACGGGCACGATCACGGGCATCACCATCATCACGCCCACGACGACCAGAACCCACACGACGTCAACCGCCACGACGCCTCGATCCGCTCCTTCTCGATCGTCGAGGACAAGCCGATCGATCCGATGGCGCTCGACATGTTCGTCGATCTGTTGCGGTCGGCGCATGGTGAAAAGCTGCTGCGCATGAAAGCGATCGTCTTGATGTCGGATCGGCCGGACCGGCCCCTGGTGTTGCACGGCGTCCAGAGCATCTTCCATCCGCCGAGCCGCCTGCCCGCCTGGCCGAACCCCGACGACCGGCGCACGCGCATGGTGCTGATCACCAAGGATCTGCCGGAAGCCTTCGTCAAGGACCTGTTCGACGCATTCCTCGGCAAGCCGCGCATCGACACCGCCGACCGTGCAGCCCTCAACGACAATCCGCTGGCGATCCCGGGAATGAGCTTTTAGCCATTCCGCGGGAGTGCGTTTTTAGCACTCAGGGAATGCGCTTTTAGCTATTCCCGGAAACCGTGCTTTATCCCTTGCGGATGAGGAAGCGGTGACCGTCATCGGTTTTTTCGCTCTCGACCAGTTCGTGGCCATCTTCGTTGCAGAAATGCGGAATGTCGATGCCGGCAAGTGGATCGGTCGTCTCGACGCGGATCAGCGCGCCTGACGGCAGCGACGCTATCTTCTTGCGGGTCTTGAGCACAGGCAGCGGGCATTTCAGCCCGCGCAGATCGTAGGCGATGGCGGTCAAGCCATCACTCCTTGGTCCAGAATTTCCAGAACGGCTTCTTGGAAGCGACTTCGACCGAATCCGGCTGCTCGACCGGCGCGAATGCCGTCGCCATCTCGCTCTGCGGTGCCAGCGGGCTGGGCATCGGCACCGGAACGGATGCCGGGTTGACGAGCGCCACGTCGGTGGCTGCTGCGACCGTAGGCGAACCGGCAGGCGTCGAGCCTGTCACGGTGTTTGAAGCGACAGACGTTGCCGTCTTCGTCGCCATCATGCCCTCGAGCTCGGCGACCTTCATCATCTTGCCCGCTTCGAGCGAGGTTCCGGTCGGCGCGTAGGCGAGTTCGCGGCCCTTGCGGGTCTTGGCGACGACAGCCTTGCGCTCGGCTTCCGAGGGGTCGTACCACGCCAGACCGTCGAATTCCTTCGACGCCTTGGCATAGGCGAGATCATAGGTCTTGCCGTAGGAGGCGAGCGCGGACGCCAGAGCAGGCGGCGTCGACATCTCCGGGCACTTGCCGCCGGCATTGAAAGCGCCGGACGCCTGCTGGTTGAAGACGTACTTCTTCTCGCAGACGTTGACCTCGGGCGGACGCTTGGTGACTTCGAAATTGTCGTAGCCGACCTTCAGCATCTTCCAGAAGTCGATGTTCTCGTTCATCCGGTGCTTGAACATGTTGTCGGCGGTCATCCGGAAAGGATAGGCCTCGAGCTGCACCGTCGACTGGCCGCCCTTGAACGCGTCGCGCGCGAAGGCATAAATCTCGAGCACCTGCTGGTCGGTCATCGAATAGCAACCCGATGACGAGCAGGCGCCATGGATCATCAGATCCGTGCCGGTACGGCCGTTGACGGCGTCGTAGCGGTTCGGGAAGCCGGTGTTGATGGCGAGATAATATTTGGAATTCGGGTTCAGGTTGGCCTTGGTCAGGTTGTAGAAACCTTCCGGCGCCTGCCGGTCACCCTGCTTCACCTTGGGACCGAGACGGCCCGACCAGGCACAGATCTTGTAGTCGGTGATCTTCTCGAAGCGGTTGTCCGTCTTCGCCTTCCAGATCTCCAGTACACCTTCTTCCTTGAAGATGCGGACCATGATCGGCGAATTGCGATCCATGCCCTTGGCTGCCATCTCGTTGAGGATGCGCGGCGGCAGCGGCTGTTCGACCTTGTTTTTGACCTTGGAGAGGTCGATCTGCGTGGTTTCCAATGCGTCGTTGCAGCCGGCCAGAGCCAGCGCCATCAGGGAAACATAGGCAAAATGACGAATGCGCATTCAAACTAGCCCAAATACGAGATGCGACCCAATCCGTTGAACAGGTCTCAAGTAAAGCGAATCATTGGCCCATTCTGGTTTACAAAACCTTAACGACCATGCCGCGCACCCACGACCCCCGCAAGTACCAAACCTATTCATAACACTATTGTGGCCAAGGTTTGGCCTCAATCGACAGTAAGCCGCAGAGCTTGCTTAGAGATTGCGGCCCATATTCAGGAACTTCTGCCGGCGATCGTTGCGGATCTGCTCGCCCGAGCGGCTGGAAAGCTCGCCCAGCGCATTGGCGATCACGTCGCCGGTCGCGGCAATGACGCTGTCCGGATCGCGATGCGCGCCGCCGAGCGGCTCGCCGATGATGCCGTCGATGACGCCGAGCGCCTTCAGGTCCTCGGCGGTGATCTTCATGTTGGTCGCCGCTTCCTTGGCGCGCGCCGAATCACGCCACAGAATCGAGGCAGCGCCTTCAGGCGAGATCACGCTGTAGATCGCATGCTCAAGCATGTAGACCCGGTTGCCGGTGGCGATCGCAATCGCACCGCCCGAACCGCCTTCGCCGATGACGACGGAGATGATCGGAACCTTGATGCCGAGGCACATTTCCGTCGAGCGGGCGATGGCTTCCGCCTGGCCGCGCTCTTCGGCGCCGACGCCCGGATAAGCGCCTGCCGTATCGACCAGCGTGATGACGGGCAGACCGAAGCGGTCGGCCATCTCGAGCACGCGGATCGCCTTGCGGTAACCTTCAGGACGCGCGCTGCCGAAATTGTGCTTCAGGCGGCTCTTGGTGTCGTTGCCCTTCTCCTGGCCAAGCACGGCAACCGGCTGGCCGCGGAAGCGGGCGAGACCGGCCTGGATCGCGGCATCCTCGGAAAACTTGCGGTCGCCGGCGAGCGGCGTGAATTCCTGGAACAGCGTCTTGGCGTAATCGACGAAGTGCGGCCGCTGCGGATGACGCGCGACCTGGGTCTTCTGCCAGGCGTTGAGCTTCGAATAGATGTCGACCGTCGCCTCGCGAACGCGGACTTCGAGCCTGCCGATTTCATCTGACGTGTCGATGCTCTCGTCTTCCGAGGCGATCTTCTTCAGTTCGATGATCTTGCCTTCGAGGTCGGAGATCGGCTTTTCGAAGTCGAGATAATTGTGCATGAGGTGCGTTTCCGTTCCTTGTGCCCGGGACATTTTGTATCTGGCTGCCCTTGTCGCCGGTCCTAATCCTGCTTTTTCGCCTGTTTGGCAAGGGGGTGATGCGTTTGGACCAGTTGCTGGAGCCTTTCTTCCAGCACATGCGTGTAGATTTGCGTGGTGGAAATGTCCGAATGGCCAAGCAGTTCCTGCACGACGCGCAGATCGGCGCCATTGGCCAGGAGATGGCTGGCAAACGCGTGCCGCATCACGTGCGGCGAGATCATAGATGGGGTGAGCCCCGCCCGGATTGCCAGGTTCTTCAGATCGCGCGCAAACACCTGCCGTGCCAGATAGCCCTCTTTCGACGCTGCTGGAAACAGCCACGGGCTTTCCTGTGGATGTTTCGAGGCTGCCGTCTCAGCGGCCAGCATCCGGCCATAGAGCTTCAGCGCCGCGATCGCCGATTGCGACAGCGGCACCAGCCGCTCCTTGTTGCCCTTGCCGCGAATGATCAGGAACCGTCCTTCCTGATCGAGCACCCGCGCCGGCAGCGATACCAGCTCGCTGACGCGCATGCCGGTGGCATAGAGCAGTTCCAGCAGAACCAGCATCCGCAACCGCTGCAATTGCCCGGGCGCCGGATCCTGCGCCTCCTGCTCGGCCTGCTCCAGCAGCCGGCCGACCTCGTCAACGCCCATGGTCTTCGGCAGCGGCCGGCCCTTCTTCGGCGCATCGAGAACCCCGGTCGGATCGTCGGTGCGCAGGCCCTCGGCGTAGAGAAACTTGTAGAACTGCCGCATCGCCGCCAGCCGCCGGGCCTGCGACGAGGTCTTGAAACCCTGCGCTGCCAGCGATGCGAGATAGGCTGAGAGATCGGCAGACGACGCCTCGGCCAGCCGCACGCTTCGGCCGTTCAGAAAGGAGTGCAGGTCGTCGAGATCGTGTTCGTAGGAGGAAAGCGTGTTGGCCGCGGCACCCCGCTCGGCGCTCATCATTTCCAGAAAGGATTCGACATGGACGCGGCTGAGATCCCTCATCGCGTCACTTCTTGGCCGGGCTGATGGCACCGGTGGCGGGCGGATTGATCCGTTCGGAGGGAATGCGGATCGTCACGTCGCGCTCCTTCGGCTCGACGAACGTCACCAGCGCCCACATCGTTCCGTAGATCGCTCCGGCGATGACCGCCAGCACGGCTAGAAATCGGAACAGGCTCGGCATTCAATAACTCCCTGGCTTCGCTTCTTTATGAAGAAGCCTGTTTGCAAGTGCAAGAAGCAGCTTTTGAACCATGATTCCCTTGCCCGCGACTTGACGCTACACCTGCATTTGTCGATACCGTTCGCAAACAAAGTGTGAATGGACCAATGAGCGACCCTGTTCTGATCGTTGCCGATAGCCTGAGAGACAGAGCTCGCGCTGCGCTCGGTTCGCGCAATCTGATCCTCGTTGGCCTGATGGGCGCCGGCAAGTCGTCGGTGGGACGCATCGTCGCAACCCAGCTCGGCATCCCCTTCATCGACAGCGACGCGGAAATCGAACGCGTCTCGCGCATGTCGATCTCCGAGCTGTTCACCGCCTACGGCGAAGACGAGTTTCGGGCGCTCGAGGGGCGCGTGATGAAGCGGCTGCTGAAGGGCGGTCCGCGCGTCGTCTCCACCGGCGGCGGCGCCTTCATCAACGACCGCACCCGCAGGCACATCAAGAAGGGCGGCGTCTCGGTCTGGCTGAAGGCCGAACTCGACGTCCTGTGGGAGCGCGTCAACAAGCGCGACACCCGCCCGCTGCTGAAGACGGAAAATCCGAAGCAGACGCTGGAAAACCTGATGAACGCCAGATACCCGATCTACGAGCAGGCCGATCTCACCGTCATCTCACGCGACGTCCGCAAGGAACAGATGGGCGACGAAGTGCTGAAAGCCCTGATCGACGCCAGAACCGAAAGTGCCGCCTGATGACCGCGATTGCCGCCTCCACCGACCGCAAGGTTCACGTGCCGCTCGGCGAGCGCGCCTATGACATCCTGATCGGCCCCGGCCTGATCGCCCGCGCTGGTGCCGAGATTGCATCGCGCCTGAAAGGCCGCAAGGCTGCGATCATTACCGACGAGAACGTCGGACCGCTGTATCTCGACGCGCTGGTCGAGAGCCTAACGGCCGCTGGCATCGCATCGTCGTCGCTGGTCCTGCCGGCAGGCGAAAAGACCAAGAGCTTCGAACATCTGATGACGGCCTGCGACAAGGTTCTCGAAGCCCGCATCGAGCGTAACGATTACGTGATCGCGCTTGGCGGCGGCGTCATCGGCGACCTCTCGGGCTTCGTTGCCGGCATCGTCAGGCGCGGCGTCCGCTTCGTGCAGATCCCGACGTCGCTGCTGTCGCAGGTCGACAGCTCCGTCGGCGGCAAGACCGGCATCAACAGCCGCCACGGCAAGAACCTGATCGGCGTCTTCCACCAGCCCGACCTCGTGTTGGCCGATGCCGACGTGCTGAACACGCTGAGCGAACGCGAGTTCCGCGCCGGCTATGCCGAAGTCGCCAAGTACGGCCTGATCGACAAGCCCGACTTCTTCGCCTGGCTGGAAGCCAACTGGCAATCCGTCTTTTCGGGCGGCGCTGCCCGCACCGAGGCGATCGCCCTGAGCTGTCAGGCCAAGTCCGATGTCGTCGTCGCCGACGAGCATGAGAACGGCCAGCGCGCTCTGCTGAACCTCGGCCACACCTTCGGCCATGCGCTGGAAGCCGCCACCGCCTATGACAGCGCCCGCCTCGTCCACGGCGAGGGCGTGTCGATCGGTATGGTGCTGGCGCACGAATTCTCGGCCCGCATGAACCTGGCAAGCCCCGACGATGCCAAGCGCGTCGAGCGCCACCTGAAGGATGTCGGCCTGCCTACCCGCATGTCCGAAATCCCGGGCACGCTGCCGCCCGCCGACGTGCTTATGGACGCGATTGCGCAGGACAAGAAGGTCAAGAGCGGCAAGCTCACCTTCATCCTCACCCATGGTATCGGCCAGTCCTTCGTCGCCAACGACGTTCCCGCTTCCGAAGTGTTGAGCTTCCTCAAGGAAAAACACCCGCAATGACCCTCGAAGGCACGCTGGCATTTCTTTCCGCATACTGGCCGGAAATCGTTTCCATCGTGGCCCTCGTTCTTATGTCCGCCTTCTTCTCCGGCTCCGAGACGGCGCTGACGGCCGTGTCCCGCAGCCGCATCCACACGCTGGAAGCCAATGGTGAGCAGCGCGCCGGCATCGTCCGCGAGTTGATCGAGCGCCGCGACCGGCTGATCGGCGCACTGCTGATCGGCAACAATCTCGCCAACATCCTCTCGTCGTCGATCGCGACAAGCGTGTTCCTCGGCCTGTTCGGCAACTCGGGCGTGGCCTGGGCGACGCTGGCAATGACCATCATTCTCGTCATCTTCGCCGAAGTATTGCCAAAGAGCTGGGCGATCTCGATTCCGGAGCAGTTCGCGCTCAAGGTATCGTTTGCCGTCAAGGCCTTCGTCGCCGTCGTCGGTCCGCTGTCCTCTTTCGTCAACCGCATCGTCCGCTTCATCCTCGCCCGCTTCGGCATCAACCTCTCGCGCGAAGTCTCCATGCTCTCGGCCCACGAAGAGCTGCGCGGCGCCGTCGATCTGCTGCACCGCGAGGGCTCGGTGGTTAAGGCCGACCGCGACCGCCTCGGCGGCCTGCTCGATCTCGGCGAACTCGAACTTTCCGATATCATGATCCACCGCATGGCGATGCGCGGCATCAATGCCGACGACCCGCCCGAGGTCGTCGTCCGCACCATCCTCGACAGCCCCTTCACCCGCATGCCGCTCTGGCGCGGTTCGACCGACAACATCATCGGCGTCGTCCACTCCAAGGATCTGCTGCGGGCGCTGGCCGAACGCGATGCCGAGCCCGAGCATCTCGACATCGTCAAGATCGCCCAGAAGCCGTGGTTCGTGCCCGATAGCACCAATCTCGAAGCCCAGCTCAACGCCTTCCTGCGCCGCAAGCAGCACTTCGCCGTCGTCGTCGACGAGTATGGCGAGGTCCAGGGAATCGTGACGCTGGAGGATATTCTGGAGGAGATCGTCGGCGATATTTCAGACGAGCACGACATCGAGATGCAGGGCGTCCGTCAGGAGGCAGACGGCTCTGTCGTCGTCGATGGCAATGTACCGATCCGCGATCTCAACCGCGCGCTCGACTGGCAACTGCCCGATGAGGAAGCAACGACGATCGCCGGCCTCGTCATCCACGAATCGATGACCATTCCCGAGGAGCGCCAGGCCTTCACCTTCTACGGCAAGCGCTTCATCGTCATGAAACGCGACAAGAACCGCATCACCAGACTGCGCATACGCCCGGCGGAAGAGAACGAGGTCAATCCGACCTGATCCTCTTTCGACGTCCCTTTCCAATTGCACGCTGCGGGAGGAGCCCGGCGGGCAGCATCATTATGGATTTGATATGTTTGATCTTCTCTGGCGCTCGGTCGCCATCGGCATCGGTGCCACCATCCTAATGGACATCTGGTCGATCGCGCTTGGTAAGGGCGCGATACCGAACTGGGGACCGCCCGGTCGCTGGCTCTGGCATCTCTTCGCCAACGGCACTGTCTTTCACGACGACATAGGCAAGGCCGCGCCTTACAGGCACGAAGTCGCGCTCGGCTGGATCTTCCACTACGCCGTCGGCATCATATACGGCATCATGCTGGTGATCCTGGTCGGCCCCTTCTGGCTGGTCGCGCCAACCTTCCTACCCGCCTGGATCTGGGGCATTGTCACCATCGCCGGCGGCTGGTTCCTGCTGCAGCCTGGCCTCGGCATCGGCTGGGCGGCGTCGAAGACACCGAACCCCAACAAGACCCGCTTCCTCGGCCTCGTCGCCCACACCGTCTTCGGCATCGGTCTCTACGCGACGGCGCTCTTGATTCGCTGAGGCAGCGAAATCCTTTCGACCCTTGGAAAATGACGGCGCCGCGCCCATATGACGCGGTGTCGTCCTACCAGCTTACGGGCTCTCCGGGTGCTGCGGGCTCGACCGCCAGCGCATGCAATCCCGCATCCAGTTCAGGCTTCAACAACTCCGTGATCGCCCGGTGACGCGCCAGCCGCGACATGCCCGCGAACGATGCCGAGACGATACGAACCCGCATATGCGTTTCGCCGGCGCCGGTAATGTCGGGATGATGGCCGGCGTGCAGATGGCTTTCGTTGATGACATCAAGCCACTCCGGCGAAAACGCCGCCGTCAGCTTGTCTTCGATGGAGGATTGAACCGTCATGAGCCGATCTTGCAAAGTTGAGAAAAAGGTTCCCACCAAGCCTGCAACATTCCCGTTTGTCAATTCTTGTCCTCACCTATTCTGAGCCCCATAATTAGCGCCGTCATGAGACTTGATTCCAAATACTTCGACCGCATCCGCACCCGCCGCAAACGCGAGCCGGAGCCTGAACCGGCTCCTCCGACCTGCCAGTGGGACGGGTGCGACAAGAAAGGCGTGCATCGCGCTCCCGTCGGACGCAATGCCGAAGGGCAGTTCTTTCTGTTCTGCTTCGAGCACGTGAAGGAATACAACAAGGGCTACAACTACTTCTCCGGCCTCTCCGACAGCGAGATCGCGCGCTACCAGAAGGAGGCGATCACCGGCCATCGCCCGACCTGGACGGTCGGCGTCAACAAGTCGGCCAAGGACAGCCCGATCCAGTCGGAAGTGCGCTCCGGCGCCTACACCCGCGTCCGCGATCCCTTCGGCTTCGTCAAGGATGCCAAGAGCAACGGCCCGCGCTTTCCGGAACAGCGCAAGCTGAAGACGCTGGAATCGAAGGCCTTCGACACCATGAACCTTGCCGCCAACGCCACCGCGTCGGAGATCAAGAGCCGCTACAAGGAACTGGTGAAGAAGCACCACCCGGACGCCAATGGCGGCGACCGCGGATCGGAGGAGCGTTTCCGCGCCGTCGTTCAGGCCTATCAATTATTGAAGCAGAGCGGTTTTTGTTAATTCCCGTCCTTGCTCTTGGACTTCAATCGGGTATGGTCCACATCGGCTGAGGCCGCAGGCAACCGCGGCACATCTTTCTGCGTTTGCCCCACAGGCGCCTTGGCCACTTCCGGACGCGGCGTTTCTTGTCCGGGACTATGGTCAAGAATGCTCGCAAGCGATGACGTCGTCGCTGCCGAGGTTTCGTTTCAGTCCCGGAGAAGCATCGCCGACGTTCAGACATGAGCGCGCGTGGACTTGATCTTCGCCGCCGTGATCGCAAAACGAGCTGAGACAGTATGGCAGGGTGTCGGCCACCCGCCTTGGAGACATGATGAGCAAGATTGACCTTGATATCTCGGAACTTCCGGACACCACCGTTTCAGTCAGGGAGGTCTTCGGCATCGATTCCGACATCCGCGTTCCGGCCTACAGCCAGGGCAGCGCCTATGTTCCGGATTTCGATCCCGATTACCTCTTCGACCGCGAAACAACGCTCGCCATCATTGCCGGCTTTGCTCATAACCGACGTGTGATGATCTCCGGATATCACGGCACCGGCAAGTCCTCGCATATCGAGCAGGTCGCCGCCCGCCTCAACTGGCCGTGCGTGCGCATCAACCTCGACAGCCATGTCAGCCGTATCGATCTCGTCGGCAAGGACGCCATCGTCGTCAAGGATGGCCTGCAGGTCACCGAATTCAAGGACGGCATCCTGCCCTGGGCCTACCAGCACAACGTCGCGCTCGTCTTCGACGAATACGACGCCGGCCGCCCGGATGTGATGTTCGTCATCCAGCGCGTGCTGGAATCCTCCGGCCGCCTGACTTTGCTCGACCAGAGCCGCGTCATCCGCCCGCACCCGGCCTTCCGCCTGTTCGCCACCGCCAACACCATCGGCCTCGGCGACACCACGGGCCTCTATCACGGCACGCAGCAGATCAACCAGGCGCAGATGGACCGCTGGTCGATCATCTCGACGCTGAACTACCTGCCGCACGACCACGAAGTGAACATCGTCGCCGCCAAGGTGAAGAGCTTCGGCAAGGACAAGAACGGTCGCGATACGGTCTCCAAGATGGTCCGCGTCGCCGATCTCACCCGCGCCTCGTTCATGAACGGCGACCTGTCGACCGTCATGAGCCCGCGTACCGTCATCACTTGGGCAGAGAACGCGGAGATCTTCGGTGATCTCGCCTTCGCCTTCCGCGTCACCTTCCTGAACAAGTGCGACGAACTGGAGCGTCCGCTGGTTGCCGAACACTATCAGCGCGCCTTCGGCGTCGAGCTGAAGGAAAGCGCCGCCAACATCGTTCTGGGGGCCTGAGGCTAACGGATCATGGCAGCGCGTGGTGACAATTCGAAAGCAAAGCCCGGTTCGCCCGTCGACGTGGAGCCGTTGCGCCGGGCGATAACCGGCAGCGTCCGCGCCATCGCCGGCAATGACGAGGTCGAGGTGACCTTCGCCAACGAGCGTCCGGGCATGACCGCCGAGCGCATCCGCCTGCCGGAGCTTTCCAAGCGCCCGACGGCGCACGAGCTGGCGGTCACCCGCGGCCTCGGCGATTCCATGGCGCTCCGGCTCGCCTGCCACGACGACAAGGTGCACGCGACGATGGCGCCACAAGGCTCCGACGCCCGCGCCATCTTCGATGCCGTCGAGCAGGCCCGCGTCGAATCGATCGGCGCGCTGCGCATGGAAGGCGTCGCCGCCAATCTGCGCTCCATGACCGAGGAAAAATACGCCAAGGCGAACTTCTCCGGCATCGAACGCCAGGAAGACGCGCCCGTCGGCGAGGCCGTCGCCATGATGGTCCGCGAGAAGCTGACCGGCGAAAAGCCGCCGGCATCCTCCGGCAAGGTGCTTGATCTCTGGCGCTCCTTCATCGAGGACAAGGCCGGCAAGGATCTTGAGAACCTCACTGGCGTGATCCATGACCAGCAGGCCTTCTCCAAGGTCATCCGCAACATGCTCACAGCCATGGAAATGGCCGAGGAGTATGGCGACGACGACAGCGAGTCTGATGCCGACGACCAGCAGGACGAAGAAGACAAGCCAAACGGCGAGGACCAGAACGACGACGATGTCGAGGACGATGCCGGCTCCGATGCCGCACCCGTAGAGGACAGCGAAGTCGCCGACGAGCAGATGGAAGACGGCGAGACCGAAGGCGCCGAAGTCTCCGACGACGACATGCAGGAAGAAGGCGAGGACGATTCGGAAACGCCGGGCGAAACCCGCCGTCCGAACACGCCCTTCGACGACTTCAACGAGAAGGTCGACTACCACGTCTTCACCGAGGAATTCGACGAGACGATCACCGCCGAGGAACTGTGCGACGCCGCCGAGCTGGAGCGCCTGCGCGCCTTCCTCGACAAGCAGCTCGCCCATCTCCAGGGCGCCGTCGGTCGTCTTGCCAATCGCCTGCAGCGCCGCCTGATGGCGCAGCAGAACCGCTCCTGGGACTTCGACCTCGAAGAGGGCTACCTCGATCCGGCCCGCCTGACGCGCCTGATCATCGACCCGACACAGGCGCTGTCCTTCAAGAAGGAGCGCGACACGCAGTTCCGCGACACGGTCGTGACGCTCTTGATCGACAATTCCGGCTCGATGCGCGGCCGCCCGATCACCGTTGCCGCCACCTGCGCCGACATTCTTGCCCGCACGCTGGAGCGCTGCGGCGTCAAGGTCGAGATCCTTGGCTTCACCACCAAGGCCTGGAAGGGCGGACAGGCGCGTGAACAGTGGCTCGCCAGCGGCAAGCCGCAGACGCCGGGCCGCCTGAACGACCTGCGCCACATCATCTACAAGTCCGCCGACGCCCCATGGCGCCGCGCCCGCAGCAATCTCGGCCTGATGATGCGCGAAGGCCTGCTCAAGGAAAACATCGACGGCGAGGGCCTGATCTGGGCCCACAACCGGCTGCTGGCCCGCCGCGAGCAGCGCAAGATCCTGATGATGATCTCGGATGGCGCGCCGGTCGACGATTCGACGCTGTCGGTCAATCCGGGCAACTATCTGGAGCGCCACCTGCGCGCGGTCATCGAGCGCATCGAGACCCGCTCACCGGTCGAGCTTCTCGCCATCGGCATCGGCCACGACGTCACGCGCTACTACCGCCGCGCCGTGACCATCGTCGATGCCGACGAGCTGGCGGGCGCGATGACCGAACAGCTGGCCTCCCTCTTCGAAGACCAGCCCGCGCAGCCGCGAGGCGGCCGTGGCCGCCGCGCCGGCTAATCGCGCATGGGCGCTCTGGCGCTGCTCGCCCGTAAATATCGCGCAGGGGCGCTGCTGCTGGCGCTCGGCCTTGCAGCAGCCCCGAACGCGATGGCGGACACGCTGCCGGCAGCGGTGAAGAGCAACATCATCACGCGTTTCAAGATCGGCTCGAACGAGACAAGGTTCGGGCCTTTCGAATTCCTGGGCGGCTTGGAGATGGTCTCGCCCCAGCGGCTGTTCGGCTCGCTGTCATCGATCCGTTTCCGCGAGGACCGCACGCATTTCGTCGGCGTGCTCGACACAGGCCACTGGATGACCGGCCGCATTGAGCGCGATGCATCCGGAACGCTCTCCGGCCTCGCCGACGTCGAGATCACCTCCATGCGCAACGGCGTCGGCCGAACCTTCGAGGGCAAGGGCTTCATGGATGCCGAGGGCTTGGCGCTGCGTGGCGATCGCGTGTTGGTGTCCTTCGAGCAGCAACATCGCGTTGACAGCTATCCCGATCCCGGTTTCGAGACCTCGCGGGCGACAGGCACCCTGCCCCTGCCCTTCCAGCGAACGCAACTGCGCGCCAACCGAGGCTTCGAGACCGTGGCCGTTTCGCCCGCCGATAGCCCGCTGCGAGGCGGCACGCTGATCGTCGCCGAACGCAGCCTCGATGACGACGGCAACGCCTATGCGGCCATTCTCGACGGTCCGCTGAAGGGTAAGCTGACGCTTGCCCATTACGGCGATTTCGACGCCACCGACGGCGCATTCCTGCCGAATGGCGATCTTCTCCTGCTGGAACGCCGCTTCAACATGGCGGAAGGCATCGGCATGCGTATCCGCCGCATCAGATCATCCGACATCAAGCCCGGCGCGGTGATGGACGGCGAGATCCTGATGCAGAGCGACTTCAGCGACCAGATCGACAACATGGAAGGCCTCGACGCCTTCACCGCCGCCGACGGCACCACCCATGTCATCATCGTCTCCGACGACAACCATTCGATCCTGCAGCGCAACCTGATGCTGGAATTCCGGCTGATGGAGAGCGGCAAGACCGCCGCCGCCAGCGAATTGGCCCCTGCCGCGCGACCATAGCCAAAAGTGGTAGCTTGATTCTCGGACGACCTGTTTTATGGTTGCATATGAAAAGTCATATGCGATTGATGGTTGCTTCCATGCTCATGAGCCTGCCGGGCTCCGGCATGGCTTCGGCTTGCCCGTTGGAGGACATGTTCAGGCTCTGCATCGTCAATGGCGACCGTCTCGACATCCTGCATCAGGGCGCCATGCAAGGCCGATGGACATTGTATCAGGGCGGTAAGCGCGCCGCGCCGCTTTCACGACCGTTCACCGGCAACGAGCTTTACACCATGCCAAGCGGCTTGCAGTTCTTCGTCAACTATCAGCAGTATACCGATCTGCTTTCATCGACCTGCTCGCTCAATTTCGCAGCCGCGTCGATGAAGAAGAACCTCGATGCCCTGCGCTGCTCGGTGTCCGAACTTGCCGATTTCGAGGCGGCGCTGTCGGCGGCGTCGTTGGGAAAGGTGACGAGAGAACGCAAATCGAACGGCACCAGCTATCTGATCGAAGGTCGGCACCGATGGATAACGGCATTCGTCTCCAACGAGGATATCGCACAGGGCCTAGTCAACGGCTGGGTCGAAACGACGGCGCTTCGGCCCGACAGCCTCACGGCTGCGCGGCCCGATATCCGTTGATACCGGGCCGTGTGTATCTCTGTCCTGTGGTCTACGGTCCGCGCTCAGTCTTCGAAGTAGGCCGGGCGATCCAGATCGGCGATCAGATCAGGATGCGTCGGGTTCCAGCCGAGAACGTCCCGCGTCTTGGCGCTGGACGCGCGGTTGTTGATCGAGGCGAAATGCGTGAACCAGCCGAAATGCTCGGCGGCCTCTTCAGGCGATTTCGAGACCACTGGCAGGCCCAGCCGTTTGCCGATCACCGCGGCGATCTCGCGGAACGCAATGCCCTCCTCGGCCACGCCATGATAGCGAGCACCCGCGGCAGCCTTTTCCAGAACCAGCCGATAGAGCCGTCCGGTATCGAGACGATGAACCGCCGGCCAGTGGTTCTGGCCTTCGCCGATATAGGCCGAGACACCCTTTTCGCGCGCGATGCCGATGACGATCGGCACGAAACCGTGGTCGCCGTCGCCATGCACGGAGGGTGGGAGCCGGACCACCGAGGCGCTGACGCCGTCCATCGACAATGCCGTCTGCTCCGACACGCGGGGAATGGCGGCGGAAGACGGCGCCGCCGCATCCTCGGTGGCGACGGTGCCCGGCGCGATCAACCCGGTGCCCGACGTCACGACCATGTGCTTGGCCGAGCCGGCCAGCACGCTGCCCATCGCCTCGATGGCGCGCCGGTCGATCTCGCAATTCTCCTTGAACTTCGAGAAGTCATGAATGAAGCCGGTATGGATGACCCCATCCGACGCGGCCGCGCCACTGCGCAGGCTGTCGATATCCTCAAGCTCGCCGCGATGCACATCGGCGCCTACCGCCCTCAGCGCGGCCGCCGATGCGTCAGAGCGGGCGAGACCTAGAACCTGATGGCCGGCCTGAATGAGATCCTGAACGACGGCGGAGCCGACGAAGCCCGTGGCACCGGTAACGAAAACGCGCATGATGATTTCTCCTTGGCTGCTCTTCGACGACCGCCGCAGCAATCGTCTCGAAGACAGGCTAGGAGATTGGGATTATACGGTCTATGCTGTATGGTCCGCCATATCTTTGCAATCGTCCGGAGTTTCCGATGGATCCGCTCTCCAATGTGCTCTCGCTCCTGAAGCCGCAGAACTATCTCTCTGCCGGAATGGAGGCTGGCGGCGCCTGGGCGATCCAGTTTCCCGACCAGCAGGGCGGCATCAAGTGCGGCACCGTCGTCTCGGGAGAGTGCTGGCTCGCGGTCGACGGCGGACCCGATCCGGTGCGACTCACCGCTGGCGACAGCTTCCTGCTCCCAAGCGGACGCCCCTTCCGGCTGGCCACCGATCTATCGCTGGAGCCGGTCCCGGCCTCGAGCATTTTCTCCGGCCCGCGCAAGGGCAGCATCGTCTCGCTCAACGGCGGCAACGACTTCTCGTTGGTTAGCAGCCGCTTCGGCCTTGCCGGCAATCACGCCGACATCCTGCTGCGCATGCTGCCGCCGATCGTGCTTTTGCGCGACAGGGAAAGCCAGGCGGCGCTGCGCTGGGCCGTCGAACAGATGATGCAGGAATTGCGGGCACAGCAGCCCGGCGGCTTTCTCGTGGTCCAGCACCTCGCCCACATGATCCTGGTACAGGCGCTGCGCCTGCACATGGCCGAGCGATCGGGCACCGGCGTCGGCTGGCTCTTCGCGCTGGCCGACAAACAGATGAGCACCGCGATGAACGCCATGCACGACGATCCCGCCCATCGCTGGACCCTACAGCAGCTTGCCGTGCGCACCGGCATGTCGCGATCGACCTTCGCGCAGAAATTCAAGGAGACCGTCGGCACCTCGCCGATGGAATATCTCGCCCATTGGCGCATGTTGCTCGCCGGCGACCGCCTGCAGAACTCGAGGGACCCGATTTCGGTCATCGCCCCGTCGCTCGGCTACGAATCCGAGGCTGCCTTCAGCACGGCGTTCAAACGGATCATGGGTTGCTCGCCACGGCAGTATAACCGCGGCAATCCGGCAACGGCGGCAAGCCTGTAGCCCGCCTGAGAGGGGATCAGCGGACGCCGACCGCCGGCGTTGGCCGCAGAACGCTCATCAATGCGCCGTAGGGCAAGAGCATCACCAGGCCGACCAGCAGCTTCACCCAGAAATCGCCGATCGCCCAGGAAATCCACCGCGGCGCCTCGGCCGTGAAGATGCCGAGAATTGGCGACGCCTCCAGCGCGAACGGATCGTTCGGGCCGAGGAAGACGAAGAGCGCGGCAAACGACAGCGAGAAGAAGATCACCGTATCGAGCATCGAGCCGAGCAGCGACCCGACGAGCGGCGCACGCCACCACGCCTGACGGCGCAACCGGTTGAAGAGTGCGATATCAAGCAGCTGTCCGGCAAGGTAGGCCGTGCCCGAGGCGATGGCGATACGCGGAACCGAGGTCACGAACGACAGCGCGACGCCGACCACGAAGCCTGCGAACACGACCCTGCGGGCGGCCTTGGGGCCGAACTGTCGGTTGGTGAGATCGGTGATCAGGAACGCGACCGGATAGGTGAAGGCACCCCAGGTCAGCAGATCGGCAAGATTGATGCCGGCGAACGTCGCATTCAACGGGAACTGCACGAGGAAGTTCGAGGCGACGACGACAAGCGTCATCAGGGCGACGTAAACGAGGGTATAACGCATCTGAAGCATTTTTTTATCCTGGGGTATGCCACCAGTTGGAGGGATGAACCGGCAAAGCAAAAGGCTTGTACGGATTATCCGTCCAAGCCTTTTGAAGCCGTATAGCAGAAAGCCGAGCGCTGCTTAGGCAGCGGCAACAGCCGTTTCAGCGGTCTTCTTGACGATCTGGCGGCGCAGCAGACGAGCGCGCATCGACAGGTCACCTTCGCTTGCCTTGATCAGGAAAGCATCGAGACCACCGCGATGCTCGACGGTACGCAGAGCAGCAGCCGAAACGCGAAGACGGTAACGCTGGCCGAGTGCGTCGGAGATCAGCGTAACCTGGCACAGGTTCGGGAGGAACCGGCGCTTGGTCTTGTTGTTGGCATGGCTGACATTGTTGCCAACGAGGACTGCCTTGCCGGTCAATTCGCACATGCGGGACATGGGACACCTATTCTTGTTTTTCTCGGCCACCGATTGCCGGCTCGCGCAAAGTCAAGCTTGCAATCCAACAGGCCATGATTGGAAAGTTGCGGTTCTATAATCAGACAGACCGGGCGCGTCAAGCCAAACCTTGGCGTTTCCCGCAATTCGGTCAAAAAGCTCGTGTTTTCTTACCGCCAAGACAGGCGTATAGACCGTATCCAACGGCCTGACCAGTGCGCCGGAACAAGGTTCAATTCATGGCTCATTCGGGCAAACGCATTTTCATTTCCGCCCTGGCGGCGCTCCTCGCCGTTCCGGCCGGAGCCGCCGAAGTCGTCCACCGCACGGAATACAAGGTTGCGCTCGGCATCATCACCATTGCTCGCGCCGCCTTCATGACCCGCATCGAGGACGACAAGACCTACCGGGTATCCGGCGACATCAGCTCGGCCGGTCTCGCCGATCTGGTGACGACGATATCCGCCAAGACCAGCGTCGATGGCACGATCCGCGGCGACCGCATGCAGGCCTCGCACTATCTGCTCTATTACAAGAGCGGCAAGCGAGCCCGCACCTACGATGTCCGCTACACCAACGGCAACATCACCTCGACGACGGTCAAGCCACCGCGCCTGCCGCCGAAAAACTGGGTCAACGTCCCGGCCAGCGACATGCGCGCCGTGCTCGACCCGATCTCCGGCCTGATCTTCCCTGCCGATACCAATGTCTGCGCCCAGAAGCTGCCGATCTACGACGGCGAGATGCGCATGGACCTCGTGATGTCGCCGAGCGGATCGAAGGACTTCTCCACCGAAGGCTTCACCGGCAAGGCCACCGTCTGCAACGTCCGCTTCGTGCCACGCTCGGGCTACAAGAAAGGCCGCAGCGACATCGACTATCTCAGCAAGAGCAGCCGCATGGAAATCTGGTTTGCCAAGGCCGACGCCGCAAATGTATATGCTCCAGTCTTCGTTCGCATCCCGACTCAATACGGGCCTGTGACGATCACTGCAGTCAAATATGGCGCAAGCTGACGGAGCAGCTGTCTCCGCAAAGGGGAACAGATGAAGTTTCGGGCAACGTTGATCGGGTTCACGGCCATTCTCATGTGGTCGTTTCTGGCGCTGTTTACCGCCGCCTCCGGCAAGATGCCGGCATTTCAGCTGACGGCGATCTGCTTTGCCATCGGCAGCATTCCCGGCATCGTGGTGCTGATCCTGAATCCCTCGCGCCTGGCGCTGCTCAGGCAGCCGGCCAAGGTCTGGCTGGTCGGGATCATCGGCCTGTTCGGCTATCACTTTCTCTACTTCACGGCGCTGCGAAACGCTCCCGCCGTCGAAGCCGGGCTGATCGCCTACCTCTGGCCGCTGCTGATCGTCGTGGGCTCGGCCCTGCTGCCGGGAGAAAGATTGCGCTGGTACCATATCGTCGGAGCGGTTGCCGGCCTCTGCGGCACGTTCCTGATCATTGGCAAGAACGGGATCAATTTCGACGGCGCTTATGCACTGGGCTATGGCGCGGCGCTGATGTGCGCCTTCACATGGTCGGGGTATTCTCTGCTGACGCGGCGTTTCGATGCCGTCTCGACCGATGTGGTCACCGGCTTTTGCCTGGCGACTTCGGTTCTCTCGTTTGTCTTCCACTTTGGCCTTGAAACCACCGTGTGGCCGGAAACCGCCTTCCAGTGGACGGCCGTCGTAGGCCTCGGCCTGTTTCCGGTGGGCGCCGCCTTCTATGCCTGGGATTACGGCGTCAAGAACGGCGATATTCAGATTCTCGGCGCGGCAAGTTATGCCGCGCCGCTTTTGTCTACGTTGGTCCTGACGATCTCAGGCTTTGCCGAACCCAGCTGGCGTATCGCGCTCGCCTGCCTGCTGGTGACAGGCGGCGCGATACTGGCTGCTCGGGAGATGTTCCGGAAAAAGACTGCACCGACAGAGCCGGCTGCCGCCTAGCGCATGGCGATAACCATCTTGCAAAGCTTCACGAGGCTGCCATCAAAGCCGCCACCGCCGCGCAGGATATCCTTGCAACGAACCTTCATCTTGGTCTGATCGGCCGTAGACATGTCGTTGAAAGCCTGCAGGGACTTGTTGTTTCTGCCGTTGGAGTTGTTGTCGCCTGTCTTGGTGCCATTCGGATTGGTTGGGTTTCTCGGGTCCGTCGGGTTAGTTGGCGTGCGGGGATCGTCTGGATCGATCCCAGGCACCCCAAGCAGTACGTTCAGCAACGTGCGGCCACCGACGCCGACATTGGCGCGAGCACTTGCCAGGCCGGGACCACCGACGGTCGCACCGACATTGCTATTGACGCCGTTACCGCCACCGATGCTGGCAGTGTTGCCGACACTGAGGCCGCCGCCGCTTCTACCACCGACGGATGTATTCGTATTGACGCCGCCGGAGCCGCCGACGGACGCCGAGACGCCTAGACCACCACCAGAGCTAGAACCGACGTTCGCATTGACGCCGCTGGCGCCACCCACCGACGCAGTCGCAACATTACCGTTGCCGCCGACATTCGCATTGACACCGCTGGCACCGCCGAGCGATACGCTCAGGCCATTGCTGGTGCCGATGCTCAGACCATTGCTGCCGCCCACATCAAACGCGCTTGCCGGCAGCGGAGCAATGATTGCTGCGCAGCTAAGGGCCAAAAACGCGAATTTCGATGCACTGTACTGCATTCCAACCTCCACGAGATGCTGCCGTGGCCCAATGCCCGGCAGTGAGAAAATGAGAGAAAGGAAGCGCGCTTTCCTAGAGCGACGAGCTGTTGCCAAGAGCGGCAGACACCTCGCCTCTTCATGAACTTAAGCATATGCGCAAATTCTAACATTTCAACGTATTTCGCGTATAGGTTTTGTTAGCTTGGAAAGACAGCTAACATATCATGAATAGCTAAAATGCATTATGAGTACAACCAGCATCATATGTCTCACATCAGGAGGTCTCCCGGACCGATCTGGCACGTGATGTCACATTGAGGCGAAACCACGGCAGCCCATCTGTCTCCCTTTGGGATTGAACCGGGAATACATGCACGTATAGATATGTATTTTCGAGGTGTTGCGCGCAGACGGAAACGAAGCAGCCGGCACCGCCCGAGGGCAATGCCGGCTGTTTCCCGCATTCTGATATGACGATCAGAATTCTTCCCAGCTATCCGCCGCCGCAGCGGCTGCGCCATGGGCTCTGGCGACGCGAGAGACAAGATGAAGCGCGGGAGACGGCGCTGCTCTCGATGAGGGCCGGTGAGCATAGGCCTCGCTGAGCCGGAACTGCGCCAGCAGTCCGCGCAGGGTTTCCGCCTCCTGCGCCAGCTTGTGGCTTGCCGCCGTGCTTTCCTCGACCATCGCGGCATTCTGCTGTGTCGACTGATCCAGCTGGTTGACCGCCTGGTTGATCTCCTTCAGCCCGGTCGCCTGTTCCTTGGAGCCCTCGACGATCGCCGCCACGTTGACGTTGATGTCGTTGACTTGGCTGACGATCGTCTCAAGCGCCTTGCCGGTCTGACCCACAAGATCGACGCCGTTGCGCACCAGTTCGCTCGACGTGGTGATCAGCGACTTGATCGCCTTGGCGGCGCTGGCGGAACGCTGCGCCAGTTCGCGGACTTCCTGGGCCACAACAGCAAAGCCCTTCCCGGCCTCGCCGGCGCGCGCCGCCTCGACACCGGCATTCAGCGCCAGCAGGTTGGTCTGGAAGGCGATATCGTCGATCACGCCGATGATGTTGGTGATCTCGCGGGAGGATTGCTCGATCTGATCCATCGCCGCCACCGCATTGCGAACCACGAGGCCGGATTGCTCGGCGCCCTGCTTGGTCTTCGCCACCAGCTTACCCGCCTCGTCGGCGCGATGGCTGCTGTCGTTGACCGTGGTGGTGATCTGCTCGAGCGCTGCCGCCGTTTCCTCGATCGAGGCCGCCTGCTGCTCCGTCCGCTTGGAGAACGTGTCCGCGGTCGAGCCGATCTCGCGGGACCCGGCGGCGATCGCATGCGCATTCTCGCCGACGGTCTTCAGCGTCTCCGAGAGGCGGCCGATCGTCGTGTTGAAATCGTGCCGCAACTGCTCCATCGAAGGGACGAAGGCGGTATCGACGGTCTTTGTCAGGTCGCCCTCGGAGAGCCCGCGCAGGTGCTGGCCGAGCTGGCTGATGGCGCTCATGCGGCTGGTGACGTCGGTGGCGAACTTCACCACCTTGTAGACCTTGCCGTTGACATCGGTGATCGGGTTATAGGCCGCCTGGATCCAGATTTCCTTGCCGCCCTTGCCGTAGCGCACGAATTCGTCGGCAATGAACTCGCCCTGCGCCAGCCGTCGCCAGAAGTTGGCATATTCCTCGGTGCGGGCGTAATTCGGTTCGCAGAAGATGCTGTGGTGTTTGCCGGCGATCTCGTGCAGCGCGTAGCCGAGACCATTACAGAAATTCTCGTTGGCGGTGATGATTTCGCCGGTCGGCTTGAACTCGATGACCGCCTGCGAACGCGAGATCGCATCCAGCTTGCCGGCATCCTCTACCGCCCTGTTCTTCGCGTCGGTGATATCGGAGGCGAACTTCACCACCTTGTATGGCTTGCCACGCTTGAATACCGGATTGTACGAGGCCTGGATCCAGATCTCGCGGTTGCCCTTGGCAATCCGCTTATAGGCACCCGCGTCGTATTCCCCACGGCCAAGTCGCGCCCAAAAGTCGCGGTATTCCTGCGTGGTCGTCGATGCGGGATCGCAGAACATGCTGTGGTGCTTGCCGACGATCTCCGAAAGCCCGTAGCCGAGAGCATTGCAGAAATTCTCGTTCGCCTTCAGCACATTGCCCTTCAGGTCGAACTCGATGATCGCTTGCGACTTCGAGATCGCCTCGAGGATATGCCCCGAATCAGATGTCAGACCGAACATTCCTGTCCCCCATTGCTGCGACGCCAACAGCGGGCGGCGCGTTCTGTTAGAGGGGTCTTCGGCTGCGCATTTCCGGTCGATTTGCAGTTTTCCAGAGGCAAAGCTGCATATATCCCTGATCGCATTACACGAAGCCCTCACAACCGATGATCATCCCGGGAGGGTTAATGTTTCGTATCCAAGTAATAGCTAATTTAATATACAGCACCCTCAAAACTCATGATGTATTTCTTGCATAAAATACACACCGCAACTGAAGCGCAGAAAGGGCGCCGATAGGGCGCCCTTTCCAAACATTTCAACGCTCTCCCGGCGGGAGAAACAGCAGGCTTTATTCCGAAGCGGCTTCAGCCAGTTCAGGTGCTTCGCCGGCGGCTGCATCACCTTCGGCAGCAGCTTCACCTTCGGCGCGACGCGGACGGCGCGGACGCGGGGTGGCGCTGCGGCGACGCGGCTGGCGCGTCGTTGCCGCACCGCTTTCCTCGTCCATCGAAACCTCGGCAGGGATGCCTTCGATCTCGGGCTGAGGGCCGGTACCGTCGATCACCTCCGGCTGAGGTGCGGCGGCAACAACTGCCGGCGCGGCACGCTCCTCGCGACGGCGCGGCTGGCGCGGTGCGGGCTGCTCGTCGCTGCGGCGCGGCTGTGGCTGCGGCTGCTCTTCGCTCACCGGCTGAGCCTGCACCTGAGGCTGCTCGTCGCTCGTGTTGTTGTTGGCGTTGTTGCGACGCGGCTGCTCGTCATTATTGCGGCGCTGGCGCTGCTCGTCGTTGTTGCGGCGCGGCTGTTCATCCGAACGGCGCGGCTGCTGCTCGTCATTATTGTTGTTGCGACGTGGCTGCTCGTCATTACGACGCTGCTGATACTCCTGCTGCTGGCGCGGCGGCTGAACCACGACGGCGTCGTCGTTGTCGGAGCCGTCCATGTCGTCGCCATCACGCTCGGAGCCGTCACGATCATATTCGCCACGCTCGTCGCGCTGCCCGCGTTCCTGCATCTGCGCCTGGGCGGCAGCAATGATGCGATAGTAGTGTTCGGCGTGCTGCAGGTAGTTCTCGGCGATCACGCGGTCGCCGGAGCTCTGCGCGTCGCGACCGAGCTGCGCATATTTTTCAGCGATGTGCTGGGCAGTGCCACGGATCTTCACATCTGGGCCGGAGCTATCGTAGGTCCGCGTCAGCGGATTGCCACCCTTGCGGTTGAAGTTGTTATTATTATTGTTGTTTCCGCCACCGCCGCCGCCATTGTTGTTGGTACGCCCGCGACCGCGTTTGTTCTGCTGTCCTGGCCTCATCGATCGTTCACCTGAATTCTCTGTTTGTGTGGAGTGATGGCACCGTCAGCCGCGGCCGGATCAACCGGCTCAGGGCTTTTGTGCCGCAAGCATAATGCGCCTTTGCGCCAACCTGCCGCTTGTTCTCAAGTCAGTTTGACTGATTCACGCATTGGGTCGTATTCAACCTTTGAAGCTCTCGTTTAAGAGAGCGGACCCCCGAGGCCGAGCTAGCTTCGAACGACTCATCGTTCTGACCTATCTCTCCAATACGTGGGGGCAACCTATATTGCTTCCCGTTTAAATCCAAGCCTTTTCTTCGCAATGCCACCAATGGACTATGCAGTACAGTCCTTCGCAGCCAATCATCTCAGTGCGAACACAAGCACACGATCGTTCTGTCCGTAATCCTTTACGGATTCCAGGCATTTGAAGCCCTCGGCCTCGAAAACGCCGGTCACGTCGGTCCGCTGATCGTAGCCTATCTCCAGTCCGATGACACCGGCGGGGTGCATGAACCTTGCAGCATCCTTGGCAATGGATCTGTAGGCGTCAAGCCCATCCTGGCCGCCATCCAGTGCGGCAGCCGGATCAAATTTTGTCACTTCGGGAGCAAGAGTGTCAACGACACTGGAAGCTATATAGGGCGGATTTGAGACAATCGCGTGAAACGTTCCGTGGATATCCCCGAACCAGTTCGACTGGACGGCCTCGAACCGATCATGCAGGCCGTTCCGCGCCGCGTTGGATCGCGCCGTCGCCAACGCGCCCTCGGAGATATCGCTGCCGATACCGGAAGCTTCGGGACATTCGGCGAGCAGCGCAAGGCAAATCGCCCCTGTTCCCGTTCCCATATCGAGTAGGTGGATACGCCCCGCGGCCTTTGCAAGGTCGCGCAGATAGGGCAGCATCGTGTCGACAAGGATTTCCGTATCGGGCCGCGGCTCCAGCGTCTCGGCGGAAAGCGACAGCGGCAGGCCGTAGAACTCGCGCTCGCCCAGAATGCGATGCACCGGCTCACGCCCCAGCCGCCGCTCGATCGCAGCGGCGATGCTGCTCTCCGCCTCGGCTGAGACAGCCTCGTTGCCGCGCGTCAGCATCTCGGTGGTCGACAGGCCGAGCAGACCCGAAACCAGCACCCGCGCATCGGCCGCCGGATCGTCGATCCCGGCCTCGGTGAAGCGCCGGCGAGCCTCGGCCAGCCATTGGGAAACCGTCGAACAGACCTGTTTCCCGCTCTCGTTCATAGCGACTGCTCGCCGAGTTGCGCCAGCTGGCTCGCCTGGTAGTCCGCCATCAGCGCATCGACGATCTCGTCGATCTCCCCGATCATCATCCGGTCGAGCTTGTAGAGCGTCAGGTTGATGCGGTGGTCCGTCACGCGGCCCTGCGGGAAATTGTAGGTGCGGATGCGCTCCGAGCGGTCGCCCGAACCGACCTGGCTCTTACGGTCGGCTGAGCGCTCGCTGTCGGCGCGCTGACGCTCTGCGTCATACAGCCTGGAGCGCAGCACCTGCATCGCCTTGGCGCGGTTCTGGTGCTGCGATTTTTCCGAACTGGTGACGACGATGCCGGTCGGCAGGTGAGTGATGCGCACGGCTGAGTCTGTCGTGTTGACGTGCTGGCCGCCGGCGCCGGACGAGCGCATCGTGTCTATACGGATATCTTCCTGGCGGATCTCGATATCGATCTCCTCCGCCTCGGGCAGCACGGCGACGGTCGCCGCCGACGTATGGATGCGCCCGCCCGCTTCCGTCTCCGGCACGCGCTGTACCCGGTGAACGCCGCTCTCGAATTTCAGCTTGGCGAACACGCCCTTGCCTGTGATGGTCGCGATGATTTCCTTGAAGCCACCGGCCTCACCGTCGCTCGACGAGAGAACCTCGACCTTCCAGCCACGAGCGGCGGCATAGCGCTCGTACATGCGAAACAGGTCGCCGGCAAACAGCGCCGCTTCCGATCCGCCGGTACCGGCCCGGATTTCCAGGATCGCGCTCTTTTCGTCGGCCGCGTCCTTCGGCAGCAGCAGGATCTGGATTTCCTGCTCCAGCGCCTCGATCCGTTCCTTGACGTCGGGCAGCTCCATTTCGGCCATGTCGCGCATCTCGCGATCGACCGTCTTGTCCTCCAGCAGCGATTCCAGATCCTTGAGCTCGGCCAGCGCCTTCTCGTAGTCGCGGATCTTCATCACGACGGGCTGCAGCTCGGAATACTCGGAGGCAAGCTTGACGTAGACGTCGGCTGCGGGGCCGGCCGACATGCGCGCTTCGATCTCGCCAAAACGGCGTTCCAGCTCGCGCATCTTTTCAACGGGAAGCTTCGCCACCCTTACTCCGATTCTGTTTGTCTTGAACTATAGAGGAATATTGTGCGCGTCGGCGAAATGGGCAAGCAGCTCGCGCATCGAGGTCGGCGTCTTCGTGTCGTCAAGCGCCTCGTTCATGATATGGGCCAGCGCCCCGACATCGAGCCCGAGCAGCATCGCCTTCACCGGGCCGATCGACGCCGGCGACATTGAAACCGAGCGGAAGCCGATACCGAGCAGCGCCATCGCCGAAATCGGCTTGCCCGCCAGCTCGCCGCACAGCGTCACCGGCGTCTTGTTGCGCTCGCCAGCCCGCACGATGTCGCGCAGGATGCGCAGGAACGGCTTGCTCAGCGTGTCGAAGCGATCGGAAACGCGCGCATTGCCGCGATCGACCGCCATCGCGAACTGGAACAGATCGTTGGAGCCGACCGACACGAAATCGACCGCCGCCATCAGTTCGTCCAACTGCCACAGCAGCGAAGGCACCTCGAGCATCGCTCCGAACTGCAGCTTGCGCGGCAAGCCATGGCCGAAACGGGACAGGTGCTGCACTTCCTTCTGCAACAATTCGCGCACCGCGGCGATTTCCGAAACCTCGGTCACCATCGGCACCATCATCTTCAGTTCCATGCCGGCGGCAGCCTTCAGCATGGCGCGCAGCTGCGTGCGCAGCAGGCCCGGTCGATCCAGCGACAGGCGGATCGCCCGCCAGCCGAGCGCCGGATTTTCTTCCTCGTGGCCACGGAAATACGGCACCACCTTGTCGCCACCGATATCGAGCGTCCGGAACGTCACCGTGCGTCCGGCCGCCTGCTTCAGCACACTGCGATAGAACTGTTCCTGCTCTTCCGCCTTGGGAAGCGTCGAGGCTATCATGAACTGCAGCTCGGTGCGGAACAGGCCGATGCCTTCGGCGCCCGATTCAGAGAGCTGCGGCAGGTCGACCAGCAGGCCGGCGTTCATCTGCAGCGATACGCGCTGGCCGTCCTTGGTCAGCGGCTCGACGGCGCGTAGCGCCCGGAACTGCTCCTGCCTGCGGGCACGGAACCGCACCTTTTCCTCGTAGGAGCGCTGATGCTCCGGCAGCGGCCGCAGATGCACGTGTCCGCCATCGCTGTCGATGATCACGGCATCGCCGTTTTCCGCCAGCGCCACGATACCGGCCGCCTGGCCGATGACGGGAATGCCCATCGCACGCGCCACGATCACGACGTGGCTGGTAACAGCACCTTCTTCCAGAACCAGGCCGCGCACATTCGCGCGGGGATAGTCGAGCAGCTCGGCGGCGCCCATGGCGCGCGCCAGAATGATCGCGTCGGCCGGGAAGCCGTCGCCAGACGTCCGGCCGGTATAGCCGGTCAGCTGCCTGAGCAGGCGGTTGGCCAGATCCTCGAAGTCGTGCATCCGCTCGCGCAGATACGGATCGGTCAGGCGCATCATCCGCGCCTTGGTGTCGCTCTGCACCTTCTCGACCGCGGCTTCCGCCGTCAGGCCGTTGCGGATCGCCTCTTCAAGTTTGCGCACCCAGCCCTGGTCATGCGCGAACATCCGGTAGGTCTCGAGCACCTCGCGGTGTTCGCCTTCCATCGACATGTCGCGCTGCGACAGCAGGTCGTCGATCGAGATGCGCAGCGATCCCAGCGATTCCGCCAGCCGCCGGATTTCCTTGTCGGCGTCGTCATTCAGAAGGTTGGTGACGACGATGCGCGGTTCGTGCAGTACGACATAGCCGAGGCCGATGCCCTCGTTATAGGTGTCGCCGTCGAAGGTCACCGACCGCGTCAGGTCGAGTTCGAGGCCGGGCTTGGTCAGCTTCTTGAGTTCGCCGGTGGCGATCATCTCGGCCAGCACCATCGCCGTCGTCTCGAGCGCTTCGAGCTCTTCGTCGCGATAGTTGCGGCTTGCCTTGTTCTGCACGACCAGAACGCCGAGCGACCGGCCGGCGCGCAGGATCGGCACGCCGAGGAAGGAGTGATAGATCTCTTCGCCGGTCTCCGGCAGATAGCGGAAGGCCGGATGCGATTGCGCGTCCGACAGATTGAGAGGCTGCGCCGAGGCGGCGATCGTGCCGACGAGGCCCTGGCCCATCTTCAGCTGCGCCAGGTGGACGGCTTCGCGGTTCAGACCCTCGGTTGCATACAGTTCGAGCACGCCGTCCGAGCGCAGCACATAGGCCGAGCAGACTTCCGCCACCATGTTGCTGGCGATCTGGCTGACGATCCGGTCAAGCCGCTCCTGTGGCTCCAGCGGCTCCGCCATCAACTCGCGCAGCCGCTTGAGCAGCACGCGCGGACCGCCGGATAGGTCTCTCATTGCGTCTCAAGCTCCAAAAACAAAGGCAAAAGTAGCCCGGCAGAGTGCCGCGCCACTTCTCAACTTGTACGCGCGGCAGGCCTGCGAGGAATCAATTCTTATCCAGACCGTAGCAGGAATGCAAAGTCCTGACAGCGAGTTCCGCATAAGGACCGTCAATCAGGATAGAAATCTTGATTTCAGACGTGGTGATCGCCTTGATGTTGATGCCTTTCTCGGCAAGTGCCTTGAAAGCGGTCGCCGCGACGCCGGCGTGGCTGCGCATGCCGATGCCGATGACCGACACCTTCACCAGGCCCGATTCGTTCTGGACGACGTCGTAGCCGATCGTCTCCTTGTGCTCGCCGAGCACCCGGATCGCCTTTTCGACATCGCCCGACGGAACGGTGAAGGTCATGTCGGTCTTCGAGCCGTCTTCGGAGATGTTCTGGACGATCATGTCGACGTTGATGTGGTTCTCGGCCAGCGGTCCGAAGATCGCGGCGGAGACGCCCGGCCGATCGGCGAGGCGGCGAAGCGAGATCTGCGCTTCATCCTTGGCATAGGCGATGCCGGTGACTACTTCCTGTTCCACGATTTCTTCCTCGTCACAAATCAGCGTTCCGGGCGGATTCAAGAAATCACCCATGCCCGGAGCATCGGGATCTTCAAACGACGAGCGCACGAAGGTGCGCACTTTGAACACCATGGCAAGCTCGACCGAGCGAACCTGCAGAACCTTGGCGCCGAGCGACGCCATTTCGAGCATTTCCTCGAAAGCGATCTTCTTCAGGCGGCGCGCCTGCGGCACGATGCGCGGGTCGGTCGTGTAGACGCCATCGACATCGGTATAGATGTCGCAGCGATCGGCCTTCACCGCGGCAGCAATCGCCACCGCCGAGGTATCCGAACCGCCGCGCCCGAGCGTCGCGATGCGGTTGTCGGGGCCGAGGCCCTGGAAACCGGCGATGACGGCAACCTGGCCCTCGCCCATGCGCTTGATGATGTCGGCGCCGTCGATCTCGAGGATGCGCGCCGCGCCATGGGCATTGTCGGTGCGGATCGGGATCTGCCAGCCCTGCCAGGAGCGCGCATTGATATCCAACGCCTGCAGCGCGATCGCCAGAAGACCCGACGTTACCTGCTCGCCCGAGGCGACGACGGCGTCATATTCGCGCGCATCGTAAAACGGCGAGTTGCTGCCGGCCACCTTCGGCGTGTTCTGTACCCAGCCGACCAGCTCGTTGGTCTTGCCCGACATGGCGGAAACGACGACGGCCACTTCGTGACCGGCATCGACCTCGCGTTTGACGTGGCGGGCAACATTGTGGATGCGGTCCAGATCAGCGACGGATGTTCCGCCGAACTTCATTACGATGCGTGCCATAAGCCTCTACCACAGCAAACCGCCGGGAGAGACGAAAGCCAGACCCGGCACGACGAAGCCTCGTGAAACGACAGGGCCGAAGAGCCAGAATTCTTTAGTCTGGAACCCTTCTAAAGCCTTGCGCACAAGGGCTCAAGTTGCGGCGTCTCTTAGCGAGTTTGTCCGGGGGTGGCAAGGTGGGGAAAGGAGAATGACGGCTCCTGTTGCACGCGGAATTTGCAGGCCGCATTCCGGGCGATGATCCTTCGGGAGAGAACTGCGATGATGCCGACGACGCGACCCTGAGCATCGAAAGGTCACGGAGCACGCAGCCCGACGACAGGTCGGATCATTGCCAAAGTTTAACTTCAGCCGGCACGCTGGCTGATGCACTGTCGACCGAACCATTTGCGACATGCGATAGGAAACACGACGACATGGACAGCAAGATCGAGAGCGTACTCGCCACCTACCATGAGATGCTGGAGAACGAGCGCAGCGCTCCACGCGTCGAGGCACCGGGCGGACGCGATGGCGGACAGGACATGCGCATGCGCGCCGTCGGCCCGCGCACCGGACAATTGCTGAACATTCTCGCCGCAAGCCTGCCCAATCCGACCATCCTCGAACTCGGCACCTCCTTCGGCTACTCCGGCATATGGCTGGCGGAGGCGGCACAGAGAGCGGGCGGCCGGCTGATCACCATGGAACTGCATGGCTACAAATCCGAATTCGCCCGCGACATGGCCAAAAAGGCTGGTCTGGCCGACGTCATCGACTTCAGGGTCGGCGATGCGGTGGAGATGATTTCGCAACTGGACGTCGGCATCGACTTCGTTCTCGTCGATCTCTGGAAGGACCTCTATCTCCCCTGCCTGGAAGCCTTCTATCCCCGGCTCAATCCGGGCGCGATCGTCGTGGCCGACAACATGATCCGCCCCGGCAACGACGACGTGAAGGCCTATTGCACGGCGATCCGGGCAAGACAGGGAATATCGAGCGTTCTGCTTCCGGTCGGCAGCGGCCTGGAAATCAGTCGCTTCGAGCCATAGCATCCGGGCGAGCACCCCACACAGGTTTTGTTGGCAAAGGTTCACCGCGCACGAAAACGCGTTCGTGATCGCTGAACCTTCTTCAAGTCGCTGCCGGTAATTTTTCCTTCACGCACAGCGGATAAGCCGCGGGCTCCGCCACAAGGAATTGATCTCGATGAAACTCTACTTTGCCTCCGGCACCTGCTCCTTCTCGCCGCACATCATTCTGCAGGAACTGGGC
This sequence comes from Hyphomicrobiales bacterium, assembly GCA_900470805.1. GTDB lineage: Bacteria > Pseudomonadota > Alphaproteobacteria > Rhizobiales > Rhizobiaceae > Rhizobium. The sequence continues at coordinate 23,505 of UCCA01000034.1, read as the reverse complement.
ATGCCCTATGATCTTGTCCGGGTGAACAACAAGACCAAGCAGACTTCCGAGGGGAACGACTTCCGCACCGTCAATCCGAAAGGCTATGTCGCGGCGCTGCAGCTGGAAACCGGCACGGTGCTGACCGAAGGTCCGGCGATCGTTCAGTATCTCGCCGATCTCAAGCCGGAAACCGGCCTGGCGCCTGCCAACGGGACCTTTGCCCGCTCGCAGCTGCAGGAATGGCTGAGCTTCGTCAACAGCGAGATCCACGCCGGCGTCGGCCCGCTCTTCAATCCGGCCTTTCCGGAAGAGGCCCGTACGATCTTCAAGGACAAGCTTGCAAAACGTCTTGACCTGATCGCCGACCGCCTCGCCGACAACGCCTATCTGATGGGCGACACCTTCACCGTGGCCGATGCCTATCTCTTCACCGTATTCGGCTGGTTCCCGCATCTGGCGATCGATCTCGGCGCCTGGCCTGCCATTGCCGAATACGTCAAGCGCATTGAAGCCCGCCCCTCGGTGGCAGCTGCGCGCGCCCGAGAAGCAGACATCGCGTTGGTCGCCTGATCCGCTGATCAAAAAACCGGAATGGAGAGGCGACGGGAGGCGATCCCGCCGCCTTTTTCATTCAAGTGAACGGCGTAAAGATTGGATTCAGCATTTTTTGGTAATGTCCCGTTAGCAATACCCTTTGATGTTCCCGGTGCCGCCCATCTGGCCCTCGGGCTTGTAGTGAGTAACGGGTTCCCAAATGCGTCTATCGGCCGTGCCAGCGATCTTCCTTGCATGCTTGACCGTATCGAGCTGCACATCGACATCCGGCCCCGACGTTCTGGCCTCCGCGGCACCGTCACGCGAGACCACGGCCTCCGTCTCGCCACCGGCCGCCGTGCCGTCTGCGCCGGTGCCCTCGGCGGACGTCGGCGCCGCCGCTCTTCAGCCGCATCAGGAAGTGCTGGCCTGGGCCGGCCCCGTGCCGGAATCGACAGCCTTCGCATCCGCCGATCGTGCCGTCGGCGCGCCGCTTCCGGCCGAGCGCCCGATGGTGGCCGCGCCAGTAAACGCACCAGTCGGCACAAGGGTCGCGATGATGGCGCCCCCGGCACGCCCGCCGATTATGGAAGCGCCCGACGAGGACGTCGTCGAAGCCCCGCGCACGCGCAGCAGGTTGTACAGCCGCCAGTTCCGTGACGCCAAGCCGATCAATTTCGGCCGATCCTCGCCGCACAAGCTCGCCGTCCATGGCGTCGACGTCTCGCGCTGGCAGGGCGATATCGATTGGCCGAAGCTGAGAAGCCAGGGCGCCAACTTCGCCTATATCAAGTCCACCGATGGCGGCGACCATCTGGACCCGATGTTCAAGACCAACTGGCGCAAGGCCAAGGAAGCCGGATTGAAGCGCGGCGCCTATCACTTCTTCTACTGGTGCCGCACCGCCGGCGAGCAGGCCGACTGGTTCATCCGCAACGTTCCGCGTGATCCCGACGCGTTGCCGCCGGTCATCGACGTCGAATGGAACGGCGAATCCGCCTGCAAGCGCCGCCCGTCGCGTGAAAATGTGCTCGAGAAGATGCAGGTCTTCATGGACAAGCTCGAGCGCCACTACGGCAAGCGTCCTGTCATCTACACGGCACCCGATTTCTACGCGGACAATCTGCAGGGCGCGTTCCCGAACCATCCATTCTGGCTGCGCTCGGTCGCCGCCCATCCCTCCAAGCGCTATCCCGGCCGCAAGTGGGTCTTCTGGCAGTATTCCGGCTCGGGCCTGTCGCATGGCGTCGAAGGGCGGATCGACCTCAACGTCTTCCACGGCAGCCCCGATCAATGGCTGCGCTGGTCTTCCGGCCGGACGGGCAACTCCGTCGTCGCTTCCAACGACTGACGCAGATTTTCGCGCAATTACCTGGAGTAAGGCCATAGGCGTATAATCGCAACTTCTGCGACATTCACCCCGATTTGATCGAAACAATTATGCCACACCACTAAAAATCGGGTGATGTATATATTTCCAAGCAAATGTAACTGTGATTCTTCTTCAATCATAAGTATGCGGCGTAAAATGATTCGCGAATGTCTTTGATGCTGAATGATTTGGCGGAGATTCCGAATGGAAAGTCTTGATATTGAAAGCTGGGCGTTGGCGCGCGCCCATCATATTGTTCTGAACGAAGGGCTCAACCTCGCCAAGGCCGCCCAGGACCTCGACCGGAAGCGGTCACGTTCACTGGTCTACGAACTGCGCAAGGTGATAACGGCGGCCATTCTCGAAGCCCACGCGGCTTCCCGCAAAACCGACGCGATCTCGCAGGGATAGCCAAGCCGTATCGATGGCGCTTGTGCATCGATGGCCGCGCCGATCGCGGCCAAGTACAGTCCATCAATTGCCTGAGCATCGCAATCGATTGCAATCAATACGATTATAAATTCACTATACAATAAAAGATTGCATATCGCCGATTACCGTGCCTATGATCCGGCAGGGCATCTGTACACGACCGACGTGGCTTTGCCCGACAGCGCAGGGACAGGCTGGCGCCGGGAGGTCGAGATGGCAGTCATCGCAGAGAAATCAGTCAAAGCCGCCGATCTCTGGACTCGGCTATGCGATGTGAAGCAGGGCCGGCAATACGACTTCCTTGCCTCGGGCACCTGGATCGATTGGTGGATAGAGACAAATGCGGATGGCTATGAAAGGCGCTCGCTTGCGCCGTTCAGGGCAGCACGGCGTGCGCCGCGCGAGCCCTGGTTCGCCCTCATCGGCGCCATCGACAAGGACTTGTCCACCGCCTTCAGGATCGGCACAAAGCTGAGCTGGACGGCCTCAAAAACCGGCACGCTCTGGTGCTTCGCCAACGACCTCACCTGCATGTACTGGAACAACAGAGGCGCGGTCGATCTTCAGTGCACCACTCCGGATTAAGCCGCTAGCCGAACTTGCCCCCATAGCGGCACGGGCCAGCCGATTATCGCCACAACCGTCTTGCCGCGGCCCGAACGCTCGAAAGGCGCAGTTGCATCATCCGCGCGAAACGGGCAGCCTGATGCGCGCCGGCGCGCCGCTTGAACCTGGTTCATCGGACACCGCGGTTGCAGACAGGCCTCAGATACTGAGCGGATCCGATCATGACGCGCATGCAGCACATCGGTGTCGTTCTTGGCCTGGCGCTCGTGGCAGCCTTCACGCTGCTGCGCGCCAGCGATCCGCCGCTGCTGCGCCAACTCCGCGACATCACCTTCGACGAGTACCAGCGCATCACGCCCCGGACGTTCGAGACCATGCCGGTGCGGGTCATCGACATCGACGAGGCGTCGCTGCGCGAATTCGGCCAGTGGCCATGGCCGCGCGACCGGTTGGCGCTGCTGGTGCAGCGGCTGTCGGACATGGGGGCAGCGTCGATCGCCTTCGATGTCCTGTTCGCCGAGTCAGACCGCCTGTCGCCGCGCTCGATCATGCGCGATGTCGGCGGCGTCGATCCCACGCTGCTCGGCCGCCTGCCCGACAATGACCAGATTTTCGCCGAAGCCATTGCCGGGCACCCGGTCGTTCTCGGCTTCGGCCTCTCCACCGACGGCAGCTATCGTCCGCCGGTCAAGGCCGGTTTTGCCTTCACCGGCGAGACCCCGTTCAACGCCCCGCCGCGCATGAAGGCGGCAACGCCGATCCGTCCGCAACTGCAGATCAACGCTGCCGGCATCGGCCATATCAGCCTCAACCCCGGCACCTATTCCTCTGCCGTGCGCCGCATTCCGCTGCTGCTCAGCGACGGCCAGCAGCTCTATCCAAACCTGGCACTGGAAGCCTTGCGCGTCGCCCAGGGCGCGTCGACCTATATCGTCGCCTCGGCGCCCGATGCCGCCGACACGCTCACATCGATCAAGGTTGGCGACTTCGTCGTGCCGGTGACCGCCTCCGGCGAACTCTGGCTCTACACCAGTCGCGATGCCGCCGAGCGCTACATCTCCGCCGCCAAGGTGCTCGACCCCGACGGCCCCTCAGCGGAGGTTGCCGCCGCCATCCAGGGCAGCATCCTCTTCGTCGGCACCTCTTCGGCCGGCCTGCAGGATATCCGCACCACGGCGCTCGGCGAAAACGTCCCCGGCGTATCCATGCACGCACAGACCGTCGAGCAGATCCTCTCCGGCCATTTCCTGTCGCGCCCGGATTGGGCCGATGGCATGGAGATCCTGCTGATCGCCGTGCTCGGCACCTGCCTCGTCATGGTCACCACCTTCGTCAGCCCGGCCGTCGCCCTTGCCTGCGGCCTGTTGATCACGGCGCTCGCCTTCGCCGCCTCGTGGGTCGCCTTTTCCGAATGGGGCCTGCTGTTCGATCCACTGGCGCCGATCATCGCCGGCTCGATCATCCACTTCGCCGCCACCTCGTTCCGCATTCTGGTGATCGATCGAGAGCGCCGCGAGGTGCGCCGCGCCTTCGGCCAATATCTGTCACCCTCGCTTCTGCACCGCATCGAGCACAACCCGGATGCCTTGCGCCTCGGCGGCGACGACCGCGAACTGACGGTGATGTTCGTCGACGTGCGCGGCTTCACCACGCTCAGCGAGCGCCTGCAGCCGGCCGAGGTGGTGCGCTTTCTCAATACGCTGCTCGACGCCCTGAGCCGCCATGTGGTCGCCCACGAAGGCACGCTCGACAAATTCATCGGCGATTCGATCATGGCCTTCTGGAATGCCCCCGTCGATGTCGCCGATCATCCGGCCAAGGCGGTGCGCGCCGCGCTTGCCATGCGCGAAACGCTGGCAGACCTCAACGCCACCGATGCCTTCGGCTTCGGCGCGGACTACACGGTCGGCATCGGCATCGGCATCCACACCGGGCTTGCCTGCGTCGGCAACATGGGCGCCGAAAGCCGCTTCAACTATTCCGCCGTCGGCGACGCGGTGAATGTCGCTGCCCGCATCGAGGGCTGCTGCAAGGAAGTGGGCTTCGATATCCTCGTCTCCGAGACGACGGCGACGGCCCTGCCGACCTTCGCCCTGCTCGACGCCGGCGCGCTGGGCCTCAAGGGCAAGAGCAGCCGCGCACGGCTATACGCCATCGTCGGCGACGAGACGGTCGGTCTGTCGGCAAGCTTCGCGCTGCTTGAGACCGCCCACCAGAGCCTCGTCGAGGCGTTTGGCAGCCACTCGACGGACAACAGGAAGCTGCTGGCGAGAGCACGCCAGCGCGCCCAACCGTTCGAGGCCGCCTTGCCGGAATTCTACCGCCGCCTCGCCCGTCGCGCCGACCATTTCCGGGAAGCGCCGACCGAAAAAATCGATCTCCCGTCCGAACAGGCATCGTGAAGCAATTTCCAAATAGTTTTATGCCCGAAAACGCTCTAACCGCCGCCCTGCCTGTGATTGTGTCCCCGATTGCCATCACCCCCGCCGCGGCCGCCACCGTTCCAGCCGCCGCGCCGGCCGTCATGATGCCGATCGGTATGCTCGCCGCCGCCCGGTGAGCTCGTGGCTGCGCCACCGCTTCCAGCACTGCTTCCTGATGGCGCATCTGTCTGCCCGCCATGTGTCCGGTTACCCTGACCGGGGCTCTGCGCATCTCGCGACCGATCGCGATGCCCATGATGGTCGCCGCGACCGGCATTGACGGATGCCCGGTCGATGGAACCGTTCCGCCCCCGATCGCCACCCGCCTGATCTCTGCCCGCCTGATCTCTGCCGCCACGATCGCGCTGCCGGCCAAAACCGGCATGCCGGTCGTCGCGACGATTGTCGCGGTCCGCCAAATGACCGCTCAGCTGACCCCAGCCACCGTCCCGGCCATCCCGGCGATTTCCCCAATGATGATCGTGCCTGTCGTGCGGGCCGCCCCAATGATGATGGCGATCGGGGTGATGCCTGTCAGGATGATGATGATGATGTTTATCCGGCTTCTGAGGCTTCTGAGGATTCTGAGGATTCTGCGGTGTCTCAGGTGGCGCCAGCCGCTGCGGTGCCGGTGCGACCTCGGGAACGACTTGCCGCTCCGGATCCCGCCGGTCCACCCGGATGCTGCGCAGGCCGCAGCTCGTGCGGATATTGCCGAGCGGGCCGGAAAGCTGCTGCGCCCCGGACAGGAACGGCAACGCCTTCTGGTTCCGCAGCGTCCGCAATGTCGTCTCGTCCACCGTACGCGGATCGGATACTCCGCCGCGCGGCGAGGCGATCACGCAATCGCACTGCTGCCGGAGCTGCTTGCATCCGCCCGCGCCGCAAAACTCAGCCGAACCGTTGAGCAGCACCATCGCCGTGGTGCCGTTCGGCGCCACGTAGACATCGAACGCCGTGCCCCTGACGCCGATCGTTCCCGCCGGCGTCACGATCGAATAGGCCGATGACGACGAACTGCCGCTGATCCAGCGAAATGTTCCCTTGGCCGCCTTGATGGTGAGCTTCTTGACCGATGTCGCATCGTCATAGACGTAGCTGTCGATCACCACCGAGGACCCGGCGCCCACCGCCAGCTTGGTGCCGTCGCGAAACACGAACTGCCCGAGGCCGCCGATCGAGGTGCGGATGCGCTCGTCGCGATGCACAGGCGCCTTGACCACCAGCGGACCGTTCTCGCCGGTCACTTCGGTCTTGATCAGCGTCGCCTCGCCCACCGCCACCTCCGCGCGGGCGGCGGGCGGGCAACACATAACGAGGCCGAGTACTGCGGCCCATACATTACGCAGACGCAACATGGTCTCACCCTCAAGGATACATTAACAATATCACAATGTGATGATGGATGCGCCTTATCCTCTTGGAGGAACCACGCAATGCCGGGCGCCCGCGCGACACAGCCGCTCACCTCGGGCCTCACCCCTTGACTTCGACTGTGGTTCGTCCGACTTCAGTCCTCACGAACCAAGGAGCATGACGATGACGGAAGCGGCAAAAAGCACGATCGACCAGGGCGAAGTGGACCGCTTCTCCGCCATGGCCGCCGAATGGTGGAGCCCGACCGGCAAGTTCAAGCCGCTACACAAGTTCAATCCCGTCAGGCTCGGCTATATCAGGGACAAGGCAGCGGAGAATTTTGGCCGCGACGTGCGCGGCGCCCGCCCGCTCGAGGGCCTGAGGGTGCTCGACATCGGCTGTGGCGGCGGCCTGCTGTCCGAGCCGGTTGCGCGCATGGGCGCAACGGTCGTCGGTGCCGACCCCTCCGAGAAGAACATCGGCATCGCTTCAACACACGCGAAGGCCTCGGGCGTACCCGTCGATTACCGCGCGGTGACGGCCGAGCAGCTGGCCGAAGCCGGCGAGACCTTCGATATCGTGCTGAATATGGAAGTGGTCGAACACGTCGCCGACGTCGAATTCTTCATGACCACCTGCGCGAAAATGGTCCGCCCGGGCGGCCTGATGTTCGTCGCCACCATCAACCGGACGATGAAGGCAGCCGCACTCGCCATCTTCGCCGCCGAAAACGTCCTGCGCTGGCTGCCACGCGGCACCCATCAGTATGAAAAGCTCGTCCGACCCGAGGAAATCGAAAAGCCGGTGACGGCCGATGGATTGACGATCATCGACCGCACCGGCGTGTTCTTCAACCCGCTGTCGAACCAGTGGAACCTGTCGAAAGACATGGACGTGAACTACATGCTGCTGGCAAAGCGGCAGGCGTAAAGGGAAATCCGGCGACAGCGAAAACAGCCCTGCTGTCGCCGATCTCAGTTCACATCGTCAGGCAGCACGGGCAGCGCCGCGATCTCGATGCCTTCATCAAGCAGCGCCCGCGCCTCATCCGGCGTCGTCTGGCCGATGATCCCGCGCGCATCGGCCTCACCGTAGTGAATCTTGCGCGCCTCTTCAGGGAAGCGCTCGCCGACATCTTCCGAATTGGCCTTGATCGTGCTCACGGCTTCCTTGAGCTTCGCGAACGCCTCGCGCCGCACGGCATCCATGGCGACCGTCTGCATCTGGTCCTTCTTGCGCGCGGTCGAGACCGAGGGCGCCATCAGGATCTTGGAGACGGATGCCGAGTTGCAGACCGGACAGGTCAGGAAGCCTGAAGCAACCTGACGATCGAAGTCGGCACTTTCGGAAAACCAGCCTTCGAACTCATGGGCATTGTCGCAATGCAGGGAATAGCGGATCAAGCGGCCAAGCCTCCGCGCACATCCCCGCCAGCCGCGCGTGCGCGACTGCTCGAACAGATATCGATGGAAAGCTTGTGGCGCATCGGCTTGTCCTAGGCCGCCAGCAGCGGGTCGAGCTTGCCGGCGCGATCGAGCGCGAACAGGTCGTCGCAACCGCCAACGTGCTTTTCGCCGATGAAGATCTGCGGGAAGGTCGAGCCACCATTTGCCTTGGCGATCATCTCGGTGCGGAATTCGGGCTTGGACGTCGCATTGTTCTCGACGAAATCGACGCCCTTTTCGGTGAGAAGGGACTTGGCGCGGACGCAGTAGCCGCAGCCATCGCGCGTGTAGATCGTAACGGGTACCATAAGGGCTCCAGGCAAAGACGTTTATCTCCCTGTCATATAGTTTCTGCAAGCGCCCTTGCAAAGGTCAAAACCGTGATATCGGCGGCACCCGCCCTGCGCAGGGCCCTTGCGGCGGCGGCAACCGTGGCGCCGGTGGTGTAGACATCGTCCACCAGCACCAGCCGCTTGCCGAACACGTCGCCCTCCCGCCCCTCCGCCACCGCGAAGGCGCCACGCACATTGTCCTCGCGCGCCCGGGCGCCGAGCCCCACCTGCTGCCGGGTTCGACGGATGCGCAGCAGGGTCGCCGGCAGAAACGGCCGTTCCGCCTGCCGGGCCATGTGCCGCCCCAGTTCCGCCGCCTGGTTGAACTTGCGCAGGAACATCCGCGTCCTGTGCAACGGCACCGGCAGGATCGCGTCGCACGCGGCCACCGTCCCGTCGGAGGCCCGCAGCATCCATTGCGCCATCATCGGCGCCAGATCGGTCCGATCGCGATACTTCAGTCCGTGCACGAGAGTACGCACCGTCTGGTCATGAAAGGCCGCCGAACGCAGCCGGTCGAACGGCGGCGGATTGGCGATCGCCGCCGCACTCAGGATTCCGGGGCCGAGATCATGCGAAAAGGGGATGCCGAGAACCTCGCAATAGGGCCGTTCGATGAAACGGAGCGCCGACCAGCATGTCGGGCACAATCCGCGATGCCGCCCGGTCGACGTTCCGCAGACCGCACAGGCCGGCGGATAGACCAGATCGACGACGGCCTGCAGCGGCCGCAGCAGCAGCGCCCTGTCAAATCGTGCCAGACCATCGAACGGTTGCAACCCCATGGCGAGACAGTAGCCGATCTCGCGCAAGAGGAAAATCGCCTTGCCGCACGCCTTTTGCAGGATTATGGACGTCGGCCATGGATATCATCTTCGACACAGCAAGGATCGCGCAGAACCGGCATCGCGCCCTGCGCAACAACGATCCGAAGGCAGCCTTCCTGCTCGATATCGCCGCCGAGGAACTGGGCGAACGCCTCGCCGTGGTGGAGCGCACCTTCGAGCATGCCGTCGAGCTGCACGGCGTCACCGGCGCCGCCGCTCGCGCCGCGCAGGCAACCGGCAAGGTCGCCGCTCTCACCCGGGTCGAGAGCGAAAGCGCCTACGCAAGTCCCGATGACGCGTTCATCGAAGCACCGCTGGAGATCGTCCCGCTCGAGCCGCAATCGGCCAATCTGATCATCGCGCCGCTCAGCCTGCACCTGACCAACGACACGCCCGGCGTTTTCATCCAGATCCGCCGCGCGCTGCGGCCAGACGGGTTGTTTCTCGCCGCCATTCCCGGCTCCGGCACGCTACAGGAGTTGCGCGAGGTGCTGCTCGCTACCGAGGTCGAGATGACCGGCGGCGCCAGCCCGCGGGTGATCCCCTTTGCCGATGTCAGAGATGTCGGAGGCCTGATGCAGCGCGCCGGTTTCGCGCTGCCTGTCATCGACGCCGAGACCTACACGGTCCGCTACGATTCGATCTTTCCGCTGATGCGCGATCTGCGCGCCATGGGCATGGCCAATCCGCTGGCGCAGCGCAGCCGCATGCCTTTGTCACGCGCGTTCTTCATGCGCGCGGCGGAGATCTATGCCGAGCGCTATTCCGATCCGGACGGCCGCATTCGGGCGACCTTCTCGATCATCTACGTCTCTGGATGGGCGCCGCATGAGAGCCAGCAGAAGCCGCTGCGGCCGGGCTCCGCCAAGATGCGGCTCGCCGACGCCTTGAAGGTCGAGGAGCACAAGCTCAAGCAGTAGCTCGAACTGATCTTAGTTCACCAGTGTCATGCTGTTGGCTGTCTTGAGGAACAGATTGCCGACATTGTTGCCGATGGCGCCGACGCCGGCGAGGATCGCGATCGAGATGACGGCGGCCAGGAGACCGTATTCGACGGCGGTGGCACCTTTGAGATCTGCGATGAATGCCCTGAGATGTCCCATCGTCCGTCCTTTGCGTATGATCGCAATTTTGTTGTCTTCACCGCCGCGAGCCCCTCGCCCTCAGCAGCCAACTCCGCCGCCATAGCCCTGAACGACGCAGACGGAGCCGGGCGTGTCCTGAAGGACGCTGCGACGGATCGTGTAGCGCTTGCCGTTTTCGGTCTTGGGACCACTCTCTGTCTTGGGAATCGAACCTGTCGTGATGGTATCGAATTCAGGCGGCGCGCTGGCGAACACGCTCGACTTCGACCTGTCGGCGAGCATCGGCGTCAGGATGAGGGTCAGCGCCACGACAGCCGTGCCAAACAGCAAGGCGATATTCAGCGCCCCCGTCTTGCGTGAGGAAACCGAAGCCTGCTCTTTCTCCCGAACTGCTTTCCAGAAATCGTCGTCCATGCGTCAAGCCTTCTACACACATGCCAGTTGCTTGATTGAGGCCGATCTTTGGCAGAAGGTGTTAAACGATCGATTAATATCCACAGCCAAATCGGCACATGAATTGTAATATTGCAGAAATCTCTAAAGTAGGTCCTGCAGAACCGGGATCAGCGGTTCGTCGGCGGGCGGCATCGGGTAATCGCGCAGAGCCTGCGGCTTGACCCACTTGATCGCCTGTCCTTCCTTGCCGTGCGGAACGCCCTCGAAGCGTCGGCAGACGTAGAGCGGCATCAGCAGGTGGAATTTTTCGTAGGTGTGGCTGGCGAAGCTGAGCGGCGCCAGGCAGGCGACTTTCGTGGTGATGCCGAGTTCCTCGTGAAGCTCGCGCACCAGCGTCTCCTCCGGCGTCTCGCCGGGCTCGACCTTGCCGCCGGGAAACTCCCAGAGACCGGCGAGCGACTTCCCCTCAGGACGCTGCGCCAGAAGGATGCGACCGTCCGCATCGATCAGCGCGCAGGCGACGACGAGCAGAATGCTGCGGGCCGGTTCGCTCATGAGGTCAGGTCCCGTCGCCAGTAGGAATAGCGGTAGGCCTCGGTGAAACCGAGCTGCTCGTAAAGCGCGATCGCCGGCACATTGCCGTTCTTGACCTGCAGCCAGGCCGAGCGGGCGCTGCGCATCCGCGCCCAGCGAAGCGCCGACGTCAGGATTTCCAGCCCCAGCCCTTCGCGGCGGCGCTGCGGCGTGACGGAGAGCGACATGATGCCGGCAAGGTCGTTGTCCTGCACGCAGAGAACGGTCGCCAGCGGCCCCGTTGCCGGATCCTCGATCATGAACAGCCCGGATGGCGGCTTGATCGCGTTGATCACTTCGGCCAGCGCCGGCTTCAGCTTCGGCGACACCTGATCGGTCGCCAGGTTGGCATCGACAAAGCGGCTGATGTCGTGTGTCGGCAGATGGTCGAGCGTGTCGGGCAGTTCGGCATTGGTCAGATCGCAGGTCATGACGATCGTCTCGTCGAACGGCGTCCAGTTTTGCGCCTTGACCACGTCGATCAGCACGGGCGAGGCCAGCGGCGTCTGCCTGAGCACGGCGGGACGGCCGTAGGCCTCGAACTTTCGGCTGGCCTTGGCGAGACGGATCTCGACGTCGCGATGGTCGGACGGGTCGAGCGGCACGATCGAGTTCAGCCGGTTCGACGGATGCCCCGCCGTCAGCCGCACCTGCCAGCTGCCGTCATAGACCACCGACGAGGCCGGCCAGGCCCGGAAACCGACGGCTTCCAGCCGGCGCACCAGCGGCAGATTTGCCTTCTTGGGGGATGTTTCGGTCAATGCAAACTCAGCTCCGGTAGTCACCGTTGATGGCGACATACTCCTTTGTCAGGTCGCACGTCCAGACCGTTGCGGTGCCATTGCCGAGGCCGATTTCGACCTTCACCGGAATATCCTGCTTTTTCATCACGTTGGACGCGGCCTCTTCCGAATAGCCGGCGTCGCGTTCGCCATTGACGGCAACGCGCACGTCGCCGAACCAGATGGCAAGGCGGTCGCGATCGGCCATTTCACCGGATTTGCCGACGGCCATGACGATACGGCCCCAGTTGGCGTCCTCGCCGGCGGCTGCGGTCTTGACCAGCGGCGAATTGGCGATCGACAGCGCGATCACCTTGGCGGCGGCATCGCTTTCGGCGCCGGTCACGGTGATCTCGAGCATCTTGGTAGCGCCTTCGCCGTCACGCACGACCTGCAGTGCCAGATCCTTGAGGAGATCATTGAGCGCGGCGCGGAACGAGGCAAGCCGTGGATCATCGGCGGTCTCGACACGCGCCTGGCCGTCTTCGGCGGCGGCACCCGTGGCGAACAGCATCAGCGTATCGGAGGTCGACGTATCGCTGTCGACGGTCATCGAATTGAAGGTCGGATCGACACCCGCGGACAGCATTGCCTGGAGCGCTGCCGGCGCGATATCGGCATCGGTGACGACGAAGGAGAGCATCGTCGCCATATCGGGCGCGATCATCCCGGCGCCCTTGGCGATGCCGTTGATCGAGACCGTGACGCCGCCGATCTCGGCGGTGCGGGTGGCGACCTTCGGATAGGTGTCGGTGGTCATGATCGCCTTGGCGGCCTCGAACCAGAAGTCGCCGGTGGCGTCCGAGTAGAGCGTGTCGAGCACGCCGGAGAATTTGGTGGCGTCGAGCGGTTCGCCGATCACGCCCGTCGATGCCAGGAAGATCTCGCTCTCGCTGCAGCCGACGGCTGATGCGGCGGACTTGGCGGTCAGCGCGGTGGCGTCACGACCCTTGGCGCCGGTGAACGCATTGGCATTGCCGGAGTTGACGACGACGGCGCGAGCAATACCGCCGGCCAGGTTGGCGCGGCAGAAATCAACCGGCGCCGAAGGGCACTTCGAGCGGGTGAAGACGCCGGCAACGGAGGCAGGCTTGTCGAACACCATCATCAGCACATCCGTGCGGTTCTTGTACTTGATCCCGGCGGACGCGGTCGCCATGCGAACGCCGCGAAGCGCGGGCACGGAAGCGAAGGTTTTCGGGGCGAGCGGGGAGACGGAACCGGACATGATGATCGACCTGCAAGAAAGGGATATGGAAGGGCCCGGAAAAACCGGGCCCTCGATGGATGATCTTACTGCTGGGCCGGAGCGGCGGGCGCATCGCCCGGCTGCGGCTGCTTGTTGGCGTCCTCGTAACCCTTGCGCAGGGCTTCGTCCGTGATGTCGATCTTGGACTTTTCCTTGGCGGCGGTCAGAAGCGCAAGATACTTGTCGCGCATGACGAGCTGACGAACCTGATCCTTGACCTGGTCGTAAGCCGGAGGAGCCGCGTCGCGCTTGTCCTCGACGAGGATGACGTGATAGCCGAAATCGGTCTTCACAGGGGTCTTGGTGTAGGTGCCCTTGTCAAGCGCGAAGGCTGCGTCTTCGAATTCCTTAACCATGCGGCCCTTGGTGAAATAGCCGAGATCGCCGCCGTCAGCCTTGTTCGGGTCGGTGGACTTTTCCTTGGCCAGATCGGCAAAGTTCTTGCCGGCGTCGAGCTGCTTGATGACGTCCTTGGCTTCGTCCTCGGTCTTCACGAGGATGTGGCGGGCGTGCACTTCTTCCTGCTTCGGAAGGGCTGCGACTTCCTTGTCGTAGCGTGCCTTGACTTCGGCGTCGGTGACGGTGTCGACGACATGCTTCTTGAAGTAGGCGTTGTGCAGCTCGCGGTCGGCGAGATACTGCATGCGCTTCTTGAATTCGTCCGACTGGTCGAGCTTTTCAGCCGCGGCGTCCTTCGACAGCAGCTTCACGTCGATGGCGGCCGACAGGGCGGCGACCTTTTTCTGGTCGTCGGGCAGCTGTGCCAGCTGCGGGTCGAGATTGGCAATGGCGAGGTCGAGTTCCGACTGATGGATATCAGCATCGCCGACCTTGGCAACGACTGCATCCGGCTTGTCTTCCGCACGCACCGGCGCCTGGAAGGCAACGAATGTAGCAAGCGCCATCACGGCGATTCTGTTGTAGTTCAACATCAAATATTCCTTCACAGTTAAACCACCGGCTTCAACTTCATGAATCCAGCCTGAAACAGCCATCAACACTGGAATGTGGCCTTTCTATATCAGCCAAATCCGTTGACATCATTCGACCCCCCTCTTATCTGTCACGCACCCTCGCGTCCAGAAAAGTTTCCTGGCGTTTCGATCAGTGCGCCCGAAATTCGGCCGGGCAGCCCAGGCGAAAAGTCCGGGATGAATATTCAGAAAGGACCACTCGTATGGTCAGCTTTGGCGGTATAGCCCGCAAAATTTTTGGCTCTGCCAATGACCGCCGCGTGCGGTCCTTCACGCCGAACGTCGCCGCGATCAATGCGATCGAGGAAAAGACCAAGGCACTGTCAGACGAACAGCTCGCCGCCCAGACCGTGGAGTTCCGCAAGCTCCTGGCCGAGGGCAAGACGCTCGACGACATCCTGGTTCCGGCCTTTGCCGTCGTGCGCGAAGCATCGCGCCGTGTGCTCGGCATGCGTCCCTTCGACGTCCAGCTGATCGGCGGCATGATCCTGCATTCCAATGCGATCGCGGAAATGAAGACCGGCGAAGGCAAGACGCTGGTCGGCACCCTGCCGGTCTATCTCAACGCATTGTCGGGCAAGGGCGTCCACGTCGTTACCGTCAACGATTACCTCGCCCAGCGCGACGCGGCCACCATGGCTCGCCTCTACGGCTTCCTCGGCCTGACCACCGGCGTCATCGTCCATGGTCTTTCCGACGAGGAGCGCGCGGCGGCTTACGCCTGCGACATCACCTACGCGACCAACAACGAGCTCGGCTTCGATTATCTGCGCGATAACATGAAGTACGAAAAGAACCAGATGGTTCAGCGCGGTCACAATTACGCGATCGTCGACGAAGTGGACTCGATCTTGGTCGACGAAGCGCGCACGCCGCTGATCATCTCCGGCCCGCTCGACGACCGTTCGGACCTCTATAACACGATCGACGCCTACATTCCGCTCCTCGTCGATAGCGACTACGAAATCGATGAAAAGCAGCGTTCCGCCAACTTCTCCGAAGAAGGCACCGAAAAGCTCGAGAACCTGCTGCGCGACGCCGGCCTGCTCAAGGGCGCCGGTCTCTACGACATCGAAAACGTTGCGATCGTCCACCATGTCAACAACGCGCTGAAGGCCCACAAGCTGTTCCAGCGCGACAAGGACTACATCGTCCGCAACGACGAGATCGTCATCATCGACGAATTCACCGGCCGCATGATGCCGGGCCGCCGTTACTCGGAAGGCCAGCACCAGGCACTCGAAGCCAAGGAACGCGTGAAGATCCAGCCTGAAAACCAGACGCTGGCGCAGATCACCTTCCAGAACTACTTCCGCATGTACGACAAGCTGGGCGGCATGACCGGTACGGCGCAGACGGAAGCCGAGGAATTCGGCAACATCTACGGCCTCGATGTCATCGAGGTACCGACCAACCTGCCGATCCAGCGTATCGACGAGGACGACGAGGTCTACCGGACCTTCGAGGAGAAGTTCAAGGCGATCATCGCCGAGATCAACGAAGCCCAGAAGCGCGGCCAGCCCGTGCTCGTCGGCACCACCTCGATCGAAAAGTCCGAACTGCTCGCCGAGATGATGCGCAAGCAGGGCTTCAACAACTTCCAGGTTCTGAACGCCCGCTATCACGAGCAGGAAGCCTATATCGTCGCCCAGGCCGGCGTACCCGGCTCCGTCACCATCGCCACCAACATGGCCGGTCGCGGTACCGACATCCAGCTCGGCGGCAACCTCGACATGCGCATCGAGCGCGAACTCGGCGAAGTTGAAGCAGGTCCCGAGCGTGATGCCGCGATCGCTGCGATCGTCGAAGAGATCAAGGTCCTGAAGCAGAAGGCGATCGAAGCCGGCGGCCTCTACGTGATCGCCACGGAACGTCACGAAAGCCGTCGTATCGACAACCAGCTGCGCGGCCGTTCCGGCCGTCAGGGCGACCCCGGCCGTTCGAAGTTCTACCTGTCGCTTCAGGACGACCTGATGCGCATCTTCGGCTCCGACCGCATGGATTCGATGCTGACCAAGCTCGGCCTCAAGGACGGCGAAGCCATCGTCCATCCGTGGATCAACAAGGCGCTTGAGCGCGCCCAGAAGAAGGTCGAAGCCCGCAACTTCGACATCCGCAAAAATCTCCTCAAGTATGACGACGTTCTCAACGACCAGCGCAAGGTGGTGTTCGAGCAGCGCGTCGAGCTGATGGAAGCGGCCAACATCTCCGAAACCGTCTCCGACATGCGCCGCGAAGTGATCGAGGACCTCGTCCAGAAGCACATCCCCGAACGCGCCTATGCCGAACAGTGGGATGCCGCCGGTCTCAAGGAGCAGGCCAATGCGGTGCTCAACCTCGACCTGCCGATCGAAGACTGGGTCAAGGAAGAAGGCATCGGCGAGGACGACATCCGCGACCGCCTGACGGAAGCGGCCAACGCCGTCTTCACCGAAAAGTCGGAGCGCTTTGGCGACGACATCATGCATTACGTCGAGCGTTCGATCGTTATGCAGACGCTGGACGCGCTGTGGCGCGAGCACATCGTCAACCTCGACCACCTGCGCTCCGTCGTCGGTTTCCGCGGCTACGCCCAGCGCGATCCGCTGCAGGAATACAAGTCGGAAGCCTTCGAGCTCTTCAACACGCTGCTCAACAGCCTCCGCCAGGCCGTCACCGCCCAGCTGATGCGTGTCGAGCTGGTGCAGCAGGAGCAGCCGGAACCGCCGGCCATGCAGGCCCACCACATCGATCCGGCGACCGGCGAAGACGAGTTCGCCTCGGTGTACCAGGCCTCGGAAGTCATCGTTGCGCCTGAAAACCGCAACCCCGACGATCCCGCCACCTGGGGCAAGGTCGGCCGCAACGAGGTTTGCCCTTGCGGCTCTGGCAAGAAATACAAGCATTGCCACGGTGCTTTCGAGCAGGCCTGAAGCCAGCCGTGACCTGACATCGAAGCCCTCGCGCCAGACATGACGCGGGGGCTTCTTCGTATCTGCCGACTTTGTATCAACAGAACATTCACAACTCCTGATTTCATGATCCGCGCAAATTTCAGCCGCAAATCCGTCATCTTGTTCCCCGAGCTTGCAGACCGATCGAATGCGATTGCAGCTTGAGGAACGCGATGAGCACAGCCACCCGGACCGTCCCCTATTTCAGCCAGTGGGAAACCGCGTCGATGACGCTGCCGGTTCTGGCCGAAGGTGCGAGCGCCCTGCTGCGCGATCCGCTCTGGCGGCAATCCGGCGCCGATACCCCTGAAGAATATGCCCGCTGGGCGGTCAACATCTGCGGCATGGCCTGCCTCAAGATGGCGCTTGCCGCGCGCGGCGAGCTGCACCGGACGATTGATCTGGCGCGCGGCTGCACCGCCTTCGGCGGCTACGTCGTCAACGAGACGCACGACACGATCAAGGGCCTGATCTACGCGCCATTCGTCACCTTCGTTGCAGAAAGATTCAACCTCCGCGCCGAGACGATCACCGGCCTGCCAACATCAGGGATCCCCGATGTGCTCGCCAAGAACAACGCCTTCATCGCATCGGTTAACAGCCAGATCCGCTGGCCGGACCGCGCACCGCCGACAAAGGGCGGCCATCTTGTGCTGGTGACGGCGGCCACACCGAAGACCATCCGCTTTCACAACCCGTCCGGCCATGACGAGGCCAGCCAGGCCGACGTCGAATTGCCGGTCGCCACCTTCGATCGCTTCTTTGCCAATCGCGGCGTGGCCATCACGCTCTGACACCACGACCATCCATCCTGAGGGGGATCCACCACCATGCCGACCACAGACATATCGCCATCGGCAGACAGCCGCCTGCGCATCGCCATCCTGTTCGGCGGCCGCTCGCCGGAGCACGACGTCTCGATCCTCTCGGCCATCAACGTCGTCGGCGCGCTCGACCCCATCAGATACGATGTGCTGCCGATTTTCGTGACCAGGGAGGGACGATGGCTGCTCATCCCTGACGGTACGGCGCTGAAGACTGCCGCGAAGGTCGAGGAAGCCGTGGAAATCAGCCTTCTGCCTGGCGGACAGGGACGCCTGCTTGCCATCCCCGCGGGCGCGCAGCCTTACGAGGTTCCGGCCATCGATGTTCTGTTCCCCGTCCTGCACGGCATGCATGGCGAGGATGGCTCGGTGCAGGGGCTGGCGGCCGTTGCCCGCGTTCCGCTCGCCGGCTGCGGCCTGCTCGGTTCTGTTACTGCGATCGACAAGGACATCGCCAAGCGCCTGTTGCGGGACGCCGGCCTGCCGGTGGCAACGGGCGTCTGCATCGATGAAAGCACCGTGCCACGCTTCGAGGACCTCGTCGAAACGCTCGGCCTTCCGCTCTTCATCAAGCCGGCCCGCCAGGGGTCTTCGGTCGGCGTCAGCAAGGTCAGGAACAGCGCGGAATTCACGGCGGCACTCGCCGAAGGCTTCAGGCACGACAGCAAGCTGCTCGCCGAGGAATTCGTCGCCGGCCGCGAGATCGAGTTCAGCGTGCTCGAACATGCCGATGGCGAAATCTTCGTCTCACTGCCCGGCGAAATCGCCCCGGCCGAAAGCCACGGCTTCTACAGCTACGAGGCCAAGTATATCGACGAGGATGGTGCTGCCCTGCGCGTTCCAGCGCAACTGTCGAAGGAGATCGAGGACCGGATGCGCGAGACCGCGGGCCGCGCTTTCAAGGCGCTCGGCTGCGACGGCATGGCGCGGGTCGATTTTTTCCTGACGCCTGACATGTCCTTCGTCGTCAACGAGCTCAACACCATTCCCGGCTTCACCAATATCAGCATGTACGCCAAGGCGATGGCAGCATCCGGCGTCAGCTACCCCGCGATTCTCGACGTCCTGATCGGCAGGGCGATGGCGCTTGGCGGCAGGTAACGGCCCGCTGAGAAGTTAAGCCGTTTTATCAAGTCACAACCGTTTCTTAACGCTGCCGTGCCACTACTCTAAGGACGATTTGCCAGAGAGTTTTGCGTGTCCATTATGGCGGTCATCGAGACAGCGGAAAAGATGCTACCGGCGGGCCTGCGTCCTGCGGGCGGCCGCGTGCTGCGCATTCTTGGCGACGTGCTGACCGAACGCGGCGAGAAGGCCGCCGCCCGGCGCATGGCGCTGACGGCCTTTGCCATCCGCGTCATCAGCGCCGCCCTCGCCTTCCTCTCCCAGATCGTCCTTGCCCGGCTGATGGGCGAATACGAATACGGCATCTTCGTCTTCGTCTGGGTGTTGATCGTGCTGTTCGGCGATCTCTCCTGCCTCGGCTTTCACACCGCCATCGTCCGCTTCCTGCCGCAGTACAAGGCAACAGGCGCCTTCGAGGAAATCCGTGGGCTGACCGGCACCGCCCGCCTCTTCGGCCTGCTGTCCGGCACATCAGTGCTGGCCGTCGGCATGATCGCGCTGCACCTGTTCGGCGACCGCATCCAGAGCTACTACGTCGTGCCGATCTTCCTCGGCCTGCTCGCCATGCCGATGATCGCGCTTGGCGATATCCTCGAGGGCACCTCCCGCGCCAACCACTGGCCAGTGATGGCGCTGAGCCCGGTCTACATCATCCGCCCGATCCTGATCATCTCCTGCATGCTGATCGCCATCGGTCTCGGCGCCCCGCACACGGCGGTAACCGCCATGCAGGCGGCGCTTGTCGCCACCTATCTCACCGCGCTCGGCCAGTATGTGGCAACCCTCATCCGCCTGCGCCGTCATTATCACGCAGGGCCGCGCAAGATCGATTTCCTGAGCTGGCTAAGCGTCGCCTTCCCAATCTTCCTGATCGAGGGCGTCAGCTTCCTGCTCACCAATTCCGACGTCGTCGTCGTCGGCATTTTCCTCGAGCCGCACGACGTCGCCATCTACTTCGCCGCCGCCAAGACCATGGCGCTGGTGCACTTCATCAACTTCTCGGTCAAGGCCGCCTCCGGCCCGCGCTTTTCCAGTATCATCGCCGAAGGCACGCGCCAGCAGCTGGCGGCAGCCGCAATCGACGCCGCCAAGTGGACCTTCTGGCCGGCGCTCGGCGTCGGTCTCGTGGTGCTCGCCGCCGGCCATCTGCTGCTGTCGCTGTTCGGCGGCGCCTTTACCGCAGGCTATGTGCTGATGGCCATCCTGCTCGCCGGCATCCTCGCCAAGGCCCTGGTCGGCCCGGCCGAAACGCTGCTGATGATGGCGGGCAAGCAGAACATCTGCGTCGCGCTCTATGCCGGCGCGCTGACGGCCAATGTCGTCCTCAACGTCCTGCTGATCCCGCACTTCGGCATCGAGGGTGCGGCAATCGCCACCGCATCGGCCATGGCTGTCGAAGCCGTACTGCTGCATCTCGCCGTGCGTCACGCGCTCGGCATCGCCCTCTTCGCCTTTGCCAAGCCGGCTGTCGCCGGCAAAGACATGGAAGCCTGACAGTATGGTGCGCACTCCTCCCGGTTCCCAGACGACAGACGCTACGGCAAACCGCATGGTCAACGAGCTGGCGTCACTGGAATTCGACGTTCCGCAGGCCGAAGCACGCGTCGAGATCGGCCGCCCCGGGCGCGAGCTCAGCGTCTACTCGGGCAAGCTGGGCTATGACCTGCAGGACGAGCTGGACTTCCTCTCCAACCGCGCGCTGGAACCCAACGTCTTCTTCACCGGCCGCTTCCTCGCCCCCGCCATGCCCCGTCTCGACGATCGCGAGGTCAACTTCGCGCTGCTGCGCGACCAGAACGACACCCGCAGCCGCCTGCGCGTGCTGATGCCGTTTTCGGTCGAAAAACCCGGCTTCGCCGTCGGCCCGTCGATCATCCGGGTCTGGGCCAACAGCTTCGCGCCATTGGGCACGCCGCTGCTCGACGGGGAAGACGCCGCCGAAACGCTGGACAACCTGTTCGAGGGGCTGGCGGCGCGCCAGCTGCGCATGCCGGGTATTCTGGTGCTGCCCGATCTCCGCCTGAACGGCATTTTCGCCCGCATGGCCCGCGCCGTCGCCATCGGCCGCAACCTGCCGATCGCGACGACCAATCCCTATGAACGCCCGATGCTGCAGAGCGATGAGGACGCCACCGCCTACCTGCGCCAATCCGTTTCCTCCTCGCATCTGCGCGAGATGCGCCGCCAGTGGCGCCTGCTGGAGGAAAAGGGCAGCGTCGTCTACAACGTCGCCCGCCAGCCGCGCGATATCCACCTGCGCTTCGAGGAATTCCTGGCGCTGGAAGCCGGCGGCTGGAAGGGCAAGAAGCGCAGCGCGCTGGTGACCGACCGCCTGCACACCGCCTTTGCCCGCGAGGCGATCTCCAACCTAGCCGCCGTCGACGCCGTCCGTATCCACTCGATCGACTTCAACGGCAAGTCTATCGCCTCGACCGTCGTGCTGATGATGTCGGGCGAGGCCTACACCTGGAAGACCGCCTATGACGAGGCCTACGCCCGTTATTCGCCGGGCAAGCTTCTGATGGGTGAACTGACGGAATGGCATCTCGACGACGCCAACATCATCCGCTCCGACAGCTGCGCCGTTCCCGATCACCCGATCATGAGCCGCTTCTGGCAGGAACGCGAGGAGATGGGCACGATCGTCATCGGCCTCAACCAGAACGCCGACCGCGACGTCCGCCAGGTCGCCGCCCAGCTCCACCTCTACAGCAGCACGCGCAATGTGGCGAAGATGCTGAGGCAGAAGATTCTGGCGCTGGCCGGGCGGGGGTAGGAGGCGGGGTTGGAGTACTTGGCACCCCCCTCTGCCCTGCCGGGCATCTCCCCCTCAAGGGGGGAGATCAGATGGGCGCTCGCGCTCGTTCCAGCAACCATTGTTTGGCGCAAAGCGAGCCGCGAGTCGATCTCCCCCCTTGAGGGGGAGATGTCCGGCAGGACAGAGGGGGGTGCCACACGGCACAACCCACCACAAAATCCCGCACCGGAGAAATCTCCGCGACGGTTGGGCATGCCGGGAATGGGCAGGCGACGGTGGGAATCAAGATAGTAATGTCAGGCGGTGTCGCCTGCCCGATCGCATGAAGATTTCCGGATGTTCCAAGCCGACAGGAGCGTCTCTCGGCCCTTCCCTTCCGGATGGATGGCGTGTCCTGACGACCCGTTCACCCACCTCCTGCAACCATCACCGAACGCCGGGCTTGCGCCCTGATGTGTCAGATCCGGTTCGCGACCCGGCTCCCTGTCCAATGACCCCAGCAGTATGGGTGGGACAATCCAACAGGGGATCGCCGAGGAAGATGCAATCGGCAAACGCCTGAAATCATGCAGAGATATCTCCTCGCGCAAGATTATTATCCCCTCGCCCTCACCCTGCCGCCGCCCGCTCCCGCAACATCCGCCGTATCACCTTGCCCGACGTCGTCATCGGCAGCGCATCGACGAATTCCACCTCGCGCGGATATTCGTGCATCGACAGCCGCATCTTCACCCAGTCGCGGATATCGGCGGCCAGATCAGGGCTGGCGGTGATGCCGGGCACCAGCACCACATAGGCCTTGACGATCTCGGTGCGCAGCGCGTCCGGCTTGCCGATCGCCGCCGCCATCTGCACCGCCGGATGCCCGCTCAGACAGTCCTCGATCTCCGCCGGCCCGATCCGGTATCCCGATGAGGTGATGACGTCGTCGTCGCGCCCGAGAAACGTGATGTAGCCATCGGCGTCCTGCCGCCCGAGGTCGCCCGTCAGCAGCCAGTCGCCGGCGAATTTGCGCGCCGTCGCCTCCTCGTCGTTCCAGTAGCCGAGAAACATCACCGGGTCCGGCCGTGCGATGGCGATCTGCCCCGACTCGCCCACCGGCAGAACCATGCCGGCCTTATCGACCACCGCCACCCGATGGCCCGGCACAGCCCTGCCGATCGCGCCCGCCCTGCTGACACCAAACACAGCGCTCGATGACAGTACGAAGTTGCACTCCGTCTGACCGTAGAACTCGTTGACGCCGATGCCGAGCGTGCGCTTCACCCATTCGTAGGTCTCCGCCCCCAGCGCCTCGCCCGCCGCGCCGATGGTGCGCAGCACAAGCGGGTAGGTCGTGAGTGGATCGGCGACCGATTTCATCAGCCGCAACGCCGTCGGCGGAATGAAGCCATTGCGTACCTTCATCTCGGCCATGATCCGATAGGCCATGTCGGCATCGAATTTCTGCGCTGGCGAAGAGACGACGGGCACGCCGAGCATCAGGCTCGGCAACAGCGCGTTGAGCAACCCGCCCGCCCAGGCCCAGTCCGACGG
>UCCA01000030.1 GCA_900470805.1 Hyphomicrobiales bacterium | reverse complement strand
CCCCCGCCCCCACCGCGCCGCCGCCATCATGACAATGGCGCTGCGATTGCCGGCGGCCTCGCAGCCGGCGTGCTCGGCGGCCTGATCGGCGGCGCCATTGCCAATGGCAACAGCGGCCCGCGCTACAACGATCCGCCACCACCCCCGCCGCCACGTTGCTGGTTCGAGGACCAGCAGGTTCAGAACGCCTATGATGGCGGCTACCACATGGAAAGCATCCGCGTCTGCCGTTAAGCAGCCGTCATGCTTGAAACAGACAGCAGCAAGCGATCGCCCCGGTTTCCGGGGCGTTTTGCTGTCTGGAAGTGAAGGTGGCAGATGGCAACCCGCAACGCCGTTTCCGGCGGAAGGTTAAGTCGCAGGCTGCGGCCCTGCGACGGCGCTCCTGCGCCGCCTGACGAGCCAGAAGGCAACCACGCCGGCCACCGCAAGGATGCCGATCGCCAGCATCGGCCGGTAGGCGATCCAGGCGATGGCGATCACCACCGCGCCGAGCAGAAGCGTCAGCACGAAGGCGAACAGCGTCGTGCCGAAACTGACGATCGATCCGACGAAGGGGATGATGTCGGCAAGCACGCCGAAGATCGAGAACACCAGCACGAAGCCGATGAACATGACAAGCAGGCCGACCAGCCGCAGGATCCAGGTGATGACGGTATTCTCGCTCTGCGCCGACTGGAACATCCGGGCCGCATCGGTATCGCCGGCGGCACTGAGGAAGATGTCGCGGCCGTTCTTCGAGACATAGGCGACCAGGGCCTCGCCCTGCTGCTTGCCGATGAAGCTTGCCTCCTTGGCGTCGATCCGCTCGAACGACAGCCTGAGGTCGCCGACATCAGGCGTCTTCTCGGATTGCCCGACATAGATCGTCTGCCCGTCCCGCTTGACCGGACGATCGGCCGACAGCTGCGTCGCCGCTGACGCCACGTCGGCGTCGGTCGGACTGATAACGCTGCGCTGACCGATGTCGGCAATCATCTCCGCCGGCACCGAGAAGACGCCGACGCGCGCCGCATCGGCGACGAAGGTCTGCGCCTCGGGCATCGCATCCGGATTGGCGTGATCGTCCGGGCGCTTGAAGCGGCTGGAATCGACCCGCCCCGCGCGCCATTCCTTCTGGTAGGAATAGGTCGTGGTCGTCTCCTCGCCGCCGCCGATCTTCTTCTCCGTCTTGCTCTCGCTGTTTTCCACCCACTGATACATCTCGACCGACCGCGACAGGCCGACGGCCTTGTCGGCCGATATGCCGAACAGGCTGTCGCGCGGCACGCCCTCGACGCTGACCGGCGCGCTGATATGGACAAGCTTGCCGTCATTACCGGGATCGCGGCTGGTGGCGTCGATCGACACCACCGCGGCAGCGCCTTCGGCCAGCGCCCGATACGTCTGGATCGCCCGTCCCTCGTTCCAGATCAGCAACCCGATGCTGATCACCAGGGACAAAAGGCCGACAAGCAGGCCAACGAGCGCCTTCTTGATGCGGCCGAACCAGGACGTCGTGGTTGTTTCGGTGAAGCTCATCTCGGTAACCGATCGGGAAAAGGGATGATGGATACAGGAAGGCCCGACAACGAATTGCCGGGCCTCGCCAGATCAGAAGTGGCGCGGCAAGCGCCTACTCGTGGATCGTGTACGAACCCATTTCGCAGAGATCCTGCGTGTCCGTGGTCGTGTCGAGATCCGAACCTTCCTCGAATTCGAACCGCATGTCGTACTTGCAGACATCGCGACCGTCGCCGATGGTGATGTCCATGCTTTCCCCCGGGTTCAGCACCTGCTTGCCGAACACGTCGTCTTCCCACTCGTTGACGCCGACCGGCGACGTGTAGAAGTTTGTGAGGACCGATTTGGTGCCGTTCTTCAGCGTGAAGACCAGGTCTTCCGCATGCGAGACGCCCGCGAATGCCAGAAATGCGATGGCAGAAACTGCCGAAAGCTTGATATGTCTCATGATTTCCATCCTTTGACCCCGACCGGGGCGCCAACGTTCATATTATCGTGATCAAAGATGTAAAAGTGGTTGCAGCGTCCATTTCTGGTGGCTTCGGGCTGGCGGGAAATGTCTGCCTGTCGCTCTTGAAACCTGGTGGCGCTGACCAATTTCGGGCACGGAAACCCAATTTTGAACAAACAACAATGGCATGGCCTCCGGTCTGTGGCGTTGCAGAGACCGGATGACGAGGTATTGACATGAAACTGCTGATTTTGACCGCTGGCGCACTGCTGTCCGCATTGCTAGCGCATGCGGCGGGGGCGACGACGCAGAACTTTCCGGGCGCGCCCGGCGCGCTGACGCTGTCAGGCAGATGCTCGAAGCTGGTCGTCGGCAAGGTCGATGCCAGCAAGGCCTGCGTCAACGAACTTGCCAGCGTCACGCTGATCAACGGCCAGGTGACATTCATCTTCACCGCCGGCGACAAGATGCTGGGCTTCCAGGGCGACGGCACCAAGATCAAGCCCGCCTCCGAAGGCAATGTCAGCCTTCCCCTCAATCTGGTGGTGACGGGCGCCGGCCAGAAGATGACCGGTCAGGTCAAGGTCACCGGCAGCTGCACCATGGGCAATCCCTATGGCGGCAAGCCCGTCTCGATCGAGTGCACGGCAAAGAGCACAGACACCGCCTTCTCGAGCACCTTCAAGACAAACGGCAAGGCGCCGAAGGCAAAGTAAGCCTCGCAATCGGTCATCGCCGGCTGCAGCCGTTTTGCCGGTTTGGAATTGCCTGTCGGAAAAAGGATCGAGCGGAACCGCTCTATCCCCAGAAAATCAGGCGCACCAGGCACCCTTTCCAGGCTTGCGCGCTAGCCCCTCATCGACCAGCTGGCCGCCGATCGAGCGGCCGTCGCGCGATACGACACGCGGCGCGCCATCCTTGCCCGGCTGGCCTGCGGTATTCATCGAGAAGGAACCGGCGTTCAGCAGGTTGAGCAACCGCAGCTTGGCGGCGAAACCGGCCCGCCGCTCTCCGTCGCAGCGCGCATCGTCGATGCCGGGGCTGACGATATCGGCGATGACGATCTTCTCGCCCTTGTACCAGAAGGTGCCGCCATCGGCGACGCAGTTGATGTGTTCACCCTGCCCGCAATAGCCGAACGCCGCCTTGGCCGCCTGCGTCTGCCCAGGCGAGATTGAGACGGGCGAGATCGACACCGGAATGGCCTTTTCGGCAACGACAGGCGCCTTGCTGGCCGGGATCGGCACGGCGGCCGGCGGGATGATCTTGGAGACGGAGGCAATCGATGCCGTCTGCTTCGGCCCCGGATCGCGCTCGCGCGCAGGCTCGCTCCGAGCCACGGTTACCGGCCGCGAGACAGCGGGTGACGGCGCGTGCGACGCCAGCAGCGGCTTGACGCTCTTCCAGTTGTCGTAGACCGCGATGCCGCCAACGGTCATCACCCCGATGATCGCCCAGGGCAGCGCGCTGCCGCCGCCGCTTCTGGCGCCTGCCCTTGATCGTGTCGGTGCCTTGCGGCGGCGTGTCGCTGTCTTGGCCATGGCTTTGAATCCCGTGTTGGCACAATTATCGCCGCGCAATCCTTTCCGAAAGGTTGGCAAACACGATTTCACCCTGGCAACTTTTGTTAACACCACCGCCACAGGATCGTGACAATTGGCAGCTAAGCTGTCTTGAGTTCACTTTTCCTTGAAATGGATCGCATATGCGCCGCCTGCTTCCCATCTGAGGCGCGAACGCGAAACGCAGCCTAGGGCGTGGAAACGACAAAGACTTGACCATGAAGATCAGACATCTTGCATTCCTGAAATGGCCAGTCCGGCTGACCTGCGCCGCGGCCATCCTTGTGCTCGGCCATGCCGGTATCGGGCAGCTGACCGGCAATTTCCATGAAGTCATCCCTGGCGAGCTCTATCGTTCGGCCCAGCCGAGCGGCAACGACATCGCCGATTACGCCCGCACCTATGGCATCAAGACGATCCTCAACCTGCGCGACGAGGAACGTACCGGCTGGTACAGCAGCGAGGCAAGCGCGGCCAATAAGGCCGGCATTACCCTCATCGATTTCCCGATCTCGTCGTCGAAACAGTTGCCGATCGCCGATTCGCAGCGTCTCGCCAAGCTGATGGCCGATGCTCCGAAGCCGCTGCTGATCCACTGCGAGCACGGCGCCAACCGCACCGGCCTCGCCTCGGCGATCTATGTCGGTGCCGTCGGCAAGCTCAGCGAGACCTTCGCCGAATTCCAGCTCAGCCCCTATTTCGGCCACTTCTCGATCCCCGGCATCGGCCGCTACGAGATCTACAAGTCCTGGGACGCGTTTGAAGAAACGATCGGGTTCTAGCCCGATCGAACAAAAGCGCCGTCCGGAACGTTAGCCCGCGAAAGAGTTCGTGGAGAGCGAGATGGACCTCATACTGGCCGACATGTTTCCCGAAGCGCGACTGCACTACCCTGTCATTTTTGCACGGCTGATCGGCGCGATCGCGCTTGGCGGGTTGATCGGCTTTGAACGTGAGGCGCGCGATCGACCGGCGGGCTTCAGAACACATGTGCTGATCAGCCTCGCCGCCGCCCTCTTCGCAATCATTTCGATCGAAGCGGTTCACATGCCGGCATTCGCCAATGATGAGCAGGTGCGCATCGATCCGCTGCGGGTCATCGAGGCCGTCACGGCCGGCGTCGCCTTTCTCGCTGCGGGCATGATCGTCTTCGCCAAGGGACGCGTGAAAGGTCTGACGACGGGCGCCGGCATGTGGCTGTCGGGCGCGATAGGCCTCGCCATGGGCTTTGGCTATTGGCCGGTTGCTTCCTTCGCGACGATCGCCGCCGTGATCGTGCTGTATATCTTTCAAAAGTTCGAGACGCCGCACGACAAGACTGCCGGAGCGCGCGCGGAGGAAGACGAGTAGCCGTCTGAAATTGAAAACGCCCGGACAGATGGCCGGGCGCTACGAAACATACGGTTTAGCATTATCCGGCCGTCGCAACACTTCCGACAGCCAATGCAGTGCGATCACGGCTCACAAACTTCTCGATCGACCGGATTTCTGAACTCCGCGTTGATACGTGGTTTTCGGCAATCTGGCGAACCGCCTGCCACTCATTTTCGTGCTTCATGAAAAGATCGTCGGGAACAAGCTTGGTCGTCATCTGTCTCTCTTCGTAATGATGGTTGGTTCGGCCTGATCAGTATTTGCCGTTCAGTGTTTGTCGTCGGCCGTGTCGTCGCTAGAGCTCAGCGGCCCCTCGCGCGATAGATCTCCGCCGGTCACATGCGCCGGCACATGAATGTCGTGGTGCACGCCGGGCGTCAGCGTCAGATCGACCTGATGTGGCGGCATCACCTGCGCGGTGCGCATGCGGTTCGGCCGCGCCCGCTTCATTCGATCAGGGACTTCGGTGCGCTTGTCCGGAATATGGGTTGAATTCGACATCATCCACCTCCTTGTCGGCACGCCTGCGATGTGTTCGGCGCCCAACTGAAACCTAACGACGAAACGGACCAATGGTTCCGAAGAAAAGTATGAGGCCCGCGATCGCCCGATCTTGACTGCCGCGATATCATCACTATCTCTGACGACATCCCACAGCCTCAGACATCGGCTGAAGGGACAACCTGGTGCCGGGCCCCTCTGGCGAGAGTTTTTACGGCGCTCTCGTGATGTCGGTACCGCCTGCAAATAAGCCGGCGGATTTTCATTCGATGAAAAAGCACACCATGCCTCATGCGCATGCCCGTTGTGGTATCGCGCTTTCTTCCCGCATATCGACCCTCTTCAACAACGCCTGCGAGGTGCGCCCATGAGCACCGCCGCGAAGCACAAATCGACCCTCAGCTATTTCACCTGGTCCTTCATCGTCACCGCCATCGGCCTTGTCCTCGGCGCTGCCCTCGGCTGGCAGACCACGGGCACGATCGGCGGCATGGCGACCGTCTTCTTCATTTGTACCGTGCTGGCCGTGCTGGAGATTTCGCTCTCCTTCGACAACGCCATCGTCAACGCCAACAAGCTGAAGGAAATGACGCCCGAGTGGCAGCATCGCTTCCTCACCTGGGGCATCGTCATTGCCGTCTTCGGCATGCGCATCGTCTTCCCGCTGGCGATCGTCGCCATCGCGGCACAGATCGGCCCCTGGGAAGCGCTGGTTCTCGCCGCCCGCGAACCGGCCGAATATGCCCGCATCATGAACGACGCGCATCTGCCGATCGCAGCCTTCGGCGGCACCTTCCTGATGATGGTCGGCCTCAACTACTTCTTCAACCATGAGAAGGATGTGCACTGGATCGCGGGCCTCGAAAGATTGATGGCGCGTTCCGCCACCATCAAGGGCATCGAGATCGCCTTCGTCCTGGCCCTCATCCTCACCTTCTCGTCGTTCCTGCCGGAAGCCGAAGCCAGCACCTTCGTCCATAGCGCCATCTACGGTCTTTTGACCTTCCTCGCGGTCGAGGTGGTCGGTGGTTTGCTCGATGCCTCGCAAAAGACGATGAGCGCCGCCGCCAAGGGTGGTCTCGGCGCCTTCATCTATCTCGAAGTGCTGGATGCCAGCTTCTCCTTCGACGGCGTCATCGGCGCCTTCGCGCTGACGCAGAACCTCTTCGTCATCGCCATCGGTCTCGGCATCGGCGCCATGTATGTGCGTTCGATGACCATCATGCTGGTGGAAAAGGGAACGCTCGCCGAATACCGCTATCTCGAGCACGGCGCCTTCTACGCCATCCTGATCCTGTCGGCGATCATGTATGTGCAAACGCTCTACCACATTCCCGAAGTCATCACCGGTCTCGGCGGCGCGACGCTGATCGGCATCTCGCTGTGGTCCTCCATCCGCTACAACAAGAAGGAGCGGGCGGAAGAGCTGGCGCACGCCGGCATCGAGAAGAGGGAGCCGCAGGCGCAGACCTGACGGGAAGCCGACGCACGGCAACCCACACTCAACCCTCATCCCGGCCTTGAGCCGGGATCCAGCCGCGTCGCGTCTGCGGCGCGAAAGAACTCTTTTTCAACCCAAGGACTTGGGTTGGCTGGATCCCCGCCACGAGGGCGAGGATGAGGGAGGAGAATGCGGCGCAGCTTGCCCCCCCAAAAAACACCGACAAAAAACAAAGCCCGCGACCATCCGGTTGCGGGCTGTTTCATTTCGAAAGGTCGTCGACCTCTTAGCTGTCGCGTATTTTAGTGGCTGTTGCGGCCGAACATCGACGGGTCGATGCCAAGTTCGCGCAGATCGCGCGCCCGCGGGCGACGGCCGGATTCGAGCGTTGCGGTGACGGCATTGGCGGCACCGATCATCGCGAAGGCGCGACCAAGGAAGCCGTCACGAATGGACTGACGGAAGGACATTGTAGTTCTCTCTTTGGTTTATCATTGACTGCTTACATATGGGCGCGCGCAGGCCAGATCACAACAGCCGCGAATTCAACCCAGCCATGCAGGAACAGGCGGACGGCCGCGAGTTCGCAAGCATCATCCGCAGATCTATCGGACCCGATCGGGTTTCATTATGTCGCGCGCGTATCGGGCCGGCGGCGTTCCGGCATGGCGCGCAAACGCCACGCTGAACGTGCTGGCCGATCCGTAGCCCACCTGTTCGGCCACTTGATCCACGGTCAGGTCGCGCCCACGCAGAAGTTGTTTGGCAAGCGCCATGCGCCAGGCCACCAGATACTCCATCGGCGGCAGGCCGACGACGCGATTGAACCGCGCAAAGAATGCCGATCTGGAAAGCGACGCCTCGTTCGCAAGATCCGCGACTGTCCAGGGATGGGCCGGGCGGCCATGGATCGCGTGCAGTGCCGCTGCAAGGCGTTCATCGGCAAGGCCGCGGGCAAGACCGGGCGCCGCGGTGGCATCGGTGCCGGAACGCAGCGCCTCGATCAGCAACACCTCGAGCAGTCTCTCCAGCACCAGATCGCGCGCCGGCCGCCGCTCGCGGGTTTCCTCCCCGACCAATTGCATCAGGGTCGCAAGACGCGGTTCATCGCGAACGATCACCACATCAGGCAGGAGGGAGACGAGCAGGCCAGCGTCAGGGGAGCCGAAGCCGCAATGCCCGATGCGCATCTTCAGGTCCGGCGGCCCATCGATGCTGCCGACGCGAAAGCGGCCGTCGTCCAGTTGTACTGGAATCATCGCCGGCAGATCGTCCGGGGCATCGATGCTCTCGTTGACGAGGTCGCGCATGGCAGGCGCGAGCATGAAATCGCCGGCATGGAGGGTGAACTGCTGCTGCCCACCAAACGTCACGCGGCAATGCCCTTCCAGGATCGCGCAGTAGAATGGCTCGCCCGTCGCGTCCCGCTCGATCCGCCAGGCGCCGGCACATTCGACAAGCTTCGAAAAGCGCGCTGCCGGCTGCAGCAATGTGACGATGTCGGCAAGGGGATCGATGATCATGATCAGGACTGATGCTAAAGAAGTGAGGACCTTTACCTATATCAAGTCTTCTTCCCGGTCACTACCCTGACAAAATTCCTTTTGTTCTGGAGAAGCGCATGTCTACGATATTGATCACCGGTTGTTCCTCTGGCTTCGGCCTCGAGACGGCGAAACTGTTTCTCGAACGGGGTTGGGACGTGATCGCAACGATGCGCCGACCCGATCCGGAGCTGCTGCCGGCATCCGAACGCCTGCGCATTCTCCAACTCGACGTGACCGATGCGGCCAGCATCGAGGCAGCCGTGAACGAAGCGGGTCACATCGATGTCCTGGTCAACAATGCCGGCTTCGGCGCGCCCTCGCCGGTCGAATTGACGGCGCCGGAAACGGTGCAGTCGCTGTTCCAGACCAACACCATCGGCACATTGGCGATGCTCCAGGGGGTCCTGCCCCAGATGCGTGAGCGCCGGGCGGGGGTCATCATCAACGTTACCTCGACGGTAACCGTGAAGGCGCTGCCGGTGATCGGCGTATACCGGGCGAGCAAGGCTGCGGTGAACGCTTTCACCGAAACCCTGGCGATCGAGATGGAGACGTTCGGCGTGCGCGTGCATATCGTCTTGCCGGGTCGCTCGCCGGAGACCAGCTTCGGCAAGAACGCGCGGCCGCATCTGCGTGGTCTGGATGACAAGGACTATGCGCCGTTGATCCAGCAATTCGTGAAGGCTGTCCAGGATGATACCGGTCCGGTGACCCATGCTCCCGACGTTGCCGAGGCGGTCTGGCGCGCCGCCACCGACCCCTCCGCTCCACTCTACATTCCAGGCGGCGCAGACGCCGAACTCTGGGTCGCGGAAGCCGGTCTCTAAATTATACCGAGGCAGACAAGCCAGTGCCGGCGTGACAAGCGCCGGCACTGGCTTCTCAGGTTGCGCTCCCCACCGGCCATGGACTTCCCCCTTCCCTGCCATAACTATCCCTCCCGGAGGTGACCGATGGCTGAAGTCCTCATGTTCCACCACGCGCTCGGTTTGACACCCGGCATCCACGTCTTCGCCGATCACCTCAGACAGGCGGGGCATGTCGTCCACACGCCTGATCTCTTCGACGGCCACATCTTCAACAGCATCGACGAGGGTATGGCCTATATCAGGGCCAGTGGCTTCGAGGCGATGCGCGAGCGGGGCGTTGCGCTGGCCGACGAACTTTCGGCACCGCTGGTCTATGCCGGCTTCTCCTTCGGCGTATTGCCGGCCCAGAAGCTGGCGCAGACACGGCCGGGTGCGCGCGGCGCGCTGCTGTTCCACTCCTGCATCCCGCTATCCGGCGAGTGGTCTTTCGGCCCATGGCCGGATGGCGTGCCCGTACAGATTCACGCCATGGAGGCCGACCCTATGTTTATTGAAGAAGGTGACCTCGATGCCGCGCGCGAAATTCTGAATACCGCGAAGGACGCCGCGCTGTTCCTCTATCCCGGCGACCAGCACTATTTCGCCGACAGTTCGTTGCCGTCTTATGATTCCGACGCCACCGCACTTCTGACCCGCCGGGTGGTGGATTTCCTCAAGCACCTCTAGCTTCAACGACTTGGCGAAATTTACCCCGGTGTTACGGTTGCGTACTTAGCCGGCGCCCATGCCCCGGCTAAGCTTTCTCCACGCCCAATGGAGGAAAGCCATGTCCAGAAACACCCGAAGGCTGCTGATCGCGACCGCGGTTCTGACGATCGCCGCGTTTCAGACGGCGGCAGTGCTGGCGGCCGACGCCGTTGCGGTTACCGCCGAAAGTTTCCCGCGCGCCGAAAGCGACCTCTATTTTGGCCGAATGGTCAAGGAAGGCGGCTTCGGCAAGTTCACTCACCACCGCGAGCCGGCGACCATCGACAACCAGACCGTCATCCGCCTGAACCGCGACACGCTCTACTCGGCCGCCGTCTTCGACCTCGATGCCGGCCCTGTTACCGTCACCCTGCCGCCATCCGACAATCGCTTCATGTCGCTGCAGGTGATCAACGAGGACCAGTACACCCAGGAGGTCGGCTACGACACCGCGCCGCACGTGCTGACCAAGGAAAATGTCGGGACCCGCTACGTGCTGGTCGGCATCCGCACGCTGGTCGATCCCGGTTCGCCGGAAGACGTCGCCGCCGTTCACAAACTGCAGGATGCGATCAAGGCGGAGCAGCCGGGCGGTCCCGGCAAGTTCGAGGTGCCACGATGGGATAAGGCCAGCCAGGAGAAGGTTCGCAAGGCCCTGCTCGTTCTGGCTGCGACGCTTCCCGATTCCAAGACCATGTTCGGTCGAAAAGAGGAGGTCGATCCGGTCAGACGCCTGTTGGGCTCGGCATCCGCCTGGGGCGGCAATCCGGAGAAGGATGCGCTCTATCTCAACGTCGTGCCCCCGAAGAATGACGGCAAGACCGTCTACACATTGACCGCGAAAGATGTGCCGGTCGACGGTTTCTGGTCGATCAGCCTCTACAACGAAAAGGGCTATTACGAGAAGAACAAGCTCGGTGCCTATAACATTAACAACATCACCGCCAAAAAGGGCGCAGACGGCGCGGTCAAGGTCCAGTTCGGCGGCTGCAAGCAGGATACCGACAACTGCCTGCCCGTCATGAAAGGCTGGAACTACATCGTCCGCCTCTACCGCCCGAAGGCCGAAGTTCTGGACGGAAGATGGTCCTTCCCAGAGCCTACTGAATTGAATTGAAGTGACGCGAAGACGAAAACGGCCGGCGGATGTCGCCGCCGGCCGGCAGGTTTTGGGGTGCCTCAGTCTTCGTTGGCCGCCAGCTGCGACAGCACCTGACCGCGGCCCCGGATGCGCAGGATCAGCGGGATCAGGAAGGCCGCCGCCGCGACAATCAATAGACCCGCCGCGATTGGCGACATCACAAGCGTCGTCACGTCGCCCTGGCTGATGGCGAGCGCCCGTCGCAGCTGCTGCTCCGCCAGCGGCCCCAGGATCAGACCGACCACGGCAGGCGCGATCGGATAGCCGAACAGCCGCATGATGTAGCCGAGGATGCCGAACGCCAGTAGCATGCCGAGCTCGAACACCGACGGGTTGGCGCCGATGGTGCCAAGCGTCGCGAACAGCAGGATGCCGGCGTATAGCCATGGCTTGGGAATGGTCAGCAGACGGACCCATAGCCCGATCATCGGCAGGTTCAAAACCAGCAACATGGCGTTGGCGATCAGCAGGCTGGCAATCAGACCCCAGACCAGCTGCGGATTGTTGGCGAACAACAGCGGACCCGGCTGCAGCCCGTATTGCTGGAAGCCTGCCAGCATGATCGCCGCCGTCGCCGTGGTCGGCAGGCCAAGCGTCAGCAGCGGCAC
This sequence comes from Hyphomicrobiales bacterium, assembly GCA_900470805.1. Lineage (GTDB taxonomy): Bacteria > Pseudomonadota > Alphaproteobacteria > Rhizobiales > Rhizobiaceae > Rhizobium. Next base: position 68,267 of record UCCA01000030.1, on the reverse strand, counting down.
CAGCGTACCGGCGGCCGACGCATTGTTGGCCGCCTCAGGTCCCGCGACGCCCTCGATGGCGCCATGGCCGAACTCTTCCGGGTTCCTCGCCAACTTCTTCTCGGTGGCGTAGGAGAGGAACGTGCCGATCTCGGCGCCGCCCGCCGGCATCGCGCCGATCGGGAAACCGATCAGCGTGCCGCGCAGCCACGCCTTCCACGAGCGGCCCCAATCCTCCGCCGTCATCCACAGCGAACCTTTGACCGCCTCGACCTTCTCCTCAATGCTGTTGCCCTGCGCCGCGATATAGAGCGTCTCGCCGATCGCGAACATGGCAACCGCGAGCGTCGTCACCTCGACACCGTCAAGCAGATCGGGCACGCCGAAGGAAAGCCGCGCCTGACCGGTCTGCTGGTCGATCCCGACCATGGCGAGCGCGAAGCCGATGAACAGCGAGGTGAGACCCCGCAGCGCCGAGTCGCCAAAAGCTGACGACACGGTGACGAAGGCGAGCACCATCAACGCGAAATACTCGCGCGGCCCGAACACCAGCGCCAGCTTGACGATATAAGGCGCGATGAAGGCCAGGCCCAGCGTCGCGATCAGGCCGGCGACGAAGGAGCCGATCGCCGCCGTTGCCAGCGCCGGCCCGCCGCGCCCGGCGCGCGCCATCTTGTTGCCCTCGAGCGCGGTGACGATCGAGGCGCTTTCGCCTGGCGTATTCAGCAGGATCGACGTCGTCGAGCCGCCATACATGCCACCGTAGTAGATGCCGGCGAACATGATCAGCGATCCCGCGGGGTCCAGTTGGTAAGTTACGGGCAACAGAAGCGCCACGGTCAGCGCCGGCCCGATGCCGGGAAGGACGCCGACGGCGGTGCCCAGCGTCACGCCGATGAAGGCATAGAGCAGGTTCATCGGCTGCATGGCGACCAGGATGCCCTGGAACAGGAATTCGAATGTGTTCATCGCCAATTTCCTAGAAGAACAGTCGCTCAAGCGGCCCGGCGGGCAGCGTGAGTTTCAGGAGCTGCGAGAAGATCGCCCAGACGACGAAGCTCAAGACGATGCCGAACGGGATCGAGAACCACAGCTTGCGCTTTCCAAAGCCGCGCGCGGTGAAGGCAAACATCAAGCCGGTTGCGATCGAGAAGCCGGCAACCTTCAGAAGCAGCATCTGCGCTGCAAGCCCGGCAACGACCCAGATGACCGGCGCTATTTCCTGCCGCTCGCGCTCCGGAAACTCGCCGCGAAACGCTTCGAACACGGTCCAGATGCCGAGCCCGATCAACCCGAAGGCGACGACCTTCGGCGCGGTTGCCGGTCCGATGCGGTCATATTGGGCGATGACGCGCATATGCGAGGCGTCCCACAGCATCACGGCAGCGACGGCGAAAAGACAGATGGCAATGACCAGCGCCGCCCAATCAGGGCGGCGCTTTTCTGCCAAGGGTTGGTTGCCCAGGCTCATTGAACAAGTCCGATATCTTTGAGGATGGCTTCGGTGGAAGCGACGTCCTTGTCGAGCTGCGCCTTGAAGGCGTCGCCGGCGAGGTAGGTGTCGGCCCAGCCCTTGGTCTTCAAGAGTTCCTGCCAGCCGGCCGACTTGGAGAGCTTGTCGAAGTCCGCCGTGACGGCCGCCGTCTGCTCGGGCGTCAGTCCGGGAGCGGCAGCCACCATGCGCCAGTTCTGCAGGCTGACGTCGATGCCGGCTTCCTTAAGCGTCGGCGCGTCGACGCCCGCGATGCGCTCATCGCCGGAGACCGCGAGCAGCCGGAGCTGGCCCGATTTCACCTGCGATTCGAATTCGCCGTAGCCGGAAACGCCAGCCGTCACCTGGCCGCCGAGAATGGCCGCCAGCGCTTCGCCGCCACCGGAGAAGGCGACATAGTTGATCTTCGTCGGATCGACGCCCGATGCCTTGGCGATCAGACCGACCGCGATATGATCGGTACCACCGGCCGAACCGCCGCCCCAGGACACCGAGCCCGGATCAGCCTTCAGCTTGGCGACCAGATCGGCCATGGTCTTGATGTCGGAAGACGTGGGAACGACAATCGCTTCATACTCGCCGGTCAGGCGCGCGATCGGCGTGACATCCTTTAGCGTGACGGGCGACTGGTTGGTCAGGATGGCGCCGACCATGACGTAGCCGCCGACGATCAGTGCGTTCGGGTTGCCGCTGTTCTGGCCGGTGAACTGGGCAAGGCCGATGGTACCGCCGGCGCCCGGAACGTTCATCACCTGAACGTTGCTCGAGATGCCCTCTTTCTGCATCACGGTCTGCAGCGAACGGGCTGTCTGGTCCCAGCCGCCGCCGGGCGCGGCCGGCGCCATGATGGTGTAGTCGGCAGCATAGGCCGGCAGGGCGATTGCCGCTGCGAAGATGCTCGTCAGGAAAATGTGCTTCACGATGTGTCCTCCATAGGCGCGGCTGAGGAACCACGCATTGTTCTCGATGGATTCGGGAAGGAACACCGCATGCGGACGCCAGGCGTCGGCTATGTCTGGCAAGTCTCCTCCCGAAACTTCACCTGTCCGCCTCCACGGAGCTGAAGTTACCGAACCCGACCACAACAAGCTGTCATTTAGCTGACATCCGCCAGTTATCCAGTTCCGGACGACACTTTTTTGCCGCAATTCGCCAGCGCAAAGATTTGCATGAATTTGTTTGGAGGCGATGGAACCCGGGCGCGGTTTCCACGTTAGGCGAAAGTAGTAGGGGAGAGTTCGCCATGAGCACGCACATAGACATCAATCAGATCGATGAAGACCGCCAGAACGACCGGCTGCGGGAAGTCTGGAGCGTTGCCGATTTTTCCCGCCGACACCGACTGGAAAAGGACGAGGAGCAGCGGCTGCTGAAGCTTTTCGGCTCCTTCGCCACCAAGCAGGAACTGCTGTCCAACGCGCAGCGCCCCTGCCGCTTCAGGTAGAAACAAACGTCCGTAGTGAGCCCGCTTCATTGAGACGGGCCGAGCGGACAAAAACCTCGGCGGCCTTACTCGGCCGCCTTCTCGTTCGCCGAGACAATCGCCGGCATTCGCAAGGTGAACCGCGTTTCCTCGTCATCGGACACAACCGCCAGCGTGCCGCCATGGGCCCTGGCGATCTCGGCGGCGATATAAAGGCCGAGGCCAAGCCCCTCCCCCTGTGCACCGCGCCGCTTGAACGGCATGAAGATGCCGGAAACGACCTCCGGCGCGATCGGCACGCCGCAATTGGCAACCCAAAGCTCGAACACCCCGTCTGTTTCACCGGTGCCGCAGCGGATCGATCCGTCCTTGCCGCCATGCACGATGGCATTGGACAACAGATTGGCGAACAGCTGGCCGAGCCGGCCGCGATCGACATAGAGGCTGTTGCCGACCGCAAACCGCGTCTCGATCCGGCGGTCCGGGTAAAGCTGCGCGAACTCGGCGACGATATCCTGAAGCATCTCATCGACCGGCGTCGGTTCGGGCCGCAATGCCATGCCACCGCCGAGGCCTCGGGCAAAGTCCATCACGTTCTCGACGATGTTGGAGACCCGCTTGACGCTCTGCTCCATCAGGCTGAGGATCACCTTAGCCTGCGGATCGGTCACCGACTTGCGCAACAGTCGTGCGCCCGCGTCGATCGAGGCCACCGGGTTCTTGATGTCATGGCCGAGGATGGCGATGAACTGGTCGCGCAGATGCGATGTCTCCAGCTCTGCGCTCAACCGCTGCTCGGCCTCCACCAGCTGCCGCCGCGCATCGAGATGGCGGGCGATCAGGTCGGCGAACAGTTTCGCGGTGCTGATCACGCGCGGATTGTCGACCTGCGCGGGATTGGGATCGATGGCGCAGAGCGTGCCGAAGAACGATCCGTCGCCGAGAATGATCGGCACCGAGATATAGCTCTGGAATCCGTATTGCAGCGGCGTGTGGTGGTTGGCCCAGGTGGCGCTCTCGCTGACATGATCGATGGCAACAAGCTGCCGATTGTCACGGATCTCGTCGCAGATCGTCGACCGGACGCTGAGTTCGCCACCCGGCGTCAGCCCGAAATCGATGGTATCAAGCACCGCGCAGGCAATCCAGCGCTCTTCCGTGACACGCGCCACGGCCGCGAAGCCCATGCCCGTGGTCGCCTGCATCACCTCTAGGATCGACGGCACCACTTCGATCGCGGCAACGTCATCGATGTCGTTTTGAAAGTCGTGGACCACGGACTATCCTCATATCGACGAAACGCCGACGATTATCCATATCGCCTTTGCCGTCGCGCGTCATTTCAATAAGACAGGTGGCTTTATATCAGAGAGTTCAGGAGGCCAGCGGCATCAGGAAGCGTGGCGAAATAAGCGACTTGCCGAAACGGATCGCCGCGGCGTAGTCGAGTGCTTCCGACACCTTCTCCGGCCAGTGCGGCTTCGACACCACGCCGATGGCATTGCGGTTGTCGCGAACCATCTCGGGATTGCCGGTGACGAACACCACGGTAACGCCGTGCTCGCCGGAAAGGCGCTCGGCAATCGCGGGACCGGTTACGCCGTCGGCCAGTTGGACATCGACAAGCGCAACCTCGGCGTCTCCCGCAAGCTTCAGCGCCTCGTCCAGCGTTCGGGCCGGGCCGATCACGGTATGGCCAAGATCCTCCACGATGGATTCAAGATCGAGCGCGATCAGCAGCTCGTCTTCGACGATAAGAATTTTCATGCAGGATTGCCCATTACGCACGTTGCCTCTGAGACCCGATAACGTCCGACCAGACGATTGGTTCCCGACCCTTCCAATTTCCTAATATGGCCTGCAAGCGTTAAAAGAATAGTGCGCGATGCCGCAAATTTTCAGCTTCGGTATTCTTTGCACAGAATGTGAATTGACTCATGATTTCAATGAAAACATGTGAGGATATACTTATGCAACCCAGTGGAGATCATTGACACGAAACGGCACGTCTGGCGCTTATTGCCGGCGCAGGACCTCGTTCCAGTGCGCGATCAGCCGCGCCCGTTTTACCTGGTCGAGGTAGACCATCAGTCCGGGGCTGACCGGTACCGGCCTCAGTTGCGCGCCGAGCAGTTCCTGCATCGTGTTCGCCGTGTTGTCGCCGGTCACCTCCGGGCTGACGGCCGGGATCTGCAGCTCGCGCGCCATGATCGTCTGCCCCTCCTTCGACATGAAAAACGACAGATAGCGCCGCCCGAGCTCCGGATCGGCCGCCGCCTGCGGCACCAGCCCGATCCGCGACATGACGACGGTATAATCCTTCGGCAGAACGATACCGACCTCGGGATGCCGCTTCGCCCAGTCGGCGGCATAGGAGCCGAGGATGTTGTAGCCGAGCACGAAGCGCCCGTCCGAGACACGTTCGAGAATGGCGGAACTTGTCGAATAGAGCTTGACGCCCGCCGCCCCCATCGCCCCGATCACCGACCAGATATCGCCGAACTGCTCCTGGTCGCGCGCCATGAACAGGAAGCCGACGCCAGACCGCTCGATATCATAGGTGCCGATCCGCCCGTGCACCGCGTCACCCTTGCGCTTGAGATAATCGACGAACTCGGCGCGCGAGCTCGGCGGCTGTTCGTTGGCGAAGCTCGGCTTGTGATAGACGAAGACGGCGGGCTCGAAGGTCAGCGCATAGGCCGTGTTGCGCCAATTCGCCCATTTCGGCCAGCGGCCGCTCATCGGCAGGTTGCTCGGCTGCGCGTAGCCGTCGTTGGAAAGCTTCACCTGCAGGTCCATCGCCGACGAAAAGGCGAAGTCGGCGGTCTTCTGCCCGGCATCGGTCTCGCGCACGATCCGGTCATAGATCTCACCGGTCAGCATGTCCTCGTATTTCACCGACACATCGGGATTGGCCGTCTGGAACCCGCGGATCATCGGCTGCGCCAGCGGCTCGTCGAGCGAGGAATAGACGACGAGCACGGGCGCGTCGGCGTCTCCCGATAACGCCGGATAGAACACCGGTTCCGCCAGGGCGAGCCCCGGACAGAGCAGCAGACAGATCAGAAATGGCAGTCTCCTCATGCGGGCAGAATGCATGACCGGTGGGCGGAGCACAAGCTAGGGCACGCTCCCACCACGTTCGCCATGCTCCTCCAAAGGCGTAACCGTAATGCGCGACAACAAAGCGCAAAAACGCTAGACTTGTGCCACCCCAGAAGAGATCAACCTCGCCAGAATGTCGGAGGACGCATTGGAGCGACGACTGACAGCCATTCTCGCCGCCGATGTCGTCGGCTACAGCAGGCTGATGGGCGTCGATGAGGCAGGCACCCTGGCCGCCGTCAACCGCCACCGCAGCGAACTCGTCGAGCCGGCGATCGTGCAGCATGGCGGCCGCGTGGTAAAGCTGCTCGGCGATGGCCTGCTCATCGAATTCTCGAGCGTTGTCAATGCCGTGGCCTGCGCCGTCGATATTCAGCGCGGCGTTGCGCGCGGCAACGAGGGCGTGCCCGAGAACCGTCGCATTCGCTTCCGTATCGGCGTCAATCTGGGCGACGTGATTGTGGAAGGCGGCGATATCTTCGGAGACGGCGTCAATGTCGCGGCACGACTGGAAGCGGTCGCCGATCCCGGCGGCATCGCCGTTTCGGCCTCGGTATGCGATCACGTTGGCACCCGCCTCGACCTGCGCTTCGAAGACCGCGGCCGTCAGGCGCTCAAGAACATCGAGAAGCAGGTCCACGTCTACGCCGTTCTGTTCGACCATCTGGACGACACATCGGCGGAGGCCTCCGAAACACCCACCGCCGGCGACCGCTCGATCGTCGTCCTGCCCTTCACCAACATGAGCGGCGATCCCGACCAGGAGTATTTCTCCGACGGCCTGACCGAGGACATCATCACCGACCTGTCGAAGATCTCGGGCCTGCTGGTCACGCCGCGCAACACCACCTTCGCCTATAAGGGCCGCAGCATGAAGATCGGCCAGATCGCCTGCGAGCTGTCGGTCCGCTATGTCCTGCAGGGCAGTGTTCGCACCTCGGGCGGACGCGTGCGCATCAGCGCCCAGATGATCGACGCCTGCAGCGAGGACCACATGTGGGCCGATCGCTACGACCGCGACCTCACCGACATCTTCGCAATCCAGGACGAGATCGCCCACGCCATCGTTGGACAGCTGAAGGTGAAGATGCGGCCGGAAGAGGTGCGCGCGCTGGAAAGCGACCCGACCACCAATGTCGAGGCCTACACCTATTATCTGCGCGGCCGCAAATTCGCCCGTACCATGACCATGTCCTACCTGACGCTGGCCCGACGGATGTTCGCCAAGGCGATCGAACTCGACCCCGACTATGCCCGCGCCTATGCCGGCATCGCCGATTGCGATTCCGCCCTCTACATCTGGTACGCGGCCGAGCTGCCGATCCACGAGATCCTCGAGATGACATCGAAGGCTTTGGCGCTCGATCCTGATCTCGCCGAAGCCCACGCCGCGCGTGCCATCGCATTGCACCACGACGATCGCGACGACGAGGCCGACACCTATTTCGCCCGCGCGCTTGAACTCGACCCCAATCTGTTCGAGGCCAATTTCCACTACGCCCACCGCCTGTTCAAGCGCGGCCAGTTCGACGCCGCCATCCTCTATTTCGAGCGGTCCGCATCTCTCTACACCGATGACTACGTTTCGCCGGTGCTGCTCGCCGCCGCCTGTCGCTCGCTCGGCCGCCCGGTCGAGGGTCGCCGATGGGCGAGCGAGGGTGCGGCGCGGGCCGAACGCGCCGCCGAACAGAACCCCGGCAACGCCGCGCCGGTGCATCGCGCAGCACTGGCCTACGCCCAGATCGGCGACCGCGCCCGCGCCGTCTCCTGGATCACCCGGGCGCTCGCCATGGACCCGCACGACGTCATCACCCGCTACAACGCCGTCTGCGTCCACGCCGTGCTCGGCGACATCGACCGCGCCATCGAACTGCTGGAGAAGCTTCTTCCCAACAGCTCCTTCTACCAGATCGGCTGGTTCGACAACGATTCCGACCTCGACAACATCCGCGCCGACCCGCGCTTCATCACGCTGATGCAGGCGATCGCCCAGCAGTGAGGCCCTATCGAAAGCCGGCGCACGACGGACGGTGACAGCGCCGCCGCCGCCCTGTAGTCTTTGACAAAAAGCAAGGGAACATCCGTGCGCATACTACTGGTGGAGGACAATATCGCGCTGGCCGACGGGCTGTCGGCGATCCTGCGCGGCACCGGCCACGCCGTCGATGTCGTCCATGACGGCGCATCCGCCGATGCGGTCACGTCGGCCGAAGCCTTCGATCTCGTCGTCCTCGATCTCAACCTGCCCGAAATGGACGGCCTCGACGTGCTGCGCGCCATGCGCGCCCGCCAGAACCAGGCGGCAGTTCTGATCCTCACCGCCCGCGGCACGCCGGAAGAGCGCGTCAAGGGCCTCGACCTCGGCGCCGACGACTATCTCATCAAACCCTTCGACATCTCCGAATTCGAGGCCCGCGTCCGCGTGCTCCTGCGCCGCCAGGCCGGCCTGCATTCGGCGACCGTCAGCTTCGGCGGCCTGTCGCTCGATCTCAACTCGCGCGCGTTTTCCTCCGGCGCCACGCCCCTCGACATCCCGGCCCGTGAGCTCGGCCTGCTGGAAATCCTGTTCATGCGCGCCGGCAAGGTGGTTGCCAAGGAAGCCATCATCCAGTCGCTGACCGCCTTCGACGACGACATCTCCGCCAACGCCATCGAGCAATATGTCAGCCGCCTGAGAAAGCGGCTGGCGCCATACGGCCTGACGGTGAAAACCGCCCGCGGCATCGGCTATTATCTCGACAAGCAGCCGGACGCCGCCGCGCCCGAGGCGTCATGACATCAGCCTATTCGCTCCGCCGCCGCCTGCTGTTCTGGCTGCTGATCTCCACCGCCGTGCTCGGCGTCGTGGCGCTGGCCGACACCTATCGCGAGGCGGTGCAGACCTCCAACATCGTCTCCGACCGCGTCCTCGCCGGCTCGGCGCTGGCGATCGCCGAACGCGTCGTCGTCGCCGAGGACGGCTCGCTGCAGGTCGATATCCCCTATGTCGCGCTGGAAATGCTGACATCGGCCGCCCAGGACCGTGTCTTCTACCGCGTCGATGGACCGCCCGGCGCCTTCATCACCGGCTACCAGGCGCTCCCGGTGCTGAAGGAAACCCAGGGCGACAACGCCGTCTTCGCCGACGACAGTTTTCGTAACGAGCCGATCCGCGTCGCCACATTGCGTCGCTCGGCCTCCACGGGCATCCGCTCGGTCCCCTTCACCGTCACCGTCGCCGAAACCACGATCGCCAGGCGCCAGCTTGCCCGCGCCATCCTGTTGCGCTCGGCGCTGCGGCTCTCGGTGATGATCGCGGGCGCCGCTGTTATCGTCTGGATTTCCGTCACCGTGGCGCTGCGCCCGCTCTACAAGCTGCGCGACGCGATCGGCGAACGCAGCCCCGACGACCTGCACCCGATCGAGCAATCCGTCCCGAGCGAGGTGCAGCCGCTGGTCGATACCGTCAACGGCTTCATGGTCCGTCTCGAACAGGCGCTCGATGCGCTGCGCAATTTCACCGGCAACGCCAGCCACCAGCTGCGCACGCCGCTGGCGATCATCCGTACCCAGCTGGCGCTGTCATCACGTGCCACCTCGCTCCAGGAGGCGCAGGCCGTGGCGCTGAAGGGTGACCAGGCCGTCGCCCATGCCGAGCGCATCCTGGCGCAGCTGCTGCTGATGGCCAAGATCGACGCCGCCGCCGCCCGCGAGGCGCTGACCGCATCGGCGATCGACCTCACCGCCATCGCCCAGGAGATCACAGGCGAACTCATCCCGACGGCATCCGCCGCCGGCATCGATCTCGGCTTCGAGGGCGATCGGCCGGAGCTTGTCCGCGCCGAGCCGCTGCTGATCGGCGAATTGCTGCGCAATCTCGTCGGCAACGCCATCGCCTATGCCGGCACCGGCGCCGAAGTCACCGTGCGCATCTCAGGCGCCCCGGATGCGGTCCGCCTCGAAGTCGAGGACAACGGCCCCGGCATCGCCGCCACGAGGCTGGACGCGGTCCGTCAGCGCTTCTCCCGCGGCACCGACACCACCGCCCCCGGTGCCGGCCTCGGCCTGCCGATCGTCGAGGAGATCTGCGAGCTGTTCAATGCGCGGCTCGACCTGCTCGCAGGTGGTGATGGGCTGGGGCTGAAGGCGGTGGTGACATTTGCCAGAGGGTGAGGCGATCAGCGACACGGAGGGCTCGTGCCCATCCTATAGCCGAATGAGACCTGCTTCTGTCGATCTGAAACCGCAACCGCGATAAAATGAGCTCAGGTGCGGTTCAAAGTCGACATGCAACCATGTTGCGCCTCTGTTTCGGGCAACGTTTATCGCTTCCTCGACCAACATCGTAGCAATCCCCTTCCGCCGCATGGCCGGTGTGACACAGGTATCCAGAACAAATGCGTGCAGACCACCATCCGTCGCGACGTTGACGAATCCCACCAGACGTCGGCCCTCGTAGGCTCCGAGATGGGCGAGGCTGCGAGCGAGGACCTTGCCGAAATCCCGCGCGTCATGATCACCCCAGGCTTCCACCCAAAGGCCGTTAAGGTCATCATTCGAGGGAAACGGATCGACCTTGATCGTGATCCCGGCCGTTCCGGCCTCGGCAACGGCATCGTTGATTTCCTCGATCGAAAGCCTTCTGCCGTTGACTTTGTCCGCGAGCATGCCGCTCAGCTCATGCCAGGAACCGTTGCCGCTGCCCGCTTTGAGTTCCGCCCGCCCATCTGGCAGCAGATCGATCCTGACCGCCTCGCCGGGCCGGATCCCGAGATGCTCCAACACCTCTTCCGGCAAAGTCGCCTTGCCCTGCTCCGTTACGGTCATTGTCGTCATGAAATCATCTCCGATCCAACATGGTGATACGGCAGGAACGCGCGACCTCCAAACCACCCGCCCTCCATCCCACCTTGCTTTATCACGCTGCATTGCACACACTGCATCCGGGAACAGCAATGCCGCACGAAGATGTGGCGCCAGATAAGGCAAGACATGTCGATCAAAGCCAGCATCTATCATCTGACGCACTATAAATACGACAAGCCGGTCCGCCTGGGACCACAGATCATCCGCCTGAAACCGGCCTCGCATTCGAAGACGCGGGTGATCAGCCATGCGCTGAAGGTCTCGCCGTCGAACCATTTCGTCAACCTGCAGCAGGATCCCTACGGCAACTATCTGGCCCGCTACGTCTTCCCCGACCCGGTCACCGAGTTCAAGATCGAGGTCGATCTCGTCGCCGATATGACCGTCTACAATCCCTTCGATTTCTTCATCGAGGAGAGCGCCGAGACCTGGCCCTTCGCCTATCCCGAGGATATCCGCGACGACCTGAAGATCTACATGCAGCCGCAGCCGATGGAGCCGGCGCTATCAGCCTATGTCGCCGGCATCGACCGCACCCCCGTGCGCACCATCGATTTCATCGTCGGCCTCAATGCCCGGCTGAAGGAAGACATCGAGTACGTCATCCGCATGGAGCCCGGCGTCCAGACGCCGGAGGAGACGCTGAAGCTGGCGCTCGGCTCCTGTCGCGACTCAAGCTGGCTGCTGGTCGAGATCCTCCGCAATCTCGGGCTCGCCGCACGCTTCGTCTCCGGCTATCTCATCCAGCTGACGCCCGACCTCAAGGCGCTCGACGGCCCGTCCGGCACCGAAGTCGATTTCACCGACCTGCATGCCTGGTGCGAGGTCTACCTCCCCGGCGCCGGTTGGGTCGGCCTCGACCCGACCTCCGGCCTCTTGACCGGCGAAAGCCACATTCCGCTCGCCGCCACCCCCCACTATCGCAACGCCGCCCCGATCTCCGGCGCCATCTTCGGCCAGGCCAACACAGAATTCGACTTCGCCATGACGGTGTCGCGCGTCGCCGAGCATCCGCGCATCACCAAGCCGTTTTCCGACGACAGTTGGGACGAACTCGACGCGCTCGGCCGCAAGGTCGATGATATCCTCCAAGCAGGCGACGTGCGCCTCACCATGGGCGGCGAGCCGACCTTCGTCTCGATCGACGATTTCGAATCCGAGGAATGGAACACCGCCGCCGTCGGCCCGACCAAACGCGAAAAGGCCGATGAGCTGATCCGCAAGCTGCGCGAACGCTTCGCCCCCGGCGGCTTCCTGCATTACGGCCAGGGCAAGTGGTATCCCGGCGAAAGCCTGCCCCGCTGGACCTTCTCGCTTTACTGGCGCAAGGACGGCAAGCCGATCTGGCAGAACCCGCAGCTGATCGCCGGCGAAGGCAAGGAGACCGGCGCCAAGGCCGAAGACGCCTCCAACCTCTTGAACGCCATTGCCAGGGAACTGGCGATCGAGCCTGACATGGTGCTGCCGGCCTATGAGGACCCGGCCGAATGGATCATCAAGGAAGGCAGCCTGCCGGAGAATGTCGATCCGTCCAACTCCAAGCTGACCGACCCGGAAGAGCGCAGCCGCATCGCCCGCGTCTTCGAGCGCGGCCTGACGACGCCGACCGGCTATATCCTGCCGGTGCAGGCCTGGAACGCCAAAGCTTCGGACCAGCGCTGGATCAGCGAGAAGTGGAAGACCCGCCGCGGCAAGATCTTCCTCGTTCCCGGCGACAGCCCCGTCGGCTACCGCCTGCCGCTCGGCACCCTGCCCTACGTGCCACCGGCCCGCTTCCCCTACATCCACCCCGCCGACCCCTCGATCCCGCGCTCGCCCCTGCCCGAGGTCTTCGTGCCCGCCGGCCGCGCCATGCCCGAGGCGTCGCGCCAGAGCGACGACAGCAGCCAGGCCCGCGTCGAGCAGACCGTTGGCGAGATCGGCGGCGCCGTGCGCACCGCCATCTCGGTCGAGCCGCGCGACGGCAGGCTCTGCGTCTTCATGCCGCCGGTCGAGCGCATCGAGGACTATCTCGAGCTGATCGCCGCCGCCGAGAATGCCGCCGCCGAAATCGGCCTGCCCGTCCATATCGAAGGCTACTCTCCGCCGCAGGACGAGCGCATCAACGTCATCCGCGTCGCCCCCGACCCCGGCGTCATCGAGGTCAACATCCATCCGGCCTCCAACTGGCAGGACTGCGTCGACATCACCACCACGGTCTATGAAGAGGCCCGCCAGACCCGCCTCGGCGCCGACAAGTTCATGATCGACGGCCGCCACACCGGCACCGGCGGTGGCAACCACGTCGTCGTCGGCGGCGCCAACCCCGGCGACAGCCCCTTCCTGCGCCGGCCCGACCTGTTGAAGAGCCTGGTGCTGCACTGGCAGCGCCACCCCGCGCTCTCCTACATGTTTTCAGGCATGTTCATCGGCCCGACCAGCCAGGCGCCGCGCATCGACGAAGCCCGCCACGACAGCCTCTACGAACTGGAGACGGCACTCGCCCAGATCCCCGCGCCCGGCCATGGCCCAACGCCGCTGCCATGGATTACCGACCGCCTGTTCCGCAACACGCTGATCGACGTGACCGGCAACACCCATCGCGCCGAAATCTGCATCGACAAGCTATTTTCGCCCGACGGCCCCACCGGCCGCCTCGGCCTCGTCGAGTTCCGCGGCTTCGAGATGCCGCCGAATGCCCGCATGTCGCTCGCCCAGCAGCTGATGGTGCGCGCGCTCATCGCCCGCTTCTGGCAGAACCCGGCCGATGGTAAGTTCGTCCGCTGGGGCACGACGCTCCACGACCGCTTCATGCTGCCGCATTTCGTCTGGCAGGACTTTCTGGACGTGCTCGCCGACCTCCGGCAGAACGGCTTCGACGTCAGCCCCGAATGGTTCAAGGCCCAGCTCGAATTCCGCTTCCCCTTCTGCGGCGAGGTCGAATACGAGGGCTCCAAGCTGGAGCTGCGCCAGGCGCTGGAACCGTGGAATGTCATGGGCGAGGAAGGAGCCGTCGGCGGCACCGTGCGCTATGTCGACTCGTCTGTCGAGCGCTTGCAAGTCCGCCTCGAAACCGGCAATGCGCAGCGCTACACCGTCACCTGCAACGGCCGCACCGTGCCGCTGACGCCAACAGGAACCGCAGGCGTTTCCGTCGCCGGCGTCCGCTTCAAGGCCTGGCAGCCGGCGTCGGGATTGCACCCGCTCTTGCCGGTCAACACGCCGCTGACCTTCGACATTTATGATACATGGTCGAAGCGCTCGATCGGCGGCTGCATCTATCATGTTGCCCATCCGGGCGGGCGTAGCTATGACACCTTCCCGGTCAATGGAAACGAAGCGGAAGCCAGGCGCCTGGCGCGATTCGAACCATGGGGCCACACGGCAGGCGGCTATATCCCGCAGGTCGAAACCGGATCGCCCGAGTTTCCGCTGACGCTGGATCTCAGGCGTCCAGCCGGAATTTGAACGACGCAAGACTTGGGACTTCATGGCCAGGAAATCGGCAAGAGAGCTGCGGCAGACGACCAAGCCCCGCATCGGCAACGACGCGGCGCTTGGCTATAGGCCGCCATCAGGCGTCGCCGACGAGATGGTCGATGCCAATGGCGCCATCCGCCCCGTCTGGCAGAACTTCATCGCCCATCTGAGCAGCATGCCGGAAAAGGACCTGACCGAGCGCTTTGCCCGCGCCGACCGCTATCTGCGCGACGCCGGCGTCTTCTACCGCGCCTACGGCAGCACCGGCAGTGCCGAGCGCTCCTGGCCGTTGTCGCACATCCCGGTGCTGATCGACGAGCGCGAGTGGGAAACACTGTCGGCCGGTCTGGTGCAGCGCGCCGACCTGCTCGAGGCGATCGTCGCCGACATCTACGGCGAGAACAAGCTGGTCGAAGACGGCGTCCTGCCGCCGGCGCTGATCGCCGCCAACCCCGAATTCCAGCGCCCGCTGGCCGGCATCACGCCCGCCGGTGGCCACTACCTGCACTTCTGCGCCTTCGAGATCGGCCGCGGTCCGGATGGCAACTGGTGGGTGCTCGCCGACCGCACCCAGGCGCCATCTGGCGCCGGCTTCGCGCTGGAAAACCGCGTCGCCACCACCCGCGCCTTCTCCGACGTCTTCGCCGAAACCCCGGTGCACCGCCTCGCCTCCTTCTTCGGCGCCTTCCGCGATGCGCTGCAGGGCATGAAGCACAGTGGCGACGACCGCATCGCCGTTCTGACGCCCGGCCCCGCCAACGAGACATATTACGAACACGCCTATATCGCCCGCTACCTCGGCTTCATGCTGCTCGAGGGCGAGGACCTTACCGTCGTCAACGGCAAGGTGATGGTGCGCACCGTCTCCGGCCTGAAGCCGATCACCGTGCTCTGGCGCCGCCTCGATTCCGCCTATGCCGATCCGCTCGAGCTCAACCAGAATTCCCACATCGGTACCCCCGGACTGGTGGAAGCATTGCGCGCCGAAACCGTCACCATCGTCAATGCGCTGGGTTCCGGCGTCATCGAGACCCGCGCCCTTCTCGCCTTCATGCCGACCATCTGCCGCGAACTGTTCGGCGAGGATCTCAAACTCCCGTCGATCGCCACCTGGTGGTGCGGCCAGCAGAGCGAACGCGCCCATGTGGCCTCCAACATCGAGAAGATGGTGATTGGCCCGGCCTATTCGCGCGCGCCCTTCTTCGACGACAACGGCGAATCCGTGCTCGGCTCGGCGCTGCGCGCGTCCGCCAAGGATTCGATCGGCGAATGGCTGGAGACCGACGGTGCCAAGCTGGTCGGCCAGGAAGCCGTGACGCTATCGACCACGCCGACGTGGGTGAACGGCAAGCTCGTGCCGCGGCCGATGAGCCTGCGCGTCTTCGCCGCCCGCACCAAGACCGGCTGGCAGATCATGCCCGGCGGCTTTGCCCGCATCGGCTCCGGCGACGACGTCGCGGCGATCGCCATGCAGTCGGGCGGTGCCGCCGCCGACGTCTGGATCGTTTCCGACAAGCCGGTCGAGCGCCACACGTTGCTTCCCACCGAGGCAAGCTTCACCCGCAACATGCCGGGCAGCCTGCCAAGCCGCGCCGCCGACAACCTCTTCTGGCTCGGCCGCTACATCGAGCGCGCCGAAGGGGCGCTGCGCATCCTGCGCGCTTGGCACGCCCGCTTCGCCGAGGCCGCCGACCCGAGCCAGCCGCTCTTGGCCGACGTCAGCGACTATCTCGGCAATGTCGATATCGACACCGAGGACGCGGTGCCGGACACGCTGCTGCGCAACATCGACAGCGCCGTCTATTCCGCCAGCAACATCCGCGACCGCTTCTCGCCCGACGGCTGGCTGGCGCTGACCGATCTCGCCAAGACGGCCCGCCGCTTCCACGCGACGATTTCGCCGGGCGACGACGCCAGCCATGCGATGACCATCCTGCTGCGCAAGCTGGCGGGCTTTGCCGGTCTGGTCCACGAAAACATGTACCGCTTCACCGGCTGGCGCTTCCTGTCGCTCGGCCGCCATATCGAGCGCGCGCTGCACATGACCCGCCTGCTCGGCCACATGTCCGGCCCCGAGTCGCCTGATGGCGCGCTCGACATGCTGCTGGAGATCGGCGACAGCGTCATGACCCATCGCCGCCGCTACAACGTCAACACCGCGCGCCTGACGGTCACCGACCTCCTGGCGCTCGACCCGCTCAACCCGCGCTCCATCCTGTTCCAGATGAACGAGATCCTGCGCGAGGTCGAGCAGCTGCCGAATGCGCTGAGCAACGGCCAAATGTCGCCCTTCTACCGCGAAGCCATGCGCCTGCGCTCCGGCCTCGCGGTGATGACGCCGGAGACGATGACCGACGAGACCTACCGCAGCCTCGAACGCGAGCTGGAGAACCTCTCCGACCTGCTCGCGCAAACCTATCTGGGATGATGCCGGTGCTTTACGATCTGTCGCTGCACATGGGCTACATCTACGATTCACCGGCCTCCGGCGCCCGCCACATCATGCGGCTGCTGCCGCTGTCGCTGCCCGATCGCCAGCGCCTCGTCGCCGGCTCCATCAAGATTTCGCCGACGCCCGACGAGCAGTCGAACTTCGTCGACTTCTTCGAGCATCCCGCCACCTCCTTCATGCTGCGCGCCCATCACGAGACGCTGGATATCCGCATGCAGGCCCGCGTGCAGGTCGACAGCCACTCGATATCAGCCGACTTCTCCCCCGTGCTTGCCGATTTGCCGGATGAACTGTCCGGCGTCTGGTCGCTGAAGCCCGGCTCGCCGCACCACTTCATCGGCAACAGCCCGCGCCTCGTCGAGACCCCAGCGATCTCCGATTACGCCAAGGGCAGCGTCAAGTCGAAGCTGACCGTGCTGGAGATCGCCACCGCGCTCTGCGCCGCGATCCACAAGGATTTCAAGTACGATCCGGATGCGACCTCGGTCGACACCACCCCGCTCGAGGCCTTCAAGCTGAAGCGCGGCGTCTGCCAGGATTTCTCCCACATCATGATCCTCGCCCTGCGCAGTCTCGGCATTCCGGCAGGCTACGTCTCCGGCTTCCTGCGCACCATCCCGCCACCCGGCAAGGAACGGCTGGAGGGCGCCGACGCCATGCACGCCTGGGTCCGCGTCTGGTGCGGCGAGACGACAGGCTGGGTCGAGCTCGACCCGACCAACAACATTCCGGCCGGCACCGACCACATCGTCGTCGCCTATGGCCGCGATTATTCCGACGTCGCGCCCGTCATCGGCGTGCTGAAAAGCTATGGCGGTCAGCGCACCGTTCAGGCGGTCGATGTCATCCCGCTGAAGCAATAACGGGATCGTCAGCGCCAAATGCGCGTGAAAAAGTGACAACTCGCTAAAATTAGACTGAGCGCATGCAATACCCGTAAATAATTATGGGTCATCAATACCTGCAGTTTAGGGCAACCACGCAGGTGAACATGATGCGCACCGTACAATTTCTGAAAACAAGATTCACCAGCCTGCTGGATGATCGCGGTGGCAACTTCGCCATGATGACGGCCCTGCTGGCGGCGCCGCTGCTGATCGTCGCCGGCGTGGCGGTCGATTACTCCTACGCTGCGTCGCAACGCACCCACCTGCAGGAGATTGCCGACGCCGCAGCGCTCGAAGGCGGGAAGATCTTCGACGGCACCAACCTGTCCGTGGCAACCACCGCCGCCAAGAATTTCCTAAAAGGTTATTCGGCCCAGATGCCGGGCAACGTCACCTCGACGATGACGGCCGATGGCCGCGTCTTCAAGGTCGCGCTGAACGCTTCTGTCGATACGTCGCTGATGAAGGTCGCCAACGTCAATTCCGTGGCGATCGCCGCCGGCGCGGGTGCCATCGCGCCCGCCAAGCCAACCAACATCACCTTCGACCCGACTTACGCAAAGGGCTTCTGGTACAAGAAAATCTCCGTTATGGTCGTGCGCCCCGGCAGCACAGCCGAGACGACGTTGGCTACCATCGTCTACCAGCCGACGACATTGGCCGACGACGGCAAGGGCACCATGACGATGGTTCCGGCGACGGGAACCATCGATCTTGGCAACTACACCAAGCTGATCCTGAAGATGGAGATCAAGAAGGACTACTGCCCAACCGGATACTCCGGAAAAGAGGTCTCCCCCAATCGAACCGTTAAATGTACGGCCACGAACCAGACGTCAAGCAAGGTCTACGACAGCACGCTTCGCACCGACAATCCCAACCAGATGGACTCGCTCTATGTCGATGGCAAGCAGCTCCAGAAGGGGACGGCCTATCCGCTTGAAGCCTACTTCGGTTGCGCCGCCAAGCAGAGCCACGCGTGGGAAGACGGCGGCGGCGGCCCCACCCAGGACTTCTTCTACACGGTCAGCGCCGATTGCAGCGGCAGCGACGGCAACTATGTCCGTCTGACCCAGTAGGCCATCCAATTTCGAGGCCGATCAAAAGCCGCTCCGGACCGATCCGGGGCGGCTTTTCAACGTTGCCCGCAATGCCCGATACGGTTGGAAACCGCTTGCCCGGCGCGACAGATGACACCGAAATGCAACAGATACGGCGATTGTGTCTCAACCGCGTGCCGGAAAGCACCATTTCGTTAAAATTGCAGATACTTTGTAAGCGCAACCTAAACACATTCAACCATTGAATGCGCATATTAATATTAGCAACCAATGGTGAACATGATGAGCACCTGGCATTTCATAGTGAATGGCATTTCCCGACTGACGACCGATCGCGGCGGCAACTTCGCGATGGTGACTGCGCTTCTGCTTCCAGTGACCATCGGCGCGGCTTCCTTGGCGATCGATGTTTCCAATGCGACGATGTCGAAACGGCAACTGCAGGACGCGGCTGACTCCGCCGCCCTCGCCACGGCATCGGCCTTGGCGGACGGCAAGATCACCACATCAGGGGCATCGGCTTTCGCGAAGGACTTCCTCGCCGGTCAGATGGCGAATTTTCTAAGCGACACGACGGCGTTGCGGAATGCAACCACAGCAACCGCCACAACTTCGACATCCGGCAGCGCCACCAGCTACAGCGTCAGCGTCTCGTCGAACTATACCCTGCAACTGAGCGGCCTGGCACAGGCAGCCGGCTTCAAGACGACGACGATCGGCGCCTCGAGCCAGACGGCCAGTGGTACGGATCAGACCAAGGGCGCCCTGTCCATGGAACTGCTGCTCGATCAGTCCGGCTCGATGGCTTACGACACCAGCACGTGCTCGGTCTACAAGACGAAGAGCAACGGCCAGCCAAGCACAAAATGCAAAACCTATGTGATCAAGATCGACGCGCTGAAGGCAGCGGCTGCAAAGCTGTTCGATGCGCTCGACGCCGCGGACCCGACGCACGTTCTGGTTCGCACGGGCGTCATGTCCTACAACAACGGCCTGCTCAAGGACTACCGTGACAAGATCATCAGCGTCAGCCCGATGAACTGGGGTACGTCTGTCGGCAGAGACTATGTGAAGACCTTGGCCGCGAAGGACGGTACGGATGCGACCGAGCCAATGGAGTTGGCGACGACGACCATCAAGAAGGCAACCGACGCCAAGGATAACGAGAGCGTCGAGCACGCGAAAAACAAGAACACGAATGCCGATCGCTACATCGTTCTTATGACCGACGGTGAAATGACCGGCAATAGTTCGGACTGGAATAGCGGCAAGGATCAGAACGTCCGCGATGCCTGCAAGGCTGCGAAGGCGGCTGGCATCACCGTGTTCACCGTTGCATTCATGGCGCCCGACAAGGGCAAAAGCCTGCTCAAATACTGCGCCTCGTCCACCAGCAATTACTTCGAGGCCGAGACGATGGAAAACCTGATCGACGACTTTGACAGCATCGCCCAGACGGCAACACAGTCTGTAACCCGCCTGACAAACTGAGCGGGCGCCAGCAGCAGATCGCCAATCAAAAAAAGCCGTTCCGGAACAAACCGGAGCGGCTTTTCGTTGTTACGGAAATCGCGTCTATCAAAATCAGAAAGCCGATTGAAATCAAGTTCTTTCCGTCATCCCGCCGTCACCTCCGTCAATTTTTTCGTTTGCTGATTTTCCCTTGTTGCAACTGCGTAGTAACGGTGCATAAACTGCATCGATAGTGCGTGAGTAAATCGATTGAAGTACGTATAACATACTGAAACAAAACCAGAATTGGCGAGGACTGACGATGACCACCGTTTCGAAGCCCACCATCCCCTCTCCCGCACCGCGCAGTTCCAAGCCGGAAATACTCGCAGAAGAAATCATCGAGCGCCTGACCTATCGCATTGGTAAGGATGCCAAGGTCGCCAAGCCGCACGACTGGCTGACCGCCACCATCCTCGTGGTCCGCGACCGCATCATCGACAACTGGATGGAGAGCACCCGCAAGGTCTACGCCACCGGCGCCAAGCGCGTGTATTATCTATCCCTTGAATTCCTCATCGGCCGCCTGATGCGCGACGCCGTGTCCAATCTCGGCCTGATGGAAGAGGTTCGCGACGCGCTGGCTTCGCTCGGCGTCGATGTCTCCGTCATCGCCGGCCTCGAGCCCGATGCGGCGCTTGGCAACGGCGGTCTCGGCCGCCTCGCCGCCTGCTTCATGGAATCGATGGCGACCGTCGATGTCCCCGCCTACGGCTACGGCATCCGCTATGTCCACGGCCTGTTCCGCCAGCAGATGGCAGACGGCTGGCAGGTCGAGCTGCCGGAGAGCTGGCTCGCCCACGGCAACCCCTGGGAGTTCGAGCGCCGCGAGAGCGCCTATGAAATCGGCTTCGGCGGCTCGGTCGACGTCGCCAACGGCGCCGATGGCGAACCGCGCTATGTCTGGAAGCCGGCCGAGCGCGTCATCGCCGCCGCCTTCGACACCCCCGTCGTCGGCTGGCGCGGCAAGCGCGTCAACACGCTGCGTCTCTGGTCGGCCCAGCCGATCGACCCGATCCTGCTCGACGCCTTCAACGCCGGCGACCACATCGGCGCGCTGCGCGAAAGCAACAAGGCCGAAAGCCTCACCCGCGTCCTCTACCCGGCCGACGCCACGCCGGCCGGTCAGGAGCTGCGCCTGCGCCAGGAGTTCTTCTTCTCCTCCGCCTCGCTGCAGGACATCCTGCGCCGCCACCTGCAGCAGTATGACGATTTCACCTCGCTGCCCGACAAGGTGGCGATCCAGCTGAACGACACCCACCCTGCCGTCTCCATCGCCGAGCTCATCCGCCTGCTCTGCGACGTCCACGGGCTCGATTTCGACCAAGCCTGGGACATCACGCGCGGCACCATCGCCTACACCAACCACACGCTTCTGCCCGAGGCGCTGGAAAGCTGGGCGGTGCCGCTGTTCGAGCGCCTGCTGCCGCGCCACATGCAGATCATCTACGCGATCAACGCCAAGGTGCTGCTCGAGGCCCGCAAGACCAAGAACTTCTCGGAGACCGAAATCCGTTCGATCTCGCTGATCGAGGAAAGCGGCAATCGCCGGGTGCGCATGGGCAACCTCGCCTTCGTCGGCTCGCATTCGATCAACGGCGTCTCGGCGCTGCACACAGACCTGATGAAGGTCACCGTCTTCGCCGACCTGCACAAGCTCTATCCCGACCGCATCAACAACAAGACCAACGGCATCACCCCGCGCCGCTGGCTGCAGCAGTGCAATCCGGGCCTGACCGGCCTGATCCGCGAGGCGATCGGCGACGACTTCCTCGACGATGCGGAAAAATTGACGCCGCTCGACAAGTTCGCCACCGATGCGAGCTTCCAGGAGAAGTTCGCAGCCGTGAAGCGCACCAACAAGGTGGCGCTCGCCAATCTCGTCGCGTCACGCATGGGCGTGAAGATCGATCCGTCGGCGATGTTCGACATCCAGATCAAGCGCATCCACGAGTACAAGCGCCAGTTGCTGAACGTCATCGAGGCCGTCGCTCTCTACGACCAGATCCGCTCGCGTCCGGAGCTGGACTGGGTGCCGCGTGTAAAGCTGTTCGCCGGCAAGGCGGCGCCGAGCTATCACAACGCCAAGCTGATCATCAAGCTGATCAACGACGTCGCGCGCACCATCAACAACGACCCGGCCGTGCGCGGCCTGCTCAAGGTCGTGTTCGTGCCGAACTACAACGTCACGCTGGCTGAGGTCATGGTGCCTGCCGCCGATCTCTCCGAGCAGATCTCGACCGCCGGCATGGAAGCATCCGGCACCGGCAACATGAAGTTCGGCCTCAACGGCGCGCTGACCATCGGCACGCTCGACGGCGCCAATGTCGAGATGCGCGACAATGTCGGCGACGACAACATCAAGATCTTCGGCCTGCGCGCCGACGAAGTCGCCAACCTGCGCGCCGACGGCCACAATCCGCGCGCCATCATCGAAGGCTCGCCGGAGCTCTCGCAGGCTCTGTCGGCCATCAGCTCCGGCGTTTTCTCGCCCGACGACCGCAACCGATACGCGGAGCTGATCGACGGCATCTATTCGCATGACTGGTTCATGGTCGCCGCCGATTTCGACGCCTACGCCCAGGCCCAGCGCGAAGTCGACGACCTCTGGAACGACAAGGCCAGCTGGAACGAAAAAACCATTCACAACACCGCCCGCATGGGCTGGTTCTCGTCGGATCGCACGATCCGGCAGTACGCCAAGGAAATCTGGAGAGCTGGATGAAAACGCCGAAGGCTGCTCCCGAAGCCAAGCTTGCCTGGGAAATTTCGGCAGATGAAATAGCGGCCATCCTGGCTGGCGCCCATGCAAATCCGTTTGCCGTTCTGGGTGTCCACAAGTCGGGCAGCGTTTACGTTGCCCGCTGCTTCATCCCCGGCGCCGAGGACGTCACCGCCATGTCGCTCGACGGCACGGTGATCGGCGAACTCAAGCCGCAGCACCCGGACGGCTTCTTCGCCGGCACGGTCGCGGTCAACAAGCAGGTGCCGGTGCGCTACCGCGCCCGCCGCGGCGATGCCGAATGGGCCGTCACCGATCCCTACAGCTTCGGCCCCGTTCTCGGGCCGATGGACGATTACTATGCCCGCGAGGGATCCGACCTGCGCCTGTTCGACAAGATGGGCGCCCACTGGATCAAGCATGAAGGCGCTCAAGGCATCCACTTCGCCGTCTGGGCGCCGAACGCGCAGCGCGTCTCCGTCGTCGGCGATTTCAACAACTGGGATGGCCGCCGCCACGTCATGCGGCTGCGGACCGGCGCCGGCATCTGGGAAATCTTCGCCCCCGACGTGCCGACCGGCACCGCCTACAAGTTCGAAATCATCGGCCAGAACGGCACGCTGCTGCCGCTGAAGGCCGACCCGTTCGCGCGGCGCAGCGAGCTGCGCCCGAAGACGGCATCGGTCGCCACATCGGAACTCATCCAGGAATGGGAAGACGAAGCCCACCTCAAGCACTGGAGCGAGACCGACAAGCGCCGCCAGCCGATCTCGATCTACGAGGTGCATGCCGGCTCGTGGCAGCGCCGCGACGACGGCACGTTCCTCTCCTGGGACGAGATGGCCGCCCGGCTGATCCCCTACTGCGTCGACATGGGCTTCACCCATATCGAATTCCTGCCGATCACCGAGCACCCATACGATCCGTCCTGGGGCTACCAGACCACGGGGCTCTACGCGCCGACCGCCCGCTTCGGCGAGCCGGAGGGCTTTGCCCGCTTCGTCAACGGCGCCCACAAGGTCGGCCTCGGCGTCATCCTCGACTGGGTGCCGGCCCACTTCCCGACCGACGAGCACGGCCTGCGCCTGTTCGACGGCACGGCGCTTTACGAGCACGAGGATCCACGCAAGGGCTTCCACCCCGACTGGAACACGGCGATCTACAACTTCGGCCGCACCGAGGTCGTGTCCTACCTCGTCAACAACGCGCTCTACTGGTCGGAGAAGTTCCATCTCGACGGCCTGCGCGTCGATGCCGTCGCCTCGATGCTCTATCTCGACTATTCCCGCAAGCACGGCGAGTGGATCCCCAACGAGTATGGCGGCAACGAAAACCTGGAGGCGGTCCGCTTCCTGCAGCAGATGAACACCCGCATCTACGCCGAACACCCCGGCGTCATGACCATCGCCGAGGAATCG
Organism: Hyphomicrobiales bacterium; assembly: GCA_900470805.1. Classification (GTDB taxonomy): domain Bacteria; phylum Pseudomonadota; class Alphaproteobacteria; order Rhizobiales; family Rhizobiaceae; genus Rhizobium. The sequence continues at coordinate 43,912 of UCCA01000030.1, read as the reverse complement.
ACGTCATGGCCGAAGGTGTCGCAGCCGGTCCACGAGGGAGGTCTCGGCTTCGGCTTCAAGTGGAACATGGGCTTCATGCACGACACGCTGAGCTACATGCAGCGCGAACCCGTGCATCGCAAGCATCACCACAGCGAGCTGACCTTCGGGCTGCTCTACGCCTATTCGGAAAACTTCGTCCTGCCGCTCAGCCACGACGAGGTGGTGCACGGCAAGGGCTCGCTGATCGCCAAGATGCCCGGCGACGACTGGCAGAAGTTTGCCAACCTGCGTGCTTACTACGCGCTGATGTGGGGCTACCCCGGCAAGAAGCTTCTCTTCATGGGCCAGGAATTCGCCCAATGGAGCGAGTGGAACGAGGCCGGCACGCTCGACTGGAACCTGCTGCAGTACCGCATGCACGAGGGCATGCGCCGGCTGGTGCGGGATCTGAACTTCACCTACCGCAGCAAGGCGGCACTGCACGCCCGCGACTGCGAGGGCGAAGGCTTCGAGTGGCTGATTGCCGACGACCACGAGAACTCGGTCTTCGCCTGGCTGCGCAAGGCGCCCGGCGAAAAGCCGGTGGCTGTCATCTGCAACATGACGCCCGTCTACCGCGAGAACTACGCCGTCAGGCTGCCGCTCGAGGGCCGCTGGCGGGAAATCCTGAATACCGATGCCGACATCTACGGCGGCAGCGGCAAGGGCAATGGCGGCCGCGTACAGGCCGTCAATGCGGGCGGCACCATCGTCGCCTCGCTGACCCTGCCGCCGCTGGCAACGATCATGCTTGAACCTGAGACTTGAAGACTGGTGGGAGGAATACAATGGTAGAAAAACGCATTCAGCCACTTGCCCGCGATGCAATGGCCTATGTTCTTGCCGGTGGCCGGGGAAGCCGCCTGAAGGAACTCACCGACCGACGCGCCAAACCGGCGGTCTATTTCGGCGGCAAATCGCGCATCATCGACTTCGCGCTGTCGAACGCGCTCAATTCGGGTATCCGCCGCATCGGCGTCGCCACCCAGTACAAGGCGCACTCGCTGATCCGCCATATGCAGCGCGGCTGGAACTTCTTCCGCCCCGAGCGAAACGAAAGCTTCGACATTCTGCCGGCCTCCCAGCGCGTTTCCGAAACGCAGTGGTACGAAGGCACGGCCGACGCCGTCTATCAGAACATCGACATCATCCAGGACTACGGCGTCGAATACATGGTCATCCTCGCCGGCGACCATGTCTACAAGATGGACTATGAATACATGCTGCAGCAGCATGTCGATTCAGGCGCCGACGTCACCATCGGCTGCCTCGAGGTGCCGCGCATGGAAGCCGTGGGCTTCGGCGTTGTGCATGTCGACGAGCAGGACCGCATCATCGATTTCGTCGAGAAGCCCGCCGATCCGCCGGCCATCCCCGGCAAGCCGGAGAGCGCCTTCGCCTCGATGGGCATCTACGTCTTCCACACCAAGTTCCTGATCGAGGAACTGCGCCGCGACGCCGCCGATCCGAACTCCAGCCGCGACTTCGGCAAGGACATCATCCCTTATATCGTCAAGAACGGTAAGGCCGTCGCCCACCGCTTCGCCAATTCCTGCGTTCGCTCCGATTTCGAGCGCGAGCCCTACTGGCGCGACGTCGGCACCATCGACGCCTACTGGCAGGCCAATATCGACCTGACGGCGATCGTTCCCGAGCTCGACATCTACGACAAGTCTTGGCCGATCTGGACCTACGCCGAAATCTCGCCGCCGGCCAAGTTCGTCCACGACGACGAAAACCGCCGCGGCTCGGCCACCTCCTCGGTCGTCGCCGGCGATTGCATCATCTCGGGTGCGACGCTGAACAACAGCCTGCTGTTCACCGGCGTGCGCGCCAACTCCTACTCGAAGCTCGAGAGTGCCGTGGTCCTGCCGAGCGTCAAGATCGGCCGCCACGCCCAGCTGAGCAACGTTGTCATCGACCACGGCGTCGTCATTCCGGAAGGTTTGGTCGTCGGCGAGGATCCTGTTCTCGACGCCAAGCGTTTCCGCCGTTCCGAGGGCGGCATCTGCCTCATCACGCAACCGATGATCGACAAGCTGGATTTGTAAGCGATGAAAGTTCTTTCGGTCTCGTCCGAAGTCTTCCCATTGGTGAAAACAGGGGGCCTGGCCGATGTGGCCGGCGCCCTGCCCATCGCGCTCAAGCGCTTCGGCGTGGAAACGAAAACCCTCATGCCCGGCTATCCCGCCGTCATGCGGGCGATCACCGATCCCGTCGTGCGCCTGACCTTCGATGATCTGCTGGGCGAGCCCGCGACGGTCCTGGAAGTGAAGCACGAGGGTCTCGATATCCTCGTGCTCGACGCCCCCGCCTATTACGACAGGGCGGGCGGCCCCTATCTCGACCCAACCGGCAAGGACTACCCCGACAACTGGCGCCGCTTCGCCGCCCTGTCGCTGGCCGCCGCCGAAATCGCCGCCGGCCTGATGCCCGGCTGGCGCCCGGATCTTGTCCACGCCCATGACTGGCAGGCGGCGATGACGCCGGTCTACATGCGCTATTACCCGACGCCGGAGCTGCCAAGCATCCTGACGATCCACAACATCGCCTTTCAGGGCCAGTTCGGCGCCGACATTCTGCCCGGCCTGCGCCTGCCGCCGCATGCGTTCTCAACCGAGAGCATCGAATATTACGGCAATATCGGCTTCCTCAAGGGCGGCCTGAAGACGGCACATGCAATCACCACCGTCAGCCCCTCCTACGCCACCGAGATTCTCGACGCAGAATTCGGCATGGGGCTGGAAGGCGTCATCGCCAGCCGGCTCGAGGCGCTGCACGGCATCGTCAACGGCATCGACGCCGACATCTGGAACCCGGCCACCGATCCCGTCGTCCACACCCATTACACCGCGGCCACGCTGAAGAGCCGCGCCGAAAACCGCCATTCCGTCGCCGAGTTCTTCGGCCTCCACCAGGACAGCGCCCCAATCTTCTGCATCATCAGCCGCCTGACCTGGCAAAAGGGTATGGACCTGATCGCGGCCACCGCCGACGAGATCGTCGCCATGGGCGGCAAGCTCGCCATCCTTGGCTCCGGCGATCCGGCCCTCGAAGGTTCGCTGCTCGCCGCCGCCGCCCGCCATCCCGGCCGCATCGGCGTTTCGATCGGATACAACGAGCCGATGTCGCATCTGATGCAGGCCGGCTGCGACGCCATCATCATCCCGTCGCGATTCGAACCCTGCGGCCTCACCCAGCTTTACGGCCTGCGCTATGGCTGCGTGCCGATCGTCGCCCATACCGGCGGCCTCGCAGATACCGTGATCGACGCCAATCACGCAGCCCTTGCAGCCAAAGTGGCAACCGGGATACAATTCTCTCCGGTGACCGCGTCAGGTCTGTTGCACGCTGTTCGCCGTGCGCTACATCTCTACACCGATCAAAAGGTCTGGACCCAATTGCAAAAGCAGGGCATGAAATCGGATGTTTCGTGGGAGAAAAGCGCCGAGCGCTATGCTGCCCTCTATTCAAGCCTCGCCCCGAAAGGCAAGTGACAGAAAATGAACAAGTCCGTATCCACCACCCCCTATCAGGATCAGAAGCCCGGCACGTCTGGGCTGCGCAAGAAGGTCCCGGTATTCCAGCAGCCGAACTACGCCGAGAACTTCGTCCAGTCGATCTTCGATTCGCTCGAGGGATATCAGGGCAAGACCCTCGTCATCGGTGGCGACGGACGGTACTACAACAAGGAAGTTATCCAGAAGGCGATCAAGATGGCCGCCGCCAATGGCTTCGGCAAGGTGATCGTCGGCAAGGGCGGCATCCTGTCGACCCCGGCTGCCTCGCACGTCATCCGCAAGTACAAGGCCTTCGGCGGCATCATTCTTTCGGCCAGCCACAATCCCGGCGGCCCGACCGAAGACTTCGGCATCAAGTACAACATCAGCAATGGTGGCCCGGCGCCTGAGAAGATCACCGACGCGATCTACGCCCACACCAAGACGATCGAGAGCTACAGGATCGCCGACTTCCCCGACGTCAATCTCGACCGCATCGGCAAGGACGAACTGCCGGGCGGCATGATTCTCGCGGTTCTCGATTCGGTCGAGGACTACACCGCGCTGATGGAAGAGCTGTTCGATTTCGGCGCCATCCGCAACCTCGTCAGCCTCGGCTTCCGCATCGCCTTCGACGCGATGAGCGCCGTCACCGGCCCTTACGCCAAGGAAATCTTCGAAAACCGCCTCGGCGCACCGTCCGGCTCTGTCCGCAACTTCATGCCGCTGCCCGATTTCGGCGGCCACCATCCGGACCCGAACCCCGTCCACTGCAAAGAACTCTACGACGAGATGATGGGCGATGACGCACCCGATTTCGGCGCAGCCTCCGACGGTGACGGCGACCGCAACCTGATCATCGGCCGCGGCATCTTCGTGACGCCATCCGACAGCCTGGCGATCATCGCCGCCAACGCCCACCTCGCACCCGGCTATTCCGGCGGCCTCACCGGCATCGCCCGCTCGATGCCGACGTCTGGCGCTGCCGACCGTGTCGCTGAAAAGCGCGGCATCGGCATGTACGAGACGCCGACCGGCTGGAAGTTCTTCGGCAACCTGCTCGATGCCAACATGGCGACCATCTGTGGCGAAGAGAGCGCCGGCACCGGCTCCAACCACGTCCGCGAGAAGGACGGCCTGTGGGCGGTGCTGATGTGGCTAAACATCCTGGCCGTGCGCGGCGAGAGCGTCCAGGACATCGTCACCCAGCATTGGCAGACCTATGGCCGCAACTACTATTCGCGCCACGATTACGAGGGCGTCGACACCGACGCCGCCAACGGCCTCGTCGACAACCTGCGCGCCCAGCTGCCGACGCTGGTCGGCAAGACCTTCGGCGCACTGAAGGTCGTCAAGGCCGACGACTTCGCCTACCATGATCCGATCGACAAGTCGGTCAGCGAGCATCAGGGCATCCGCATCATGTTCGAGGGCGGCTCCCGCGTCGTCTTCCGCCTGTCAGGCACCGGCACCTCGGGCGCAACGCTGCGCGTCTACATCGAGCGCTACGAGCCCGACTCCAGCCGCCACAACATCGAAACCCAGGAAGCGCTGGCCGACCTCATCGCCGCCGCCGAAACCATCGCCGACATCAAGGCCCGCACCGGCCGCGATCAGCCGTCGGTGATTACCTGAGATCACCTCCATAATGCCCGATCGGGAGCAGCGGATGCATCTACCCCCCTCTGCCCTGCCGGGCATCTCCCCCTCAAGGGGGGAGATCGCAAGCGGTTTCCGCTCGCCTAAACAGTACCGTCACATCGGCGAATTCTTCGAGCAGGAAGCGGGGCACCCAACAGTGCGCCCAGCCGATCTCCCCCCTTGCGGGGGAGATGCCCGGCAGGGCAGAGGGGGGTAACGCGGCATGCCGACCTCACCCTTCGAAGACACGCCAGGCGTAACCCTAACTGAAACCGGCGCGACCTTCGTCGTCCGCTCCCGCGACGCTACCGTCATCCACCTCTGCCTCTTCGACAAGACCGGTCGCGAGACCGATCGCCTGCCGATGGCGCGCGACGGCGACGTTCACCACCTCTTCGTCGAAGGCATCACCCCCGGTGCCCGCTACGGCTACCGCGCCGACGGCACCTACGCCCCCGACGATGGCCTCTGGTTCGACGCCTCGAAACTGCTGGTGGATCCCTACGCCAAAGAGCTCGACCGCCCCTTCCGCTTTGACCCGCTGCTCTCGAAATTTGGTGCCGACACACAGCACCTCGTCCCTCGGGCAATCGTCACCCGCGACGTCAATGTCACATCGCAAAAGCCCGTCTTCCGCCCCGGCGGCTTCGTCTACGAGGTCGCGGTCCGCCCCTTCACCATGCTGCATCCAGACGTGCCGGAGGCCCAGCGCGGCACGATCACGGCGCTCGCCCACCCCTCGGTCATCGCCCACCTCAAGCGCATCGGCGTCGACGCCATCGAATTGATGCCCATCACCGCCTGGATCGACGAACGCCACCTCCCCCCGCTCGGCCTCACCAATGGCTGGGGCTACAACCCCGTCGCCTTCATGGCGCTCGACCCGCGCCTCGTCCCCGGCGGCATCGCCGAACTGCGCGACACAGTCGAAAAACTGCACGCCGAAGGCATCGGTGTCATCCTCGATCTGGTCTTCAACCACACCGGCGAGAGCGACCGCTTCGGTCCGACGCTCTCCATGCGCGGCCTCGACAATCTCAGCCTGCTGCGCCACGTCGATGGCCAGCCGGGCACGCTGGTCAACGACACCGGCACCGGCAACACCGTCGCCTGCGACCACCCCTACGTCAGGCAGCTGATCATCCACACGTTGCGCCATTTCGTGCTCCACGCCGGCATCGACGGCTTCCGTTTCGACCTCGCGCCGATCATCGGCCGTACAGCATCCGGCTTTCAGGCCCACGGCGGGACACTGACGGCGATGCTGGAAGACGAGGTGTTGGCGGATCGCATCATGATCGCCGAGCCCTGGGACATCGGCCCCGGCGGCTACCAGCTCGGCAACTTCCCGGCCCCTTTCCTCGAATGGAACGACCGCGTCCGTGACGACCTCAGGTGCTACTGGCGCGGCGATCACCACAAGACCGGCGCGCTGGCCTCGGCGCTGGCGGGCTCCTCCGACATCTTCGCCCGCAACGGCGCCACAGCCACCCGCAGCGTCAACTTCCTCGCCGCCCATGACGGCTTCACGCTGAACGACCTCGTCTCCTACGCGGGCAAGCACAACGAGGCCAATGGCGAGGACAATCGCGACGGCCACAACGAAAACCATTCCTGGAACAACGGCGCCGAGGGAGAAACCGGCGACCCCGACATCCTCGCCCGCCGCCGCGCCGACCTGAAGGCCCTGCTCTCCACCCTGTTTGCGACGCGCGGCACCATCATGCTGACCGCGGGCGACGAGGGCGGCCGCAGCCAGCGCGGCAACAACAACGCTTATTGCCAGGACAACGATATCACCTGGGTCGACTGGTCGAAGCTGGACGAGGACCTGATATCGCACACCGCCTTCATCGCTTCGCTGCGCCGGCGCTTCGATGTCTTCTCGACATTCGAGTTCTTCACCGGCAACGGCGATGTCGCATGGATCTCGCCGTCGGGCGAGACGATGCACGTGACGGAGTGGGAAGCGCCAGACTTCTCGACGCTCGGCATGATCCTGACGTCGAAGGACAACGACAGCGGCGACAAGGTTCGCCTCGCCGTGCTCTTCAACCGCGCGCACGCGTCGCAGACATTTTCCCTGCCCGGCACGGCGTCCTGGCGCCCGCTATCATCCGCAGGGACAGGAAAGACCACGGTGAAAGCCGAAGTAGCACCACGCTCGGTTGCTTTTTTGATTGAAAATTGACAGCTTCAAGACGGCGGGAAATTCCCTGTCGTAATCGTCCTATACGCATTGTAAGACTTTAAACTGCTGCTATTTCACGAGGAATCAATGGTCAAGGAAATTTCGCTCGCCGACGTGCGCGGGCTGATCGGCACGGAAACCGGCCTTTCGGACTGGATCCTCGTCGATCAGACGATGATCGACGCTTTTGCCCATGCCACCGACGACCACCAGTTCATCCATGTGGACCCGGAACGCGCCGCGCAAAGCCCCTTCGGCGGCACCATCGCCCACGGCTTCCTCACCCTCTCGCTGCTCTCGACCATGAACTACAACTGCCTGCCGAAGGTGCGCGAGCAGACGATGGGCATCAACTACGGCTTCGACACCGTCCGCTTCGTCGCGCCCGTCAAATCCGGCGCCCGCATCCGCGGCCACTTCATCCTCGCCGACGCCCGCTTCCGCGGCGCAGGCATGCTGATGACCACCTACGACCTGACAATCGAGATCGAAAACGAACGCAAGCCTGCCCTCACCGCCAAGTGGATCACCATCGTCCAGTTCGACCCGAAGGATCGGCCTGACGACGTTTGACAGGACAAACGAGCGCGGGGGCCGTGATGAGTTTGCTTGAAAATGAGCGGACACGGCTATTGGCCAACGCGCTTGATCGCGCATCGACGGCGTGCTTCACGCGTCCTCTATAATATAAGCAATTTCAATCAGTTATCTGGCCTTTGGTCGGCGGGATACCTGTGTGGTTGGCTTTTCGTCGCTACGCTATTGCATTATTTGGCGAGAAGAATACTGAAGGGACTCATACCATGAATACCGGTGGTTTGTTTTTCCTATCCTTCGGCTTGCCGGCAATCATCGGCATCATCGCTTATGCTGCGGTTCTCCTGCATGAACGGGAATGGCGGAAGCATCACAGCGAGCCCGGCGAGTAATCCCGCGTTCCGCCAAAACACCCCCCAATATCCAGTGTCGTATTCGCAAGACAGATGCCCTATGATCGGGCCATGGCAAAATCGGCAGCACAATCAGCGGTTATCGTTCGCGACGAGAAGACGGGCAAGACCGTCACCGTACGCGGCGCGGGTGCGCTGAAAGACAGTGATCTGAAGATCCGCAAGGGTATCGATCTGACCAAGCCGATCGCCTCGCAGGCTCTGAAAGACGAGCGTAAGTAGAGGCAAGAGACGGTTGCGAGGCGTTCTGCTCGACACACATGCTCTCTACTGGCTGGTCAGCGGAACCCAACCCCTCTCCGACGAAGCACTTGTTGCAATCGGTGAAAGCCAGGAGGCAGGTTCTCTCTGCGTATCTCCGATAACGGCGTGGGAGTTGTCGCTTGCCATTCGCAAGCCGAAAAACGCCCCAGAAATAGGCGACGTCAACGCCGGAAAATGGTTTCGGCAAGCCGTGCGGGAGACCGCGGCAAAACTGGTCTCCATCAATCTGAACATTGCGATCGAGGCGGCCAACGTGGTCGCCGCGACCGGACACAAGGATCCCGGCGACTGCTATCTGATGGCAACTGCGCGCGTCAAAAGAATACCGATCATTTCCCGCGACAGAGCCATGCAAGCGATCGCCGCGACCGGTTACATCGATATAGTCAGTTGCTGATCCAGTCACTGGCAACTCCGATCCGACAACCCGTCCTGCCCCTCAACCATCAGCCTCAGTCTAACCGCCTCCTGTCCCATTCACCTCAATGATGTTGCAATCCGGATCAAGCAGATACGCCTGCGGAAAGCCGGCCGGACCCTCGAGCCTCAGATGCAATTTCCACGGATCGCCGTCCGGCGCATCCTCCCTGAAACCCCGTGCCATCAGCCCCTTCAGACAGGCGTCGAAGTCGTCTGTGCGGAACGCGACATGTCCGTCGGTGGTGTCGATGGTCGCGGTGCGTCGCAGCGTGCCGGATGGATTGACGATCAGGTGGATTTGCTGCGCCCCGCAGGCAAACCATGCCCCGATGGAATCGAATGCTGGCCGCTCGATCTGCTCGAGGCCGAAGACATCGCGATAGAATGCGACGGAGCGGTCGATATCGGTCACGACAATGGAAACGTGATGCAGCATCATGGAAGACACCTCACACTGGTCGCGGAAACGCTCCGATGGAAGGGCCCGCGACAACGAATAATGCACCAACGCCGCCGATCCTGCAACGCAAAGTCGATCGGTCACGCCTTGATGACGGCGCACCGCCCCACCTTCATACTCGGCCTTGTGCCGAGTATCTGACAGGCAGCCCACTTGTTCGACGGAGATTGAAACTTGGCGTGAATCGGCAGTCCGAGACCTGCTGCGGGGATTCTGGTTTCGCGAGTATCCATAGATGTCGCATTCCGGGCGGCGTGTTTAGATCCTCGGGACAAGCCCGAGGAAGACGCAGCAAGAAAGACGAGGGAGCGAACGACGCCGCTCCCGGCAGGTTCAATCAATGCGCCGCGTCGGCCGCGCCCTCGGCCAGAAGCCCGAAGACGAAGTCGCCGAACGACCGCCAGCATTCCACCCGGAACGTGTCTTCCTCGGTACGGAACAGCACGATCTCGGCCTTGCCGAACAGCGTGCGCGAGCAAGCGCCAACCGGGAAGGCATCGAGAGACAGGTCCTGCGGGCAGCCGGCCATGATCGCCGTCTCGGCGCCGGGGCCGGAGACGATGATCGCGACGTTGCGATGCGAGACGTCGGTCGCCGAGTGAACCACGCCGGATGCCGTGAGGCCATCCATCATGTTGGCGCCGCTTTCGTCGATGACGAGCCATTCGTCCGGTCCGAGCCAGAGCGCCGAGCGGCTGCCCGAGCGGCCCGAGGTCTTCGGCGCGGCGGGAATGGTCACCCCGAGCGCCGACGACAGCGCTGCCAGCGATTCGGCCGGTGCGCGCAGCGCCACGCGGGTGGCGTCAGGTGCCGGTGTCAGCCTGACGGTGGCCGAGCCGCCCTGCTTGCCTGAAAGAACGGATGTGCGAACTGCCGTATCAGCCATTGATGCGGCCTCCTTCCTTATCAAAGAACACCATGTCGGTTACCTCGACGGCGATCGTCTTGTCGGGCATCGGCACGTAGAGCGTCTCGCCCTTGCGCGCCCGTCCGCCCGCGACCAGCGCAAAGGCGATCGACTTGCCGAGATTTTCCGACCAGTAGGACGAGGTGACGTGACCGAGCATGGTCATCGGCTTCGGCTCGTTCGGATTGGCAACGATCTGTGCGCCCTCCTCCAGAACCTGCGTCGGATCCTTGGTGACGAGGCCCACCAGCTGCTTGCGGCCCTCCTTCACGAGGTCCGGCCGCTTCAGCCCGCGAATGCCGACGAAGTCGGTCTTCTTCTTCGACACCGCCCAGTTCAGACCGGCATCGTCAGGAGTCACGGTTCCGTCCGTGTCCTGCCCGACGATGATGTAGCCCTTCTCGGCGCGCAGCACGTGCATCGTCTCGGTGCCGTAGACGCAGGCGCCGAGCGGCTCGGCATTGGCCCAGACGGCTTCGAGCACCGACTGGCCGTAATCGGCCGGCACGTTGATTTCAAAGCCGGCCTCGCCGGTGAACGACACGCGGAAGAGGCGCGCCGGCACGCCCATGACCGTGCACTCGGCAACGCTCATATGCGGGAAGGCCTCGTTCGAGATATCGACGCCGTCTACCAGCGGCGCGATGATCTCGCGCGCCTTCGGTCCCTGCACGGCAATGACCGCCCACTGCTCTGTCACCGATGTCAGCCACACCTTCAGATGCGGGAACTCGGTCTGCAGGTAGTCTTCCATGTGGTTGAGTACGCGCGGCGCGCCGCCCGTCGTCGTCGTCACATGGAAGCGATCGTCGGCCAGACGCCCGACGACGCCGTCGTCATAAACGAAGCCGTCGTCTCGGGTCATGATGCCGTAGCGGCACTTGCCCGGCTTCAGCGTGTCCCACGCGTTGGTGTACATAAGGTTCATGAACTCGGCCGCGTCGGGCCCGACGACCTCGATCTTGCCGAGCGTCGAGGCATCGAACACGCCGGCCACATCACGCGCCGTCTTGCATTCGCGCGCCACCGCCTGGTGCATCGTCTCGCCGGCACGCGGATAGAACCACGCACGCTTCCAGTTGCCGACATCCTCGAACACGGCGCCATGGGCTTCTTCCCACGGGTGCAGCGGCGTCTTGCGCGTCGGGTCGAACAACTCGCCACGCGAATGCGCGATCAGCGTGCCGTAGGTTACGGGCGTATAGGGCGCGCGGAAGGTGGTGAGACCGACCTGCGGGATTTCCTTGCCGAGCATTTCGGCGGCGATCGCCAAGCCGTGCATGTTGGAGAGCTTGCCCTGGTCGGAGGCCATACCGTTGGTGGTGAAGCGCTTGATGTGCTCGATCGAGTGCATCCCTTCGCGCACTGCAAGGCGGATATCCTTGGCGCAAACATCGTGCTGGAAATCGATGAACGCCTTGGCGCTGGTCTCCGGCCCCGCACCTTCGGCGGCCCCGATCATCCCGCCGGTCCACTGATAGGCCTGCTCGGACGACAGGCTGATCTTGCCGCCAGAAGACGCTGCAGCCGATTTGCCTGATGCCTGCGCCATCAGTTCACCGGCTGCCAGCGATTCCTCGATCGTCTGTTGCAGGTCGTCGGTGCCGTTGCAGGCGCCGACAGAGAGGCAATCCTGCGCATAGGTGCCGGGCAGGAAGCGCTGCGTTTCCGGCTCGAACTTCACCTTGCCGCGCGACTGCGAGAACAGATGCACCGACGGCGTCCAGCCGGCCGAAACCAGCAGCGCATCGACGGCGATCTTGCGCGGCGAGCCGCCGCCGTTGCGGGCGACTGTCATCGACGACACGCGCAGCTTGCCAGATGTGTTGACGACGGACTGGCCGGCCAGAACGTCGATGCCGAGCGAACGTGCTTCGGCCAGCACATCAGCACCCGGCGTCTGCCTGCTGTCGACGATCGCGGCGATCTCGACACCGGCGCGCTTCAGATCGAAGGCGGCTTCGTAGGCCGAGTCATGCGCGGTATAGACGCCGACCTTCTGGCCAACGGCGACGCCGTACTGGTTGAGATACATCCGCGCCGCCGATGCCAGCATGATACCGGGGCGGTCGTTGTTCGGGAACACCATGTGCCGCTCGATGGCGCCATTGGCGAGGATGACGCGCTTGGCGCGCACCTGCCACAGCCGCTCGCGCGGCAGGTCGCGGCCGGGATTGGCGATATGGTCGGTGACGCGCTCGGCAAGACCGACGAAATTGTGGTTGTAGTAGCCGAATGCCGTCGTGCGGGTCAGCACCTGCACATTATCAAGCGCCTTCAGGCTGGCGATCGTCTTCTGCACCCAGGCGTATCCGTCGAGGCCGTCAACCTTGACGCCGCTGTCATAGCGCAGCGCGCCGCCGGCTTCCGCCTGCTCGTCGCAGAGGATGACCTTGGCGCCGGCATGCGCGGCAGCCAGTGCAGCCGAGAGGCCAGCGACACCGGCACCGATGACAAGCACGTCGCAATAGGCATATCGGCTGGCATAGTGATCGGGATCGGCCTCCTTCGGCGCGACACCGAGACCGGCGGCGCGGCGGATGATCGGTTCATAGACATGCTTCCACGCGGCCCGCGGCCACATGAAGGTCTTGTAGTAGAAGCCGGCCGCGAAGAACGGCGACAGGAAATTGTTGATGCCGCCGATATCGAAGGACAGCGACGGAAAGCGGTTCTGCGATTCGACGATCATGCCGTCGAACACTTCCTGCACCGTGGCGCGCACGTTCGGCTGCTTGCGGGCGGCATCGCGCGACACGTCGATCAGCGCGTTCGGCTCTTCGGCGCCGGCAGACAGAATGCCGCGCGGGCGGTGATATTTGAACGAGCGGCCGACGAGGTGGATGTTGTTGGCGATCAGCGCGGAGGCGACGGTATCGCCCTCAAGCGCCGTGTAGGTCTTGCCGTCGAAGGTGAAGCGCGCGGTTCGGGCGGGCGTCAGGCGGCCCTTGCCTGATATACGGTTGGTTGCGCTCATTTCGCTTCTCCCTCGAGCTGCTCGTATGTCTCGACTGGAGCATGCGGAACGGCGGGCGCCCCGATCTCGGGCTTCGGCTCCCCGGCCTTGTAGGTCACGATGAACTTGTCGCTGATCGTATCACGCGCCGCGTTGAAGAAGCGGCCGCATCCGTGCTGGTGGCGCCAGCGCTCGAAGATCAGGCCCTTGGGGTTGTCGCGCAGGAAGAAGAACTCCTCGAACGCTTCGTCGGAGATGTCGGCGATATTGGTCGGGCGGGCGATATGCGCATCGCCGGCGCCGCGAAACTCGAGCTCGGAACGCTCTTCCTGACAGTATGGGCAATAGATAAGAAGCATGATGTCCTCGTGTCAGTGCGCGACGGCGGCGGCTGCGGCTTCGTCGATCAGACGGCCGGAGCGGAAGCGGTCCAGCGTCAGGCCGGCGTTGAACTGGTGGGCCTCGTCGCGGGCAATCAGATGCGCGAAGAGATTGGCCGAACCCGGCGTCGCCTTGAAGCCGCCCGTGCCCCAGCCGCAGTTGACGTAGAGGCCCGGAACCGGGGTCTTCGACTGGATGGCGGAGCGATCCGGCGTGTTGTCGACGATCCCGCCCCACTGCCGCATCATCTTGACGCGGCGGAACATCGGGAACAGCTCGCAGATGGCATCGAGCGTATGGGTGATGATCTGCAACCCGCCGGTCTGGCTGTAGGAATTGTACTGGTCGGTGCCGGCGCCGATGACGAGCTCGCCCTTGTCGGACTGCGAGATATAGGCATGCACGGTGTTGGACATGACCACGCAGGGGAAGATCGGCTTCAGCGGTTCGGAAACCAGCGCCTGCAGCGGGCTCGACTGCAAGGGAACGCGCACGTCGGCCATCTTCATGATCGTGGTGGTATGTCCGGCGGCCGAAACGCCGACCTTCTTGGCGCCGATGAAGCCGCGGGATGTCTCGACGCCGGTGACGCGACCGTCGGGGCCGCGGCGGATGCCGGTCACTTCGCAATTCTGGATGATGTGGACGCCGCGATCAGACGCCGCGCGCGCATAGCCCCAGGCAACAGCATCGTGACGCGCCGTGCCGCCGCGGCGCTGGAGAGCAGCACCGTTGATCGGATAGCGGGCGCTGGCGGAGATATCGAGCGGCGGACAATAAGCTTTCGCCTGCTCAGGGGTCATCCATTCATTGTCGATGCCGTAGAGACGGTTGGCGTGGATGTGGCGCTTGAAGGATTGCTGGTCGTGGACATTGTGCGAAAGCATCATCACGCCGCGCGGCGAGTACATGACGTTGTAGTTGAGATCCTGACTGAGCCCTTCCCAGAGCTTCATCGAATGCTCGTAGATGTGCATGCTCTCTTCGTAGAGATAGTTCGAGCGGATGATGGTGGTGTTGCGTCCGGTGTTGCCGCCGCCGAGCCAGCCCTTCTCGATCACCGCGACATTGGTGATGCCGTGCTCCTTGGCGAGATAGTAGGCCGCACCCAGACCATGCCCGCCGCCGCCGATGATGATCACGTCGTATTCGGAACGCGGCTCCGGCGAAGTCCACTGCTTGTCCCAGCCCTTATGACCCCGAAGAGCCTCCCGTGCCACGGCAAAAACCGAATATCTGCGCATCCGCCATCATCTCCTTACGGGGAAAGGTCCCCTGTCGTCGGCCATACAAATCGCAAATCCAAATGCGGCACAACGTTTCTTTTGCGACGCCAAATGGCTTTTGTTTTGACACGGTGCAAGATTGATGTGGATGCCGCACACGTACGAGGCATCTTGCTCACCGGCAACGGCGGGCGATCACAAACAAAAGCCGAAACTTCCCCCATGGCGATAACAATTATGATGGACAACCAAACTCAGCCTGACAGATAGTGGATCACATATATTTAATATCATAAGGAAATTACGGTCATGGCATTTCTTGGTTCACTGCCAGAATTGGCAGTTTATGGGTTGGTTGGGGGCATTCTTGGCCTATGCGCCGTACTGCTCGGCAAGGCCTTGCACATCAAAGCCGGCACAAAGGCTTCAATCATACTTCCGGTGATCGTAGTCGGCACCACACCGACGCTGGTAAAGGATGTCGTCATGCCATTCGCCATCGAGGCGAACGCGAACTCGAAACTTCCCCTCAAGATCGACGACGCTACGACGTTGGACAAGTTCGCGATCAAAAAAGGCGTATACATTTACGACTATACGCTTTTGGATCAGTCGGGGAATTTCGACGTGACCCTGATCAAGGCAGCCACGTTGCCTCAGCAGTGCGCCTACTGGAAACCTCGGATGAAAGCAGGCAGTCCTCGGGCTGTCGAATACGGATACACTGTCGACGGCCAGCGTCTCGCGTATACGATATCGAATAGCGACTGCCCCTGAACGGTGCGCTGCCGCAGCCGTCATCAAGCTCCCAAGCCGTTCTGTTGCGCGCAAGCTGGTTTCAACATGCTTTATTCGCGCGGAAATCAACGCGCCGGGTGGAGAAAAATCGCCCGGCTCTTATGTCCCTCAGAGGATGGAAAACACCGCAGCCAAGGGAGCGAGACGATGGCCAAAAACACGATCTGCGTATGGTATGACAAGAACGCCGAGGCGGCCGCGAATTTCTATGCCGGCCTCTTTCCCGACAGCGAGGTCACGTCGGTGATCCGCGCCCCGGGCGATTACCCCGACGGCAGGCAGGATGACGTGCTGGTGGTCGAGTTCACCGTCGCCGGCATCCCCTGCATGGGACTGAACGGCGGCCCGACCTTCAAGCACAGCGAGGCCTTCTCGTTTCAGATTGCCACAGATGACCAGGAGGAGACTGATCGTTATTGGAACGCGATCGTCGGAAACGGCGGCCAGGAAAGCGAATGCGGCTGGTGCAAGGACAGATGGGGCATTTCCTGGCAGATCACCCCGCGGGTTCTGATGGAGGCGATGAGAGCCGGCGGCGGCGAGGCGAAGCGCGCCTTCGACGCGATGATGACGATGCGCAAGATCGACGTCGCCGCGATCGAGGCGGCGCGCCGCGGCTGATATCCGGGGCGGCCGGCCCACCGGTCAAGCCACCTGCGACCCTGACGCACAGGCCCAAAGCTTGAACAGGAACGGCGCCGCGTGCTAGTCGGCTTGCCATGGCAAACTTCTTCGGCCGCGCCGGCCTTCTCATTCTCGCGTTCCTTGCGCTGACCTCTCAAGCCTTGGCTCTCGATGCTAGGACGATCGCGCAGATCGAGAAACTCTATCCGGCTGATCAGCTCGACCAGAGATGTGACATCGAGGCGATGGATCGCCTGAACGCCGATAAAGTGATCTCCTACACCTTCTCGCACCCGACGCGCACGGCCGCGCATGTCGAAGCGCCAGGCGCCGTGTTCCGGCAGAAAGGCCAGTGGTTTCGCCTTTCCTACGCCTGCACGACCAGCGCCGATCACCTGACCATCCTCTCCTTCACGTTCAAGCGGGGCGCGCTGATCGCCCGCAAGGACTGGGCGAAATACTATCTCTACCCCTGAGCTGCGACAGCGTTCGGCCCCGATGGCCATGGCTGAACGCGGTCGGCGCTAGCAACATCCGCTGGCAGCGCTAGGTGTTTTCTCAGCCACGCTGTCGGATCGCGCTCTAGTCTTTCGTCTTGATAGGGAAGGCAGGCCGACCGGCTGGCCGACAATCCTGGAGGAGATGTCATGACCCAGTACCTCGTTGCCGTTCACCACCCCGATAACTACGATCCCTCTGTCGAGGGCGAAGACATGCAGCGCGAGATCCGCGCGCTCAACGAGGAGATGAAGGCCGCCGGCATCCGCATCTTCGTTGGCGGATTGCACGCGGCCACGAGCGCTGTGTCGCTGCGCAAGCAGCCGGGTGGAGAGGTGGAGGTCACCAAAGGGCCATACCTCAAGACCAGCGAGCACATGGGCGGCTTCTGGGTGCTTGAGGCGGCGGATCTTGACGAGGCGCTCGCCTGGGGCCGTAAGGCCGCCATCGCCTGTCGCGCGCCGATCGAGGTGCGCCCGTTTCACTGACGATCACTGCGGCTGTCCTGCATGGGCGGACTTGTCCACACACCGCGATCGGCAATCCGCCCAATATTAGCGTTGTTGCGGACAGGACACGAACATCCCCGGAACGAAGCGCCACCTACGCCTTTTGGTGGAGGAGCCCCCGGAGATCGCCCGCCTTAACGTCGGCCACCTGAATTGGCTTTTGCGTTATCGCGACGTTAACACCTTTGCCAATTCAGCATTAACCCGCCGTGAACCCAAACTCGCGGCGGGTTTTTGACGGGCGGAACGGGCTCTTCCCGGCTGATCCCGGCTTCAGTTTGTCAACCGGCTGGTCGCTTTCGTAGCCGCATCGCCGATCGCGTTGAATGCTGCTGTCAAAGCATCCATCGTATTCGGCTCGTAATAGTTGGCGTCCGTCGAGGCGCAGAACTTCAGCAGGCTCTTGCCCTTGTCCGGCGCCATGAAAGCCACGGTGTAGATCTTGATACCGGCAGCCTTGGCCGTTGTGCACTCGTCGCGCACCGACTGGTCGAGCTTGCTGTTCCAGACAATCGTGTCGCCGGTCATGTCGCCATCGGTCATCAGAACGATGATCCGGTCGGAATTGGTGTTGAGCTTCTTGGCCTGCTCGACGCTTTCGGGGTCAGTGCCATATTGGTTCCTGGCGATGTTGGCGTTCGCGGCCTTCATGGCAGCGGTCGCGTCCGTACCGCTGTTCTGCTTTATATCTATCTTTGTCACGTGATCGCGGGCCTTGGCTGTACCCCAGTCCATTGCCGATTGCCCCTTGATGCTGCTGGTGTAGGAAATCGCGCCGCTTCGGACATAGCGAGTGTTCGGATCAAACTTGTCGAGCGAATCGAACAGCTTGCCCGCGGCGATCTTCAGCGCATCAATCTTGGTGTAATAGGCCGGTTGCGTGCCGATGCAGATGCCGAGCACGTTGATCAGGCACTTCGTACCGCTCACCGTGGTCGTGTCTTCGGCCATCGAGGTCGATGCGTCGAGCACCAACTCGATCGAGACGCCGGTCTTGGTCGTGCCCATGCCGCTGGCTGTCTTGCTGGCCGCTGAAACCAGAAAATTGCTGCCGGCGACAAGCCCGGTCAGCGGCGTCATGGAAATCGACACCGACGACGTGACTGTCACCGCGAAGCTCTTGCCGGATGAGGTCGTCGTCGTCGCGATGGAGACGGCGGTGGCGTTCTTGGCGGCCGCAGCGGCCGCGCTGCCCATCGCCACACCAACTTGCCCGGACACGAAATCCTTGCCCAGCGCCTTGCCCGATGTGTCGTCGGCCTTGCCGTTTGCCAGCGCCGTCGAAACCGCAAGCGCAGCCGCGTCGGTGGCATCCTGCAGCTGTCGCTGCGACACGGAGATGTTGACCGTATCGATCGCCAGCCCAGCAACGCCGATCAGCAATGGCATGACGATCGCCGTCAGCATGCCGAAATTCCCATCCCGGCGACGCCAGAGGCGCCGCGCGTCATCCAGAACATAAGCCATGACTGATAAACGAGGCGACACGGATAAAGTGCCGTTAGACCTCCCATCGCGGTTAACGGGCAGAAACGCATGGGCTCACACATGGCCCATCCTGAGATTCCACTGCGGCAGGAACGGCGCGCAAGCCTCACCACGAGCACCGGCAGTTGCCGGCGAGATTAGTGCCATCCACCGGCCAGCTTGGCTTGGCATCCAGTCATCATGAGGAATGAATATCTAGGATACAGAAAATAAATTTCTAAAATACCTCCGGAAGGCGCATCTTTTCCTTGTTGAGAGAGACACCAACCTCTCGATCACGCCCGTGCCGGCTGACGCCACCGCTATCCACAGGCGAAACGGCCGGCCCGCCGGTGGCTAGGCTGGCGACATACGCAAAGGAACCGCACCAATGTCCGAACCCGTCAAGATCATGGCCATCCTCAGCGCCAGACCCAACAAGACCGGCGATCTGGCCAAGCTGCTCGTCGACATGGCGCCCGCCTGCCGGGCCGAACCGGGAAACCTGCGCTGGGACATCTGGCAGGATCAGGGCAATCCGGATCGCTTCGTCCTCGACGAACTCTACCGCGACAGCCTGGCGGTCACCGCCCATCGCGAGACCGCGCATTACCTGAACTATTTCGGCGTCATCAACGATCTCGCCGAACGCACGGCGCTGCTGCTCGACCCATTTGAGGTTGCGTGACGGCAAGGTTGCCTGACGGGCCGCGAAATTCCAACCACGCAAGAAACAACGAAGGAGAAAGATCATGAGTGAAGGTATCAAGGGCAAGGTCGTCCTCATCACCGGCGGCAGCACCGGGCTTGGCGCCGAAACGGCCAGGCATCTCGCCGCCAGCGGCGCCCGCGTCGCCGTTGCCGCCCGCCGCAAGGACAAGCTGGACGAGGTGGTCGCCGCCATAGCCAAGGCCGGCGGCGAAGCCCGCGCCTATCAGCTCGACGTCGTCGACAAGAAGCAGGTCAAATCAGTCGTCGATGCCGTCATCGGCGATTTCGGCAGGCTGGACGTATTGATCAACAACGCCGGCATCATGCCGATCCGCCCGATGTCCGAGGTCAACACCGAGGAGTGGGACGCGATGATCGACGTCAACATCAAGGGCACGCTCTACGGCATCGCCGCCGCCCTGCCTGTTTTCCTCGCCCAGGAGAGCGGCCATATCATCAACCTGAGCTCGGTGGCCGGCATCAAGGTCTTCGCGCCGGGCGGCACCGTCTATTCCGGCACCAAGTTCGCGGTGCGGGCGATCTCCGACGGTCTACGCCAGGAAGTCGGCGCCAAGGTCCGGGTCACCTCTATCGAGCCGGGCGCCGTCGACAGCGAGCTGAAGTTCAACACCACGGGAACCGCGCAATCGAACGTGCTCGACTTCTACAAGATCGCCATCCCGGCGAGCGCCGTCGCCCGGGCGATCGCCTACGCCATCGCCCAGCCCGACGATGTCGACATCAACGAAATCGTGCTGCGCCCGACGGCACAGGAATTCTGATCGCCGGAAGTTCTGCTGAATTGCAGGAATCTTGAAATCCTTGATCGCGTCATGGCGCGATCGAAATATCCCGGCAGCAGTGGCACAGGCCCGGTGGGCCTGATGCCATTGTGCGCTTGGGAAGCCGAAAGATCGAAACTCGAAAGATCGGCAGGGTGCGCGTCGTGGGACGCGCCGGCCCTTAGGAGGAGGACGCGGTCTTGGACGCCGCCCGCTTTTTCTTGGCGGGAGCGGCCTCGGGCGGGGCTTCGGCAGCCTGCTGCAGGCGAAGCGCCTTCAGCTTTTCCGTCTTCTTTTCGCGGGCCGCGGCCTCGGCTGATACGATTGCTCTGGCTGTCGTGTCGGTGACAGCCGCCTTATCGCGTGATGAGAGCTTGGCCTGATTGAAGAATTCATTGTTTGAAGTCATCTGCACTCTCTCTATCTGGAAGACCCAACCTTGCGGCGGATCAACGTGCCGGGCGCAAAGCCTTCTTGGGAGCAGGCAGCAGACCTTCGCGCTGAAGCTTCTTGCGGGCCAGCTTGCGCTGACGACGAACGGCTTCGGCCTTTTCGCGGACGCGCTTTTCAGATGGCTTTTCATAGGCGCTGCGCGCCTTGAACTCGCGGAAGAGACCTTCGCGCTGCATTTTCTTCTTCAGAACGCGAAGCGCCTGATCGACATTGTTATCCCTGACGAGAACCTGCAAACTCTATTCCTTTCGTGCGGCAAACGAGTTGCCAGTTGGTGACGGAGCCGGAGACTATTTCCTGACTCTGATGCTCGAAGACTTCAGCCAAGACCCTGTCTCGACAATCGCCACGGTTTCGTTGTTTGGCATCGCGGATGCCGGCTGGTTTGTGTCGATATCGCTTTCGACGATACGACGATCGAAATTCTCGGTCGCGAAGCGGACCCGGTATTGTCCCCGACTACCATCGGAGGGAAGCACGGCAGAAATCGTACATGTGCGGCGGGCCGTATCCGTACGGACGAAGCCATCCTTCAAAACGACCATATCTCCGACGGCGAATCTGGAAGTACCTGCCATTGTCTTCTCACCGAGCTATCGTCGCGATTCTTAAAAAAGCATAAAAGGCCGGGTGCAAACCCGACCTCTACCGTCAGTCACCTGTCGCTGCCGGTACATCCGCGGTCAGCCAAGGCAAATGACAATTATTCGGCGCGCAGGTTGTCTGCGGAATTCTTGCCCGAACGCTTGTCGGCGACGAGATCATAGCTGATCTTCTGGCCGTCGTTGAGGCCGCGAAGGCCCGCACGCTCGACTGCCGAGATATGAACGAATACGTCAGCAGCGCCATCATCCGGCTGAATGAAGCCGAAGCCCTTGGTGCTGTTGAACCACTTAACGGTACCTGTAGCCATAACGATCGCCTTTCAATGCTCGTTATTACCCAGCGAGTATTCGCCGGATTTGATCGATTTTGAGAGGAAATCTGACGGAGCGGTTTGGCTCTTTGACAAAGGTCACAAGCAATGGTCGATGAGCGGATTATAGAGCAAAAGGTCGCAGATGCAAGGAACGAACCGGAAATAGCCGTTCGCGCCATGCAAGCGTCAACTTGTGCACAGCAGCATGCGGCCGATCGACCCTGCTGTAAACCGAAAATCGGCCTCCCTCGCGTGCGAGCCCGCGCGTCAAGGGTTTTTTCCACCGAAAACCGCTGATCCATATGGACTCTAGAGGTGCCATCTGCTATCCCGCACCCAATCGCGAGGCGCCGCCGCGCGGAAGAAATATTTTTTGCCTTGGTCACTGCGCTGACCCGGGTATCAACCGAACCAAAGGAACGTGACTCTCGTGCAGGTACTTGTCCGCGACAACAATGTTGACCAGGCTCTCCGCGCTCTCAAGAAGAAGATGCAGCGTGAAGGCATTTTCCGTGAAATGAAGATGCGCGACTACTACGAAAAGCCTTCGGAAAAGCGCGCTCGCGAAAAGGCCGAGGCCGTTCGTCGCGTTCGCAAGCTGGCCCGCAAGCGCCTTCA
Source organism: Hyphomicrobiales bacterium (assembly GCA_900470805.1). GTDB lineage: Bacteria > Pseudomonadota > Alphaproteobacteria > Rhizobiales > Rhizobiaceae > Rhizobium. The sequence continues at coordinate 21,616 of UCCA01000030.1, read as the reverse complement.
GCGCGAAAGTGGTGTTGCACCTGCACGTAGCGCGGCACCTGCGCGTTAAGCGTTCCCGTCGTTATTTCGACGTTTTCAAATGCATGTTGGCGGGGGCGATCTGGTCGCCACCGCCTTTTTTGTTTGCTGCTTAGCCTGCCCGTCGATGACCGGCCGGCCGTAATGGGGAAAACGAGCCCGCATGGCTGATATGATGTTGAACACCCGCTCCTTGCGTTCGCCGAAGCTGGCAAATCTGTCGGCGCTGGCCCTTGTCGCAGCTCTCGGCCTCGCCGGCTGCACGACGAACAACACCACCGATGCCGTCATCCGCATCGACAAGGCGCAGGGTTCACAGGAAAACATCGCCTCCCTGACATCAGTCATCAACGCCAATCCGCGCGATCCCGAGGGCTACAACGTCCGTGGTTCGGCCTACGGTCGCGGCGGCGATTTCCGCGCCGCGTTGAACGACTTCAACACCGCCCTGCAGCTCAACCCGAAATTCTACCAGGCCTACGCCAACCGCGCGCTCGTCTACCGCAACATGGGCCAGCAGCAGCAGGCCGTGCAGGATTACAACGCCGCGCTGCAACTCAATCCGAACTACGACGTGGCGCTCATCGGCCGCGGCAACGTCTACCGCGCCTCCGGCCAGGACGACGCCGCCTTCAGCGATTTCAACAAGGCGATCCAGAACGGCACCACCGATGGCCGCGCCTACCACAATCGCGGCCTGATCTTCCAGAAGCGCAACGACCAGGCCCGCGCGATCGACGACTTCTCCAAGGCGATCTCGCTGTCGCCGAACTCGCCGGAACCCTATAACGGCCGCGGCGTCTCCTACATCGCCACCAACGACGACGACAACGCCTTCGCCGACTTCAACCACGCGATCGAGCTCAACGGCAACATTGCCGAATCCTGGGCCAACCAGGCGTTGGTCTACGAGCGCAAGGGCGACAAGCAGAAGGCGGCCCGCTCCTATCGCCACGCCATCGGCCTCGATCCGAAATACCAGCCGGCCAAGGATGGCCTCGCCCGCGTCAACGCCGCCGGCTGATAAATCCGAAATCGGGAGAACGACGATGGCTGCAACACCGCACGTGATCGTCATTGGTGCCGGCATCATCGGCGCCTCCATTGCCTGGCATCTTGCCCGCGATGGCGCCCGGGTGACCGTGGTCGCCGAAGACAATGGCGGCGTCGCCACGCCCTGCTCCTTTGCCTGGATCAATGCCAGCTGGGGCAATCCCGACTTCTACTACCGCTTCCGCCACCGCTCTATGGCCGAGTGGAAGCGGCTGGCGGAAGAGCTGCCTGGCCTGCCGCTGTCCTGGTGCGGCAGCATCAGCTGGGACCTGCCGCCCGACCGGCTGGACGCCGTCGTCACCGAACATAGCGGCTGGGGCTACGGCATCGAGCGCATCGATCGCGCCGAGATCCGCGCCCGCGAGCCGCACCTCACCGATATTCCCGACCTGGCACTCGCCGTCGCCGAGGAAGGCGCCGTCGAACCCGTTGCCGCCGCCCGCATGCTGCTTGCGGACGCCGAGGCGCGCGGTGCGGCGATCATCAACGCGGCCGTGCGCGGCCTGATTCGCACCGGCGAGCGCATCTCCGGCGTCGTCACATCGGCCGGCGTGATCGAGGCCGATCATGTCGTGCTTGCCGCCGGCGCCGGAAGCGCGCCGCTGACCGCAACGATCGGCATCACCCTGCCGATCGAAACCCCGGCCGGACTGATCGTCCATTCCAGGCCCCACCCCGTCCGCCTCAACGCGCTGGTGATGGCCAGCGAGCTGCACATGCGCCAGACCGCCGAAGGCCGGATCATCGCCGGCAGCGACTTCGGCGGCGCGGCGCCGGGAGAAGACCAGCACGCCACCGCCGCCGCCCTGTTCGACAAGATCAGGCGCAACCTGTCCGATGTCCCGTCGCTGGCCATGGACTTCTTCACCGTCGGCTACCGCCCGACCCCGAAGGATGGATTTCCGATCATCGGTGACGCCTGCGATGGTCTCTACATCGCGGTCATGCATTCCGGCGTGACGCTGGCGCCGCTGGCCGGAATGCTGGTTGCGGCCGAGATTCTGCGTGGCGAGGCAGACCCGATGCTGACCTCTTTCCGGTTGTCCCGATTCGCGTGAAAAGCGAATGCCGATCTTTCCGGCGAAATACATCCGACATGTTTTAGTATGTTGCAAGCGCTCCGGCCTGCCCCTAACATGGCCGTGGTTCGATAGCAGGCTATCGGGAATCTGATGGCGCGTTGAGGACGGATATCGTGGCAAAACTGTGGGCTTTGACAGCTGCAAGAAGCATAGTCGATGGCATCGACGCATCCGGCATGCGGTCTTTGCGCCCATGAAGCGATCGTTTCGTTTTTTTCCCAAGGCATCGATCGGTACCTACCTGATCGCCATGGCTGTGGCCGTCGCGCTGCCGATTTTCGCGCTGGTGGCGCTGCTTCTCGGACAGCTCGAGGACAACCAGCGCTCGATCCTCAAGCGCGAGACCGCCCAGGACGCCACCGCGCTGGCGCGCTCGATCGATCGCCAGCTGCAGGACATGGCAACGACGCTACGACTGCTGTCGACCTCGCCCGAACTCGAGCATGACGATTTCGCCGCCTTCCACCAGCGCACCGAGACGGCCATGCGCGCCGACACGCTCTATGTCCTGGCAGCTGATGAAGCCGGCCAGCTGCTGCTCAACACCCGCGTTGATTACGGCACCCCGCTCGGCAAGACGGCCAACTTCTCGTCTGTCGAATCGGTGATGAAGTCCGGCCGCATCGAGGCCTCCGACGTGTTTGTGGGACGCACCAGCGGCGAGTGGGTCTATAACGTCGCCATGCCGGTCAAGGTCGGGCGGGTAGCGGCCCTGATCATCACCCAGAACGCCAAGGATCTCGCCAAGCTGGTCTCCACCGAAGGTCTGCCGGCGGACTGGTCCGCGGCGGTTGTCGATCAGAGCGGCCACGTCGTCGCCTCGGCCGGCGCCACCAATCTCGCCTTCGGCAAACCCTTCGATCCCCGCATCCTGCCCTCGCTCGTCAATTCCAACGGCGTTTACGAGGACGCCGAGGTGTTGCCGCACGCCCTGCTCGGCTATGCGCAGCTTCCAGGCTGGTCGTGGAAGGCTGTCATCTGGGGACCGGTCGCGACCGCGCAGGCCTCCATCCTGACGACATGGCGCTTCCTGATCATCGGCGGCATTGCCCTGATGCTCGTCGCGATTCTCGCCGCCTATGCCGTTGCCCGCCAGGTGCGCGGCACCATCCGAGCCATTGCCGGCATGGCCAACCGCATGGGCGAAGGCCACATCGTGGCGCCGATCGAAACCAGCGTGATCGAGGCCAACCAGGTGGCCGTGGCGCTGTCCAACGCTTCCTTCGACCGCAGCCAGACCGAGGATCGGCTGCACTTCGTCCAGAACGAACTGGTTCACCGCACCAAGAACCTTCTGGCGCTCGCCCAGGCGATGATGCGCCAGATCGGCAGGCGGACCAATTCCGTCGAGGAATTCCAGGCCGCCGTCGCCGACCGCCTCGATGGCCTTGCCCGCTCGATCCAGCTTCTGACCAGCGAGCAGTGGGCCGGCGCATCGCTCCGCCGCGTCATCGACATCCATCTCGATGCCTTCCCGCAGGCGCTGCAGCAGATCGAGATTTCCGGCACCGACTTCATGCTGAAGCCGGAAGCCGTGCAGAATCTCGGCCTTACCCTGCACGAGCTTGCCACCAACTCGATCAAGTACGGCGCGCTGTCGGTGCCGCAAGGTCGCGTCCGGCTCTATTGGCAAGGCGTTCAGGAAGACGGCCATGCAGAAGAGATGCTGCGCTTTGTCTGGGAAGAGAAGAACGGTCCGGCGGTGACCGCGCCGGAACGCACCGGCTTCGGCACGACGGTCATCAAGAATCACGCCGCCGCCGCCTTCAGCGGCACCGTCACCGTCGATTTCCGCCCCGACGGCCTGCGCTGGGAACTGACCGCGCCGCGCCGCATGCTCGAACGCGACTGAGGCCGCGCTCGACACAGCTGCCAAACCAGCGGGACAACAGCGCGTCCGCCCGCTGCCCCTATCACCCCTTGACGGGCGTCTCAGCCACCGGCGTCAGCGGCTTGCCCGTCTCGAACCAGCCAACCAGATTGTCGACCACCAGATCCGCCATGGCGTTGCGCGTCGGCACCGAGCCGGAGGCGAGGTGCGGCAGGAGCACCGCGTTGGGGAGCGCCATCAGCGAAGCCGGCACATTGGGCTCATCGTAGAACACGTCGAGACCGGCAGCGCCCAGCGCGCCCGATGACAGCGCCGTTGCCAGCGCCTCCTCGTCGACCGTCCAGCCGCGCCCGACATTGACGAACACGCCATCCGGCCCGAGCGCCTTGAGGATATCGGCGTTGACGGTCTTGTGGGTCTGCGGCGTCTTCGGAACGATTGCGATCATCGTGTCGACGGCTGCGGCGAGGCCCTCAAGCGTCGGATAATAATCATAGGCCAGCGCGTCGTTGCGCGAGCGCGTGTGATAGCTGATCTTCACCTTGAACGGCTCCAGCCGTCTGGCGATTTCCTGGCCGATGCGGCCGAGGCCGTAGAAGCCGACATGACGGCCTTTCAGCGAGAAGCGCGACAGCGGATAGCCTGTCCCCGGCTTCCAGTTGCCCTCGCGCAGCCAGTTTTCGGCGCGCGGGAATTCGCGGATGGTGTTAAGCAGCAGGCCGATCGCCGTATCGGCAACCTCGTCGTTGAGGACATCGGGCGTATTCGTGACGACGACGCCCTTGGTCGCCGCGTGCTTCGCATCGACATTGTCGTAGCCGACGCCGAAGCTGGCGATGACCTCCAGTTTCGGCAGCGCGTCGATCGCGGCCGCGTTGAAGGTGCCGGAGACGGCGACGCCACGGATGCGTTGCGCGGTCTCGGCGTCGAGCGTCGTCGCGTCGGCCTCGATCACCTCGAAGCCTTCCTTGAGCCGCGCCAGAACGCGCTCGTGCATTTTCCCCGGAACGAGAACAGCGATGCGGGACATGGGATTTCCTCTTTGATTGCAGCGTGCCCAGAGGGCTCTGGTTATGACCGGGGCCGATACGGGCTGGTCGATTGACGGATACGCATCTCGGGCTTGATGAGATGGATGCCGTCGGGTTCATGGCTGCCGGCCAGGCGATCGAGCAGCGCGCGAGCGGCCAGCCGGCCGACTTCGGCCTGGCCGTTCCACACCGTCGTCAGCGCCGGCATCGAGATCGATGCCTCCTCGAGATCGTCGTAGCCGGTAACCGAGATGTCCGCGCCCGGCACCAGCCCTGCGCGGGCGATGCCGTTCATAAGGCCGATGGCGACGAGGTCGTTCCAGCAGACGGCAGCGGTCGGCTTCTGCGGCAGCGACAGGAAGTGCACGGCCGCCTCGAAGCCGCCCTGCATCGAGCGTGGGCCGGGAATGCGCAGGCCAGGATCGACCTCGATCTCGGCCTTGCGCAGTGCGTTGACATAACCCTGATAGCGATCGCGCCCGGTCGACGTCTGGTCGGTACCGCCGATCATCGCAATCGAGCGATGGCCGAGGCCGATCAGGTGATTGGTGGCGAGCGAAATGCCGTAGCTGTCGTCGCCGCGGAAGGTCGGCAGGTCGGAGCCGTCCATCGAGCGGGCCACGAGAATGGCCGGCATGCCGTTGTCCTCAGCGAGCTGCATGTCTTCGGGCGGCGTGCCGATGGCCGGCGACATGATGACGCCGTCGCCGCCGAGCTGCAGCAGCGTCTCGATGAAGGTGCGCTGCTTCTCGACCGAATCGTAATGGTTGGACAGGATGAAGGTGTGGCGGCTGCGGTCGAGCTCGGTTTCGATCGCCTTCAGGATTTCCCCGTAAAACGGGTTCATGATGTCGTGCACAACGACGCCGATGATACCGGAGCGCGAGGTGCGCAAGCTGGCGGCGCGGCGGTTGTAGATATAGCCGAGCGCCCGGGCCTGTTCCTTGATCTTGTCGCGGGTGGCGCCGGCGACGAGCGGGCTGTCGCGGAGCGCAAGCGATACGGTGGCGGTGGAAATGCCGAGCGTTTCGGCAATGGTCGACAGCTTGATCTTCTGAGCCACGTCTTCTCCCCGGCAACGCGCGGGCCAACGCAACGCGCGACGATTTTTTTGCGCCCGACCGTCGTGGACCAGGCGTCGTTAAAATATTTAATTAAAAGATTAAACCAGAGCAGGCAATTTCTAAATTCACAAAACTGTCAGATTTCATCCGGCTCATCGAGCGGGATGGCCTCCGCCTGCAGGTTGCCGTCGATCGCCTTCAGCAGCCGCACGAGGTTGCGGATTTCCTTCTCGGAAAAATCGAGCGTCGCCAGCCTGTCGCAGGCGGACGCCGCCTGCTCGATCGCTTCAACGCTGCCACGACCGAGATCGGTGAGATAGACCTTGGTCAGCCGCGCATCGTCGGCATCGGCCTTGCGCTCAAGGAACCCCTGCGCTTCCATGCGACCGATGGTGCGCGTCATCGTCGGCGCCTTGACGCCGAGCTTCTGCGCCAGCGCGCCGGCGGTCATGCCGTCGGTTTCGGCCAGCGAGGTGATGACGCCGTCCTGACCGGCATAGAGCCCGCTCTCCAGCAGGTTGCGGGAGAGAACGGTACGCATCGAGCGGGCGGCCTGCGTCAAAGCCGGCGAAAGATCGACCACCGTATATTCGGTCTGGTCCTTCTTCTTCGACTTCTGCTTCTTGCCGTCCTTGTGCTTCTTACCCATCGCCATCCCTTTGATCTTGCCGCGCCGCGCAACCGGGAGAGGCCCGAAGCACGGCATCAGTTTCGTCGGCGCCCAAGCCCGCCCTCAAATCCGTTTCGGTTTAAGGGCTTATGCGTTAAGCATTGAGAACATTGCGTTATGACATTGCGCATGATCTCGTCATAAACAAGAGGCGTTGACCGGATGATTGCCCCTGCCACCGACTTCGCGGATAACGATCCCGCGCTTTCGCCCACTGAGCGCCGCCACTGGATCGCCGTCCTGCCGCTCGGCGCCCATGAGCAGCACGGCCCGCATCTGCCCTTCGACACCGATACGCTGATCGCCGAAGGCATCGTTAGCAGGCTCAGGACGCACCTGCCGAAGACCCTGCCGGTGACCTTCATGGCCACCGAATCGGTTGGCTATTCAATCGAGCACATGGATGTGACAGGCACGCAAACGCTGGGCTATGGCGAGGCCATCGAGCGCTGGCTCGGCATTGCCGAGTATCTGTCGCACCAAGGCATCCGCAAGCTGGTGCTGCTCAACGCCCATGGCGGCAATTCGCCACTGCTGACCATCGTCGCTACCGAGGCCCGCATCCGCTTCGGCATGCTCGTCGTCGCCACCAGCTGGACCCGCTTCGGCCTGCCTGATGGCGTCATCTCGCCGGAGGAAAAGGCCATCGACATCCACGGCGGCGATATCGAAACCTCTGTCATGCTGGCGCTGCATCCAGACAAGGTGGATATGGCGAAAGCCGCAAACTTCCCCTCTCGCCAATCGGACTTCGCCGCCCGCTACAAGCACCTGCGCGCCTACGGCCCGCACGCCTTCGGCTGGAAAATGTCCGATCTCAACGACCAAGGCGTCGCCGGAAATGCGGCGAAGGCGACGGCCGAAAAGGGCGAGACGCTGATCGCGCATGCGGTGGCCGGGCTGGTGGAATTGCTGGAGGATGTGGACGCGTTCGATGTGGAAACGCTGCGGTAGCGGGTTGCTTGTATCGGCTCGGCGTTTTGATCATATTGGTAGTGTTCGCATTGGCTCAGACAGGAGGCCCGCATGCGCATTTCTATCAAGGAAGCAGAAGGCGAATTTCCGCGTATTGCCAAGCTGGCACAGGACGGTGTTGAAGTTATTCTGACCGAGGAAGGAGAGCCTTCTCTCCAACTTGTGCCGATCGCTAGATCGCCATTGCCCCCCGAAGAAAGGATGGCGGTGTTTGATAGAGTGAGGCAGCGAGGGCGCGAAAAAGGTCCGGCAAATTTCGACACTGACGCCGCTCACAGCCAAGATTTTCTCTATGACGAAGACGGATTGCCAGGATGATCGCGGTCGATACATCAGCGTTGATCGCAATCGTCAAGGATGAGGAAAGCGCCTACGTCTGCTCGAAGGCGATGGCGAGCGTTTCCAAGGTAATCATCTCTGCGGGTACGCTCGCGGAAGCTCAGATTGTGGCGCTTCGGGCAAACCGTTTACCGGAATTGCTCGATATCCTCAAAGCGTCAATCGGTGAGGTTATACCGGTAACCGACAGCAGGGCACGGTTTGTGTCTGATATTTATTCTGGATGGGGCAAGGGCTTTCATCCCGCATCCCTGAACTTTGGCGATTGCTTTGCTTATGCAACGGCGAAGGAGTTCGACTGCCCGCTTCTCTACATCGGCAATGACTTCGCCAAGACAGACGTGAAATCCGTGATTCCTCGCCCTGCGCCCTAATGTGATCTTATAACATACGAAACCCTTTGAACTGCCGCGCCGCACCCCTTATATGAGACGACGAATTTCAAGGCCCGGGGCGCACGTCCGCGGGCAAGCCCCCATGTATCGAGGTTCTCATGACCGACGCACTCCAGACCCAGCCGAAGCCCATCCCCGTCACCGTTCTTACCGGCTATCTCGGCGCGGGTAAGACGACGCTGTTGAACCGCATCCTGACGGAAGCGCATGGCAAGAAATACGCGGTCATCGTCAACGAGTTCGGCGAAATCGGCATCGACAACGACCTGATCGTCGAATCCGACGAAGAGATCTACGAGATGAACAATGGCTGCGTCTGCTGCACGGTGCGCGGCGACCTGATCCGTGTCGTCGAGGGCCTGATGCGCCGCCCCGGCCGCTTCGATGGCATCATCGTCGAGACCACGGGCCTTGCCGATCCGGTTCCCGTCGCCCAGACCTTCTTCATGGATGACGACGTCCGTGCCAAGACCGAGCTCGATGCCGTCATCGCGCTGGTTGATGCCAAGCATCTGCCGCTGCGCCTCAAGGACAGCCGCGAAGCCGAAGACCAGATCGCCTTCGCCGACGTCGTGCTGATCAACAAGACCGACCTCGTCACCCCCGAAGAACTGGCCGTGATCGAGGATGTCGTGCGCGCCATCAACCCGTCGGCCCGCGTCTACAAGACCAGCCGCTCCGGCATCGATCTCGCCCGCGTGCTCGATCAGGGCGCCTTCAATCTCGAGCGCGCGCTGGAAAACGATCCGCACTTCCTCGATCACGATCACGACGACCATGTCTGCGGCCCCGATTGCGATCACGACCACAGCCACGACCATCACGCGCACGATCACGGCCATGAGCATCATGAACATCACCACCATGATCACGACCACGGGCATGACCATCACGGGCACGACCACCATCACCACGGCGCCGTCTCGCCGATCCATGACGTGACGGTGCAGTCGGTTTCGCTGCGCGGCGGCGAGATGATCGCTGATCGCTTTTTCCCCTGGATCCAGAAGATCACCCAGACCCAGGGCCCAAACATCCTGCGCCTCAAGGGCATCATCGCCTTCAAGGACGATCCCGAGCGTTATGTCGTCCAAGGCGTCCACATGATCATCGAGGGCGATCACCAGCGCGCCTGGAAGGATGGCGAGAAGCACGAGACCCGTCTCGTCTTCATTGGTCGAGAACTCGACCGTGAAAAGCTCGAAGCCTCCTTCAAGGCATGCGAGGCGTCTGCCTGATGCCGACTGTTGCCCCGTTCGACCTCGACGGCCATATACTGGCCGTCGAATTTTTAGGTGACGTCCCCTTCTTCGCCAGCGCCACCGGCACCTTTCATCGGCTGGACGGCTCGGAAAAAGTGACTGAAGCCCATCAGGGCATGCTCACCTGCATCCGCGATCCCTATAGCGAAAGCCTGATCTCCGGCGGCGAGGACGGCAAGGTCCTGCGCATATCGGCCGATGGCAGCGTCGCCGAGCTAGCGCATGCGCCGCGCAAGTGGATCGCCCAGCTGGCCGCCGGCCCGCAGGGCGCCATCGCCTATTCCTACGGCAAGAGCGCCATCGTCCGCCTCGCCGACGGCACCACACGCGAATTCACCGAGGAGCGCACCGTCGAGGGCCTCGCCTTCGCGCCGAAGGGCATGCGCATTGCCGCCGCGCGTTACAACGGCGTGTCGCTGCATTGGGTCGCGGCCGATTCCAAGCCCGTCGATCTCGAATGGAAGGGCGCCCACACCGGCGTCACCTTCTCGCCCGACGGCAATTTCCTCGTGACCATGATGCAGGAAAATGCCCTGCACGGCTGGAAGCTAGACATCAAGCCCGGCTCCGAGGCCCGCCACATGCGCATGACCGGCTACCCCGCCAAGGTCAAGTCGCTGTCCTGGTCGGCCAAGGGCAAGTGGCTGGCATCGTCAGGCGCGCCGGCCGCCATCGTCTGGCCCTTCTCCGGCAAGGACGGCCCGATGGGCAAGGCCCCGCTCGAGCTCGGCACCCGCGCCAACATCATGGCCACCTCGGTCAAGTTCCACCCGGCCGAGGACATCCTCGCCATCGGCTTCATCGACGGCATGATCCTTGCCGTACGCCTTGCCGACAACAAGGAGGCGCTGCTGCGCCGTCCCGGCAAGGGCGCCATATCGGCGATGAGCTGGAGCAAGAACGGCAAGCTGCTGGCCTTCGCCTCCGAAGCCGGCGACTGCGGCGTCGTCGACATCGCCGCCTGATCGGAGAACGAGCGGTATGGGATCGATCACGACCATATCGCTTGAAGCCGGCCACATGCTGGATGCAGCCAAGCTGCGGCGCATCGCGCTGTGGCACCGGCTGCCCGGCCTGCGCGACGTGCATTCGCTGTGGGACGACGAGACCTACTGGCGCATGCAGCTGCTGCCGACCTGTACCATTGTCGGCGCACTCGCCGGCGATGAGCTGGTCGGCGTCATCGCCTATCGCAAGGGCTGGATCGAGCAGCTCTACGTGCTTCCCGACCATTAGAGCCTTTCCGGGTTAAATTGAATCATTCTGCCGGAGCAGGTTTTCGTCAGGGCAAAGGCGATTGGCGAAGGGCATACCCCCAGGTACGTCCGAGCCGATCGCCTTTGAGCCTGGCGGAAAGGTGCCCGGCCCCTTCGGGATTGGCTGAAACGGGCCGCCTGATCGCCCGGCCGGCTTGGCCGTATGCTTTGGCTACGACGCGCGCCGGCCGGGCGACCATCCGACTCCGTTTGAGCCAACAGAATGGTTCAATTTAACCCGGAAAGGCTCTAGTCGCGCGGCATCGGCTCGCTCTTCATCTACCGCGCCCAGGAAGCGATGGACGAGATCAGGCTGTGGACCTTCCAGCGCAACATGCCAGCCCGCCGCTTCTGTGAGCGGCACGGCTTCATGGCCGAGCGGCAGACGGACGGCGCCCGCAACGAGGAGCGAGAACCCGACATGCTCTACTACTGGGAGCGCCCCAGGGACTGGACCGCCTATCTCTCCTCCCGCTGAACCCAGATCGGTCCACCGGCCCACCGCTGGCACGCCGGATCTCGAGCGACATTGCCAGCGCCGCCCGACCGGGATAAAGGAACAGCATGTCATCATCCCTGGCAAACGCCATGTCCGAGACCCAAGCCGCCAACGATGCCTCCGCATGGCTGGTGATCGGCGCCGAGGCCATGGCGCTGGCCGAGCGCGAACCGGTGCTGCGGCCGTTGCTGCGCTCGCAGGTGATCGACGCCGACAGCAATGCCGCGATCATCGCCCGCGTGCTGACCGCCCGCCTGTCGCTGGCCGAGGTCGATCCAGCGGGTCTCATTGCGCTTCTCTCCGGCACGCTGACCACCGAGATTCTCGCCAGCGTCGAGGCCGATCTGATGGCGGTGCGCCAGCGCGATCCGGCCTGCACCACCTATCTGCACGCGCTGATGAACCTCAAGGGCTTTCATGCCCTGCAGATGCACCGCATTGCGCACGCGCTGTGGAACGACGGCCGCATCGAGATCGCCAGCTGGCTCGCCAACCTTGCCTCTCTCGTCTTCGGCCCTGACATACATCCAGCCGCGAAGATCGGCGCCGGCATCATGCTCGACCACGGCTCCGGCATCGTCATCGGCGAAACCGCCGTCATCGAGGACGAAGTATCTATCCTGCAGAACGTCACGCTTGGTGGCACCGGCAAGGAAAGCGGCGACCGCCATCCGAAGATCCGCCGCGGCGTCATGATCGGCGCCGGCGCCAAGATCCTCGGAAATATCGAGATCGGCGCCTTCAGCAAGGTCGCGGCCGGCAGCGTCGTGGTCAAGGCGGTTCCGGCCCACTGCACCGTCGCCGGCGTTCCTGCAACGGTCGTCCGCATTCACCCGGCCGACGAGATACCGGCCGAGACCATGGACCAGAACATCTGAAAGCTCAGGCCGCCTGTTCGCGATCGGCCGATGCTTCGACACGGTCGCGGCCCATTCGTTTGGACGCGTAGAGCGCCGCATCGGCCCGCGCCAGCAACGTTTCGAAGTCGGCGCTGGCGCTGCCGCCGATTGCCACGCCGATGCTGAGCGTCGGGGCCACATCCGGTCCCTGATGACGGGAGACGATATCGGTAAAGGCCGCCCGCATCCGTTCGGCCACCGCAATGGCGCCGTCCTCGCTCACATCCTTCAACAGCACGATGAATTCGTCGCCCCCGTGCCGCGACAGCAGGTCGTCCGGCCGCAGCACGCCGCGCGCGGCGGTGGCGAACAGCTTCAAGACCACGTCACCGGCGGCATGGCCGAACTGGTCGTTCAACTGCTTGAAGTGGTCGATATCCACGATCAGGAGCGCCACCGACTGCGCGTCGCGCAACGGCAGGCGCTGCGCCAGGCCGCCACGGTTGAGCGCGCCGGTCAGCGGATCGTGATGCGCCTGCGCGACCAGTTCGCCCCTGCTGCGTTCCGCCGCCATCAGCACGATCAGCATGCTGCGGAGCGCCAGGAAAATCACCCCGGTCGATGCCATCCAGCTGTGAACCATGGTCGTGCCGTAGGGATCGGGACCGCCGATCTCGCCCGTGGCCGCCATCACGGCGCGCACCAGGAACAGTGCCGCGGTGGGCAGATAGAGCCACGCCAGCAGGCCGGCCGAAAACAGCCTCTCGCGCCGATAGATGCCGATGCCTTCGCGCAAGACGGCGAGATCGCAGAGACAGCAGACCGCCGAGATATAAAACAGCCGCGCCGACACCGCCACGGCACCGGTGGGCAGGACCAGCACCGGCAGACTGAGGCAGACGATGGTGAGCAGGCAGGATCGGCGCGAGACCGGCCGATCGGCAAGGACGCGGATGGCGAAGAACGAAAGCAGGTAGCCGGCGATGGTCAGCACGTTGCCGGCCTGGATCGACACCGAATAGGGAACGATATCGCGCAGGCAAACCAGAACCGTCCCTGTGCCAAGCACGATATAGCTGGCGCCCCACCATGCCGGCCAGCGGCCGAAGCGCCCGGTAGCGAAGGTCGCCAGATGCACGCTACCCAGCACAAGAAGGGTCAAGGCGGAGACCACATAGATCGTCCGCAGATCCAGAACCATGACTGCCCTCCAAACAGATAGTTTTCACTATATGTCGGAAGACTTTCGATATGATTGGGCGCGCCACTCAAATTTTAACATTGTCATGGTCGCTGCAGATGCCGCCCTACGGGCGCATGCATTTCCGGGTGATCTGGGCACGCCTCTGCGCCTTGCTGTATTTCGCGATCTGTCCGGCCGGGCACTTCTTGTCATCGTAGAACACTGATTGTCCGGGTTTCAATGAGTTCATCGTTGGTTGCGTGGTGACGACAGGTATCTCACCCGCGGCCTCCGATATGGTGGTAAAAGACAGCATGCTGGCAACAGAAATGCAGACGATCATGAACCGCGTCATGTTCCCACTCCCATTTGTTAGCAGTCCCTTAAATATAATCCTACAGAACGCGATTTACGGCAAGTGGGTGCAGGGCAACCCAAAACGCCGCGCGGAAGATATCCGCGACGGTCTGCGAATGCGGGAGCGGGCAGACGGCGTGTATCGGGTATGATGAATGTCAGGCGGTGCCGCCTGCCCGATCACTTGGGGCTTTCCGGTTGGTCCGGATCGGCAGGAGCGTCTCCCGATCTGGCGTCCCCGGCCGAATCAGCTGCCCTGACGGCAGGTGATTCGCCCTTTGCGACCGTCATCGGGCGCCGGTTTATGAACGGAGGACGGCCGGTTCATGAAACCGGTTCCCTGCCCGATGACATGAACACAATAGATCGAGGTCAGCGAGGCGGGGATGATTCTCGCCCATATTTTCATCCAAATGATTGTTTTAGCTGCATTTTGGTAGAACGAAGCGTGAATTTCTTCCCCAAAAAGGCCAAGCTGCACTGTTGCTAAAATATCGTTAAAATTTACCGTCACAGATTTTTGTTCATCTAGCGTTCAGAAAACTCTTGGGAAAGCCACCTTTTGCGCCCACATTGAACTCCAGAGAACTAGGAGTGCATGAATGATTCTTAAGGCCACAGCCGCAGCGACCATATTCGCCGTCTATGCTTTCACGATGTTTTTCATCGCTGCCATACCAGAGACGATCGTTCAGACTGCCGGGACGCAGTTGGTCGAAGCCAGCGTTGTAAAGTGAGCGCCGTAGCGAAACGGTAGCATGAGGGGAATAAGAGGGACACAGTCCGCCGGCTCTTCCGGCGCCCTTTAAATCTGATTGTTTTAAAACAGCAACAATGAAAAAGCCCCTCCCCGTCGGGGAGAGGCTCTGCCAAAAAGGCCTTAGCCGTCAGGCAGCCCTACGAACCGGCGCGCTGGCGAGCACCCGTCCCGATGGGACGATCATGCCGGCCGCGCCGTCAAGCCAGCCTTCGACAAGCTCGAGTGCCAGAAAGCGCGAGCGTTCGAATGGGCCAGGCATGACGAGGTGCTGCGCCTTGGTGGCGAAGAAGCCGAAACGCTCATAGTAAGCCGCATCGCCGACCAGCAGGATGGCGCCGTGACCACGGGTCTTGGCTTCCAGCATGGCGGCACGCATCAGCGCCGAACCGACACCCTTGCCTTCGAACGAAGCATCGACCGCCAGCGGTCCGAGCAGCAGCGCGTTGATCGGCGTGCCGTCGGCGTTGACGCCGGCTTCAATGCTCCACAGCCGAACCGTGCCGATGACGTGGCCGTCGCGGTCGCGCGCCACCAGCGCCAGGCCTTCGGCGGGCACGCGGCCACGGCGGATCTTTTCCGACGATTTGCGGCGGCGGTTCGGGCCCATGGCGCGATCGAGCAGGTTTTCACGCGCCACGACATCGCCGGCATTCTCGGCGTCGATGGTGAAAACGGAATGCGCAAAGAATGCGCGGACAGAATCAAGAACAGCGGCCATCTTGGCCTCCCGTACTCAAAACCGTTTCAAACGGTATCGTCAGATCATTGTGAAGGTGCCGCCCCGGCTGGCTACGGGGCTGGCTGCATTAGATGATATAGGCCTTCAGCGGGTCGAAGCCGTTGAACGCGACCGCCGAATAGGTGGTCGTGTAGGCGCCGGTGCCTTCGATCAGTATCTCGTCGCCGATCGAAAGGGTGATCGGCAGCGGATAGAGATTCTTCTCGTAAAGCACGTCGGCCGAATCGCAGGTCGGGCCGGCAATGATGCAGGGCTCCATCTCGTCCTGATCGCGCTCGGTGCGGATCGGGTAGCGGATGGCTTCGTCCATCGTTTCGGCCAGACCGCCGAACTTGCCGATGTCGAGGAACACCCAGCGCGCCGTGTCGTTGTCCGACTTCTTCGAGATCAGCACGACTTCCGTCTTGATGACGCCGGCATTGCCGACCATGCCGCGGCCTGGCTCGATGATCGTCTTCGGAATCTGGTTGCCGAAGTGATCGCGCAGGCTTTGGTAGATCGAACGGCCATAGGCTTCCGCCGACGGAACGTCACGCAGGTACTTGGTCGGGAAACCGCCGCCCATGTTGACCATCTGCAGGTGGATGCCCTGCTTGGCCAGCTGAACGAAGACGCGCTTGGCATCGGCAAGTGCCGAATCCCAGGCATCGACCTTGGTCATCTGCGAACCGACGTGGAACGAGACGCCGTAGGACTCCAGACCCAGCTGATGCGCGTAGACGAGAACGTCGACGGCCATCTGCGGCACGCAGCCGAACTTGCGCGACAGCGGCCATTCAGCGCCTTCGCCATCCGTCAGCACGCGGCAGAACACGCGGGCGCCGGGAGCGGCACGGCCGATCTTCTCGACTTCCTCGTGGCTGTCGACGGCGAACAGGCTGACGCCGAGCGCATGCGCACGGGCGATGTCGCGTTCCTTCTTGATGGTGTTGCCGAAGGAGATGCGGGCAGCGGTTGCACCGGCGTTGAGCGCCATTTCGATTTCGGCGACGGACGCGCAATCGAAGTTGGAGCCCATGTCGGCGAGCAGCTTCAGGACTTCTGGAGCCGGGTTTGCCTTGACGGCATAGTAGATCGCGCTGTCAGGCATGGCGTGACGGAAGGCGGAGAAATTGTCGCGCACGACGTCGAGGTCGACCACGAGGCAGGGACCATCGGGACGTCGGGTTGCGAGAAAGTCGCGGATGCGCTGAGTGGTCATGTCAATCCCTTTTCCAATTCCAGAGCTCCGGGAAAAACCGGAGGACAAAGGGCAGCCGCTCACTCGCATAGGAACCAGCCGGTGGAGACCCCGGAACCTTAGCAAGCGCTCGATTGCGCAGATGATGAATCAACGCCGCGTGAGCGACATGGATCCGGCTTTGTCTGCCATGGATTGGAGGGGTGTCCCTACCGCACTTCCGGCAATGAAGGTGTGCCTCTTCAGTAACCCCCGCTGATGGAAAGCAGGGAGAGAACAAAAAGGCCCGCACCGTCGTTGCTTAGGCGTCCTCGCATTTTCCGGTTGGCCGGAATAGCGACTGGAGGGGTTAATTCCAGGTACCTTACCGATTTCCTCACCAATTCGAGGGTTCGGCGGACTCCCATGGGCACGTGCGACTTTGGGCTGACGTCGAGATAAGAATATTCGCCGTCATAATCAAGAGTTTTTTTGGGCTGGGGTAAAAAACTTCGGTTGGCTGGGAAATCGGGGAATCTTGCGGCAAAACCCACAAATAGCTATGTTCGGAGTCTGGAAACGAGGGATAAGCAATGCCCGCCCCATCAAAGCAGACGCAGGCTTCGCAGAAGCAGAAGATGGATGAGATCGTGCGCAAGACGCGAAGCGCAGGATTCGATGTGCGCGATCCGGAATTCCGCAAGCGCATCGCGGCACAAGTTGCAGCACTCGACCCTGAAGACGAAGCAGAAGCGATGCGATGGATCGAGGCTGTCTCGATCTTCAACGACGAGGAATGGACCGGACAAGAATGAAGCGGGGCGATATTTTCGCGGTCGTTTTGTCCGGCGACTACGGCAAACCTCGTCCCGCAATCATCATACAGACCGATCAGCTTGGCGACGATTTCGAATCAATCATAGTGTGCCCGCTGACGTCGTTCGATGGTCCGACACCCCATTTTCGTTTCACTCTTGAGCCGAACATGATCAACGGGCTGCACGCCCGTTCACAGGCTATGGTCGAAAAGCCGGTTACCATTTCCCGTCGTCGTGTCGGTCAGAGGATCGGCAGAATGGACGATGAACATGTCGAAAAACTTGACAGAATCCTGTCATACGTCATGGGTCTAACCGACTGACGAACAGGACCGTATCGCACACATGGACACCCTCACCCGCATCCGCGCCTTCATCGACGTCGTCGAAGCCGAGGGGTTTTCCGCCGCCGCGCGCAAGACCGGCCGCTCGAAGGCGCTGCTTTCCAAATACGTCCGCGAGCTCGAGGATGAACTCGGCGCCCTGCTCTTGAACCGCACCACCCGGCAGTTCTCGATGACAGAGGCCGGCCACACCTATTATCGCACCGCCTCCGACATCCTCAAGGAGATCGACAACCTCGCCGATCTCGTCCGCGAGAACAACGCGCAGCTGAAGGGCAAGCTGAAGATTTCGGTGCCGCGCACCTTCGTCGATGCCGAGGTCGGCCAGTCGCTGATCGATTTCGCCGCCGAGAACCCCGACCTGACGCTGGAGATTTCCGCCGACGACCGCTTCGTCGATCTGATCGAGGAGGGTTTCGACGTGGCGATCCGCGTCACCAAGCTCGAGGATTCAGGCATGATTGCCCGCAAGATCTCGGATTTCCGCATTCATCTCTGCGCCACGCCCGATTTTCTCGAGCGCTATCCGCAGCTGCAAAACCCGGCCGACCTTTCCAACGTGCCGTTCGTGATCGACACCAACGCCCGCAACCAGGGCAGCATCCGTTTCCAGAACCCCGATGGCACGACCTTCGCCGTCGCCGTTTCCGGCCCGCTCGAGGTCAACAGCCCGCACGCGACGCTGCGCGCAGCATTGTCCGGCATCGGCGTCGCCTTCATTCCTGATTTCATCGCCCGCAAGCCGATCGACAGCGGCGCGCTGGTGACGCTGTTCAACGACTATATCGCCACCGACCGTGGCATCTACGCCGTCTATCCGCACCGCCGCTATCTGCCCGCCAAGGTGCGCATCTTCGTCGATTACCTTCACAATTGGTTCAAGAAGCATCCGTAAGCGGGAACGCCGGGTGGCTGGTCCCAATTCGGTCCCATTTACTGGCAAGATCGCATCAACTGATTTGGGCAACCCGCCTTTTGGACAGATGAAGTCATCGGACGCATGAAGATATCGACTCTCCTGACGGCCGGATTTCTCTCGCTCGTCCCCGCCGCCGCTTTCGCGCATCCGCATATCTTCGTGGAGGCGCGCCTCGAGGTGGTTGCCGACGACGACGGCAATGTCGCGGAGTTCCGCAACGTCTGGCGCTTCGACGAGGTCTTCACCTCCTCCGTCGTCATGGACTTCGACAAGAACACCGACCTGAAGCTGGAGCCGAACGAGCTCGCCGAGGTCGGCAAGACGGTCAAGGATTCGCTTGCCGACTACGACTACTACATGAACCTGACGATGAACGGGAAGAACATCACCGTTCAGAAGCCGGACATCATCCATGTCGATTACCGCGACGGCCAGCTCCTGATGTTCTTCGCCGTCAAGCCGGTCGAGAAGATGCCGCTCAAGGGCAACCTCACCTTCGGCGTCTACGATCCCTCGCTCTACACCTCGATCGACTTCCCGACCGACAACGAGATGATCCTCGTTGGCGACGCCTTCAAGGCCTGCAAGCATCAGGTCGTCAGGCCGGATGCCGACCAGGTGATCTCGCAGAACAAGCAGTCGCTGACCGACGCCTTCTTCAACGATCCCACCGGCACCAACATGTCGAAGCTGTTTGCCACCAAGCTGGACATAACATGCTGAGCAGACGCGCATCGCTGGCTCTGTGGAGCGTCGGCCTGCTGCTGATCACAGGCCTCGCCGTCGCACATGCGCAATCGCCGCTCGGCATCGGCACGGCGGAGCCGAGCTTCCAGCCGACCGGCGGGCCGTTGGCCCCGCTGTTTCTCTATGTGAACTATCAGCAGCAGGCTTTCTATCGCGCCCTCACCGGAGCGCTGAAGGCGATGCGCGAGGATCCCTGGCATCTCGGCACGCTTGTCGCGCTGTCCTTCGCCTACGGCGTCTTCCACGCCGCCGGCCCAGGACACGGCAAGGCCGTGATCTCCTCCTACATGATCGCCAACGAGGTCGAGCTGAAACGCGGCGTCGTCATCTCCTTCATCTCGGCCATGGTCCAGGGCATCGTCGCCATCCTGCTGGTCGGCGGTGCATGGCTGGTACTGCGCGGCTCCGGCATCACGCTGACCATGGCCACGCAGGCGATGGAGATCGCAAGCTTCGTGATGGTCATCCTGTTCGGGCTGTGGCTGCTGTTCCGCAAATTGCGCACGCTCATCCCCGCCTTCCAGCCGCGCCGGGAAGTGCTGGCCTCTGGCCCGGTCTCGATGATGCTCGACTGGCAGGACAACGCCCGTACCGACGAGAGCAGCTACAGCTTCGGCGAGGCGCAGGCCTCGAAGGCCGGCCACAAGTTCATATCGGGCATGGCCTGCGAGACCTGCGGCCAGTCGCATATGCCCGATCCCTCTATGCTGGGAGCGGAGAAATTCAGCATCCGCGAGGCCTGGTCAGCAATCATCGCCGTCGGCCTGCGCCCCTGCTCCGGAGCACTGCTGGTGATGACCTTCTCATTGCTGAACGGGCTTTATCTCGGCGGCGTGCTGTCGGTCTTCGCCATGTCGCTCGGCACCGCGATAACCGTCGCCATCCTCGCAACGCTCGCCGTCACCGCCAAGAGCACGGCCATGCGTCTTGCCGGCCGCGGCTCGCGGGCATCGGCCTGGGTGGGGAACGGGATCGAGATACTGGGCGCGCTGCTTGTCATCGCCATGGGCGCGCTGCTGCTTGGGGCATCGCTGCAGGGATAGCCTTTAGCTACACACCGCGCCGCCGCTGGTACCGCGCCCGGAGCCAGAACACCCCGAAGAACGCCATCAGCAGACACACCCCAACGATGATCGCCAGAACCGGCGAGTAATTGCCGATCCACAGCACGACCGCAGGCAGGAAATAGATCACCACGCCGGCGCAGACGAGGATGATCGCCGCGGCAATCGCCGGCGAGCGGCGGTCGGATTTTGGATCGGCCATGCGAAAATCTCCTGCGGATGAGAAGACAGGCCTTAGGCCAGCCGCCCGCGAAAGGCAACCGGCCGCAATGTCACGCCCCGATACGGCCGGGCGGCGAACAAGCTTCGGTTCAGACCGTGGTGGTCGCGGCGGTCTTGGCCGACGTCACCGTCGCGTCGATATGGTCGAGCAGCGCGTCCGGCAGGCCAAGGCGGCCGGCGAGCAGATCGAGGTAGCCCCGTTCGGCGCGGGTATCCGGATCGATGGTCAGCCGCGTCGCGGTGTAGAGCTCGACCTTCTGCTCCTCGGTGCGGGCAGCGGCCACCAGATCGTCGATATCGACGGGGTTGGCAAGCTCGTTGCGCAGGAAGGCCTCGGCCTCCGAGCCGAGATCGACCGCCTGCACCTTCTCCATGATGTTGGCGCGCTCGGCATCATCGATATGGCCATCGGCCTTGGCGGCGGCGATCATCGCGCGGATCAATGTGAGGGCGAAATCATTGGAGAGCTGCGGCGAGTCCAGGGAGAAGGCCGAATCCGGCGGCGGCAGGGCGATCGGCTGTCCTGCGGTCGGCGCCGGCTGTGCGGCGGCTTGCGGCGACTGGCCCGACTTGTAGTTCTTGTAGGCGAGGTAGCCGAGGCCGGCCACCGCCGCGATACCGCCGATCGTCGCCACGTTGCCGGCAATGTTGCGGCCGGTCTTGGTGCCGAAAATGGCGGCTGCGATGCCGGCGGTCTTCAGCGGATTGTTCTTGGCGATATCGCCGAATTGGCCCGCCTTGTCGCGGACGCTGCCGGAAAGACCGGGCACCTGCGAACCGAGGAATTGCTCGAGAAGCTTCTTGGCGTCGAACATCGATATCTCCCTTTTTTTGTCAAAGGGGACATAGGAACGGGGATGCGCGAATGCAAATAACGAGTGCGTTAGGAGAAATTCCCCTTCCGGCCTGCCGGCCACCTTCCCCACAAGGGGGAAGGAGACTTGCGGCACGGCCGACGCACATTAGCCCCTCCCCCCTTGTGGGGAGGGG
>UCCA01000007.1 GCA_900470805.1 Hyphomicrobiales bacterium | reverse complement strand
GAGGATCGATTGCAAGCCACAATAAATGCCTACAAGATTCTGAAAAGCAACGGCTTTTGCTGATTAGGTTGTAGGCGCGACGCATTGTGATTGGCGCTTGAGCACAACATATCCCCTACAGAAGAGGGAGCGGTGTAGAATGATTGCATTGACGACCGGTGATCCGCCGCAGGTCGATTCGATGTTGGCTGCGGAAACTCCCACCGCCTTGGCGCATTTGTGACGGGGTCGCTAGTTCATATCTAATCAAGATCAAACTTGTGGCTGAGGGATGTCCGGCGATTCGAGGTCGATGCTCGCTAATCTCTACGTCGCTGAGGACGCTTAGAAGCCGTCTCCATTAGGGGCGCGGAGGAGTGTTGTCGTTCTGGAAGGCGCTCGAGACCCGCCAGTTCACCTCATTACAGCGGCGGCCATCGATTACACTGACATCCAGGCGTTGGTTACCCGTCCCTTGCCGCATCAGAGCGAGTAGCGAAACGCCTATGCGGAGACCAGAAGCCACCACGTAGGTTGATCACGGCATCGGCAATTCGATGCAAGTTTCGCTGGGTGAGGTCCTTTCCCGCGATCAGTTTACTCAAGCCTATCGAGCAGGCGACTAATGTTCGATCATGCTCCACGTAACCAAGCAATTGCATTCTGGATGTTGTGCTCCGGATCAGGCCGATCCAGTTTTAAATCAAACGCAATATGTTTGAGATGATGGAGCATTTCCTTGCCGGCTGATTCTCCATCGCCTCGTTCAATCGCGTTGACGATCGAGCTATGCTCGTCGCGGGGACATCCGCTCTCGGCCTCCGCATGAACAAGGATTGCCAGACAAGTCAGGACCTGAAGCTCGGTCATCAAGCGTACCAAAAAGGGATTGCCGGACATGTCCGCGAGCAACATATGAAATTCGCCGGTCAATCTGACCTTGCCCCGTTGAACTAATCCATTTTTAAGTAAGCTCTGGCCCATTGAGAGGACCAGAGAATGAAGCGTAACCGTTTTACGGACGAACAGATTATTGGCATTCTGAAGGAGCACGAGGCTGGCACTCCGGTCTCGGAGCTTTGCCGCAAGCACGGCGTCAGCGATGCCAGCATCTATAAATGGAAGGCCAAGTTCGGCGGCATGGAGGTGTCGGAAGCCAAGCGGCTGAAGACGCTGGAAGACGAGAACACGAAGCTGAAGCGACTTCTGGCGGATGCTATGCTCGACAATGCGGCTTTGAAAGACCTTTTGGGAAAGAAGTGGTGACGCCCGCAGCAAGGCGGAAAGCTGTTGCGCATCTCATGGATCATCACGAGATGAGCGAACGGCGGGCGTGTAAAGCCATCGGCTATTGCCGGATGACGATCCGTTATGAAACCAGGCGCTGCGATGACCATGACCTTCGCGAGCGGATGAAGGCGCTGGCGCATGAACGCCGCCGCTTTGGATATCGACGCCTTTATGTACTGCTCAGGCGCGAGGGGCACCTTGTGAACCACAAGCGGCTCTTCCGGCTTTATCGGGAGGAGAAGCTGACCGTGCGCAAGCGCGGTGGCCGCAAGCGAGCGATCGGTACACGCGCACCGATGCTGATCCCGTTTGCCGCCAATGATCGCTGGTCGCTGGACTTCGTCTCGGATCAGTTCACCGATGGCCGCAGGTTCCGGGTTCTTACGGTCGTCGACGATTGTACCAGGGAGTGCCTGGCACTCGTCGCCGATACGTCTCTTTCCGGCCTGCGGGTTGCTCGCGAGCTGGAGCGGATCATCGAGGGACGAGGCAAGCCGAAGATGATTGTCAGCGACAATGGCAGCGAGTTCACCAGCAATGCGATCCTGCAATGGACTGATCGGGCCAAGGTGGACTGGCACTATATCGCGCCGGGCAAGCCGATCCAGAATGCCTTCATCGAGAGCTTCAATGGGCGGCTGCGAGACGAGTTACTGAATGAAACGCTCTTCTCGTCGCTGCCACATGCCCAATCAGCGCTTTCAAACTGGCGCAGCGATTATAACGATCATCGACCACACTCTGGACTCGGCTGGCTGACACCTGCCGAGTTCGCTCAGACAATCAACCCGCGACGTGATGCGGTGCTGCGCAGCCGGAATGGCTCCGCACCACAACCCGCCGCTACCACCCCGAATACAGCAACCCAAAACCGCTGGAGCGAACTCAAAACTGGATAAAACTTGGGGGCAAGGTCAAATCGAACAAGAGTTGAACGATCCTGTTTCAGGCGCGCTTCGCTTTCCATTGCGATGTGCTCATGAAGCATTGCAAGCTGCTTCTGGGTTCTCGTTTCCGCGAGGTTCTTGACGGCTAACCATTCTCGAGTTGTGCTTGTATTCCAGCGCAGGGCTGGAGTACGTGCCGAGGCGTTCCGCTGCCCTTGGGACGCCTCGGCAACTTCTTTGCGGGAAGCGAACCACGCGAGTGACGAAGTTGGCGTACTGTCGCGCGTTAGATCACCGCCGTATTCTTATTCTCGCGGTGCCGCGGCGAAAATCCGTGAGAGAAGTGTCCGGGAAAACAAGATCCCTGTTCGCTGCAATCAAGAATTTCGCCAGGAAAGTTTTCATTTTCCTGATACTACTTGGAAACCGGCCTTGTTAGTTGACCGGACCGGTTTCGACGTAGCAATGGCCGGAAACTCCGGCGTCTTTGTATTGTCCCTTGAAGGCGGCAAGACCTTCATAGCGCGGCGCAGGAACCATCAACTCTTGTCTTGCCACATTGGCGATGACTTCAAACTCCCCCTTCAGCGAAGGAATGGAGACGGACCAGTGGGTTGCATAGCGCTCGCCGCTTTCCGGGCTCTGCCACAGGTCTTCGTTTTTCGTTGTTAAGCTAGCCTCGGCAACGATGTGCGTGCCATCGGCTTGCAATATCGTTGCCCAGGTGTGGCGAGATTTCGCCCTGTTGTCCCAAAGACTGATGCGGTCGCCATTCGGCAAGACAAAGTTTAGCCAAGTCCACATGAAATCCTTCCCGAACCCCGGAAGCGGACCCCACTGTCGGTCAACCCAGGCCCAGCCGGAAACGGTTTCGGTGCGGCCATCGAGCGTCAGGGTGCCGGTCGGGACGAAATGAGGAAGCGAGACCTGATAATTTAGGTACCTAGTGTCGCCATACATCGCGAAGCTGCCCGAGCCCAGATTGTAGAGTATGCCGCCGTGGGAACGAAGGGAGAGTTCGAACCCACCATTCGGCAGCTTGGCGTCGATTTTCATCTCGCCGGCATCTCCCGTCCAGGTGACGATATCCGTCCGAATGTCGATGCCGGGATTGGTGGACAGCCCGGCGCCGTTCGAAAGCGCGAGCTCATTTCGGCTGTAAAGATCGAGTTCCTCCCCAGTCACGGACACAGATACGGCCGTGACTCCTTCAGAAGCAGTTCCAAAGCGCAGGAAATGAACCAGGAGTCCATATTGGTGTTCACCAGCGGTCACGAGCGCGGTCAGGTACCATGACTCGTTTTCTTGATCAGGATGATAGCCAAGGTCGACCGAAGGATTGACGACGGCAGGCAGATTGTTCTTGCTCATCAGGCATCTCCAATAATAAACACCCCGGTACAGTTAAGGCGCTAAGCTGGGGGCGTCAACACAAAAATGTACCGCTGGGTGCAATTAAAAGAAGGGTTGGAATATGAGGGTTAGAACGGATGATCGCCGCCGAGCCATTCTGGCAGCGGCTTCGGACATCTTTCGAGAGCAAGGCTACAAGCGCGCCAGCATGAACATGATCGCGGCTCGGCTCGGGTGGTCAAAAACCACCCTTTACGGGTATTTTCCATCGAAAGAGGAGCTGTTTGCCTCATCGATGACGTTGGCGCTGCAGAGCCAAAGCGACGACGTCAATGCGCTTCTCGATGTCGAAGACCCGGATATTCACGCGGTTCTCCTGCGATATGCCGCTGCCTTCTATCGTCTTATCACGTCGTCTGAAACCACGGGGTTGATGCGCACGGCGGTCGCGGAAGGTGTTTACCAAGAGATAGGGCCGATTCTGTACGAACTGGGACCAAAGCGCACGTTTTCGGCGCTGACGGAATATCTCGCGACGCTGCACGACCGGGGGCGTATCCGCGATATCAACCCCAAGTTGGCGGCTTCTCACTTTGGGTCCTTGTTGGAGGCAGGGCACTTGTTTCCCTTGCTTTTGGGTGCTGAGCCTGAGTTTACCGAAGAAGTTTCAGTGCCTGCAGCCGTCGATGTTTTCATCTCTTACTATGTCAAGTGATGCAGGTTAGTTTTCGCATGCCGATTGTTGGTGTAAAACCGCCGTAAGGACCGGATTGAAGGCACCAGAAACACAGGCTTTTTCTCGGAAATTGGGAAGCAACTCCCGGATCAAACTGGCTAGAGCGCCGGATCGCTTTTTGAGACGTCAGTTCATGACCTGATTTCCTAGAATTTTGTTCCAACAGCATGTCCACTCGCGCTCGCGTAGCTAGCGCAAAGTAATATCAGAAACCGGATCTCCGTTCGGGCCTTGGCAGCCGTCATGGTTTCTGAACGAGATAGTCGCAACGCAACTCGCCGCAGCGCAGGAATTTGAGAGTTTGGGGATTTTCGCGCCGACGACCTTTGCGTTGCGCGGGGTAAAGTCGCCTCGTGGGACGACCAAAACGGGCTGTGTGAAATCTAGGGATTGAGTTCTGAAGGGAGGCGACTAGTCACCCGGGACGAAACTGCGATCGCCTTGTAGGCACGCGTCGCTCAAAGGTCAGACGCGCAACTAAGTATTCAGCAACCTCGTATTCAATCGGCTGCGACCGCGTTCATCACAGAGACGATTTCGCGGTATCCCGGATCGTTCTCGAACTCCAGAACTTCAACAGCCAATCTGCCAAAAGCCGTCGTCAGCAAGTTCCTCCCGCGCGACATTGGGCGTGACGCGATTTCGCCGAGCACGCGTTCGACCGCGTCCAACCCAGCGCTGGTGACCGCGATACCCTCACGTCCGGCATCAATCCATTCTGATGTTGTCAAAGTCTCGAGGTCAGGCTCAATTCCATGACGGATCACGGCACCCAAAGTCTCAGTGAAGTGGATTGCTGTTTGAAGTGGAAGCGCGTCCAGCCAGTTGTAGCCGCCGACACCTTCCATAAGACGCGAAGACAGATAGCGATGGAACGATGTTGGCTCGACGCGATCGGCGCCGCGCTCGATCAGCTTCAGGTTCTCACGGACTACCCAGGCGAAATCTGCACTCTCTTGCCAGGTACGCCCTTTGAACGTAATCAACTCGCAATCGTGCACCGAGCAGCACCGCATCGGCTTCAGCATCCATTCCACTTTGGCATGCGGCCGTGCGCAATTGCGGTAAAGGCCCAGTCGCTCCATGACGCACTGTGGGCAAAGTTTGCACCGAAGCGGATCAACGAAACGTCTAGCGAACAGATGCCCGTTGACCCGCACTTTATTGCCTTCCTGCACGATTAAGCGGTTCTGAAGACGGCCAACCGGGATGCCTGTAATCTCCGAGAAGATTGCCACGTCGCGCGGCTCCCCGTTGAGCAGGCCCCGGAAGCTAAAATGAAAAAGCTCGGCAAAATAGGATGCCGAACTCTGGCCGTATGCAGCAGCCAATCGAGAGCAGAAGCTTCCGATTGGTTCCCCTGCGTTAAATTTTACTGCCAGGTGGAGAACGCTCACAGGCCGAAAACCTCGCGCTGGCGGGGATGCGCTTTCTGCCAGAGGAGGTCTGCGGCACGAAGCTTCGCGAGCCGAGGGGTGATCTCCTTCCAGTGTGCGACAGAAAAGATATTTTCGAGCGGGGTGCATCCTGAAAAATGGCGGTAGGCCTCCTTAAAGTGCTCGTCGCTCACCACCGCGTCGTCATTCCAAATCGCTTTCTCGGTTGCCGCTCGGACGATCTGGGTGGCCGTACCGAAATCATGATCGGCTGCGTGGGCAAGGCGGCTGATGAATTCCTCATCGTCAGGCAGTGCGGATCGCAGTGATGCATGTTGGGTGATAATGGTTTTGGCGGCGTGTTTTACGTTGGCCAAGCCAACGTCATCCTTCATTTTTTCGAAGTGAACGACGGTATGGCGATTAGTGAGCTGCTTCATGGTCAGGAAAGTGCCGAGCGGCTCGACACCTGCCAGGATCAGCCGCACAGGCCAATCCGGCATCTGGACGAGGTTTTTGAAGGCGTTCGCGATCTTAGTGATTTCAATCACATTGGCGGTATCGATTGCGTGCTGTGCCTCGTCAACAAGGATCCAGTGGATCCGCCGCGCTTTCAAGGCGCCGCGAAGGACGTCCCAAGCCTCGTTCTCATCCAGCTTCTTGCGGATCGGAACCTGGAGTCCATGGATGCACTCCATCGCGAACCGCAGTGGTGTATTGGGCGACGGCGCAAGGATGGAAAGAACCGGGTCAAACTCGTTATCGTCCTCATCAAGGTAGGGCAGCATCGCAGGACGCTGGTTGATATGCTCGAACAGGGCGGTCGTTTTTCCGGCGCCGGACTCCCCCAGCACTGCGACGATGCGGCGTTTGTCGGGAGCAGAGAACTTTTCGATTTCAGAGACGGCAATGCTTGTCTCCATGGCATCAAGACTGTACGCGAGGTCATCGTCGCGTGTCAGACCGATGTAACGGCCGTTCATGTGCGCAATGCGGTCTGCCTTCAGAAGACGGTGGACAGGTTGCAACGCCCGAATGCGGGCGATCGAGGGGTGCATAGGGGCGGTCGCGATATTCATAAGAGCTTACCTTTCTTGAAACGGGGAGGACGAGCCCGGATTCCCGGGCACGACGCTGGCTAGCGGTCGAAACGGCTGGAGAGGGTCGGGCCTACGTCAGGCTTGGGGGACAAGTCAGGTTCGGCACCTGCAGCAGGTGATGCCGCCGAGATGGCCAAGGAGTTGGCCGACCTCCGCTTCGAGGAGCCTGTTTTCGTATGTTTGGACGCCTCCGCCTCCACCCGCTTTGAAGCTTTGGCCTCTTCACGGGCCAGCAGCATTCCGGCATGCATGTCGCTGTACAGGTCGATCAGGTTCGACTCGTCGTGCAGCACGGGGGCTTCCTCCTCCTCATCGTCAATGATTTCGACGGTGTGTGCGAGTCCCTTCTCCCAACGCTTGAAGTCGTCGTCATTGACGACGGCAGTTCCAAGCTGTGCCTCGGCACGCGCGACGTCGGCCTGATTGCGAAGAAACTCCTTGGCGCGAAGTGCGACAGACCGGTGAACCTTTGCGTTGGCCTGGTTCATGATGCGAAGGCGCTTATTGAACGCCATCCACTTCCAGACACTCATGCCCGCGAATTCTTGGTGAAGAGCTTCCACGTTCAACCAGCCCTTCTCGTGCTTGACGGAGATCATGCCGAGGTCTGAGATGTTCACACGGATTTCGACCTCGACGTCCTTCATCAGGAAGAGGTGATGGAGGGCCTTGGACCAAAACTGAATGCCAAGGAAACGGATGCCAGCGGTGCTGAACTTGCGAACTGCTTTGACGCCGAAGATGTGGCGATGGATGTTCTGCGACATCGGAGGCGTTGGCTTGTAAAACTTGTTCAACCGCTCCCAGGCGGCCCGAGGCGTCTCTCCCTGCAGTCCGTAGTGCCCGGTGTTGTGGTACACGTCGATGAGGAAGCGATACATCAGTTCTGCATACTGATCATACGCAATGCTGGCCTGTTCGGACGCGCTCAGTTCGCCCATCTCATCCGGGCTGCCCCAAGTACGACCGGAAAACGGAGCCAGAGCATCGCGATTGATGGTTCTGAACCAACGTTCGATCCTTCCCTTTGAGCGAGGGTCACCTGCCTTTGGCTGGAAGAAGCATGCACCTGAATCGAGAACAGCTACGCGCATCGCCAGGCTGGCGAGCCAAGTTGCGGAGTCGATGCAAACCTCTTCTGCGTTACCGTACTGATCCCACCGCGTCTCGCAGCCGAGCGTTTCGGAGAGCTGCGACTTGTCCTGATAGACCATGCCAAGGGTGGCAACTGCTGTAGAGGCGCTGGGCTCCTCTGGGTGGAAGCGCAATCCGAGCAGGCTTCTTGTGGAGGTGTCGATCGCCGCTGTAATCCAAAGGCGCACCCGAGAAACAACATCCTTCTCCGCTTTGGTCAGCTTGCTCCACAAGCCAGCCAGCATCATGATTGTCATGAGATCAACGCGGCTTTCGTCGAGTTCGATCCGTTCAAGGGGGCGATCGGTGTCGAGGCCGAACCGAACTGCGGCGTTCTTATTGCGTGCGGCCGCTTTACCAAGATGAGCGAGTTCGATATGACCGCGCGGGATCTGGTTGCAGCGCTCTCGGAACGTATCGATATTCGGAACCCGCAGTTCCGTGTGAATCTTTGCGCCCGCTTTCTCGTTCTTGAGCCTTAACTCTTTGTTCTCACGCTGGAAAGCGCTTTCGAGCATGACAAAAAGTTCGGTAACGTGTGTGCGAGCGGATGACGCCTTCAAAGCGACGTGCTCGTTGATAATTGCCAACTCAGGCGCGGTGAAATACTCCCGGCGACCCTTGCCTGTGTTGTCGTAGAACACGATAGGATCGTAATCCGCACGCTCGTAGCGGGTCACCCAATCGAGCAGGGTGCCACCCTTGGGAGCATCAGGGATCGCTTCCATGGTTTGCCGTTTCCGGCCTTCGTCCTCATGGAGCTTTTTTGCCGCTGCGACGATCAGTTCCTGCTGCTCGTCAGCCCAGCGTGCTGCGTCTTTCTTTGTCCGCTTTACCTCGCCGCGCTCGTAGGCGTTCGCGAAGCGCTTGCACCACTCAACGCAGAAGAGAATATGCTTTTGCTCGTCTGGCTGAAGCGGGCTGAGCAGGCTGGAGATATCGGTCGACGCAAACTCGCCCTTCTGGAGACGGCGGCGCGGAATGTAACCCATAGGGTTCTTCGTGCGGTGGAAGCCCTTGTGCAGATCCATGTGCGAGAAGAATTCCTCGGGACCCGGATCGCCGACGCGCAAGAACCAATGGCCATCCTGAGCGGAACGCTGCCATTCAAAGATGATGTCGCGATCCTCAATGCGGTCGCCCTTATAGAAGGAATAGATGCGGCATTCGAAAAGGTTGTCTTCGCGATAGCGATAGGCGTTCAGTGCAGCAGCCATTTTGCTTTTCTCCTTGAAAACGGCACAAGAAATCTCACGCGGCCTTTGAGGGCCGATTTAGCCAAGGCCCGTTCAGAGCCTTGGTGGTTCAGAAAAGAGAGAGGAGGGCCGCGCTACGGGGGAGCAGTTGGCCAGATTCCAAGCGACCAAAGAACCGGATGGGTGAGGATAGTGATCATCGAATGAGACCTAGCGAGACGTGAAGCTTAAGACTGATGGTCGTTGTCGCTGCCGACATCATCCTTGGTGTCCAGGAAACTCCACGCCCCGCTCGCGTACAGAATGGTAGCAAGATCGAGGGGATACTCGTCGATCTCAACGCGCTGGCTGGAGTCTAAGCCTGTCAGATCGGTTGGATGTTTCGCGAGCAGTTCTTTGTAGGATGTGCGGGCCATCGTATCGTTCCTTTTAGGCATGCTTTTCCAATCGGCCTCACGGCCGTCGACGGGCGCCAATTGGCGCGGATGAGAGTGGAGGAGTGCTGGCCGCCTAAGGCGGAGGCCGTGGTGCGCTGAGACCAGCATGACCAAGATAAAGCACGAAGAAAGAGGCTTGACGCATCGAGGTCATTCCTCGTCTCGGCGCACGCGCACGTAAGGGGCGTCGATCAGCTTCCGGTGAGGCTGAACGAGTTCGAGAACGCCGTCGTACAGGAGGCACCAAATCGCGTTGAGGCCGTAGGCAAAACGGTCGAACATGCGTGCAACCTTGTAGGCGCTGAACTCTCCCTGGATGTCCTTGACGATGTCCAGCATCCGCTCGCAGTCAGCTTCGTCGCGGGCGTGCTGAGCATGAACAATGCTCTTGCTGTTCCACGCTACATCACGGGTGAGCACGCGGTCCGTCAGGAGAACAACCTTGTCAGCGAAGCCTTCCAAGTTAGGTTTGGTCAGCTCGATGATCTCCTTGATCTTTGTCTTTTTGAGCTGGTCCACGGGTTTGATTGGGTAGACGATCTTGAGGCCTGTCTTCAGGCTCGCGCGAATGTCATAGGTATGTTTCCGCTTCTTGCCCTCGCGATCGAAATACGTGACGGCCGCAGGCTGGTCCTCGATATCGGCAACCGCAACGTTCGCCATCAGGAAGAGGATGCAAGTCAGCTCATACGTGCTGCTGAATCCGATGGCGCGGTTGGTCCGAGGATCCACAATGTAACCACGAGCGTGCGCCTTGGTGCGATTCGGCGGCTGGCGGGTGCCAGTGGACGGCTTGTGGCCCGTCCAAAGCTCGGCATCGTGCGCAACGCCATCGTCGTCATGAAACCGAACGGTGACGAATTCACCAGCGGGTGCATAGTCCGCGAGAGACCCTTCGAACACCGTCGGCTCATCATTGACGTAGTTATCGATGCCATGCTCGCACTCGATCATGTAGCGAAGAACGCGCTTGTTCGTCATCTCGTAACCCTTCCGGACACCGACGGTGCCGCCAATCAAAAAACAGACGCGGTGATTGGTTCGCTGAGATCAGCGAAGGACGGGTATGGATAGACCTACAGGGGAAGCGGGCGGCTCGCCATCAGGGTCGATAGCCGAGAAATACTCGTCGACAATTGCCTTTACAAAGGCGTCGGCGAACAGCTTTTTCGCGTTGTCGGACGAGGGCACAGCGAAGCCCTCACGCTCAAAGGAGCGCCGGAAAAACAGTTCTGTGAACGGCTTCGCCAACGGCGCCGAATTGTTGGGAATTGCTGTCGGTGCAGGCGTGGGGTGGTAGTTGGACATGCTTGGCCTCCATAACAAACTGGATGTTTGGAGGGCATACCGCTAGCTAGATCGACCGCAGTCGAACTGGTGGTCCTAACGATGTACCCATAGCCAAACCGCTATGGCATGTCCTAAGTATCGCACGACCTTCGCCCCTAAGCGCTTTCGTTATCGATGTCCCAATGAAACACAGGCATTAACGATTAGAAAGAGGGGCGGGCCTGAGATCGTATCGAAATGGGCTAGTTTCCGAAAACATGGTTAACGGCGACCGCACGCCGGTAACGGCCTGCTCCAAATTGAGACGCTCCATGGATGGAGGGTCAGAAAGGCTTGAAGGTGGTGCCTGGGTCATTATCATTGATAATGGCCCTTGGTTTGGGCTCTGCAAGATAAGATAGCGCCAACAGGAGGCGAGTTGCCGCGTCGCACATGACGTCATCGGAGTAGAGCACTGGGTCACCGACCTCCTGCGATAGGATGATTGCAGACAGATTGTCGACGGGCGCCGTTGCGAATGCCAAGCGGCCCTGCGTGTGTAGGATCTGCGCAAGGGAAGCCCAATCTGGGTTTGGCGAAGTATCAGAGCCGCACACAAATGCGCATTGTAGAGTCGGCGTGCCCATGTGGCTTTCTAAAATGACTAGTGCGCCATCAATAAAATCATCTGCTGATGTCCTTAGCCCCGCAGTCAGACCGAAATGTACATAGAAGGCTTCAGGATAACCGTCACCCGGGATCTGAGCGGGCACCGGTACCCGCTTTCCGGCTAGGGCTTGCATGGGCTCGGCCATGTCGAAGACCTGGCGGCCTTGCTCATTCCAGGCATTGAACATCACGGTGAAACGGTTGATGGCGCCCATAATTTGCGGCAAGTCCGCTGGCACGAGATCGGAAACGCTGGTTTCAAGCTGCGCACCCAGCGCCGCCTGGGTTGCGGAGGTCGCACGCAATTGGGCGGCCTTGGCTAGCTTGTTGAACCTGTAAGGTTGGTAGATGGTGTGGTCGGCGGCCATGAGTGGTGCTCTGTTCGGTCCTGATTGTTTTACAGGCTGGCTGCGCAAGAAAGAAGGGCAAAGCGAAGGATGTGATTGGAAGTTCAGCGCAGATAAACATCGAAATGGACTGGCCTAATTGCGTTAGCCGCAGCTGGGCACCAAAGGCCGTATCTAATGTAGGCCAGCGACACTCAGCTAAGAATGATAGAAACACCAGGTGAAGACTAGCTTGACCTGGTGCACTAATCTTGTCGCGGGCGCATAGCGAAACGCTGAGCATCTGCCAGAGAGGCCTCATCGACTGCTCTCAATTACATGCTTTCCCAGCGGCTGGCTTCAGTCAAGTCCTGGATCAGTCGCAAGGACGTTCGCGAAAAGAGATGCACGACTATGTCGTCGCGCAGTCGAAACGACGACATTTATCGAATTCAGCTCCTCTATGAATCTTAAAACACCCTAACCGCAGAATGCTCCAGCTCCTCATCCTCGTCGCGGGCATCATTTGCGGCCAATGGATACTGGTCGGCTAGCGGCTCCATCCGAGCGTGCCACCGGTCGTGCAAAGGATCGTAGATACCGGGGAGCGGATAGCATTCGTGGATCAGCATGAAGTCGCTGACGTTCATGGTGGCTATCGGCAACCGCGTGACCAACGCAGCGGCCGCGATATGAAGGTCTTGTCCTCCCCGGGGCTTCTTTCCACCACTGGGGACTAGACGCTGGAGCCTTGAATCAGCGGCAAGAACGCCCCAGATCTCGCTGACCTCGCGGTCTGTCGTAACAATTGGGATCTCAGCTCGGACCAATGAATGGTACCACGCACTCAGTTTGACGGCCTTAATGGGGTTGGTCGCACAGACCATCGTTATCCCCATCTGCAGCTCCATCAGGGCGCCCATGGGTATGAAGTAGTTCTCCGCTGTCGCCAGAAAATTGAGAACGTTTTCCCGGGGCTGTTTGAGCGTACTCTCGCTGATCACGCACGTATCAAGCAGAAATGCTGTTTTCATGTCGCGTCCCTCTGCCTGCAGCGTGGGGACATCAGAGTTAACCCAGCGTTAACGACGCCCACTAAATTTTAGGGGTCGTTATCGTCTGAGAGACCGAGCGTGATTCAACAAACAGGTGAGCGGTCTACATTCAGTTGAATATTCGTGATAAGGAAATTGTCAGGAAATTCCGGATGATTCATGCGCATGCCCTCTAAGGAAATAATCGTTATTGGTGAGGGAGACAAGGAAGTCACTGATTTCCTTGAAAAGCTGCGCGTGGCCGGTCGTTTGCACGTTCAGCTGGGTAGAGACGTATATTCCGTCAGCATCTCAAGGGATGCGGTCTCCGACAAAGGCCGCGAGTTCCTGACAAAAGGGAAGCCTCTCGAATAGAAGATCACCGCCACAAGGCCTATAGCGCGGACAGCACTTGCGGTGCGAAGATTAGCTCTCGAGTTAACCGTCAGCACGAAGCCTGTAAGTACGCCGAAGCCTGCCGAGTGTCAGCTTGACTGGTCCCTATTCAAGCGGATCGACGTCTCTCTCTCGATCGACGGCATCAATCAGATCGCTTGCGTTCAGGCGGTATTGTCGGGGAAAACGTGGCTTGGCGTCCTGGATCTCGGGTTGATGACCCTCTTCGACCTCGGCGATCCAGCGAAGTATTCGCGCCTTTAGGTCATCTGACACTTCGCGGAAGGATGTAAGGCCGACGAGGTTGACCATTTCGTACGGATCGTTGTCCAGATCGTAGAGATAAGCCTCCTTATAGACGTCAGAACGGGCCTCGTCCTTATCATAGGCGGCTGTAACGCCATACTTCCACCGATGGGTGCGTAGCGCTCGGCCCGTTTCCGTTTCGGAAATCTGGAAGAAGATGTCGTCGCGCCACTGGGCACGATGGTCACGGATTACGGGCATGATCGACTTGCCGGTCATGACGTCCGGCACCTGTAGGCCCGCCGCATCAATGAGCGTTGGCGCAACGTCGATCGTCGAGAACAGAGCACGCACCTGGCCGCCAGCGGTGAAACCTGGGCCAATTATCATACTTGGAACGCGGACAGCACTTTCGTGACACGACCGCTTGTACTCGCTATTGCGGGTCTTGAAGTGGCAAGCGTGGTCTGACGTGAACATGACGATGGTGTCGTCCAGCAAATCCAGACTCTTCAGCGCGTCGATGAGGCCGCCGAATGCTTCATCGAGGCGCTTCACCATCCCGTAGTAGCCGCCAAGATGCCAGGTACTAGTTCCCTTCAGGGTCGCGAGATCCGGCGGGGTCCAGGTCTTCGCGTCCATCATCTCACGGTAGCCGTCGGGCGCCGGATAGGCGTCGGTATGGTTCTGGTGGTGAGGTTCTAGAAACGAAACGAAGAGGAAGAACGGATCGTTTTGATGATCGTCGCAATACCGTATTGCGGCATCGGTCAGGGCATCGACGCGGTATCCGGGAAGCTTCTTCCTTTGGTCGTCGACGTCATAGACAACAGTATCGTAGGCGTCTGACGTGAATTCCAGGAGATTGGCTGCAAGCCAGCTCTGATAGCCGCCGCGCTCCTGCTTCGGAACGGGGTCCGAGCCACCAAGGTGCCATTTGCCAATGTACCCGGTCTTATAGCCGTTATTGGCGAAAACCTTTGCAATCGTCTCGGCGTCATCGGCCAAGGGGATGCCGTTGCGGAAGACGCCTGTCTGAGTGGCGAACTGGCCGGTTTGCATGGAGGAGCGAGCAGGGCCGCAGAGCGGTTGGCTGGTGAATGAGTTGTAGAGATGTGTACCGGAGGCGGCCAAGCGATCGAAGTTTGGCGTCAGTCCCATTGGATTGCCATGGACGCCGGTGGTGTCGTGGCGCTGCTGGTCCGTGAAGAAGACTATGACGTTGGGCTTACGCATCCGAGAGACCTCGCAATTCGATTTTTCGGGAACGTATGCAATTCAACGAACGAGAGGAAATGACTTCGTGGCCACTGATCCATAACTTGCGGGAATAGCCGGAATAGCCATCGTCTCGCTGACAAGCTGCGGGACCAGGTCTAGGGCCCGCCTCATGATCGGATACTCCCGCGATGAGGCCCTGAACCACGCGCCCGAACCAAAAGTCCAAATGGGTGGCGAAAGCCGAAGCGGTACAAGGCCGAACTCCGCCGCGACATTTGTCAACGACAGTGGCGCCAGGGTAAGCTTATCGGAATGGGCGACGATCCTGAAACCTGCGGCAAGCGCTTCGACCTCGATGGCGACGTCCGGCGCGGGCAGGCATCGATCACTAAAATAGCTAGCCATCCGGGCGACGATAGCTTCGTCACGCCTGGTAATCCACCGCCGACCACTGATATCGCTCGCGTCTACAGTTTCCAGATCTGCCAGCCGGTCTGATTTCCGACAGTACGGCACAATTTCGACCCTGAACATTTCAGCAGTTTCGATCCCCTCTGGAGGCCGGTCTTGAATTGCTCCCAGCATGAGATCAACGTCACCGGCAACCAGTCGTGGCAATGTTAGATCCGCATTGTTGAAGTCCAATCGCACTGTCGTCTCGGGAAATTCTGCGCTGAGAATGCGTGCCAGATCCGGCGCTATCTCCATGTGGTAGGCAGCACCGGCTTCAATCGAGAAGTAGGGCAGGGTGCCCGTGATCATCGAACGGATCTCTTCCCGAGACTGCCGATAGTGGACTTCAATCCTGCGGGCTCGATCTCGCAGCTTCGCTCCGGCCCGCGTCAATGTCATTCCACGCGGGGTTCGGTCGAAGAGAATGGCGTCGTATTCGCGTTCGAGCCGTCGGATCAATTTCGTCAGCGCAGGCTGCGTTAATCCAACCCTGCTCGCGGCCAAGGTCAGGTTTCCCTCGTCGGCGACGACCAAGAATGCCAGCAGCGATCTGTCCACGGTATTCCTCCCGGTTATTGAGATCGCAAGATAGCATTCGTATCGCTGCAAATCAGCGTCGCTCGTTCTTCGCAACGGCCTGCGTATAGAAAAGCCTTTCTTTAACACGACCGATTTTGTCGGCTTACTCTTCGATAATGAAAATCCAAGGAGGAAGCGATGAAGTTCAGGACTATTGCAATGCTGATGGCCACGAGCGTCGCAGCAATCTGCGCCACGCAAGCCGCAGCGCAGGACAGCTTTCTGGATGTCGGCGAGCAGGAGCCGATCACCATTCTGATCAACGCGTCCCCTTGGTATAAGGGCTTCGAGAATGTCGTTGCTCTTTACGAGGAGCAGACTGACAACAAGGTCGATTTGGAAGTCACCCCGTTTGATGGGATGCTCGAGAAGGCTCGCTCCGCAGTTCGCAGCGGCGACACCAGCCCTTACGACCTCGTGAACGTCAACGGCAACTCGACGGTTGAGTTCTATCAGGGCGGCTTCTTCGAGCCTTTGAATGAGATCGATCCTGAATTCCAGGTCCCGAAGGAAGTCTACGCCTTCGGCGATAGCGGTTGCTGGGATGACGGAAAGAAGTTCCGCACCTGTGCGACTGGTAAGCTCATGGGGTATTCGCCGAACGGAAACGTCCAGCTCTTCTACTACCGAGCTGATGCCTTCCAGGAAAAGGGTCTCAAGGTACCTGTCACGTTCGATGACGTGCTCGTGAACTGCAAGGTCCTGCAGAGCCCACCGCAGAGCTACGGCTATCTTCAGCGCGGTGAAAAGGGTGACTCCATCTACTATGACTTCATGGCCTATCTGCTGTCTTACGGCGGATCGATTGAGAAGGACGCGGAAAACGGCGACTTCACCGTGACCGTGAACAGTCCGCAGGTGAAGGAAGCGCTCGACAAATTCATCGAGATCTCGAAGTCCTGCGGTCCGCAGAATTATGCCTCGCTGGGGCAGGGCGACCTCATCCAGCTCATTCAGACCGGTAAGGGGCAGCAGGCACATGCGGTCGTTGCCGCGTTCCCGAATTTCGATGATCCGCAGAAGTCGGCTGTTGTCGGCAAGGTCAATGCCGCTGTGCTGCCTCGTGCCAAAGCAGATGCTCAGCCGGGTGTCGCCATTGGCAACTGGGTGCTTGCCGTGCCGAAGAACGCTTCCGATGAAGGAAAGAAGGGCGCTATCGCCTTCTCCAAGTGGTTCCTGACCTACAAGGCTCAATACGCCTATACCGAAGGTGGCGGCATTCCGGTCCGCGAGGACGTCTTCTCGTCTGATCTTAAGGATCAGCCAAAATTCCGTTGGATGCCTGCGTATCAGGAAGAGATCAAGTACGGGAAGCAACTGCTCGGCTACTCGGAGGGACCGGCTGTGAACCAGGCGCTCGGCCTCAGGCTGAACCAGGCATTGATTGGCGAGCTTTCTTCTGCTGCGGCCCTCAATCAGGCAGCCAAGGACATTGAGGCGATCTTCACGAAAGGTGGCCGGAAAACCGGTTCGCTCCCGCCACTCGCCGAATAACAATTGGAGAGCAGCCGTTTCGTGAGGAACGGCTGCGGACCCCTGTCTCATGAATAAGAGCAAACATCAGTCGCGCCCCTTCGCGGAGTTCGTCGATCGGAATTTTAACTGGCTTGCGCTTGCCCCCGCTTGCGTGGTGCTCGTTCTGCTGACGATCTACCCCGTCATCGAGATGATCGCGATGGCATTCTCGACCATCACCTTCGAGCGTGCCAGCGAGGTTTGGAAGTTTACGCCTCTCGAAAACTTCCGAGAGCTTTTGTCCGATGACATCTTCCGCGTCGCTCTGAAGAACACCCTCATCTTCGCGGTGATCAGCGTGCTGATCGAACTCTGTTTCGGTCTCGGGCTTGCGATACTCGTGTCATCGATCGGAAAGCTGAAAGGCATCGTTCGAACGGTGCTGATCATTCCGATCCTAATGCCGCCGGTGGCCATCGGCTCGATGTGGA
This sequence comes from Hyphomicrobiales bacterium, assembly GCA_900470805.1. Lineage (GTDB taxonomy): Bacteria > Pseudomonadota > Alphaproteobacteria > Rhizobiales > Rhizobiaceae > Rhizobium. The sequence continues at coordinate 204,321 of UCCA01000007.1, read as the reverse complement.
AGTTAATGTACAGCCTCGATTTCGGCGTCCTCAATCAGGCGATTACGGCCGCCGGGTTGCAGCCGGTAAATTGGTTGGGTTCGACATCGCTCGCGCTTCTATCCGTAGTGATTGTGGATGTCTGGCACTGGACGCCTTTTGTGTTCTTGATTTTGTTCGCGGCGGTCGAAGCCGTTCCCAGCGACGTGATCGAGGCTGCCCGCATCGATGGCGCCAAGAACAGATCAATCATCTTCCGGATCATCATCCCTCTAATCTGGCCGACTATCATCGTCGCACTGTTCTTCAGAGCAATCCTCGCGTTCAAGGTTTTCGATCAGATTTTCTTGCTGACGTCCGGCGGCCCGGGGACTTCCACAGAGGTTGTTAGCCTGCATCTCTACAAGGTCTACTTTCAACAGAACGAGCTTGGATACGGCTCGATGCTGTCGATGGCCGTTATCGCGGCGACCATCGCCTTCATCTGGGTCGGGCACAGAGCCAGCCGTTTTGTGAGGTCATCCTGATGCTTGATCTCAGAGGTCCAGCGAAATGGATCGGTTTTGCGCTTTTGGCGGCAGGGGTGTTTGTAATCCTTGCCCCTTTCCTTTGGGTGTTCCTGCAGTCCCTTAAATACGAAATCGACATTCTGCAGGGCTCGTGGATCTTCACGCCGACGACTTTCAACTACGCTGACGTCCTCTACTCACGGCGGTCTGACTTTCCGGCGAATGTCTGGAACAGCTTGGTCGTCGCGATTTTGTCGACGGCGGGTGTTTTGGTGGTCGGCACCCTCGCGGCCTACTCGCTGGTCCATTTCAAGTCGAAAGCACTCATATCGCGCGTATTTCTCGGCTGGACACTGATCTTCAACATGATACCGCCGCTGACTTTGGTGGGACCGTGGTATCTGATTTTTCGCCAGGTTGATCTCTCTGGCACGCTGACGGCTGTGGTTCTCACCCACATTGCTCTCAATCTTCCGATGACCATCTGGATGATGATGGCCTATTTTCGCGAGATCCCCTCGGAAATCGAAGAGGCAGCAGTGATGGACGGCTGTCGGAGGCAAACAATCTTCTTGCGGATCGCCCTACCGCTTGCTGTCCCTGGGCTGATTGCAGCGGGTGTGCTTGCTTTCGTGTTTTCCTGGAACGAATTTACGGTGGCATTGACCCTTACGAGCCGCCACACCGCGACCGTTCCCGTCGCCATATCGCGGTTCGCCCAGCAGTATGAAGTGCAGTACGGCCAGATGGCGGCTGCCTCCATCCTTTCCACGATCCCGGCGCTGCTCATGATGTTTATCGGACAGCGGTTCATCGTTCGCGGCCTGACAATGGGCGCGGTGAAATGATGGAACGTGCGTTGTTTGTAATTGCGGAGGAAATTCAATGAAGACGGTTTTTGTGCTCTTCGACTCATTGAACCGGCATATGCTTGGAGCCTACGGCGGCACGCGTATCCCGACACCGAACTTCGATCGATTGGCGGCAAGATCGGCCGTCTACGATCGGCATTATGTTGGTTCGCTACCATGCATGCCCGCGCGAAGGGACCTTCTGACAGGCCGCTTGACATTTTTGCATCGGAGCTGGGGTCCGCTTGAGCCTTTTGACAACGCCTTTCCTGAGCTGCTGAAGAGTAAAGGCGTCCATTCGCATCTGATCACCGACCACTACCACTACTGGGAAGATGGTGGAGCGACCTACCACAATCGCTACAACACGTTCGATTTCGTGCGTGGTCAGGAGAGCGACCCGTGGAAAGCAATGGTGCAACCGCACTGGGAGCGCCTGCGGGAAAAGTACCACCACGCCCAGACGGCGACGGGGCCGATCAGCAAGTACAATCCGTACATGATCAACCGGGAATTTATCAAAAAGGAAGAGGATTTCCCGTCCGTTCAATGCTTCGCGAAAGGCCTCGAGTTTCTAGATCTAAATCGCGAGGCCGACGATTGGCTGCTGCAGATCGAGACCTTCGATCCGCACGAGCCTTTCTTTGCACCAGAGCGGTTCAAGGAGCCGTTTAAGACTTCATGGAACGGGCCAATCCGCGACTGGCCCCGATATGGGCGCGTTGAGGAGCTTCCGGAAGAAGCCGACGAGCTTCGGGCCAACTACTACGCCATCGTATCGCTGTGCGATTTCCTGTTAGGCCAGCTACTGGATTATTTCGATGAGCACGATCTTTGGAAGGATACGGCGCTCGTTGTGACGACGGACCATGGCTTCCTTCTCGGCGAGCATGACTTCTGGGCCAAGAACCGGATGAACATGTACGAGGAGATCGTACACATACCGCTTTTCATACATGACCCGCGCGATGCTGGGCACAAGCGCATAGCGCGTCTGACGCAATCGATCGACGTCGGGCCGACGTTCCTCGACCTCTACGGCGTGCAGGCGCCGCCCGAAACTGAAGGGCAATCATTGCTGCGCGATCAGGACAGGGAAGCCCTCATATTCGGCTATTTCGGCGGTGCCGTAAACGTGACCGATGGCCGGTATACATATCATCGCTTCCCAATGGATTTAGAGAAGCAGGAGATTTTCCAGTACACCGTCATGCCCACTCATATCACGCAGCCGTTCACGCCGGAGGAGCTTAGAGCATCTACTCTCGCACAGCCGTTCAGTTGGACTAAGGAAGTGCCACTTCTGAAGGTACCAGTGACAAACCGATCGCCGATGTATGCCAATTACGGACCTGGAGCATTGCTGGAGAAGGAAACCCGGCTTTACGATCTTGTGAATGATCCCGGCCAGAACTCGCCTCTCGACGACACGCGACTGGAGGCTCGGATGGCGGAGCTGATGAAGAGACTGATGACCGAGAACGACGCGCCTCCTGAGGCATTCGTTCGGCTCGCCTTATAACAGGCGACTTTCCAGCTCCACGGTAATCGCGCCGAGTTCAGGGATTGCGTCTTTCGGCGCGGATGAGGGCTTTCAGAAGGTAATCGCTGTCTACGATATATATATCGCGCGGGCCCGCCCGGACCACGATGCCGTCCAGCACAATGCGCAGTTCCCCAAGCTCGCCAATTAGCGAAAACACCGCGCCGCCGCTAAAGCCATCCATGACCGAGCCTTCGCGCGAGTGGGTATAGCGCCGATAGTAGGATGCCGATGACTTAAATGCTTCGTCTAGCATACAGTCCATCAGAACGCGCTTCATATTGATCGTTCCCGGAACCCCTGGTTCGAACGTCTCATGATACTCATCCATGACGCCGTCGATGGTCGGATATCCCACTATCCATGAGATATGCCGCTCGGTCCTAGCGAACGGTTCGATTTGGTAGAAGTGCGGGGTATCGATCGTCTTCGAGAGCCAGTCATTGGCAGCTTGGCATATAAACAAATCATGGAATTCTTCGTCGGGATTACCGATATCAAAAAAGCAATTTTGCAAGGGGATATTTCGAAGGCGCTCCTGGTGAGCACTGCTCACGCGAACTGTGCTCAGTACATCGTCATCAGGTGCCTGACCACGGGGAATACCAAGCTGATGGCGAGTAAAGACTGCATAATCTTTTGCGCGGAATCTGACTAAGGTCGACGATCCACGGCGGAACAGCGGCAGGCTGCGATCAGCGCATTCACCGATCAACATTCGACACGACTGAGTCATCCAGTCTTCAGCGATCGACGGCTTCAGATGAAGTGAGCCGATCTTGATTGAGTTCATGCGCGGTAGGTCGATCACATACATGCCGCGAGACTAGTTGGTCGATGAAGGGGATCAAGCCGCCTTTTGGGATACTCAACAGGAAACGATCGATTGCCCCGTTACAGCTCATTGTCTCTGATTTCGAACCGCTGGATTAAGTATGTTTGATCGAACATCGAACATTTCCGGTGCTTGCGACGTGAAGGTTCATCAACGGTCGGTCTCAGCTGTGAAATGAGCGCGTACCCGGTTTATAAAATCCTCGTCCCGATCCTCTTGGCTTGTACCATATGGCTGATGGAAGTCATGGCACTCTAACTCGGCGTTCAGTTTCTGCCTCATTTTCTCTTGCGTCCGTCGTTTTCGCTGCCGGTAGTCGGCCTTGTCGTAACCCATCGTCTCGACGACAAGAGGCGTTCGAGATTTGGAGGTGGGCCAGAGCACGAAATCGGGGACCAGCACATCTCGCGTGTCAAGTTGCTCCTGTTCTTCCGGCGTCAGCTTGATCGGTCTTCTGGGCAACGGCGCATCCAGATCGAACATCGGCTTCTGGATATCGAAGCTGTCATTTGGTGGCAGGGAATCTTGGATGTCTTGCAGATAACGAAGTGTAATTCGCTCGAGGTCACTATCTACTAAAAGCAGATCCCCTCGGTCTACGCATGGATGCAGATACGCAGATAATAAGGTTGCCGGTGCGTCGGGAGACCGTCGCCCCACGAGAATGACGGCGAGATAGGGTTGCCGGGCACTTAGGTTTGATATGGTTTCGGCCCGATCACTCCCGTCTGTTTCTCCAAAGATGGCTAGCCGACCGACCACGTCGTGGACCCGGCCATCCAAAGTCTCAATCTTCTGACGGCCGACTCCTCCGACCCGGGTCAGATAAATGCCATGCTCGCGGCGGCGCCGAGACCAGTTCGCCGGGGCGGAGAAGATATCCTCTTTGAATTGATCGAGATCACTGTCGAAAGCGCAGAGTGAATCCGAAAGGGTCACATTTGTATCTAGCCATATTTCGCTCGCGCTCGCTTTAAGCTCCTCATACTGCGGCGAGATCGATAGTCGTGGTGTTCCTGCTTCTCGCCACCCGATAGGCGTCTTGGAAATCCATTCGGCGAGAAGAGTTCCCAGTTTGCTACGCGACGTGTGGTGAGACGCACGGCCGGTGCCCGCGTTCGTTTGATCATCCGTTTCGCTGCGATCGAAACTTGCCAAAAAGTTAAAAGCGGTGTTCCTCTGCTTTTGGCGATAGCTACGCACGATTTCGCGCTGGGGCGTGGTGATGGGATAAAAGTCGCAGTCGCTCGAGTGCTCTCCACTCCCCGACTTCCTGACAATGTGTTTGAAGCTGCGCAGGGTGATAACGGGAGGGTTTGCGATTTCTCCCCGGCATTTGCAGATGAACCACTTACCACTGTCTTCACTCTGGTACGAGTTCACGACCTCTTTGCCGCTAGCCTTGTTATATGCACGTCGCCCGAAGGCAGCCCAGAGCGCCTCCTCCTCTTCTTTCGGCAGCTTGTCGTAGCTTTGATTCCACCAATCTCCCTGAAGATCGACATTCTTCGGCACAATCAAGAGCATGGGCACCTCGCCTTTGTATCTTGCGTGGTCCTACCTCAGCGTGTGTTAAGAGTTTGGCCGGGAAATGTGGTTATGAAACCGGAAATTGCATCGGCAGTAGTCGCGGTTTGTCATTTGGCACAGATGGGATTTGACGTAGAAGTCTGCGACAAGGAGGTTTGGGGACTTCGCCTTTATGTAGAGCCCTTTGGCGAGGATGTCACATTCAGGCTGTTTGCATTTCTTCTGGGCGACGTCGGGGCAGTGACCATACGCTTCACCGGTGACTTCGAACTCGCTGTACGGAAACTGCAGGAAAGGATCGAGCTTAAGGCGCTGCCGACACTTGCGATCGGTCCGAACGATCGACTACGACGTCATATTGCGATTGTTGAAAAGGCGAGCAGAGCACTCGATATAGCGGTTCTACATCCGGGTTTATTGGATGTCCGGCTGCCTGCCAGCCAGAGCGATGCGGCTGTTGATGCCTTCTGGAGTGAAAATGCGTGCATTATTCAGCATGGCGTACTTGATGAATGCAGCCTCCCGCCGCGACTATGCGGGTAAGGCGGTTGGTAGCGATTGTCTTTGCCGTCACCCATCAAGCTGCGCCTTGCTATGACCTCTAATCGAACCCAAGCCCCACCGGCAACCCATCACTACATTCCAATTTTCTATTCGAAACGGTGGGCATCAGGCGACCCGTTCAAGCTGACGCGCTATGCACGTTGGCTGCCGGGTAAGACAGCCGTTGATAGGAAGGCGCCGAGCGGCGTTGGCTGGGAAAAGAACGGCTACTCATTCGATGGTTTCGAAGGAGACCAGGCTGAGGCAGTCGAGACTAGCCTAATGAAGCCGAAGGACGACAAGGCGGGCAAGATGCTCGCCAGACTGGAGAGCGTTGGTACGGAGGGGCCATGGTCCGACGACGACCGTTTTGGATGGACTTGGTTCGTGGTTTCATTGCTCGTCAGGGGACCTGAAGACGTTCGTTCTGCTAAACGAAACATCGCAGCGGAATGGGCAAATCCCAACGACCGCATGGAAGCTCGTTACCAGGCGATCTTTGACGAGATTCCGGAGATGCGCGGGCATGCTCATTCAACGCTCAAGGCGTACATAGCGTCGATGGGGGGTGACTATGGAAAGCGTCTTGGCGTGAAAATCATGGCCGACATGACGGATCACAATGATATTTCGACTGCCATCGCAAACATGCATTGGCAGGTGCGAAGGGTGAGCGGCCCGGGCTGCTTCATGACGTCGGATCGACCTGTCCGGCGAGAATATCCTTTGAAGTCGAAAAACGCCTTTCTGACACTGCCCATCGGTCCCAAGGCAATCTTCATAGCCGCAAACTCCATGGAAACAATTGATAGGGCCTATCGACAGGGCGAAGAGGAATTCGTGCGAAGAAATAATCGCCAGCTTGTTCGTCAAGCACGGCAATTTGCGTTCGCATATGATGATCGCGATCGGGATTGGGTTGCAAACAAATTGGCAAAGGAGCCGCAGCCAGGCTTCTTCGATTTTATACGGGGGAGCGGCGCTAGGTAGCAGCGATCACCGGTGCCTGGCCGGGCGGAACAGGTATCTACAACGCAGCTCGGGCCGCTACAAACAGGCCAGTATTGTCGACCCTCATTTCGCATCAGCGTGAATGGAGTTATAAGCTCGCATGCCCATCTCAGGTTGATTCGTGCCGGGTGAGTAGCGCCGTTCGTCCTTGGGAGTTTCAGCATGAAGTGGGTATCGGCACTCGACTTGCAACAGTGGTCGGCCACTCTTGAGGCGAGGGAAGCGTTTCCCGGCCTGATAGGCGACCTGATCAGGGCGAGCGCCGTGGAGATTACGTCTTTCAGGTTCCCAAAGGGCGACAAGGCACAGGTCAGAGGGTTCGATGGATGGTTGGAGGCGACAGGCGCCACAACGTTTGTGCCTGACGGTCTTTCGATCTGGGAATTTGGCGTGCATGGCTCCGACGCAGCCAAGGCCACGGCGGATTTCAAAAAACGCACCAGCCAGGTTGATGAGGCTGTGAAGCGGAGCGCGACGTTCGTGTTCGCGTCACCTGATACCTGGGACAATTCACGGCTTAGACTCCAAGACTGGATACGTGACCGGCAGGCCGAGTCATCGTGGAAAGAAGTTCGGTACCTAGAGGGGTCTCAAATCGAGGCTTGGCTTGAAACTTCTCCAGCCGTCGCAGCGCAGTTTGCGCAGGATATCGGGAAAAAACCTTTGGACGGCGCACGCGCGGCCACACAATTCTGGGACGAATACACTCTTCGTTTTAAGACCAAGCTTAGCGAAGACGTTTTGATCGCTGGGCGCGAGGCAAAGGCATCAGAGGTTTTGGAGCAACTCTTGGGTTCTCCATCCACTTTGGAGATCGCCGCTGACTCGCCTGACGAGGTGATTGCGTTCGTCATCGCGGCAGTCAGAATGGCCGATCCGAGTACCAGACGCTTTCTTGAGAGCCGCATTCTCGTATTGGAAAACGAGCGAGGAGCCCGGTTCTTCGCGAATTCCAGGAACCTAATCTTCTTTCCCCGTGCCCAAGCAACCACTTTGTCCGGGCTTCTCGCCGCGAATGGCACCACTCTGTTTGCGAAAGGCAGAGACCAGACGCGGCAGAGGACCGGGTTTCTCGAGCGACCCTCGACTATGGCTTTCGCTAGAGGTCTTGCGACAATGGGTTTGGGAGAGCAGGACGCCTACGACCTCGCAATCAGATGTGCTCGTAGTATCGCCGTATTGGCACGCCAGTACGCAGGGGGCAACACCGAACTTCCACCGTGGGTCGCCGATGGCCATCGTTTTCTGCCAGCCCTGCTTGCCGGAAGCTGGGATGCGGCTAACCAGAAAGATAAAACGGGGGTCGCTGGACTGGTCGCGGATGGTGACTTCAACCGCTTCGAGGTCGTTGTCCGTTCACTTGCTAAACAGAACGATCCGCCTTTTGACATCGAAGGGACGTTCTGGAAGGTGAGAGCGCCCGTCGATGTGTTCGTTCATCTGGCACACTTGATCACAGTGGACGACTTAAGTCGTCTGAAAACGCTTGCCACCGGGATGTTTTCCGAGATCGACGCTCCTCCAGATCCAGACGCGCCATTCGAATCGGAACTCAATAAGCAGCGGAAGTTCAGCAGCTGGCTTCGCGACGGTGTTGCGAATACTCTTCTCCAGATAGCCGTCCTAAGTAAGCAATCGGACTTCAATGTCCCCGGTGTAGATCCACAGAGATGGGTTGATGAGGTTGTGGAGAGCCTCCCGGGTTTAAAAACCAATGGGCGGCTACTTGCAGGCTTGCGCAATGAGCTTTGGACGCTGATGGAGGCGGCTCCTCGCCCTTTGCTATCCGCCCTTGAGCAGGTGCTCAAGGGAGATCCTGATGTGGCTTCAACATTCTTCAGCGTCGATGAGAACCTCTTTGCTCCAACGAGCCCGCATATCTATGTGCTCTGGGCGCTCGAGATGTTGGCTTGGGACCCGCGCCATCTTCAACAGGTTTCAAACATACTCGCCAGGCTGGCGGCGATTGATCCGGGCGGACGTCATACTAACAGACCCATTAACTCCCTTCGCTCGATCTTCCTTCCATGGGCACCGAACACTCATGCTACCTTAGCGCAAAGGCTGCAAGTGCTGACGCGAACAATGGATGTCGTCCCGGAGGTCGCCTGGGCTCTCGCGCTGGCGCTACTTCCCAAGGCGCACGACTCGAACGACGTGAACCGAAAACCCAAATTCCGAGAGGCTGGAGCGTCGCAGGCCCAAGTGTTGACTAACCGGTTGGTGTGGGATGGGCAGGAGTTTGCCGTGGACGCCGTCATGCGTTTGGTCGGCGACGACAGCGGGCGCTGGAGTGAACTACTCGATCGCTTGTACAACTGGACGCCCAAGCAACGAGCAAAGGCCGCCGAGCAGCTGGATGGCTGGTTCGCGATCACGACACAAAATACGAAGCCTGTATGGACCACGTTAAATGAGCTGATCAACAAGCACGTCGCGTTCGCCGCCACCGATTGGGCTCTTCCACAGGATGAGTTGTCCACCCTGCGGGCAATCAGTGAAAAGTATGCACCGATCGACGTGGTGGAGCGTGTAAGCTGGCTGTTCGATCGCTGGTCGCGGCAGATGGCTGTGCAATTTGAGGCGAATGATGAAGCGCTCGAAAAGGCGCGTTCAGCAGCAGTGTTGGAGGTCATGGAGCTGGCGGACGATCGGGAATTGTTTCGGCTTGTCGATCTCGCTAAAGAGCCTACGTCCGTTGCAGTTGCGCTAGGAGGGCTTCTTGGATCGTCGCTCGAACACCTGAAATGGATCGTTCTGGCTGTTGACCAGGGAACGGATGCTTCGCGCGAGTTCGCACGGGTTCTAACGGGCGTCCTACCGCACCGTTTCCAGGCAACATGGAAAGACGAATTTAAGACTATAGTGCGGAATAGCGGCTGGAGCGGAGATACCGTCGGCTTTCTGCTGTTGAACCTACCAGATGGCGCCGAATCCTGGGACTACATCGACAGCTTCGGTGAAGCTGCTCACACGACGTACTGGAAAAAGCGCTATCCCTTCAGACTTGAGATGGAGCAAGGCCAAGCCATCCGGGCCATTGAGACCTACCTTTCGGCAGGACGTGCGGCTGCCGCGATAAAGGCTTCACACAATATTCGAGACGACGTACCCACCAAGCTTATTGTATCGATGATGCGGGACATGATCGGTGAGATGAATGCTGGTGAGGTGCAACTCGACGGGATGACTGAATATTACATCGAGCATCTATTCTCCGCACTCGATAAGAAGACAGATATCGATGAGACTGAGTTGGCGAAGCTGGAATATGCCTATCTACCGATGCTTGAGCGGAGCCCTCGCCGGTTAGTTGTTCATAAGCTAATGGCCAGATCGCCAGAGTTTTATGTCGGTTTGCTTGAGTCGATCTTCGTGCCTGCATCTCAAGATAAATCCACAGACGAAAAGCCGGAAGTCACGGACGCACAGCGTGCTAAGGCGCGTAACGATTATCGTCTTCTGCAAGACTTCAACGTCCTGCCGGGAAGTGGTGACGAAAGCATTGACTTTGAAATTCTCACCGCTTGGATATCGAGAGTTCGGGAATTGGCGCGTGAAACCGATCGTGAGGTTGTCGGAGATATTTACGTCGGGCATGTACTGGCTCGAGCGCCGGAAGAAAACGGTATTTGGCCACCGATTGCTGTAAGCAGGGTGATTGAGGAACAGCAGTCGGAGGATATCGCTCGTGGAATAGCCGTGGAGCGTATGAACATGAGGGGCGTTTACTCAAAAAGCCTCGATGAAGGCGGTCGGCAAGAGCGCCAACTCGCGGAGAAATATCGAAACTGGGCGAACTCACGTCTCGATTGCCCAACCACCGCCGCAGTGTTGGAGCGCATTGCCGAAAGCTACGACCGTGATGCGGAGCGCGAGGACGAGAGGGCTACGATTAGAAAGATGCAGGACTGATCTAATGAGGCCATGGGAGGCTCGGTCTGCAACAGGTCTGCCAACGAGACAGCGGACGACATTGGAATATGAAGCCGATCTACTTTTAAAACGCACCACACATTGGGCTGGACAAGGATGATTTCGATTGTTTGAACCGTGGGTAGGCGATCTGTACGGGAAATCGTCTTTGCTGCAGGGTAGGCGGATTCTTGTGCTCGGAGAGTCGCATCATTCCCGAGAACATACTGTCGGGAGCGTGGTGCCGAACCTTACTCATCAGGTTATGCAAGCCTACGCTGAGACACAGAAGCGAGGCGGTTGGATGCGCACCCTGGACAATTTTGCCTGGGCACTGTCAGGAAAGAGCCGGTGGCAACTCGCATCAGCGGTGCATAGAGGGGAGTTTGACGTTTGGAGATCGGTGGCCTTCTACAATTACATCCCAGTGGTTTTAGCGGAATCGTCACGAAAAGATCGACCGTCAACCGATCACTATCTGCAAGCACAAGAACCCTTTCGTCGTGTCCTGAAACAGCTTGAGCCAGAGCTGATCCTTGTATGGGGATACGAACTGTTCCCCCGCATTTTGGCCGGTCACTGGAAACATTCTGTAGAGAAGCCGTGGAGCTTTAGCGGTGACTTTTTGGATGTCTGTGATCCGCACCGAATGCGATTGGTGCGAACTTTGCATCCATCAACGGGGTTTTCCCACACCCGTTGGCATGCTGTGATCTCAGATGCCGTCACCTCGTTATAAGGAATGCCACCTGAATCGTAGCTTGACGAGTAGAACAGGTGCTCTGCTGTCGATCCGGGTCTTTTGTGTGAGGTTAAACGATGGTTGGCTCATCCGAATGGCGAGAAGTGCTTCACCAAATAGCTCGCGGCGGCGCTGCGTTCGGGCCTTGAGTGCATGAGATCGCTGGGCGTCAGTCATTTCAGCCGCATTCGCCAGGGAGGCCTCGTTCTCGACTATGTCGATCAAGAGGTTGCGCATAACGCCGTTTTCTTCCCTCAGGCTCTCGATCTCACGAACCAAAGGCGACTTCGCAAGCTTATTTGCAATGACTTGTTCGATAGCCTTTTCGGACAGGCGGTTCTTCGTAATGAAATAGCGTCCGGCGAAGACAGTGGAGAGCAGGGCAGACACAGCTATCGTGATGGTCAACATTTGAGGGCTCCAATCGTCCATATGAAGTCGTGTTTGCCTCCGTGGTTTTCAATACCTCCGGTATCATCTGCGCTTGGACCACGGCTCCGCACGAACCCGCGACTAGGTGTTGACTCTGCATGGGCAAACCTGTCATTTGACCCAAACATGATAGCTATCATGTTTGTCCGCGCTTCGACGGAAAACGTTTTGCCGACGAACATAGAAACAATAGGCACCACAGCGATGCTTCGCTCATCTGATGAACATTTGTCACCGTCCGAGCCGCCCGACGTTGTGCAAGAGATCGCAACGCGCTTTGACTTTCCGCACTATCTTTTGCTGGCAGGACCGGAGGACGGTCCCCGAACGGTGGTCACCACAAATTGGGACCCGACATTGATTTCGGCGTGCACCAATCAAACTCTGCTTTTCCGTAATCGGTTTGTTGCCAAACTTGGAGCGCAACTTCTTCCGAGCGTTGACCTCAGAGGGTTGCTGTTTGAGCGTGAAAACGGCGATCGTCAGCCGCGCATGGTGCAGACGGCAACAGCTTTTGGTATCAAGGAGACGCTAGGGCTGAGGATCGTATACAGCAAGCACGTTGCATACACCGCTCTTCTATCCGCTCCGAAGCTCCCGTCGATCGATACCGCTGCAGTTGTGTTCGAACTGATAAAGGCGGCGAACAGCTTGGGTCAAAAGGGTGTCGGCTCGAGACCGTTGCCAAGTCTGACCATAAGAGAGCTTGAGTGCTTAAAATGGATCGCGGCAGGCAAGAGCAGCAAAGATGTCGGAGCGATCCTGGAGATCTCGGCGCATACGGTGAATGATTATATGAAGAGGGTTTTCGAAAAGCTTGGGGCGACAAACAGGGTGCAAGCGGTGGGGATTGCTTTTCAGTTGAACCTGATTTGAACCTGGTTCCGTTGATGAGAGCTGCTAAGCTTTCGGCAGGACACGCTCCGCCCGCCCGACTACTATGTTTTTACACTCCACATCGGTAAACAAATGACCCCTGATCAGGAAGCTCTCTGTAGACTGGCATTAGATGGGATGCAGACTATTAGCCTGGCGAGTTCGTCAGGCGGGGCTGCAGATTTTCCAAGCATCCTTCACCAGCACGGTCTGCGCACGGCTACAATCGCTTTCAAGCAAAATACTGCCACTGGCTTCACGGAAGCTGGCGTTACCGCAATAGACAAGCTCGCAAAAACCTTCCGCCGAAGCTCGGGCCAGAAAAGTCATCGCGCAAGCAATGCGACGATTATGAAGCTCATCTCCAAAGAGATAATGAGTAGTTGGGCCGGAAAGAGGTCTCCTTCGCTCGCTCGACCGGACTTCGATCACCTCGAAACGGTGATCGATGAGTGGTTCCGTACTCTCACGCAGGTCCGTGAGCACTTAGTGCCATGCTCGATATTCCCATGCGCGGCGTCAAAGTTCAGTGTCGGCCCCGTAACCTTTCGTCACTACTCGGATTTCCCCATCGAGAGCTTCAACATGTCGTATAGTGACTTTTGGCCAGCGCAGCCGCCGGTCTGGAGGCAATGGCTCCGTGATGTCTGGGCCGCAATTGTGAGAAAGCCGGTCCAGCGACCGAGAGCGGGAGGATTCCAATTTTCCACTCTTATTCAGTTCATGAATGAACGCGCGGCGCCGTGGGTGGCGTTTGTGAAGGTGACGGGACGAGCGCCCGAGGAGTCTCAGCGGGCTGCAGATTTGTCCACAGACATAGCCCTCGCTGCAATCCAGTTGGTATCTCCCAGCAAGGACATGCGTGCAATCGCGCGAGCTACGGATCGCGCTGTACCGAATTGGAGAGCCGATGTTTCGCTGAAAGAGGGAGAGGGATTTAGTCACGGCATCAAAAATCAGACGCCCGCACTTGCTCGCGATCCGCAAGTGATCAAACAGCACCTGCAGAATGTGGAGCCGAGCTTGAGTTCGATGGGACAGCGCCTGACTGGGTTTCTAGATGCCTCAAGCCCGGTCCCAGATCTCGATGAAGCCTGGTGCAATGCCGCTTATTGGTACCATGCGGCGCTGGCGGAGGAGCTTGATACCGTCGCGGTCGCCAAACTGGAGACTGCGATTGAGGTTCTTCTGCGAGCTGAAAGCATGAGCGGCAGTAAGCGCCGTCTCGTCGAAGGTTTTGAAATCTTCTATGGATTGCAGCGTGGTGACCAGATTGGGAGTAGTCCCTTTACTGTTGAACAGTTCATCGAGGCGATTACCACAGCGCGTTCGCGGGTCCTCCACGGGACTTGGCCTACGCTTCAGTTCGACCTTCCTGCGAACAAGAGCAGTCAGGCGATTGGTTTTGGCGAAGTAGAAGGACTAGCCCGGAATTTGCTATTGGCATTTTCCGGTCAACTTGATTTGTACATCGCAGCAGGTAACGCAACCGACGGCGTAGAGGCCTTTTTTTCTTGGATGAAGGCCAACCAAGCTTCTCATTCAGCAACAAAGGCGACGGCCTCATCTCCTCCAAATAAGACCTAGATCGGCTGAGCGACAATACCGGTAACGTGAGTGCCCCGTCTACAACTCCATCCTCGCAATCGATTTGAAATCCTTGGGCTTTGCTTTGTCGTTTTTAGTGGTACCATTCTCGAAGTACAACTTTTGGGGGTTCGAATGAGTGCAGACGCATCGCCACAGACACCACCGGCAGAAATTCATAACGCGAGCGCTCGTGAATCCGAGATATTACGTGCAGCGCGATTACCATTTGCGATAGCGGGCATCTCGGTCCTAGCGATTTTTGTTATATATGTGCTGCGCGTTTACCTTGACGTAAAAGTGACGCTGCCTGATGGCGCAAGTCCGGCATCAATTTTTGTGCTTGTCAACGCTGTATACATTTTGCTGTCGATCGTCGGCGTTGTATCGGCAATAATCGGCTATCGCCTCGTATCTGCGTCTGGCGCCACGACCGCTGTCGTCATTCCGCCCCACGATTACGAACTTTTGAGGCCCTTGGTCTCCGAGGGAAAGTCGGAAGCAATAGATCAATATGTCAGGTTGAGCAGCCTTTCAAAGTTCACCGGCACTTTCACACAGCTTGGGCTTACAGGGCTGCCGTTGGCTACAATATTTTTGACGCTCTTCTTCTCACTTTTGACCATCTTCCTCCCTGACAGCTTCTTGGACCTAGCCAAACTGACGCTCGGGGCATTCATTGGATCATTCGTTCAGCGGCAGGTGGAGCGCCGTCAGGAGGCGACCACTGCATCACCCCGTGATGCGTTGAACGAAATATCGAGCCCGGCATCTTAATGGAAAACCCAAGGTAGCCAAGTCCGACGCTTAGATGTCGACCCTAGAGTTGTCAGCCGTCTTTTCGAAGATATATCTGTGTCTGACACTAGCGTTCCTCAGAAAGGTTACAGCTAGCAAAACTGAAGCTACAAATGCAGCGGGGACTCCCCATCGAACATAAAATGGCAGCTCGCCATTTTCGAAGGTCTGGTAGGCAGCGAACCCGAACGCTGCATATACAAGTAGTTGGGAAATTGAGCCCGCCACCAAAAACGCCGCAAGCGGACCTAACGAAAGAACTTCACGCAGGCTGATGACATAGCCCGGAACACGGAACTCTCTTGCAACGAAAGCTCCTCCGGAATAGGCCAACGGATACCGAAGTAGAACCGGCGCTCTTTCAGCGCCGAGCTTCCCTTTCAACAGCGATTTAAAAAAGGCTCGGAACAGCCTCATCTTGAGCTGGATCGTACAGTAGTAGGCGCTGCACACGCAAAAGTAGACTACAGCTACCGGTAGTAGCCAATCCTTCGAGATTTTGAGGCCCAGCATTGTTACTTCAGCAGAGCCGGGTGAGAAAGCGAGTAGAAGAATCGCAATTCCGATGAAGTAATACCTCACCCATTGATCATTGGTGTTCTTGATGTCTTTCATTGCCAGGTAGACGACATCGGCTGCCTCGGAACCACTGTCGATAAACTGCATATGAGCGATGGCATCTTCCAGTATCTCGTCGTCACTCAATAAGACGTCCGCCAGAGACGACCATGGCGAATTGATGGAGCTGTTTTGGCAAGGGTCCGGCATACTAGTAACCTCTCTTAAAAAGCTGCAATCTAAGCGCAACATTGGCTTCAAACATGGC
This sequence comes from Hyphomicrobiales bacterium, assembly GCA_900470805.1. GTDB lineage: Bacteria > Pseudomonadota > Alphaproteobacteria > Rhizobiales > Rhizobiaceae > Rhizobium. The sequence continues at coordinate 188,344 of UCCA01000007.1, read as the reverse complement.
CGTGCTTACTGGTCGGGGAAGAGCAAGCTCAGAGTGAGGAACGGAGATTACGTGGTTGAAGTCAAGCATATGACGGCAACGCTCAGTGAGGGTTGTCTTCAGCCGTCCAATTTACTGAGGCCTCTGATCTGTTTCGAAGCCGAGTTCAATCGGAATGGCGGAGTATCGCTGTTTTCAGAGCAAGGGCCAGGTGATCCTCATTTGATCCGCAATGTTCCTTCGTGTCGCGTTGTCGACAGCGTTGTGGATCAGAAAACGCGTAATTCTCAGCCCCAAGCCAAGCGTTTAAAAGCTATGGAAGCAAAAAAGTGTGCTTTTCTTCCACTCTGAGACTGTAGAGATAAGGGAGTTGCAGAGCGCTGACGGCTCCAACTCGCGCTGTTACACGGTGCGCCCCTGTGTTCTACGATGAAGCCATATCTACGTTGCTACGAGGCGAGTAAAAAGAATTATTGACTACTTAGAGTTATGATTTACGGTGAGCATCCGGAAGAGAGTATTCTCTTTAAACTGTTTATCCGCCTGACTAGCCGATACGTGCCATCGGGTGCCAGCCGCTCTGTGTTCAAACATTTGCCTGGAGGAGGGCGCATGGAGGAGGATGTTGTCCAGAAGAACCTCTTGCGGTCGCGGATTAGCAATGATCTGGCTGGCAAGCTCACTCAGGATGATCAGAACGCCAAGGCTGTCAATGACCGCTTCAAGGTAATCATTGAGTGTAATCAGAACTTTCCAGGCGGGCTGCGTAGCGCAAGGGACACGCTCATCAGCGCCTATTTGCAAACTCCGAACGGTCGGGGAGTCACCTACCACCCCCCTGGTCCGGAGTTTGTCGACGCGAAATCCATTGGACAGCTAGCTACCCTGATTGATGCTCGGGATGTATTCAGTGTCGAGAAATCATTGTGGACGGACAGCTATATTTTTGCGTTCCTAACGAAGGGAACCATAGACGCGCTGTCGAGCTGGCTTTTCGCAAAAACCCCCGTCATCTACAAAATTTGGTCCGATCATCAGCTTCACCGATGCGTCTATGAATCCAGTCGGACGATAAAGTGCGATGCTGCTCGCGCGTCATTCGCCGCTGCAGGGAAAGGAATAGTATGGGCTGTCGCAGACACTGGTGTCGACGGCACACACCTGCACTTCACGACCCATGATACGCTCAAACTCGATAGCGGCCTATCTCATTACGATTTCACGACGGAACACCCCACGCAGAAGGACAGCGCTGAAGCTGCTTTGATAGATCGAGATGGTCACGGAACTCATGTCGCTGGGATCATCGCTGGTCGAACGTCCCCTTCAAAAAAGCGAGATGGTGCAAAGATTGTTGTCCGCACCAGCGAGCGTGCAGAGGATAATACGTCCACATTGGTGGATCGACCGTTTCTGGAGGAAATTTCTGGCCTCGCGCCGTACTGCAAAATCCTGAGCTTGAAGGTCCTTGAGAATGCAAAGGAAGGCGATCTGAGCAGCCTTTTGGCCGCGATCGGTTTCGTTCAGAAAATGAACGATAATGGCCGATCCATAAAAATTCACGGGCTCAACCTAAGCCTTGGGTACGCGTTCAATCCCGTTTGGTTTGCGGCGGGCCAGAGCCCGCTATGCCTGGAGGTCGATCGTCTTGTCCGTTCCGGAGTATGCGTTGTGACCGCAGCAGGCAATGCGGGATACGGCACAGTTGCGCAGTATGGAGGCAGTGTCGAGCGTGCCTCACACGCAGGAACAATCATGGATCCCGGAAACGCTGCGCTTGCGATCACGGTCGGGTCAACGCACCGAGACCGGCCTCACAGCTACGGTGTTTCCTACTTTTCATCGAAGGGACCCACCGCCGACGGCCGAATGAAGCCGGATTTGGTCGCGCCCGGCGAACGAATAATTTCATGCGATGCACGAGTGAAGAACGTGAAGGAGATCCGCTTTAGGGAGGACACCGGCACCTCCATGGCTGCTCCGCATGTCTCCGGTGCTATTGCGGCTTTTCTTTCAGTTCGATCAGAGTTTCGCGGTCAGCCGGAGCGGGTGAAGGAGATATTCTTGGGCGGCGCCACTGATCTCAAGCGTCGACCCGAGTACCAGGGTGCGGGATTGATCGATCTAATGAGAACACTTCAGGCGGTGTAGGAGAGGGACATGGAGAACATTGAGCGGTCGCCTTTCGTTTGGCTTGAATTTGACAAGGCAGGCAAGCCTGATGACGCTGATCTAAATTCCTTCAGAGCTGCGGTTAAATCTCCAGACATAAACGACGTCGTTGTCATGTCGCATGGGTGGAAGAACACCAGAGCCGACGCGAGAGCACTTTACGAAGACCTATGGAAGAACACCGGTCTCGGCGGCGAAAGGCAACGGAGGACATTGGTCGTAGGGATCGTCTGGCCCGCGAAGGCCTTCTCAACCGACTTCGATCAGCAATCAGTGAAAGGAAATGTAGCGCAAAGCGCTGGCGAGGGGCCCGGTGTTAGAACGCTGACTGAAGCGGAGCTGGCGAGCGCACTCGAGGAGTTTACAGCCTTCTTCGGTTCCGACGCTGATCCTACCGTGGCGGCGGCATCAGCAATTGCAGGGGGTGCTATCGACAACAACAAGGCCAAGGCTCTCCTTGTCTCAGCGAAGGCGCTCCTCGCTTCCGGTGATGAAAGTTTCGACAACGAGTTGTCGCCGGATTACAAAAGTATTGAGGCGGCGACAAATGACAGCGACCGGGCCGTCGAGGTGTTGGAGTCCATGTCATCTCCTCCAGCCTTCAAGGATATCCGTGGTGGCAAGGCGCAAGGTATCGGTGACGCTGTTGCAAGTTTGGTGCAAGGAACCGGCGCAGCGGTGGCTAGGTTTCTCAATCAGCTGACATACTTCGAAATGAAAAAGCGGTCCGGGGTCGTGGGCGAGGCGCTTGCAAAAAAGGTGCTCCACGATCTTCTGCCGCAAAATCAGGTTCGCCTCCATTTGGTAGGGCACAGCTTTGGCGGACGCTTGGTCACGGCGGCAGCAAACGCTTGGACGGACACTGTAAACTGCAAGCTTTATTCGATTACATTGCTTCAGGCGGCGTATTCCCATAATGGCCTAGCGCTGCAGGTTGATGGGATAAAAGGCGCGTTTCACCAGGTTATTGGAAAAGCCTCCGGCCCAATCGTTGTGACGCATACTCACAATGACTCAGCGTGCACTGTCGCCTATCCCCTTGCGTCGCGTTTGGCGCGGGATATCGCCAGTGCCTTAGGTGGCGCGGACGATCGATTCGGAGCGATGGGCGCCAATGGGCCTCAGCTACTCGCTCAAGACCTCGTTATTCTCCATGAGACTTTTCCGAACGAGCTGACGTTAGGGAAAGTGAATTCGGTTCTAGCGGATAAATTCGTTGCGGAACATAACGATGTAACAAATTCAAATTGTGGGAAATTGCTAAACCTGGTCCTGACATAGTTTAACGTTCTTCCTTGTTGCTTATCTAAGCTAGAATTTAATCTATCTTTTTATTGCAAAACAATCAAAACGTGTTAACAATTCATCAGACAGAAGTTATTTAGCCTCTCTGTATTTCGAGAGGGGCGGACTGTTACTAGCTGCATGACAATCTAAAGAAAGACAGACCTGCACGGAGCGGGATGGCTGTGGTTTTGCGGAGGGGCGCGAAATGGCTGCAAACGAACTTCTGAAAAGACTGGTTACAATCTTTAGCGACGACGATCTCAGGCATCCACAGTTGCGTGGGATCGTATTGGCACAGTGGATGCTGGAGAGCGGTAGGGCGACATCCGACCTGTCGACCAAGCATTACAACTTTGGTGGTCTCAAGTGGCGCAAAGAAATGGCCGGTTTCGCCACGCGTGTTGAGTACGATGCCCATGACGGTGTAGATTTTTACTGCAAGTTTGCAACGATCGAGAACTTTATAACCGGCTACTGGGTGTTCCTGAACCGGTCGCCTTACTCTGGCTGGGAGGCAAATGTTGCTACTCCTGAAGCGTTCATAAAATTTATAGGCCCGATCTACGCCGGTGACGATAAGTACGCCGACAAGGTGATTGCCCTGTTGCCTGAAGCCAATCAACTTCTTGAAGACGCCGTGAGTTTGCGAGCGAATGGTCACCAGGGCCGCGATACGCAGCAAGAGGGCGGCGGGCGCGACTTGGGCGTAATCGTTATCGATCCCGGACACGGTGGGACCCAGAACATGCCCGGTAGTGATGCAAATCATGCGATATCGGTCAGCGGAGTGAAGGAAAAAAAGCTAGCATTGGATTTCTCTCTCATCTTGCGCGACCAGATATATGCCAGTGCGAAAAATGGCGAGCGTGTCAAAGTGGTTATGACACGCGAGACGGACAAAAACCTACCCGGCAAAGATCGTGCTAGGTTTGCGTTTGACCATAAAGCGAAGTTGTTTCTGTGCCTTCATTTTAATGGAGATCAGAACAGAAACGCTCGGGGAACAGAGACCTATTACCGTGCGAAAGAGAACGGAAATATCAATCTTGAAGAGGATAAAGCATTTGCTCAGAGCGTTCAGACGGCGCTCTACAAGCAACTGCTACAGCTAGATGCCAAGGCGAAGGATCGGGGCATCAAACCGGATAATACCGGCAATCCGAATTTGCCCGGTTTTGGTGTCTTGAATGACCATAATCTGGGAAACGATGAGCGAAGAGACCCTTGTAGGGCAGCCTACATTGAAGCTGAATTCATCACCAACCCGTCCGTGGAAAAGCTTCTGATCTCAGGGCCTGACGCAATAACCAATCGGACGTTGGCAATGCGGGCAGTCGCTGACGCCGTGCTGCAACAGATGCGTCAAATCTGAATCTGGACCAAGCAAAGATGGGGCGGTTGAACGCCTGGCGTTTCTTTTCACCCGAGTAGGTAATGGACGACTCTGATCAACCCATCGCACCGAAACCGCCTGTTGCTACCGAGTCAAGGAGTTACGGTCTTCGACTCGGTTGGATTCCGAAGATCCTTGCGGTCGTCGCAGTGATAGGAGTGGTTTCAATCGCCGGAATGTCAATCCTCCGCACAAGCGCGGCCCTGGATGATAGCGTCCCAAAGAGCTGGAATACAGCGATTGAGCGTCTCGGCATCACGCCTTTGTACCCACCACAGGAAGATGTGTACGTTGGCGATGTCTTTTTGTCAGTTACGCCTTCAAAGTTGAAGTTTGCCAAGCTCGAGCGTGATCTTCAGGTCGAAGCGATCACCGGCCGTTCCATTAGAATTGGGCACATCAATCTTACGAAATTCATGAAACGGCCGGAAGACGCAAGGTATTTTGGCGATTCAGTTCGACTGGACAACGGTACCCTTGCACTCGCGCAGCCTAGCAGAGAAACCGAAAGCGATCCCTTAAACGACGGGAAAATCTTGCTTTCGAACATACTATTTCCGGCCATCACGTTGGAACACGAAGCAAGCGTATCCGGAGTTTGGAAGGCCATCGGAATTGGGGCCTCTTCTGCAAGCGCGGAGAAGATTGTGCTGTCCCATGTTCAAACCTATGGGGCAGATGCTTATTCCTCATCTGCGCTACTAGCGAGGTATTGCGCGGACCCTTCGACTTCAGGTTTCTGTTTCGAGAAATCCGCCCGCGCTCAGCTTTCATATATAATGGGCGATGATGTGCTCAGGGCCGCGACCACTGTCGACGGCGCAGCAGGCTACGTGTTCGAAATACGGATTTTTGTCGTTTATCGCCTTTATCTCGCTCGTGGACTCCAGATCGGCGGTGGAGATGGAATTGACACCCGCTTGTTCTCAAGCGAGGCAGCGCGAGCTGAACCCACCACTGATGCAAACATCGTTGATGCCGCTGGTGAACCGACAAAGACGACCGCCGTGGCCGACGTGAAGCCCGCCCCCGTACAGTCTCCGAGAGGTCCTCTGGCAGCATCGAGGTCGGACAAGCGCGTATTCTGGTCGGACGAGCCGTTCAATCGGCCACTTGCGATCGGCTACCGATCAGTATCATTCGGAATGCAACAATGAGGAGAGACGTAGTGTCTATGTCTGGGCTATTTTGTGTCACCCTCGTTGTTGTCGTGAGTGACGCCATTGGCGCGGCCGCACAATTGGCGGAGCCAATTACTCCGCCCGCTGTTACTCAGCCTGCAGCAACACCGCTAGATGACCGATGCAAGAAAGAGGTGCCACCACCGGACTGCATGTTTGTCCTGAACCCACCCACATCCTCTGGCGGCATCGTGCTGAATGGCTCCATCAAAATCGACAAGTCCATTTTTCTAAACTTACCTAAAGAGACCCTGAGCATTGATGGTGCGAAAACGCTGAGCCCCCAATCAGTCGGTCCGCTGAACGGGATGTAGAGACTTGCGTTTTCCCAGTGCATAGCTGGTCTGCCTGGCTGGATCTGTAACCCGATTGGAGTGAGTCCGGTTGAGTGGATTTTCAATGGTCCGAGCTGTTTTCGCTGGTGCAGGAGGCATCGATGTACAATTCCTCGTTACGTCGTTTAGCTACGGTTGTCGTTGCAGCTATGTGGCTGATCGCCGGATTTTGTTTGGCGTTCGCCGAGGGAACGCCGCTCGCCCCGCTCGTGAGGCTTGAGTTCATACCTCGACTATCGGACGCGGACGAAGCCGATAACATTAGTGGCGCTGCGTGTGCGATCGCTAATGAGGGTAGGTATTCATGTCTTATGGTGGGAGACGAAGTCAGGTACGCTCGCCTTTTTGCCCTTTCAAAAGACGGGCTCACATCTGGCAAGGAAGTGTTCTTACTTCCGAAAAGAAACACGGATAGCCAAGAAGGCGAGAAATACAACGAGACCGACGCGGAGGGTATCGCCTTTAGCAGCGGTGCCTATTACCTCGTCGGCTCCCATGGACTCAATAAGTCAGGTAAGCGGCAGCCATCTCGCTATTTTCTTTATCGAATGAAAATCGACGAGTCGACCGGCCTTGTATCAGATCTTGGAAGCGAGAATGTTGCATCAACTCAAATCGAACGGACCGGCAATCTCGGCGCGATCATCGCCAAAACACCACAATTGGCAAGATACACCGAATTGATCCCCGATCGACAGGGGATCAATATTGAAGGTATCGCGATAAAGGACGGGCAGCTGTATGTCGGGTTCCGTGGGCCGCTGTTAGGAGGCGGGGCAACCATTGCTTCCATCAAGCTAGATGCCGTATTCGAGAATTCGTCTGCCGAGCTGAACATACTTCCACCAATCTCTATAGGCGACGGGCAGGGCGTTCGAGACCTCGCTTCGGTCGATGGAGGGTTGCTGATCCTTACAGGCCCACAGCGAGATCAAACCGGGGCCGCAGATGTGTGCTTTTGGAAAATAGGAGAGGCTACTGCCAACTGCCGCCGACTGATCAAGGCTGGTGGAGAGGATAGCAAGCCGGAGGCAATTACGTTGCTCGAGACCACGACCGAGCAATTCAAAATCTTGATTATGTCTGATGGTTCCAACGGTGGAGCCCCGGCAATTTACGATTTTCCCCGTGCGAGCAGTCCTTAATTAAAGCAAGTGTCGACGTGTCGACGTGTCGACGAGGAATTGAGGGAAGCATTGTTCTTTGCCCCACGTATTCCTCACTGACGGCGCTAAATAGCTCCGGGATAGTGGCGACCGTTCCAGATCGTTCTAGAGGAGGCTGAGATGGCTAGTGACCAACGGCGTCAACAACGAGAGCCGCAACCGACGCTGCTCGACTTGTTGGCCGTTTTCGTTTGCACGGGCGCGATCGTCATTTTTCTCCTTTGGATTTCTTACACAGTATTGAATTTTCATCAGTTCGACGATCTCCCTCCGTGGTTAATTGGTTCGTATGGGTTTTTCACAGCATTGACGACTGGGGGTGTCGGTCTTGGGGCAGCCATCCTAAGTGATATGACTCGACCGGGGCCCCGGCCAAGTTACATCCGCCTTTTCATCGGAGCGATTTCAGGAGCTTTTCTGCTGATTGCCATCATCAGTATCGTGGTGTCCACCGCGAACGAGTACGTCAATCAGCAGCAGCCAGAGACTCCAACAAAGGCAACGCAGGCGGCGGAGGCGGACCGCGCTCAGCCGGAAACACCGCCAGAAGCGCCGGAAGCTTTCGTACAGGTTTTTAAGATTCCCGATGTATCCCTCAACGGAACGATGCGCGAGATACAAGTAACCGTTCGCGAGAACAGCCAACCTGATGCGGTCGCAAATTTCTTGCTCGAATATAGGTGGACAGGATCTGGCGGAACGCAGCAGGGGTCGCAAGGTTTTAATATTCTTTTCAAGGGAGGAGGGGGCGCCACACTTGGTTCTTTCAAATTTCCTATCGATAGGTCGCACTGCTACTATGGAGGGGGAAACTATGAACAAAGATCTGGTGCTCTGACGTTTGACCCTCGCTTGATTGAGCGTGTTCAAATCATTCTGTCCGAAGTCACCGGCAGAATGGGAGCTTGCTAACGGGTGTATCTGCGTTGTGATTGAGGCGGCCCTTGTAAAATTCTCGGGGGAGCGCCCGGATATCTCGCAGCGCCTCGTTCTGCGAGACCTCAATAATCCAGACGACCGGGAAAAGGCACTTGATTGGCTTCGGGAGCGTATCAATGCTTTCGTGAATTGCTTGAGACCGCGTATCCGTTCAGCTCTCAGCGAGATTGAGAGGGTATAGGGTCTGGGGCGCGATTGAGCATACACCGAGCGGGTCTAAGGACACGCGCTGGTGCGGAGCGAACTTCGCCCCGCTGTGTTTTGCCTTCAACCTTGGCGAACTCCACTCGGCATCATTGAGAACGGGCACACCGCACGGCGGAGCTGCGTCTGCTGTAGTGTTTTGCACCGCAGCATACCTAAGTATGATGTGCATTCGGCATCGGTCAAGTTAACCTCCCCCTATCACGTCGCTCTCCTCCCTCATGACGCGAAGTGATCGCCGTGACGTCTCTCCTCCGTCGCGTGCAAGCGGATAACAAGTCCGCTATGGGCCGCCTCCATCCGCCTTGGGGCGGCCCCTTTTGTTGGTCGCTTAGTGTCGTTCTGCTTAGTCCTTGAAAGCAGGCTCGGGAGATCTCATTTGATATACCGACTTCAATTTTTGAACTGACAGCTCCCTGCAGAAGCTGCAGCTGCCGGTCTTCAGCAACGACGCCTGATGACGTCCGGGAAATAACAATGGGTATCATTGAACAGAGCTTTATTCCTGCAGACGACGGGGAATTGATCGACAGCTATTCACGGACAATTGCCGGGGCCGTAGATCTGGTTGGTCCCGCTGTCAGTCGCATCGAGCGAATTGGCGGGAGGGGCGGGCATGGCTCAGGCTTTGCGATTTCGCCCGATGGCCTAATCGTCACCAACAATCACGTTGTCGATGACTCCAAGACCGTTCGGATCAAAACCGCCGAGGGGCTTACTACGGAGGGCAGGGTGTTAGGAAGCGATCCCGATACCGACATCGCCCTTGTTCGCGCCAACACCAGTGTGGGTGCTTGGGCCAGGCTCGGCGACTCGAAGAGGTTGAGGCGAGGGCACATCGCCGTCGCTATCGGCAATCCCCTTGGGTTCGAGTGGACCGTCACGGCTGGAATTATCTCCGCACTGGGCCGGTCCATGCGAGCGTCCAATGGGCGTTTGATCGACGATGTCATACAGACCGACGCCGCGCTAAACCCTGGGAATTCTGGCGGGCCGCTGGTGTCCTCGTCCGGCGAGGTGGTAGGCGTGAATACCGCCGTGATCCAAGGCGCTCAGAGCATTGCCTTCGCCGTTGCTTCTAACACCGCGAACTATGTGGTCTCGGAGATCCTCCGATTTGGACGTGTCCGCCGAGGCTACATCGGCATCGCCGCCGACACCGTTGCCCTGCATCGCCGGATAGCATTCAACGCGGGTCTGACCCAGACGACATCTGTCCGTATCCGACGGATCGAACCTGATAGTCCTGCGAGCGCTGGCGGCCTGGAAGAGGGCGATCTGATCCTGGCGATCAACGGGTCGGCGGTTGCTGGGATTGACGATGTTGTCAGGTTGCTTGGTGGAGACTCGATCGGGGAAGAAACCGAGTTTCTTATCTTCTCAGTTCAAGGCACACTGGAACGGAAAGTGCTGATTCCGTCCACGCGTGCTTCCTAACGCAGCTCCACATCTCTAATTCATCGAGGTGATAATTGACGCAGTTCTTCGAAACCACCCAAGGGATCACGGCAATCGGGGCGCTCATTGGCGCCAGCTGTTTCGCCGCTGGAGCGATCGTTCCCAATATCTTCAAGCTTGCGACGACAGGGATCAAACGCGGTCGAAGTGCGGAGGCAAGAAGCCTTGCAATGCTCACAGTGTTGGCACTCGACGACTTTGTCGGCGCCAGCTATGCCGCGATCAACGACACTCCCGAGTTCAATCCAATGGATGACGGTGAGTTCGCGTTTCATGTTCCCGACCCGCGTTTGTCGTTGCCACAGGATGCCGATTGGGATCTGCTGGGCAGCGAGATGGCGCATGAGATCCTCTGGCTATCCAATCGGGTGAAGAACCTGTCGAACGCGCTCGATAGCCTGGACCTTTCAATGCCGGGCTTCGATAGCTTCTTTGAACGGCGTCAGGAGGGTTATGCAGGGCTGGCGGCGGAGGCGATGGACATCATGGAACGTTTGCTAGGTGAGTTTGATCTGACTATGCCTGCTAAGCCCGATTATTACCGACAGCGCGAGGGACTAGTCGCAGCCATTCAGAGCGCTGGGGAACGTAGTTCAGGTCGCCGTAAGACAGGCCCTGTTGCCCAGTCGAATGGGTCAAACGTGCTCCAGCTTTTCCCAAAAACAGGCGAAGACGCCGATTGAAAGGAACCGGCGGGAGATCCGGAGGTGGGTTCAAATCAGTCGGTGCCTGCCGCCAGAGTAAACCTTGCGGCTTACCGGAGGGCTTTAGTGATCGCGATGCATAGCGCAGACGCCCTAAGGGCCTAAATCTTCAGACCTTATCGCTCTTATCTGCGCCATTAGACTTGCCATCGTCTGATCCGCTGTCTCCCGAATTGTCTGCTGGAGCTTCATTGCGCACGACGACACCCGGCCCCATCAGAACCTGCTTGCCATCCTCGAGCGTAGCAATGACGCCGTCGGAATAGATTTTGACCGAGGCAACAATCCCCTTTGGACCATCGTCGCCGGGACCCTCAATATATTTCCCGACGTAACCTTGAGCGCTTTGAAGATTGGACAGCGAAAGCAAGGAATCTAACTTCGCATTTGACTGTATCGTCTGCTCGACCTGCGAAAAACTCGCGAGCTGAGCAATTTGCTGGGCAGGATCAGAGGGCTCCGTGGGGTCTTGGTTTTTAATCTGCGCAATCAGGAGCGTAAGAAAGCTGTTGTAGTCGAGCATATTCTTCGAGGAGGCTTTGCTTCCAGCTGATTGTGCTTGATCGGCTCCGGAACTGTCACCGGTTTTTTGAACGGGTCCAACTGTCATGCCACGTCTCCTGGTGGAACTTGTAAAGCTGAGGAAAGGCTTTTCGTTTGCGATCGCTCGCACGCGAGAGCTTAGCGTGCGCCCACGAGGGTCCGGCTGCCGGTATCTGAGATTGAGATCTGGAGCGGCTGGCCTTTTGCGATCTGTTGCGAGCCGGAGGCCAACGCGGCCATGCTCAACACACCGCAAATCATCAGAGCAATTATTGCATCCATGATTATTTTCATGACCGACTAACCCTCCACCCATTCGGGACTGCGGCAGATGGCCGAAAGATTGTTGCCGTCAGGATCAATGACGAAGGCGGCGAAGAAGTCCGGATGAAACTGGGGTCGGAGACTCGGGCCGCCATTGCTTTTGGCACCGCTTTCCATCGCTGCGTTGTAGAACCTCACTACGCCCAGACGATCCTCCGACTGGAGAGCGATATTGACCCCTCGGCCGTTATGCCCAGTCGAAACAAGCCATAGGGAAATCTCGCCATCCTGACCAAAGCCAGCACCGTCCTCATGTTCGAAAATCTTCTCGTATCCCAGCGGCGCCAACGCCGTCTCGTAGAAGTCCTTCATCAATGGAAGTTGATGAGTGTGTATTCCGATGTGATCCAGCATCTCAGGGTCCTGAATGGTCGCGAGCAGCGAACAGGGTCGATCTGGTGTCTTCCGAAAGGTACGGAGGCACCACAACGCTCAAAATAACTAGCTTCAATAAATAAAGCTATTATCCGGTTGTATGATGGAAAGCAATTGAGTTGCAGGTAAAATGGGTGTGGATAAAATTCGCTGGGGCGGCCGGTGGATCAACCGGGGGACGTTCTCTGGGCCTTGATCGAACCACGCAATTCGACGGCATCAAACCACGGGGTTCGTTGATCCCCGTGGCATTCAATTGAGCGCATGCTTTGGCTTTGGTCGCCTACTTCGACGGCCAGTCCGCATAGTTTAGCGGAGACCACTCGTATTCCCTGCCAGATCGCTTGATATAACCAACGCCCGGGAACGGGAGGTGAGGGGCCGCGATCAATTCACGCTCGGACGCAATTTCCTTGAAAGCTGTCTCGCGCGTCTTCTCCGCAACCTTTTGATCCGTGTCGAAAATGATCGTTATTTCCGGATCCTGAAACTGAACGGTAGAGTGAACGATGTCACCGACGAACGTAATCTTCTGCCCTTCGCTTTCGAGAGTGTAGAACGCACTTCCAGGTGTGTGTCCTGGATGGACAGTACCTGTCACTCCTGGCGTGATCTCTGCCGTACCCGTAAAGCCCGCTACCTTGCCCGCCTTGTCATACGGCCCCAGCATTTCGGATGCCTCCTTTTTGAGAGAGGCATCTGCACTGGACTTGGAGTCACGAAGGAAGAAGTCGAGGTCAGGTTGCCCAAGATGAACGGTAGCGTTGGGGAACATGATCTTGCCGCCGCGCACCAGACCGCCGATATGATCTGTATGCGCATGCGTAATCAGCACGTCGCTGATCTGATCTGAAGCGACGCCGATCGCAGCGAGAGCCCCTGGAAGCTTCCCTGCAGTTTCCGGGCCGAACAAATCTCCGGTTCCCGTGTCAATGAGAAGCTTTCGATCGCCAATTTGGACAAGATACGCATTGATTGAGGTGTGAACGGGGTTTGCGAGAAAATCACCATCAAGAAGGCCGTCGATCTTCTCCTCAGTCGCGCCCTTGAGCAGCTTGTGGAGATCAAGGGCGGCCGTGCCGTCGGAGAGCGCAGAGACTTTCGCGGCACCAACCTTAAACGAGTAGGCGGTTGGTACCTGTGATACGGTGACTGGCTGATCGACCGGAGCGGCGAATGCGGGAGCGTGGAGTGCCGCTGTCGAGGCAAGCCCGGTAACAATCGCAAACCACAGTTTATGACGCAGCGACTTCTTGCTTGAATTACGAAACATACAAACCTCCCGAAGATACACAAGCCTGATGATCATCATGTATGATCTTCTGGAGAGGAGTCTGTCAAGGCGGCTGGACATGATGCCTTACCTAGAATTTCGGCGGGATACGAAGCAGCGAAGTTGGACGAGCTGCCCCTCTGGTTGCGTTCGGAGCCAACTTGCAATGCGATATGCGCCTTTCTAAGGTACCGCAATGCATCCATTCACCACTAGGCCTGCTTGAGATTCTAATGACAAAACAGATGTTTGTTGATCTAAATCGCCATTTTGTTCAGCTCGACAACGAGTTCTTGGGAAATTTAGATGAGTGGATTTACGCTGGTCCAGGGATAGGTTGGGAGAGCCTACTCAAGGAACGTCGTGCCATGGTCTTGGCCGAGGCTGGTGCTGGCAAAACCCAAGAGATCAAAGCAGCCGTTCGGAACTTGCGAGGCGCGGGCAAAGCAGCCTTCTTCCTACGTCTTGAAGAACTTTCCGAAGGTGTGACGCAGGCATCCTTCGACGGGCCGGACACAGGTTCTCTTCGAGAACTGGACATTTGGTTGGGTGGAACGGATCTCGGCTGGTTCATGTTGGATTCGGTGGATGAGGCACGTCTTGGGAGCGCAAAGAATTTCGAACGGGCCGTAAAGCATCTTACGGCTAAGCTTGGGGACGCTGCCCAGCGGACTAACATCATTATCACCAGCCGCGCGAGCGAATGGCGACCTGAGAGTGATCTGAAGCTGGTGAACACGTTTCTCCCGTATTCAGAACTGGAAGAAACGCCGTCGGCGCCGAATGATGGCAACTTGGAGCGAATGTTCGACGCGGTAACTGATGCCGTGGATGGGGGTGAGAAGCGTACCGGTGCAAAGGTCTACTCGCTTTTGCCTCTGGATGAACCACGCATTCGACAACTCGCCGCTCACTTCGGCGTAAACGATGTGAACGCCTTTTACGATGCGGTTCAACGAGCAGACGCCTTCGGTTTTGCGAGCCGCCCCAAGGACCTTGAGGACTTGGCCGAATATTGGCTTCAGAACGGGGCAGTAGGCGGGCGATTGGAGTTGGTCCAAAACGATATCGCATTAAAGCTCAAAGAGCGCGACCAAGATCGAGCGCAGGCGAGACCCCTTGCGGCCGAAAAGGCTCGGATCGGCGTCAAGACGCTTGCCGCCTCATCCTTGCTACTGCGCGATCAGCAGTTTCGCGTGCCGGAGACTGATAGCGATCTTGATGGGATCGATGCCGCTGCGATCTTGAGCAGCTGGACGGACGTTGAATGCCAGACCCTCCTGTCTCGTCCAATTTTCGATGAAGCCATTTACGGGCGGGTTCGCTTCCATCATCGGTCGGTCAGGGAGTATCTGGCCGCACAATGGATTCTGGAGCTGCTGGAACGAGGGAATTCCCGACGACAAGTCGAGCAGCTCTTCTTCACAATCCAGTATGGCATCGAGCTTGTCGTCCCGGCGATGCGACCACTGTTACCATGGATCGCGCTTAGGGATGAGCGGATTCGCAACAAGCTTGCTCGCATTGCGCCGGAGATCCTGACAGAGGGCGGTGATCCTAGCGCTTTCCCGCCCGCTTTTCGCGAAACGCTTATCAGGGATATCTGCTCAAAGGGAAATCGAGAGGGCTACGGTCGGCTGTTCGATGCCGCTGCCGTCAGGCGGATGGCGACCAGCGACCTGGGACTGACAATAAGCGAATTGCTCACGACGTTCCGCGAGAAAGAGGTTGTTCGCCTCACCCTCCTGCGTATGGCATGGCAAGGGAGGATGAAGGAGTGCCTTGAGCAGGCTAAAGTGATTGCCTTGGAAGCATCGCTTGACGGTACCACACGCAGCGCCGCCATCCAGGTCGTTGCCGCGACGGCCGAGCCTCTGGAGCTATCGCGGTTTCGCGATGACTTGCTCGGGTCGCTAGGAGAGCGGGATCTCGTTGTGTTCGGCGAGTGCCTTCGCAGCCTTGGCACGATACTGGACACGAAGGTAGCCGTCGACACGGCGGCAAAACTGCTGGGGCCTGACAAGTACGGATTTCAGTCGCTCAAGGTTCGCTTCGTCGCGTTCGTAAGCGAGCTGCCATTGCCCGAATGCCGAACGGTAGTCGATGAGATCTCTGTGAAATTGCGCGAAGGTCCCTTTAGGGAGGGTCGGCACTACCGCATTTCGGACAGGGCCTATTGGCTTCTACCCGTTGCCGCCAAGGCGTGCGAAAGGCTCGTGGAGGCAAGGGACTCCTTTGTGCTCTCGCCAAACGCCTTGGACGCCATATCGCTCATCGAAAAATCGGCGGCATATGATCGTAGCTCGCTAAAGACCGACCTTGGTGTGACGGTCAAGCTTTGGAGCGATCTGAACGACCATCTGTTTTGGCGTGAGATTTCGAATGAGCGAGCCAAAGGCCAAATAGTCAAAAACTGGTGGCAGGTGAGCGGGCTCCCATCGTTTTGGGAGTTCTCAAGCGCCGACTTTGTGCGGTTCGTTGGCCAGATAGCCCATAAGCAGGGAGATGATCGATTCGTTGCCTTGTCAGTCGCTGTGAAGATCATGCCCACGGAAGGGCGAGAAGTATGCCTGGCCTCGATCCGACAGGCGATAGGCGGCGACCCAGAACTGATGGCTCGCCTCGACGAATTTCTAAACCCGAATCCAACTCCGGAAATGCTCGAGCATCAGCGTTGGCGACGTGAGCACGAAGAAGAGATGGAGCGGCGCGAGGCTGAGGAAGCGACCCGACTGGCAGAGTGGAAGGTTACGCTTTCCCAAAATCTCGGCTGGTTTAGCGCTGCTTCCCCTGATGGCATAGCAGGCGCTCAGATTTACATGCTGGAAGCGCTTCGAGATCTTGACCTCGACCGGAACCGCCACGCGCATCCTAATTGGCAGGGCTTGGTTCCTAGTCACGGCCCAGAAGTCGTCCATGCATTTAAGGACGGGGCGCAGCGATACTGGCGCCATTACGTTCCGCAGCTTCGATCCGAAGGTCTCGCGAATATGAACTCCGTGCCGCGCCAGGTCTCGTTGGGCCTGACAGGTCTCGAGTTCGAGGCCCAAGATGAGGGATGGCTTGACGCTCTGTCGTCTGAAGACGCTAGGCTTGCTGCACGATACGCCCTTTGGGAGATGAATGGGTTCTCGCTGGCTTGGTGCATTGGGCGCGAAATTCCCGACCGAGGTAGTCGAAGTCCTGTTCACGGAGATCGCATGGGAGTTTACTCAAGACGACCCAGACGGCTACGTGATTTCCAACCTCGTTTGGCATGGCGAGCAACTTCGCGCTTTGGTCAGTCACCGACTTCTCGATCTTTTGAGCGCACACGAGCCGCGCTCCCCTGGAGTGCTGAGGGGAGCGCTGAAAATCGTTTCAGCAGGCGAGACCATCAGCGATACCGAGCTTGCGGCCTTGGCGGAGAGCAAAATCAAGGGCGACGGCCTGGCAAGCAGCCAGCCTCTGTGGGTGGGACTCTGGATATCGGCACAAGCGCCCGAAGCGCTCAATTTTTTGGATAGTCATCTGCGGACCCTTGGCGAAAAAGAGGCCAAGAATTTTGCCATGGCTGTCAGCTCAGCGTTCCTGTCAAATGATCATGATTGGGTTTCCAGACGGGAGAGTTTCAAGACCCCATCTTCCCTGAAACAGCTCTTCGAAATATTTTGCCGCTACATCAAGCACCCAGAAGATACCAAGCGCGTTCATCTTCAAGCCCACACGCCCGAAGATCGCGACGACGCGCAGCGGGAGCGCGACGCCGTCTTGACTATGCTTGGTGAGATCGAAGGCAAGGAAGCGTTTGTGGCACTGATGGAGCTGGCCGACACGCACGTCGACCAGAACCTACGTCCATATATTCGACGTGCGGCCCTCGCGCGTGCTGAAGCTGACGCCAACCTAAAACCTTGGACAGCGGCTGACTTTCATACGTTTGAAAAGGACCTTGATCGGAATCCGGGAAGTCAGCGCGAGTTGTTCGACCTCGTCTGCAATCGGTTGCTGGATTTCAAGCAGGAATTGGAGGAGGGCGACGACAGCATTGCCAGCATAGTGCACAAGGCCTCAAAGGAGACAGAGCAACGAAACTTCTTCGGGAAGCTGTTTCGAGACCGTGCAAACGGCCGATACTTCGCCCCGAATGAGGAAGAGCTTGCCGATGCCAAGCGGCCGGACCTCAGGATACACGCACCGGGAGTCGAAGGGCCGGTCCCAATCGAGTTCAAAATTGCGGACAAATGGACCGGGTCTAAGCTGTTCGAACGACTGCAGAACCAACTCGTCAACGATTATCTCCGAGACGCACGTTCGGCGTATGGCGTCTTCCTAATGTCCTACCGGGGCAAGGAGCGGCAAAGCTGGGAACATCCGGTTACGAGCGCGATTTTGAACTTCGACGAACTCTGCATCGCACTGCAAGTTTTCATAGACGACTACATCGCGAAGCGCCCTGATGTTGATGGCATTAGGGTGATAGGGATCGACCTGACGAAACGCTTGCAGCAACGCCGTCCGGATCCAGCGCCGCGTGCCACGCGAAAAACTGCGGCAAAAAGTGGCTCGGCGAAAGCTGGGCCGTGATCCGAACTTGCGAACCCTTTATTCGGGAAACGACGGCCATTCTCTAGCATCGGGAGCTTTGTCCAAAATGCCGAACAATGATTTTTCGGTGATTTGCATAATATTCGAGAATTTCGACGGTTGTTCGGCGAAGCGTAACAATCGGTCGGCAACGCGACCGGTTTGATAGGCCGCGTCACCCGTCAATAGCACCAGGGTATGAATTGCAAATTTGGAGTGAGCGGTAGGTATTGCGGCTGTAGCGGTCTCGACAGGAGCCGCCGGTGGCAGATCGTCACCGCCCCCACCAACCCATACATGGAGACAACCAATGACGGTCAATGCACTGTACAAGACAAGCGCAACCGCACAGGGCGGCGGACGCGACGGCCACACCGCGCTGGCCGACGGCACCCTCGAATTCGACCTGGTTATCCCGAAGGAACTCGGCGGTCCGGGTGGAGACGGCGCGAACCCCGAGAAGCTTTTTGCCCTTGGATATTCGGCATGCTTCCTTGGTGCACTTCGTGTTGGCGCACAGCAGCTGAAGACCAAGGTGCCTGAAGGCTCCACCGTCTCTGCGACGATCGGGATGGGGCCGCGTTCAGAAGGTGGTTTCGGTATCACCGCTGCACTCGATGTTTACCTGCCGGGCATTGCGGAGGCCGACGCTCAACACCTCGTTGAAGCGACCCACAGCGTTTGCCCGTATTCCAACAGCATCAAGGCGACGGTTGACGTAGCATTCACGATCAGAACCTGATCCACTTGGACCGGCTTCCCCGTCAGGAGTTTCGGTTTTCTCCCTTCTCGTTACACGCTTGGCGCGGGGTTGCCTCCGCGCCCCTTGAATCTGCGTGCGCTTGTCCCCACCCATTTAGGATCGGTGCGAAGGTAGGTGAGCGATATGATATTTCGAAAAGACCACCTGACCCTTGGGCTCGTCCTGCCAGCCCAAAGCCGGATCGGAGCCGATTTCGATTTCGAAACTCAGATTGCCCTCGCAGCAAGAGCAGATAAGGCAGGTTTGACGGCGCTGTGGGTTAGAGACGTCCCTATAAACAGTAGTGGCTATCCGGACCCAATTGGACATTCCGACCCGTGGGTCCTGCTTGGAGCCTTGGCTGCCACAACGACTACCATCCAGCTCGCCACGGGGGCGATAGTCCTGCCACTTCGGCACCCTCTGCACGTTGCAAAGTCTGCGCTATCGGTCCAAGCCCTGTCGCGTGGCCGGTTCACCCTTGGGCTCGGATCTGGAGACCGTCCGACGGAGTACGAGGTCTATGGGGAAGATATCGGGCAACGAAAGACCCTCTACCGCAACAATTGGGAGAGGGTAGCTGCGGTTCTCGGTGACGCCAAGGCTGAGGTGACTGCCAATGGCGGCCCGGAGCACGATTTCGAGATCAGGCCACGCCCAGCAACCCCTGTGCCGATGCTGTCCGTTGGCTCGTCATCGCAATCTCTGGAGTGGATTGCCCGGCATTCGATTGGGTGGATGACGTACTACAGAAGCCTCGATGTGCAGAAGGATCGGATTGCGCTTTGGCAAGCTGCTATCGGCAAGACCATGGCGGCTTTCCGAGGGTTCGGACAGTCCATGGCGCTCGAGCTGACGGAAGACGCAAGGTCGCGACCCGAGCCAATCAACCTGGGCATGAAGACCGGCCGCTATGGCCTTATCGATGCAATACAGGCGATGAAGCAGACTGGGGTCCATCATCTGGCGCTCAACATCTCCACGACAAACCGACCGCCTATTGATGTGATTGACGAGATCGCGACCGAGGTAATCCCTAATGTTTGATCGCCGCCTAACGCGGCAAGAGATTCAATAGATTCCAAGATTTCGGGATGGGGGTTAACCGCATGAATTCGTTTAAATATCGAATGTGCTAATATATGCAATCCACTAACTTTTGACAGAAATCCCCTAAATTTTGAACAGAAAGTATTTCGAAATTCGAACTATTGTCGCCGGGATAAGCGTTCGGCGAGTCGAACGTTGTGGCGTTATTGTTCGGCGTTTCGAACAATAAATATCGGATTTTTCGGGATAGTACCGGACGGTCGATGGGACCTCATCCAGGAGTTCGAGTAGGGATCGTCCGACCGGTCGGTAGTTGCCCTGTACCGGGCAGAGAGAAGGCGGCATTGGGTCTCAGCTATTCCGCCGCACCTCACCAACGACGCTGAGTAGGCGCGTGATCTTGTCGGCGTCTACGCTAGTGCCGTCCCAGAGGCCCATCACTGCATCCCTTATCCGCACGAAGTCGGGAGGCTCATCTGGATCCTTTGAAACACCAAGAATCGTGCAAATTTGCATGACATTGCCGCTGTAAGTCTTGAATTGACCTCTACAGATTCGGCTCACCTGACCTTGGTCAACGTTCGAAAGACGCGCTATTTCGGAATAAGAGTAGCCCAACGCTATACGTTTATCCTCTAAGCGAGCGGCAAGAGTTTCAACATCTTTGGGCTTGAGTTTCATGCTAATTTGCATAGAGTAGTTTTCAACGAATGACAAGGAACGCGAATGATGGCGGACGAAGCGGAAATTCGGTTTTACCGGGCCAGCGAAAAGCCCTATGGCGTTTTCAGTAACCTTTACCGCCGAGAGATCGAATTCGAGGGTGAGGTCTTTCGGACCTCAGAACACGCTTACCAGGCTGGAAAAGCTCGAAAGCCAGAGGTAAAGCGGTGGCTGATGGAAGCGCCGTCGCCCTCGCTGCTGGCGATGGCGGCGCACGGCCTCTATTACTGGGATGTGGCGCCGGGCTGGTCTAAAACGAAATACGATCGGATGCGTGGAGTTCTCAGAGCAAAATACACACAGCACCAGGATTTACGTCAGATGCTTCTCTCGACAGGAGATGCTCGTCTGGTTGAGAGTGCGACCGTGGACAACGAGGTCAACCGGCTGTGGGGCGAGGTCAATGGAGTGGGGAAGAACATGCTCGGCGTCCTGCTAATGGAACTACGAGGTCAGCTCCGCGAAGAGGAAGCCAACTGGGCGCCGATGGAAGCTGCAGAGTAGGCTTAGCTCGCCAGCTCGGACAGGATGCTTTGTGCGAACTGAGGGCTTCTATGCTCGAACAGTCCTCTGGCCCCAAGGAATGAACAGTTGGCAGCCGCGAGACGCTGTCCGGCGCGGACGCCCTTTAGCACAGAGTGAATGGTGACGGTCTCTGAGGTCTCTCCTGCATCAACCAAGTGATTGATGAGGCCCACGCTCACCATGTCGCCAGATCCCGAAGTGTCTTTGACTTCAGGGATAACCACCGCGTCCGACCAGACATGATCGCCGTGCCGAATAACCTCAAGGCCACGCGCTCCGTGCGTCATGATGGCAATAGAGTCCTTGCCGAGCAGACTTGGCAATATCTCCGCGCCCAGCCGATCGCTTGAGAACTTGATGATTGTCGAGCATTCTACAGCGCGAGCGAACAATTCTCTGTCAGAGATTGCAGACGGCTCGAAGAACACGATCCCTCTGTGCCGGTAAACAGTCTCCATGGCCGATACGATCGCGTCATTCAGCCTGTCAGCATAGAAAACGGTGCAGTTTTCGATTGCCGTGGCAGCCGCTTCAATCTCATCTTGCCCGATGGGCTGATACCGAGGAAATTCAGTGTTGGTATCAGGGCACGTAAAGCTGAAGGAGTGCGTCCCGAGCTGCGTATTGGTATACTGGACAAGAATGGGGGATGAAATATTGTGCTGTTTGTTGATAAACCGCGTGTCTGCACCCGCGCATTCGAACTCAGAAATGAGGTGTTCCCCAACAACGTCAGCGCCGAGCCGCAAAACTGGGGCCACCTGCCGCTCAAGCATGGCGAGTGATACAAGTACGTTCGCGCAAGAGCCTCCCAAAGCCTCGAACGCCTTGCGATCATTCTCATAAATGCGATCGAGAACCACGAACCCGGTGCCCACGACATCAGTTTTAGCTGCTCGGTTCACCATTGTTTTGTTCCTTATGGTCGTCTTAGTTCTCAGTCAGATTCAATTTTTGCACATCGAGTTGAAAGATCCCATCACTAACTAGCGTTAATGCACGCAAAATCCCGTGTAGGGCATCTGGACCATCGATAACGGCGTCAAATACCGACCAACAAACATCCTGTCGATGGCAAACATCCCTGACACTGACCCCATGAGCATGACCAAGAAGGTCGAAATCATTGCCATGGGGACCGCCGCTGTCGCCTACGCAAAGGATATGAGACGGATCAATTGAAGTAGAAGAACCGAGAGATGATACGACATTGAGCTTGCTATTCCCCGGGAGGCCTATGTCCACGGAATGCTCAGAAAAGACGATGCCAACTTCTTTCGACACAACAAGGGGAGCATTCTTCAGTTCATCCACAAATTGCTGTGAGTTCTCTGAGTCGTCAATCGATATCGATATCTGAACCTTATTATCGCGCTTCACTGGCTTTATAAGCAGGTGGTTCCGATCGTGGACCCATGTGGTCATCTGCCGGATGGAGGCTGCTTCCGGTGGCGGGTTCAACTCAATGTCGTCGCTCAGGGGCCGAAGGTAGCCACCGTTATAGTATCCAACCAATATTGACGAGTGAAATCGGCGATCTATGACCTCGCGAAGTTTTTCGCCCACTGAGCCTCCACGTCCTGTAGCGAAGCCCAATCTCAGACCTCGATCCATAAGGCGTTCAAGCTCCGCGACAAGTTCCTTCGCCGGATCGCCAAGCCGAGCGACCGTCGGCACCACGGTCCCATCGTAGTCCAGAACCAGACCGTGAAATCGGGCCGAGCGCAATCGGTCTGAGAATGTCTGAAATCCAGCGACCGGATCCCATTCGAGGTCGGACGTCCCAAACTTTCGAAGAGCCCGAAGTTTTGAACGAACTGGACGCGATAGTTGTGCTGCGGTGGTCTTCAGTGCGGAGCCATCGTAGATTGACCGCGCGAATGGGCCGACGCCGGGCTTCGCAGGATCCACATCGGTTGCGGCACCAATAGCTTCGATAATCATCAGAGCATCCATGATTGCGATTGCCTGCTGGAGACGTCCGGTGTTGCCGTAGTCCACCTGATGACGCCTAAGGCCTTCTGGAAGGTTGTCTTCGATCTCGGACCAGCTCGACGAGGATTGGCGACCGGTCAACGAAAGGACGAAAGTCTCGTTGGCCCTCTTGTGAATCCAAACATGACGGCCGTGCGCAAAATTGCGGAAATCCGTAAGTTGGACAGGGCACATCCCCGTTTCCCAGAGCGACGTTTCAAGGGCAATTGCTGCCGCCTTGAGGCGAGGGTCTGCCAGTATAATGACCGTGTCCGAAGCGGCGATACGACCAAACGCCTCCGTGTATTCCTGAACCCGCGACGGAACGCGACGTAGTCTAAGCTCATTGGCAAAGTCAGCGAGCGGGGAGTATCCGTCCTGCATGCCATGTAGGAGGTGATGAGCCGATTGGAGGAGTGCTGCCATCACTGCGATCAGCGAGTGGGTGGAGAGGAATCCGTCCTTCTCATCGAAGGTACCAAGGACATGCTTTCGATATGATCTGACGGGCAACTGGGTGAAGACTGATGCGTCTCCATTGCTAGTGACGATCTGAATATCTACGCACCCACGGGTGAGCGCAGCTATTGCGGACGCGTGCGCGTCGGCGTTCTCGCCCCGGCCGGAGAAGAGCCAGACCTGACAATCGGCCAGGTCGCGATCGTCCATCGCAAATTCCATGGGCGTCTGAGCGATAGTCGGCTTATCGAAAAGATCAGACCGGCAGCTGGCAAAGAATTGTGCGCTGATCATCGAGCCGCCGGAACCGATAGCATAGGCTACCTTCTTGCCACCCAATCGCAACGCCCGGGTCAAACCTGAGAGATCGGCCTTACTGATAACATCAACCGTATCGGCCAGCGCGTCCAGCTTGCTTGAGAATATTGAGCCTTGCACAATTTCGACCCTTATTGCTGTCCATAGCCGTTGTAGATCGGACCATCGAGCCAGACATGGACAATGTCCATATTCGGTGCCTTTGAAGCCGTTTCGTCTATCTCATAACGGAGGACCTCGACATACTGAACAGTGAGGTCGTACTTGATAGCAGCCATCATCGCCCCGGCGGCCATGACCTTACTTCCAACAGGTGACAGGATGAGCTGGGGATCGTAGATATCTTTGACGGTTTTGTCATAGCGCTTTTTCAGTGTCTCAATCGACCTGAAAGAATCCAATGGGTTCTTTTCGGACACGTAGATGAAATCCCGTGGGTCCACCTCCCATTCTTCTCTGATCTCCGCCCCGAACTCTTCAATCAACAGATCGGCGCGTCTTGGGTCACGCGCGGGAAATGGCAGGATCGGGCAGACCTTGTAGATATCAGTCAGGGAAGCTTTAATGCGTTCCAGCGCTGCCCCGCGCTTCTTTGCGAGTTGAGGAAGCCATATCCGAGCTTTCGGGTACTCACTCTCTCGCCCGGCCTTGCCTGCAAATCCCCGAACTGCCTGCACTTTTTCGCCGGGTTCTCCGACGATGCTGACATCCATTTCGGGATTGGATGCGATCATGAGATGCATGTTCAGGTCCGGGTTGCGATCGGTAATCTCAACTAGAATCTTTGCTGCGGGAAATGCGATTCCCATCGATAGAGCACTCATATCCAAGACGATATCTGTTGTGCCCTCAGGAAGCGACAATCTGCTCAACAGCGTGGCAAGACGATTACCGCCGACGGGTGCGTTGTCGGCCGGATCGAAGATCGTGATTGGCTCCACGCGGGAATTGGATATAGCCTTCCGCAGTTCACCCTCATTCTGATCTGCGGACTGGCGTAGAGATTCATCCGCAGTCTCTCCTCGCTCTTCCCGTATAAAAAGGGCATGGAGGTCGTCACCGAGAGCAGCCGAAAGGAGGTTGGGTATAATTGGGGAACGTGGGTCAAATCCCGCCGCCGCTATCAAGAAGCATCGGCGCTGCCCACCTGTGAAATATTCCTTGATGAAATGCGTGGCATCTTGGTCGAAGTGAGTAACGCAATTGTCCCAGTGATCACGCATCGTGCGGCTCCGCGATGAGTGCCTGTAGGTCTTCAACTTTTCGCTCGAGGAAATTCCCGCGATCAAACCCAAGTCCGTACTTGATGCAAACGGGGCCTGATAGCTCAAGCAGGCACCAGATTTTGTTGCCTTGTCCATAGTCCCTAACGGCAGACATCGCGCCGTACGCAATCGCATACTTCAGAATCAGGGCGAGTTCGTCTTTACCCGCTAGGAGAACTTTGATCTCGCTCTCCAGGATGCCGATGGTATTGGCGCCCTCCTTCAAGGGAGAATTCGGCAGCAGAGCGTTCTCGACGCATTGATTGGCCAGCTGGTCTACAAGGCGATCAACTTTCCTCGCATATGGGAAAGACCACTTGCCTATGATCTCCTTGGCTTTGGTCCGCAATTCATCCTGCTGCTGGCTTGGTGTGAGTGTTGGATCTTGGTTGCGAATGGTCTTCGTCTCCATTCGGTTAACCAGTGAACCTGCAAGCTGAAGGAAAAGCTCGGCGTTCTCGCCACTCGCGTCGCACAAGTCATCCATGCCATAGTGCAGTGGACGGTCGAACTTGTGATGGAGATGGACCCGAGCACCGTCCGCCACCCCGCTGCTAGCCTTTACAGGCTGCGTTGGCTCCGGGTCGCCGAACAGTTCCAGGTTTTGGGTTGAGACGCGGTTGGCATACCTGTGCATGAGGATCCGAACCATCGAAAGCCGCATTTCTGCGCTCAGATCGTAGGATTTCGCACCCTTTGCGTAGGATTCCACTTCTTCTTCAAGTGCAGCACGCCGAGAGTGTGATATCGAGAGTTGATGTTGCTCTCGGGTAACCGCTGCCTCCAGCTCCTTTGTCTTGCCCTCTGGAAATGGTGGCAATACCTCGCTTAGAAGACTGTGCATCGTCTGATGGCCACGATCACTGAGGGAATCCACCAGTTTGAGATAACGGTTGGCCATGTCGTTGGCCATTTTCCGGAACAGCTTTCGGTCACCCTTCCTGCTCGACGATCCCTCCATGACGACGTCGATGAAATCCCGGTCATGCTTCAGACCTGGCAGCGCCTCGTCGTCGGACGTCCGAAATACCTCACTTGGGCTAAGCGCATCCATTCGCATCATCAGCCAACGCCCCACACGGATCTCTCTCTTGGCCAGTGCACGAAACAATGCTGAATACTGCTCAGGATGAAGGCTGTGCACGTCATCAAGGATTACCAGTGGTCGCAGCCTTATCCGCTCGCCTCGCCATGTGATTTCGATCTCGCGAATTGTCTCGAAGGGTTGGTAGGGCTTTTGGACCTCGTCTGGTATCTGAGCGAGGTCGGGCGGAAGAAGGCTTGCGCCGATGTTGTAAACAAGCGTTTCCACTTCTCGGGCCCGCTCACGTATTTCTAAACTGTCGTCGCCACCAATCTGGGTCTTCTGTGCCTCGGCTTCAGCACGAGTAATGAACTGAATGTCCTCTATCTCACGCAGCTTGTTCGCGGTTAGGGTCCTCACCAGGCCCAAGATGGCGCGAGCCTGGATCAACGACAGGACCAGCTTTGTTTTTACAGCCGGGTCGTAGGGTAGCTCCCAGAATTCTCTATACTCGGATTCCATTGGCAGCCTGATCGCGGCAACGAGAGGTTTATCTCCATCCGAAAACCTTGCAGCGGCCAAAGCAGCGGCCAAGGTTCGATTACCTTGGTTGCTTTGATCTTGGAGGATCGCCTCAATGAGCCGGAACTCGACGAGCGATGCGATCATCGTTTTGCCAGTACCGGGACTGCCGATGACCCTGACAGGAAAATCAAACAGATCATTTACCCGCCGATGGTTGGCGATGAATGTCTTGATTGGCTCGGGACTTGTGATGGCGAGAAACGCCGTCGTGTCGCGGATGTATTCGGTCGCCCGGCGAAGAAATGGATTCATAGCATATTACCCGTGACGATCTCGGCGTCGAAAGAGGGGCTGCATGGAGTGGCTTCCCGGCGCCGCCTCTGTTTCCGCCCATAGCAGAGGAATGCTGTTGTTCGGTGTGTTGTGATCCAGAATCAATGGAAGCGCACAGTCGGCGAACCCAAGTTTGACTGTGGTCTTATTGGCCGCAGCCAAGTGTTCTTTCAAGCGCTCATCGAGGCCGGGATCGTGGTAGCGGTCACAAAGGTCGAGAATGCTGCCGTCGACTTCTGGGGCAAGCTTGAGTTCAGGTGGAAGTCGAATACCTTCAGTAACCGTGACGCTTCCGAATACCTTGTCGTTCCAGTTTTTTCGTGCGAATTCGATGCGTTCGTCCAGGCTCAGGCGGGCTTGGTCAGTCGAAATATAATGATGGATATGCAGATCGAACTCTTCAGCGAGCGGAAACTTCGTTCCCAACATCTTCTTTGCGTGAAGGATCGCCTTGTTGAACTTGGCGAGCTTTCCGTCCCAGTCGCCGCTCGCCTCCTGCCGAATAAAGGTGGTGCCCGAACCCGTAAAGTCTTCAATAAGGTAGACGCTGTCGAATTTGGCCTCGTTACCCAGCTTTTTGCGGAGCTTCTCGCCGAGACTTTCCCACTTGGCGTCATCGACTGTAAGCGTAGTGATCACCTGTTCCTGGTTGACCTTACCCACGTTCGCACGTCGAAAAACGTCCATCCTGCTTCCGTCGCTCATGCCGACGAACAACGTTGATCGAAGGCGCGTTGTGAAGCACTCCATCCCGTCTTTAGTTGCCCACACTTCGTATGGTTTGATGCCCAGCTGCCTCGCCACCACCTGGCGAAGGTGAGGTGTGACGACTTCTGGGACAAAAATCTCGATCAAGCACTGCAATTCGGCTGGAGAGATATACACCAGTCGCCTCTTGAAAAAGTCATATGCGGTCTGGCGGTCGGCTTTTTTGAACTGCTTGAGCCAAATCGCTAGGCTCTCGATAAATCGAACACCTGCGCGGAAGTCTGCATACCCATCGTACTTGATGGAGGACATCATCCTCAGCCACGCAAATTCTTGGTTTGCGACGCTGGATTCACCTTCCTCAGTCCATCCCATGACCTCAGCAATGAGGTTCAATGCCATGCTATTCGCCAAAAGCTCCCCACCAATCTCTTGCCCGAACAAGGAATCGCGCATGTTTTCAAATGCAGGCTACAATCTGCAACTCAAAAGCGCACTAGCATTTCGATTGTACGCGCATGTTTGTCGTGGGTCGGCCGCGCGGAGCTTTCCCCGGACGGCCAACCTGATCTTTGAAAAACCTCCTAGACCGCGCGAAGGATCGGCACTCTGGCGCTCGGCCTGAGTGCCCCACGTCCGGACGATGACACTTGAAAACCCTGAATGAGTGAAACGAGATCGCCGGTGTCGGTCGCCAACGCCGTGGCTGATGCAGTCGTCTCCTCGGCCATCGCCGCGTTCTGTTGCGTTGCGCTGTCCAGCTGGTTCATGGCAGCGGAGATGGAGCGGAGGGTGAGGTCCTGCTCCTGAGCACTATGAGCGATCTTGGAAACCGTGCTATCAGCGCTGTGGATCTGAGCCGATATGCGTTTAAGCGCCTCGCCGGTTTTTGCGACGAGATCAACACCTTGAGCAACCTGCACCGACGAATTCGAGATCTGCGTCTTGATTTCCTTGGCGGCAGCAGCTGAGCGTTGCGCAAGCTCGCGAACTTCCTGGGCGACAACTGCAAAGCCCTTGCCACTCTCTCCAGCTCTGGCAGCTTCGACGCCTGCATTAAGTGCAAGCAGGTTGGTCTGGAACGCGATCTCATCGATGACACCTATGATGGTGTTGATTTGCGTGGCGGATTTCTCGATCGCGCTCATCGCAACAATCGCTCTCTCGACGATTACATCGCTGTCACCAGCTTCTTTGCTCACTGCCTTGACCTGTCCGGCAGCTTCATGAGCACCCTCGGCCGTCTGGCGAACCGCTACAGTGAGCTGATCCAACGCTGCAGAGGTTTCTTCAAGGTTTGCAGCCTGACGCTCGGTCCGCTGCGCGAGTTCAGCCGATGCCCTGCTAATCTCGTCTTTGCTCAAGGCGATATCCTTGCTCTTAACGCTGACGCGGGTCATCGCTTCCTCAAGCTGGGAGAGCGCTTCGTTGAAGCTATCGCGCAGAGCACTGTACTTAGGGCCCAGGTCCGCGCATCGAACAGTCAGATCGCCAACCGCCAGCTTTTCCAAGGATGCTCCGATCGTCGCGACGACATTCGCTTGGATAGCTGCTTCTTCGCGTTGCTGATCGAAGTTTTTCTGGCGTTCTGCGTTGAGGACGGCTTCTTGCTCGCCCTGTTGCAACCGCATCGTTTGCCTTTCCCGCACCTTGTCCTGAAGGGAGAGTGTGGCCTTTGCCATCTGGCCGACTTCATTCTTCATATCGGTGTGGGGAATGGCAACTGAGACGTTCTCGTCAGCTACAGCCTGAAGAGCGCGATGGATGGCCGATAGAGGATTGGCGATACTACGGACCACCCAGACGGACGACCCAATGCCGATGACGAGAACGACGCAGCCTATGGCAACGGCATTCCATACTTCACGCATGACAGTTGCGTGGAGATCGTCAAGATAGGCGCCGGTACCGATCACCACTTGCCATGGAGCGAATTCCGCAGAGTAAGCTGCTTTCGGGAATTGAAGGGTCTCGGAATGTCCGGGCTTCGGCCAATCGTAGTTGGTCCATCCTCCCCCATTCCTGGCTTTTTTCACAATATCCAAGAGGAACTTGTTACCCTTGTCGTCGACCAGAGCGGCATAATTCTTACCCAGTCCTTTTCGGTCAGGATAGATCAGGCGTGTGGCATCGTAGTCGTAGCCGAAAAAGTATCCATCAGGCGTGAACCGCATGTCGTCCACCACGTCGAACGCTGCTTTCTGAGCATCCTCACGGCTCATCTCTCCGGCGAGTTCCTTATCATGGAAGCGCATCAGGACCGAGATCGCGGACTCGGTTTGGGTCCGGAGCATGTCATATCGTTCGTTGTATATGGCCGTCGAAGAGCTGTGGATCTGGAGGTAGACCGCAAATGTGAAGGCGGCAAACAGGCCGCCGATCAAAATGAGCAACTGAGACGAAATCTTGAGATTCTTCATCTGGGGAAACCTTAACGGCAGGATACGCGACCCGACGGTGGGGCCGAACGCGTACTTCTTTGGCAAACTGGGTGAGGCGCTTCATGCGCTTGGCGGAATATGAGCCGCCGTTAAGATGTTGATGGTAGATCTATTAAAGATTAGCTAAAGCGGCGTTAACTAATGCCGCTGGCGCCTAGCACCTTGGTATGAGTGCCTGGGACAGTGAAAACTGACAGAGAATAAGGGCTTTTTGTTTGGAGCCCAAAATGAACCTACTTCTTGACTATACGATCTTCCATGTACTTATCAGCCTGGTCGCGCTCATCTCAGGTATCCTGTTGGCGTCGGCATTTACCAAAGGCCTTGACCCCCGCTCGACAAGACGGACGTTTCTTTGTTTTACGGCCGCCAATCTGCTGACCGGCTTTTTATTTCCTTTTCACGGCGTTACGCCAGCGATCGTCGTAGGGGCGCTCAACACACTGATCCTCATTGGAACCGTCATTGCCCACGGCAAATCCAAGGGCAATTGGATTTGGGCAGTGACTTACAAGGTAGGAGCCCTCGCGCTCCTGTATTTCAACTGTCTGGTCCTGATCGCCCAGAGCTTTCAGAAGGTTCCGTTTCTTCATGCGGGTGCACCGGTGGGAAACGAGCCGCCCGTAATCATCTCCCAAGGCTTGCTGTTCGCGGTCGCGCTTGTCGTCGGTTACGCGTGTCTTCGCGGTTCGAGACGCCGGTTTTCTTAAGGCTGTCCACCAGATGTGTATCAATGAAAGAGTTATTAGATGAGCAAGCTCGCTAAAAAAGTGGCTTTTGTCACCGGCGGTAGCCGTGGTATCGGCGCCGCGATCGCCAAGCGCTTGGCGGCTGATGGTGCCTCTGTCGCAATCACTTACGTGAATGGAAAGTCCTCAGCGGAAGCAGTGGTGGCTGCTATCGAGGCAACTGGCGGGAAGGCGTTGGCGATACAGGCCGACAGCGCGGACACGGACCAAGTCGGCAATGCAATCTCGCGGGCTGTCTCGGAGTTTGGACCGATCGACATCCTCGTCAACAACGCGGGCATTTTCCCGACGGGACTCGTCGTCGACACGACAGATGCCGAATTCGACAGGGCTTTTGCGATCAACGTCAAATCTGGTTTTGCTGCAGCCCGGGCCGCACTCAAGTCGATGCCGGACGGAGGCCGCATCATCTTCATTGGGAGCACGCTTGCTCTACGAGTCCATGCGCCCGGTTTGAGTGTCTATGCTGCAACAAAAGGAGCCGTGGCAGTGATGGCGCAGGCTCTGGCCCGCGAGCTGGGTCCCCGCAAGATCACGGTCAACACCGTCCACCCCGGGTCGACGGACACTGATATGAACCCGTCCGACGGTCCCTTCGCTTCGGCTCAAGTGGACTTGATGTCAAATCCCGTTGGGTTCGCCAGTGCCGATGAGGTCGCAAACGTGGTCGGCTACCTCGCGTCACCTGATGCACGGTCGGTTACCGGTGCAGCTTGGACAATTGACAACGGTGCGACCGTTTGAAACAGCGGGCCGCACCTGCGCCATTGGGTGCGACCCGACCTCAAGCATGATACGCTAGCAGCGCTTGATTTGAATGGAGTTGCGGTTTGATCCAGCCAAAAGTCCCTTTGCGCATCTCGAACGCCGGGATGCAAGACGATGCTCACATTATTACGGTCGAGACCGACGATCAGACGCCTTTCATAGACTTTGCTAGGGAGTGGCAAGTTGAAGTGCGGCGCCAATCGCCCACGATCATTTCGCTGTATTTCCCAGCACACGACCGCGAACTGCTAGAACGCTTCGAAGCGGAATTCCCGGTAACACCGAGATAGTCTGACTAAGAGCCTCTAGACCTTCGAGGTCATCAAGGTTGTGACAGCGTTGGCGAGCGCATCTAGATCTTCATCCAAAACACCTCGGCTGCGAAGCCCTTCGGCGGTTTGGAACAGGTAGTCAGCCGACGTGCCCAGAAAGCCAGACGCGGTCGCCAGGCGGGAGACTATAACTTCGCGCTCGAGGTTTCCCGCGTAGTTTGGGCTGTTGTGGTCGATGGTGAACGCGATGGCGTTGCCAAATTTCTGTCCGTCGGCATCATGGACATCGAGCCATAGTGGCGCGTATGCCCCCGTGATCATTTCTCGTTTCCACAGAACCGCCAGCTCGGTTTCAAGATCGGCTTCAGCAATGCGGAAGGCGACGCCAGGGCAGGTGCCGCCTTTATCCAAGCCCAAGACCAACCCAGGAGCCTCAACATACCACGGCCAGCGGAAACGGAGAGACAGAACGACCGATGCCATCCCTGGATGACAGCGACGCGGGTTTCTTCGAACTTAAATGTCGGGTTCCAAATCAGCGAGCCGTAAGCGAATACCCAAACATCACCAGCCGGTCGCCCCTGCAACGTTTCCTGGATGCTCGCTGCTCGCTGCTCATCTGTCCACAAGACGACGGCAGGTGCGTCGCGGGCGATATGTTCACCCCACGAGCCCGCCTCCAACTGCTGCCTTGTTAGGCCGATCTCTTTGTCCATTCCACAACCCGCCGCAATATTGAGAATTCGTTCGGAAGCAGTCTTTTTCATTGGCGCCGATGACGCCGAAGCACTCCAAGGTCGTACCAGTGGCGTCCGTCACGTTCCATAAGATAATCTGCGGATTCGGGGCCCATGCTACCTGGCGCATAACTGACGGGCTTTCCGCCCTTTGCCCACAGATCAAGGAATGGCTGAACCGCCGCCCAACCGGCCTCTATCCCGTCAGCCCGCTGAAAAAGGGTCTGATCTCCGACGAACATTTCGTACAGGAGAGACTCGTATCCGGTCATCTTGCCGATGTCGAACTGGTCGGCGTAGTTGAAATCGAGTGATACAGGCACAGTATCAACCGACAGGCCGGGCGACTTGATCGACATCTCCATGCTCAGGCCCTCGTCGGGCTGCAACCTGATGACCAATCGGTTGGGAGGCAAATGCCGCTTCACATCTGTCTCACGGAATTGAGCAAATGGCACCTGCCCGAACGTGACCACGATCTCCGTATCGCGAGCAGTCATTGCCTTTCCAGTTCTAAGGTAGAAGGGCACCCCGGCCCAGCGCCAAGTGTCCGCATAGAGCTTCAAGGCGACGAAGGTCTCGGTCTGTGTATCTGGATCGACGTCGCGCGTTTCCGGAAAGGCCACGATCGGAACTCCGTTGAGAGTGCCGGAGGTATAGGCGCCGCGTGCATGGTGCAGTTCGGCTTCCTGTGGCGTGTAAATCCTCAATGCCTGGAGCAACTTGCTTTTCTCGTTTCGGATGGCCTCGGCGTCGAAACTGTTCGGCGGCTCCATGGCAACCATGGCCAGCAACTGGAATAGGTGGTTGGGGACCATGTCCCGCAAAGCGCCGGTCGCGTCGTAGAACTTGCCCCGTGTTCCAACATCAACCGTCTCGGCGGCGGTGATCTGGACATGATCGATGTAGTTGTTGTTCCACAGTGCTTCGATCATCATGTTGGCGAACCGCGCTGTCATGATGTTTTGGACGGTTTCCTTGCCAAGGAAATGATCGAGGCGATAGATTTGGCTTTCCGAAACGACATCCAGGATCTGCTTGTTCAAGGCGCGAGCAGAAGCGAGGTCAGTTCCAAACGGCTTCTCAATCGCCAACCGCCTGAACGCGCCATCCGACTCCTCAAGAAGGCCATGCTTCCCGAGCTTCTCAACAATGGGACCAAAGAACTGAGGTGGAACGGCGAGATAGAAGGCGGCATTGCCACTTCCGATAATCGCCAGCCGATTGGCAATCTCAGTGAATACCTCATCTTTCGTGAAGTCACCGCCAACGTACGAGATGCGGGTCTTTAATCGCAGCCAAGCCTGATCCGTAGAAAGTGGCTTCAGGTTCTCTGTGGTGGAGATGAAGTCGTCCAGTTTGGCCACGAGAAATTCGTCGTCCCCGTTCTCGATGCCGACGCCCAGGATATGAAAATCGTCCCTCAAGAGGTCGCTGCGCGTCAAATTAATTATTGAAGGAACGAGCAGCCGCCGGGTCAAATCCCCTGTAGCGCCGAAGATCACGAGGGTAACGGGAGGGGCGGGGGAAGCGTCCAATGCATAATCTCCTGATGATCGGCATTAGATACAAGGCGGCAGCAACATGAGCAATAATTAACTTCCAAAACGGAAGCTATTTTGCTGTAGATCCTCTATGCCAACTATAACGTTGGTTCCTCCCAGCCGCCCAGGTTTCAAGGGCGGATCTCAGGGCACGCAGCCCACTAATCCAACGCAGAACACGGAGACTTTTATGCAGCTCGGTATGGTCGGCTTAGGCCGAATGGGATCCTTTATGGTGCAGCGTCTGTTGCGCGGTGACCATGAATGCGTGGTCTATGACGCAAGGCACGAGAGTGTTGCCGAACTGGTAACGCTCGGAGCGAGAGGCAGTTCGTCACTCAAGGACTTCGTCTCGAAGCTCGCTCGCCCCCGGGCAATTTGGCTCATGCTGCCAGCGGCAATTACTGACAACGTCATTCACGATCTGCTTCCACTTTTGGCAACCGGCGACATCATCATCGATGGCGGCAATTCATATTACCACGATGATATCCGTCGTGGCGCTGACCTGATCAGCAAGGGCATCCATTACGTTGACGTTGGAACCAGCGGCGGGGTCTTCGGGCTCGAGCGTGGTTATTGCCTAATGATTGGCGGCGAGAAATCGATCGTTGAAAGCTTGTCTCCTCTCTTCGCGACTTTGGCGCCCGGGAAGGGGTCTACAGAGGTGTCACCCAATCTCAGCGTCACCGCGTCCTCGACCTCTGAGCTGGGCTACCTGCATTGTGGTCCACATGGAGCAGGCCACTTCGTCAAGATGGTCCATAACGGCATCGAATACGGCCTGATGGCGGCTTATGCGGAGGGACTTAACATCCTCCAGAACGCAAACATTGGTTCAGGTGCGCACGAGATCGACGCGGAAACGGCTCCTCTATCCCATCCAGAGCACTACCAATACGATCTGAACTTGCCTGACATCGCTGAGGTCTGGCGGCGAGGCAGCGTCATCACATCTTGGCTGTTGGATCTCACAGCGAACGCGTTGCACGCAGATCCAGCACTGAGCAAATACGCCGGGCGCGTATCAGACTCGGGCGAGGGAAGGTGGACAATAATGGCTGCTATCGACGAGAGCGTGCCAACGCCCGTTCTTAGCGCGGCTCTCTACGGTCGTTTTGCTTCACGGGACAACGACGAGTTTGCCAATAAGGTGCTGTCGGCGATGCGGGCTGGTTTTGGCGGGCACGTCGAGAAATCGAAGAGCTGACACGAGAAGAGGGAAGCCTTTTGCAGGCTTCCCTCCATTCAATGCTGCTGAAGACTAGTGGCCCCCGATCTATTCGAGCGGGAGCCGTTTAGCTTACTTGGCGAGCGCGGCCTTTTCGATCACAGCAGCAACTTCCTTGGCGTGAACAACCAGCGATGCATGGCTGCCTGCGACCTCGGTCGTCTTGGCCTTGATGCGACCTGCAAAGAGCTTCTGCGCTTCAGGCGCTACGGTCTTGTCCTTGGTGCTGATGACATAGAAGTTCGGCTTGTCGTGCCAGGCGGCGACTGTAACCGGAGCCGTGTATGCGGCAACGTTCAGAGGAAGCTGCGAGTTCGCCAGGCTTTCAGCGATCTTGGTCGGCAAGTCGGCAGCCACGGCCGAAGGGAAAACCTTTGGATCGATATACAGGTTGCCCTTGTCATCCGGGTGGATCGCTGCGGTACCTTCCGTTGCCGGACCGCCCTTGGCGAGGGCTGCCAGCGATTCACCGACGTCGGGTGCAAATGCCGAAACGTAGACGAGCGCCGATACCTTCGGGTCGTTGCCAGCCTGCGTGATTACGACGCCGCCCCAAGAATGGCCTACCAGTACGGTCTTGCCGTTCTGCTTGGCGAGCGCTTCCTTCGTTGCTTTCACGTCAGCGTCGAGAGAGGTCAGAGGATTTTCTACCAGCGTGACGTGGTAGCCCTTCTTGGTAAGGATATCCGCGACTGGCTTCCAGCTGGTCTGGTCAACGAACGCGCCATGAACCAAAACGATGTTATGGGCAGCGCCCTTGGGAAGGGAGGCTGCGGAAGCAGGTGCGGCAACGGCGGCTCCTGCGAGGAGAAGGGTGGCGGCGGACAGAAGAAGATTATTCATTTTCTAACTCCATTTATGACTTGCCAAACTAGGGATTGGGCCAATGCTGGGCAGGCGTTTTGGCAAAGTGACGACTGCGGTCCAAACTTCAAATTCGAGATGGAAGTCCATCTTCCATCGGCGAGAAATGCTCTGTAAAAGAACGGGATCGCTTGAAGACAAGGTAGGCCTCGTGACCTCAAAACCCCATGACATCAACGACGGACTTCTTGCTCCAGCGTCCGGTTCTGCGTCCGGATATGACCTTTTGTCTGATATCCTCCGTTTTGTTCAGCTTACCGGCGAGTTCGTTTTCACGACCGAATTGAAAGCTGGGTTCAATGTCAGTTTTCAATCCCGTTCAGCGTTTCTTCATGTCGTTCAGGAAGGCGAGCTTTCCGTCGAACTAGAGGGCCAGCCGCCCTTCAAACTGCGGACAGGCGACGTCTTGGTCCTTCCACATGGAGTGAGTTATTGGCTCCGCGATAGCATGCCCTTGCGCGGCGCCCTGGAAGCCCCGCTGATGGTTCGGGAAGTCGGTCCGAATGAAGCAACGCTTCGACATGGGATTGGAGAAGAACGAGCACGGACACTGAGCGCCACGTTCCAGTTTGCAAACCAAAGTCACATCCTGCCCCTTTTGAGATTGCTTCCGGACACAATCCATATCGCGAAGGATGCGGATCAATCGGCCGTTCTCATTCGTGATGTGGCGCAGTTTCTGATCTTGGAGACAGCTGAACGAGAACCCGGCGCTGCACTTATGATCTCTCGCGTTATAGACATTCTGATCATCCGCTCGATAAGAACATGGGCAAGGTCACTTACTCCAAGGGAAGGGTGGGTCGGTGCGCTGCGAGACGCTCGGATTAGTCGGGCTGTTGCTGCTCTTCACCAAGATCCTTCGCGAGCATGGGCGGTAGATGAGCTAGCCGCAATAGCCGGGATGTCACGGTCGAGGTTTGCAGAATTATTTATGTCGACCGTCGGTGAACCTCCGCTGCGTTATCTGCATAGGTGGCGCCTCGCCACTGCGGCAGATTTATTGAAGCGTTCGAGTATCGCCGTGGGTGAGGTTGCTCATATGGTAGGATATGACTCGGAGGCGGCGTTCAGCAGGGCGTACAAGACAATGTACGGCGTCAGCCCAAAAGATTCCCGGTCATAGTGGTTTCGTCGAGCCAACCGGAGGCCCGATTTCGTATCGGGCCTCCGCGTTCTATTTCCTACTTCAGGAAGTCCTTGAGATATCCAAGGAGAGCCTCGGGCTTCTCTTCCGCGATGAAATGCCCGCTTCCTTCGACGTGGAAGGTCTTGGAGCCAGGCGCACGCTCGTCGAGAGACGCTTTCAGCCGCTTGTAACCAGGCCCACCCAGACCGAGAACCGGCATGTTCAGCTTGCCGTAGGTTCCGTCGTCGGCGATATCCTCCAGAAATGCCTGATACCAGCCGTTCGTTGCACGGATCGCATCAGCACTCGCGTAGGCGTTGGCATAGACAGCGCGGTCGGTCGCATCAATGGCTGACTCATCTTCGGCCATGTAATGGAAGAACCATTCCTGCTCCAGGTGTTGGCGCCCTTCCATAAGCTTCTCAGGGAGACCCTTAACCTGATGGAATGCGAACCACCAGAGGTAGACGTTGTCCTGGTCTGCCTTATCGTTGAACGAGCCTGGGGCGGGAAGCATTGGGATCTTGAAGTAGCCCGACGACGGATGGCCGACGTCGAGCATCACGAGCTTCGATGTCTGTTCCGGATGGTTTGCAGCGAAGCTGAATGCGACCATCGCACCGATGTCGTGGCCTACGATTGTTGCAGACTTGTAGCCAAGGCTTTTCACCAGATCTGAAATGTCCTGGGCCATCGTCTTCTTATCGAAGCCGTCAGCAGGGCGGTCCGAAGCCCCCATGCCGCGAAGATCGACAGAAATGACTCGATGGGTCTTTGCAAGTTCAGGCATGATCTTGTGATAAGACCACCATGTCTCTGGCCAACCAGGCAGCAGAATAATCGGATCGCCTTCACCACCCGCCACATAGTGCAGCTTAATTCCGTTCACAGTTGCGAAGTTATCCGTAAAGCCGGGAAGCGTCTTTACGAGTGCGGCGTCTGAGATGTCTTGAGTTTGAGCGCTTGGGCTCTGCGCCGATGCCATGCTTACGCTGGATAGTGCCACACCAAGGGCAACAATGTATGGGCGGATGTTCATGGCTGATGTCCTGCTTGAACGAGGAAACGAACGGAAAGCCCCCCGCGTTTCGGCGGGAGGCTCGATGATCAGTCCTTTTTCGGGAAGATCGTGCCGACCTCACGGCCAAGGTTGTATTCGAGATCGCCACGCGTCTGGAGGCCACGATCAATTAGCTGCTTCGTGATCGAAGGAAACTCCGGTCGGCTTGCGGCGTCCCAGAATGCATCCGAGTGCAGAGGGTATTCAGCGTCCGGCAGAAGCGTGTACTTGTTCACGTACTCCTTGATCTCCTCAAGGACGCGACGTTCCCACTTGGAGACGCGGAGAGCGTAGGCGTCGACGAACGCCGCAAAGTCCTTGTCCGGAACAGCGCGGTTCACATAACCGTACTTCTCAGCTGTTTCCGCATTGAAGTCTCCGCCACCGTATAGGATTTCAAACGTGCGGCCGCGACCCACGAGAGTGGGAAGCCGACCGGCAGCACCACCACCCGGCAGAGCGGTGAAGCCAACTTCCATCTGGCCAAGGATCGCCTTCTCGAGGCTGGCGAAGCGGATGTCGGTTGCCAGCAGGAATTCGCTGCCTGCGCCACGAGCGATGCCGCGAATTGCAGTGATCGTTACCACCGGCAGATGCTGCATACGCACCAAGATATCGACCCAGGCCGCATAGCCCGTGGGGCTAGGCAGGGCTTCGGCAATCGCCGGATCTGCAACCAGGTCATAGTGTGCGAGGAAGAAGTCTTCGTCGGCGCTTTCGAAGACGACAACGTTCACCGTCTTGTTCGTTTCAAGCTCGGTAAGGAGGAGCTTCATTTCGCGCATCATGTCAGGACCGATGACGTTGACGGGCGGGTTATTGAAGGCAACCTTCCAATACTGGGGCGTGACTTCAGTCAGGTGAAACTGGGTGGGTTTGAATTCTTTGATGAACATATCGGTCTCCAAGGTGTGCGCTCAGGGTTGATTGCGCTACACAACGAATAGATTTCACCCTGTGAGGGGTGCAGAAGCTGCAGGGCGATGCGGTCGCGCTAGGCGAGAAGCGTCGCCTTCATGCCGATGTTGAGCTTGAGTACAACCGCGATCGTGCAGGTAGTGCGGGCACGCTCGGCACAATAGTCGAAACGTTCCTGAGAGATGCCGGGCACTCGGGCTTCGCAAGTGACGAACGAGCTTTTGATGGCCGGATGGCCGTCGTCACCGTAGCCAAGTTCAACTTCAACCGAAGTCTTGATGCTTTCAGCTTCGAAGCCGATCATTCCGAAATTGTTGGCCAATGCCTGGTTGAAGCAACCTGCCTGTGCGGTCGCGAGAAGCTCTTCAGGGCTGCCGCCGGGCGTGCCTTCGAAGCGGCTGGAGAAGCTGTAGGGTTTATCCTTGAACATGTCCGTCCCAGTAGACAGTGTTCCTGAGCCCTGCTTCCAGTTGCCCTTCCAGTTTGAAAGTCCGGTCGACTTCATCGCTACAAATCCTTTTCAACAAATGCACTTAACGCTGTCCGCCACTTGGGGTGAGGTGCTGAAAGCGGCCGGAGACGTGCGGGTTCCGGCTCGGGTGGCGCGAAATCGACGCGCCAAAGGGTTGCCGCACCAGCGATGGAGCGGATTGTTAGTTCGTGTGTTCGAGCTATCTGGATTCAGGGTCGGTTGACGTTCCTGAACCCTTGTTCGCAATAGCGCCAACTCCCCGTCGGGGCCAAGCCGCTGTTATGACAAGCGTCGCGTTTAACAGTTACCGCATCAGCCTCTAGATGTTTCATGGAGACAGCGTTTGCCATCTCCATGTACGAAACATTGAATATCGGAGCTATCATACAAAGGTCGTAGCGGCTCTCAGAGTAACCAATGCATTGAAAACTGTCTCTAAAGCGTTGATGCTTCAGCCTCTTCCTCGGAAAGGTCGAAGCCTGATTCTGCGGTGACATTGCGAAGTGAAACCAGCACGACTGAGGCGGTAATCAAGGTGATGGCAGTCAAGATCCACAGAAGCGAACCAAATGCATCACTGTAATCCTGGACCAAGCGAATTGACGTTCCAGGAGGTACCAGGGTCTGCGCCCCGGCCAGGTCTCCGGTTACCAGCCTTTGCGCTATGTCAGCAGATCCCGTGCCCAGGTTGTCCGGAAGATGAGATTTTGTCAGGGCCGAAAGGACGGCGGTCACGATAGCAAGGGCGACGCCCTCACCAGCTACGCGCGTCGTGCTGAAGATGCCTGTCGCCATCCCGGCACGCTCTTTCGGGACGACGCTCACCGCCAGTCCGTCCATCAATCCCCAAGGCAAGCTGATGCCAACGCCGATCATCAACAGCGGTATCGTCAAGACGCCCGGTGCTGAACCCACCGGTGTTTGGCTGAGCCAGAAGAGACCAGCCGCCGAGATGAGCAAGCCACCGCTGCACACGGTAGCGGGAGCGAACCATCGAGTTAGGATACCTGCGGCAATCGGTAGGACCAACAGGGGGCCGGATAGCGCCATCATCAGCTGTCCAGCTGCGATTTCGTTCATACCCTCGATGCCAACAAAGCGGACCGGCAGTAGCACGAGTAGAACAACAAAAGCGTACGCTGGCGCGGCTGCAAGCAGTTGCACACCCACAAAGCGAGGGTAGCGAAACAGTGTTAGATCGAGCATTGGATGCCTTGTCGAACGCTCTACAAAGTAGAAGCCTATCATCAGTATGGCGGCACCAACCAACGGTCCCGCGACCGTGAAGTCGCTCCAACCGATAGCTGGACCACGAAGTACCCCGTAGGTGAAGAGAGTGAGCGAAAGCGTGAACGTGATTGCCCCCAGCCAGTCCAATCCTGCCGCGTCTGGATTACGCGTCTCTCGAAGGAACGGAATTCCCAGTACGAGAGCAACAACGGCAAGCGCCACGACCAGGGCGAAAATTGACGGCCAGCCCATTGCATCAATCATGGCGCCGGATGCTATGGGGCCAAATGCCAAGCCGACGCCGAAGCTTGCGCCTACTACGCTGAACGCACGCATTTGGGCCGTACCTTCGAATTCCTGGGCAAGGGAAGCCATGCCAGCGGAAAACGCTGCTGCGGCACCCAGTCCTTGCAGGGCACGCAAGCAGTCAAGAACGAGGATATTCTGTGAAAAAGCTAGAGCTGCCGAAAACACCGCGAAAGCCGTCAATCCGACCACATACACTCGCTTGCGACCAAAAAAATCAGCGAGCGCACCGAACGCCATCAGGGTACTTCCGAAGGTTAGCATAAAAGCATTTGTGACCCAATTTAGTGCGATTGGGTCCCCTCCCAGTGTCCGACTAATTGCAGGTATCGCCACCGCAGGACCGGTGAACGTCAGAGGCATCGCTGCGGATGAGCAGCAAATAGCGAATAGCACTATCAGCCGCGTCCGGAGACTGCGCCGGTGGTCTTGAGAACTCGATTTCATTTGTGGCATCCAAGGTTGGGAGAATGAATTTAAAAGAGGCGAAAAGTTAGAATTCCGCCTTTGCTTTCGGGATAGGCCGAGTTCATCGACCTGTCTGGCCAATTCCATTTGCTTTGGGATACGAAGCGTGAACCGTCACCGACGGTATGTGGCATTGTCGACCTTCTGGGCGAACGGTCGTTTGCGAACCAGTGCGCGATAGAAGCATGACTTTTCGTAGGCTGTTACGCTGCCTCGCTGAGGGAGATCAGATCGGTTCGCCGAATGAGTTCAGCCACCGATCTGACCTGCATTTTTCTCATCACGTTGCCACGGTGAATTTTCACGGTGACCTCGCTTATCCCAAGCTCATAGGCGATCTGCTTGTTCATTAGCCCTCTGCAAACCACCGCCATCACTTCGCGCTCGCGGGGGGTGAGTGTGGCTACTAAGGCACGGACTTCATCTGCCTCGGATGAGCTTTTGACGTCTTCAGCACTTCTCGCGAGCGCAACAGAGATTGCGTCAAGCAGAACTTTCTCTCGAAAGGGCTTCTCAATAAAGTCAGAAGCGCCAGCCTTAAGCGCCTGTACAGCAACAGGGACATCGCCATGTCCGGTTATAAATATGATCGGGAGCTTTCGACCCTGCCGCTCAAGATGCTCCTGAAGTTCGAGACCACTAAGTCCGGGCATTCGCAAATCAAGGAGAATACATCCAGGACCATCAATGGGCGCGTCGTCCAAGAACTCCTTTGCTGAGCCGTATGAGCGCGTCTTCTTGTCCAGCGATTGCAACAAGTCAACGATGCCAATGCGAAACTCGTCGTCGTCATCGATGATAAAGATCGTAGGTTCGACATAGGTTCGAGGGTTGGACTTGTGCGGCATGTTTACGTCCATGACACTCCCCTTTCGTAAGACACGATCGAAGGTTCTGGATCTGAAGCAGCCTGTGTCGAGCATAACCTCGCAAAGCACTGAAACCCTATTGGGTTGCTTGCTCTCAACGAGTGCCTATTAACTTTTCGATGTGACTGATGAGGAGCTTTAAATCCACGGGTTTGCCAAGGAACGCGTGCGCCCCGGCTGCCATCGCAGCTTTTCTGATGGCTTCTTCCTGGTGCGAAGTCATGAAAATTATCGGTGTGGGGTCTGTGCGACCTCTCAAGATGGCCTGTAGCTCCAAACCGGAGAGGCCGTGCATTTTCACATCCAGCAATATGCAGTCGATTAGTGCTCGCTCGCCGTATGTCAGAAAGTCTTCGGCAGATGAGAATGAGCGGCTTTCGTAGCCATAGGACCTTAGAAAGTCTCCCATGGCTTCGCGAATCGATTGATCGTCGTCCACAATCGCGATGATGCAATTGGATTTCATCGTCTTCTATGCCTTTGACTTTATTCGAAGGCTTCATCCTATCTGCGCCACCATTGGGGGGACATCATACATACGTGTGAGACGACCCTGGTTCTCAACTGGAAGTGCGATCTCGAACGTCGCGCCGACCGTTTCGTTATTTCTAGCTGTGAGTTTTCCGCCTCGTGATTCAACCGTTGACTTGCAAATGGCCAAGCCCATTCCCATCCCGGAAGCCTTGGTCGTAAAGTAAGGCTCGAAGACATTCTCGATTGCTTCACTGGACAGGCCAGGTCCGGTATCGCTGATGGCCATCACAACGAAGCCCGTGTCGGCCGTTGAGAGCTGGATCGAAATTCGACGAGATTTTGTTCGAGCCTCCTCCATCGCCTGCATCGCGTTCGTGATCAGATTGATCAGCACCTGCTGGATTTCACTCTTCGAAGCGTTGGCAGGGGGGAGATTGGGTGGCGAAGTCAGATCGATCGAAATATTCTGACGCTCGATCTCGTATTCCAGAAGCGATCTTGTCTCCTCAACCAAGCTTGGGAGGTCTACCTTCTCGGATGCAATAGGGCTTCTCGAGAGCATCGCTTTAGTTGTCTTGACGATCTGGCTAGCGCGTTCACCGTCCTTCATTGTGCGCTCTGCTGCGCGAATAGCCGCCTTAAGATCTGGTGGATTGCGGTTAAGCCAGCGTAGGCACGCCTGGGCGTTCATGAGCAACGCTCCAAGTGGCTGGTTAAGCTCGTGCGCCAAGGAAGCTGACAGCGCCCCGACAGCAGAAGCGCGGGAGGCGCGAGCCAACTCAGCTTGCGCTGCCATCATCGTGGCCTGCGCGGCCTCTCTCTCGGTAATGTCAACAAGCCCGATGACGATTCGATCCAGTCCGGACTGGTCTTCCGGAAACTCCACGGCCATGAGGATGACAGACTCTGTACCGTGATAATCTCTGATACGACCCTTGGATTCAAATCGCCTCTGTCCGTGGAAGAACGCCTTTACGAACCCAAAAAGCGATGGGCAATCATGCGGTATGAATCGCGAGATGGGACCAATAGCTTGCTCTTGAGTGATATTGCCTAGCACCTCCAGGGCCGCGTCGTTGACGGCCACGGTTCGGATCGCCTCCGTACATGCCTTGGGAAATTCCGGGTTGTCGCGAGTATACGCGCACAAGTCGACAACGCCCTGCGCACGAAGATTATCGAGCAAGGCATTGAGCGCTGTCAAATCCTGCTCCCACAAAGCAATGCCACTTTGCTTGAATATGGATCTGTAGCGATATTCGCTGCTTTTGGTGCGATGATGAGACGCTAGGAGAGCGAGGCGGCCTGTCTCATTCTTGTAGAGCAGGGCCGTGGTAATAAGCAGCGCTGAAAGTGATCCGACCAAGCGCAGAAAGGTGGCAAGGTCATTATCGATGCCATGCGAAACGAAAAATGAGATCACACACAGCGCCGTGCACATCGCGCCAGCAGCGAGAACGCCGAACCGGGACAGGAAG
Organism: Hyphomicrobiales bacterium; assembly: GCA_900470805.1. Taxonomy (GTDB): domain Bacteria; phylum Pseudomonadota; class Alphaproteobacteria; order Rhizobiales; family Rhizobiaceae; genus Rhizobium. The sequence goes on along the minus strand of UCCA01000007.1, from coordinate 143,789 downwards.
TCCGCCGACAATAGCATTATAATGACGTAAAATACGGCAACGGCGCTTTCGATGCTTGTGAAGGTGTCGATCAGGAAGACGGCGAACGCGTTCGATCCTGCCGCGATCGCCAAAGCGACGTCGTTCTCACGCTCAATGGTAGATCGCTCCCCTGGGAGCCATTTCCAAAGCCGGACCAAGACAGTTTCCTTCAAGCAAAACACCAAAGTCGTCGTTGCCTTCGAGACGCGGCACTTAATCACCAGATTGTCTCAAGCCTTACGATCATCAGGCTTAAAATACATAGTGACTTTTGTTTGGAAGGGAAACCTGAATCTCACCCTGCCCGTGACATTTGCGTGATAATGGGTTGGGAAAGCAAAAGACCGCTCCGTTGGGAGCGGTCTCTGCGGATGGCTCCGCTGGCCAGGCGAGGGGTGATACCCGGCCGCTAGGTGGATGGGGGAAGTGCTCCACCTTCGCCCCAGCTGGGAGATGTGGGGCGATGTGGAGACGGTAAGCGCAAACGCTGGTGCAGCATATCATACACAAGTGTGAGATCGTCGCCGATCAACGACGGCTAAATGTCGGACGGCGAGGGGGGCTATTTCAGCCTGCCAATTTGGCGGCTCGCCAGATCACGCCGGTGCCCCCGGATCTTTATAAAGGATACATTGATGTCAGCAGCTCTTACCTCCCGCCCCGAATTGTCGGGGGCATTTGACGATAAAGCGGTGGCGGAAATATCGTCCGCGTTGGCTGTTCTACTGGCTGACACTTTCGCGCTCTACCTTAAGACGAAAAACTTCCACTGGCACATACGCGGTCGCCACTTCCGAGACTATCATCGAATGCTGGACGAACAGGGTGAGCAGATTTTTGCAATGACGGACGCCTTGGCGGAACGCTCGCGCAAGATCGGCGGCACGACTATCCGTTCGATCGGGCACATCGCGCGGCTTCAGACGATCAAAGATAACGATGTCGAGTCGGTTACTCCCGCGTCGATGCTCTCGGAGCTGTGCGAAGATAATAAGCAACTCGCCGGTGATATGCGGCGGATCCATGAGGTGACCTCGGGCTTCAACGATTTCGCCACCACTAGCGTATTGGAGAACTGGATTGAAGAAACTGAGGGTCGCGCGTGGTTCCTATATGAAACCGCTGCCGACTGACGGCAGCCCACCAGCAAAACGCACTGCTCGTCTAATTGAGGACGAGATTTCATTATCCGTAACGAACGGGGACGATAATGTCTGAACTAACTATAGTCGGAACCATAAGCGCCATCGCAGGCGAAAGAGATCGGGTCGTCTTGCTGCTGCAAGAACATCGCGAGCGCTGTTTGCGCACCGAAGAAGGCACCGTGAGCTTCCAAATCTTGACGGCCGATGAGAATGACAACGATATTTTCGTCCACGAAGTCTACCGGGACGACGAGGCATTCAATCGCCACCTCAATGGGCATTCGTTGAGGCAGTGGCAGAATGATGTCGACAATCTCCTATCGGGTTTCACGCTTCATCAGGCTAGGATGGTTTGATCGAGCCTGAGCCTGGTCCGATAACTCTCTGGTGTTGGTAGGGCAAGACGACCGGCGCATGTGGAGCATGTGCTTCCACCGCCGGTCCCTGCCGGTTCCGCCGAAACTTTTCTTGAAGTTACATGACTTGATCGATAACCGTCACGCGACGAGCCGAGCCAGGGTCAAATCGACAGACGAAAGCCAGGCGAGCCTACTCGCCTGACACAGGTCGCTATGTAGGTCTGTTCAAACCACTTCGAAGGCCAGCGAAATACCTTGGCCGCCGCCGATGCAAAGCGCGACCAACCCTTTCTTCAAGCCGTCCCGACGCATGGAGTGCAGCAGTCTGGTTGCGAGAATTGCACCGGTGGCCCCGATGGGATGACCGTGAGCGACCGCTCCACCCTCGACGTTTACGATATCCTCCGGAATGCCAAGTGACTTCATTACCGCCAAAGGAACGGCGGCATAAGCTTCATTGATCTCCATTCGCTCCACTTCAGCCAATTTCCATCCTGCTCGCTGGAGGGCGAGGTTAATCGCGGGGATCGGCCCCAAGGCAAATCGTTCCGGTTCGACGGCCCCGACAGCATACGAGACTATTCGCGCAATGGGCTTGAGCCCCTCGCGCTCAGCATAGTCCTGATCCGCGACAATCATCGCCGACGCTCCGCTGTTCAGTCCTGGTGCATTGCCTGCGGTAATCGATCCGTCATTCCTAAACACGGGCTTCAACTTCGACAGAACGTCAATCGTCGTGTCCGGACGAGGGGCCTCGTCAACATCGAATGTCACCAAGCCCTTTCTTGTCTCAATGGAGATTGGTGCAATCTCGCCTGCGAACTTTCGCTCGAGTTGCCCTGCGACGAAGCGCTTGTGCGACCTTGCCGCCCAGCGGTCCTGATCCTCTCGGCTGATGCCGAGTTCGCTGATGACGTCCTCGGTGTGCCATCCAGAATGCTTTCCTGAGAAGGCGTCGTGGAGGCCGTCGGTCAACATACTGTCAATGATTTCGGCGTTTCCCATGCGGTAACCGCCCCGGGCTTTTGACAGGAGGTAGGGGGCCCGGTCCATGTTCTCCATTCCTCCGGCAACTGCCAGTTCGGCGTTACCAAGCAAAATATCCTTGGCGGCGGAGACGAGTGCCTCGGCGCCAGAGCCGCATACTCTGTTCACGGTGGATGCGGCTGCGCTCACGGGCAAGCCAGCCCTCAGTGCAGCTTGGCGAGCCGGGTTCATCTTGTTCCCAGCCTGGATGACGTTGCCCATGTAAACGCTTGCGACATCGCCACTTTTTATACCTGAGCGTGATACGGACTCTTTGATGACAGTCGCGCCTAAGTCGGTGGCGGGAACCGTTTGGAGACTGCCCTCAAACTTCCCAATGGCCGTCCGGACTGGTTCGATTATGACAACTCGGTGAGTCATGGGGCATCTCCAAATTCGACAAAGGGCAGGGCAGCGTCATTGCAAACGCTAAACCCTACATAATTATGTTGCTTCAAATTTTGAAGGGAATAATACTAAGATATAGAGGTTGATGCGGCGGTTGGCGGTGTCAGGATTTCTATCCACATGCCAACGGTCACCACTAGCGACGAGAGCGACATGATGTTTTTCCTTGCCCTTCTCATCGGTGTTGTCGCTGGGATGAGGGCCCTGATAGCGCCATCTGCGGTCGCGTGGGGCGCGTTTCTCGGGTTGATTGCGGTTTCGGGGACACCGCTCGCCTTCATGGGCTACCGCTTCACTCCGTGGGTGTTCACCGTGCTTGCTGTGCTCGAACTCGTCAGTGACAAGCTCCCGGCAACACCAAGTCGGAAGGTCCCGGCGCAGTTTGCCGCTCGCATTTTGATGGGAGCGCTGTCTGGTGCCACGATCGGCGCCGCCGGGGGATCACTCGCGGCCGGGTTGGCGGTGGGCATTATGGGAAGTGCGATTGGCACATTTGCGGGTTCAGCGCTTCGTTTCCGAATGGCGGCTTATTTCGGCTCCGATCGCCCAGCTGCGCTAACCGAAGACCTTCTCGCCGTTATCCTTGCGATCATCACCATTGCACTCTGCTAGGATCGAGCAGATCTGACCAGTCCATCAGCCACTTCGCTAAGAATCTCATTCGCGAGATCGTCGTCATCTACAGCTCTCGCCAGAACAACAGCGCCTACCATTGCCGCCAGTGTGCGTAACGCGTCCTTCTTGGCACGCGCCTTGGATGACCACGGAAACCGTTCAACCATATTTGAGATGATGCCGGTGACGTGACGAGTGAAGGTGGGCTTAAACGAAGGCTCGCGGGCTATCTCGGATGCCAATGATGCCATAAGGCAGCCGTTTCCAGAATCATTGCAATGCTCGTTCGACAGGTAGGATCGAACAAAGTCCGCCTTTCCCTCTTCGCTCGCTTCAAATCCGTCCGTTAGGTTTACAGTGGCGTCGGAAATGTACTGCAGAGCCTCAGAGATAAGCGCTTCTTTCGAATTAAAGTGATTATAGAAAGGGCCGTGAGTCAGTCCGGTCGCCTTCATGATGTCGCTTACGCTAACTCCCGAAAAGCCCTTCTCCCGGTAAGCTAAGCCCGCCGCCATAAGTATCCGAGTATGTTTTTCTGCTGTTTCCGCTGCCGGATATCTCACTGCGATCTCCTTAAGATTTTCATTGACACTATACATGATAACCGTCATGCATCAACAACCAAACATGATGGTCATCATGCTTGGAGACATTTTCTGGCGATCGCCGTTTTGGAAATTCAAACAGGGCCGTAAGCTTTCGACCCATACGGAGTGACAATGACTACGAACGAAAATAAGGGCACTGCAGTCGTCACCGGCGCTTCTGCTGGCATTGGCAAAATTTATGCACAGCGCCTCGCTAAGCGGGGATACGATCTGATTCTTGTCGCTCGCCGGGCAAATCTTCTCGAAGAAGTGGCTACGTCAATCCGAGCCGATTTCAGCGTCAACGTGAAAACCGTCGTGGCAGATCTGGCCGTTGGCTCGGATCTTGACGCCGTGGCGAACCTGTTCTCCGAAGAGGAGAGCATTTCGCTTCTCGTCAACAATGCTGGCACGTCGACGTTGGGTTCTCTGACGGCGGTCAAGCAGACTGAAGTTGACGCGATGACGGGACTGAACATCGGCGCTCTCGTGCGCCTCAGCCTTGCCGCCCTTCTCGCGTTCAAGGCCAGGGACAAGGGAACGATCATCAACATCGGTTCCGTGCTTGGTTTCCATACGCTGCCGATCAGCAGCATCTACAGCGGCACCAAGGGCTTTGTGAACAACTTCACGCGCGGCCTCCAGGACGAAGTAGCAGAGACCAACGTCAAGGTTCAGCTTGTACTGCCAGCTGCCACCGCCACGGACATTTGGCCGCTATCGGGCGTGCCGATCTCTGCACTGGATCCGAACACGGTTATGGACGCTGAGCACATGGTTGATGCCGCTTTGGCTGGTCTCGATCAAGGTGAGACAATTACGCTTCCGTCAGTTGAAGATCAGCAGCTCTTCGCCGAATACGATGCAGCTCGCCTCAAACTGTTGATGGCATCGCAGAGCAGCAAGTCGGCTTCGAGATACGCAACCGGCAAATAATAAGCAGACGACTGGCGGAGGGCATGATGGCCTCCGCCAGTCGATAAAGCGTCTTTATCTTCCGGCTCCGAACCCAGTTCCAATTAGCGACTAGCCCGCTCGTTGAAGTTGGAAAAGGCGCCGGATTTTTTCTGCAAGGCTGTGTGGGTGATTGTCGTTTGAAGACGTGCGGAAGGTACCGATGAGCTTGTGTTCCGCTTCGAGCCGCTGAGACAAGATGGCTCCGAGTTCCTCTGCCAGTATCGGGCGTTCTCGCATCAACTCGGCGAGTGCTTCCTGCGAGATCTCGTATACGACTGCAAAAGTGAGTGCCGTTATTCTACCGACCTCTTCGACGTCCGTTAAAACTCCGCCCTCACCAAAACAGTCGCCTGGCGCAAGTCGCGTCAACTCCGTATCGATACCAAGTTCGTGGCGAGTAACGAGAAGTACACCGCTTCGGACGATCATCAGGGAGTTTAGCGTCGAGCACTGTTCCGCAATGACTGCACCTTTTGGAAATGTCCTCCTAGACATACTGGCCGAAAGGACTTCCCGTTCGGCGTCGGTCAACGGCGAAAATAGCTGCATCGACAGCAGTAAGCGTGACGCCGACCCGGTTTGCGGCGTATGGAGCTGATCGCCCTGTTGATCCAAAAATCCGGAAGATGTTGTCAGGTTCGGAGCCGACAGAGGGAGTGCTGCCGCCCGACAATGCCGGAAAGCCAAGTCATAAAGCTCATTCTTCGCGGCAGCGACCCGGGTCCGATCGGCTACACGACACGATAGTTCAACTTCGACTGCGCTATTGGAGATGCTGGAGATTGCCACCGATGGCGGAGGGAACTTTAAAATAGAGTTGCTGCTCAATAGGACGTTGTGCATCACATCTTGGATTGCGGCCGGTGTCCTCACGGGCGCAACGTTCAGCGTGAGAGAAATGCCGTGGCTCTCATCGGGCGTCGACAGGTTGGTCAAGGTTGCTTTCGCAAGAGAACTATTTGGAATTACAACAAGATCGTTTGATCCGCTCAGAAGATGGGTTGAACGCCAGTTCGTTTCGACAACGCGTCCCGCGACGCCATCCGACAGTTCGATCCAGTTTCCAACGCTGTAGGGACGTCCAAGGTTGAGAGCGATTCCAGAAAAGACGTCGTTGAGCGTGCTTTGCAAGGCGAGGCCGAGAATGACAGCCAAGACCCCAGAGGTCGCAAACACGGTGCCCACCGGGACACTGAATACGTAGGCAACAACCGATAGCCCAGCACCGAGATAGATCGAGCCGACTAGAACATCCTGCAGAAGCCTGCCTTCTCTCGAGTGCTTTTCGAAAGTTCGGATCATCCGAACTAAGCTTACCAGTACCATCGCGCCGCCGACCCACCATACGGTCTTGGCCACTCCGACGAAGACTCCCTGGGTCATCGTTACACCGGTGCTACCCGGCCGGTAGGGCTCGATCCCGTTGGTAATGAGCAGCGCGGTCAAGGAAGCGAAGAAAGTGGCGTGCACCACCAGCCTGGACGAAGGATGTTTTCTGAAAAATACGCCGCTGAGGACAATATCCGCGACGACGAGTAGCAAAAATTGCGCGACTGGGCTCTGAGCAACGTAGTAAAACATGGGTTTAACGCTACCTTGGCGGAAGTGCCGCGCTTGAGGAGACGGATGATGCGCTCATTACTGAGCCATGTTTAGCTTCATTAATTAAAGCCAAATACGGCGATTTTCCGCTCTGTTTCTTGCTCAGTCGCGGCTACGAAGCAGGCGTAGCCGGGGGAGTCCAACCTCTGTCCAGTTCGTCCAGAAGGGCTCCCCTGTTGCCCAGCATAGCTTCTTCGATAGCACCGGTGATTTCCTTGACCTTGGCGACGTACTCAGGGTTGTCGAAAACAGGGATGTCCTCTCTCCAAAGGGGGGCCAATTGGCGCAAACCCGCTCGGTCATGCTGAACGAAGACGTTCTTGCTCTTCTCGACGTCGTAGGGATGCATCCCAGTAGCGCTTAGTGCATATCCCGCCGCCCGCACCGAACTATCGAACACCTCTCGCACGATATCCGTCGCGCCTGCCTGGTAGAGCCTGTAGACGTCCGCACGGTCGCGGGCGCGAGCAACGATATGCAGGCTGCTGTTCTCTCGGCGAGCGTGTTTCACGATTTCAAGCGCTCTGGGCATGTCGTCTATCGCGACTACGAGGACCTTAGCGTCGTGAAGCCCTGCCGAATGTAGAAGATCTGGCCTGCTGGCGTCGCCGAAGAATGAGCGCATGCCCATCTTTCTCAAGCCGTCAACGATGTCTGCACGGTAGTCGAGCACCACGGTCTTGTGGCCATTGGCGACCAAGATGCGATTGATTACCTGACCAAACCGGCCAAGACCGGCAATGATTATATGAGCTTGCTCAGCGATCTCGTCTGCTTCTTTGCTCTCGACGCGGTTGAAGCGAGGGATGATCACCTTATCCAGCAGGATGAACAATATCGGCGTGAGCATCATCGAGAGCGCGATAACAAGGAGGAGAATCGCTGCGATGCCCTCTGCGAGAACTGCACTTTGAACAGTGAAAGACAGGAGTACGAAACCGAATTCTCCTGCTTGAGCGACACCGAGCGCGAACAACCATCGATCAGATCCCTGGAGCTTAAAGAGGCGCCCGAGTCCGTAGAGGATGGCCGCCTTTGTCGCCATTACAGCGGCGGTCAAAGCCGCTACCAAGGGAAGTTGGTCCCACAAAAGCGAGAAGTTCACGCTGGCGCCGACCGTGATGAAAAACAGTCCCAGAAGTAATCCCTTGAACGGCTCAATGTCGCTCTCGAGTTCATGACGAAACTCGCTATTTGCGAGGACCACTCCGGCCAGAAAAGTGCCTAGAGCAGGTGAAAGTCCTACGGTGGTCATCAACAAAGCGATCGCGATTACTAGCAGAAGGCCCGCAGCGGTGAAGACCTCTCGAAGCTTTGATGCGGCGATAATCCTGAAAAAGGGGCGAGAGAGGTAGTTCCCTGCTAGCACCACGAACGCGACGGCAGCCACGGTGATGAGGGCAACCTCCCAACCAGGCATCCCGCTCATCCATTCCGCCGCTTGCGACCCGTGGCCACCGGAATGGGATGTAGATTGAGACGCCAGTAGCTCCGGTCGCGCAAGAAGCGGGATTACTGCCAAGATTGGGATGACGGATATGTCCTGAAACAGAAGAACCGAGAAGCAGGACTGGCCGCCATCGGATTTGAGAAGGCCTTTCTCGCCGAGTGTCTGCAGAACAATTGCCGTAGACGACATGGACAACACAAACCCCGCGACCATCGACACGTCCCAGGAAACGCCAACGGCAATACCCAAGCAGGTAAGGACTGCACCAGTTCCTATTACTTGTAAGCCGCCGAGCCCAATCAGCCTCGTCCTCATCTGCCAGAGCGTTCGGGGTTGAAGCTCAAGTCCAACGAGGAAAAGCATCATGACGACGCCGAACTCTGCGAAGGTTTGAAGGTCTTCTGTTTCGTTGCCAACCAAGTGCAGCAGCGGCCCAATGACGACACCAGCAATAAGGTAGCCAAGGACGGAGCCAAGGCCGAGCCTTTTTGCAATCAGGACAGCAACGACCGCCGCCAATAGGTAAATGAATGCCTGGAACAGAAACCCATTCATGCTCCAGTCTCCTTGCCCATCGGGATGAAGTCGTATTTCAGGAAGTCACCGTGCGATGGAGCGCCTGGATCGATCGTGTCGTCTCGCAACGCCTCGAGAAGAGAGCGGTAGGCCAGTACGTGCAGGGGTGCACGCCCGTCGGTGTTCGCGTCGATCGCGCCAAACAGGACAAATGGCGAGAGAAAGGTCATGCCACAGACTTCCATTGACCGTTGAAGGGGGCTCAGCAAGGTTCTCAATCCGTGCATCTGATTGACGGCTGCGTCGTAGGCAGCTGGACGTCCACCGGTCGTAATCACCGCAAGGAACTTCTTGCCTTTGAGCTTGTCACCTCCCGGCCCATAGGCAAACCCATACTCAAGTACGAGATCCTGCCACTCTTTCAGGAGGGATGGCGTTGAATACCAGTAAAGAGGAAACTGAAATACGATTATGTCGTGGGCAAGTAACCGCGTCTGCTCGACATCGATATTGATTCCGAACGTGGGATATTCGCCGTATAGGTCTGCAAAGGTCACATCGGCAACAGAGTTTGCCGCCTTTGCCATTGCGAGATTTACCTTCGAGTGGCGCTGACCGGGATGTGCGAACAGAACCAAGACACGGCTCATCGAAACCTCACTTACCTAACTGGACGCGGCTGTAGTGGCGAAGTCCAGCCGTCGCGATGGATTAATCAGTCAGCACCCCAACCGCTCGTATTCTTGGTCTGGTGACTTTTCGGCCGTCTTCGTCGGATATCAACACATTCTGCCCACGGCAAGTAGCTTTCTTTTTTGAAGCATGTTGACTCGCGGAGGAATTAGCTTTCTATTTTGAAGCTTATTGGCTTGCGATCGTAGGAAGCAATGAACTAATGCCCGACCTCCTATATCCGAGTGACGAGACCGCGCTCCTTATGGTCGATCCCTACAATGACTTTCTCAGCGAGGGTGGAAAGCTCTACGACCGCATAAAGGATGTCGCTCAAACCGTTGGTCTGTTTGACAATCTTCGGCGGATCACAAAGGCCGCGCGACAAGCCAAAATCCAGGTGTTCGTCGTTCCACATCATCGATCGCGTGACGGGGACTTCGCTCGCTGGAAGCATATGAACCCTACACATGTGATTTCGGATCGCCTAAAGACGTTTGCTGAGGGAAGTTGGGGCGGCGAGTGGCACCCTGAATTCGGCCCCCAACCAGGTGACGTGATCGTCAAAGAACACTGGTCTCAAAGCGGATTTGCCAACACCGACCTGAATGAACAGCTCCGCCAGCACGGCATCGAGAAAATCATACTCGTAGGCCTGCGTGCCAACACCTGCCTGGAGTCGACCGGTCGGTTTGGTATGGAGCTGGGTTACCACGTCACACTTGTCAAAGACGCGACGGCTTCTTTTTCGATGGAAGAAATGCACGCTGCGCACGAAGTGAACGGTCCGATGTTCGCGCACGAAATACTGACCACCAGCGAGGTCATCGCCAATATCATGTCGCCAGTCTGAAGGACGCGTGGAACCTGATGACAAAATATGAAACTGACCGCACGGCACTTCTGATCGTCGACCCCTACAACGATTTCATGACAGAAGGCGGCAAACTATTCGAAGCTATCCGGGAGACTGCCGAGAGCGTGAACTTCTTCGGCAATCTTCGAAGGATCATCAGTGCCGTCAGAACTGCGGGCATATCGGTACTGATCTTGCCGCACCATCGCGCCCATGAGCATGCGTTCGCCGATTGGAAGCATATGACACCCTTCCAGAAGAGCGGCTTACCGCTCAAGGCGTTCGAAGTTGGAACGTGGGGTGGCGAATTCAATGAAGAATTCGGGCCAAGGGATGGTGACGTCGTCGTTCAGGAGCATTGGGCACAAAGCGGTTTCGCCAACACCGACCTTGACCTCCAACTCCGCCAACGTGGCATTGAGAAGATCATTCTCGTCGGGGTGATCGCAAACAGCTGCATCGAGTCAACCGCCCGTTTCGGTATGGAGCTGGGATATCATGTCACCCTTGTCAGAGACGGTGCCGCAGCCTTCAGCCACGACGGGATGAATGTCGCGTTCAACGTAAATGGACCAACCTACGCTCACGCGATCCTGAGCACGAACGACCTTCTCGCAAAGCTTTAGCAAGCCTAATCTTCACACCATACGGCGATGCAGGCCAAAACGATCCCTCGCGTCATCTTTTCGCCGTCTAGGAATCCTCCCTGCTCAACCCCGAAAGTACCGCAGCAATGCAGCTGAAAGCCACCCTATTCGCTATTTCGTTGACGCCCGTCATCATGAGCGGTCTTGCGATCGCACAGAATGCGCCACCGGCAGTAACCGTCGCGAAGCCAGTGATACGCGAGGTGGTCGACAATGACGATTTCATCGGCCGATTTCAGGCCGTAGATCAGGTCTCCGTAAGGGCCCGGGTTGGTGGCTACCTGCAAGAGGTGCATTTTACAGACGGTGCACTCGTAAAGAAAGGTGACCTGCTATTTGTTATCGACCAGCGGCCTTTCGTTACAGCTTTGAACCAGGCGAATGCTGCACTTGAGGTCGCAAAATCGAGCCTGACGTACGCAGAAGCGCAGTTTAAACGAGCGGAATCCTTGGCAACAAATGGCAGCCAATCAGTTTCGATCCTTGATGACCGCCGCCGTGAGTGGGTTTCTGCAGAGGCGAACGTTCGCGGAGCACAGGCGGCCGTTGATCGAGCTGCGCTTGATCTCGAATACACGAAGATCACCGCACCCATCAGCGGTCGTGTTGACCGAAGACTAATCTCCACTGGGAACCTGATCCAGGCGGATCAGTCTGAGTTGACGACAATCGTGTCGCTTGATCCAATTGATTTCTATTTCGACGTTGACGAGCGCCGACTTCTAAATTTCGCGGACACAGCCCGTAAACGTGGGAGTGACCTTCAGCTCGGGGGAGGTGGAGTTCCCGTCCAAGTCGTAATCTCTGACGCGAACCAGCCGCCGTTTAAAGGCGACCTGAACTTCGCTGAGAATCGTGTCGATAGCGATTCAGGTACGATCAGGGTTCGAGCCCGTTTCAAAAATCCAGATCTTATATTGCAGCCGGGCCTTTTCGGCCGTGTCCAGGTTGAAGCATCAAATAGATATACCGCTATTCTCGTTCCTGATGAGGCCATTGCATCGGATCAAAATCAGCGTGTGGTCTATGTTGTCGGCACCGACGGAACCGTGAGCACCAAACCGGTCCGGCCGGGGCCGCGCCTTTATGGATATCGAGCCATACGCGAGGGACTGACCGGTGACGAGACGATTGTCGTTACAGGATTGATGCGAGCGCGACCAGGCACAAAGGTCACTTCTCAAATGACAGAGCTTCCGCAAACTCGCGACGATCTCCCCCCTGAGGCAGCCTCGATGGAGGTTGGCCGATGAGATTTGCTCATTTCTTCGTCGACCGCCCGATCTTTGCATCTGTCCTGTCGATCGTGCTCCTGATCGTAGGCGGGATAGCGTATACGACGCTCCCAATTGCGCAGTTTCCCGAGATTGCTCCACCGACCATTGTCGTTCGTACGTCCTACCCGGGCGCGGATGCGCAGACTATCGCGGATACCGTCGCCACTCCTATCGAGCAGGAGATCAATGGCGTGGAGGATATGCTCTACATGTCCTCCTACTCAACGGCTGATGGCTCGCTAGCTCTCACCATCACGTTCGCACCCGGTACCGACCTCGATAAGGCACAGGTGCTCGTGCAGAATCGCGTAGCCATTGCACAGCCGCGCCTCCCGCCTGAAGTCCAGCGAGTTGGCGTGACAACCACCAAAAGCTCGCCTGATCTGATGATGGTTGTGCATCTGCTGTCGCCCAATAACAGGTACGATCAGCTCTATATCTCGAACTACGCACGCACGCGGGTGAGGGACGAGCTTATCCGTCTCAAGGGGGTCGGCGACATCAATCTGGTCGGTGAGCGGGAATACTCCATTCGCATCTGGCTCGACCCCGAGAAACTGTCCGCGTACGGCATGACTTCGAGCGACGTGGTCGCGGCTCTACGTGATCAGAACGTACAGGTGTCCGGCGGCAGTTTGGGAAGTCCACCAAATCCTGGCGCCAACGCCTTCCAATACACCGTTACGACGCAAGGGCGTTTTTCCGATGCACGTCAGTTCCGCTATGTCATTGTGAAGACAACCGCACAAGGGCGTTTGGTTGAGCTTCAAGACGTCGCACGCATCGAGCTTGGAGCAAAGGATTACGTTACCAATAGCTATCTGTCAGGAAAGACCGCGATTGCTCTGGCGATTTTTTCTCGGCCAGGAACAAACGCTCTCCAGGCCTCCGATGACATCAAAAGAACCATGTCCGAGGTCTCGAAAGAATTCCCAGACGGCCTTGAATATCGCATCGTCTATAACCCAACCGAATTTATCGCCGATTCCATTTCTGATGTGTACCGGACGATCTTCGAGGCAGCCGTACTTGTTGCCATTGTGGTCCTTGTGTTTCTCCAGTCATGGCGGACTGCGATCATACCCATCATTGCAATTCCCGTCTCCCTCATAGGGACATTCGCGTTTCTGGCCGCTTTTGGATTCTCCCTCAATCTGCTGACGCTGTTTGGCCTCGTCTTGGCAATTGGCATCGTTGTCGATGACGCCATTGTCGTTGTCGAGAACGTCGAACGAAACCTCGCCAAAGGGATGAATCCATTGGAAGCCGCCCACGTTACGATGAACGAGGTGGGGACTGCAGTTCTAGCCATTTCACTGGTCCTGATTGCGGTCTTTCTGCCAACTGCCTTCGTACCGGGTATTTCGGGCCAATTCTATCGACAGTTTGCTGTAACGATCTCAGTCGCAACCGCAATCTCAGCGCTAAACTCTCTGACACTATCGCCCGCGATTGCGGCGATTGTCTTGAGGCCACATGGTCACCACGGTCGCACGAATATCTTTGCGCGGTCAGCGGGATTCATTGCCGACGGATTTAATCGGGGCTTCGACCGCATAAGCGAAGGCTATGCGTGGGTCGTCCGGCGCCTGGTTAGCACTCGCCTGGCTCTGGCAGGATCGCTGGTCGTCTTCGTCGCGCTGTTGGGAGCAACGCTCTACATGGCAAAGGTTGTGCCACAAGGCTTCATTCCAACGATCGACAGAGGATATGCGATCGTTGTTATTCAGCTCCCGGATGGCGCATCGTTGGCAAGGACGGACGCCGTGGTACGACAGGCTTCCGACGTTATTCGCACGGTCCCAGGTGTCGTAAACGCTGTTTCATTTGCAGGCTTCAGTGGGGCAACCTTTACGAACGCGTCAAACGCGGGCGTCGTTTTTGCCAGCTTTGACAGCTTCGAAAACCGGCTACGAGAAGGTCAATCCGCAGACCAACTGATCAAGCAGATGTATGGAAAGCTTCAAATGATCCAAGAGGCTTTTATCATTGTCGTGCCACCGCCTGCCGTCAGTGGTATCGGCAACTCCGGTGGCTTTAAGCTGCAGATCATGGATCGCCAGAACTCGGACATGTCCCGCCTTTTACCGCTCGCTTATCAGCTGATGGGGCAAGCAAACAAAACACCGGGTCTTTCCGGAGTTTATACGACTTCATCTGCCAGCAGCCCACAATACTACTTGGATATAGACCGGGATAAGGCTCGCGTCCTGAACGTCCCGATCCCGAACATTTTCGACACGCTGTCGGTAAATTTGGGAACGTCGTACGTAAATGATTTCAATGCCTTTGGCCGCGTGTTTCAAGTGAGGGCTCAAGCGGACACGAAGTATCGCATGGATCGCGAAGACATTCTCGCGTTGAAGGTACGATCCGCTAACGGCGCCTTGGTGCCGCTTGGCACCTTGGTCGATATTAGGGATTCCAGCGGACCAACTCTGGTCCAACGCTATAACATGTATGTCTCCGTGCCTTTGCAAGGAACAGCGGCGCCCGGCTACTCCACGGGCAGTGCGCTGGCGAGTATGGAGAAGCTGGCAGCGGATATCCTTCCTCCGGGAATGACGGTTCAATGGACTGAGCTGGCCTATCAGCAAAAAAACACGGGCAACACCGCGATATACATTTTCGCGCTTTCAGTGGTCTTCGTCTTCCTCGCGCTCGCGGCCCAGTACGAGAGTTGGATCCTACCCTTGGCGATCATCCTTATCGTCCCTCTGGCTGTGCTTGCGGCCTTGGTAGGTGTCGATATACGCGGTATGGACAACAACATCCTCACGCAGATTGGGCTCATCGTCTTGATCGGCCTCGCCGCTAAGAACGCCATCCTCATCGTGGAGTTTGCTCGGCAAGCGCAGTTGGAAGGTAAAAGTGCCGTTGATGCGGCGGTGGAGGCCAGCCATCTTCGTCTGCGTCCGATCCTTATGACAGCTTTCGCTTTCATACTTGGCGTCGTTCCGTTGATGTTTGCGGAGGGCCCCGGTTCAGAAATGCGGCAATCACTTGGAACGGCGGTATTTTCTGGCATGCTCGGCGTTACGGTATTCGGTCTGTTTCTAACGCCTGTCTTCTACGTGGTTCTTCGCTCGGGACGAGGGAGCCCTGCGGGCGACGCCGCCGCTGATGCCAAGGCTCACGTAGGACCTTGGCCGTGGCAACCACGAAAGACGACCATGTCAGAAGCAACTTAGTGTGAATGGCCCGTCTTGTGGGCTGCGAACAGCGGGATCTCGAAATGACTAGCACTATAACTCCGCCAGGAGCGCCTGGCATCTCGCCACGTTGGACGTCGAGCGACAAGACGGCAGTGGGGCGGGCTGCCGGATCGTCTGGACGTGTCTGGTTCACTGCCAGCCATGGCATCCTCAATGAAGTTTATGCCCCCCGCCTCGATCAGGCGAGCATTCGCGACTTCGGTTTCATTGTAACGGCCGACGGATACTTCTCCGAGGAAAAGCGCGACGCCGATCACGTCGTTGAAACGATCGAGGACGGCGTTCCAGCTTTTCGCCTGATCAACACTTCAAAAGATGGGCGATATCGGATCACGAAGACCGTCCTTTCCGATCCCGATCGCGAGGTGGTCCTTCAGGACCTTCAGTTTGAGGCTTTGATTGGCTCGATCAAAGACTATCGGTTGCACGCTATCGTCTCACCACATCTGATAAATGGCGGCGCAAACAACACTGGTTGGTATGATGACTTCAAAGGTAATCCGATGCTTTTCGCAACGGGCACCGGTCGATCGCTAGCGGTTGCGTCATCAGTTGCTTGGATCTCGCGATCTGCCGGTTTTGTGGGTATATCGGACGCATGGCAGACCCTCTCGCGCGGTGAGGGAGTGCGAGCTGAATATCAGCGTGCCGAAGATGGAAATGTCGCTCTGGCAGGGACGATCGACCTGCCCGAGGATGGACGCGTGCTCTTGACGCTTGGCTTTGGAACACAGCCAGAGGAGGCCGCATTTCGTGCGCTGCTTACCCTACAACAGGGCTTAGACAACGCTATGCAAGTTTACCGCGCAGGTTGGCGGGAGTGGCAGAGAGGGCTTCTGCCGCTCGATGAGCCACATGACCCAGAGACCTTGAACTGCTACCGCGTGAGTACATCTGTTTTGGCGACCCATCGTGACGACGCCTCAGGTGCAATCATCGCAAGTCTCTCGATCCCGTGGGGATCGACAAAGGGTGATGACGATCTGGGCGGCTATCATCTGGTATGGACACGAGACCTCGTTGAGACGGCGGGCGGCTTGATTGCCGCTGGTGCATCGGACGATGCGCTCGCGGTACTGGATTACTTGGTGGCGACACAGGAAAGTGATGGCCATTGGGTACAGAATTCGTGGCTGGACGGGCGTGCCTACTGGCATGGGGTCCAGATGGACGAAACGGCATTCCCGATCCTGCTGTACGACATGCTTAGGCGCGAGAACGTGATTGGGCTGGGTGACGCAAGGCGTTATGACGCGATGATCCTTCGCGCCTCAAGCTATATAGTCCGGAACGGACCAGCGACACAGCAGGATCGGTGGGAGGAAGATGGTGGCTTTTCGCCGTTCACGCTCGCCGTTGAGATCGCGGCGCTCCTGGCGGCTGCTGATGCGATGGCGGCGACCGGTAAGATTTCGATAGCAGAATATCTCCGACAAGTAGCCGATAACTGGAACGAACAGATCGAAAGCTGGACTTATGCGACCGGTACAGACCTCGCTAAGGAACTGGGCATCGATGGCTACTACATGCGGATCGGAAGTTTTACGGGGGAGGGCCATTCACGCTCTCCAGCGATGGTGCCTGTCAAAAACCGCACGGACGCGGGTTTGATGCTAGACGCAGGTCTTCTCGTAAGTCCTGATGCTCTTGCGCTTGTCCGGTTCGGACTTCGAGCAGCCGACGACCCCAAGATCGCGAATACGGTGAAGGCCATTGACGCACTGCTAAGACGCGATCTTCCTGCCGGTCCTTACTGGTACCGTTATAACGAGGACGGGTACGGCGAGCGTGAAGACGGTTCGCCATTTAACGGAACTGGAGTCGGCCGTCTTTGGCCTCTCTTGACAGGAGAACGAGCACATTTCGAACTAGCGGCAGGCCGTCCGGATGAGGCGCGAAGGCTCTTGGCGGCGCTCGAAGCTTCGGCAAGTCCTGGTGGATTGCTTCCGGAGCAGATCTGGGACGTCGCAGATCTTCCGGAACGCGAACTTTATCAAGGCAGGCCTTCCGGCAGTGCTATGCCTTTAGTCTGGGCCCATTCGGAGCACATAAAACTACTGCGGTCGCTTAGGGATGGTATTGTATTTGACATGCCGCCTCAGACTGTCGAGCGCTATATTCGGAATACGCCACCGCTCGCTCCTCGAATATGGCGGCTGGGCGCGATCATCGACGAAATTCCCTTAGGGCGATTGCTCCGCTTCGAGTTCGATGAGGCCGCAATGGTCCATTGGTCAAACGATGGCTGGAAAACAACCCATGATCTGGATGCCATAGACACGGGGCTCAGCACGTTCATCGCTGACCTCGATACCAAGCCCTTTGCCGCCGGTATGATCGTTCAATTCGCCATTTTTTGGCCTCTGGGGAGCGACTGGCAGGGACAAGATTTCGAGATCGAGGTGGTCGCCTAATCGGCCAAAACTGCTCGACTCAGAATCGTTCTTGACACCGCAGAGTCTAGCTTCAATAACTGAAGCTGTATTTGTTCGGGCTGCTCACACTGAGCGTCGACCGGATAACTCATCCACGCTCGAACTTTCCTAACTGAGAGGCACCATGAAAGCTGCGTTTTACGAAAGACAAGGCGACGCGAAGACTGTCTTGCAGGTTGGTGCCCTACCTGATCCAACACCCGGGCCAGGCGAGGTAAGGGTTTATATCCGCGTATCAAGTGTCAATCCCACTGATTTGAAGGCCCGTGCAGGATATGGAGGGGCGCCGATGGCCTTTTCGCGCATTGTTCCACATCAGGATGGGGCGGGGATAATCGACGAAGTCGGCGAAGGCGTACCGGCGTCCCGTATAGGAGAAAGAGTGTGGCTCTATGAGGCGCAGGCTGGACGCCCTACCGGGACCGCCGCGCAATACACGATAGTTCCGGCCGAGCGTGCCGTTCCTCTACCCGACAACGTTTCCTTCGAAACAGGGGCCTGTTTGGGAATTCCTGCGCTCACCGCTCACCGATGCCTTTTCGCCGATGGAGACATTCGCGGCAAAAGGATCCTCATACAGGGAGGTGCCGGAGCCGTCGGCACTGCTGCGATCCTGCTGGCAAAGTGGGCAGGCGCCTGGGTCGCGACCACCGTAAGCCGCCCCGAGCAAGCAAATGTCGCCAAGGCGGCAGGGGCCGATCTCGTGATCAATCGTCGCACCGACGACATCTCTACGGTCATTATGATGGCTACAGGAGGTGGTGGGATCGACAGGATCGTGGAAGTCGACCTGGCTGCCAATATTCAGACCGATCTGCTGTGTATCGCCACAAACGGTGTGATCTCGAGCTATGCTGCGGCCGATCCCAAGGAAGCTGTTGCTTTACCTGCCCTGAAAGCGATGCTGAAGGCAGTCCTAATACGTTTCGTCTTCGTCTATTCTGTACCAAGTGATGCCAAGCAGGCGGGTGTCGACGCGTTGACCAAGTGTCTACAGGCCGGTGCATATGCGCCCGCGATAGCGGCCAAATATTCACTCGATGAGATCGCGGCGGCTCATGAGGCACAGGAATCGGGCAAGCTTATTGGCAAGATCCTTGTCACAACTGACTGACAATTGCCTCCAAATTTTAGGGATGTAGGATTGCTGACCTTTGGGGTCGGTGTGCTCGACGCGACAGAGATGCTCGAGCACACGGGACTGGACCGGTTGCGGCTATACAGTCAGGGCCGACAGAGCGTCTTTTGCGCTTCCTTGCTGCTTGGCCTGCTCCTCGACCTGTTTACGAATTTCATCTTCAATCTGTTGACGGACATCAGGCGGGAGCTGAGCGAGCGCGTCTTCCGACAGGTTATGTGCGGAGAGGTACTTGGCCCTTATCATTTCCGCTGGATTCATGTTTGCCCATTTGTGCAGCTCATCGACCAATTCCTGCCGATGGGCATCGGCGTCATCGCCAGAAATCGACAGCCCGCTCTGGTCTTTGGAGCTGGCCAAATCACCCGGAACGGTCTCCGTCGAGCCTGAGTCACCAACGGAACCAAGGAGAGCACTGAATGCAGAGTCGTCGCGGCTTTGCGTTTTGCCCTTGGTGGTTGGCGTCGAAAAAATGCTTGAGGTGTCACCAATTTTCATAAAATTTCCCCGAAAATACGATGCCTACGAAACTGCAACATCCATATACTGCGATTCTTCGGTTCAATTTTTGAAGTTTCTCTTGCGAAAGTCAACGGATTTGCCCATTTTAAGCTTGGGTGAAGTGCGAATGCAGGGAAGTTGATTTCCGAACGGGTGGGACCGCCTTGGATATCAATTGCATTCTTGTGACGAAGGAAGATTTAGATGAGCTGGGATGGTGTATCGGACACAACGTGTCCTATCGCCCGAGGGCTGTCTATCGTAGGTGAACGATGGACGCTCTTGATCATGAGAGAGCTTGGCATGGGCTCTCGACGTTTTGATGACATTCAGGCGCAGACTGGGATGTCGTCGCACCTGCTTTCGCTCCGACTGAAGCAGTTGGAGGCCGACGGCGTCATTGAACGTCGTCTGCCAGATGGCGGTTCAAAACGCTATGAATATTACGCGACCCAGAAGGGGCAGGAACTTGATCGAGTTCTGATGGCTGTCAGGGCGTGGGGCCTCAGATGGGGTGACTACGGTCCAGACGAGGAGCCTGCGACTAAGCTCGTTTACAAAGAGACGGGTAAGCCGGTTCGCGACAACTTCGTATCGTTCGGAGACAGCGATCTCGAAAAATTCGCAAAGACCCAGGTCGTCATGAGCCAGGCCTTTGCGCAGGAGCGTGAGCGGAAGCTGACCTCGTTCAAAGAAGCAAAGAGCATCAAGAACGCGGCTGCTCATGCCTAGCCTTAGGGTGGCGTCGTTACTTCGACGCCACTGACGGTCCTGGCACGGAGTTTTTATCGACCGACACCACCACCGAGAGCCCGGGAGCTAACTGGGCTATAAGTGGCTGCGAGCTGTCGACAGAAACCCTCACGCCTACCCGCTGTGCGACCTTGGTGAAGTTACCTGTCGCATTGTCAGGTTTGACAACTGCGAATTCTGACCCAGCGGCGGGCGAGAAGCTCTCGATCTGGCCCTTCAACTCCGCATGACCGAGAGAGTCAACGGTGAAGGTAACCGGCTGGCCAACTTTCATGCCGTCTAGCTGGGTTTCCTTGAAATTTGCGATTACCCAAATGTCCTGCGGAACCAACGCGACGAGTTGGGTCCCGGCGGTAACGTATTGCCCGAGTCTTACGCCAACTTCTCCGAGCTTTCCGGACTTTGCCGCCGTAATAGAGGTGTGCTGAAGGTCGATATCGGCCAGGTGCACGGCCGCTTCTGCCCCGCTTACCGCCGCCTGGAGAGAAGCACGATTGACAATAATTGCCGCCAAGTTTTGTTTGGAAACTTCAAGTCCGGCCTGGGCTTGGTTGACGGCAGCCTTTGCCTGATCGAGGCCAGCTTGAGCCGCATCGGAGTCACTTGTCGTTGAAATGCCCTTGGCGAGAAGGTTCTCGATACGGTCCCAGGACAATTGAGCATGCTTTTCGGCAGCCTTCGCGCTGTCGATCTGAGCCTCGCTAGAAGCAATGCTGGCTCGTGCTGAGCGTTCTTGCTGCTGTGAGTTCAGCAGCGCAGCTTTTTGGCCATCAAGGGCAGATCGCGCTTGTTCAAGGCGTTGCACGTAGATCTGATCATCGATCTTCGCGATCAGCTGACCTTCCTTGACAGTTTGATAGTCCTTAACGGGCACGTCCGTGATGTATCCGCTGACCTGCGGGCTCACGATGGTCACATAGCCCTTCACGTATGCGTTGTCTGTTGCCTCCACCGAGGTGTCGAAAGGCGGAAGGTGCCAAGCATAAAGCAGCAGAAGGACACCACCGATCCCAACAATGACCGCGATCACTTCGAGTGGAGAACGGATGAGCTTATACATGTGGGAGGTCTTTCATGCGGCTTCGCCGGAAGATGCAGAGGGCCTTGCGATCTTCGATTGACAGAATTGGAAGGTGAGGTGAACGAGCATTATGACCAGAGCGGTCAACGCTATCGCTCCAACCAGGAAGAATGCATCTCCAAACGCGAGGCTGTTCGCCTCCCTTGTCACTTGAGCGGATAGTAGTGCCAAGCCCTCGCTGTTCAACTGAGCTGGATCACCTAAGACCTTCGCATATGGAGCCACCAGCGTGCTGAGCCGGTTCGCGACGATCGGGTTAGTTAAAGCGATCTGCTCGGACAGAATGTTGGAGTGGAACTTCTCACGGATCGTAATGAACGTGCCGTAAGAGGCCGTGGCGATGAGAGCCCCGATGACCTGTGTGAACATGAAAACCACAAAAAAGGTCACTACGTATGCGGGCCCTTTGGCAAAGGCGGAATTGAAGAAGTCAGCCAACGTTGGTGGTACAAACATGGCCGCACCCATCGCAACTAGTGCCTGACTGAGGTACATCTGTTCCGGGCGGGTCAGACTTGTTGTCTGACTATCAATAAAAGCGCCAGCGGCGATCATGATTAAAGCGACGATCTGGATGCTTCGACTGTATCCCTGATTGAGCAAAGCCGCGCAAATGAAGCCGCCCACCACTGTAAACACCAGTATGATAAGGTAGAGCATCTGCAGTTGGTCGAAGAGCAATCCGGCGTTTTGATACCACAGCATCACGATCGCGGACTGCTCACCTGCTAAGAGGCGGAAGATGAGAAGTATCCCGAAGATATGGATGTTGCGCCAAGATAGGAGCCATCGAAAATCTATTAGGGGATGCTCGCGCCGTAGTTCGATTATAGCTGCGATAGTAAGGGACGCCACAGCGACGACGAGCATCTCACCTAACCAGGGGGCTTCAAACCACCAGTAAGGGCGACCGACTGAAAGCGCTACCGCTACGCAGCCGTAGCCAACTGCGATGAACAGGTAGCTGACGATATCCGTGCCGACAATCACCTTAACACGCGGGGGAGCGGTCAGTGGCAAAAGAAAGATTATTGGGAGCACGAACAACGCTAACGACATCTCCAGTGTGTAGAGGCCACGCCATCCTCCGAAATCGATCAGTGTGGGAGAAACTAGCCGCGTCAGTGGAGCGCCGAGCAACGTGTTCATGGTCACGAGGCATAGCCCGATGGTCCCCCGCTTTTGAGGGGGGATAATCTCCAGCATGTAGAGGAAGCCAAGGGTGGCGAGCGGAGCAGCGGCGATCCCGCTAAGGAAGCGCACGACAATAGCCGACTGAAGATCCGAGATGAAAAGGTTTAGAACCGAAGCGCCAATGAAGCAGGTAACCGCCACCTTGGCCATCGCACGAACGCCATATTGCATTCGAACTTTCACCAAAATGATACTCAAGCTGACGTTTGGGGCCATATAGGCTGCTGACAGCCATGCTGCCTCTGTCGTCGTTGCTGCGATCGAACCTTGAATCTGATTGAGATTTGCCAGGGCGAGGTTCATCCCCAGCCCCTGTGTCAGAAAGAACAACACTGAAGACAGAAAATAGAGTGCCGATCTCCAAGGAGCCATTGGCACGAATGGAGGCGGAGCGGGTGGTCCTTCAACAGGGGCCGACTTTTCGATTGGAGTGACGACACCCCATCTGCTCTTGTTTTGGAGGTTGTTCTGCGTCCCTGCTAAAACTGTCGAACCCGTTTCAGCAGCGGCGGGCTCAAGGACTACTCTCATAGTCAGGCCACCGAGGCAGGACGAAGCGAGAGGAACCGATGGAGTGCTGCAACGACTTGCGCACCTTCGCCGATGGCTGCACCGACTCTCTTAGTGGAGCCTGATCTCACATCTCCGATAGCAAACACGCCGTGTACGGATGTCTCCAGCTCTGCGGCGGCGGGGAACGCCTCCGAAGGCCCGGTGGCTACGAAGCCAGCAGGATCTAAGACAACGCCGCAGCCAGACAGCCATTCGGTCGTGGGGTCGGCTCCGATAAACAGAAATAGATTTCGGGTATCGGCGCTGCGCCTGCTGCCTGATGTCTTATCAAAAAGAGTAAGCCCGGTTAGACCGGAGGCGTCGCTCCGCAAATGGTCGATTTCAGTGTTGTAGTGGATGGTGACGTTCGGGGCAGATTGAATGCGATCAACGAGATAGCTCGACATACTTGCGGCAAGGCTTTCACCCCGCACCAACATATGCACGGTCCGAGCGTGGGATGCCAAATAGACTACCGCTTGACCCGCTGAGTTGCCTCCGCCGATCAGATAAACCTCCTGGTCCTTGCAAAGGTTTGCCTCGATGGGTGAGGCCCAGTACCAAACGCCACGCCCTTCCAACTCCTTCAAGCCGTCGATCTCGGGGCGACGGTAATATGCGCCACTGGCGATTACGATCGACCTTGACCGAACCTCGTGTCCATCGGCTGTCTTCAACACGAAGTATCCCTGTGGACGTGTGCAGTCCAAAGACTTGATCTCCGTTGGGATCATCATTTCAGCACCAAATTTCTGAGCCTGATTGTAGGCTCGAGCAGTCAGTGCAAAACCGGAAATACCCGTAGGGAACCCGAAGTAATTTTCAATACGAGCGCTTGCACCCGCTTGTCCGCCAAACGACCTCGTGTCGCAGACTGCGACGCTCAGACCTTCGGATGCGGCATAGACGGCTGTTGACAAGCCTGATGGTCCGGCGCCGACGACGGCTACGTCGTAGTGATTTCGGCTAGGCTCCGCCATCATCCCAAGGATCGAGGCAATTTCCTCGGTCGAAGGATTTTCGAGAATGCTGCCATCGGCGAGCACAACAAGTGGCGATGCGGTCGGATCGGCGTGAGCGCGGTTCAAAAGCTCCGCTGCATCCTCGTCCTCAGAGGGATCGATTGCGACAAACGGATGCCCATTGCGTCTGAAGAACCCCTGCAGGCGGACGACGTCATGATGATCACGGGAACCGATGATAGTCGGGCCGACAGTTGCACCCTCGATCAGATTAACGCGACGAAGGATCAGCGCCCGCATGATGCGTTCGCCGATCTCTGCGTTGGCGATGAGTAGAGAGCGAAGTCGGTCTGGCTCAATCAGCAGAGCCTCAGTCTCTCCTTCCGCGCGTCCATCCACCAGTGCTGTCCGCCCAGACAGGTTGCCAGTTTCGCCCATAAAGCCGCCTGGTCCATACTCGGCAATCGGTGTGACCTGACCGAAGATGTTTTTGACCTCGACTGTGGCGTGCCCGTCTAGGATAACGAAGAGCCCAGGGCTCCTCTCGCCTGCTTTCAAGATCGTTTCGCCATCTTGAAATTTCACGAGCTTTCCGAAGCCCTTCAGGACATCGAGTTCATGCTGATTGAACACCGGAAATGTCTGTTCATACCTTGGTCCCGTAGCATTCAGTGGGGAAGAGTTTGACATTGATTGCTCCTTGAAGGTTAGCGAGCGTTCGCGCGAACGATCAGTTTGCCGAAGTTCTTGCCTTCAAGTAGCCCGATCAGTCCGGCCGGAGCGTTCTCCAACCCGTCTATGAAGTCCTCGCGATACCTGATCTCTCCAGAAGCGACGGCCGCCCCTACCTCTGCGAGAAACGAAGGGTAGAGTTCGGCGGCAAATTCAGAGTTGATGTAGCCGCGCAGCGTCAGGCTTCGGGCCAGGATGGTGTTCATCGTTTGCGCAAGTAGTGCTGCGTTGTCTCCGGTAGGGACGGCATTGTATTGGGCAATCAGCCCACAAACAGGCACGCGAGCGTAGAGATTCAGGAGGGGAAGAACGGCCTGCCATACAGCGCCGCCTATGTTCTCGAAGTAGACGTCAATGCCCGTCGGGCAGGCCGCAGCCAGCCGGTCAGGGAAGTCTGGTAACCTATGATCGATGACCTCGTCGAAGCCGAACGTGGATTTCGCAAACGAGCATTTCTCTTTGCCGCCTGCTATTCCGACTGCACGCGCCCCGGCCCGCATAGCGATTTGGCCAACCAGAGAGCCAACAGGTCCCGAAGCTGCTCCTACAACGACTGTTTCGCCGTGACGTGGCTTCCCAATCATCTTCATGCCGCTATACGCCGTGAAACCTGGCATACCAAGAACACCTAGCGCGGTGGTGACGGGCGCAATTGTTGCGTCCAGTTTCCGGACCCCCGGGGTCTCGACCACGGCGTGGGTACGCCATCCAGTCCGTGCCAAAACGATATCACCCTGATGATAGTCTGGGTGTTCTGACTGCAGCACCGTCGCGACGCCGGAACCTTCCATAACTCCGCCGACCGGCGTCGGCTCCGCGTATGACTTTCCGGCACTCATTCTGCCCCGCATATATGGGTCGAGCGAAAGGTATTCAGTTCGCAGAAGCAGTTGGCCTTCGGAAAGCGCGGGTGGCGTGAAAGACTCATATCGGAAATTATCCTGCGTCGGCCTTCCATCGGGACGGGAAGCCAGAACGATTTTTGATGCGTCAATTCTGCTCATTCCGAAGTCCTCCTACGTTCCGCTCGGACGTTTTGAAGGAAGAATCCAGCCGTCCTACCAGGGCGCAGATTGCGACCCCAAAACACCACATGCAACGAGAACTTCAAAAAATGAAGTAATCACTAGATATGATGCCAATGATGACGGTTGTCAGGTATAATGCCTTGGATCTCCGTGATCGATCTGAGAGAAATGTAACCGCAATGAACGAAAATGGACTCGGGTGTGATCCGCTGGTCGTCGCGGAACGCTGGAGGAAAGAGGGACGAAAGGTCGCCCTGGCGACTGTGGTCAAGGCTTGGGGGTCCGCACCAAGACCGGTGGGTAGCCATCTCGTCGTGGATGACATGGGTAACTTTGAAGGCTCGGTATCTGGTGGCTGCGTCGAAGCTGCGGTTGTCGTCGAAGCGCAGGATGCGATCGCTGATGGCCGCCCGCGAGTTGTGGATTTTGGAGTCGCCGATGAGATCGCTTGGCGCGTGGGCTTGTCATGTGGCGGCCGGATCAGCGTTTACGTCGAGAGGATCGAGTAATGAAGCTGGCGGATCTTGTGCTGATCAACGAAGCGAGGAAACAACGAACGAAGGTTGTGACTATCACGAATTTGGCGTCTGGGGACCAGACCGTCCTTTTCGGCCAAGACGCTGTCAACTATGAAGCCAGTGCGCTCGATCTAGCAGCTCCTAGACCAGAAGATTCGGATGATCTCGGTGGGCAACAAGACTCCAACTTTACCAATGTCTACCTGCCGAACCCAAGGATTGTGGTTATCGGCGCGGTACATATTGCCCAGGCGCTGGCAGCGTTGGCAAGAATTACGGCGTTCGATGTTCTGGTCATAGATCCACGAACTGCTTTCGCCGCACCTGAAAGATTTCCAGATGTCGACATCCTTCCAGAGTGGCCTGAAGATGCGTTGCGTATGCGAGGTCTTGATCAATTTTCTGCACTTGTCGCCTTGAGCCACGACCCCAAGATCGATGACTACGCAATCAGTTTGGCGCTTCAACAAGGATGCTTCTACGTAGGCGCTCTTGGGAGCCGCAAGACACACGCAAAGCGCTTAGACAGGTTGGCCAATCAAGGCGCCACAGAAGCGCAACTTCAGAAAATTCGAGGCCCGATAGGTTTAGACATCGGAGCCAAATCACCCGCCGAGATAGCGATCGCTATTCTTGCTGAAGTGATCTCGGGGTGGCGGCGACCTGATGGTACGACATCATGAGGTTTGGCACTAAAGCCACCAAAGATGCAGTCGGAGGCATTCTCGCTCACACCACGAAGGTGATCGATAGCTCGTTTCCCAAGGGCCTGATCCTTGGGAAGGACGAAATAGACAAGTTGCTAAACGCTGGGATTGATACGTTGACGGTCGCCACGCTTGACGATGGGGACGTACCCGAGAACGATGCCGCCAACGCTCTGGCGGTTGCTGTGGTGACGCCAGGGGTCCGGATTTCGCGTGCGACGACGGGGAGAGTCAACTTCTACGCGGCGGAGAATGGCATCTTCTGGCCAAACACGGAAGCTATTGATCGATTCAACAGCGTGGATCCAAGCATCACACTTGCCACCTTAGCCGAAGGCCGCTCTGTAAAAAGCGGTGAGATGGTCGCGACGATCAAAATCATCCCATTTGCGGTATCGGGCACGGCGATAAGCGCAGTCTTATCGACGCGAGCCGACCGCGAGGTCTTCGCAGTAAAGCCCTATCTGGCGCATGATGTCGTTTTGATCTCAACGATGCTTCCAGCGCTCAAGCCTTCCGTCATTGAGAAGACAACACGGAATCTTCGGCGCAGGCTGGAGGATTCGCGGAGCAATATCGCGTGCGAACTGCGGTGCGAGCATCGACCTGATGCCTTGGCGGATCAGATCCGGGTAGCCTTGCTCACCGGTTGGTCGAGTCCGCAAATCATCGTAGTTTTTGGCGCATCCGCTGTGACAGACGAACGCGATGTTATTCCCGAAGCCATCCGCCTTGCCGGTGGACGGGTGTTGAGAGTGGGAATGCCTGTCGATCCTGGCAACCTTCTTGTTCTCGGCGAAGTGGGACCGATACCAATCGTTGGTGCGCCTGGCTGTGCTCGTAGCATCAAAGAAAACGGATTTGATTGGGTTATTGGCCGCTTGCTGACAGGCGAAAGACCGAGTGCGATCAACATTGCCGGTATGGGCGTTGGAGGATTGCTTAAAGAGATCTCAACGCGCCCAAGCCCGCGCGATGAGACAGAACGCAGTCCGACTGCTGTGTCAGTCTCTGCCGTTATCCTTGCTGCGGGGACCTCCAGTCGTATGGGAGACGTCGACAAGCACAAGCTCCTTGCTCGGCTTGACGGTGTGCCTTTGATCAGGCGCACGGCTTTGGCAGCTATCAGAAGCAAAGCTGCAGACGTTACAGTAGTAACTGGCCATCGTCGCGATGACATTGAAAGGGCGCTTGACGGCATTTCAATAGCGCTCGTTCACAATCCCCAATTCAAGGAAGGGATAGCAACCTCGCTCGCCTCCGGTGTTTCGAGTGTTAGCGGAAATGATCCCGATGGCATATTAGTGCTGCTAGCTGACATGCCAAACGTATCGGCAGACGATATCGACCTGTTGATTCAGGCATTTGTCGAAGCGAAGGGCTCTGCAGTGGTCCGGGCGACTACGCTCGGTAAACGCGGAAATCCTGTTATTCTGCCTAGACGGCTCTTCGCTGAGGTTCTGACGCTTCGGGGCGACGTAGGCGCGAAGCACGTTATCGAGAACTGTGATGTCGATGTCGTGGATGTTGAGATCGGCTCCGCTGCTAGCTTTGACATCGATACGCCGGAGGCGCTGATGCTCTCCGGTGCAACGTTTGAGTAGGCTGAGCGCCCAAACGGACTGACGCGTCATTTGACAAATTAAAACAGTTGTTTTAAACGTGTGTATGACTGAGGAGGAGCTTATGTCATATATCGTTCGCCGAACGGTGCAGGCCGCGATTTGGAAGTTTTTGCTAAGCGGCATTGTAAGCTCAATGGGCAAACCCAATGAGCGATAAATCTCCGGTCAGCCATATTCCAAACGGACCATTTGCTGTTGGAACAAGCGTTCCGCGTTTGAACGCAGAAAGCTTTGTTCGTGGGGAGGCAATATACTCGGCTGACATCGTGCCATCGAACGCTCTCCATATGCGGATTGTGCGCAGCGCTCATCCCAAGGCCAAAATCGTAAGCATCGACACCGCTGCAGCCGAGAAGACCGCTGGCTTCGTTACATTGGTGACCGCACAAGAGATGTGGCCCCAAACCGAGCCGACACCTTCTCGGTTCTCTAAAGATCGCTTTCCTGGACCGCTTGATGTCCGGCCGCTCGCCCTCGATGAGGTTCGGTACGTCGGGGAACCGATCGTTGCGGTCGTAGCCGACAGCGTAGCCAGCGCTCGCTTGGCGGCGGACAAAGTTGTCGTCACATACGAGCCCTTGGCACCGCTCCTTGACCCGTCGGTGGCAGTCAATTCCGACAATTTCGTACACCCGCTTTGGAAAACGAATGTTGCAGCGCATGACGTCATTCGTGTCGGTGACCCTGAGGCAGTTTTCTTCGAAAGTGACGTCGTCACGGTCTCGGGTGAGCTTTCCGTAGATTGCTCTACGAGCGCTCCAATGGAGATGCGCTCGTACGTAGCCCACTGGGATCCAAGGTCGGCACGGCTGAAGGTAGAAGGGGCATTTCAAATGCCTCATCCGTCGCGTTGGACGATCGCGCATGCGCTTCGTCTCAAAGAGAGCCAGGTCCAAATCATAGCCCCCAACATCGGCGGGACCTTCGGCCTTAAAATGGTTGGTCATCCGGAAGAGGTTTTGGTTGGTTTCCTGGCGATAAAGACTCGTCGTCCTGTCGCTTTCGTCGAGGATAGAGACGAGTGCTTCCTCGCTCGGGGCCGCGAGCAGAGGCACTCCTTCCAGATTGCCGCAAAACCAGATGGCCAAATCGTTGCGTTTCGGGATCGCATGGTAGCGGACATTGGTGCGGTAGGCGCCGGAGGAGGCTGGCAGATGGCCCTTGTAGCTGCGGCTGTGATGCCGACCGTCTACAAGATCGAGAACTGTCTTATCGATTGCTATCTGGCCACCACCAACAAGTCTCCGTGGCAAGGGATAAGAGGGTATGGCAAGGAAATTGGCAATCTCGTTGTCGAGAGGGCCATCGAGTTACTTGCCCAGGAACTCGGGGTGACTTCGAACGACCTCCGACGCAAGAATCTAATTCCGTCGGACGCGTTTCCCTACAGGCTGCCGTCAGGGATGATGGTTGATAGTGGTGACTATGAGCCCGCATTGAATGAGCTTGAGGAGATGACCAGTCGGTGGGCACTGAATGCTCCGGCGGGTGACGACGAACATATCGTCGGTCGTGGATATGCGTTCGAATTGACGCCTGAGGGGGCGGCGTTCCCCGGCGCGGTCCCAAGCGGCTTCGAGACCGCGACTGTAAAGGTCGACCCAAGCGGAGAAATCACGGTACTCGCAAGCATCACCTCGCCCGGCGGCGGCAATGAAACTGGCTTAGCGCAGCTCGTCGCCGACGTTTTCGGTGCGCAACCTTACTCGATAACCATCCGGCAGGGCGATACGGATGTCACGCCGTTTGGTGGAGGAAACAGCAGCAGTAGAAGTCTCATGCTCTGCGGTGCCGCTGCGGTTTCGGCCGCAGAAGATGTCCGGTCGAAGTTGGCAAGGTGTGCAGCGAACCTGCTGAGATGCGAGCCAGCAGATATTGCTTTTCATGATGGCGAAGTCTTTTCGACGGCGGCTTCCGACCGGCGATTGAAGTTTTCGGCCGTCGCGCTCGCGGTCTATACCCATCCATTCACTTCTGGCGCTGGTGTAGAGCTGCCGCTTCAATCGACTAAAAGCTACAAGGCCCAGAACGTAAGACACTCACCCGATGAGCACGGTCGCATCAGCGCCTATCCGTCTTATCCCTATTCCGTTCACGCAGCGGAGGTCGAAGTCTCGCGAGACACTGGCGTTGTGCGTGTTCGAAAGTATTCCGTCGTGCATGATTGTGGCACCGTGATCAATCCATCCCTGGTCGATGGCCAGATGCGTGGCGCAGTTGTCATGGGCATTGGCGCGGCCCTTTGGGAGCGCATGCAGATGGATGAGGGTGGTCATAAGCTTACTGACCGGCTCAAGAACTATCTTCTTCCCAGGGCGTCAGACCTTCCAGCAATAGAGATCGGACACCGGGTCACGCCCAGTGCATTCCACCCGCTTGGTATGAAGGGTGCCGGGGAGTCTGGCGTTGGTGGCGCCATGGCTGCGGTGATGAATGCGGTTGGCAACGCCATCGGTCCAGCTGCGGCTCGAAGGCTTAACGCGATCCCGGCAACACCAGAGAGAATTCTGGCAGCAATAGTCGCGGGGCGATCATGATTGCCAAGCCATTTAGCTACTCTGCGCCGGAAACCCCAAAAGAAGCTGCGTCTCTGCTCGCTAGTTGTCCCGGTGAAGCATTGGTTCTTGGTGGTGGAACAATGCTGGTCCCCGCTATGACCAGGGGCGAAACTATACCGGATTTGGTGGTCGATCTGCGCCAAATGGCACTGAAGAGAATCTACGAAGAAAACGCCAGCATCGTTCTAGAAGCCAGTGTTACATATGACGACGTGCTCGCTTCGCCGTTGATCGCCGAGCAAGTACCGCTACTAGTTCAAATGGCGTCCGGCGTCACCGGCGGTCGCAGCATTACGGGACAAGGGACTTTAGTCGGATCGGCATGCTTCGCAAATCCGGCGTCCGATGTGCCCGTTTGTTTGGCAGCGCTGGGGGCTCACTTGCGCTTGGTCGGCGCTGACGGTACCCGCCAGGTGCCGATGGCTGAGTTCTTCCTTGGTGGATTTCGAACGTCCCGGGAAAGGGACGAGCTTGGCGTCGCTTTGATATTCCCGCGCCCGCGCGGACCAGTGGTCACCTCCTACCGTAAGGTGAAGCCGAGTGGCAGCTCGTGGCCCATTGTCACCGTGGCGTGTGTTGTTGAACAAACGCCTGAGGATAGCCCCTCAATCAGCCTGGCGATCGGTGGTCTGGATTCCACACCGCTGCAGGTTTCCACGATGGGCAAGTTGTCCTCGCAGGACCAAGAGGACCTGATCTCTACACTCGTGTCCAAGGTCAAGAACCCGTGGGAAGACGCACTCGCTGACTTCGAATATCGCTTACGAGTTGCGCCTGCGATTGCACTGAGGGTCATGCGTGAAGCCTTGGGAGCCCAGAATGGCTGACCGCGTCATCACACTTTCAATCAATGGTGCGGAGCGTCAAATCGATAACGATCCTCGGCAGCTCCTGGTCGATGTGGTGCGTGAACACCTTGACCTCAAAGCTACCCATATTGGCTGCCTTAGCGGTGATTGTGGGGCCTGCTCGGTAATTGTTGATGGCGAAGTTCGCAAATCCTGCCTCAGCCTTGCGGTCTCAATGGAGGGCGCGGACATCCGAACGCTTGATGGATGGGTCGACGACATTCTGGCGCGACTTCAATCGGCTTTCATTTCGACGAACGCCTTTCAATGCGGCTTCTGCACTTCAGGAATGTTGATGGCAGCATATGACCTGCTTCGGCGAAATCCACGCCCAGATATCTCGGAAATTAGGAAGGCGATCAGTGGCAATCTGTGCCGATGCACAGGTTACGAGCCGATCATTCAGGCCATCCAAAAAGCAATAGAGGAATGAACGGAGATAACATGACCGAAACAGTTTTCATTGCGGGCCGCGAATTTCGGGTACTGGACCTGAGTGACAGGCTCGAGAACGCTACGGCCGATTTTGAGCCTACACCGCATCATATTGGCTATCTGACGCCTGAGAATTCGCCCAAGGTCGTCAAGGAAAAGCGCGGGATCCCAACCGAGGTTTGGCCGAATGGCCTTGGGTGGTCATCTGAGATCACCACAATGCCCACGCACTCGGGCACGCATGTGGACGCTCCCTCGCATTACGGCCCTCGCGTGGATGGAAAACCGGCACGCACAATTGATGACGTGCCACTGCGCTGGTGTATGAGCGACGGTGTCGTACTGGATTTCTCCAGCTCTGCCCCCGGATATGGCATCACCGCTTCCGATATCGAGAATAAGCTGCTCGAGATCGAATACTCCCTGAAGCCGTTCGATATCGTTCTGATCAGGACGGATGTCTCCAAGCGTTTCAAGGAACCAGGCTACGAGAACCTGCATCCTGGCCTGACGCGCGGCGCCACAGAGTATCTCGTGGACCGTGGCGTAAAACTCATCGGAATTGACGCTTGGGGGCTCGATCGCCCCTTCGAAGCGATGTTGGCCGACCCTAAAGACGCGGCGTCGCACTTCTGGGAGGCCCACCTGCTGGGCCGCGAGAAAGAATACTGCCAGATCGAGAAGCTCTGCAACTTAGCTGACATCCCGCGCCCAAGCGGTTTCACGGTCTTGGCTCTGCCAATCAAGCTCGCCGACGCTAGCGCAGGCTGGTCGCGAGTGGTGGCACTCATCGACGATTAATCAAACCATCTTCAGGAGGAGGATGAAATGGGAACGCAAACTACACCTCAGATGGCGACCGCTCGTAAGACGGCGATCGCCAGCCTGATCGGAACATGTATCGAGTGGTACGACTTCTATATCTACGGCACCGCCGCCGCGCTCGTCTTCAGCACACTCTTCTTCCCATCGTATGACGCGACCGTCGGCACGATGCTTTCGTTCGCGACATTCGCGATCGGTGCGTTGATGCGACCGTTGGGCGGCCTAATCTGCGGCCACTACGGCGACAAGGTGGGCCGCAAATCGATGCTGGTGGTGACACTGCTTGGAATGGGCCTCGTCACCTTTCTGATCGGTCTTTTGCCCACCTACAATCAGGTCGGCATTATTGCTCCGATCCTCCTCATCATTCTCCGTATGCTGCAAGGTGTAGCGTTCGGTGGGGAATGGGGTGGAGCGGTGCTGATGGCGGTCGAACACGCTCCCAAGGAGAGGAAGGGGTTCTTCGGAAGCTTCCCTCACATGGGCTCGCCGATTGCGCTTTTTCTTTCGACCGGCACTTTCTCGCTTCTGGCGCTGCTGCCTAAAGATGACTTCATGTCTTGGGGGTGGCGTATACCGTTCCTGTTGAGCGCCGTGCTTGTCATCGTTGGGTTGGTGCTCCGCCTTCAGCTCTTTGAATCACCGGACTTCCAAAAGGTCTTGGACAGCGACAAGGTTGTCGAACGGCCCGTGGTTGAAGTGTTCAGCAAGCACTGGTGGCAGATCCTCATCGGGGTGTGCGTTGCGGTTGGACCGATCGTTGCCTTCTACGTCCAAACCCTTTTCGTAGTCTCGTACGCTACTCAGTCGGTTGGAATAGGACGGGATATTGTACTTAAGGCAGTTCTCATCGGATCCGCTGTCGAGCTGGTCCTACTGGGCGTCTTCGCATGGTTGTCCGATATCATCGGTCGCAAGCCGGTAGCACTCTTCGGCGCTGGCTTTACCGCTCTAACGGCCTATCCTTTCTTCCTGCTCGTCGACGGTGGAACGCTCGCGAGCGTCTCTGCTGCGGTTTGCCTGGCCATGGTAGGTATCGCTGCTATCTATGCGGTATTGCCAGCCTATCTCGCCGATCTCTTCGAACCCCACGTTCGGTACAGTGGTATTTCTGCGTCCTTCACCATCGCGTCGGGTGTCCTCGGCGGCTTTACGCCAGCGATTGCGACTGCGTTGTACGCGTGGTCGCAGTCCTCAGTGCCAGTCGCGGTGTACTTGGGCATCATCAGTCTGATCAGCTTCTTCGCCGTGCTCGGCGCGAAGCAGAGAGGGCTCATGTCTCAAGCATCGTCCCAGCCGACCACGTTGAGAAGTGTGAACTAAGGCAGGTGACACAATAGCGGGGCCAGCTACGAATAGCTGGCCCCGTAGCCGTTTCAGCCGATTTCATTGCAAAGCACGGGCGGGTTCTGTATGAAATGTCCGCAGCGGGTGAGGGGCCCTAACCGGGAGCGACATGGACAACCAACGGGATTTCACTATCGGCTCAGAAGTCTCTGACCGGATACTTGAAACAGCTGAATCGTTATTCGCTCGTAAGGGGTTTGGTGTATCGCTTCGAGAGATTACGGCAGCAGCAGATGTGAACGTAGCGGCAGTGAACTACTATTTTGGCTCCAAGACCAAACTCACTGAAGCAGTTTTCGATCGCCTTTCATCCAGGGTGAATTCAGAGCGTCTGGCTGCCCTTGAGGCATTGATTGCCGCCGCTAAGAACGGTGGCACTAAGCCAGACGTCCGAGATATCATCAAGATCTTCGTGAAGCCGTACCTTTATCCTGCCGAAAAGGGGCAGCTATTGGCCCGGCTGATATTGCAGCACCGCATTGAACGATCAGCGCTGACCAGCACGATTATTCAGCGGCACTTCGATCCGATGGCATCCAAATTTATTGAGGCGCTCAGCTTCGCAACGCAGGCACCCAAGCCAGAGTCGTTCTATTGGCGCTATGTATTCATGGTGGGGGCGATTGTCCTCACCGTCACGGACGTAGGTCCGGGAAGCCGCCTGGAGAGGCTTTCTGACGGAAACATTCAGGCTGGCGTGGAGGCAATGGAAAAGGAGGTCGTCGACTTCCTTGTTGGTGGGATGATGGCCGATACGGCCACCTAACCCACTTCGCTGACTGAAAGTGCGACCTCAAATTCGGCTTCCGTTTTTGCCGACACCTCTCCTATATCGACACCAGGAGCAAGCTCCACCAGCTCAAGGGACGGTGCGCCGGATCGCGCAACTCGAAACACTGCTAAGTCCGTGATGATAAGATCGATCACGCGGCTTCCTGTGATTGGCAGGCTGCAGTGCCGCTTGATCTTCGGGCTGCCTTTGGCCTCGTGCTCCATCAGGACAACAACACGTTTTACACCCGCGACGAGGTCCATTGCGCCGCCCATGCCCTTGGCCATCTTGCCTGGGATCATCCAGTTCGCCAGGTCGCCGTTCTGTGCTACCTCCATGGCGCCCAGGATCGATAGGTCAATATGACCGCCACGGATCATGGCGAAGCTTTCGGCGCTGGAGAAATAACTCGTCATAGGCAGCTCGGTGATGGTCTGCTTGCCCGCATTGATGAGATCGGCGTCTTCCTTCCCTTCCTCAGGGAAAGGACCCATGCCGAGCATGCCATTCTCGCTTTGCAGCCGGACGGTCAGTCCCTCTGGAATGTAGTTCGCCACCAATGTGGGGATGCCGATGCCAAGATTGACGTAAAAGCCGTCGTGGATCTCGCGTGCGGCCCGTGCCGCCATCTCTTCTCGTGTCCAAGCCATTGCTGTTCCTCTAGGCGGCACTTTTGCTGATCACGGTTCTCTGTTCGATCCGTTTGGCCGGAGAAGGCACATGGACGATCCTCGAAACGAAGATGCCTGGCGTATGAACATGGTCGGGGTCGATAGATCCTATGTTCCCCAGATGCTCGACCTCCGCCACTGTATGCTTGGCGGCGGTTGCCATGATCGGGTTGAAGTTCCGCGCAGTCTTGCGGAAAACTAGATTGCCTTCGTCATCGGCTCGATACGCATGGACGATTGCCAAGTCAGCAAAGAGCGACCGCTCCAGAACGTACGTGTCACCGTCGAACTCGTGGGTAGCCTTTCCTTCGGCAACAACCGTCCCTACACCTGTCTTTGTGTAGAAAGCCGGAATGCCAGCGCCTCCGGCGCGGATGCGCTCTGCGAGGGTTCCTTGTGGCGTGAATTCCACCTCAAGTTCGCCTGCTAGGTATCGCGAAGCGAAGAGTTTATTTTCGCCAACGTACGACGATATCATCTTGATAATCTGGCCGGTCTCAATCAATTGACCAAGGCCAACGCCGTCTATCCCGGCGTTGTTCGAAATCACCGTAAGGTCCCGCACCCCGGAAACCTTCACTGCTTCAATCAGAGATTCAGGTATGCCGCATAGGCCAAAGCCACCGCTCATAATGGTCATGCCGTCGTGCAGCAAGCCAGCAAGGCTTTCCACCGCCGAGCCATAAACTTTTGTCATTTTCGAATTCCAAATAGCATGGCGAAGAAACTAGTGTTGTTGTTTGACAACGACTTTTTGTTCGATACGTCCGAAGATGGAATTCTGCTTTGGGTCCAGCATCTCGATGCGAACCACGTCTCCATCACGTAGGTATGGCGTTTGCGGCTCGCCTTCCAGGATCGTTTCAACCATTCGGATTTCTGAGATGCAGGAGTAACCTGAACCGCCGTTTGCGATCGACTTACCCGGACCGCCTTGATCATCACGGTTCGATACTGTTCCCGACCCAATAATTGTCCCAGCTACAAGCGCTCTCGTACGAGCGGCGTGAGTAATGAGGTCAGGGAAGTCAAAGGTCATTTCCTTGCCAGCATTGGGCTTGCCGAACTGCGAATCATTTACGTAACTCAATAGGGGAAGATGGAGCCTCGCTCCGTCCCAATGGGCTCCAAGTTCGTCAGGCGTGACGGCGATCGGGGAAAAAGCCGATGCGGGTTTAGATTGGAAAAACCCGAAACCCTTGCCGATCTCTTGAGGAATGAGGTTACGCAGAGATACGTCGTTGACCAGCATTACCAGCTTGATTGCTTTTGCAGCGGTCTCCCGTCCAGCACCCGCCTGCACGTCATCGACGACGACCGCGATCTCGCCTTCGAAGTCGATTCCCCAGGCTTCGTCTCCAGCAGCAATGTCACCCCTTGGACTGAGAAATGAGTCGGACCCTCCCTGGTACATAAGCGGGTCTGTCCAAAAACTGTCCGGCATGGTCGCGTTCCGAGCCTTGCGTACAAGCTCAACATGGTTGACGTAGGCAGAACCATCGGCCCACTGAAAAGCCCGAGGCAAGGGACTGGCGCATGCAGCCTCATCAAACGGAAAACGTGAACCTTCCGACTTGTTCAGCCTATCGTATCTTTCCTTCAGCTTCGGCTCTGCGTCAGCCCAATCATCGAGGGCAGACTGCATCGTGGGATAGATGTCGAAGGCATCAGTCGCCCATTCGTTGTCGCGACTTACAACAATCAAGC
This sequence comes from Hyphomicrobiales bacterium, assembly GCA_900470805.1. Taxonomy (GTDB): domain Bacteria; phylum Pseudomonadota; class Alphaproteobacteria; order Rhizobiales; family Rhizobiaceae; genus Rhizobium. Next base: position 106,047 of record UCCA01000007.1, on the reverse strand, counting down.
GGCCGTCCCGGCCCGATTTCAAACTAGCAAGTTTCAAGGCGTCCTCCTCCTTGGTTCGGCAGTCGAGGGGCGTGAACTCACGCGAACTCCTCAGTTTCAGTTCAAACATATGTTTCAATCATGCGTTTGAAGTCAAGAAATTTCGTAAATCTGCCTTTTGGGGGTCTTTTTGAGCCCTCTAGCAGGAGGCCATAGCTCGACCCCCCTATGGTTTTCGGCTATTCAATGGTCGTGGAAATGGAGGCGTCGCCAAGAGCTGGCTGCGCCAAAAAGCGGAATATATTCAATAGGGGTGAGCGATGCGGTATCCCGCAGCGGAGACTGCCGAGAAGCACGAGCGGATCCTGGAGCAAGCAGCCAAGCTATTTCGAGAGCGCGGCGTTAGCGAGGTGTCAGTCAATGACCTTATGAAGGCCGCTCACCTCACTCATGGATCTTTCTATAACCACTTTCAGTCAAAGCAGCATCTGGTCTCAGATTGCGTGGACTATGTGAACGCTTCCGCACTACAACGCATAGCAAGCAACGAGACCACTAAGGAAGGCCGAGCGACGTTCGCCTCTTCCTATCTGAGCGTCGGAGCCAGGGACAATCCCGGCTCATACTGTCTGATGTCTTCTCTTGTGTCAGAACTAACACGCGATCCATCCGCGCGGCCTGCGATTACTCGTTACATCGGTGCTTTTATCAATAAGGTTGCCACACATTTCCGTTGGCCAAGAAGTAGCGAGCCACGGCGAAAAGCAATCCGCATGACCGCGTCTCTCGTTGGCGCTATGGTTCTCGCCCGCGCGGTGGACGATGAAGCGTTGTCAAAGGAAATCTTGGACGAGGTCATCGCTCAACTCTCCGGAGATTTTTAGAACAGCTTCCCCATATCGAGATCTGAAGACGCTGTAGCATCCCTCAAGCTCGTTGGCTAGGACTTGAAGCTTCAAAAAATGAAGCTATAAAGGGGCGTCGCGATTATGGTGTGCGCCCGCGCCGGTCGCGGCAGTCGCAACGTAGCGACCTCGGCGCATTTTCAAGCTCCTGGAATGCTCCGATCTTGCTCGTGTACTGCCGCGATGCGCCGCAGGGTGCTCTCCCAGATGTTGCTGATGCCATCAGTTTCCAACGATAGCCTCCGTAAAGGGGAAAGGCATTTTCATGCTTAAACTGTACTTCCACGCCACGCCGAATTCGATGAAAGCCGCGCTTTTGATCCAAGAGCTGGACCTGCCTTTCGAGATCGAGCCAATCGACATCTTCAAGGGGGAGCAGCATTCTGAGGCTTTCCGAGCTATCAACCCCAATGCCAAGGTTCCGGCCCTAGTCGATGGCGACGTCATCGTGTTCGATTCTCACGCGATCCTGCTCTACCTGGCGGAGAAGCATGGCAAGTATCTCCCAGCGGGCGCCAAGGAGCGGGCTGCGGCTCTATCTTGGCTCGAATTTGTGGCAAGTGGTCTTTCTCCGTTCTCTGGCCAAGCGGTTCATTTCCTGCATTTCGCGCCGGGCGACCTCGAATATGCAAAGAACCGCTATCTCAAGGAAGTAGAGCGTCACTATCGCGTTCTGGACGACCGGTTTTCGACGAACGAGTTCCTAGCCGGGGCTGAGTATTCAATTGCGGATATGGCACTTTGGGGTTGGGCATCGATCGCGGGCTTTATCTTCGGCGAGAAGGGGTTGGCAGACTATCCCAACGTTCAGCGGTTTATGGACACCATTGCGCAGCGTCCGGCCGTGGCTCGTGCGTTGGCCATGAAAGAAAAGCTCTCGTTCAAGTCTGAAGTTGACGAAGAAACCCTTCGGGCGCTGTTCCCTCACAACAAGGCAGCGTAGCCCGGCCGTCTCATTGCCCCCGATTGACAGGGCAATTGAGATCGATCATGGATGCTCAAGCATGATGATCATCATGCTTGAGCATCCAACCAAGAGATTTCGATGGATCTGGACGTTAAATCGCAAACAGTTGCTCTGGGCCGAGCTGGGCAGGCTTCAACACGAAGAGAATGGCTTTCGGTGTTCGCTGTTGCGCTCGGGGCTTTCTCCCTTGTGACGACTGAGTTCCTTCCGGTTGGCCTTCTTCCCGAGGTGGCGCGAACCCTCGACGTGTCGCTTGGAAGCGCTGGCCTAATGATCACCGCGCCAGGCATGATCGCAACTGTAGCTGCTCCAGTGATCTTGATTGGAACGAAAGCGATCGACCGGCGCCTAGTGATGCTAGCGTTGAGCGGGCTGTTGTTCCTGTCTAACGTGGTGTCAGCTACCGCTCCGAATTTCTTGGTTCTTCTGGCAGCTAGGGCGCTTCTCGGTATCTGCCTTGGAGGGTTTTGGACGGTTGCCTTGGCGACGAGCGGGAGCCTGGTCCAGAGCCAGCAGTCCGCTCGCGCCATGTCGATCGTCTTCTCCGCCGTAACTGCAGCGACTGTCATCGGGGTGCCCCTTGGCACGTATTTTGGTTCTATTTCGACATGGCGGGCGTCGTTTGTCGCGACGGCCGCATTGGTCACAATCGCCTTTGTCGGGCAATTGATATTCCTTCCGTCCATCATCCCGCAAAGCCGCCAGAGTTGGTCCGCTATAGCATCTGCTTTGCTAGCGCGAGGAACACAGATGGGCCTCGCCGCAACTGCCCTAATCATCTCAGCTCATCTCGCTGCCTACACCTACATCGCTCCCTACCTGATCGACTTTGTTGGTCTGCCGCCACTTGCCGTCCCGTGGATACTTCTCGTTTTCGGCGCGATCGGTTTTGCGGCCAATCTAAGTGCTCCGGCCTTTTTGGGGCGCTATCCTCTGGCTGTATTCGCCACTCTAGTTGTGTTGTTCTCTGCCTGCTTCCTTGTTTTACCCTTCACTTCAAGCTCGTTGGGAATTACCGTGTTGGTCCTAGTGGTGTGGGCGATATGCAATGGCGCAGTGTTGCTAAGCATGAATTCATGGGTCGTTCGAAATTCGCCTGAGCATGCAGAGGCCGCATCGGCACTATTTGTAAGCACGGTACAGATTGGCATCGCTTTTGGAGCCATCGCGGGTGGTGCGGTTGTGGACACTCTTGGTGTGCCCGCCAACTTTGGCCTCGCGTTCTTGCTTGCGGCCCTGACGGCTATCCCGCTCGTTGCTGAGCGTAACAAATTTAACTGAAAGGACTGGGCATGCTCAACTTCAAGACCGCACTTATTATCGGTGCAGGGCCGGGGATCAGTGCATCGCTAACGCGATCTCTCACAAAGGCTGGTGTTAAGGTCGCTATGGCGGCTCGAAACGTCGAAAAGCTCAGCGATCTTGCACAGGAGACCGGTGCGAAGGCATTTCCGGTCCTCGATGCGGCGGACGCTTTCTCGGTTGAACAACTATTCGACGAGGTGGATGAGGCATTCGGAGCGCCGGACATTGTCGTCTACAACGCCAGTGCGAGGGCTCATGGTCCCCTGGCCGAACTCAATCCCTCCGACGTCCATCGCGCCCTCGACATTACGGCGTTCGGCGGATTCCTGGCGGTTCATCACGCCGCGCGAAGGATGGTACCGCAGGGTCACGGCGCAATCCTACTGACTGGCGCTTCGGCATCCATCAAGGGGTTCCCGCAGTCAGCGGCGTTCGCAATGGGCAAGTTCGCATTGCGAGGGCTCGCCCAAAGTGCGGCACGGGAACTCGGTCCGAAAGGCATCCATGTAGCTCACTTCATCATTGACGGCGGCGTAAGGAAGTCCGGTGTCAGCGATACGAGTGACGGACTTCTTACGCCTGATGCGATCGCTCAAACGTATTTAGATGTCCTGAAGCAGCCTCGTGACGCCTGGTCCCAAGAAGTCGACCTTCGCCCATGGGCCGAGAAGTTCTGACCCAGGCCCGATAGGTTTGTCTGTACCCACAGCAGTTCACATTTACCCTCATGCCTGACAATTATCAGGTATCAGATTGGAGAGTTTTATGAAAACAGTTCGCTTCCACGAGACAGGCGGCCCTGAAGTTCTCATTTACGAAGACGTTCCCGACCCGACACCCGGCCCTGGGCAGGTGCTGATCAAGGTAGAGGCGGTCGGCGTCAATTTCGCGGACGTCCTCAGACGGCGAGGTGATCCATACCCGATGCCTTCTCCCGTCCCATTTACGTTGGGTGGCGAAATCGGCGGGACGGTCGAGGCTCTCGGCGAGGGTGTCTCCGAACCTGCCGTGGGTACTCCGGTATACGTCACCTGCAGAGAAGGCGGCTACGCGCAGTACATCGTTGTCGCCGCCGAGACGGTTGTGCCGCTTCCCGCAGGGATCTCACCGGCTGAGGCCACTACGCTCGTTATCCAGGGCCTTACGGCAGTATTTGCTATCAAGGAAAACGGCAGGTTCGTGAAGGGCGAGACCGTTCTGATCGAGGCGGCAGCTGGCGGTGTTGGATCCTTCGCAGTCCAATTGGCGAAAGAATACGGCGCAGGGAAGGTCATCGCTGCAGCTAGCAGCGAGGAGAAGCGGCAATTCGCGCTTGATCTGGGCGCCGATGCAGCCGTTGACTACACCGATCCGAACTGGGCGCAGGTCGTCAAGGACATGACCGGTGGCTTGGGAGCCGACATCATCTTGGAAGTGGCAGGTGGGCAAACAGTATTCCAAGCTCTGGATGCCTTGGCACCCTTCGGAAGGATGGTCGTATATGGAATGGCAAGTGGCGAAGCGGTTCAGGTCGACCCTCAGGCTCTCGTTATCGAAAACCAGTCCATCACCGGCTTCTATATCGGCGGGTACTTCCGCAGGAAGCCCGAGCTAGTGAGGGCTGAAATAGCCGAGCTTGTGAAACTGGCAACTGCCGGAAAATTGAAACTCCCCGTCGGGATCGTGCTTCCGCTTGCTAAGGCGGTTGAGGCTCACAAGCTGCTTGAAGGTCGCAAGACGACGGGGAAAATGGTTCTTGAGCCGTGGGCTAACTGATTGTGCGTAGGGCGGACAAGAAAATCCGCCCTACATCTTAAGTGCAGCCCGTCGGCATCGCTGAACGCTTGTGACAGCAACACTAAACAGGCCCCTCGAAATCCGCATTGTAAAACCACGGTGTGTTCGCGAGCGCATAATACATAGTCCGGTTCCAACCGTTTACGTCGAACCCCGGGCTCATCGCACTTTCCGCGAGATATGCTTGGAAAGAGGCTGGTGAGAGGCTCTTCAAGCTGCCTTTCCGGCTGTCGATGACTTTCGCAAGCTCAGCGCCAGCCTGCACGCCATAGCGATACGCAAGATTATAGTCGGTGAAGTGGCTGAGAAGACGTTCTCGCTCTACTGGTTGCCACGTCTGCGGGGGAGCACAGATGAATTGCAGCCCTATCGGATTGGTGTTTTCGACATGTGCATGGACCCATCGCTCATTGAAAAACTTAGGATCGTCGAGGTAAGGATGAAGGGGCTGCTGGGCTCGTTGAAGACCAAACGTGCCGCTCTTTCCCGTGTTGCAATCCTTGCAGCAGGGCACGAGGTTGGCAGGAAGAACTGAGTACAGAGGGAACGCAGACTTCGGCAGGTAGTGATCCAAGGTAGAGACAAGGCCGATCCCCCCGCAGAAGGGGCATTTACCGTTCGCTGCGACCATAATTTCGTCGTAGGTCACTCTGGCTGGCATAGTGCTTGGCACCATGTAACTGGTGTAAAGATCGGTGAGATTGCCTTTGGAAAGGGAACCAACGACGATGGCGTCCGCTTGACCCCAAGCCGCCCTCGGTAGGCCATACCATGATTTTGAGGCCGACGCGGCGGAGTATGCACTTATCGACTGCACGATATGACCATGGTTGGCGATATAGTTGGCGCGAGTGACTTGATCGGGAACCGCATTTACGCAGCTCAAAAAGACATCGGCCGCGCCCTGTGGCGGCAAAGATAGCTGCTTCATGAACGAGATAGATCCGACTTTGGAGTCGAAAGCATTGCGCGGAGTATCCCTCGCGCTTCTTGTCCGAGCTGGCCGCTATATTCGGCTAAGATCGCTTCGTAGTCGCTACCTTGCAGGGAATCAATCTCAAGCAGGGAATGAAATCCCGATTTCGAGACCTCCAATCCAAAGACCTCACGCGTCAAGACACCCACATTCTCACCGAATGTTTCAATGGTGGGGCGTTGGGCGGATAGCGCCAAACGAGCACGCGTAATAACAGTTACGCACGATCGGGGAACCTCCTGCAGAACAACGGGCGAGTGCGTGGCAACGATTGCCACTCCGTTTCGATTATGCAGAAGCTCACTAAGTGCTCGCGTAAAGGCGGAAAGAAGAGGTGGATGCAGATGGCTCTCAGGCTCGTCCAGCAACACAAGTGTCTTTTCCTCCACCCGAGCCACCAGCTTCGAAACAGTTAAAAGGACCAGTGCGTGGCCAGCGCTCATGTTCGAAACGAGCCATTCCCCGGTGCGCTGTCTGTCAGTGTCGTTGTAGTCCGCCAGCGTAGGCAGTTCCATTTGAGCAAAGTTGTCGTCGGATTCCAACGTCCTGATGGCTTTCAGCCAGCGGGCGCGTTTCCTGGTATCCGCGAAGCACTCGTTTAGGCTATTCAGGCATTCCGACCTTAAAGCCTGCAGAGACTTTAATTTTCCTAACGGATCTGCCGGATCCTTGAGCCCGATATATGAATATCGCGTCCCGCGTTCCGGATCTGTTTGTTCGAGCGGGGGCGTAAAGGGATCGAAGGCGCTAAACGAGACTGAGACCAAGCTCGAAAAATAGACTGGCGAGAGAGGTGTCGTCATCTGAAAGGGGCCGGTGGTCGAGAAGCCCCCAAGAGTCACAGTTCCTTGCATGATCAGGCTGATCATGTCGTTCAAGAGAGTGGTTTTGCCTACCCCATTGCGTCCTATGATGGCATGAATATTTGTACTAGGTTTCGAACCAGCCGTTACAGCAAAATTGAGAGCGATCTCGGCGAAACGGTCGCTCTGCGGGCGAACATAATCGAAGCGAAAATTCGTAAGGGGGGCGTCGCCCCCAAGCACACGCTTGTACTGTTCAGTGACGACCGAAATGCTGACATAACGAAGCAGAGAGGTCTTGAACACCTCTTGTCCCGATGCTTGCCCCATTGCCTGTTCGTCATCGACAATGTCTCGAAGGCCCCGCAGAAAATTCACACGGCAGGATGGCGAGACGTTGCTAAGCGCCCGGTAGTATTCAACGTCGGTTCCAAGGGAAAAATACTGGTCGCCCAAGCCTGGAAATGTTGTCCGCAAGGTCGCATACGTATCGGTCGCAGTGGTTTGCCCCACGAAGCCAATCTTTGTATCGCCAAGTTCATGTATTTGACCGAACTCGTCAAAAAGCGTGATGTTGAACATGGTAACGAACCGATAGTCATTCCAATGATCGATCCACAGGTAAGCATGATCGATCCCTTGGGCCGGGACTCGTTGATTTCGAGGGACGAGTGTAAATTGCAAGCTAATTTCCTTCGAGCTACCTAAGTTTTGCCAGACTTTCTAGGAAGCCAAAGCTGGCGCATTTAAACCTCAAAGTTGAAAACATTCAATGCGCCGTCGCCATTGTCTGTGCCCAGAATGCTCCGTTTGTTCAGCTGTGGATTTGCACTCTTTTGCGGCCAAACCAGACCGGGACAAGCGCGATCACTACGAGGAACAATACAATCGCCAGCACAATTGCCGCATTGATGTATGGTTTGAGGTCGAGTGCAGCGGCGCCAAGCCTAGCCTTGCGCACGTCATCTGATGTAACCGAAGCTTTCTGCCCCCCAAAGCGATCGACTGCGTAGCTCGCAACAGCGGCGATCTCAGCATCGCTCAGAGACTTCCCAAACGCAGGCATCCTCATTTGTCCGGACGCAGTATTTGCCGAGGCCCCGTTCAAGACGACCTGTATCAGGTTCATCGCCTGGAGATCGTTTACCGCTCCGCTTCCCTTGAGATCCGCATGCGGTGTCTGCATCCCTGTGCCGTCCCACCCGTGGCAGCTTGCGCAGGAGCCTTCGAATACAGTCCGACCGAGCGTATTGGGACCGCCCGGAACGTAGGCAGCTTCTCGCAGTGCTGGTGGGTCCGTATTCACGATCGGATCATGTTCGGCCGACTGAGGCGGGATGGACCGGAGATAGACTGCGAGAGCGTGGATGTCGGGCTGGGTCAGGTGGCTCAAACTCAGCCTGACGACTTCCTCCATAGGCCCCGCAGCTGCTCCTCGGCCCTCAGCGTGCCCGGTGGACAAGTAGGATTCGAGCTGGGCATCCGTCCAGCTGCCCAACCCACGGTCCTTATCAGAGGTTAGATTGTATGCCCGCCACCCCTCGATCTCCGCGCCCGCGAAGCCACGACTGGTGTTCAAACCAAAGGAAAGGGTGCGCGGTGTATGGCATTCGCCGCAGTGACCCAGCGCATTTGCGAGATAGTTGCCCCGGTTCCAGTCGTCACTTTGCTTGGGGTCTGGCGAGAATCGCTTGTCGACCAAGTTTACAACGTTCCAGAACGCCATTCCCCAGCGTTGGTTGAACGGGAAGGCTAGTGTGTTTTCTTTGGTCTCCTGCTCAACCGGTGGAAGGCTGAAGAGGTAAGCTTTGATCGCAAGCGCATCTCCCCGGCTCAGACCGGTGTACGAGGCGTACGGAAACGCTGGGTAGAGGTGTTCGCCTTCTTTGCCGATGCCTTGATGCAGCGCACGAACGAATTCATCGTCAGACCAGCCACCAATACCGGTTTTGACGTCCGGGGTGATGTTCGGAGAGTAGATGACGCCAAAGGGAAGCGTGAACGGACGGCCACCAATGTAAGGCTTGCCGCCTTCGACGGTGTGGCAGGCCTCGCAATCCGCCGCGCGGGTCAGGTATTCCCCGCGCTTGATTAAATCTGCGTTAGTTGAAGTCTGCGCCGCAGCTGGGCCGATGAGACAGAGACTTGCGACCAGCGCAGAGGCTGCCAAAGCTAGCGGCTTCATTCGGCACCTCCCGACCTGGCGACGCCCGTCATTTTTGCAAGCGTCCCCAACGCAAGCGAGATACCTACTGTCGGGGCCAGGCTGGTGAGGACCGGCTTGTCGGATGCTTCAGACACCAGCTTCGTATGGTCGAACGGTGTCGATCGCAGGCGGACGCCCGTCGCTGCAAACAACGCGTTTCCAAGGGCCGGGAAGGCTGACGCTGTTCCGACCTCGCCGATACCGCCCGGGTTTTCCGCGCTTTGAATATGGTGGACGGACATTCGCGGCGCTTCGTCGATCCGGAGTATCCGGTAGTCATGGAAATTGCTTTGGACCGTCTTCCCACCTTCGAACTCAATTCCGCTGAATAGCGCTGCGGAGAGCCCGAATAAGGTGCCGCCCTCAATCTGCGCCGCGACAGTATCCGGATTGACGGTGTAGCCGCAGTCGATGGCGGCGGTGGCCTTGATCAACTTGATTGTTCCTTCAGGCCAGACGGCCACTTCAACGACAAGCGCACAGAAACTTCCGAATGCCTGGTGAAGGCTAACACCTCGTCCGTGACGCGCGGGCAGGGGAGTTGCCCAATCCGACGCTTTTGCAGCGAGGTTCAGTACGGCAAGGGCACGAGGGTTATGGGCGAGCATCTTCGCGCGATATTCGATAGGGTCTTGCCCAGCCTTGTGGGCAAGCTCGTCGATGAAAGTCTCGATGACGAACACGTTGTGAGCTGGCCCAACACCGCGCCACCATGAGAACGGCAGACCTTTGGGAGGGTCGTGGCGCACCCAGTCTACTCGCCGCTTCGGGATATCGTACGGGATCTCAACCGAACCTTCGACGACGTCGCTGTCCAACCCATCAGGCCCCATCGCCGCAGGCGCGAACCGCGCGAGGACAGAGCCACCGGTTGTTCTGTGCCACATGGCGATTGGGAGGTCACCGGCCCCAAGTGTTGCCGATACATGATCGTGGTAGGCGGGCCGGAAATAGTCCTGCCGGATGTCCTCTTCACGGGTCCACACGACCTGCAGCGGGTAGGAAACTTGCTTTGCGAATTGGGTGGCTTGCGCGATGGAATCCGCTTCCAGGCGACGGCCAAACCCGCCACCAATCAGCTGATTGTGCATCCGAACTTTGTCCTGGGGCAGGCCAGTGATCTGCGCAGCAAGCATCACGGCCGTCGCTGGGACCTGTGTTCCGCACCAGATGTCGCAACCGTCCGGCTGGACGTGGACAATCGTGTTGATGGGCTCCATCGTGGCATGCGCCAGAAAGGGAAGCTCATAGGTCGCGTCCAGACGTTTCGTGCCCTTCGAAAGCCCCTCGATCGCGCCTTCCTGGTTCAGCGCTACGATGGGCGTTCCGTCCTTGGACGCAGTGACCAGTTCGTCTCGAATGGAGGCAGTTGAGACGTTGATGTTGTCTCCGTCGTCCCATTCGATCTTGAGCGCTGCTGCGGATCGCTGAGCTGCCCAAGTATTATCTGCAACCGCTGCTATCGCATTGTCGATCTTGATAACCTCGACAAACCCGGGGACCTTCAGTGCGTCTGAGTCATCGACGGATCGGAGACGGCCCCCGAACACCGGTGAGGCTATAACGCTTGCAACCTTCATCCCGGGAACGCGAACGTCTAGGCCGAAGATTGCGGAGCCGTCTACCTTCCCTGGCATGTCGATACGTTTCGCCGACTTGCCTATGAGTTTGAAATCCGCAGGGTCTTTCAGGGGAACGTCGGTTGGAGGCGGCAACGCCGCTGCCTCGGCGGCGATCACGGCATATGCGAGAGAGCGCCCGGTATCGGGGTGCGAAACCCGTCCGTCCGCCGCGAGACAGCTGCCAGGATCTACGTTCCAACGATTGGCTGCAGCTGTGACCAGCATCATTCGAGCAGTGGCTCCGGCTTTTCGCAGCGGCTCCCACCAGCTTCTTATCGAGGTCGAGCCGCCGGTTCCCTGAAAATGCAGCAAGGGCGTAGCGTAGAGTTCCGGATTTGGAGGCGCCGGAACCACGGTAAACTGACCAAAGCCGATCTCAAGTTCCTCGGCGATGAGCATGGCTTCGGCGGTATAGATGCCTTGGCCCATCTCGACGTTCGGGATGATGAAAACAATTCCGTCTGCGCCTATGCTGATGAAGCCGCTCGGCATAAGCACTTTGCCGTCTGGGGAGACTGAAGCGGCGCCTGGCGCGAGGTTCGCCGCTTTGAGTTTCGAAGCGACGGGCAAAGCAAAGCCCAGGATCAGTGCGCCCTTGAGGAGTGAGCGACGCGATATGTCGGATGTTGCCGTGTTCATAGGGTCACAGCCTCTTTTATCGCGCGTCGAATTCGCTCGTAGGTCGCGCATCGACAGATGTTGCCGGACATGGCGGCATCAATCTCGGAATCAGAGGGACTTGGCACATGTGAGAGGAGGGCAGCGGCGGACATGATCTGCCCGGACTGACAGTATCCGCATTGCGCAACTTCTTCTTGGAGCCACGCAGCCTGGACGCGACGTCCGGAGTCCGTCATTCCAACGGCCTCGATGGTGGTCACATTGCGGTCGCCCACGGCGGAGACCGGCATGACGCAGGATCTGACCGCGCGTCCGTCAATATGGACCGTACATGCGCCGCACTGCGCAATACCGCAACCATATTTCGTGCCGGTCATTCCCAAAAGATCCCTAATGACCCACAGGAGCGGCATGTCATTTGGGGCATCAACATCCACTGCCTGGCCGTTGACCTTGATCGATCGCATTGAAATTGCCTTCTAATTGGGAAAGGTCGCGCAAGCCTATTAGGTTCGCAGAATACGAAGGCGCTTCAAAAAATGAAGTAATACTCAGGTGTTATTGCACTCACGCAGACGATTAGGGCGTCAAGTGCTGTCTTACGTCTGGCCCAGGGGCACCGAGTAGCCCTTTAGGGCTGAATGCCCTCGATGTGCATGAGGACGTCGGCGGATTGAGCCGCTTCGTCGATGAGGTTTGCAACCGCTAGAGGATTGGATGCCATGACAACGTGAGAGGCGCCAGGTATCACGACCGTTTTCCGCGAGTCTGCTCGATCTGCCATCCAACCCAATCCTTGGGGCGGTAGGCAAACATCGGCGTCGCCGTAGATGAAGTAGGACGGCACCGCCTTCCATAGTGGCTCGCCAGAGGGGCCGTTCAACGCGCCGCCAGCAGCATGCCTCTGGGTCGCGGCCATGAGTGCCGCCTCGGATTGGCTCATATCGGCCGCGAACTGCGCGTGAAACTTGTCATGCCGAATCCACAGATCCACATCGCCACCCTCAAGCGGGATCGGCTGCGCGAGAGCCTGTTCTAACGTGCTGCCCGGGTACTTACCGGCCAACGCGGCGCCGCTCTCACCTTCGTCTGGCGCGAATGCAGCGACGTAGACGAGCGCTTTGATGTTGCCGCTGTCTTTCACATTGCTTATTACCTGCCCGCCGTATGAATGACCAACTAGAACGACCGGCCCGTCGATGGCCGCAACAACCCGGGAAACGGTGGCGGCGTCGCCTTCAACGGATCTGAGAGGATTTGGCGTTGCGATGGTCACATAGCCGCGCTTCTGTAGCTCTACGATGACGCCATTCCAACTGGCAGACTCCGCGAAGGCACCATGCACGAGTACGACGGTTGGCTTGCGGGTCGCGTTTTCCAAGTGGCTATCCTTTGATCTGATTTTCTGCAGTCTGCGATGGTCGTTTGACAGCGAAAGTTATTCGGAAATCTCGCCGAGCAGTCGTCCGAAGTTGAGTTCGGTGTCGCCACGGGTCTGCATTCCGCTCTTGGCAATTGCGCCAATCCGCCTTTTGTTTTCAGGATCCTGTGCGCCGACGCCGAATAGGTCGGAATCCCGCCGGAAGTCGTCCTCCGACGCCAGATTGATTGCGCTCATACGCTCCTTGATGGCCTGAACACCTCCAGGTGGGAAATTTGCAATCCGCTTGGCAAGGGAAGCGACGAACGACGCCAACTCCGCATCGGGTAGAGATCGGTTGATCCACCCGTATCGCTCTGCTGTATCTGCATCAAAGTCGTTCGAGCTGAGAAGTGCTTCAAGCGCCCGACCACGGCCCATAAGCCGGGCAAGGTGCTGAATCCCACCTGCGCCAGGTGAAAGCCCGAAGCCAGCTTCGATCTGACCAAAGATTGCCTTTTCTCTCGATGCAAAGCGCATGTCGCACGCCAGTGCGAATTCGCTCCCAGCACCGCGAGCGCGGCCCGAAATCTGGGCAATCGTTACCGCCTTAGTCAGACTGAGACGGCGGAACAGGAGCCCAATAGATGGCTCTCCGACAAGTTTTGCAGCGATTTGCCGATATTCCGCGATCTTCGTCATGTCGACATGTGGAATGAAGAAGTCAGGGTCAGCGCTGGAAAACACCACGACGCGTGGTCCGTCGTCTTCGTCCAGCTTGGGAATCAGTGTGACGAGATCCTGGACGAGGGCGGGGCCCAACAAGTTCATTGGCGGGCTGTCGATTTCCGCGAAGAGGACACCGTTCTCGAAACGAGTTCTAAGGGTCTGGTATTCAGTCATGTCGGTCTTGGCCTCCGTCGGTGGAACGACGCTCAATCTATGAGCTTGGCTTCGAGTGTGATTTCTGACTTGAGAGCCTTCGAGATCGAGCAGTTGGCTCGGGCACGCTCCGCGCATCCGTCAAACTGCTCCTTCGTTATTCCGGGAGCGCTCGCTTGCGTTGTTATGTGAACGCCCATGATGGTAGGACGGCCTTCTACGAATTGCAGGTCCACGTTGATCGACGACTCAATCGATTTTGCTTCGAAGCCGATCATGCCGAAATTGTTTGCCAGGGCTTGGTTGAAGCAACCTGCGTGCGCTGCGGCCAGTAGCTCTTCGGGGCTAGCACCGGCAGAATCTTCGAAACGGCTAGCATAGCTATACGGGATAGCAGGCAGGCTGCCGCTCTCTGTCGAGATTGTACCCTTGCCCTGCTTCCAAGTACCTTTCCAGGTGGATGATCCTACAGGCATGTGCTTCTCCGTTATTGCTTCATTTATTGAAGCTAATACCGTCATGGCGGTCGATTGGCAACCGCCCGGCGCGATCAACACATTTTGATGGACGGTAGAATCGATCCGCTCAGGAGAACATCTCCAGCCTGTGACCGTGAGGCTAGAGATGCAGGCGCTCAGTTCGCGTGATACCGGGCGGCAATGTGATCACGCGAAGTATTGGCGGCAACAGCGCCTTCTGCTTTCACGTATGCATTCCAGTCGCTGATCTGAGGCAGCGACGGAATACACACAGGCTCCTCTTTCTCGAGCGCCCGGAGCGACGCGACCACCAGATCGTCCGGTTTCATCACACGCTCAGGCGGGAAATTGGCAATGTCTCCACCCGCGACCGCGTGGAAATCCGTGGATACCAGTCCCGGCACCAACAACTGTATTCGAACGCCGGTACCTTCGGCTTCCAAATGCATATGTCTGGTGAAGGCCATCACGAAATTTTTGGATGCGCCGTAACCGGCGTTGCCAGCAAATTGCATGAACGCGGTGCCGGAGCCGACATTGATGATGCTTCCGCGACCTTCAGCGACCATGCGGCCCATCGCATAACGCGACAAGCGGCTGAGCGCCATAACGTTCACGCGAAGCATATGGTCAAGGGCGTCGGCGTCCAGTTCTGCGACCTTGCCGCGCGAGGCATATCCGGCATTGTTGATCAATAGGTCGATCGGAGGCCCGCTGCTGATACGCGCGACGACGTTTCCTACACCTTCATCTGTAGAAAGGTCTGCCGGGAGAACTTCCACGTCGACTCCGCTTTCGTTTCGGAGCCTATCCGCCAAAGCTTCAAGGAGGTCAGTCCGACGAGCCACAAGCACGAGATCGTGCCCTGTGTGTGCTAAGTGCTCAGCGAAGCTCTTGCCGATACCCGCTGAAGCGCCAGTGATGAGTGCGCTGCGTGTCTGTTTGGTCATAGGTTGCCTTGTCAAATGATGTCAGTCATGGGCGCTACATTACCATGATCGGGAGCTTGGGGCCGCGATTACGGCCCCAACTGTCGTTAGGCCGGAACCCGTTCGACAGCGGCGAGAAACTCGTCAATGGTGGTGACGTTGTGGCCGAAGGTAGGATAGCTCAGGTTGATCGCTGCCTGGTGAGCTTCCTCTGTGAACTCTGCAACGGCATCCTTGAGGAACGTGACATGGAAGCCTTCTTCAAGCGCGTGGCGCCCAGCGCTCTCGACGCATGTGTGGGACGTCAATCCAGCAAGGACTACCTTCTGGATGTTGTGCTCCTTGAGCTTGGCCAGCATGTCGGTATTCACAAAGCTGTCGAATGTTCTGTGGCGGCTGATGATGACATCCCCGTCTACTGGCGCGAGCGGTGGGAAAAAGTCGGCACCCCATTCCCCCTTCCAGAACAGCTTGTTTTCCATTGCCCACTGCCACCTGGGATGGACATGCTTTACGTCGTCGAAGCTATGCTCATGCAAGCCGTGAGGCACATAGAAGATCTTTACGCCAGCAGCACGCGCACCGGCCACCAAGCGGCCAAGGTGGGCGATTAGATCCGTTTTTCCGAGCATTGGACCGATGCGACCGGCCAGCTTGCCTTTTTCGTCAAGGAAGTCGTTGAGCACGTCAACGAGGAGGAGGGCTGTTTCGCTTAGCGAATATGTTTCACTCATAATGATGTCCTGATAATCTTGAGGTTAGCGAGTTAACCCGCCAAGGATCGGCTGACCGTTACGATTGGTCATCATCGCGGGATGTTGGTGGGATGTGTTTGGCGGTGTAGTCCCCTGATTTACCCAGCCATGTGTTCGAGACATAGGCGGGTGAATATTGATGCCGCGCGTGCCCCGCTTCGTCACTTCCAACACCGGGCCTCAGAACTTGGATGTCGTCGTAGTCGCCTCCGTTTTGTGGGATGAACGGAATAGGTTCCGTAGTGGAGGCATTCAAAAGTCGCTCAACGAACGTCTTTGCCATAGTCTCTACGGCATCCGGTTCGGCGCGATTTACCTCGTAGAAAACAGTCGGAGGAAGTACGTCGAAGCCCGGGTAGTAAAGCACCCCATGCTGGATGGGCCAGAGCAAGTCGTCGATCGCTCCGTTCACACCGCGAGGACCGTAGTGCGCCATGCGTCCTCCGACGGTCATTGCGACCATCGCTCGCTTTCCCTTGAATACGCCTTCGCCGAACCGGTTTCCCCAGTTCGCGCCACCCGATGGCCCGACACCATAGGTAAAACCATATGCGTAAACGCGATCGACCCAACCCTTGAGGATGCTTGGCATTCCATACCACCAGAGTGGAAACTGCAGGACGACAACATCAGCCCAAAGCAACTTTCGCTGCTCCTCCGCTACGTCGGCCGATTGCTCTCCGGCCGCAAACGCCTTTTTGGAGGCCCTTGAATAATTCAAAGGCCCTTCGTTTTCCGCCCGACTGGGAAAGTCTTTGGCATCGGCGACGGCCTTCCACTCCATCTTATAGAGATCGGAAACCTCAACCTCGTGACCGGCAGCTGTGAGGTGAGTCACCGCTCGATCCTTAAGGTAGGCCGAGAGAGACGCAGGTTCAGGATGAGCATGGATAATCAGGTATTTCATTGGGAGACCACTCAAATTTGATTGGCTCGCGGCGCAGAGGCCGACGAGCCGGATTTCTTCATTGTTCAGGTCGGCGTAGCTGTCAGGAGGGCGTAGTGGCCTCTGCGGCAATCTTCATGGCTTCGATCATTCCCTGAAACCGAGGCCGAATCCGGCCCACGGCAGCTTCTCGCGCTGCTCCGTCCATCGTCGTCTGATCATAGTTGATCGTGTAGATTAGCGTCGAACTGCGCTCACCCGCGTCCTCCAGCGCCACACTCCCATGATAGCTGAAAGGAGCCATCGGCCCTGTAGTCTGGGTGTAAGTGTAGGAACGGGGGCCTTTGCCAACCATTACCTCGACGATTGAGTTGCCGATCGTTCGAACGCTTCCGATCCCTCCGTCGCCGCTTATCTGTTCACTTTCGACATTGAGGTATTTTCCTGCGTCACCGTAGGCGCCGATCGTCGACCAAGCCTCATCAGCTGGCTTGGAAATTTCGATTTTGGAGGTGATGACCATGAAGTCTGGGGCAAGCGGTGCTGGGGACATGGAAGCTTGGCTGTCCGACATTTGTTGAGCCTTCTGGGTTGCGCAATTGCTTCACTAATTGAAGCTAACAATCCTGATGTCAACTGATTTGCTTTGCGCCCCCTTAGGGAGGACGTCACACCGAATGCCTTGCGATGCAGCTTGACGTTTACAAAACAGCTTCATATTTTGAAGTTTAAACGGAATTCACCAGTATGGCTTTGTGCTGGCGGACAAACCGGCGAACGCTCGCCGAAATCGGAGATCTACCGTGAAGGTTCTATTTATCGTTACGAGCGCCGACCTTGGATATTGGTTGGCAGAACTCACACGCCCCTATTGGCACCTAACCGAACGCGGACATGAGATCACGTTGGCTAGTCCCAAGGGCGGTAAGGTAAAGCATGATCGTTTGAGCAACCCTTTGAGTGAGGGGTCTTGGGAGGCCAATGACATTGTCAGCAAGGGCTTCCTCTCCGACAAGACGCTGGCCGAGTTGCTGGACACAACGAAATCCCTCGATGAGATCAACCCGACCGATTTCGACGCAGTGCACGTTGTAGGCGGCACGGGTGCAGCAGTCGATCTCTACCCAAATGACCGCGTTGCTGCGATCTTGGAGCACTTCTGGGCTGCTGATAAAATCGTCGGGGCGATCTGCCACGGAACCATCGCTCTTGGAAACAATCCTGACCGTGTGAACGGAAGGAACGCAACCGGATTCTCGCTCGATGAGGACCTTGCAGCTGAGAAGCTTTACGGGAAGGATTTCATCCCCAATTACCCTCAGCCCATTCTCGAAAAGGCGGGCGTCAAGTTTTCCCATGTTGAACAGTGGGGTGTGCGCGTCGTGACCGACGGCAAGCTCATTACTGGTCAAAACCAGCAGTCTGCGTCGGAGTATTCCCTGACGTTCAATCATTTGCTTGCTAAGCAGAGCCCGGTCGTGGCGTTCTGATCAGGGCTGAAATGGCAGTCGTGAGCGCATAATCCGCTGCCATTTCCTCACTGAGTGTCGTGCGATCGCCAGCGTGGCGCTCGCTTTAGACCCAGTGACTAGGCAAAATCTCAGCATCGAAAGTCAATGCAGTGACAATATCATCCCGTGCGCCTTACACGCTCCGTCGACTAGACGGGCTTGAGAAGGCCTTCTGGCTGCTAAACCAAAATCGCAGCACGCACTTTTGTACAATCGCGGAATTAGGAGGCGCGTTCCCTCTAGTAGATTGGCAGAGGGCGGCCGAGCATATTGGACGGCAGCTTGTTTTTGCCTCCGCGCAGATCAGAACAGACGAAGTCGGACATCCAATTTTCGAAATTGGCGAACCACGGGGAATTCCTTTATCTGTGGTAGAGGACGATCCATTGGCTTGGACGGCCTACGTCGAGGATGAGCTGTCTCAACCTATCGATGCTTTGGTAGACCCCTTAATCAGGCTGAAGCTGATCTCCGACGGATCGCGGTCAACCCTGATCCTTACGATGCATCACTCGGTAGGGGACGGACCATCTGCAGTGCATCTAATCCGAGATATTTTGCGGGCGACAAATGGTCAAATGGTAGTCGTTGCGGCGGACCCCAGATCGCTTGAACAGGCCGTTGACGATCTCTCGATGCCAATCAAGTCGTTCCCGCCGGTTCGAACTGATGCTCTCTTCCCCCCACCTGGATACCGACCGGCCGATATCAAAAAGCCGCAAGTACGGATCGGTTCCGTCGCGAGAGATGAAGTAACCGCTCTTCGCACACTAGCCCGAGAGCAGGGTACGACACTCCACGGTGCCCTAAGTGCAGCCGCCGCTCGTGCCTTCGCCGCATTGACGCCGCAGCATGCCGTCATACCGCCTCGTGTCTTCTCTCCAATTGACGCGCGGCGGCGGCTCCTGGAGAACACGGAGAACCTTGGTGCATATATCAACGCGGTCACCGTCGACACCCTGAGGTTCTCTGACGTTTTCTGGGAGGATGCACGCCACTTCTCCTCAAAGGTGGGCCTGTTCAACGACCCGGATGTGCTCGTCTTCGGCGTTCGAGGGGTAAGAGCCGCGCTGGCGGGAAATCCCACCGTGGCAGAGACAGCTTCTGTATGGGCACACGTATACGGCGCCGAGATTTTGATGACCAATCTTGGGCCGTTGGAAATTCCAATTGCCTTCGGAGACGTCACTCTCAATGGTATCTGGGGGCCTGCGGTTTCGACGGGTATTTCACAAGAGCAAACACTAGGCTTTGCCTCCCTCGGTGGAACGCTACGGATTTTGCACACGAGCTTCGAACCGATCAACGGCCTCGTCGAAGCAATGCTTGACATCCTCCTTGGCCAAATCCCAAATCGATGAGACAGGTGGACCGGAAACGAGGTCTTCAGAGAGCAGCCCTACCTGCTGTTGCGATTACAGTCACTACAGTGCGAGCGAAGCGATGAGATCGGTTAAGCACGGCCCGCAGGGAAAGTGGCCAATCCAACGACGCGGAATTCTCGACTGGCTCATGCTCGACGTCCAGAACGATCGGTTCATCGACAACATTCTCGTGGAGATGTGTCTGCGACTTCGATCGCAAGGTGTCGCCATTGGTCGGGCGACCCTCCACTTTCGCACCAATCATCCGGAGTGGCTCGGCGCCCGAATTGTCTGGCGTCACGGAATGCCTGGGGCCGAGATCGATACGTTCGGGTATGATGTTGAAAGCACACCAGCATTCCTCCAAAGTCCGGTAAACGAGTTGTTCGGTGGGGCGTCCGTTGTTAGGCAGCCACTTTATGGACGTCGAGGCGATCCCACAAAATATCCAATTTATGACGATCTTCGCGACCAGGGCATGACCGATTACGTCGCCTGGCCCCTCATTCACACGCTAGGGAAAAAGCACATCATCAGCTTCGCTTGTGATGCCCCTGGCGGTTTTAGCGACGAGGACATGCAGGTGTTAGAGGATCTGCTACCTGCAATTACATTGCATAGTGAGATTCGAATAAAGAACGTCATCACCCGAACACTCTTGCGAACCTACGTGGGTCCTCACGCGAGCGAACAGATCCTGGCGGGTGCGACCACGAGAGGAAGTGGTGAGACACTCGGCGCGGCGATACTGATCTGTGATCTGCGCGATTTTACCACCATCTCCGATCTTTGGCCCCGAGACGATGTAATCGAAATGCTAAACGGTTATTTTGATGCGATGTCCGGTCCGATCGAGCGTCACGGCGGCGAGATCCTGAAATTCATGGGGGACGGCCTGCTAGCTGTCTTTCGACTGACGGATCCAGACGCTTGTGGAAGACTGCTATCCGCTATTCGAGAGGCGAAGGTAGCCATGGAAGCCCTGAACGCCGAACATGAGGACCACGGGCGAAGCAGGTTGCGCTACGGCATGGGTGTCCATGTGGGCGACGTCATGTATGGAAATATCGGCTCCCGAAACCGCCTGGATTTTACCGTCATCGGACCGGCCGTTAATGTCACATCTCGACTTGAGGAACTTACTAAAGAGACCCAGCGATCGGTGCTGTTTTCAAAAGCCTTCGTCGAGATGGGAGGGTACCAAGAT
Source organism: Hyphomicrobiales bacterium (assembly GCA_900470805.1). GTDB lineage: Bacteria > Pseudomonadota > Alphaproteobacteria > Rhizobiales > Rhizobiaceae > Rhizobium. Next base: position 85,514 of record UCCA01000007.1, on the reverse strand, counting down.
GAAATGGCGCACTTGGGGACTTATCCACTACGAGGGGTAGGGGAGCCAGTCGAGGTCTATGCCCTCATAGGCTCTGCTTGAGATGGGAAAGCGAGCGTGGGCCGAACAGTTTGCCCCACGCCAAGGAGTAACAATGAGCGACCTCACAATCTCTCCCACCGGTGGAGCATCAACGCCGCGCGTCCTCGCCATCGATTTGGGAGGATCCCACGTCAAAGTTCATTTGAGCGAAGGGGGAGAAAAGCGATCAGCTGTGTCCGGACCTCAGATGACGCCAGATTTGATGGTCAAAACAGTGAAAGACCTCAGCAAAGACTGGGAATTTGACGTAATCGGAATGGGGTATCCCGGTCCCATTTCGGACAATGCCCCTTCCATTGAGCCGCACAACCTCGCCTCCGGCTGGAAAGGCTACGACTTTAGCGGCGCGTTCGGGAAGCCGGTCCGCATGGTGAACGACGCGCTAATGCAAGCTATCGGCAGTTACGAGGGCGGCCGAATGCTGTTTCTTGGACTCGGGACGGGGCTTGGTTCTGCAATGATCGCAGAAAACGTGTGCATGCCGATGGAGCTTGCCCATCTTCCATATAAGAAGCGGCAAACGTTTGAGGACTACGTTGGACTTCGCGGCCTTGAAGCACGCGGTAAGGCCCGTTGGCGTAAATCCGTCGCTGACGTGACACAGAGGCTCAACGCCGCACTGGAACCTGACTACATTGTCATTGGCGGAGGCAATGTTGAAAAGCTCAAGGCGATGCCGGAGCATTGTCGTCAGGGACATAACGAAAATGCATTTCTCGGAGGATTTCGTGTTTGGCTCGATCCCACGTTGAAGTTATAGGGCAAATCGGACCAAGGCCAACTGAGCCAGTTTTCTATAATAAAAATCGTCCAACTTTCCTTCTTTCTGCTCAGCTCCTGCCGACGTGTAATATCGCATAACGGACTAAAATTATTCAATATTTTCAACAGGCCGATTGACTCCAAGCATTACAAGCATCATGTTTAAGCTGCATGATGGCCGTCATGTGAAGCCTCGCTGACGTCACCAAATGGTCTGCCCTAGACCGTGATGGAGCGTAAGTTCGACGGCTGGCGCGGGCCGCCTGGGGTTGGGCGGCCCGCGTTCTCAATTCGCGCACCTTCGCAACCGACTGAGGCTCGAATGATCGGCAGACTTCGCCGATCAGCCAATCCAAAGCACGCTCCTTTAGCCAGGGCCAATCCCCTAGCTGCATGCCTTGACCTCGTAGTTATAACTTCATATTTTGAAGCTTAATGCAAAACCAAAGTCACCTTCATCTGATCCAAATCGGAGAAAGCATTGAAAATCTTGTTCGTTACCAGCAGCTCGGAGATGGGCTATTGGCTCGCTGAGTTGACTCATCCCTACTGGCATTTCTCTGAGCGTGGATGCGAGATTGATTTCGCCAGCCCGGCAGGCGGCAAGGTGAAGTATGACCCGATGAGCGATCCGTTCGCCGAGAACTCTTGGGAGGCTGACGACCTCGTTTCCAAAGGCTTCCTTACGGACAAGTCGCTAGTTGCCCGGCTCTTCTCGACAATCGCACTTAAGGACGTTGACCCTACGCGCTACGACGCAATCCATGTGGTTGGCGGGGGCGGCGCAGCCGTCGACCTGTTCCCGAATGAGGAGCTTGGAAAGCTACTCGATCACTTCTGGGAACAGGAGAAAGTCGTTGGTACAATTTGCCACGGCTCGATTGCACTGGCTAACAACCCGTCTCGCGTGAAGGGGCGACGGGCTACCGGATTTAGTCGGGCAGAGGACGCTCAGGTGGAAGCCCTCTACGGGGACAACTTCATTCCCTACTGGCCGCAGGTTGAGATGGAAAAGGCGGGAATTCTCTATTCCGCCTCTACAACGGTTGGCACTCAGGTCGTTATAGATGCCAAGCTGATCACCGGGCAGAACCAGAAAGCCGCGTCAGAATATTCGATCGCGTTTATACACCTTCTGTTTCGCAATGACGTGGTTGTTGAGGTCTGACGTCTCCAAGCCAATCTGGTGTGCCACCTCGCGGCGCACCAGATTGCGTGTGGTCAATGCATCCAACCACGCCCGAGCGCGAACCGCACAACCTCGCTTTCAGGCATCGGTTTCGCAAGCCGGAATCCTTGGAGCGTCGAGCACCCCAGGGCTCGCAAGATCTCGATCTGCTCGAAAGTTTCCACGCCCTCGGCTACAACGCCAATATCCATCGATCGCGCTATGTCTACGACCGATGATATGAGCTTGCGCTGCGAGTTCGATGTCGCTAGCGGTTTGACGAGCTTGCGATCAATCTTCAACCGATGGGGAGCCAGTTCTATCAGGCTGACCAGGGATGCGTGTCCGGTACCGAAATCATCGATTTCGAGTTCGATGCCCATTCCTCTCACGCTTTCGATCGCTTTGCTCAACGCATGATCTTCCTCATCGAATGAAATCGACTCCAACAATTCGAAAGACAGCGAACCCGGATTGAACCGGAGCGACGAAAGCTTTGAGAGGAAGCTTTCCTCCCTCAGCCGTTGTGCAGACACATTGACCGAGACACGGGGAAGCCTGAACCCTTCCGCTTCGAATTTGCGCACGGCGTCCAGCGACTTGGTAAGGATGATCTCGTCGATCGCGCACAGCTTTCCGATTTTTTCCGCGACTGGCAGGAAAGCAGCTGGCGATATCAGCCCTCGTTCGGGATGATTCCATCGAACCAAGGCTTCAGCGCCGACAATTTCAAGGCTCTTGGCGTCGAACTGAGGCTGGAAGAATGGGATGAACTGATCCTGCTCAATCGCGGCAAGGATTTCATCGGCCAATTGCCTGCTCGTGACAAACTCACTTCTCAGTGTCGGGGTGTACAGTCTGACGCGTCCCTTGCCTCGCTTCTTCGCCTCATAGAGCGCTATGTCGGCATCCGCGATCAGCTGGGAAATGTCACACGAAGTGTCCTGCACAGCGATTCCGACACTAGCGCCTAATCGCCACTCCCGACCATCCGCAGAAATAGGCTTGGCAACCCTTGTCACGATGCTCGCGCCAATCTCACTCGCAAGCTCACCGGCATTTGCTGCCTGGATAAAGATTACAAACTCGTCTCCCCCAATTCTCGCAAGGAAACATGCGGAGTTGCTCAGGGAAACAAGGACCTGAGAGATCGAACGAAGAACTGCGTCGCCTACATTGTGCCCCGCCGTGTCATTCACTTCCTTGAAGCGATCCAAGTCGATATGAATGCAAGCTATTGGCTTTCTCTCGGTAGCCGGGGTGGCTTTCAGTCTCTCGATAAATCGTTCGACATATCGTCTGTTGGGTAGCCCCGTAAGCGGATCGTGAAGCGCCTGGAATTCAAGGTCGTTGCGGGCGGCTTCTAACTCTTCGTTTTGGGCTCGGGCTCGCTCCTCTGCGTCACGAAGCTCTTCCTGGAGCAGAATATCCTTAGTAACATCCCAATTGGCGCCGATCACAACCCGCTCGCCGTCGGGCATTATGTGGGTAACGCCGTAGGCTCTAATAATACGAGTCTCCCCAGACGGAGTGAAGATACGAAATTGCCCAACAAGCTTGCGACGAGCCTCTATGGCCTCTGTCAGAGCCTCTTCGACTTCGGCGATGTCGTCAGAATGAACGCGTTCGCGGAAGTCATCGTAGCCTAACGTCGCCGATCCGGAGCTGAGGCCGAAGATCTCGCTCATCCGAGTATCCCAGATCAGGTGCTTAGTTGTCGGATGGAGTTCCCACACGCCCACACTGGATGCCTCAAGTGCCAGTTCCAGCCTCCGAGACATCAGCAACAGTCGGTCTTCATTCGACGGAATGTTGGGCTCGACGTCATGCGATCTAAAATTCAACGAGTGTCGCGATGCCTTCGCCGTAGGGCGGGGAAGGAGTGCTGTGATGGAGGAAAATCTACTTCTGAGAGACGCGAAGCTTTCAATGTATGACATGAGCGCCCTGAATGTGAGGTGGATTGGTGCGGCAAGGATTTAGATCGCGGCTAGCGTTTAGGATTTCCTTGCGGAGTGAAGCTCGCCCAACCAGTAATAATAAAAGTATTATGAGGTTCTTAATGAGCATTTAACTTGTCACTGCGGTAATCCGAATTAGGTCGCGAAAACAAGCAACTTCTTCCTTTTTGCTCGAATCCACGCTATCCCGGCTAGGGTGTAGGGAGAGCTTCTTGGTAGGTGTCCACAATCCATCGTTTGAAGATGTTCAGCTAGCGTCGGCTGCCGATTTGAAGTCTTTGCCGCGTTCCAGGCGAATAAGCCAAAACTATCTGCTGGAAAGTTTGCGGCGCTCGGTGGCGTTCGATCATGTTGCTATTTGCGGCTTGGACATCGATGGGTTCGAGCTTGCAACCGGAAAATCGTTCGATACCGATCTGCCGCCCTTGTTCGTGGAGAAGTATGTCGAGGCCGAATGGTATGCTCGCGATCCGCTGATAGAGGCAGCCAAGAGCGGGCAGAAGGTTCTGACGGATGAGGTGGGATCTGCCTCAATGCCGCCGGAACTCGGAGAGATTCTTTCGTTCTTCAATCTGAGAAATCGGGCTCTCGTCCCCATTGGACGCAAAAGCAGGACCTTCGGCGGGGTTCTATTCACTCGCTCGGCGCCGTTCCGGGTGGATGAGTTGGCCTACCTCGAGTTTATCGCGAGACCGCTTTATGAAGCGGTTGTTCAGCCTTTGATGGACAGGTTCGCGGCGGTCGAACTGCAGCTCACCGCTGGCGAGGTCAATTGCCTAAGGCATGCGGAACTTGGCCTCACCAGCGATGAAATCGCCGCAGAGCTTGGTTATGCCGCGCAAACAGTGAATGCTTACATCCTATCTGCCACGAGGAAGCTGAAGGCGAACAACAGGACCCATGCCATCGCCACCGCCTTGCGTCGAGGGTTGCTGGGCTAGCCTATTAATTGGGGATAGGGACACCTGATACCTCAGCGCAGAACCCGAGTAGTTTGTCTTGGATACTGGTATCGAGTGTCTGCTCGTGCGGCTCGGTTTCCTTCAGATGAAAGAAATAACGGCTGGTCGATAGTGCCCTTGTCTCGTTGCTGGTCGCCAGCCAGGCTTGCGTTTCGCACCCTTCCTGCAAATCATCGGTTGCCGCAGCGCCACCCATCCTCGTGGGAACCCAACCTGGAGATAGGGTGTTAGACAAGACCTCTGGCCACAGCCTGGCAAAGGCGAACGCCAGCAAAACGTCATGGAGCTTGGATTCCGAATAGGCTGCCCATCCGTCCCAAGGTCGTGATTTCCACATTATGTCATCGGTGTTGAAATTCGCTTGGCGATGCATGTTGGAACTGAGGTAGACCTGCCTGCGTGGCTTCTCGATCAGCGCTGTCAGCATGTAGGGTGCTAAAGTATTGATCGCAAAAATCTCGGGCAACCCATCTGCCGTCAGCACTCTCGTATCCTGGTGGCCGATGGCCGCGTTATGGATGATCGCGTCGAAATGTCCGGAAGCATTGGCTTGCTCAGCGACAGCCTTAACTCCTGCGATAGTGCTAAGGTCGCCGACAACGATATCCTCGGCCTCCGGCAACTCGCGCGTTGCGTCAGATGCGCGAGCGTCGTTCCGCGCGTGAAGGGTCACCCGATGACCCTGTCTTACGAGGAGTTTTCCCGCGAGAAGACCCAGTCCAGTGGACGAGCCGGTGATGAAAATGCGCGACATGTTGGACCTCTCTAAAAGCTTTTGAAGCTCGGACCGAGTTACGCGTATTGGGCAATACCGTTCCCGAAAGACCAGTTTTCGCGTTTGACCTCAACCAGGTTTATGAACACATCCTCCTTGCGCACGTTTGCGCGGGTGTGGAGATCGTTCGCGACCCGTAGGTAGAACGCTTTTTTGAGGTCGGTGGTTCGACCTTCGTTAAGCGTTATCTGAATTATCAGCGCGTCGGCAGAGCGTTCGATACCAAGGTAGGTTGGATCGATGATGAGATCTTTGCTGGTATGCTCAGCAATGATCTGGAACCTGTCGTTCTTCGGAGCACCAAGCACCTCCACAAGTGCTTCGTAGACAACGTCGGCGATCGTCTGCTTGAACTCAGCAGACTTCCCGGCGGGAATTTCGATTCGAGCTAGCGGCATTAGGGGCTCCTGTGTCTTGGTTACTGGTATGGACGATTCCTCGACAGAGCCATACGACAAAAATGTTATTGACTTCAAAAACTGAAGTTGATCTGTCGGGCATTCGTTTTCGGCGTCGTTGGCGCGTGCTTTCTTGGCTTACTTCTAAATACCAATGTTTGGAGATTAAAAATGGAATATCGATATCTTGGCGGCTCGGGCTTCAAGGTTCCCGCACTGAGCTTCGGCACGGCGACATTTGGAGGGAAGGGCGACTTCTTCGGTGCATGGGGCAAGACCGACGTCAGCGAAGCAAGAAGGCTGGTCGATGTCTGCCTGGACGCCGGGTTGAACCTCTTTGACACTGCTGATGTCTATTCGGCAGGCGCGTCGGAGGAGATCCTGGGTCAGGCAATCGACGGACGACGCGGTGATGTTCTGATTTCCACGAAGGCGACATTTCGTTCGGGCGAGGGGCCTAACGACGTGGGTTCCTCCCGTCACCATCTGACCAGAACGGTCGAAGCCTCGCTTAAGCGACTCAATACCGAGTACATCGATCTGTTCCAGCTGCACGGCTTCGACGCCGCGACGCCCATCGAGGAAACCCTGTCGACACTCGATGACCTCGTTCGGGCTGGCAAGATCCGGTACGTTGGCTGCTCAAATTTTTCCGGCTGGCACCTCATGAAGTCGCTAGCGGTGGCGGAGAAATACAATCTGCCACGCTATGTGGCAAACCAGGCGTACTACTCACTGGCCAACCGGGAATACGAGTGGGAACTCATGCCTTTGGGCCTCGATCAGAAGGTCGGCGCTATGGTGTGGAGCCCGCTTGCCTCCGGCCGTCTGACCGGGAAGATCCGGCGTGAAAATCCGCAGCCGGAAGGGACACGTTTTGCCGCACGGCCTGGAGATGGTCCGTTCATCGACTCTGAGCACCTTTACAATATCGTCGATGCGCTGGATCAGGTGGCCGCAGAGACGGACAGATCCGTGTCACAAGTTGCACTGAACTGGCTGCTGCGCCGCCCGACGATTTCAAGCATCATCATTGGGGCTCGTAACGAAGAGCAGCTTAAGCAAAACCTTGGCGTGGTCGATTGGAAGCTCAGCAACGAGCAGGTGGCGTTTCTTGACGAGGCCAGTGCCCAGACGCCTGCGTACCCTTATTGGCATCAGGCGGGCTTCGGCGAGCGGAACCCATCGCCGATCAGTCGATAATCTGCTCTCAACGCCTAACGTTCCTTGGAGCCGGATCACGCTGTCGCAGAGGGTGATCCGGCCTGCGCTTCCCTAGCGCCAAAGCAATTTATGCTTCCATATTTGAAGCTTATTTGATAGCTTCTGCTGGTCGATAGACCTGATTTTCGCAGACATGAAACGCTGCTGCAAAAGGATAGCACGGCCATGATGCCCGCAGCCTATCCATTTGGTGCAAAATGACTTCGATAAATTCAAATTTGTTCTCCAGTTTCCCGTCCCCTCAGTACAAAGGGAGCGACCCGAACAAGCCAGAGACCGTCAGGCTGAACTCGGGCGAACAGTCGACGGTCCGAACTGGTGGTGGTCTCTCTGTGAGCGGCTTGGTTCCGCAGTCAACTATCGACGCCATCGCAGGTATCGATGTTGCAAAGCAGAAGGTGGCAATCGTCGGCGCGGTCGGGGATGAGTTGGGGCTTCAATCCGACCAATACCCCTCGGCTGATGACTACGAGAAAGACGTCGTCAACAAACTCCAACTGCTGAAGCAAAGTCCAGATGGAAAGCAGAAGTTGGATGACATCGTTGCCAAGCTAGGGCTCGATAAGCTTGGCGTGTCGATCGATACGCTAATCGGCGCGGTTAACGCGCCCGGCGGTGAGGATGACCAACGGCTTGCAAATAGTTTCAGGAGCGGTTCAGACATCGAGAGGCGCTACCAGGAAGTCGCCAGTGAATACGCAAGGTCGCATGGTGGCGACGGCACTTACGGTCCCTTTGGCGTCTTTTCTGGATGACATGTCTTGGATCTCAGCTTGCTCGATCCTGAAAAAGCTTCTGCCGGGCCGCCGACAGAAGTGCCTCCGCGAAGGCTGGGTCGTTTGTTGATCGGGCGAGTGAGGCGGCTCCGATCATCCCGCTTAAGATCATAAGGGCGTGTTGCTCTCGATCTACGACCTCGGTACAGCGAACTATTCCCACCAATAGGTCTCTCAGGTCGCTAAGGCCTTTGGAAAATACCTCGCGAATTTCATGGCTCTGGCCAGCTAAGTCTTCGGAGAATTGGCTGAAAATGCACGGGCTATCCGCGTTGAAGAGCCGTTCGATTGTCAAGTAGTGATCCAGCAATGCCTCAAGCGGCGAGTCGGGATGCTGCGATATGGTCCGCTTCCAATTCTCCTTTGTTCGTTCAAGGAGATCTTTACATGTTTCGTATGTCAGATGTTCCTTGGACTGGAAGTGTCGGTAGAATCCCCCGTGTGTAAAGCCAGCGGAGTTCATGACCTCCGCAACACCCAGACCTGAGAAGCCCTTGTCCAAAAACAGCTTGCTGGCAGCGGCCAGAATCTTCTCCCGTGTTTGGGCGAATTGCTCTTTCGTGACCCGCATTCCAATCTCCAGAACATTGTACTTGACTTCAAATATGATGGGTATCATGTATGAGCCCAAGCCTGATAGTCATCAGGTAAATGAAAAAATTCGACGATCGCTTCTACGAGGGCGGTTCTTCGAAGGACTGACAATCAGGATCTACCTAATGGTCTCGACCGCTCTCGCCTCGACGCTTGCTCGGCGCAACATCCACTATGGGTGGGTTGTTGTAGGTGCCACGTTCTTGACAATGCTCGTGACGGCGGGTGCGATGGGAGCGCCGGGAGTTCTGATCAAGCCCTTACAAGACGAGTTCGGATGGAGCACATCCTCCATTTCCTCAGCGCTCGCTGTTCGACTCGTCCTGTTCGGAATGATGGGGCCATTTGCTGCGGCATTCATGAACAACTTCGGTGTGCGGAAGGTCGTCGTCTTTGCACTTACCTTGGTGGCGATCGGGTTTATCGGTTCGTTGTTCATGACGAAGCTCTGGCACCTGCTTGTCTTGTGGGGACTTATCATCGGCTTCGGCACAGGCCTGACTGCAGTCGTACTTGGTGCGACAATCTCGAATCGGTGGTTCACAAAACATCGTGGTCTGGTTATCGGGATGCTCTCGGCGAGTTCCGCAACAGGTCAGCTTGTGTTCCTGCCCATCATGGCCGCGCTGACACAGACCTACGGTTGGCGTTCGGCCGTATATCTCGTGTGCGGCATGATCGTCGTCGCTGCGATCGCAGTGCTGGCACTGATGCGTGACCATCCTGCAGACGTTAACCTTCCACTCGTTGGGGAGGTCCACATCACGCCGGTAAGCTCCAAGCGGAAAGACAGCCTGGGCAAGATGCTTCTGTCGCCGATCACGATCCTGAAGGAAGTATCCTCATCCTCGACTTTCTGGATTCTCTTTTCGACGTTTTTCATCTGCGGCCTAAGCACAAACGGATTAATTCAGACGCACTTCGTTACGCTCTGTGGTGATTTTGGCATCATGCCTATCGAAGCGTCCGGCTTCCTCGCCATCATCGGGATCTGTGATTTTATCGGTACAATTTGCTCTGGCTGGCTGTCGGACCGCTTCGATAATCGTTGGCTGCTGTTTTGGTATTACGCTCTGCGGGGGCTCTCGCTACTTGCCCTCCCGTTCACTGACTTTGGGTTTTATGGCCTGACGATGTTCTCGATCTTCTACGGTCTTGACTGGGTTGCCACGATCCCACCGACGGTGCGGTTGGCCGCAGATCGTTTCGGCCGAGAGAAAGCGGGACTGGTCTTCGGCTGGATATTTGCTGCTCACCAGCTTGGCGCTGCTACTGCGGCATACGGCGCTGGTTTGTCACGCACAGAGCTGCAGAGCTATCTGCCCGCCTTCTTTATCGCGGGAGGTTTCTGTGTCCTGGCCGCCGTTCTGTGCATCACCCTGAGCAAATCAGCACGAACCGGCCCTACAGCAGCCGTCGCGCACTGATATTGACTGAGCGCCGCTTAGAGTGGCGCCAACCCCACTGGATTTTCCCATGGCTGAAGCAACAACAAGCGACACAGTTTCGCATACACCCTCGTTATATTGGCTAGCCCTTGGCACTTTCGCAGTGGGAACCGAGGGCCATATGATCGCGGCGATCTTGCCTCGGATCGCATCCGACCTTTCGGTTTCGGTTGAGGCCGCAGGGCAGCTTGTAACTATCTTTGCGCTGACCTACGCCTTCTCGTCGCCATTGCTTACCACGCTCTTCGGCCATGTCGACCGCCGCCGAATTCTTCTTTCCGGTATGGGGCTATTCGTTGTTTCCAATATCCTGGCAGCGATTGCATCAAGCTATGAACTTCTCGCTGTCGCACGCGTGTTGCTGGCGATGTCGGCCGGGCTCTATGTCCCCAACGCAAATGCTTTGGGAAGCGCACTCGTCCCACCCGAACGCCGGGGAAGGGCGCTTGCGATTGTTAGCGGTGGTTTGGGCGTGGCTGTTGCTATTGGCGTGCCACTTGGATCGTTCGTGGGGATTTCCTTCGGTTGGCGCATGCCGTTCGTCGGGGTCGCAGTTCTATCGTCCATTGCTCTGATCGGCCTGCTGGCGGGTCTTCCCAAGGACATCGGTCGGGGCCTATCCGCACCAAGCCTTGGTGATCGTCTACGGGTCATCAAGAGACCCGGTGTCGGGCTCGCGTTGATCCAGACTGTCTTCCTTGGAATGGGCGCCTACTGTGCGTACACCTATGTCGCTCCGTTCCTCGACACGGTTGGCGGAATAAGCGGTGCCTCACTCACCGAAGCTCTCTTCGTTTTTGGCGTGTGCGCTTTCGTCGGGATCATCGTGAGCGGCCACATCAGCGACAGTATCGGTAGCCGCCGTGTCGTTGCATATTCGCTTGCTGTAATCATTCTCACCTATCTTGCGATGTTCCTTGTCCCGCACCTCCTTGGGCCCGGAAGCGCGAAGATCGCTACTTTTATCCTGGTAGGTGTCTGGGGTTTCTCGTCGTGGGCGTTCTTTCCCGCACAGCAATCCAGGTTGATCGCGGTCGCTGGGCATTCGGTCGGTCCCATTGTTCTATCGCTGAACGCTTCCGGAATGTACCTTGGCTTCTCGATCGGCGCGGGGATCGGTTCCGCAATCCTGACCAAGCTGAATGTCGTCAACCTGGCCTGGGTTTCCGCGCTCTTCGTCACCGTCTCGTTTGGACTGCTCCTTCTTACGAGCGGCCGAGAGCAACACGACGTCAATCGCCGCTAGTCGGCTCGCCTCATCACCACAATTCGAGAACACAATAAATGTCGAATGCTTGGCACCGATATCGTGCAATCCGAGACCTCTCTTACGAAACAGCGGAATTCACACTCTCCCGAGTGTACGGACTCCCTGTCCAGCTGACCCCCATCGACGAAACGGCCTTGGAAGCATTTGAAGAGCACTGGCTGCACCATCCGCACCGTCGCTACGAGTGGGATTGGCGTGAGGAGGTGGAATCTTGGGAAAACCGACCCTCCCATTTTGAAGTGGCAATCTGGTGCAATTCGTATCTGTCGGGCCTTGCGGTCGGCAAGGTTTCAGACGGAAAACTTGTGCTGTCCGTCTACCTCTTGGAAGGCTCCCCGGTTGATACACATCCTCTGAAGGGACTGGTTCGCTTCTGCGTCGTAGAGGCAGCTGAAGCGTACGCTACTATCCTGGGCTGCGAAGAACTTCATTTGCGGAAGCCTGTCGACGGAGCCTTGCCGCTCTATTTCGACATGGGCTTCTTCCTTGCGATCAATCAAGCGAACGTGGTAGTCTGCTCAAAGGAGTTAAACCGATGACATCTGAAGATCTACCGCATCTGCCCTCGCTCGAGGAAGCGCGTGAGCGGGCTCGCCGATTCATTGCTAATCGTAAGGCCGAAGGTGATGTGAAGCTCCAGAAATACAAGGAGACTGCCATGGCTCTCCGCATTGAAGCGGCGGACGAAGCCGATGGCGATCTCACCCTGGACCGGCGTAATCGTGGGCAAGAGTCCAAGTTCGAGATTTAAGGCAATCCATCCTGCCATGCCTGCTATAGCGGTAGGGTGAAACCATCAAGGTGGATCTCCGGTAGAAGATCGAGATCACCACGCGGATCCCGCTCCCAGCCATGCAGGCTATAGAGCCGCTGCACTCCAGTGGCGCCGCTCCTGACCCGCAGACAAATCGCCGAAGCTCGCCAGTCCACGGCGGGCTTTTTCGCTTCGGTTATAAATAGCGTTGAAAGGCCCTTACCGGCAAAACGGGGTTCTATCGCCAGATATCTCAGCCCAGCGGCACCCTGGAGCCAGGCTTCATTTCCTGGCGCCCCCCAGCGGTAGAGCGTCATCGTTCCTGCGAGTGTGCCATCAATCTCGCCGACGAGTACGGTGGCGTCCTTCCTTTTCTGCGCTCGATTACGAAGATCTGCATAACGCTCCGGAGAGGAGACCACGCCAGGCATCTTGTTCGAGTTTTGCGTGTCGAATGCCCGGATCAAAAGCTCGCCGACGGCATGGTCATCTGTCTCGTCCGCGTGACGCAAAGTCATCTTGCTCAAGGACCCCTCCCGATCTGCAATATCAAACGCTCTTGCCCTGTGCGTCGGCGAACACGTCCGCCGCTAGCCTTGAAGCGCTCATCGCGGACGGCCAGCCAGCATAGAATGCGAGATGGATCAGGATTTCTCGCAGCTCATCTTCGCTGATACCGTTCAATTTTGCCAGTTTGAAGTGGTCTACCAAGGGTTCGAGTCGCCCCGTGGCGATGAGTGTCGTCACGGTGATGAGGCTTCTGTCCCTTTTGGAGAGACCGGGTCGCTCCCAGATGTCTTTGAACACCAGGTCCTTTGTAAGCTCCGCCAGTTCTGGCGCAAACTGAGCGACGTGCTTGATGAAATCTGACCCATTCTTGGCGAGCGTAGCCATACGACAATCTCCGTATGATGCCTGATATCTATCAGGTTCAAAGTTAAAAGAAACGGCCGGAAGTGACCTGTCCGGCCTCGTAGATTAGGCTAGTGGATCCGTGGCACGTCTGGAAGTGAGGAAAGCTCACAAGCGGTCAGTGCACTAATCGCCACGAGTACCTCTTTCCGCGAAAAGCCACTTTCCTCTCCCCTGGCTATCAGGCCGGTGAAGTCGGCGACGATCTCGCTGCCGCATTCAGTGACGCGCTCCTGTGATACAACAAGTGCCTCTTCGATGCTGATCATTCAACTCTCCCTTCGGCAGCAATCAGCCGGTAAGGACAAAGGGTGTCCTTGGTCTGGTCTGCCTGGGTCACCACGGTGCGTCGTGTGACGCTTTGGAAAACCATGGAACGTTAAGGGTCTAGTTGGTGACCGCGACAACAGTCTTCAAGGCGTTGAAAACCATGGTGCATAAAAGAGTATCTCATGCTGATTAGCTTCAAATATTGAAGATAGTGTGTCGGTTTTCGGCTAATATCTGGATTTGAGTTTTACGGAGTGCAACTCGGCTGTGGCCGCTCGCAACGGTTCGTCGTCATATTGGCACGATGGGCGCGGCAGCGCCGGTGGGTGACGGGTAAGAACGAGTTTTCGCTTCAATTTTCGAAGTGATGGATTTTTGTTTGGAACGATGCTCTATCTTAAGCCTCGTTCGGAAAGAGAGTTATGGATAGCACAACTGACGGAAGCCCTACCGCGAGTGAACGCCATAAATGGGTCCTTCCCGTCACGATCCTTGGAAGCAGCCTGGGCTTTATTGATAGCTCGGTCGTGAATATCGCTCTTCCGACTATCCAATCAGACTTCGGTGTCGGTCTGGCTGCTGTTCAGTGGATTTCGAACGGCTATCTCCTGACGCTGGCGAGCTTCATACTACTTGGCGGGGCGCTAGGTGATCGCTTCGGGACGCTTAAAGCATTCGTTGTTGGCCTAACGGTGTTTGTTGGCGCGTCTGTAGCCTGCGGGCTGGCAAGTTCCCATGGCGTCCTGATAGCCGCTCGCATGATGCAGGGTGCCGGTGGCGCTGTATTGGTGCCGACCAGCTTGGCGCTCATCAGCCAAGCCTACACAGGGGAAGCTCGAGGCAAGGCTATCGGCACTTGGGCGGGGGCAGGCGGGGTTCTGATGGCACTCGGTCCACCTCTGGGCGGATGGATGGTGGATCATGTTGGATGGCGATCCATATTTTTTATCAACGTTCCAATTGGTGCGCTGGCATTGTTACTTTCGAGGAATATCCGAGAAAGCCAAAAAGGAGATCACAGCCGCCACCTCGATATTCCGGGTTCAATCCTTGCGGTGATTGCGCTTGGGCTGTTCACCTATGCGCTCATCCAGATTGGCGAAGGAGATATCCAAGGTGGCATGAGCATCGTTGTTGTATCACTGCTAATCGGCGGTCCATTCATCTTCATAGAGTCTCGATCGAGACACCCAATCCTGCCTCTTCGTCTGTTCAGCGATAGAAATTTCACGGGTTCCAATGTTTTGACCGTTGTCCTTTATGGCGGGCTCGGCGGAGCACTATTCATGCTGCCATTTCATCTGATCAAGGCGCATGAATACTCGACGACAATGGCGGGAGCCGCATTTCTACCTTTTTCGGTTATCCTTGGAGTTGGTTCCCGGTCGGCTGGGGGCATCTCAAGCAAAACGGGGGCGCGTCTGCCGATGGTCGCAGGCCCAGTGTTGACCGGTATCGGGTTTGCCGCGCTTGGGTTCTCTTCCGCGCTAGACGGCTACTGGTTAGGATATTTTCCAGGACTTGTTCTCATTGGCGTCGGAATGACCATAACGATACCCGCGCTCACCACAATCGTTTTTGACTCTGCCCCCAAAGAGGACAGCGGCTCTGCCTCTGGCATCAACAATGCTGCCGCAAGAAGTGGTGGCTTGATAGCCGTTGCCTCCTTGGGAATCGCGTTCGGGACCTCGGATATGAACTCGCTTTCGCCCGCCGACATTTCAAATGCATATGCCGTCATAATGACCGCAGCGTCGGCATCCGCCTTCCTAAGCGCACTGCTTGCATGGCTGGTGATCAAGGAGGCCCACGCGGACGCTAATGATTGATAGCGTCGGCGAGGCGGATTGGGAAGGCGTCCAAGCGTGGTTCTAGGAGAGTTCGATTTCTCAAAATACTTGGGCCGATGGAACCTTGAACGCCAGTCTACCGATGGGGCGACGATGGACGGAGAGGCCTGCTTAACGCGATCCGGACAGCGCTTCGACTACGAGGAAAGAGGGACGCTACGATTGGCAAACGGCCAAAATTTTCCGTTCTCACGGAGTTACTATTTCGTGGCGGAAAGCGGCACCCTCCGTTCCTACTTCGATGAAGCCTTGTCTAGCTTGTTTCTAGATCTTCGCATTGTGGAGAGCGACGACAAACACGTAGGCTACGCAGTTCACCCCTGTAATGACGATAGGTACCAAGCTACCTTCACGTTCGAGCGGAGCAGTTTCACCACAGAGTATATTGTTGAAGGACCCCGCAAAAACTTTGTGCTGACCACGACTTATTCAGCTTTTCCTCGCCGGTTTATGGGGGATAGATGAGCTTCGAGATCGGCCTCCTGAAGGCAACTTCATCGAGACTACACCATGTCGTGATCTGCGCTATACCCAAGTATTATAGGGCAGCCATCGTCCTTCCCCTACCGTCAACCCATCGAAATTTGGTTTGGCTGGAGAGTCGCTTGTCAGACATTGTGTCAGCAGACATTGATCCTGAACTCTTTGCTTGGCTTGGGGTACGACCTGGAACTATCGGGCATGGGTCGCACCGCTACCACGGGCTGCAAGATCACGTCCGACCTCCTGCCACCCGATCTGTCGGCACCTTCGATTTACAGCCAGCGCTTGGTCTTTCCGAGCTTACAATTTCACAAGCGATCGCCGACCCGTTGATCGCAATTCTAAATGAAGCCGACGGCGTAAATGACAGAGCCTTTGCGCAACTCCTTGA
The DNA here is from genome assembly GCA_900470805.1 of Hyphomicrobiales bacterium. Classification (GTDB taxonomy): domain Bacteria; phylum Pseudomonadota; class Alphaproteobacteria; order Rhizobiales; family Rhizobiaceae; genus Rhizobium. The sequence continues at coordinate 69,435 of UCCA01000007.1, read as the reverse complement.
AAGCGCGGCTAGGATCCTCGGAAAATGCTCGAAGATATCTACTATTGAAGAAACAGAACCGCGACGCTGAGAATCTGACGACCAGTGCACAAGGGAAAATGCCTGCGGTGACGATTCCGGCGTTGTTGCTCGAATTCCCTGGAATTGAAGTGCTTTGCTGATGGTTCTCAATGTGCACCAACCGAAAGCAAATACGCCGTTGGATGTGAAACCAACGGCGTACAAGGCTATCAATCAGAGCGCTTCAAACGCGGCTATCGCTGCGCTCGCAGTCGAGCGGGCGCTGAACGGGTTAGCCCCAGTTACCAACCGACCACTTGTTACCGAGAAATCGTCAAAGGGTGCGGGCGGGGCCACATAAAGACCACCCGCCTTTACGGCGCTCTCTTCGGTAGTTAAGACGCCATCCTCGTGGATTTTGTCGAGAACGCCAGCCAGTTTGTCTGCTTCCGTTGAAAACCCGGTCAGTTCCAGGCCATCGACAATCGATTTTCCGGTTTTGCTGTCCTTTACGCCTGGAAAAATAGCGCCGCCGTGACAGACCGCAGCAACCACGCCTCCGCGAGCCCAGACATCCGATGCAACGCTCTGTAAGACGGAAGCCGTGGGATAGTCGTAGACGCTTGCGAAACCAGCAGATGCGAAAAAGATGCCATAGTCCTCTGAAATCAGACTCGATGCCTTTTTGATCCCACCACTCAGCAACTTGTTGAGAGGGTGTTCGCCATCTGCGACAATCGCAACATCGTCGCCCGAGATAAACTGGGAAGTCAGAGAATACGGATCGATCGTGTGCGTGCCTGTTTCGCTGGCCAGCTCGACCGCAAACCCTGCGCCCGTTAGAGCCAAATAGGGATGCAAGATCTCAGTGTAAAAGGCGCCGTTGATCCCGCCGTCGGGGTAAAACGCTCCGCTGTGGCTTGTAATGGCAATCAATGCCTTCTTGGGCAAATTCGTTGGCATCGTCAGTCCTTCCCGCTGCAAGGCGCATTTTCCGGAATTGGAAACCCGCTCAATGTTGCTAGGCGCTCATCGGAGCAACCGTAATCATACAAAGGTCGTACGCGTCTTGTGATCGTATCGCGCGGGGCGATGGTCTCGCTGTCACTGGATGCCAAACACCGAGCTTCAATAACGCTTTCGCATGATGGCTTTTAGCTTCCGTCTTGTCCTACATCGATAGCGCTCGAACCTTTCAAGCAGCCACAAATGCGTAGTGACAAATATCTTGAGTTTTGGATGTTGACAAACCTCTATAAATTATAGAGGTTCATGAAACGCTAAAATCTGCGATGCAACTGATTGGCGTCGTTGAACTCAAGACCCAATGAAAGGAAACGCAATGTCTTACGAGGCTTCCAACACAGCAATTCTCTTGATCGACCCCTACAATGACTTTCTCAGCGAAGGCGGGAAGCTCTATGAACGGAGCAAGGAAGTGGCCCAGGAGGTCAACCTCCTGCAGAATTTGGCGGGCGTCCTCAATGCGGGCCGGGCCAAGGGCTTCAAAGTGTTCTTCGTGCCCCATCACCGGTACGAGGAAGGCGACTATGTTCATTGGGAACATCCAACCCCGTACCAGCTGGCGTCGGCCGCACGCAAAACGTTCGCGAAGGGTACTTGGGGCGGTACATTCCACGACGATTTCCAGCCGAAGGAAGGTGACATCACCGTTCATGAGCACTGGGGTTCCAGCGGCTTTGCCAACACGGACCTGGATTTCCAACTCAAGCAGTTCAAGATCCGGCGCGTCATCCTCATCGGCTTGCTGGCGAACACCTGCATTGAGGTCACGGGTCGTTTTGCTATGGAACTCGGCTATCACGTTACCCTGGTGAAGGATGCAACAGCGGCTTACAGCCATGAGGCAATGCACGCTGCCCACCATACCAATGGACCCACTTACGCCCACGCCATCTTCACCACTGAAGAGCTGCTCAAAGAGCTTGAAGCGTAAGTCTTCCAACGGAGAGCGCGGACATCCGAACAATTTTCGGAAGTTACCGACCACTCTCCCTGGCCAGTCGTTATAACCGTCACGGCGATTGAGAGGCTATTTGATCAGAAATGGCTTCAGCGGCGTGACGCCAAATGTAAGGAAGTTGAAATGTCCAACCGCCAACTCTCGTATTCGTCCTATACGCACACGATTAATGTTCCATTCGAGATCGTCGACATCCCCGGATGGCTGTTCTCGTTGCCTGATGCTGAGTTTCAGCGCTGCTCGCCAGATCACATTGCCTCGGGCGCGACCTTTACCGACGACGGCCGTCGCATGTCTATCGCTGTGGAGACAATCGGCGAGGCGACAATTGTTCAGCACTACGTTGGCGAGGTGACGCAGCCCGACTATTGCAAGATGGTCTCCATCTCAGATTCGATCTCTCCCAAGGGACGGTCGAAAGTGAAAGTGGTGTGGGAGCTGCGCGTCAAGAAAATCGATGAGAGTAAGTCTGAGTATTCGAACACCGTGACAGCTTACGCGGTCGACGAAACTTTGGAGTTTCTCGCCAAGAACAATATCAAGTTCGAAGACGCGGCTGCCGCACGTCAGGCAGCCGGTTCTAAGCACAATGAGGGCGAAACACCTCTTTACGCCGAAAGCATTGCACGCTTCGCGATTGCAAAGGCAAAAAGCGCGGTGTGACGTCACGGCTGGTGGTTCGCTATGTCCGCTCGCGACCTGATAACCATGGGAGATAGCCGCAGCAATGGATGCGGCTATTCCTCCACAACATCAGCAAGCAATGAGTTTCGGATTGCCGCGATCCACGGCTCATCTCCGATCGCGGTCGCGAGGAGATTGGCGCCTACCATTGCAGCGAAATGCATGCGTGCTTTGTTTTTATCCTCTTCTGAAGATGCGATGTCGGTGGCGAGGTTCATGAACGTGTCGTGCAGACCTTTCACTCCATCCCGGTATGCCTGTCGAGAAGTTGTGTTCTCGCTCATGGTCGAGGCATCGTGCTCGAACGAAATCATTGGGCAAGCACGCTCCGGCGCCTTCGGGGCAAGGTAGTAATCGATCAACGCTCGTTCGCGCTTTCTGTTTGAAGCCTTGCCGACGACTTCGTTCCACGCCTGGGCTGAACTCTCAAACCCGCGCGACCAAGCTTCGGCAGCTAGAGCCTCCTTAGAGGGAAAATGCTTGTAGAAACCACCCTGCGTCATTCCGGCGGCTTTCATAACGTCGGAAATTCCAACGTCCGCATAACCTCTCGCGCGGAAAAGACCGCTCGCAACGTCAACGATACGTGCACGCTTCGCCAGGGTTTCGAGCTTGCTGGATTTTGGCACCTTTGCCTCCTCGCTGCCGCCTCTCATACCGCTAAGGATGGAGGTTATTCAACCTCTAAATAGGCCTGCCTTGGGAGAATGGCAAGCGCCAAGACCTGGAAGGTCACCTTTCAGGGCGGCGTGTTCCGATCCCGTCGATTGACCAACCGCGCTTCGAACGGGTCGCAATGTCACAACCCGTCAACTCGTCTGGACCGCCCCTCGTATCGTCCAACACTTATAGGAGTTATTATGCAAGTAACCGGTGAAATGCTTATCGGCTCGCGATCGGTTCGCGGGAAGACTGCTGTCCTGCACGCTCTGGATCCCCAGCAAAACACCACGGCCGAGCCCGCCTTCGGTGGCGGCGGACAGGAAGAGGTCAATAGGGCAACTCGCTTGGCCGAGGATGCCTTTGGGAGTTACAGCCGGACCACTCCGGAACAACGTGCAGACTTTCTGAATGCGATCGCCGACGGTCTTATGTCGCTAGGCGATGTCCTGGTCGACCGGGTCATGCTGGAGACCGGACTGCCAAGGGGGCGCGTTGAAGGCGAGCAGGGTCGAACAGCCCAACAGCTTCGGATGTTCGCCGACGTCGTGCGCGGCGGCCATTGGAGGGGAGTGCGCATTGATAGCAGCGACCACGCTAGAAAGCCGTTGCCAAAGCCTGACGTGCGTTTGCAGAAAGTTGCGCTTGGCCCAGTTGCCGTCTTTGGCTCCAGCAACTTTCCTCTGCTCTATTCTGTTGCTGGTGGCGACACGGCCTCGGCACTGGCGGCAGGTTGCCCCGTCGTCGTGAAAGCGCATTTCTCTCACCTTGGAACATCTGAACTTGTCGGTCGGGTCATCCAGAAGGCGGTGGCCGACGCTGGGTTCCATGAAGGAGTGTTCTCCTTACTGATCGGCGAGGGCAACGCAATCGGTGAGGCTTTAGTTGATCACCCGTTGATCCAAGCCGTTGGATTTACAGGATCTGAAGGAGGAGGGATGGCGTTGGTCAAGCGCGGCCAGCAGCGGCCCCAGCCGATCCCGGTGTTCGCGGAAATGACCAGCGTCAATCCGAACATTATCATGCCGGACGCACTTAAAGCGCGTGCCCGAGAAATTGCCACTCAGTTCGTCGATCAGATGGCGCTGGGAGTTGGCCAGATGTGTCTCAAGCCCGGGATGATCATTGCAGTCGATGGTGATGGTTATGACGAACTTCGCCAAGCTCTGTCTTCTGCGGTCGTCACTAAGCCTGCTGCAACGATGCTCAACCCAGGAATCCTTTCCAACTTCGAAAGGGGCGTCAAGAAGCACGTCGAGAGCGATTACGTCAAAACAGTTGGAACGGGCGCAGGTCCAAAGGCGCCTTTGGATGGCCGATCCGCTGTATTTGAAATCTCGGCCGCCGACCTTCTGGCGAACATGGCGCTTGCTGATGAAATGTTCGGCCCCGCCGCTGTGCTGGTGCGTTGCAAGGATATCGCCGAGATCCGCACGTTATTGACTCAACTACATGGCCAGCTGACAATCGCGTTCCATGCCGACGCGGGCGACGTTGCCGCTGCCAAGGAATTAATACCGTTCGCCGAGCGCAAGTCGGGGCGGATCTTGATCAACCGGTTCTCGAACATGGTAGAGATCGGCAGCGCGAGTTTCCATGGAGGGCCCTTTCCAGCTACGTCCGACCCAAGGTTTACCTCGGTAGGCTCGACGGCAATTGATCGCTTCCTTCGTCCGATATCTTATGAGGGATTCTTTCCGGAATTGTTGCCTCCCGCCCTGCAGGACGCAAACCCATTTTCGCTGTGGCGGATCCGGGACGGCGTCCCTAGCAACGCGTAGCTAGTGATCCCATCGACCGCTCTCACCACGGAGCGGTCGACTCCTCATGTAGCGACTTAACACCTGTTGTCGATTCGCAAATCGTATCCGACCCTATTGACCAAAAGAGATTTGTTCTTTATCTGTTCTTGCATGACCAAGAGCGCCAGAACCATACGAATAGCACGCTGAAACTGACCCGGTATCCGGGGCATTTGCTGTGTCAATTCGAGGGTTCATGATGAGCATCTCTTCTTCGCGTGGTTCCGCGCAGTCAAATTCCGTTGAAATTTTCTATCCGCTGAGCACCGTCCGATGTGTAGGGCCGGTCTTGTTCAGGGACCAAGTTTCGCGGGATATCGCATGCTTGCTCGACGTCGACGATGAAGTGGTTTCCTGGTCATGCCGGACGGTCTCATTGTCTAACGGTAGCGAGACCTACCGACCTGATTTCACAGTCGAGGGCATTGGGCGCCGCTTCGTCATCGATGCTGTTCGAGAGGACGGCGCTCCAGCCTGGGCTCATGCGAGGGCAGTCGACACCGGCCTAATGTTTGAGGCGGTCGATCCAGCAAAACTCCCACGTATCAGGCTGAAGAATGCAAAAGACCTACTACGTTTTGCCCGCCACGAGGCAGCGCTAGCGGATCGCATTCGGTTGCTGGCGGCACTCGATGAATGCTCCAGCCTCACTGTCGCGGAAGCTTTGATGGTCTTTCGGGAGACCAAGCCCGTTGCTGGCTTGGCATCTATGGTGCTTCAGCGCTTCATTTCCATGGATCTCGATGAACGTCTCATCGGTCCTGAGACAATAGTCCGCCGTCGACGAGACTAATCCTCTTGGCAATTCCCGACCTCTTTTTGACGTTGCCGCAAGCAGCGAAGGATCAGCTATGCCTATCAATACCGAGAATCTGAAAATCAATTCGTCTGTGAAGCATTACGCCCTCTACAGGACATTCGAAAGAGCCCTCGACAATTGCCCTGGCTTTAAATTTGGCGGTCCGGGCACTGTGGCGCTTATTGTTCCCGAAGGAACAACAGCTGACGACTTTAAGCCCTGCGCAATCGCGTTCCTGTACGATGGCGTAGATCAGGATACCTGGGATCATATTGGATACGCCTGTATCGGCGCGGCTGCCAAGCAGGAATGGATCAAATCAGAATTCGCCGAGCGATGTGGAAAGCGAAGTCGGGCGCTTTTGATCACCGAGACCAGGAATTTGCCGCCACTTGTTGCGGTGTCCGTCGATACATTCATCGACGTTGCACCAGTCGACGAATTCGACCTCAAGGAAGCATGCGCCAAGGTGTTAAAGCTTAGAGTTTCCCTCAAGCAAGCCCACCAGCTTCTGGCCTTTCCATCCGACTTGATGTTCGCAGCGCTCAGGCGCAACAGCAGCGCCGCCGACACGATCCGACGTCTTGGTTCAATTTCACTAGCTGTCGAAGAAGCAAAGCCTATCCGCGAGAGGACGCTGCGGCTCGAAGAACTCCATGGATATGGCGCCGCGAAAGAATGGGGCCTACAGCTTGCGAAAGACTTGGAGGCTTGGCGTTCCGGCAAGCTGAAGTGGTCAGACGTCGATCGTGGCCTTCTTCTAAGCGGACCACCAGGCGTCGGCAAGACAATTTTCGCCCGGGCGCTTGCCGACACCTGCGGAGTAAACTTTGTGCCGACTTCCGTTGTGCAGTGGCAAGCAAAGGGTCACTTGGGCGATCTCCTGAAAGCCATGCGGGCGGATTTCGCTTCAGCGGTCGACAAGGCACCATCCATCCTTCTGCTCGACGAACTTGACTCAATTGGAGATCGCCAGACGTTCACGGGCGAATTCGCGTCTTATTCAATCCAAGTTGTGAACGCGTTGTTGGAAGCCTTGGATGGGTCGACCAATCGTGATGGCTTGGTGGTCATTGGAGCGACAAACTTTCCAGAGAAAATCGATGCCGCGATCCGACGGCCTGGCAGGCTGGATCGCCATGTCGCAATTGGGCTGCCGAGTGAAGCAGATCGAGTTGCGATGATCCGTCAAATGCTAGGCGAGCAAGAGATTCCGGACCTTCAAGTGCTGGGTCCTTTAACGGAGTCTATGGCGGGGGCGGACCTTGCACGGATGGTCCGCGATGCCAAGAAAAAGGCGCGGCGCGAGCAGCGGCCTCTCTCGCTGGCCGATCTCACTTCGCTGCTTCCTGACCTGATCAAAATTGACGGCCAGTACCGCTATGCTGTTGCGGTGCATGAGGTTGGGCACGCGCTGGTCGGAAAGGCGTTGGACATCGGCTACTTCTTCAGCGTCGACCTGGCCAAACAGATCAATCCCCGGCTTGAGCTGCAATCCTACGGACAAGCCGTGTTCGGTATTCCCCGCGTACTCATTCGCAATGCCCAACGCTATCGTGATGAAATCTGCTTCCGATTGGCGGGGATGGCGGCCGAGCAGGTGATCCTTGGTTATCACACGGACGGTGCAGGTCTAGGTGCAACCAGCGACCTGGCGACTGCTACAGGTCTTGCCGTGCGGATGGAAACCCAGTTTGGGATGGGCACGGGGCTGCATCATCTTGGCGGCGGAGGGACACGAGACCACATCGATCTGGCCGCAGCGCCTTGGCTCGTAGGCAAAGTAGACGCGGTCCTGCGCGAAGAATTGATCCGAGCGACTGGCATGCTGAAAGAGCGGCGGGAGCTAATCCTGACCTTGGCCAAGGAGTTGGACCTGACCGGCTCCATCATGTCCGACCGCTTCGATGAGATTTGCAAGGAAGCAAACGCTGGCGCGGAAGCCACTCAGCACGATTGTTCGCTAGTATGCGAAAAGGCAGGTGTCACAGGCCCAGGCGGCGAAAGCCAGAGATCATCGTTGAGGGAGGCTCGTCGATGAAAGCTTGGATCATCAGCGACCTTCATTCCACGTTCCTCGATCTGGCGTTTGGCAGAAAGGTCGCCGTGCCGGACGCGGATGTCTGTGTCTGCGCGGGCGACATTGCAGACAATATTGAACGAGCTATCGATTTTCTGCACGCTGAGATCGCGCCTTACATGCCGGTCGTGGCCACACTGGGGAACCATGACTACTATGGGTCATCGATCGATTATGCGTTGGAGTATGCCCGCAGATGGAATGCGGGAACGAACGTTTACGTCCTAGAGAACGAGACGTTCCGAAAAGGTGACTTGCGCATTCTTGGAGCAACGCTTTGGACCGATTTCTCGATTGGTATTCCAAGCCTTCCAGACCATGAATTCGAAGCTCAACGCGACTTTGTCATGAAGCAATGCTCGGCTCATTCGCGCGATTTCCGCAAAATCTATCGTTCGGACGCTCGGACGGGTCGGGAAGGCGGTTTTGTCACCCCGAAGGAGCTGGTTTCCCGACATTGGGATAGTCGGAGCTTTATCGAGAACGAACTAGCAAAATCGTTCGATGGAACGACGATGGTACTGACGCATCATGCGATTTTACCGCAGTCGCTAGATGGCCGGTACGCCGGACACATCTCGAACGCAGCGATTGCGTCTGATTTATCATCGCTCATTCACCAATGGCGGCCCCATTTTTGGGTCCACGGTCACACGCATCGCTTTCAAGACTACATCGAGGGCAGTACGCGTATCCTCTGTAATCCCAGAGGACAGATCGGGGAGTCGCCGAGAAACGGATTCCGACCAGGCTTCGTCGCGGAGACAACAGTGCGCGATGCTGAGGAGGGGAACGATGAGTAAGCCGACGGTCCATTGGAGAACGGAATGGGACAACGGTGCACCAACGCACGTCGTAACGCTCTCTCACACGCAATCTCAACAACGTGACGAACTGGAGCGCACCGTCGACAACGAGGGCTTCATTCGAGACGGCGATGAGTGGCGCCCAACCGTGGGTGCCACGCTTCATAGCCTGTTCGAGGCGATCAGAGCGATCGGCTTTGTCTTGGAGTTCGAGCGAGATGATGAAAACGCGCCATTTGATCTCCAGCGCCTAAAACTGAAATCAGAGACCAGAGAGAAGTTCGAGACGATCTCAAATGTCAGGCTGGATGACTTGGCTGGCTATTGCCCCGTTCAAGCTGATGGACAGTTCGACGGCCTATACTTTTACTTTCGAGCGCGGGGCTCACATTGGCGGTTCGAGGCAGGGGGCAACGAGAGCGGAACGAAGGGAGCGACATGGTGGCATGAGGAGTATTGGCCGAACACGACTGGCTTCGAAGCCGGTTACATGGATGATGAAGACGCTATCCGTTCCATCTTAAAATCGGTTGAGAAGTTCCGCACTGAGGATCGGACCCGGTTTCAGAAGGGGCACCCGGAGTATGAGCGAACAACGCTTGAGGGCTGGTCGCTGGACGTTCTGAGTCTATCGCGTGTCGTTCGGCGGCTTGGGATCAGCGGCCATGAGGCGATCGAACGGGCGAAGGCTTACGGTATCGAGTTGCCATACTTTGCAGACCTCGAACTGAAGGCGTTGGAAACCGATACGGGAAAGGTGGTCGCGCTCGACAAAGATAAAGGCATTTGGACCGATTTACCGGACGAGGACGAATGATGGCCCAATATCCTTTCAACATTAACGTAGGCACCTTAGACGGCCAGTTAGAGGTACTTCGCCTCTGGAGCGATGCTACACTTGAAATGTCGACGGCCGCCTTGATCCTCAAGGTTAAACCCTGGCAGCTCTTGGAGCTTGCAGTGCTTCACGGGATCAAGCCGCCGAGCGTGGAGGCTCTGGATCAGCGCGTGAAGGAACTTGAAGCACGCATTCGCCCGCAAATTCGGAAGAGCAAGCGAGATGCGGCGGATGACGACTTCACAGAGATCCGTACCTCAATCTTGGAAGCCTTAGACCGAGTTGCGTCAATCGCGTTAGAGGCCAAGGCATACGGCCAGTTGGACGCGGAGGAAGCGTATGCTGTCGCCCACGCTCAGCTTTGGCGAACGCTCGATCTGCTGTCTTCTACCCGAGGGCAGTTTAAGACGGCTCGCCGTATTGAAAACGAAGCGTTGGAAGGCTTCGAATATACCGGTGCTAGCTTGAGTGTTCTGCGAGGCCTCGATCGCGTCGTTCCGCGCCCAGATTACTATCTAATCGGCGACTTTGACCATGTTAAGCCGGTGACTGAACACGACGTACTGTGGTGTTGGTCGCAGGGGTTTCTAGCCACCGCGACAGCGGGGGAACAATTGGGCTTGGAGGAAGGCGACACTTTGAGTGAGATCGCATCTCAGCTAGGCGTCCCGCTCCCGCGAGAGGAGGCTCTTCTGCCCGCAGCGGCTGCCACCATTCTCGGCGACGACCCGGTCGACGGAGACATTACGTTCCACGTCCGTCGGCGCATCCGTGACGGCCGACTGGCATCCTACTTCCCTTCGGATGTTGAGGCTCGACGTAGGTTCGAAGCCAAGGGGCGCCCCCCCGACGGCTGATCCGCGTGTGAAGCGCTTGTTTCGCCTCTATCGAAGCGATTGCCAAGACGTTTTGGGAATTGCATTGTGCTTATCAAAGGGGAGAGGATGCGGTGCGCTCGATATTTCCAATGGTCGCAATCTTCGTGACAATAGTGATCGCTGACGTTGCTGTCGCCTGCGATCAGACGATCGTGCTGACGAACTGGAAATCTTGCGCCGTTGGTCCGCTTAGCGAGGGAGGAGGGGACTTGGATTGGCGGGCAGTACCGTCATGGGCGAACAATACCCGCATTCGGCCCTATTTTTTCGACGACCCGCGCATGCTGGCTTTGCACGGGCTATGCAACACCAAGTTCAAGCGAGTTGTTATGTGCCTTCCCGGCTGGCAAGAGAGCAAGGACAAAAACGCCTGCTGGTACCTGATCTGTAGCGGGTACCAAGCCGCCAAGGAGTGACCGCTTACTTGGAGCAGCACACCTTACGAACCAACGCGTTTCCATAGGTCATGACTGAGTCATCCGGAATGCTGCCGCTTGACTTCAGCTGGGTGACTAACGAACTTGCGGCGTCACCGTCGAATGTTTGATCCAAGGTGATCGCGAACCACCCGTTTGTCGCTAGGTAAGCTGCAAGGGGAAGGGGCGATGATGCGATGTATTGACGTGTCTCGGGCAGATTGTCGAAGCTTTTGACCTGGACAAAGCGTTTGCCAAACGGCGCGGCGTTATACTGGTCGATCCAGACCCACGAATGATGCATGAATCCAACACGACCTGCGGCTCGGACCTGAAACCACTTCTCGGTATCGGCCAACACGACCACCGGCGTGCCATTGGAGATAACGGCCACCGTGCGAGTTCCTGTTTCCGGGCCTGCCTTAAGCTGGACGGTTCCTTTGGGATGCTGAACTCGCCCTGAGTGAGCGGCCGGAATTGAAAGGTTTGGCGCCGAATACGGGATCGCGGCGGGAGAGCGGTCTAGAGAGGCGACCGAGGAATTGCCCGACGGGACGGCCAGGGGTGACGTCTTTTCCTCACCGTATGCGCTCGCCGAAGCGGATATCGCCCCCTTGTCCGTCATGCTAATCGCGACCTTGTATTTTTCCATCTCGCTGCCGGACAGGTAGCGGATATCTGAGCTGTCGTACTGAAGCGCAAGCTGCAGCAAGCCGGGGTCGACGCCCATTTCCGTCATATATGCGATAACGTTTGCCGTAAGCTGTTGCACAACCGATACCGCGTCCTCGACGCTAAGGCCCGTCGTGTCTGCGAATGACGATTTATGGACTCCGATCGATCCCGGTTCGGCGTATCGCTCCTTGCCACCCATGAAGGCAAGGGAGCAGGCGGAGGCGCATTCCATCCCCCGGAGCTGCATGGTTGTCACATTGAGAGCGCGGATGGCCCGACCAAGCTCCATCGCCTTTACGACATTGCCGCCGCGCGACTGAAAGAAAACTGCGGCGGCAGTATTGTCGTGTACCGCCTTGTAGAAGTCCGCGATGTTATCCGAGCTTTCAAATTCGCCGACGATTACCAGAAAGCGACCGCCATTGTCCGTTTGCTGTGCATCATACCGGAGATTTGCGGCGGAGGGCGAGACCGAAAAGGCGACAATAAGAGCGCAAACCGCCGCGATAGCAGAGACGTCCAACAACCACGCGAACACACGCATACTCAACCCCTGTAAGCCCACAAGTTGAGTAATGCGCCCGTTGAGTTCCCGCTTCAATAGGCTTTTCGAAGTATTAGGGGATATGATGAACGCGTTTGAAGGTCGAAGCCGATGCGGTAAGGCCTCGATACGCGCTGCTCGCGCTCGATTTTCTTGGAAACACTTTCTGGGACGTGGTCTGCTGACAAGCATTCAAAATGAGGTCGCCGTCCGGCGCGTAGTATTGCGAATATGTCGTTAAAGGTATATATTCGCTAGAATATATCCTTTACGACATAATGGTGGCGCTCATGTTCGGCTTGGACTTAACTTCGATCCCACGGTTCCGGAAAGCTTCGGCACTGACCCAAGTGAAAGTTGCCGACCTTTCAGGGGTCGCCCAAAGCAAAGTATCGAAGATCGAGACTGGGGTCGCGAACCCCGAGGTGGCGACTCTGAACGCAATCTGCGCAGCCTTAGACGCCGAGTTGATCATTGTCCCTCGGCGCATCGGCGGAGATGTCCGCGCAATGGTTGACCGGCACTTGAACCGGCGAGCCCCCGTTGGTCCGGTGATGTCTGTACGGGACGAGGTTTTCATCCCGGACGGCGAGGATTGATGACGGAGAAGCAAACCCTAAAGGCTCCGATAGTAAAGCTTATGCTCGTGAACCATACTGGTACCATCCGCTGGGTCGCTGGTCTTTTTGCGCGGACCAGGAACCTTTGTCTGTGGAGCAAGTTTCTTAGATCGAACGCGCCTGCATAGCCCAAGCATCACGTTCACTCTGCTAACCCCCTCAACGGCAGAGACCTGAAAAGCCCACGCCTCCACGTCGTGGGCTTTTCTTCGTCGATGTCGCCCCTTGGCACCACCTGACGCTTATATGGCACCGCTACAGTGCTCACGCTCAGTCTCCTGTTGATCGTGGATGAGGCAGTGTGCATCACTGCAGAACAGAAACTAAAAGATGCGAACGATGGGAAAGGTCAGGCACCAGGTGACAACGTTGCGGGTGCACTGGATAAGGAGACTAAATTGAGCAGGAAACTTTTCACGATCGTCTTACTTGTCCTGTCGATGCCGTTGGCTGCTTCTGCTCAAGGTTCTTCAAACATTCTGAAAATTGACGACGCCTCAGCGCGACGTCTCCTAGCTCAGATGTCTTCCCAAGGAAATCTTAAAACCGCACAACATTCTGAAGCGTGGGCGGTCGTCGCTACCGTCGCACTTGGAATGGGTATCGAGAAATGCGGTTTCCCACAGCCAGGAGATGGCTCGATTTTCTGGAGACCGGCGCTCGAATCCATGACGCCCGATCAGGTGAAGGTCCTGAACCGAATGGTAACGGCCAATTTTCGGGACGCTCAAACGGCGAAGTTTGTAAATCTCAAGCAGCTTTTTCCCATCACGAGACAGGCAGTCCTTTTCCTCTCGGATGGAAAATCGAAATGGAACTGCGAAGAGATAGCCGGTGTATGGCAGGCTGCAACGAGCTACTCGACGAATAGAAACTAGCCCTCTTTTGAGCGACGAGAAGGGCAAGGCTTTGTGCCATCTGTCGCTATTGGAGGCCGCTTCTAAACGGTTGGAAGACGCCAAGGTCGTCGAGCTTGCCAAGGATTGTGTCGCCAGCGTAAAGAAAACCAAGGTGGATGCATGGCAGATATCTGAGATCCAGCTGGTAATCATCGGCGGAGAGACTGGGTGTACGCGATGATCCCCGACAAGGACGGCTTAGTGTCCCACGATGACAAGTTCCACTTGAGGCGTGATCAGTGACGAAACCAGGCAGATTGTATACGTCGGCAAAGAGTCACGGCAGCACAGGTGATCTGATCAGATGCGCACTAGTCACCTTCGCTGCCTCGATAGCTATCGCTGTTTTGACCGGCCCGGCGGAAGCCGTGAGCTTCGATTGCAAGAAGGCGTCGAGCGCAGATGAGCGAGCGATTTGCTCGAACGACGAACTGTCCGGCTTGGATGATGCAATCGCGGCAGGATACCGCGAGGCTCGGAGACAAGCGCCAGCAGTCGTAAAGCCTCTTTCGCGATCTTTGTTATCCGAACGTCGGGCATGCGGAGCCGACGTGGATTGTCTGAAATCGGCGATGACGAAAGCAGTCGGCGCGTATAAGTCGATTATTCTCGGAGAACCGCTGGAAGGCGAACAAAAAGACAAGGTCTACTACGGTTCGCGGGCAGGGATGCAGGTCTCAGTGGTGGCACGCTCGGGGATCGATACGCCCCGTGCTGTCATTCAGGTCGAACACCGGCGCGAAGATGCCGTCGCCTTATGCCGGGATTACGTTCAGAAGGTTACAGACGGGTGCATCCAGGAGGAAATGGCAATCAAGCTCCAGAATAAGTTTTCGGGCGACTGTAAGACCGGTCGCTTCACTACCATCACCGATCAGACCTACGTCTTCCTTGGTCGAAACACGGCAACCGATCCTGGCATGATGGGCAATGATTTCGTCGTCATCGGTGCAGATACCAACCAACCGCTGGATGGCAGCATGGCAAGCGGTTACCCGGTCGCGATCGGCCAATTCCAGGAGTTATGTCCAGCTCGGATGAGATAAGCTGCGAGGCACGTCTATCACTACCCCATTAACCAGCCAGGCGAATTCGGCTGGTGCTCGACCACAACTCTGGATACGAGTTAGCGGAGTGAGGGTTTCATGAAAAAGATTCTATTTCTTCTAATAGGCGGTCTCGCCATGGCCGGGACGGCACATGCGCAGGCACGGGTTACAGCAACTCATCGAAATGGACTGATCGAAAGTTACCGCGCCTATATCGGCAAGGCGGATGTCTTTAATTCGAATGGCGTGCGACTAACGCAGCCGTGGCAGATCATCCGGCAGGACAGAGCGAATTTTCATCAATACGGCGTCCGCGATCGCGACGATGAATCGGACTCTTTCTTTGGCGATGCCGTCAATCGGCAGGCGCTTGAGGAGATGCTGCGCAACGGCACCATGACAAGAGATGCAGCGAATATGATCGTGCGTGGCAACGTCTGGATCGACGTAGACATCTATGGGGGCCAAGGAACGGGCCGGTGGATTGACGTCTCGGTCTCCGATTGAACTCGCTGTGGATCTGAACTCAATGAAATGCGCTCCGATAGCAATATTTGCCTCATTGGCAGTTTCCGTCGCATCGGCTGCATGGGCGCAGTCGATGTCCGGCGTTTCGATTGGCGGCAACCGCGACCAGCTCGGCGCCCTTGGCAGCGGCCCCGTCGCAACTGAAGCAATAGGGCCGCACAGCCTTGAAAAGTACCGCCTCTCCGGAGGAAATGAGCTTTCGGCCACGTACCATCGAGCGTCCGGCAAGGTCGTTTATCTGGAGACCGATTGGGGAGGGCAGGCCGCAGGAGCATTTTCGGACTTTGAAAGCTTCAAGTACGGAAAGACAACACTCGGCGAAATCCGGTCGACGCTCGGCAGCAATGGACTGACCTTCAAGGATCGGCCACCGGTGACGCCGACGCCAGACGGCGGTCTCGCGCTCTTCAACTCATATGAGATCCGAGGTTCGGACACCATTGCGACCTTCGTGACGAGCGTCTCTGCCGCGACGATCAAGTCGATCAAGAACAAGGGGACGGACCCGAACATAGGTGATCTGGCAACTTTAGAGGCGGTCATCGTCGGGGATAAGGAATATCTAGAGACGATCTGGGGCAGCGAGAAGATCGCCTCGCCAGGCTACGCCCCGATTACGTGGCCGGGTATCTCGCCTGGTCAGGAGGCGAGTTCCTTCGTAGCCGAATTCCAAAAGCCGGACGCAGCAGGCTTCCCAGTTGAACGGCTTTACAAGGGTAAAGCGTCGAAGCCCGATTTCACCGGCGAGAATGCTGATTTCAAGAATTTTCGCACGCGTATCCGAGAAGGGATGGCCCAAGGACCCGATTTTGCCGGTGAGTTTTCTGTGATCCAATTCGGCTGCGGTACAGGCTGCTCAATGGTGATCGTCGCCAATAACAGGACCGGGAAGCCCTATGCGTTCCCCAGAGGTGGGGAAGACAACATGTATCTCAATCTAAAGTACAAGCTCGACAGCCGCTTGATGGCGGCGCAGTGGGGCTCGTACGATAGTGGAAAGTGCTACATCGAATATTTCGATTTCGCTAAGGGAGCTTGGCGTGGGCTCGGCAAGCGGGAGGTTGGCCCTCTCGATTCCTGCTACAACGACATTGAGCAGAACGGACCATAACGTGCAGCGCATCTAACACGACGCGGCCGTTCGAAGGAAAAGCTGCCGCGTAACTCGCGGCAGCTCTTGCTCAAAGAGCGCGGAGGTCTTCAGCAGCTGTCTTGCCAGAGCGGCGATCCTGCGTCGGCTCAAAACTTACCTTCTGACCATCCTTAAGGCCCGACAGACCCGAGCGCTCGACCGCTGAGATGTGAACGAACACGTCCGGAGCGCCGTTGTCCGGAGCGATGAAGCCATAACCCTTTTCAGAGTTAAACCATTTAACTGTACCAGTAGCCAATGTAGATCCTCGGTTGATTTGCGGTGAGGAAAATAGCTGTCGGTCCCGAGATGGCAAGGTTCAGAATGAAGTTTGATCAGCGCTGCGCCTTCGCTAGGCGAGTTGAACGTGAGGCGTAAAACACTACGGGCGCTCAACCCGCTAGGGGAGCGCCCGTATGTTGCTGCGAGCGACAAAAGCCAACTAAATGGCAGGCCGCTTGCCTGAGGCGGTCATGTATAGACCTGAACCGAGTCGAGCAACCATCGTTTTTGCAGCACAGGTATGCGACGGCTGGAATGCTCTGTTTGCTTTCCAGGTAGCAGTCTTCTGCGCAGTTTCCCGCACAGAAGGCTGAGTCTCAGGATATGGGGGCGGTCTTCTGAACTCGGCCCGGCTTTAGCTTCTTTGGCGTGGCAGCCGCATTACCGGTTGGTTCGAGGACGATCGTTGCGGGATTTGGGGTGTGGTCGAGATTGGCGCCAGTCGCCGCGTCAACGCCTATGCCGATAACGCCGCCCAGAATGACGTTACCGGCATACCCTGCGGCTCCACCGCCTTGCACCTTCGTGGTGATTTCGACACTGCCGGTCTTGTAGCCTGGCTTCTCCGCAAACGCGGTGAAGGCTGTTTTTCGCGCGACTGAGAAAGTGCATGGCGAACGCGGGCAATATTGACCAATCGATGTCCTGATGGACGCATCTTCAGGAACCGCTTTGATAGTGACGTCTTCCGTTTTTCCGCGTGTGACTGTGCCGCACGACGAAAGCAGCGCGACCGTGATAGCCGCAGCTCCAAGCAACTGAATTTTCATACTTCCCCCAGAGGTTGAACAAAAGTCAGAAACCACTTTCGTCGAGAGTCGTCGATTGGCTTTCTCGGATAGCCCAAAAATGGTCTGGCTCTCGGATCGGCTCGGCGTCACTGGTGTTGCGGATCGAGGTCTTAGGAACGTCGTAAGTCGAGGAAAGGGAGGTCGTTTCGCCGACCTTGCCTCCATCTTGCTCAAGCGCGATCTGAATCGCTTAAGAAATAACAGACCAGACGATCGCAGCCGATGACGCGGTGGGAGAGCAACCGAACGACTGGCTTTGCATTTGCTTGTGCGCAATGTATCGGAGCATTAAGAATTTCAACCTAGTGTACACGTTGTGCAGCAGAGATCGCGCGAGAAAAATGCTTACCGAGAGTGAAATTGCTTTCTTCCAGCGCCGCATCGCGGAGGTGCTTCGCGACGGGCGACCAACTGAATGGCAGCGGCAGTTTCTGACCGACATGCTAGCCAAAATTGGCCGCCAAGGAATGCGCACCAAGTTAAGTGGCAAGCAGTTCGCTATTCTCAAACGTCTCACGAACGAGCAGAGCGACCGTCCCTCGCTCCAGATCGTCGGTGGCTATACCCATCAAGGAAACCGCCCGATGCCGCGACCCCGCGCTTTCAGCCAAGCCACACCGTTTGGAGCTGGGCGACTTCGTGGACCCAGCCTGCGTTTGCGCAATCCCCTTCGTCCTCCAAGGCTATTTCGGCGTGCCTCCTCTCTTGGGCCACTGTCAGCCTTGGGAGGAAAGGCGATTGTTGCCTTGGTTGCTTTGATAGTGATTGTCGGGGTGATAGGCGGCATCAAAGGGGGCGCCCACGATGCGCCGGATAGATTCTCCACGCGTCCTAGTGCAGTCGACAGCGGCTCCCCGGGTAAAGCCGAGAGCGCTGGAAAGGTGACTTTCACAATCACCGACGGAGACACTATCAAGCTAAAGGATGGCACGCGCGTGCGGTTGGTCGGTTTCAATACGCCTGAGAAATTCGAGCCTCAATGCTCCGCTGAGGCGGCGCTTGGGAACCGTGCGTCAGCACGACTGAAGGAACTGGTAGCCGGAGCGAGGACGACAGAGGTGGCCCTCGTTCGGTGCGCGTGCAAGCCCGGAACCGAAGGTACCAAGAAATGTAACTACGGTCGAAGCTGCGGCACACTCTCAGTCGATGGCCGCGATGTTGGTCAGACGCTGATAGCCGAGGGCCTAGCCGTCTCGTTTGTCTGCGGCGCCACAAGATGTCCGCCGACGCCGAGACCTTGGTGTGGGTAGTGGCGTGAAGATGATGAAATCTGTCCCCACCTCGGATAAGCAACCTCTGTCGGCAACATGGCTCGTCACAGCGATTGTCTTCTTGGCATCGACTTTGATTGCGTTCCAGCCAGTGCTCGCCAACACACCTTGCAGCGGACGGAAAGGAGGGATCGATCACTGTCAGGGCGATACCTTTATCTGCCGCGATGGGTCCGTTAGCGCGAGCAAGAAGTCCTGCCAGGCAACGATGGGCGCCGTCGGCCTGCTCGGATCCGAAGCCGAGGAAATGCAGCCAAGCCTGACTGGCGAATGCTCTTGCCGGGGTGGCAACTACTGTACCGGACCACGGGGAGGGCGGTATTGCATGACCGATACCGGGAAGAAGAGCTATTTGCGGAAATGATGCTCCTGCGCCTACCATGAAAGGGTGGGAACGGGGCCGATTGCCAGTCGACGGAACTCGTATCCGCCGTGCTCTTCCCAATCGCTAACGTATTGGCATCCCAATACGTCTTCGCCCTCAGCTTCCACCACACGCCGCAACACAATCGCTTCAGCTTCCGTTTTAAGGCGATGTCGTTCCTCGAACTGGTGAAATGTTGCCTCGTCGAAATCTCCCGTTGGGTCACGCATCTCCATCCAGTAACCACTTGCTGTGGTCGAATTCGCTATTTCTTCGAGGGTCGTCGTCTCGCCTGTCGGCATCTCGTTTCGGAAAATCGGATGGCCGTTACGAAGGCCAATGGGCGATCGCGACAGAATTTCAAGCATTCGTCCCACGGCCTCTCTGCGAGCGTCTTCTGCCGATTGAGCGGTAACAGCGGGGAACTTCTCAATAGCGAGGCGAAGGCCGTCCGTGATTGCATTTTGCTCTACAGCAATACTCATCTGCAGCCTAAGTTCGCTGAAAATGCTCGCGAACTGACCATTCTCAACCTGCTGCCGTTCAAACGAAGCATATTCACCCGTGAAGTGGATGTAGACGGGGGAACGAGTCTTATCTTTTGGCCTCCAGAGCATTCCGGAAAACGGTGGGTGCCCTGAAGAAGTCGGCGACGATCCATATCTCCACAGCGTGCTCTCAGTTGCACAGCGCAGCCACTCAACGATCTCGCTCGGGTCCAGATTGTCGATCTCGATGCTGGTGTCGCGACCTTCATTAAGATCATCAGTGTCAAAGAGTTCGATGTCGTACGGTTGGCTGCGAACAGACCCGTCCACAGCGCGGATATGGATGACATACGGAGCGAAGAGCGGCTCGCAATGAAACTCGACGTGATGCCATTTACCGGCAATTACCACCACATCGTCTGGGCTATCGCTCAGCCGTCCCGCGAACTTCACCAAAGCTTTGCGATAGCCATCGACAAAACTCTTGAAGGCCTGATTTTCGGTTGGTGCTCCGTGCATGAAAAGCGAGATGTTCCGCCCACTTATCTCGATGGCAGCGTCTGGGCCGCCGAGCACCATCTGGCCTCGATACTCGGTTCCCTTGAGGGCGACCTCATCAGCGAGCATCCTATTGACGTTCAAGGAATGCACTTCGTTTTGTCCAAACATTTCAACTCCGACGCACAGGTATGCTCGCGCGAGAGATGTTGACTGTCTCGCGGGTTGCAAACGGAAAATGTGCGATTTTTTGTGTGGTACAGGCAGCGAACTCGTCGCTTCTCCACGTTTCGATGACAAAAGTGTTGACCGAATTAATGAAGGCCGCAAGGCAAAAAAATCAATTACGTCGAAATCTTCGTTTGGGCAGCGGGGCGCGTGTCATGCTCCTCGCCTTGCCTGCTGCAGCACTCAGTTTGAGTAACGGTTGAGGCAGAACGTGGACCTAGTCGCGTTTGTCGTCGGCGGTCAAAAAATCGTGGAACGTTCGGAAGATCAATGATCAAGTCCGACCTGGGCTTGCAATGCCATCCGCGAAAAAGTCTGTTGACAGGCTACAGGTTTTCGATCGACACTTTTGCCGACGCAACCGGTACCTCTCAAAAATGAGGAATATTGATAAGGTTGCCAACGGCTTGGATCTGCCGTTGGCATCATGGTTTTTCCGCGCTTTCAAACGGGCATCCACGACGGCATCCGCCACTTTTTCGATGGCGGGCGCGTAATGGGTTACTGGGAAACAATTGGACAATCTGACGAATGGTATACCCCAAAGAGTGTTTTCGAAGCACTAGGGGAGCGCTTCGATCTAGATGTTGCCGCGCCAAATCATGGCCGCACTTTCGTTCCGGCATTATCTTTTATCACTGAGAACAGCCTGGAGAAGGAATGGCACGGGTTCATATGGATGAACCCTCCGTTTGGGAACAGAAACGCTCTGAAACCTTGGCTTTCGAAATTCTTTGAACACGCGAACGGCATCGCGCTAGTCCCAGATCGTACGAGCGCCGAATGGTTTCGTCAGGCCTGGAGCATGTCGAGATTGGCGCTCTTTACGCCAAAATTGCGGTTCCATAGGCCCGACGGGACAATAGGAAAATCGCCTTCCACGGGAACCACGTTGCTCGCGGCCGGTGAACGAGCAGAGAAAGCGCTTCGGCGAGCCGCCACGCTGGGCCTTGGTATCCTTGGTCGTCCAGAGCCAGTGCAATCAGTAGAGGCCTCCGATCGCCGTCTATTTCGAGGGCATGAAGTGCTTCGCGAACATTTCGACAAAGCGGGTGGACGATTTGCTGAAATGAGTAACGCTGAATCGATGGAAAGCATGCGCATCGTCCTGGAGAAGTATGTCGATGCCCCTCCGTCGGTAAGGGGGAAAGAGGCATGAGTTATTTCGCGATTGACGTACGAATGTACGGGACCGTCTATATAAAGGCGTCGACACTTCAAAAAGCCCAGAGGAAGCTGGACCAGCTGAGTTCCAGAACCATCGACGCTCGGCACCGGGCTTGGTTCTCGGACGTGTCGTTCGAGCATGTGCCTCGGGTCAGTTTCTCATCATCTCTCACCCTAGACGCACCGCTCCGTGGATCGAAACTTGCTGAGGTCACCGAACGAGACGTTGAACTAGCGCAGAGAAGTTTCGTTCTTGGCTCGCGAGACGTGGTCGTTCCTTTCGCTGAAATAGCAGAAGGATTCACGGGGATGCCCGTCTTCGCCACTGACTTCGATCTGACGGCTACCGCGTTCATTAAAGCAGAGTTGCCAGAGCAGGCGATGGTCGTCGCGTCTGAGTTCCAGAAGAGGTTCCACGTCGAACTGCAGATGGGATATTGGCGATGGTTCTCGATGCTTGGCTTCGATGAGGACCAGAACGACGGCTTACCGGTCGTCTTGTCGTCAGCAATTAAGGTCGTTGGAGCTTCTAAGGGATGCGGCCTCTATCAACGGTAGCCAAGCCCTTAGAGCACGAATTTGAAGGGGGGACGCACCCAGCGATGGGTCCTCACGCCTGTGAATTCACAATGAATCATTCAAATGGATTACGGAAATGAACATCTACGCCATGGAAATCCTGCTTCAGGGCACGGTCCACATCAAGGCAACTAGCAAAGAGCAGGCCGAGCGAATTTTGGCGCACAACTGCTCTAACACAATCCATGGGAAAGATAAGTGGTTGCTGAACGTGCCGCCGTCGCAGAGGCCTAGAGCAAGCCTGTCGTCCACGTTCGCCGCTGCTGGTTCTGTAGTCGGCGCAAATTTTGTAGGCGTATCCAAAAGGACAATCCGTGCCGCGCAAGACCGATGGCCGCGTAACTGGGAGGGGCTGAGATGGGCATACGAGCCGCTCTCGAATGAGTACGAGCTGGTCCCCGTCTATAGCGCGGAACTGGACGTAACTACGACTGCTTTCATCCGCGCCAATGATGTCGATGAAGCGGAGGCTGTGCTTGCGAAGTGTAATCAAAGCAGCCTCGACCTTTCGATTGAACGATCGCGCTGGTTCTCAAGGATTGCTCTGGATGATAAAGGCAGCTCTCATCTTCCGATCGCTTTATCATCCGCACTCTACTTGGTGGGCAAATCAAAGGGGTCCGAACTCTCGCAGACGTGGCCGGAAGGGCCGTATCTGGGACCCGAGTTCGTTACGTGGGCCGACGAGTTCCTATGATTGTCGAGCATAAGCCAGAGCGCGTGTTGCCGTAAGCTACTATCGGCCAGTGACATCTGACGCAGATGGCAATCCGATGGATTTCACCAGCGATGGCCGGTCGGGCACTGTCACTGCGGATGTTCCAGTTACCGGCTGACCAAGGGTCGAATACGCAGTGAAATGGACGATGTACATTCCCGGTTGGAGGTTGTCCGAAACAGGTATCATCAGATTGGTGCGGTCGGATCCATGTTTCAGAATGCCCGTCGGGACGGGGCCGTTCGGTCCGTGAATCGTCACGTCCGAACGGTCAGCATTCACTGGTGCAGTGAAGGTGAGAGTGATGCTGTCATTGAAGTTGACATCTTCGCTTATCTCAGCGGTTGGGTTGATGCTGGCGTGCGCCATAGGGACAAGAGTGAGAAATGCAGGAATTGCAATTGCTGCTGTGATCCTGAGCATCGGCGTCTCCATTGGCGTTCTTAAGATGATAATTCGCAATGCGGCAATCCGTTCCCAAGCGTAGCCAAACACCAGAATCCGATAATAGATCCGCACGACAATCGTCAGCGTAGGCTCCAATAGTTTAAATATTGTTCCCTCTTTGTTCCATTCGTGCTAATGCCGCTTGGAAAGAGGTGGCGACATGAAAATCGATTTGGCCCTACATCGGGATCAACGCCGTTTGGCTGTTGCAAAATTAGCTTCTCTTCCCGAAGACAATCCACTGCGCGATAGGTACAACGATTGGATAGCGCGGCTGGACGAGATCATTTTTGGCAGCATTCCCATGCCGACGCAAACTGAAGACTCGAAAGCGCCAATGCCCACCAGCCCACTCGATAGGGTTCGGGTACCTGATGCACCAACGAGCCGCACTGACGTCCGAGTCATGAAAGCTAAAACCCTGGCTTCGCCACTCGGGCCGATAAGACCGACCAAAAAGAAATCCGCTCAGCAATCGGCGAGCGCTGGCGAGCCCGCGAATGGACCGCTTACGATCAAAAAGGAAGGTGGCGGATCGGATAAGCGAAATGCGACCGTCGAATTGGGGCCTCAAAATATGGCCCTAAAGGAGAGCCTTCTCTCAGAGAATACGTTGCTTAGACGCATGCTGGAGCGATTTCCCTGAGGTCGGAGCATCACCGTTTCACCTCGAACGACGGAATTCGCCGAACGCTCTGATCTGGTTGTCTCACTTTCTGATAGACACAACGATCAGTCGCCCTAGATCCAATGCGGTATCCTCAAACTGCAGAAGCGTCTTGACCGAGTACAGCAACTTCCGATTTGAAGCGTTTGACCTCGATATAATACATCGCGCGGTCAGTAGGTGGTCGTTGGACAACGGGCTAGGCGCTGGTCATCAGGACACTATGCTGGCGGCGCGTCGAGCGTTCTTCATCTATCGCGAGGGCATGGACGAGGACGAGCTGCTGGACATCCTGCACAACGCTCTTAGCAGGCGGCATTGATCAGGGGAGGGGCCAAGCTAAAGCTTCGCCGCCGGTTCGCAACCTGATCCGCCAGATACAGCTTCTGTTTTGGAATGCGCCCAGCTCATTAGCATCCAGTCGCCAGTTCCTCATATGCACTGGCTAATGCTTCCTAGAGGAGCATCTGGCAGCGCCGGATTGACGTCGGTGCCTCAATCGCATATCATTTTGTCCATGATCATCAACGCACGCACCTCGATAATACGCTGAAGGTAAGCTGCCGCGCCAAACATGGCGCGTGTCGTTATCTTTGTCGTTCGAGGAATAGTGATGAGCACCTCCAAATCTCGCGCAAACTTGCCGTCGCAGGCCGACCTTGCGTTTAGCACTCCATTGAATTTTCTGTACTGCAATGGCCCGATCATGTTTCGCACACAAGGTGCGCTTGACATGGCGTGCTTGCTCGAGAACGATCCGAACGTTATCTCGTGGTATTGCGATCCGCCGCCATTGTTCAACGAACGCCAGCAGCATCAGCCCGATTTTTTGGTCGTCACGAAGACGGGGCATTTGTTGCTCGATGTCTTCGAATACGTCTATCCGCCACAGTGGGCTGAAGAAGCTGCAAAAGCGAGGTCGGATTTCTATCAAGTCATCGACGTCTGCCACCTTCCAAGAACCAGGCTTCGCAACGCGAAGGATTTGCAGCGATACGCAGGTCGTGAAGTAGCTCTCGGAGACCGGGTTCGACTCCTGATCGCACTCGGCAAGAAGCCATTTTTAACTGTCGAACAAGCATACAAGTTGTTCCTCGATACCGAGCCGATGGCCGGCCTCGCATCACTGATGCTTCAGCGTTTTGTCTCCATTGATATAGATGACGAACCGATCGGACCGAAATCGAAAGTTCGGCTATGGACGGAGCAGGGCTAGGCAATACTGTCAGCAGGGTTGGCAGCAGGTCAATGCAAACACGCCGCAGTGGCACTTGGTGGTGACCGCCGGTGCGGCTTTCGCGAAACTAATCGCCTATGCGATCATACGAGACACGTTTTCTTCGCCGTCGAAATCGACCCGCTTAAACTCTGGTTCGTTAAACATATCGTCGCTGAACCAAGCGCGGGCGGGATCTATTCCCGCTTTGTGAGCTGCGACTGCTTTCTGCAGGGCATCGTCTTCAGAGTTCGCGATTACAACAATGGATGCGCTGAGAGACAGTTCGACATTGAACAAGGGCATCTGGAAATTCCGGGTATCGATGCATCTATCGTTTGACAGAGATGGTCCGTGGTCAAGCGTCTTTTTAGCAGGCCTTTGAGCAGTTGCTCTGGGGAAGGTCCTCAGCTTGACTTTCGAAGTGTTCCGCCGACTCTCGTAGCGTACAGACACGAGTTAGATAGCCATATCCTGGCATCGGTGATCGGTTGGATGAGTAACCCGGTATTCATACGTGTTGACTCATAAACTTCGACAGTCGAAAACAACTTGCCTATTAGGGGAGAAAACTGATGGCTGACGAACTGAGCACACCGCCTACATCCGACACAGTCGAAACCGATACTGTTGCAAAGACCCCTGCGGTTAAGAAGACGCGTGCCCCGCGACGTCCGAAGGCCGTGGCTGAGGTTGCTACGTCTGAGGCGGTTGCCCCACCCAAGGGACGACGTGGCGGCCGTAGGAAAGCAGAGGCGGTCGAAGCCGCAGCGGCTACTACTGAGACTAAGCGCAAAGTACGTGGACCGGCGAAAGCCGCAACGGTGCAGAAGGCATCGAAGCCCGCTGCTGCAGTTTCTGTATCCGATGACCTCGCGGACCTTCTCCAGCTCGAAGAAGAGAATAAGCGTCTTCGCAAAACGCTGGCGGAAAAGCTTCGCGCAGAAAACGCTGACCTGCGCAGGCGTATCGAATCTTGAGCGGAATTCCGTCAAGCCGCTGCTGACACTCCATGAGCGAAGAGGATTGCATCGCAACTAACCAGCGTTCGATGCAATCCGATATCCTATTCACGGAGACGATACCAAAATGAAGATGCCATGGTCGTTCCTGAAACGCCGTCGTACAGAAGATCCGGCTCCGGCCGAGGTGGACGAGGCTAAAGAAACATCTGACACCGAGGAAAAGGCAGCCAGTCTTGTCGACCGGCCGCCTGTTGCACCCGCAAGTCCTGGGTATCGGGCCCCAGAAATGCAGGGCGAAGTAGCCTCTGAAACAACAGTGCCAGCTGTGAGTGTCGATGATAGCGCGGTACCCCCAGCAATACTCACAGTAAATGTTCAGAACGCCCAGGCCACCCATTCGCCAGGTTCGCGACGTCGACCCTCAGCACCACACACGCAGCGCGGTAAGGCCGTGGCTTCATCAAGGGGTGGTCGTCCAAACGCCTCGAAAGCTGAAAAGCAAGTCGCACCGCCGTCAGACCCAGGATCTGGGGCGAATGATGGTTCCGTCCAGAGCGCATCCGTATTAGACGAGGAGATCAAAAATCTCCGGCGCCAACTCGCAGAAAAGCTTAGATTGCAAAACATACAGCTGAAAAAGATGCTCGATCGGTACAGCTGAAATCAGGCTTTTCCACTCACAGGACCACATGAAAACCCAAAAACGAACGTTTGTTGTCGAACATAAGTTTGCTAGGCGCCGCTCAATCGCTCCGCCGAAGTCGATCTGGGGAGACACAGATTTCAAAGCCCTCACTCGTCAGGTGAACGAGGACGCAGAAGGTCTATTCGCACCGCCTGTGGTAGAGACAGCACAAGGTCCGCTGGAGGCGTTACCGCTGCAGCGATCAGAACGGCCGCCTGCGATACGGCAGACGGCAACTCTGGCTGTGATTAAAACCGACACTGAAAAATCGTCATCCCGTTCGATCGATGAGAAGAAGCTTATTGCAGAGCCTGAAAGCACAACGTCGGCCGACCGGTCGATCTCGGCTCCGGCATCAAAGGCAAAAGGGAAGCGAAACCGACAACGGTTGCCTCGCGCGGAATTGGCATCAAGCAACGGCACCGAAATTGCGATTTCTGATCATTCGGATTCCTACGATCTTGAAGCGCTCACACGAGAGAACTTGGCGCTAAAGAAAAGGTTGCGAGAGCACCTTCGTATGGAAAACGATAGATTGCAGACCCTACTGCAGAGATTTCTTTGATCCAATTCGCGATGCGAGTAAACCTCCTTACATCTCGCAGGCGAACTTGCCGTTCTCAAGTCTTAATTCTTTGGCCAGGTCGGGCGCTACCGGGGGTAACTCCTCGAGCTTGCCTTCGCACTGATAGCCTCTGATAATCAAGACACTTGCTCTAACGCTATCCGAGTCCCTCGCGTAATCGACGTCGCGGCTTAGATGTTCGCGATAGGTGCGCACGAACCCACTCACATCGTCTTGCATTTTCTGGCTCTCTAGCAATCCAAACACCGCGTATGGAATACTGCACTCGCGCTCACTTGTATCGTGATTGATCGTGAGGGCGTCCAATAGAAGTTGCACGTTGTGGTCCGAGGCAACTTTTGCCGAGTAAATCTTGGTCATGATGGCGTTGTAGATGCCATCAATGTCATTCCATTGCGCGGAGTCGTCCTTGCAATGCGTCCAAGATGCTCGCAGGCTTCTCTCGAATGCCTCTTGGGCTTCCGGGTAGGACTTGACTGTCAGATAATCGCCTCCAGCGTTGAGATAGGCCCATGGCTTCTCTCCATTGTATGCGACGGCTGTCTGAAAAGCTGATTGCGCCAGATTAAATTCTTGATTTCGTCCCGCGATGAGGCCGAGTGTATTGTAGACAGTGAAATTCCGGAGTCCGTCGCGCTCGGCCTTTTGAGCCATTGATAAGCTGAGTGACTTGAGTTGCCGTTGGTCGTCCGGGTTGCTGGCGAGTGGTTCGGCCAAGGTATTGATGGTGTCAGCCGCTTGGAGCAATGGGCATGGTGACGCGTTTCGATATAGGTGTTTCGCGCGGAAGATCGCATCGTTCACGTTACCAATCTTCAATTGGGCGGAAATCACCACCAACTCCAAAAATGAATTTTCGTCTTCGGTCAAAAGGTTCGACTTGGACAATAGATCGGAGAGGACCTCGTCATGGAATTTAATGTAGGATCGCAAAGCAGAGTCACTTGTCGTGTCGGCGAGCTGTGTTGGTCGTACGAGACCAGAGACGCCTCCGCCATAGATCATTATGCTATCGCGCAACGCGACCCGCACGTCCGGATCGAGTAGCTCCGTTTCATCCTCTTTCGCCACAGCCAACATCTTATCGAGCCGCTCGCGGTAGGCCGCCACGCCATCCGCATTCCCAGCTCGCACCATTCTGGTTGCGAAGAAGATTTCAGAGATTGGCCTTGTCGCAGGATCAAAGGAATAATTTACATCCTTGCCGCTGGACAGAGCCGCGAAATCATACCCCGAGTTTGCAGCATACTTTTCTATGATTTCATCTTCTTCGCCTTCGAACATTGCGCTCCATTGAGCGTGCATCACCTCTGATCCAACCATGAACATCTTCGTGGCACGAACAACGGCGAGTTCCAATTCATCCTTGTTGAATTCCACATTGATCAGATCAGACGTGTTTAAAGCAAGCCGACCGGCCGTCGCAGCTCTCTTGAAGCTCTTGCTAGGGTTCGTCCCGTCGGGACTGTTGAGGAGAGCGACAAAGATCCCGAAGTTGACCATTGCTAACCCGTCTGTCGATGGATAAGCCCGAGAAAGGAATTCTTCGATGTCCAAATCCGAGCGTGTTTTCACGTTGCGAACGACGGTCATCAGTTCTGGGTAAGAAAACCTGAGAACGGCCTCCTCGAAAAGAGCGCTGATCGTCGTTGAATTTGGGGCAAGGATAGCCTTTCGGAACGCCGCGTGTGTGTCTTCTGGCTCGGCTCCGCTGACGGCATCCGCGACGGTCTCAAGCTCATATCCCTGTTCAGTTCGGTATATGCTCATGGTGACAACCATGTATGGCTTGCCAAGAAGCTTCCGTCCGATATCGATCAACCACTCCGCGCCAGGAAACGAAAACCAGCGTGAGTTCATTTCTTGAGCGGTACGAAGGGTCTTTTCGCGCTCGTAGTAACTCGGAGCAAGTGATACCAGCCGTTTGAATGTCGAATTGCTACAATAGGTTTCAACCCCAACCGAGATTTGTCGAGGAACCGCGCTCATCTCATGCGTCGAGTCATCAACCTGCCTGCGGTAGTGCGCCTTCCGCGATGGTACTTCATCGACCGCTCTTTGGAGGACGTATTCCGCATTTATCCCGGCATCTACCAGCGCCGATGGAATAGGCTGGACCCTGAAAACTATGTCTGTTGAAAAATCCTGAGCGATTAGGACGAAGTATCCGACCGCAACAATAACTCCTGAAATTTGGAGAGTTCGCCACGCGGATGGAACGGACCTGGCGGCTCCCCATATACTGGCCATTGCCAACCAAAACGTTGACTTACTCGGCGAGGGTGCGGCAGTGGCAGCTTGCTGACCGTCTTCCATCTGCGAGTTGGATAGTGGATCATGCTGGACCGTTTGAGCTTCCAGCGCCTGCGCCTTCTTGCGCCGAACGCGTGGTTTGGGTTCGGCTTTCTCGCTTGCAGGTGACTGCTCAGAGTGATCAGACTTATCATTGACCATGCGAGGCCTCCTCCGCAGTGGATGTGATTAGGTCATTTGTCTTGCGATGTTTTTCCAGGCCGCTTTTTTGCTGCCGTGCCACTGATCGATTTCAAAACCGTCGCTGCTATTAGCTGGTCGATGGCATTCCGTCGGTTGGGCATAAGTGCAGGTCGCCTCGGCAAAAGGCGACCGTCAACAACAGATCTCGCTGGGCGCAGATATTCTCTGATCGGCTTTGGTTCTGGGACTGGATCACGGTTGGCGTCAAAAAGAGAGTTGTTGTCGAACTGCCCTTGGAATATAGGATCCGTAAGATAGTTCGGTCGCCGTGCCGCGATTACTTCGTCACCCGCGATTTGAAGCAACATCTCATCGGCCGCGAGGTTTAAGAACCGCTCGGCGGAAACGAAGCCCATCAAATCCGTCATGTCTCGTGCAGCGTTTAGATTGTTCGGGCCAAACGACTGCATTACCCTGCAATTGTTCACCATCGTCTGCCAGTCCAGCGGATACAGCAACTTGAGCTGACTGACGTCTTGCCAGAAGCTCCACGTCTGAAGGCCATAGCCGCGCATCAACGTGATTGCAGTACGCAGCTCACTAAGTTCACCGAGCTGTGCGGCTTCATCGAGAATGAAAAGTGTTGGCGTTGGCGGTCGGCTACGCCTGCGCATGACCAAACCCATTAGCATGCTTATCCAAAGTCGCAGAACGCGACTGAGGCTTTCCATGAGATGAGGAGGAATGACGATGAAAATCGTCAACGGCGTACCCCGCGTGACCTTATTGATGTCAAAAGAGGTATGCGCCATGGATGCCGCCACTTGCGGTCCGCGAAGAAAGTCAACGCCCTCTTGGGCGAACGACAAAATGCCGCCAAGCGTCTCGGAAGCCGAGATACGCAGATTGCCCTCTATGAGTCTAACTTCCGGATGTCTCGACGCACTAAGCAACTGTGCAAACTGAGCCGGGTCTGATGCTACTTGGTTTACAATCTCCCTGACCTTGCTGATATTTCTATGTTCCGGCGGCAAATCCGTTACGACATGGAGCACGACGGCGGTCAGAAGCTGACGACCCCGATTCAACCAAAAGCGATTTCGGGCGGAGTCGAGATCCGCAGGCAACATGGCCGCCACAATTGCGGCAGCTTGGTCGACACCGCTTGCATCGGAAGGATCGATAAGGTCAAGAGGATTGAGAGATCCTGAAGGCAGGCCGGTAACACCTGTAGGATCTAGAACAATTACCTCCTGGCCCATCTCTTGCCGTCGACGAGCCGTAACAACAGCGTTTTCACCTTTGGGATCGATGACAATCGCGGGACCGGTATGACGGAGCAGTGCGGGGATAACACAGCCGACGCCTTTGCCAGCCCCGGTGGGAGCGATCGTAACGATGTGACCTTCTCCGTTCATCAGGATTGGGTCAACGAATCCGTTGTCAGGTGTCCGGTCCGGGTCGCCGAACGTGAACCCGACGGGAGATCGTTGATGCATTTTTTCCATCGACCAACCGACCAAAATGCCGTCAGCATCCAGCTTCTCAGGCAACTCGATCAGTGAGGATGCCGCTTCTGTAGCTTCCGCGAAGGTTGTCTTGGCTCCTAACCGCTCAAGCTGGTTCAATATTCGCCTCCTGCAAAAATCTGAGCGTATTTACGAAAGATAATGCAGGGCGACGAACGACATGCGCGGCGACCACGTCGTCATCGTTCATGGATACATCCCCGTTCGGCGCGACTAGGAACCTTGAATGGAAAAGCTGTCCTGCATGAAATATCGTCGCCACAAGCGATGAACCGCCTTCGGGTGTCCTTGCGGAAAGTTGTGGCGGCTCCGCCAAGGCCGGGACCCGCTTGCCATCGGCGTCGGCGGAAAGCCAAAAAGTTGTAGGGTTGTCTGCAACTTCAAAAGGACCCGCGTCGCCACGTACAAAGAAACAGAAAAAGCGGAAATAGGATATCACATTCTCTGGAGTGGAAAGATCGATGCCATGGACCGCGTTATGCCGGTGTATCGCGGCAGAAGAGCCATCTAGCGCGGTAAATCCGTCGGCGCCATACAGGAAGCTGTGGCACCCCCGGCCAGTTTCAATGAGGCCTTCTGAGAGACCTGGCGCTGGTTTCTCGTCGTCAGCGAGGGGGCGGGTTTCCTTTGTTGGAAAGTCACACAGGATCCAGCCTGGATAAAAATCCAAGGGAAGAACGCGAACAAGCGGGTAGGGATAATCGCTGTCGGCAAAGTAGCCGGTTTCAGCGAGACGGGAGAGGAGCAGCGGAGCCATGCGCTCCCCCAAGTTTTTCCAGTTGCCTGCGATCGGGGGATCAATGCGGAAAGTAGGGCCGCCTACCATCGCGTCTCCACCGAAAGCTGATCGATATGTACGAGCAGAGCCGGGGCTGAAGCGGTCGTTCGACCTGCCTTCCCAGTCAAATCCAGCCTCTCAACAGTCTTCATGCTGCCCCCGTTGTCGAGAAAATGTAAGATCAGACAATATTCGTCGAAGGGTATCGATTGTGTACGTATTAGCGGATTATGCCGCAATGTACGGAAACAATAAAATAGCTAATTTGAGGTATTGTACTGATGTATAGGCTGCAACGTGTCACCTCGGCGCACGTAATAGTTTATATCGGGACCGTAGCTCGCCAATCTATATTCAGCTGGCGCTAAGGCAAGACGCCTCTCTGGCGCATTTCAAACTGGGATTTCATGACGACTACGCCTCCGCGACTTACCTAGCGAAGAAGGTATGGCAAGAAGGCTTCGCGTGCTCGATAGGCACCACGTCGGGATTCTCATCGTGGTGGGCTGCCGTCGGTTGTAAAACTAGCTGAGAATGTTTGCCCGTCGCTCGTTTTGCCGTTGCACGTCACCATGGCCTCGCCCAGGTAGGGATTGCTGTACTTGCAGGTGCCGCTCGCATTGAAGACTTTCGGATTGTTTGGCTTTCCTTTGACACCGATGATGACCTTGTCGAGATCAACCACATCGGTGTCTGGGGTCGGGTTGGCACCGTCCATCCCGCTGAACGTAATCGCTCGGCCATCGTCTGTGATGAAATAGAAGCCGACGCGACCATCCGGATACGACATGCTCAACAATTTGCCGTCACAGCTGTCGCCGAGCTTCTGCCTTCCAATCACCAATTTATCGCAGGTGCCGCTTAGTGTCATTGCAGTGGCATTCCCGATTTTCGTCTGGGCTACGGCCGACGTGGAGAAAGCCACCAAAAGCAAGGACGCCGTCATGCTAAAGCGGGTGAAGTTTTGTCGTTTCAACATGCGGACCTTTCGCGCGAAGCGGTGATGAGGTGGTTCCCGGTAGGCAGGAATTAATCCGGTTGAAGGGTGCTGATGCAGTCGCCGTAATAGGTCAGTGTATCTTGTCCCGGAGCGCTTACCGACACATTTGCTGGCAGACGCAGCGAGAAGGTGAACGATCGAGCACCAACTTCAGCTGACATCAGATTGGATCCGACGCCCATCGGGACTGGCTTGGACTGGCCGATCTGCAGTGTGTTATCTGATGCTCCCATTCCGCCTCGAATTGTCAGGATCATCTGAGGCAGCTTTTCGAATTTACAGGCTACGATCCCCGGTTCGGCGGCGTTGGATGCTGCTGCGAATATCAAAGGGAAGGGAGCGAGCAGAGCGGCCGCTAGGAAAGGTGTCCTTTTCAATACCTGAACTCCTGCTTAGATGATGATGTCTTCGTCCCCACCTCGGTGCAGCCTTTCAGAATCCTGTAAGATGAGTGACGCGACCGAGGTACCTCGTCGGCCTGGGTAGGGATCAGCACAATGAATTGATCCTTGGGGAAAAGCTATAGGTTCAATAAAACCTGGCGCTAGAGCTTCCTCGTGATTTCGCAATAGACGACGCTGCGGTTCGAGCCGGACCAAACCGACGCATCGACATCGACATCGACCTCACGAGCACACTCATTTGCCAGCCGGGCCATATCGTGTTCTGACCGCAAGAGCAGTCGCCAATTCATGAATGTCTCCATGTACCCGTCGACATCTGTCTCGGGTGAGAAATTAGCGAACAGGAATGTCCCGCCAGGCTTGAGCATGCTGACGCATTTCTTGGCAAGCTTGATAGCGACAGGATCAGGCAAGTAGTCGTACAGGCCTGCTGCATACACAAAGTTGAACATGCCCAGGGCGTGCCTTCCAGCAAGCAACGATTTCACCGAGCCGTTCACTGACTCGACAACGGTGCCGGTGAAGTCGCGAGCGACGAGGCCGACGCTGAGAGGATCTTGATCCAGGGCGACCCACCGCCCGACGCGTTTGGCGACTAGAGCTTGGGAGAGCGACGCTTCGCGGAGATGCCCCGACGCGATGGCAAGAACGTCAATCGGACCAGCTCCTGCCGCTGCAAACCAGTCGACGCGACGGGCGAGAATGTCCCGACGTTCTCGAACTGCGACGGACGACGATGCATTGGCAGTGTAGCTGTATATCCCTTGTCCCAGCTTGCTCGCCGATGTGATGTCTGCCTGTACCTCAGGCCGTCCGTAGATAAAATCTAGAAGATGCGCATCGCCGGAGTATCCGCGCGGTTTCGCGAATGACCAGGCAGTCAGAGGATCTTGAAGCAGAAATTCCGCGACAGGATGCGACTGAGCTATCGTAACAATCTCGTCCCACACCGCTACGTGGAGGTTGCGACGCATATCATGCAGCGAACGCGCCAGACGCGAAATAATTAGGGATGGCTCGACGCTTGATACGAACTGTTGGATAGCTAGTTCAAGAGTGAGTGCAAGCTCAGCCTCCGCCGAAGATAGGCGCGTGAGATCCGGAGCTTCAACCCCGTTGGCAGCCTGACGAATTGCATTGGGAAGGACGAGGCTCTCCCCGTCTAAGAAAACGCTCTGTGCCATTACGAGACCCCATTGGCGATGCATTAAGCATAATCAACCATGGAGAATGAGGCGACTAGAATCTACGCGGGATAAGGGTAATTCTACTGTTGCGGGTAAAAAATATGCCCTCTAAAAGTGCGAAGTAATCAGACGAATTGGTCGCAAGTTGCTAGCAGTAGCTTTTGGAGGGCGCCAAAGCATGTCTTACTTTATGCCGGGATTGTCCCGCTATGAATTGCGGGTGTTTGCATGAGTGTGACCTACCCAGATTTCCGAGCAGAGCATTTAAACGCAAAGATTTCATTTGAAGAGGCCCGTAATTCTCTGGAGATCGAGAATGATGCTTTGCGACGGCGTAGCACGCGGCGGGGCCTATGGGTCGCAGTGGCGGTTTATGTTGCTTTTGCCCTCCCAGATCAGTGGCTCATCCCCGATGTCGCGCCCGTAACAATAGCTGCTCGATTCGCTGTTGCGGTGATCGCCCTACTCACCTTCGAGATCCTGCGGCTCGCCAAAACGAGAACGTTTTGGCTTGACGTCACCTGTGCGTCTGCGCTCCTCGTAGGGTACATCGGCTGGCTGTGGCCCGCGATTGGAACGACAGACGTGGTCGCCATGTCCTACTACATGATATTTGGCGCTATCTTCATGATGGGCGCCAACCTGTTTTTTAGTTTCCCTTTTCGCTTATCGGTCGCTACTTCCAGCCTCGTGCTCTGCGCATTTTTCCTCACGATCCAGGAGTTCTTTCCATCAAGCGCGACCTATAAGATTGCCTTCGGATTGTTCTACATTTCGTGCTTTCTGTTCACTTCCTTTGTCAATTGGAGCCTTAACGCAGAACGGCGGAAGGTACTTCTGAAGGCGGCTGAGGCTCGCCACCAGCATTGGGAGGCGTCCGAACGCGGGAAGGCACTGCTGGAACTCTCACATACCGACTATCTGACAGGCATAAACAACAGGCGGGCATTGGACCGGCGGCTCGACGAGTGCTGGACAGCATGGACCAATGACCGCCGCGACTTCTCCGTCTTTCTCATCGACGTCGATTTCTTCAAACGGTTCAACGACCGCTATGGTCACCAGGAAGGTGACCGTTGTCTTACTGTCATCGCTGGCGCGTTGCGGAGCGTTGTAGAGGCTGCCGGGGGAATGATCGGTAGGTACGGCGGTGAGGAGTTCATTGTGGTGCTCCCCATTGAAACCCCTAAGACCGCAATGATCGTCGCAGAGAAGATCAAAATGGAGGTGGAATTTCTGGCTATCGCTCACGACGAGCGGCCAGATGACCGATCTATCGTTACAGTAAGCATCGGAGTGGCCTTCACGCGGGAGCAGTCAGTCGAAAAGGTCGAACGGTTGGTGCGTGAGGCCGATCTCGCCTTGTACAGCGCAAAAGCAAGCGGGCGGAACTGCATTCGGCATTTCGATCCGGCCTTGCCTCGGCCCGACGACAGTGTTGGTAAGCTCATCCCGCTGCTGGCCGCCGCAATCGATCGGAAGCTTGTCTCGCTCGTCTACCAACCAATATTCGATGTCACCCACGAGAGGGCGAGGGCAGTGGAAGCCCTGATGCGCCTTAAGATGCCCGACGGAACGGCTGTCTCACCGAAAATCTTCATTCCGGTTGCAGAACGAACCGGCGCGATCTTGGAACTTGGAAGGTGGGCCATCGAGACCGCGTGCCGAGATATCCTGATGACGGACCGGATGGCGACCGTCAGTGTCAACGTATCCCCTATACAGCTTCGTTCACCGGGCTTCGCTGCCAGTGTCGCTGACATCCTCAGCAGCTGCGGTGTAAACGGTTCCCGGTTGGCCCTGGAAGTGACCGAGGGCTTGGATATGGATATGCAGTTGGAGGTGCTCAGATGCATATCCGATTTGCGGGCGCTCGGCGTTGAGATCTGGCTCGATGACTTTGGATCTGGTTTTGCAGGCCTCTCTTGGCTAAGGGCGATCGAGTTCCAAACAGTCAAAGTCGATAGGACGTTCCTTCACGACTGCTCGACCCCACGCGGGTTGACCATGCTCCAAGACATGATTGCTCTCATCCGCAATCGAGGGAACACGATCCTAGTGGAAGGCGTGGAGACTGCGGCGCAGCTGTCGTTGCTGAAAGATCTTCGTATCGACCGCGTTCAGGGGTTTCACTTGGGGATGCCGGTGGCAGCCGAGTTGCTTAGTGCCGCTTGATTATGCCGGGCGGCACCGGGCGAGCCAAGTCGGCGAAGAAGATTTGGGCGAGGGCTCGATGACAGTGACGAACCGCGCTGAAGGTCTCAACGAAAGCTATGTTCATCGACTTGCCCGAACGGCAAAAGAGAGCTGAGCGAGTTGTACTCCAGCGGGTTGCAAGAGCATCTTCCTAGTCTTATGTATATGAAAACGCTAATGTCTATTCTGATGCGGTGATTATGGAATCACTCAGTTTCATGACCGACATTGCGACGTTCATTGTTTCGCTACCAAGGCAGTCGCCGAGGCTTTCCTGAGCAAGTACGGTGGGCCTTGTCGCCGCCTTGCGTTTACCTTTGCAGCGAACCGTTCGCTGATAGCCGGGCCGATGGCTGTCAAGATGCCGTGGGATTTGTAAAATCCGTTTGGTGACGCCATCGCATCAAGACTTGGCGAGCCTCTCGAATGACCTCCCAGTCGTAGCAATAAGGTTGGAAGAGAATCCGTTGAGCCTCGCGCGGTTCCAGCTTTAACATCCCGCCACCCAGCGGATGACCTTCGAGTTCGCAACTTAGCTTGGTTAGGACAGATGACCACAAGGGCAGGGCTCGTTGGGCACGTTCCACATCAGTGATGCGCACCGCATGAATGCTGTTGGTGCAAGCGGCACCTGCTGCGTTCGCCGAAAGGTGCACTTCAGAGCCCGACATATATTGGAGGAAGTAGTCTGGAATAGTCACGCCTGGAACTGAGTACCAGACCGGCCGTACCCGACATTTGTAGGCGGCCCGCGCTCTCTGTCCGGCATCGCTTTCCAGGTACCGGAGTACGGTCAGTGGCATCTCAGTTCCCGTGGGAATGCATAGAAGGTGACAAGGCTGGTCCTCTGCATCCCACACCTCCAAAGCCGTCTGATCTATGACGTTGCATACCAGGTTTGCGCCGCGCCTGACGGTCGGCACCAGAAGCTCATCTGGAACTTGGTGTTCAGCGATTTGCGATCGGGACAGGTGAAAGAAGTCGTTGTCGCCGGTAATGTAGCCAATCCCAATCTTTGCAAAGTCACCGAAGCGTGTCGCGTCAGAATGCGCTGCAGCCTCCAGATAAGCCCGCCTTGCACCGGGCGGAATTAATAGAGGCCGCAGCCGACCGCGCCAATTTTTTCTCAAATAAGCCCAACTGATCACTTCCGTGTCCGTCGGAGGCCAAGGGCACTCCATGAAGGAATCAAGCGTCGAGAAGTGAACCTGATGAGTTCGCCCGCCCCTTCCTTCGCAATAGAGTAGCCAGCAGTCTTCGGATATGCGTGGGAATATTTTCTCTCTCACTGCTACCACTTGGACCTTGGAAAAGGATCCCAACAGATACTCAATGAGTGCAGTAGCGTAGGGCGCGTGCCCGATCTCGGCTGGAACCACGAAGGCCATCCTGCCGCCAAGTTTCAACAGTGAGGAAGTAGCAATCAGAAAAGCAACCCACGCCGAGCTAAGGCCGCTCAACGTCACACCCTCCGCCTCGCAAATCGACCTCGCGGCGGCCTTCGACGATCCCTTGAAGCGCTGGGAACGAATGAACGGGGGATTTCCAGCCGCGCAGTCGAAGCGCTCATCGGTATCGGCCGCCCATAAGAAAAAGTCGGTAGCGTCAACACGAGCGTTCGGATTTCTCTCTCGCGCTCGCCAAGCCGTATAGGGGTCGCGCTCAATACCGCGCGAGTTCGTGTGCTCTGCCAGCATGACGCCCTCACCGCAAGAGGGGTCGAGCAGAACGTCTGCACTATTTCGGCGCACCCATGAGACCAGGGATCTGGCGACATGGGCGGGTGTGAAGAACTGTCCAGACGCCTTGCTGGACAACGAGGAACGGGAAACATAATTCAATAGTGATCAACTGCCGCAGAGACCACACTCGCGGTGTGATCATTTAAGTTGATCTATTGTCCGGTCGGATTTTGATCGGCGGCAAGAGCCGTCTGAGTTATCACACGAGTGACAGTGCAAAGGTTGTCCTTCTTAAGCAAGCAGATCTCTATTGAGGGCACGGCTCCGATCGCCGCAATGGCGCTTGAAACCAATCGTACAAGACATGAAATTTGCTCGCCTCCGCCGAAAAGGGAGAAAGCAAGTCGCCTGCCGTATTGACGCTTCAATTGCCGGAGACAACTTTCTGATAGCGCAGGACTTTGGTTCTCAGCGCATGTGCCAATCATGCACCGTCGACCCTGAAAGGTATCAAAATTTGAACGAGATTGAGAGCCTGTGGGAGTGGCGGCAGACGATCGCAAATCTCTATTACAGAATACGAGCGAGCAATGACGCTCCGAGCGCGTGGGAAGATTGGTGTGAAACTCGCGCTCAACTGTTCCAAACACATCCTCAATCCCCAATTGAGCCCGCAGATCGGCCTGTTTATGAAGGCCCCACGACATTTCGGTACGATCCGTCACAACAGTTCGTGGTGAAATTGACCGCTCCGCCTGAAGAGAGGTTCTCCGTTGCGACGGGCGATGACGGGGAGCTTACAATGCACTCTTTTGCGCGGACTGCTGGGCTCGAGACAAAGCTGGGTGGCGAACTGACGCTCTATTGGATTGAAGGATACGGCGGCGGAGTGTTCCTGCCGTTTTCCGACGCTACGTCTGGGACCGAAACATATGGTGGTGGTCGCTACCTGTTGGACACGATCAAGGGAGCGGATCCAGGCTCCTTACGATCTGACGGAACGCTGGCACTCGATTTCAACTTCGCCTACTTTCCTTCATGCGCCTATTCCTCCCGCTATGTTTGCCCTCTCGCTCCAGCTGGAAATCGGTTGAGAGGCGCGGTGAGGGCGGGCGAGCGGATGCCAGTTTAGGCATGAAACTGTCTGCGAAATCGAGAAAGCATTCGAGGGTTACACCGCAGATGAACAGCCATTGAGAAAAAGTGCGGCGCAAGATCTTGCTCGCGCAGTTATCTCGGCGTCACTAACGGCTTTCAGTTGACCAAGCATCAATGCGCGTTGAGGCTCCATCACCATCATAGCTCGAAGCATGTCCGTTGCCTCTGAAATGTTATCGGTGCTAACCCCAATCACGGCCATCACGACCGCTGGAATCGCACCTTCGGACGCCGCTGCTGCGTGAGGTCTGACGAGCATGCTGCGCAACCTTGGTGGGCGGTGGGCACAGCGACATTGGGCACCGTATTGACGAAGCGAGAACGGTTCCACGCAAACATCATCGGCCAGTCCATCACGCTCACTCGGGATGAGGTCCGCGATCGGATCAATCAGTTGACGGCCTACTTCATCCAGCACGGGGTGATGGACCCGGCCGTCGCGTAACATAAAGCAGTGGCCGCCATTGGCCAGGTCGACAGACGCCAGGCTCTAATTCGCGGGTTCAGTGACACCTTTGCAGTTATCGGCATCGTCCTGTCCATCGCGGCGGTCGCGCTGTTGCTGACGCGCAAACCGAAAGCCGGGGGAGGGGCAGGCGCACACTAATCCATGTCGGGGAGTTGGGCGCTGTCTAGTTCGACTACTATACCGAGAGGTGACCAGCATTCGAGACCGGTCGCGGAAGCGCGACCGGCAACTCGGTTCGCTCGATACAGGGCAACTCGCGTTCCGCTGTACAATACAGCGGCCGTGCACGAGGACGTCACAGCGGGGAGCCATCGCGGACCCGGCTAGAGGTCATCGACCACGCAATCAGCTACTGGGCCTGGGAAGGTTCGCGGCGTCACTTCGGCCATCGGGTGAAAACTATAGCGGCCGACAGAAAAGCATCCCAGAATGGGGATTCATCTCATTTTTAATGGAAGCTTGGAAAGATGGCACTATTCAAATTCGCGATTGGACAGCTCATGGAATTTGGGTCTGATGCACGAGCTTCAGCGATTGCAGACGCTTCTGCCGCGATCCGCGACAATTCCGATGTTCCGATTGAGATAATGCAACTCGAAGGCCCCGCGTTTTCCTGGTTATGCGAAACCGAGCGGAACCGGTGGAACGATAGTAGCCTGACCCTGGCAAAAAATGCCCTTGTGTGGGGTTCACTGGCATTCGGGTGTGGGGTAGTGGCGCTCACCCTGCTGTCGTTTGTCGCTGTAGGTGGTTTGGCAGCAGGTATTGTCGCTTTGCCAGCGATAGCAGCTTGCACCATTGGAGCTTTAGGTTCTTTAGCGCTTCTGACCTTAACATGCAGAGATCTAATTAAGTTGCTTGCGAAGGGCTACTGCGAAATAGCTGAGATCATATTGGTGAGCCATGGCAGGAACGTTCTGATATTGGGCGAAAGGGGCGTTTCATTCGCGACAGGCGGGATAGCTAGCAGCGGGTCCACACCAGCTGCTAGCTATCACCTATATTCCGATCTCGCCCCGCCGAGTATTTTTGCAGTTGAAGATCTCGCGGTCGTGCAGCTCTCGACAAAAAACGGGACCGGACGGCGCTCGATGACATTCCCAGGCCCTTCAATGGTCACGGCACAGCACGCCGTTTTCTCGGTCCTTCACAAGATGCAAGGCGACGCGACCCCTACCGCTGCGTAGCAGCCTCGCTACTGCTTCTTTTTCGGTCCATAGATTTCGATCATTAGCAAGAATGTGTCGAAGTGGCGGTCGGTGTAACTGCCTGCGCGGAAATAGCTTGACCAGGGCAGCGGCGCAGAAAACACGCAGGGATTTCGAATCCCCAATAACCCAACGTAAGCTGTCAATATGTGCAGCTCATTCAACTGGGAGAGCAGCGGGTCCGGCAAAATTCGCGCTATCCCAGATGCGCGTCGTCACCTTCGCAGGTGATCTAGCGCGGTATCATCGTCCCCGAATGGTCCCAGGCTCGGGTCCTGATCATCGACCCAGAAAGAGGAAAGGTATGACCATGCCAGCGGCCGCGCTGACATTCGCGATTTTACCACAGCTTCCGGCAGGCGCCGCCAAAATGCTCTGCGTTCTCGGTCATTAAGCTTTGCTTGATGAATTCAATCCAAAGATCCGGCGAAACGGTGACGAAAATCTTTCATCGCAGGGCAGGGCGTTAATGACTAAGAAAAAAATACTGTTTATGGCGACCGTTGGCAGAAGGAGGACAACAGTCCCGAGGGAAAAGGCGGTCAGAGCGTTGTGTTCAAAGTCCTCGACACCACAGGGGAATTTGTTGGCTCACATGCGTTGAAGCGCGTGAGCAATCCCAACAGGCACGATCGCTTCAAGGCTGAAGTCGAAAGCTTGCGGCGATTGAACCACCCAAACATCATACCCGTCATTCAACATTCCATGCTTAGGGAGGACCCGTCTGAGGACGTCCAAGATCAATGGATCGTGATGCCATTCGCTTGGGGGGGCGATTTGGCAAAACGTCGGGCACGATACAAAGACAATCCGACAGGTGTGATTAATGTCGCGATCAAGTTGGCCGAAGCACTCAGGGCCGCCCACGCGGCGCAGGTCATTCATCGGGACGTCAAGCCAGAGAACATCCTGTTCGTCAGCGACGATGATGAAGACGGTATTTGGCTAGCCGACTTTGGCATCGCGCATCTCCAGGATATGCCCAGGCATACTGCCCACGGCGAGATCGTCGGCCCTGCTCATTTCATTGCTCCGGAATTGGAGAGTCGAGGTCAGCATGAAGTTCCTCCCGCAGCCGATGTCTATTCACTGGGGAAAGTAATTTATTACATGCTGAGCGGAGGCGTCGTACTCCGTCGCGAATGGCTTCACAAGGATGAATATGGGCAGCTTTTTGATGGAAAGGGCGAGCAATACTTAGAATTCTACCAATTGCTATCGGCGATGATTTGCGAGCGCGATAATAGGTTCGCAGACATGACATCAGTCTTGGAAAAGCTTCAAAAGATCCGCGCGTGGTCCAGCAACGCCGAAATACCATTTTCGTTGGTGCTCAACGACACCCTTGGCAGACTGAAGCTCCGGAATATTGAGGTGAAGGCTGAGAGGGTTAACCGCAGTGAGATAGTTCGGAAAAGAAATTACCATACGGGAAAAGTAGTCCAACTCATCGCCGAGGGTATAGAGAGACTGCTAGAAGCGCTCGCGAATAGGATTCAAGATCCTTACGATCTGTCCGCGTCCGTTAGTAGGAAGGTGCACCCGACGGATGGGCCGGTAACTGGGCCTACCACGCCAATCGAGTCAGTGGAAATCTCAGTGAGAAATACGGTGGAGCATCCTCCGCGTGAACGTTTCCTGCGGTTTACCATATCAACGGTCCGCCACAACACAGGGCTGATATTTACTCGAGATGAGCCTCCCATGCCTGAGGAGTTCGACGTCCTACAAATTCTCCCTTCATACAAGACGGAAGTTCCAGGTCATCTCCACAATAATTTTTGGTTGTTGTTTTCGCCTGATGGCAACACGTTCTCACCACGCCATCCGTTCGACGGAGGCGACTCTGACCAAGAACCCTTCTCGGTTCAGTTTAGCACGCGCGACTCTTCGGAAAACGGAAATGACCTCCAGATCCTCACAAACCTTTGCACCGAAAGTTTCGTAGGACGGATCTTCGATCGCGACTGAGTATCAGTTGTTTCTAGGCCGGAATTCGCTTTGAAACGAAAGTTCCCTTGCTTGTTGCCAAATGAAGTCCCCTAATATTGGTGACGCAAAGAGGCTTCAAGGCATGTATCTACATTCAGAAAAACAGGGCAACAATTCGTTTGGACCGGTGATGCCTCCCGCGCGGGTGGAACCTGAGATTGATCTCTGGCGCAACCAAGAACGATCTGTCGACACCATTCGAACGAGCGGGCCGATTTCTTCAGAGCTAGCCGTCCCGTCGGCCGAGTCCTTCACCGAACTCATATACTCTTGCGCAGAATCACTTCGGCTCGCCGGACAAGATGTCAAAGCCAATGAAATTGCTCTTGGTGCTCTTTGCGTTGTCGGGCAAGCTGCACGATCCGCGCGACCTGGATGCGCTGGATCATGGGAGGAGTATGACTTAATCGTGCCAATGCTTCTGGCCGGTCTCGCCGACCTACAGGCGCTCATGAACGCCCGTTGGCGGGTGGAATTCACCTTTGCGTGGACGTTACTATTGGAGGCACAAGTTCGGCTACGCGCCAGCTTGGATGGTTCTCACCCAGTTCGCTGCGCGTCATAAGTTGTGTCCGTTCCGATCAACTAAAGCCGTCGTATTTGCTACGCTTGTAGCCAAATGCGAACTCAACGAAAGTTTTGGAGCTGGAACGTTCCCGCCTGACAGTGCCCAGCATTTTTTATCGGGTACAAGGTTGCGTTCATCTTTCCACGACTTCAAACGCGAACCGATCGTCCCGCTCCCTTTTTCTTTCGTTCAGGAGAGGGGAGAGCGCGTCTGGTCTTGGTCGAGGAGGCGGACAGCGCTACCTTCTCTCCGTAACTCGGAGACTATCTTGTCAATGTTTTCTCTGGTGAACCACTCTTCCGGGTCAAAATTGGATCCCGCCCAGATTTCCAGGATCGGCAGGCAAAGTCGCTTTAGCGTGCCGAAATAGTCTTCCAAGATTTCAGCTCTGGTGACCACCAGCTTCGTGAAATGTCGGTCTT
The DNA here is from genome assembly GCA_900470805.1 of Hyphomicrobiales bacterium. Taxonomy (GTDB): domain Bacteria; phylum Pseudomonadota; class Alphaproteobacteria; order Rhizobiales; family Rhizobiaceae; genus Rhizobium. Next base: position 25,060 of record UCCA01000007.1, on the reverse strand, counting down.
CGATCGCTTTCAGGTGAGTATGAACCCGCACCCCATAGTCCATTCCTCGGCCGAGTATCCGACCGCCGAGACCCCGGTGATTGGTCGATAGCGCTATTCTTTCGGCATCCGGGACCATGGCTGCCGTAATCGCGGCATGTGAGAGCAGGCTGTGCATCCTGATGAACAGGTTTACCGACGTGAAGAATGGATCGGCGCCACGGAGCTTAAGGTGATGATAATCCTCCCGATAGCTTTTTGTCGTGACAAAAACTGAATTTCCAAATACCCGCCAGTAGTCGTACTCCCCGAAATAGACGCTCTTTTCGCTAATCCTCATCCCTTCGACACCAGTGAAGTCCCTACCGCCAACGGTCCATAGCCGCGTTCGAGGCGACACGTCGGAATTGGTCAGCACGATAAAATCATGCCAGCCGAACGACGCAGTGTGGTTCATTTCCTCACTGGCGATCTTGAGAAGTTTGTGCGGTCGCTCAAGCGTGAGGAAGTTACATTTCTCATCCAGCAACGCATAACCTGACACAACGTGTTTTCCAGCAATCTCCCGGACTTGTTGATCAATCTCACTGGTGCCGAACTCAAAAGCACCGATCTGCCCAACAAAATCGCGTCTTGTATCCTCCATGAGATCCTCGACGACCGCCCAATCAACATCTGCCTTGGCAGATGTTGCTGGACCCATCCTTTCGCCGAGAACTTGCAAAATCGATGCTGTTACCGACTCGGTAATAGCCTTGGTCATCGCTTGAGTGCGAGTTAGTTCGTCTTCTTCACGCGTTTGGACGGCCTCTACATCTCGGAACCGCATGCATCTCTTGAGGATGCTATCCCACTGTTGATAGCTCGAAATCTTCACCGACTCAGGGCCGACGCTCCTTACGTAGATATGCATGAAGCTGCTCTCATCCCTAGCTCCGATTGGCGTTACACCATGAGGCGGGATGTGAATTACCGGATAAGTTACGCCGTTTGTAAAAATGGTGAAACGTACCTCGCACTGCAGGCCTGGCTCCAGTCGGGGCTTCAAGATATTGTGGATCGCGTCAGACTTGTAGTGTTCAATGGGGAAGGCGTCAGATCGAGGTTGAGCCTTTCCGTCGTCATCGACACCGAAATACAGGCGGCCGCCGCCTAGATTTGCGATTGCCGCGATGTGCCGAGAAATCTTAGCTTGGCCCTCTTTGTTGGACTTAGAAATGTCCATCCAGGCTTTGAACTCAACGTTCAGCTTCTCGCTGCGATGCTGCAGGTCTTCTTCCATTTGCTGTACGTCGGTTAGAACGGACATATGAGCCTCCAAGTATTTCCATTTGGAAGCAGAATGGTGGGCTGGACACCGGGACATCAAGGGCCAAGGCCCCGCTACGTGAGAGGAATTGTGGATAAACTCGGACAGCCCAAGCAAAGAAGATTAGCGTGCAGATATCGTTCGGGACGCACCAATGAGAACGGATAAAGCGTCTATTGAATCAGCGGAGATTGCCCACACATATGTGGCGAGCCTCAGCATCGGTCTCATTTCTCGGCATAGCACGACGCTGTACTACGACCGTGACCGCCAGTTTCGATTGGGTAGGATTTTCCGGGCGCAACACATATCAAGCGGTGATGTCCACCCATCCAGCAGCTCGCGTACCCGCCGCCCCATCCGCTTTCAGATCGCATGATGCGCGGGTCAAATGCCAGTAATGTATCGCCCCAGTTCCTCCTGTCTTCATCATCGAAAACGAAGAATTGGATGTCCTCAATCTCGCGACTGAATTCCAGCTGAACAGCGAACCGATCCGAGTACCCGCAATCAATCAGATCTGCCAGCCGTGCGCTATCGGGGAGTGGAGGAACCAGCGCCATTCGGTAATCCTGAAACATCGTTCATTCGAGAATGGCTTGGCACTTCTGTCGGCGCAACAAAATATGTGCGCTCCCTTGGTATCGCGAGGAAGGCTTTACCTGTCTGCTGGGGCATGGCGGAGCGTCACCCGTAAGTCGCAAAGCCAGCTGTTTCGAACAGCCGTTGGCTCTTCGCGGCGCTCTTGCTAATCAGCCCGGACGGCGAAGCCAATAACAGCTATTGCCTCGTGCAAGATTTCACGCCAAGCTTTTCTCGGGGAATAATTTTGCCTTGCCCCCGTCAATCTGGGCGCCGGTTCCAATTTGAGGTCTTTCGTTCCTAATAATCCGGTCCTTGGTCCGGTTGCACAGTTGGTTTGTGATGTGATTAGAACCGATCAGTTCCATAATAAACCTTATCGAATTTTTGCATGTAGCCGGAAAGTTAGAATGTCCTGTTTNNGATGGGATTGATAGCGATGAGCGAGCGCGATCTGCAGCGGATCGAGATTTTGTCGAAGGTGATCGCCGGCCGGATGACGACCGGTGGCTTGGTCGGGGGACCCCGAGCGGCCGCCGGTCGTCATGTCAGGGACAAAATTGCATCGCGTTAGCGTCGCCCGGAATGTCCGCCACCATCGCCTACAGCTTCACCGCCTGCCCCGATCGGACGCTTTCGTCCGCGGCCAGGCAGATCTTCAGCGAGGTCACGGCGTCGTCCATATGGCGCGTCAGATCCATGTTCTCGGTGACCGCGCGGTAGACGAAGTCCTGTTCGCGGTCGCAGAGCTGCTGGTGGCCGGGTTCGTCCTGCATGTCGAGCCAGTCGTCGGAGCGCACGAAATTGCCGGCTTCGTCGGTCTCGGCGTGATGGACCCGCAGCCGCGATGTCTTGGTGTGGGCGTCGAGGCTGGCCGAGCTCGCGCCCTCTTCCATGACGATCGAGACGGAGCCGCCCGGCGAAATGACGTCTTTGACGAAGAAAGCCGTCTCGGACATCATCGGCCCCCAGCCGGCCTCGTACCAGCCGACGCTGCCATCCTCGAAGAGCACCTGGAAGTGGCCGTAATTATACATGCCCGTGGGCAGGCCCTTGGCCATGCCGAGACCCATGCCGCGCACCTCGACCGGCTTTGAATCGGTGATCTGGCACATGACGTCGACATAGTGGACGCCGCAATCGACGATCGGCGAAGTCGTCTGCATGATCGAGCGGTGGATGTTCCAGGCACTGCCGCTCGATTGCTGGTTGAGGTTCATGCGGAAAACGTAAGGACCTCCCAGCTGGCGCGACTCGTCGATCATCCGCATCCACGATGGGTGATGGCGCAGGATATAGCCGATCACCAGCTTGCGGCCGTTGGCCTTGGCGGCGGCCACGACGCGCTCGGCATCGCCGACATTGGCGGCCAGCGGCTTTTCGACGAAGACGTGCGCGCCGCTCTCGAGCGCCGCAACGGCCATGTCCGCGTGGGTGTTGGTGTGGGTGGCGATGGCGACGACATCGGGCGAAAACTCCGCCAGCGCCGCTTGGTAATCATGGCGAAGCGGATAGCCGGAGAGCTCGTCCGGCAGGACGGGAACCGAGCGGTTGACCAGACCGACGATATCGAAGCCATCATGCGCGTGGTAAGCCAGCGCGTGGCTCTTGCCCATCTGACCGAGACCGACCACGAGGACCTTGAGTTTTTGTTTTGTCATGACATTCGCCTCGTCTTTCAGGCCGCCTCGCGGCGTTCCTTCGCGATCGCCCGGGCGCCAATGCTGGCGAGGGCTACCGAAAACAGGGTGGGATTGGTCGCGGTCGCGGTCGGAATGACCCCATTGCCGGCGACGTAAAGGTTGTCGAAGCCCCAGACTTTCGACGTGCTGTCGCAGACGCTGGTGCCGTCGTCGGCCTCGCCCATGCGGATCGTGCCCTGAAAGTGCAGGGACGAACCGACAGGCTGGACGAAGGTGGCAAAGCCCGGCGCGGGGCGGCCGATGATGTTGGAAATCTTCAGCGCATGGTCCTTGGCCTCTTCGAGACGGGCCTTGTCGCCTTCCGATTGGCGCCACTCAATCGAGATAGCGGGCAGGCCAAGCCAGTCGGCGCGCGTCTCGTCGAACACAACGCGGTTGTCGGGACTGATATCGGAGGGCACGAAGAAGCCCATTCCTATCGGCTGCCCGACGATCTCGCCCGAGCGCGGCATGCTGTGCAGGCTGGCGGGCGCGATGGTCACCGAATAGGGGAAATCCCTGGTGGATGGGATCCAGTTCATCGCAATCATCGGCACATCGGTCTGCATCTCGGAAATTTGCGAGACGATGTAGTGGTCGTTCAGGTGACGGCCGAGCGCTGCCGGGCGAATGCCCGACGCATAGAGAAGCTGCGGCGAGTGAAGCGCATCGCAGGCGACGATGACAGTGCCGGCGCTGACGATGAACCGCTCATCCGAACCAGCGCGCGACAGCTCGACGCCTGTGACCGTCTTGCCGTCATGGATAACGCGGCGGCATGCTGTCTCGCTCAGAATCGCAAAGCGCTCGGCGGGCTCATCGACCAGATTGCCGAGGACGACGTCGGTTCCGTGATAGTGAAGGCCGTCGGGGCCGGGTGTGGCGGCGAGCGGCATCGGTTGGACGAAGCGATCCGGCGTGCGGCCCTCGTTGAAGACGGCGCCGAGACGTTCGCGGAGCGCAATGGCGGCGGGATCGCCGGCATTCGGGTCCCAGTTGGTTCCGAGAAGGGCTGCCGAGGTGGCAATTGCTGCCTGCATCTGATCGGCGGGGATGAAGGGCACGAGTTCGATCTCGGAAGGCACCGGCGTGCCCGTCGACCATTTCGTGCCCATGCCGCCGACATTGGCGGCCGAGAAGCCGGCAAACAGGTTTTCATCCTGGGGGTCGCCGTCGTTGGCGATGAACAGGCCAGAGCGGCGCAGCAGCGAGCCGTCGAAACCGCCGGCGCGGCGTGCTTCCCATTCTTCCTTGTTGATCGGCATGCGCGGGCTGCGATCGCCGCCCTGGGCGAGAACTTCGAGCGCGCCGCGCTCCTCGAGATCGGCGACGTTGTCGAGATGTCCGCCCGTCTGGGGCAGGATCTGCGGTCCCGCCTCGACCATCAGGATGCTGGCATCAGGCCAGTTGTCGCGAATGACCCGGGCATAGGCGGAGCCGGTCGGCCCGCTTCCTATGATGACGACATCGGCAGATTTATCGAACATTCCGGCAAGACTCCATAGGCTTCATGTCTTTGATAATAAACAAGGATGTATCTCCGTGATTGTCAATCTCGATATTGACAGCGTGACTTGTGTTCTCGATGCTGGCACCATTGACCGCAAGGAGTTTCTTATGAAAATCGGCCTGAGTTCCTACAGTTTCCGCCCCCTGATGCTCGACGGTTCGATGCGCATCGAAGACGTGTTCGCGTGGATCCGGGACAATGGCGGCGAGCACCTCGAACTGGCGACGCTCTCGGTCGCCCCGGTCGGGGAAGACATGCAGTACGACCTCGGCGCCGACCACGAAATGCTCGATCGTCTCAAGACGGCGATCGCTGAAACCGGCATTCCGATCTCCGGCATCTGCATCGGCGCCAACTTCATCGACGCCGACCCGCGCCGCGCCCAGATCGAGCGCGTCAAGCGCTACGTCGAGCTCTGCGACCGGCTCGACGTGCGATTTCTCCGCCACGATGTCGTGCCATGGTCGCTGCGGGCCACCGAAGCCGCGGAATTCGAGCAGGCCTTTCCCGTCATCGTCGATGCGTGCCGGGAGATCGCCGCGCACGCCGAGCGTCTCGGTGTGATCGCCAGCGTCGAGGATCACGGGTTCCTGATGAACTCCAGCGAGCGCATCAAGCGCCTGATCCACGCCGTTCATTCGCCGAGCTTCAAGATGACGCTCGATGTCGGCAATTTCATGTGCGTCGACGAAGACCCGCTGATGGCGACGCGCGCGTCGATCCGGCATGCCAGCTTCGTCCACCTGAAGGATTTCTACGTCAGGCCAACCAAGCCGGGCCCCGGTTGGCTGGAAACGCTGGGCGGCCAGCATATCCGCGGCTCGGTCTTCGGCTTCGGCGATCTGCCGGTTACCGAGATCCTCAGAAGCGTGGTCCAATCGGGCTATGACGGGTTCGTGTCGCTCGAATACGAAGGCAACGAGCCGACACTGTTCGGTTGCGAGACCGGCCTTGCCAATGCGCGACGGCTGATCGCCGAGGTCACCGGTTGAGCCTGCCGCCGGAAAGGCTCTAAGCTGCGGCAATGCGATCGACCCGTTCCTTGATGGCCGCAAGTCTCTTGCGCTCACCACCCGGCACTTCGACCGAGGCCCAGCCGGCATAGCCGATCTCGGCGAGGGCGCGGTTGACGGCGGGCCAATCGCAATCGCCCTCGCCCAACTCCACATCGAAGCCCTTCCATGGGCCTTCCGCATTCATCTTGCCGAGGCTGAATTCCTTGACGTCGATCTTGAGGATGCGCTTGCCGAGCGCCTCGATCCAATCCGTCGGTCGCCCGTAGCGCAGGACGTTGCCAACGTCGAAATACCAGCCGACGCGCGGATGATTGCACTCATCGACGAAGCGCGCCGCTTCCAGCGGGCTGATCAGAAAGTCGTTCCAGACATTCTCCAGCGCGATCGAGACGCCGGTTTCCTCGGCATGCGGGATGATCTTGGCGATCTCTTCGAGCGACCGCTCATAGGCTGCCTTGTAACTCGTGGCGCCGCGCGCGACGCCCGGCACCAGCAACACGGTATCGGCGCCATAGCTTTTCGCGTCATGAAGTGCGGTAACCATGGAATCGACGCAGGCCTGCCGCACGGCCGGATCGCCGTCGGTCAACGGCGTTTTCCAGTGCATCGAGTTCACCACACCCGGGATCGCCAATCCGGTCTTCTCGCGGGCGTCGAGGATTTCATCGCGGGAGAGGTCGTTGGGGGAATCTAGTTCGACGCCATCGAAGCCGAGATCCCGCACCAGCTGGAATTTCTCCAGGATGGAGAGCCCCTCCTCCTCGATCATCGTCCACTTCAGGCTGATCTTCGACATGGGGCGACGGGTGGAGGAAGATGATGTGCTGTTCATGCGCCTGCAGTCTCGCTGTCTGGATTCGTTTTCAGGCAATATGGCAGTGGAGGTTGCGCCATCAAAGCCTTGTTTTCACTGTTATTCTGTTTCTTTCGGCGGGCCGGTCGGTCAGTCCGAAACCTCGCTCGGATGGGCCAGCGGCAGCATGCCGCGATAGATACCGGGCACTGAGCCTTCGATCGGGACGGCGCCGACGCTCCGGCGATAGAATTCCATCGGCCCTGCGCCGCCGATGACGCCATAGGGGTAGCCCTGGGCATACATGTCGAGCAGCGTTTCGAGCAGAAGCGCATGGCCGACACCCTGGCCGCGCGCGCTCTGATCGACGCCCGTCGGCCCGAAGAAGCCCTTGGCGGTGGCCTCGTGGCAGGCAAAGCCGATCAGTTGCTCGTCCTTGATGGCGATGAAGCAGGTGGTCGGCTGGCGCATCGTCGCCACCGTCGCCTCCGCCGCCCAGCCGGCACCGAAGCGCGGCTCGATCCACGCTGTCAGCGCCGGCAGCTCGGGCGCCAGTACCCGCCGGATCACCACACCCTGGCTGGCCATGCGACTGTCCAGCGCAGGGTCGCGCTTCAGTTCGTAGAGTTTGACAAGCATATCCATGGTCTGATCCCTGTCCTTGTCCCAATCAGCCCTTGACCGCGCCAGCGGTCAGGCCGGCCACGATCCGCCTCTGGAACAGAAGCACCACGGCAATCAGCGGCAGCGTTACGGTGACGAAAGCCGCCATGATCTGGCCGAACGGGTATTCGTAGCGGCTGGTGCCGGCGATCAGGCCGATCGCCACCGGCACCGTACGGTTTTCGTCGGTCAGGGTGAAAGTCAGCGCGAAGAGGAACTCGTTCCAGGCCAGAATGAAGGCAAGGATGCCGGTACTGGCGAGTGAAGGGCCCATCAGTGGCAGCAGGATCTTCATCAAGATGCGGAAATGCGAGCAACCATCGATGATCGCCGCCTCTTCCAACTCGCGGGGAAACTCGCGGATGAAGGTGGTGAGGATCCAGGTGGTGAACGGCACAGTCGACAGCAGATAGGTGAGGATCAGCGCGCTCGGGCGGTTGAACAGCCCCAGCCAGTTGATCAGCTCGAACATGCCCGAAAGCACCACGACCTGCGGGAAGATCGAGATCATCAGCACGATCATCAGCACGGCCCGGCGCTGCGGAAACTCGATGCGGCCGAGCGCGTAGGCAGCCGACAGGCCGATGATCAGCGACAGCAGCGTCGTCGAGATCGCGACGTAGGCGGAGTTCAGCAGCGAGCCCATGAACACGGGATTGTCGATCAGTTGCCGGTAATAGGTGAAATCGAGCGCCGGCATCAGCGCCGAGCGATAGAGCGCCGCCCCCTGCTTGGTCGAGGAGACGAAGGCCCAGTAGTAGGGGAACAGCGTGTAGATCAGCACCAGTATAAGCGCGAAGATCTGCAGGCCGCGAATGACGCGTCGTCTCATCCGGTAGAAGGATGCCGGCTTGCGCATGTTTTTTTGAGCGATTGTATTGGCCATGATCAGGTTCCCGCCGCTCTGTCGAGGCGAAGGGCCCCGATGATGATGATCGCGACAAAGGCGACGAGCAGGAACACCCAGGTCGATGCGGCGGAGCCGATGCCGAGTTCCTGGAAGCTGATCAGCCGGTCGCGGGCGTAGATCGACACGGTCATGACGTTCTCGTTGCTGGCCGCGAGCACGTAGGAAAGGTCGAACATCCTCAGCGCGTCGAGCACGCGGAAGAGAACCGCGACACCGATCGCCGGCCGCAACATCGGCAGGGTGATCGACCAGAATCGTTTCCATGCCGGAATGCCGTCCACCTCGGCCGCCTCGAAGATCTCCGGTGAGATCAGCTGCAGGCCGGCGAGGATCAGCAGCACCATGAAGGGTGTGGTCATCCACACGTCGATGAAGATCACCACGCCCATGATCAGCGAGCTGCTGGCCGTCCAGGCGATGCCGTGATCGACCACGCCGAGCCCGGAGAGGATCTTGTTGATGACGCCGAACTGGTCGTTGAGCATCCATTCCCAGATCTTGGTGGCGACGACCACGGGAATGGCCCACGGCACCAGAATGGCGGCGCGCGCCAGCCCGCGACCTGGGATCATCTCGTTGAGCAGAAGCGCGATGGCGAGCCCGAGCGTCGTTTCGATGGCGACGGAGATCACCGTGAACACCAGCGTGTTCTTCACGGCGACCCACCAGCTGTGATCGTTGATCACTTCCATGAAGTTGTCGAAGCCGACCATCGAATAGACCGAGGGATCGTCGAGATAGGCATCGGTGAACGAGAAGAAGAAGGTCCGGCTCAGCGGCCAGACGGCGACGAGCAGGATGACCGCGACAACAGGAAGCAGAAAGAGCCAGGCGGCCCGGTGATCGCGGCGGGCGAGTTTGGCGCTCATGGCTCGCGCGCCTCCGCGTCTGCCTGCGAAGCGCCCTTCAGCAGCACGCGCTTGCCGTCGCCCGCAAAGGCGAAGACGGCGCTGTCAGCGAAATCCAGCCCGACGGTCTTGCCGATCTGGTCGGACGACGGCGCGCTCGCCAGCCGGACGACCCAAACCGTGTCCTCGGTGATCCGGCAATAGCCGAAGTGCTCGTGCCCGAGGTCCTCGACACGCTCGAGCGTGCAGGCGATGCGCCCGTCGGCTTCCGACACCAGACGCAACCCCTCCGGGCGGACGCCGATTTCGGCGATCGGCCCGGAGGGGTTGCTGGCGACCATGGCCATGGAGAGGTTGCCCGGCCCTGCGATCCTGCCGGCATTGGCCCCGGTCTGCGGCGAAACGGCGAGGAAGTTCATGCGCGGGCTGCCGATGAAGCCGGCGACGAACCGGTTATCAGGCGTGTGATAGAGCTGCTGCGGTGTGCCGACCTGCTCGATACGGCCGTGGTTGAGAACGACGATCCGGTCCGCCAGCGTCATTGCCTCGGACTGATCGTGGGTCACGTAGATCATCGTCGTCTTCAGGACGTCGTGGAGCTTGGCGATCTCCATGCGCATTTCCATCCTCAGATCGGAATCGAGGTTGGAGAGCGGCTCGTCGAACAGGAATATCTCGGGCTGGCGCACCAGCGCCCGGCCGATCGCCACGCGCTGCCGCTGGCCGCCGGACAGTTCGCGCGGGCGGCGCTCCATGAGGTGGTCGACCTTGAGCATGCGTGCGACCGCCGACACCTTCTGGCTGATCGCATCCTTTGCCATGCCAAGCGTTTCCAGCGCAAAGCCGATATTGCGCGCCACGCTCATGTGCGGGTAGAGCGCGTAGGACTGAAAGACGAAAGCGACGCCTCTTTTCGATGCCGGGACATCGGTTACGTCGTCTCCACCGATCTTGACAGCACCCTTCGAGGCGGCCACGAGGCCGGCGACAATGCGCAGCAAGGTCGACTTTCCGCAGCCCGACGGGCCGACGAAGACGACGAATTCGCCGTCGTTGATCTCAAGGTCCACGCCCTGAATGACGGTGTGTGTCCCAAAATTCTTCGAAACGGATTCAAGAGAAACCGATGCCATGTGTCACCCGGACTTGTCGCAATGGAAGGCTCGCCCCCGGTGCCGGCGGCGAGTAACGGCGTGTGCCGCAAGGGCAGGACCGTTGACGGGTCCCCTGCCCTGCGGCATTCAGGCCGGGATCAGCGGCTTTCCTTCAGCTTTTCCAGCCGCCCCGCCAGGGACTTGAAGCCCGACGCGACGTCGCCACCGCCAGACAGCATGTCGTGGACCGAACGATAGAAGGCCTGCGACACGCGGTTGTAGCTGGTGCCGGTATAGCCGGAAGGACGCACGGCACTGTCGGCGAAGGCCTGCTGGTTGTCCTTGAGGAAGGGGATCTTGGCCAGCACATCAGGATCAGTGTAGAGCGCCGGGATCGACGGGTTGACCGCATCCTGAAGCGCGCGCTTCTTCTGCATGTCGGGGCCGGTAATGAAGTTGACGAAATCGGCGGCCACTTCAGCCTTGGCGCTGTACTTAGAGACACCGTAGTACATCGGGCCGAGGCAACCGCTGGACTTCTGGCCTTCGGTACCAACAGGAAGCGGCATCACGCCGACCTTGTCGACAACGGCGCTGCCTTCCTTGTGAGACGTGCCCCAGACATAGGGCCAGTTGCGGTGGAAGACGGCATTGCCGGATTCGAAGACGGCGCGCGATGCTTCCTCGTCGTAGTTCAGCGTTCCCTCGGGGCTGATAGAGCCGATCCAGCCCTTGGCCTTTTCGATCGCTTCGGCCGCCTTCGGGTTGTCGATCGTCACCTTGCCGTCGTCCGAGATAATCGTGCCGCCGCCGTTCGAGGCGATCAGCTCGATCGCGTCGCAGGTCAGGCCTTCATAGCTCTTGGCCTGCCAGGCATAGCCCCACATCTCGCCGTTGCCGGCAGCGCGTTCCTTGTCCTGGATTTCCTTGGCGGTCGCAGCGAGTTCATCCCAGGTCTTCGGCGCCGGCTTGCCGTACTTCTCCAGAAGATCCTTGCGGTAGAACATCAGGCCGACGTCCATGTAGGCAGGCATCGCCACAAGATTGCCGTCGAGCTTGGCAGCGTTCAGCGTCGAGGCGAAATGCTTGTCCTGATCCGCCTGCGGGATCACCGTTTTCAGATCGAGAAGGCCGTTCTTGAACATGCCGAGCCAGATGACGTCGAGGAACAGAACGTCGATGTCGGTCGACTTTGCCGCAAGCAGCTGCTGATAGATCGGGATGGCGTCATCCAGCAGCGCGGGCATCTTGTTGATTTTCGCTTCATTGCCTGTCTTCTCCTTCCAGGCATTGGCGACGTTCGTGCACAGTTCAAATTCCGTCGGCGCGCAGAAGACGGAAATCGTCTCGGCGTGGGCCGTGCCGCTCCAGAGGGCGGCAGAGAACGCTAGGGCAGCAAGGCTCTTCTTGAACATGATAGTTCCCTTGGTTGTGATCGATCTCTTAATCGTCGGAACTCTTCTGGCTCCTTGCAGCAATAGGACTGGTTATGACCAGTTATGTCAATATGGACTTTTGGAAGAATTGCGCCGAAGATGATCACGCCGAGATGCGCCGGCCAGAGGAAACTGGAATTTGAAGACGCTTGAGACTGAAGATCCGTTGATTGCGACACAGAGCGTGGTCGATCGTGACGACCCGCGTCCCCTGCACAAGCAGGTATACGAAGCATTGCTGGCGGCGATCGACGATGGCCGGCTGCCGCTCAGGGGAAAACTCCCCTCCGAACGCGAACTCGTCGATCTCTACGCCGTCAGCCGCATCACCATACGCCATGCGATCCGCGAGCTGATCCAGCAGGGTGTCGTGCACAGCCAGCCGGGAAAAGGGCTTTATGTCACAGAACGCGGTGGCGGCTTCGAGCTGCAGGTTCTGAAGAGCTTTACCAGCATCGCGGTCGCCAATGGCCGCAACCCCGGCCACCAGCTTCTCGAAGCGACCCTGATGCGGGCGCCGCTCGAAATCAGTCGCCCGCTGTTTCTGGCGCCGAATGCCGAAGTCGTGGTGCTGTCGCGATTGCGCCTGCTCGACGACATACCAGCCGTCATCCAGACCGACTGGATTCCCGCGGCGCGCGTACCGGGCCTGCTCGACCTTGAGTGGGGTATCGCCAACCGCTCTCTCTATGAGGAGCTGCGCGAGCGCTACCGAATCTTTCCCCATCGCGGGCAGACGACGCTGAGCGCTCGCCTCGCCGACAGCAATGAGGCCCGCCTGCTCCAACTGCCAACGCCGGCCGCCGTGCTAACCGTCGACCAGATCGCCTTCGACGACAGAAACCGGCCGGTCAACATGACCGCGCTCGTCCATCATCCATCGCGCTACCCGTTGACGCTGATGCAGTCGGAAACCGGCGATTTCACGCAATACTGACGCGAGTGGCCGCCGTCGGCTCAGGCGGCGGTCGATACGAACATTGCGGTCAGCTTGGCGGCGCTCATCGGCCTGCCGATGAGGTAGCCCTGCAGCTGATCGCAGCCCGAGCGGGTCAGCACATCGGCCTGGGCCTGCGTCTCGACCCCTTCCGCCGTCACCGGAATGTTCAACGCGTGCGCCAGCGATATCGTCGCCGACAACACATCCGCGCCGCCCTGATTGTCGAGGGCGTTGACCAGCGAGCGGTCGATCTTCATGCGGTCGAAGCCGAAGGTGCGAAGCGCGCCGATGCTGGCATAGCCGCAGCCGAAATCGTCGAGCGCGAACTTCACTCCGACATTGCGCAATATCTCGATGGCACGCCGCGCCTGGTCCGGGTTCGACATCAGCACGCCCTCGGTGATCTCCAGCGTTAGGCGCCGGGCATCGAACGCCTTCGCCTTCAATACCTTGATGACGTCAGCGCCGAAATTCGGATTGCGCAGCTGGATCGGCGAAACGTTGACCGACAGCGCCAGACCGTCCCACTGCTTGGCCTGATCGATCGCCGCCGTCAGCACCTGCATGCCGAGCTGGTCGATGAGACCGGAGCGCTCGGCAACCGGAATGAATATCTCCGGGCTGACAGCGCCGGTCATCGGCGCCCATTGCGCCAGCGCCTCGACACCGACAAGCCGCCCGGCCTTGGCATCGACGAGCGGCTGGTAGGCAACGGCAATGTCGCCATTGGCGATCGCACGTCGCAGCCTGTCCTCCAGTTCCGCGCTGTTTTCGCGGTCATTCTCAAGGTCGGCAGTATAGTCCACCACTCGCCCTCGTCCGCTGTCCTTGGCGGCATAGAGCGCCATGTCGGCACGCCGCAGCAGTTCAAGCGCATCACCGGCATCGTTAATCGACGTCACGGTTCCGATGCTAGCGCCGATCTCGATCGTCCGTCCGCCGATGAAGAACGGCTCGGACAGGCTGTCGGTGATCGATTGCGCCAGAGCCGGATCGGCGCCAATCCCGGTGACCGCCGCGAATTCGTCACCGCCGAGACGTCCAAACAGCGCATCTTCGGGCAGAAGCTCCCTCACCCGCTCGGCGACCAGCTTGATCAGTTCGTCGCCGACGGCATGGCCCCAGGCATCGTTGACGCCCTTGAAGCCGTCGAGATCGATCAGATGCAGCCGTAGCCTGGCCTGCTCTGCCGCAATTGCCGCGTCGAGCTCACCGAGTATCCCGGCGCGGTTGAGAAGTCCGCTTAGCGCGTCGTGCGTCGCGCGGTAGCGCGACTTGTCGGCAGAGCGCTGCAGCACGCGGATCGTGAATCCGCCCGTCACCAGAATGCCGATAAGGAAGGTGGCAAGGACAAGCGCCGCAACCAGCAGATAGCCGTAGGCCTCCTGATAGATTATCGCCCCCGGATTGCGACTCGGCCATTGCAGATAGGCAAGCGCCGCCCCATCCGCGCCGGCAAGCGGGATGTCGAGAAGCGTGTCGCTCCACGCAACGGCAAGTTTGAGGTGATCGAGACCGAACGTCTCCTCGATCTGCTGCAGCGTTTCGGCCGACAAAAACTTGGCAAAGACAAGGGTGTTGAAGCGTCCGAGATTCGGCCCCAGATTGCTGTAGGGTTGGATACCTCCGGCGGCAACCAGCGCCAGACCGTCGGGCGTCTGCATGAAACTGACGGCCGGAAACCGGCCGGATTTTTCGGCTGCTGCAATGATCGCCAGTAGCGATGGCCCGAAGAAGCGGTGTGGATCGAACTCGACCCCCTTATTGTAGCTGCTGAGGATCGATCCCTGCGGAGTCACGACGACGGAGAGATCAAAGAGCGGGTTGTCATCGGTGCTCCTGCCCCAGGTCGAGTCTGCAAATTCCTTGGCCTTGTCCGATACGATCTGCTTGTAGCCGTCGTCCCACACGGAATTGTCGCGCAACGTTGCGCTTAGCCGCGATTCCAGAGCATGCACGGCGGCGCTTGCAGCATGCAACGCCCGCGCATCGTCAATTGCGGTCGCCGACGACGTCATGTCTCTGACGGCCAGGGTAATCAGCACCGCCAGCACCGAAGCGACAATCAGAAAAAATCCGGTAACTGCCACAACGAGAGGGGTTCGTGATGGCAATATCTTAGAACGCAATTTCCACATGAGGCACCGATGCAAGAAAGGCTGGATTTCAGCAGTTCGCCGCATCGTATCCGTGTATTATTATCTTCTAATTAATGCGTTTGGTTGGTCCGATATCGTACTAAATCAAAGGGCGACAGATCGATTTCTGAAGCGATCCGATGGCCATTTTCATAGCGATCTGGCATGGCGCCAAATGCGGCCCTAGCGTAAAATTTGATTTTTTTATGGACATCTTGGCTATATCGCCTTACATAGCACTCAATTCCTCAGCCAAGGCGCGCGTTCCGCAAGGAAAATTTTCGCACCAGCGGCAGACGTTACTGTGATGTACTATCATGAATGCGCGTTTTCGCGCGGATAGACAGATACGTCAAAAAATCAATAGCGATTCGCTACGTAGAAAACAGAACCGATACTATCCCGCGCCTCGGATGAGCCGACGCTTGCGGAAGCATTGGCTAAACAAGGAGAATGCCTGGCCACTTGAGCTCGGCGCCGAAATTATATGAATTCTGCAACTGAAAAAGACGCGCCGACACAATCGGCTTCGACCAAGATCAGTCTCAAGAACATCTACAAAGTCTTCGGAGAGCACCCGAAAAAAGCACTTTCGCTGCTTCGGTCCGGCAAGACAAAGTCTGAAATCCATGCAGCAACGGGCTGCTCGATTGGTGTTAACGACGCCAGTTTCGATATTCGCGCCGGCGAGATCTTCGTGATCATGGGCCTGTCCGGCTCCGGCAAATCCACCCTTCTGCGCCTCCTCAACCGGCTGATCGAACCGACCGCCGGATCGATCGAGATCGATGGCCGAGACATCACCCAGATGTCGCGCAGCGAGCTGATCGCGCTTCGCCGCCGCGACATCAGCATGGTGTTCCAGTCTTTCGCGCTGCTGCCGAACCGCACGGTGCTGAACAACGCCGCCTTCGGCCTCGAAGTCGCTGGCATCGGTGAGAGCGAACGCAACCAGAAGGCGCTCGCAGCGCTCAAGGCCGTGGGTCTCGACGGTTATGCCGACAGCCGACCCGATCAGTTGTCGGGCGGCATGAAGCAGCGCGTCGGCCTCGCCCGGGCGCTCGCCAGCGAGCCCACCATCCTGCTGATGGACGAGGCGTTCTCCGCCCTCGATCCGCTGATCCGTACGGAAATGCAGGACGAGCTTGTCCGGCTGCAATCCGAGCACAGCCGCACCATCGTCTTCGTCAGCCATGATCTCGACGAGGCCATGCGCATCGGCGACCGCATCTGCATCATGCAGAACGGCAACGTCGTGCAGGTCGGAACGCCCGACGAAATCGTCACCCAGCCGGCCAACGACTATGTCCGGTCGTTCTTCCGCAACGTCGATGTCGCGCATGTCTTCAAGGCCGGCGACGTTGCCCGCAAGTCGCAGGTGACGATCATCGAGCGCGAAGGCGTCTCGGCGGCGGCGGCGCTGGAGCGGATGAAGAACTACGATCGCGAGTACGCCATCATCCTCGGCCGCGACAAGACCTATCACGGCATGATCAGCCAGGCCTCCCTCATCGAGAAGATGCGGGCAAAATCCGCCGACCCCTATCGCGGCGCCTTTCTGACGGACATCGAAGCCATTCAGGCCACTGAGCCGTTGTCGAACGTTCTCGGCAAGGTCGCCGCCAGCCCTTGGCCGGTGCCCGTCGTCTGCGACCGTAACAAATATCTCGGCTCCATCAGCAAATCGACACTGCTCGAAACGCTCGACCGCGCCAGCTGACACCAAACACATCGGAAAAAACATGAACTTCGATATCGGAAACGGCATCGACGCTGCCGTCAACTACGTCCTCGACAATTTTTCGCCCGTGCTCGACATGATCGCTGCGGCGATCGGCTTCGTCACCGATGGCATCCAGAACGCCCTGCTTGCCATTCCCATGCCCGTCGGGATCGCGCTCTTCGTCCTCCTGTCGCTCTGGCGCGTCGGCATCGGCTTTGCAGTCTTTACCGCGCTCGGCCTGCTGGTTGTCGATCACATCGATCTCTGGGGTCCGATGATGGAGACGTTGTCGCTGGTCATCGCCTCGACACTGATCGCCATGCTGATCGGCCTCCCGCTCGGCATCGCCATGGCGCGCCGCGATTCCGTCGCCTCGGTCGTCCGCCCTGTGCTCGACCTGATGCAGACGATGCCGGCCTTCGTCTATCTGATCCCGGCCGCCATGTTCTTCGGCCTCGGCGCCGTCCCGGGTGCGATCGCCACGGTGATCTTCTCAATGCCGCCGGTGGTGCGCCTCACCAATCTCGGCATTCGCCAGGTGGACGCCGAGTTCATCGAGGCCGGCAACGCCTTTGGCTGCACCGCCACGCAGCTGCTTTTCAAGGTGCAGCTGCCCAACGCCATGCCGTCGATCATGGCCGGCATCAACCAGACGATCATGCTGTCGCTGTCGATGGTGGTGATCGCTTCGATGATCGGCGCCGGCGGTATCGGCAACACGGTTCTGACCGGTATCCAGCGTCTCGACGTCGGCACCGGCTTCGAGGGCGGCATCGCCGTCGTCATCCTGGCGGTCATCCTCGACCGGATCACCCAGAGTCTCGGCAAGCCGCGTCCGGCCTTCTGGCTCGCATTCTCTCGCAAGAGCGAACGCACCGAGCTGGCGGCCGCAACTGCCTGACCATTCACGCGGATTTATCGCGGACCACGGTCCGTCGACTGCCAACCTTCGCAAAAGGAGCACTTATGTTCAAAACACTCGCAACCCTCGGCCTCGCGGCCGCCCTTCTGGGCGGCACGGTAACCACGTCGCTGGCGGACGACGCCAAGCCGGTGAAGATCGGCTGGGCCGCCTGGTCGGACGCCGAATTCGTCACCAAGCTCGCCGCCAAGCTGATCGAAACCAAGCTGAACCACAAGGTCGAGCTGGTGCAGGCCGACGTGGCGCCACTCTATCAGGGCGTTGCCCGTGGCGATCTTGATGCGATGATGATGGCATGGCTGCCGCAGACGCATGCCGACTACTACGCCCGCGTCAAGGACAAGGTCGAGACGCTCGGAACCGTCTATGACGGCGCCAAGCTTGGCTGGGTTGTCCCGGATTACATCCCCGCCGACCAGATTTCCTCGATCGAAGACCTCAAGAAGGAAGACGTCCAGAAGAAGCTTGCGGGCACGATTCAGGGCATCGACCCCGGCGCCGGCCTGACGCGTCTGTCTGAGAAGGCCGTCAAGGACTACGGTCTCGACGCCTACAAGCTGCAGATCTCGAGCGAAGCCGGCATGTTGACGACGGTCGATCGCGCGGAACGTGGCGAGAAGTGGTTCGTGGCAACCGCCTGGAGCCCGCACTGGATGTTCGGCAAGCACAAGCTGCGCTACCTCGATGATCCGAAGAAGTCGCTCGGCGAAGCCGAACATGTCGACATTCTTGCCCGCAAGGACTTCAAGTCGGAAAACCCCGACGTCGCCGCCTTCCTGTCGCGGATGAAGCTTCCGATTCCGGATCTGGAAGCGGCAATGTTCAAGGCCCAGCAGACCTCCTACGACGAGGCGGTCGATGCCTACATCACGGATCATCCCGATCAGGTGAAGAGCTGGATCGGCGAACAGGGCTGATCTTGGATGCTGCCCGTCGGGGTCAACCACCCGGCGGGCCACACGTCCAAAAAAGCAGGAGCGACGAATGTTCATCGACAGACCGGACAGGTTCAACGCCACCGACGACACGATCGGTGGCCGGATATCCCTGGCGCGGGATGCCTGCGACCTTTCGGTCGAGGCGGCAGCCCGCACCGCCGGCATCAGCCCGGACACATGGACGGCTTTCGAAAACGACCGCGACACACCGCTTGCCGACCATCTGCCGCTGATTGCCGACGCGCTCGACGTTAGCCTCGCCTGGCTGGTCAGCGGCCACGGGACGGGACCTGTGTGGATCGCCAACGACAATGTCGCTGCCTTTCGCTGAGCGACGGCCTGCGGCCGAAATTTGCGACAGAGCACCACAGAGACAAGGAAGACGAAAGATGGATACCAGCAAGATCACCGCTGAACTGACGCAGAGCATCCCGGGAACCCCGGCGCTTGACGCAGGTCCCGCCGCGAACGGCCCGATCGACCTCGCCGACATGCACACGCTCTATTCCGACATGGGCTGGCTGATCGCCGAACGCTTCTCGTCGCTCGAAGACCGCGAGCGGGTGTTCGAACTGATCGAGCTCGGCATGCGCAATGGCGATCGCAATCTGAAGACCGCGGTCTCCACCGGCCTGATCGAAGCGATGATTTCCCGCACCGGCGCCCAGCCGGCACGATGGCGGCAGATTTCGGCCCAGCTCGGTCCGCTGTCGACCGCGTACGTCCACGGCTAGACTGGGTTTGCGGTAGTCATCCCGGTATCGGCCGGCGTTTCGCCCTATCGGCGACGCCCGCCCTCAGGACGCTTTGACGCCGGCGATGATCTCGCCGAGCAGATCGTGCAGCGCATCGCGATAGCCGTTTCGGGCCGAAGGGCCCGACTCCGCCGAGGTCATGGCCACCGTCAATCCCAGCGACGGCACGATATAAAGCATCTGGCCGCCATAGCCCCAGGCGAAGTGCACGGCCTCGCCGCCGATCTGGCGCCCGAACCAGCCATAGCCGTAATCGTCTCCGGAAAAACGCGAGTTGGTGCGCGGCTGCCACGACTGCGCGATCCAGTCGGCGGGAACGATCTGCCGGCCATCGGCCGCCTTTCCGCCATTGCGATAGACTTCGCCGAAAACGGCCAGCGACCGGGCGCTCATCGCCATCTGGTTGCCGCCGAGATAGATGCCCTGCGGATCCCGCTCCCAGGCGCCGATACGAAAGCCGTCTGCCGGGCCAAGCCATGCGCGGGCCAGCGCCAGCGTCGATTGCCCGCTCACCTTCGTCAGGATCGCCGACAGCAGATGCGTCGATGCGGTCGAATAAAGCATCGGCCCACCCGGCACGTCGTCAAACGGCTGCGCCAGCGCAAACCGCACCCAGTTGCGGCTCGACACCCAACGCCCATAGTTCGGCCCGGACATGCGCCCCAGCCCGGCCTGCATCGACAGCAGGTTGCCGATGGTGATGTCGTTGATCTTCGGATCAGGCGCCTGCGGCAGGTCGGCCTTCAGGATCGGCGCGATCTTCTGGTCCGGCCCCTCCAGCAGCCCCTTGCCGATGGCGATCCCGACCAGCGCCGAGATGACCGACTTCGAGGCCGACTTGATATTGGCGCTCTCCGTCGTGGTGTGGCCGCCATAGCCATGTTCGGCGACGACCTTGCCGTCCTGCATGACGACGACCGACTTCAGCGGCTGCAGCTCCGATCGCTGCGACAGCCCGTCGAGCATGACCTTGATATCGGCCGCTTGCTGCGCGAAGGCGGCAAGCGGCGTGAGAAGGAGTGTGGCGGCGACGATTGTTGCTCTGATCATCCCTGCAAGCTAGGCAAGCCACGACCCGAATTCATCGGCACGGCGAGCCGATTCACGCCGACGTGAGAGAATTTGATCATTCCGACGGCACTTGCCGCTGATCGAAATCTCCTCAGAAATCCCAGTCGTCATCCTCGGTCGCCACGGCCTTGCCGATGACATAGGACGAGCCGGAGCCCGAGAAGAAGTCGTGGTTCTCGTCGGCGTTCGGCGACAGCGCCGACAAGATCGCCGGATTGACCTTGCAGGCCTCCGGCGGGAACAGTGCCTCGTAGCCGAGGTTCATCAGTGCCTTGTTGGCGTTGTAGTGCAGGAACTTCTTGACGTCTTCAGTCAACCCGACCCCGTCATAGAGCGCCTCGGTGTAGCGCGCCTCGTTGTCGTAAAGCTCGAGTAGAAGATCGAAGGCGAAGTCCTTGATATCCTGCTTCTTTGCTTCGCTGAGCCGATCGGTCGCGCGCTGGAATTTGTAGCCGATGTAATAGCCATGCACTGCCTCGTCGCGGATGATCAGGCGGATCATGTCGGCGGTGTTGGTGAGCTTGGCGCGGCTCGACCAGTACATCGGCAGATAGAAGCCGGAATAGAACAGGAAGCTCTCGAGGAAGACCGATGCCACCTTCCGCTTCAGCGGATCGCCGGAGGAATACTGCTCCATGATCAGCTGCGACTTCCTCTGCAGGAACTCGTTTTCCTCCGACCAGCGATAGGCGTCGTCGACATCTGGCGTCGAGCACAGCGTCGAGAAGATGGAGGAATAGGAGCGCGCATGCACCGCTTCCATGAAGGAGATGTTGGAGAGCACCGCCTCCTCGTGCGGCGTCGCCGCATCCTCCATCAACCGCACCGAGCCGACGCCGTTCTGGATCGTGTCGAGCAGCGTCAGGCCGGTGAAGACACGGATCGTCAACTGTTGCTCTTCCGGCCGCAGCGTCGCCCAGGACGGGATATCGTTCGACAGCGGCACCTTTTCCGGTAGCCAGAAATTGCCGGTCAGCCGGTTCCACACCTCAAGATCCTTGTCGTCCTCGATACGGTTCCAGTTGATGGCGCGAATGCGGGAGGCGGGTCTGACAGTTATGTTCATCACGGTTGGTCCTTGAAAGGAAATGGTCTGGGCTGCCTTATGGACAGCATCGCATCTATGAAGGCCCCCTCTGGCCTGCCGGCCATCTCCCCCACAAGGGGGGAGACAATCTGCGGCAACCGCCCGCTTCAATTGGATACTGACGCGTTCGGCCGGGTTAAGCCCTCCCCCTTGTGGGGAGGGTTGGGAGGGGTCTGACCTCTACGGAGAGACTATCGGTTTGTCACAGTGCGCAGGACACACAGCCCTGCACCTCGGTGCCCTCGAGCGCCATCTGCCGCAGGCGGATGTAGTAGATGGTCTTGATGCCCTTCTTCCAGGCGTAGATCTGCGCCTTGTTGATGTCGCGCGTCGTCGCCGTGTCGCGGAAGAACAGCGTCAGCGACAGCCCCTGGTCGACGTGCTGGGTCGCCGCCGCGTAGGTGTCGATGATCTTCTCCGGGCCGATCTCGTAGGCGTCCTGGTAGTAGTCGAGATTGTCGTTGGTCATGAAGGCGGCGGGATAGTAGACGCGGCCGATCTTGCCTTCCTTGCGGATCTCGATCTTCGAGACGATCGGATGGATCGAGGAGGTCGAGTGGTTGATGTAGGAGATCGAGCCGGTCGGCGGCACGGCCTGCAGGTTCTGGTTATAGAGGCCTGATGTCATCACCGCCTGCTTCAGCGCCAGCCAGTCCTCCTGCGTCGGGATATGGATGCCCGCGGTTTCGAACAGTTCGGCCACACGCGCCGTCGCCGGTGTCCACTCGGCTTCGGTGTATTTGTCGAAATACTCCCCGGACGCGTATTTCGAATTCTCGAAGCCTTTGAAGCTCTTGCCGCGTTCGGTTGCCAAAAGGTTCGAGGCGCGAATGGCGTGGTAGGTCACGGTGTAGAAGTATATGTTGGTGAAATCGATCCCTTCTTCCGAGCCGTAATGGATGCGCTCGCGGGCGAGATAGCCATGCAGGTTCATCTGTCCGAGCCCGATCGCGTGGCTGTCGTCGTTGCCCTTGGCGACGGATGGAACCGAGGCAATATGGCTCATGTCGGACACCGCCGTCAGCGCCCGGATCGAGGTTTCGATCGTCCTGCCGAAGTCGGCGCTGTCCATCGCCGCCGCGATGTTCAGCGAGCCGAGATTGCAGGAGATGTCCTTGCCCATCACCTTGTAGGAGAGGTCGTCGTTGAACGCGCTGGCCTCGCTCACCTGCAGGATCTCCGAGCATAGGTTGCTCATCGTGATGCGCCCGGCGATCGGGTTCGCACGGTTCACCGTGTCTTCGAACATGATGTAGGGATAGCCGCTCTCGAACTGGATTTCGGCAATCACCTGGAAGAAGTCGCGGGCCTTGATCTTCTTCTTCTTGATCCTGACGTCGGCCACCATCTCGCGGTATTTTTCCGTCACCGAAATCTCGCTGAACGGCACGCCGTAGACGCGCTCCACGTCGTAGGGCGAAAACAGGTACATGTCCTCGTTGTTCTTCGCCAGTTCGAAGGTGATGTCGGGGACGACGACGCCGAGCGACAGCGTCTTGATGCGGATCTTCTCGTCGGCATTCTCGCGCTTGGTATCGAGGAAGCGCATGATGTCGGGATGGTGGGCGTTGAGATAGACCGCCCCGGCCCCCTGCCGGGCTCCCAGCTGGTTGGCGTAGGAGAAACTGTCTTCGAGCAGCTTCATGACGGGAATGACGCCGGAGGACTGGTTTTCTATCTGCTTGATGGGGGCGCCCATCTCGCGCAGATTGGTCAGCGACAGCGCAACGCCGCCGCCGCGCTTCGACAGCTGCAGCGACGAATTGATGCCGCGGGCAATGCTCTCCATGTTGTCTTCGATGCGCAGCAGGAAGCAGGACACCAGCTCGCCGCGCTGCTTCTTGCCGGCGTTAAGGAAGGTGGGCGTCGCCGGCTGGAAGCGGCCGGCGATGATCTCGTCCACCATATCCGTGGCGAGCGCCTCGTTGCCCTGCGCCAGTGTCAGCGCCACCATGCAGATGCGGTCCTCGTAGCGCTCGAGATAGCGCTTTCCGTCAAAGGTCTTCAGCGTGTAGCTGGTGTAATACTTGAAGGCGCCGAGAAAGGTCGGGAAGCGGAATTTCTTGTCGTAGGCATGGTCAAACAGCCCGCGCACGAAGTTGAACGAATACTGGTCCAGCACCTCGCGCTCGTAATAACCTTCGGTCACGAGATAATCGAGCTTCTCCCGGAGGTTATGGAAGAAGACGGTGTTCTGGTTGACATGTTGCAGGAAGTACTGCTTGGCCGCCATCCGGTCCTTGTCGAGCTGGATCTGTCCCGCGTCGTCATAGAGGTTCAGCATCGCGTTCAGGGCGTGATAGTCGAGGGTCGTCTCCGGCGCTTTTGCGCCTTGAGCGTTGGCGTCAGGGCTCTTTGCCGGCGCAGCGAGGGTCAGCGTGTCCAAAATCGTTCCAATCCGTGTCTGACGTTGACGACATCCTCGTCCGTGCCGAGAAGCTCGAACCGGTAGAGGTAGGGCACCTGGCATTTGGCCGCGATGATGTCGCCGGCGATCCCGTAGGTCGCGCCGAAGTTGCTGTTTCCCGCGGCAATGACGCCGCGGATGTTTGCCCGGTTGCCCGCCTCGTTGAGGAAGCGGATCACCTGTTTCGGAACGGCGCCCCTGCCCCCCTCGCCGGCATAGGTCGGCACCACGAGGACGAAGGGCGCGCTGACGCTCAGGCGGTCGGCGGGATCCTGCGGGATGCGCATCGCCGGCAGGCCGAGCTTCGAGACGAAGCGATGGGTGTTCTCCGACCGGCTCGAGAAGTAGACGATCTGCCCCATCGCCTTCAGCCTCAGGCGAGCGCGCTGATCATGTCGGGGCGGAACCCCGCCCAATGCTGCTCGCCGGCGATCACCACGGGCACCTGCCGGTAGCCAAGGCCCTGCACCAGCTCATAGGCGGCAGCATCGGTGGAGACGTCGATGATGTCGTATGCGATGCCCTGGCGGTCGAGTGCGCGGGTGGTGGCTGTGCACTGGACGCAGGCCGGCTTGCTGTAGACGGTAATGCTCATGGTCTTCCTCGTATGGGCAATAGGACAATCGATGGAACATGCAGCCGCGACCGGGCATCCGCCGATGCCCGCGCGAAAATCAGGAATGCAACGACGCGCCATCGAACCGGCGTCTCAAAGACACCGACATCAGGACACGCAAGACACCGTGGCGCGCTATTCGCGCAGGTGCGGGAAATAGGAACTGGACATGGACTTCACCCCGAAGTTGGCAACAGCGAAGCTTCGGGCGGTAGCGGCAGCGCGGACTTCATTCCGCACATCGTCGCGACCTTCCGGACACCCCGCCCGTGGACGTTTCGTTTGAGGCAGGTCTCCTGGCTCGCGGGTCGCAACACCTGCCCTCGCCTTCCCGAAGCGATCGCTTCAGTGGCTTTGTCGAACAGATGCTCGCCGCTTACAGTTGCGGGGGCAGCTCCGGCATTGCGGCGTTCGTCATGAACAACCACGCACCGTATTCCCGTCTTAGCTCCTGACTGGTGAGAATCAGAAGAACCTCGAACACTAGATATAGTATATGAGGTTAAAATCCCGTCAACAGGTATGATTACATGGCGTCGATATCGATGTGGATAAATCTGCGGTGAAAAAATTCGACATCGGATTTTCCCCGCTTTCATCGCCTGTGCCATCCTTTCCCTTGTCCCGTTATCGGATACACC
>UCCA01000049.1 GCA_900470805.1 Hyphomicrobiales bacterium | reverse complement strand
ACAGGAATTGTCTGTCGCATCCATGCTTTACTGATGAGGAAGCTGAAAGATCCCCGGGGTGGCCACCCCAGGGATCATGCGGTCGCGCGCCCGAACAGGAATAGGTGTTATCGACCGTCCTCATAGTGGGCCGCGGCCGCACCAGCTTCGCATCGCTTGTTGACTTGAATGGGCCGGTTTTCGCCGCGCCCGCAGACAATGCCAAGCATGGAGCCCCATCATGATCAAGAATACCCCGGAAATCCAGCCTGCCATCCGCTTTGCGCTCGGATGCGACGTGTCCAAGCACACCGTCACCATCTTCGACAGCACTACCGCAAAGACTGTCACCGTCGCCAACACCGCAGTCGCGCTGAAGGCCGCCCTCAAACCCTATGCCAGGTGTGGCGACCTGCTCGCCATCTGCGAGGCGACCGGCGGCTACGAGGACACGCTGCTGTGCGTGTTTTCCAGGCTTTCCATCCCCGCCCACCGCGCCGATGCGGCAAGGGTCAAGGCCTTCATCCGGGCCTGCGGAACCCTGGCCAAAACCGACCCGATCGATGCTCGCCATATCGCAGCATACGGCCTGTCGCGGGCGGCATCGCTGCCGCGCTGGCAGCCGCCAGAGCCGCAGGAGGCCCACGTCAAGCTCTTGATCCAGCGCCGCGCCGATCTCGTTGCCATGCGCGCCCAGGAACAGAACCGCATGAAGGCGCCACGCAACAAGCCGATCGCCAGGGACATCGCCAGCCACATTGCAGACCTTGCCCGTCGTATCGCTGTCCTCGACCGCGAGATCGAGGCGATCATCGGCAAGAACACGCGGATGAAGGATCGCCAGGCGATCCTCAGAAGCATCCCCGGCATCGGCAAGGTGATCGCGCCGGTGCTGCTGGCACTGATGCCCGAGCTCGGCGAGCTTGACCGCAAGCGTGCCGCCAGCCTTGCCGGCTGTGCGCCGCATGCCCGCGACAGCGGCACCTTCAAGGGCCGCCGCTTCGCCAGTGGCGGACGCCGGCAACTGCGACCGCTGCTGTTCATCGCCGCCATGGCCGCCAGCCACGGCAACAACAATCTCGCCACCATCTACAAGCGCCTCGTCAACGCAGGGAAGGCCAAGATGGCCGCCCTCGGTGCCATCATGCGCCACATCATCGTCATCGCAAA
>UCCA01000028.1 GCA_900470805.1 Hyphomicrobiales bacterium | reverse complement strand
TACCGCGCCGAGATCATCGGTAAGTCGCCGATCAAGATCGCCGTGGAAGCCGCCGTTCGCGAAGGCTGGGATGCGTTCATCGGACCTGAGGGTACCTTCGTCGGCATGAAGGGCTTCGGCGCTTCCGGTCCCGCCAAGGAAGTCTTCAAGCAGTTCGGCATCACCACCGAAGCCGTCGTCGCCGCTGCGGAAGCCAAGCTTTGATTTGATCAAGGAGCGCCTGCGGGCGCTCCTCATTCCATATAACGCAAGCCCTACTTATCGGGAGTGAAACACATGACTGTTAAGGTTGCCATCAACGGCTTCGGCCGTATCGGCCGCAACGTTCTCCGCGCCATCGTCGAATCCGGCCGCACCGACATCGAAGTCGTTGCCATCAACGACCTCGGCCCGGTCGAGACCAACGCGCATCTGCTGCGCTACGACAGCATCCACGGCAAGTTCCCCGCCGAGGTCAAGGTCGAAGGCGACACCATCACCGTCGGTGGCGGCAAGCCGATCAAAGTCACTGCGATCAAGGATCCGGCCACCCTGCCGCACAAGGAACTCGGCGTCGACATCGCGATGGAATGCACCGGCATCTTCACCGCACGCGACAAGGCCGCGCTCCACCTGACGGCCGGCGCCAAGCGCGTCATCGTTTCGGCGCCTGCCGACGGTGCCGACCTGACCGTCGTCTTCGGCGTCAACCACGATCAGCTGACCAAGGAACATCTGGTCATCTCCAACGCATCGTGCACGACCAACTGCCTCGTGCCTGTCGTCAAGGTTCTCGACGACCTGATCGGCATCGATCATGGCTTCATGACCACGATCCACTCCTACACCGGTGACCAGCCGACGCTCGACACCATGCACAAGGACCTGTACCGCGCCCGCGCCGCAGCCCTGTCCATGATCCCGACCTCGACCGGCGCTGCCAAGGCTGTCGGCCTGGTTCTGCCGCACCTCAAGGGCAAGCTCGACGGCACCTCGATCCGCGTCCCGACCCCGAACGTCTCGGTCGTCGACTTCAAGTTCGTCGCCAAGCGCGACACCACGGTCGCCGAAATCAACGAGGCCATCAAGGCTGCCGCCAACGGCAAGCTCAAGGGCATCCTCGGCTACACCGACGAGCCGCTGGTTTCCCGCGACTTCAACCACGACAGCCACTCGTCGATCTTCGCCAGCGACCAGACAAAGGTTCTGGAAGGCAAGTTCGTTCGCGTGCTGAGCTGGTACGACAACGAATGGGGCTTCTCCAGCCGCATGTCCGACACGGCCGTCGCCTTCGCCAAGACCATCTAAGGCCTTTGTAAAAAAATTCTGGAAAGCGGCTCGGGAAACCGGGCCGTTTTTCTTTTGGAGACCCTCGCAGCCTTCAACGCCGACGGCGCACCGCCCGGACTTGATCGCATCCGGCAAAACGCGCAAAATCTGGTCCATCTCCACGGCATGGCCGTAGGGAACATGCCGCATCAACAGCTCGCGGACAGGCCCATGAAAATCCTGATGATATCAATCATTCTCGTGATGATCGCCGGAGTTCTGAGCCTCAGCCTCGTCGGCGGCCGCGGTTCCAAGCAGATCGCCAAGGGCCAGCCACTGCTGGCGTCATCCTCCCGTCTCATGGGCCCGCAATAACGACATCCGGCAGGATAGCACTGGCGCGAGGCTGCCGATCACCGTACTGTCGGATGCAAATCAGACGACCGAGAAGCGAAAGAGAATTCGATGGACTATTTTACAATTGAAGTCGGCGGAAACGCCATCGCCAGCTTCCGTTCGGAGAATGCGGAAGACGCCAAGCATTTCTTCGAGGCGGACGACTTCCGCGAGGATCTGACGACCCTGCAGTCGGAGGGCAAGGCGGTCTGGGACGGCGTCGTGCCGCTCACCCTGCGCAAGGCGACCTCGGAAGAGGCAAGCGAGGTCGAGCACGCCTATGAATTCGACGACGATCCCGACCGCACGATCGACGACGAATTCGTGGTGTTCCTGATCCCGATTTCCGACGGTGAAGAAGACGACAGCGACGACGAGGCGTAATGCCGCATGCCGCGCGCCTGTCGATATCTCCGTGTTTGACGCGGTTTTCGTAGCTTGGCGGACATCCTGGCGCGTGCGATCGGACGAATGTTCAAGAAAAGAACAGGGCGGCATTTTCTGCCCTGTTCCTGCCTGATTTGATCCTACACTTCAGGTAGGATCGCAATCGACCCGTTCCCCGATTTGCCATCAGGCAGACACCCAGCAGCATGACGCCGCAAAGCGCGGGGATAGACCTTCGGGCTCCCCGCGTGCAGGATTTCTGCCTTCTGGAAGACCATTGAGCGGACCGGGATTTCGGGAGAGTCGAGACAACGATTTTAAGACAGCTGTGGCCGACGGGGGGCGCCCACAGCGATGATTTTGCATAAAGGGGCTAGGGCATGGAAGCATTCTATATCGTCGTACTGGTATCGACGGCGCTCGTGCTTCTTGCTGCCTTCTCCAGCCTGCTCGCCTTTCGCTTCGGCGCTCCGCTTCTGCTTCTCTTCCTCGGCATTGGTCTGCTCGCCGGCAGCGATGGCCTTGGCATCGAGTTCACCAACAACTACCTCGCCTATATCCTCGGCTCGATCGCGCTCGCCATCATCCTGTTCGATTCCGGCTTTGGCACGCCGGTGCAGGCCTTCAAGCTTGCCGCCGTCCCCTCGATAACATTGGCATCCGTCGGCGTGCTGATGACGGCGGCGCTGTTTGCCGTCGCCGCCATGTGGCTGCTCAACTTTAGCTGGCTCGAAGGCATGCTGCTCGGCTCCATCGTCGCCTCCACCGACGCCGCCGCCGTGTTCTTCCTGCTGCGCATCGGCGGCATCAACATCCGCGACAAGGTACGCTCGACGCTGGAGGTCGAATCCGGCACCAACGACCCGATGGCCATCTTCCTGACCATCGCGCTCGTCGAAGTCTTGGCCTCGGGCGAGCGCTATCACGGCATCAACATCGGCATGCTCGCCATGTTCGTGCAGCAGATGGGCCTCGGCGTCATTCTCGGCCTGCTCGGCGGTATGATGATCGTGCTCATCGTCGGCCGCCTGGAGACCGATCGCGGCCTGACACCGATCTTCGTGTTGGCGTTGGCGCTGCTGGTGTTCTCGTTCACCGGCGCCGTCGGCGGCAGCGGCTTCCTCGCTGTCTACGTCGCCGGCATCTACGCCGGAAACCGCAAGCTGCCCGGCTATGCCTCGATCAAGCGTTTTCAGGACGGCATGACGTGGCTGGCGCAGATCATCATGTTCCTGGTCCTCGGCCTGCTCGCCACACCCTCGCAATTCGGCGAGATCGCCATCCCCGCCGTGCTGCTGGCCCTGTTCCTGATCTTCATCGCCCGCCCGCTGGCGATCTGGCTGTCGCTGCTGCCGTTCGACTACACACAGCAGGAAATCGGCTTCGTCGCCTGGGTGGGTCTGCGCGGCGCCGTCTCGATCCTGCTCGCCATCATGCCGATCCTCGGCGGCCTGGAAAACGGCCAGGTCTACTTCAACACCGCCTTCATCATTGTCCTCGTCTCGCTGCTGCTGCAGGGCTGGACCATCAAGCCGGTCGCCAAGAAGCTCGGCCTGATCATTCCGCCGCGCATGGGCGCGGTCGACAAGGTCGAGGTCGATCTGCCGGGCGCAGCCAATCACGAACTGCTGTCCTATCGAGTCATCAAGGACAGCCCGATCCTGCGCGGCGAGCGCATTCCGCGCTGGGCGACGCCATCGCTGGTGATCCGCGACGGCAAGTCGATGCGCTACCAGTATGCCGGTCGGCTGCGCGAGAACGACCTCGTCTACCTCTTCATCATGCCGTCCTACTCGCGCCTGCTCGACAAGCTGTTTGCCAGCCGCGTGCCGGTCGAGGAAGACGATGCCGATTTCTTCGGTGCCTTCGCGCTGTCGCCCAGCCGCCCGGCGACCGACCTCGACGCAGCCTACGGCCCCGGCCTGCTCAACGAAAACGAGAAGGGCCTGACGATATCCGAGCTGATGCGACAGCGCCTCGGCGGCAAGGCCGAATATGCCGATCGGGTGCGTCTCGGCTCGATTATTCTCATCGTCCGCGATCTCGACGATCACGATCATATCAGCTCTGTCGGCATGTCGCTGGAGGCCGTCGAGCCGGCGGTGACGCTGCCGATCTTCATCAACATGCGCGATATCATCGACCGCGTGCACGACCGGCTCAAGGGGCGCAAACGCAAGGAAGCCGCCGCCACCGCTTCAGGGGCGAAAGGTGATGAAAACCCGCGCTGAACGCCTTGCGTCAACGATGATCCTTGCTATGGTCCCCGCATCTTTTCAGGCGATAAACGAACGGATTTTTCCATGCCTTCCTTCAAGACCCTCGACGACCTTAACGACATTGCCGGAAAGCGCGTTCTCGTTCGCGTCGACCTCAATGTCCCGGTAAAAGACGGCAAGGTCACCGACGTGACCCGCATCGAGCGTGTGGCCCCGACGATCCTGGAACTTTCCAAGAAGGGCGCCAAGGTTATCCTGCTCGCCCATTTCGGCCGCCCCAAGGATGGCCCCTCGCCCGACCTGTCGCTGTCGCTGATTGCCCCTTCCGTTGAGAAGGTCCTGGGCCATCCGGTAGCAACGGCGACCGATGTTATCGGTGAAGCCGCCGCCGGCGCTGTCTCCGCCATGAAGGATGGCGACATCCTGCTGCTTGAGAACACCCGCTTCCACAAGGGCGAGGAAAAGAATGATCCTGATTTCGTCAAGGCGCTGGTCGCCAACGGCGATATCTACGTCAACGACGCCTTCTCCGCCGCCCACCGCGCCCACGCCTCGACCGAGGGTCTTGCCCGCCATCTCCCGGCCTATGCCGGCCGCACCATGCAGGCCGAGCTTGAAGCCCTGGAAAAGGGCCTCGGCGTCCCGGTTCGCCCTGTTGTCGCCATCGTCGGCGGCGCCAAGGTTTCCACCAAGATCGACCTCCTGATGAACCTCGTGAAGAAGGTCGACGCGCTCGTCATCGGCGGCGGCATGGCCAACACCTTCATCGCCGCCCGCGGCACCAGCGTCGGCAAGTCGCTCTGCGAGCATGATCTCGCCGACACCGCTCGCCAGATCATGATCGAGGCGGCAACGGCAGGCTGCGCCATCGTTCTGCCCGAGGACGGCGTCGTCGCCCGCGAATTCAAGGCCGGTGCCGCCAACGAAGTGGTCGCCATCGATGCCATCCCCGACGATGCCATGATGCTCGACGTCGGCCCGAAGTCGATTGACGCGGTCAAGGCCTGGATCGAGCGCGCCAACACGCTGGTCTGGAACGGCCCGCTCGGCGCCTTCGAGATCGAGCCCTTCGACAAGGCAACCGTTGCCGCGGCACAGTTCGCAGCCGAGCGTACCAAGGCCGGCAAGCTGACCTCGGTTGCCGGCGGCGGCGACACGGTATCCGCGCTGAACCACGCCGGCGTCTCCGACGATTTCACCTACGTCTCGACCGCAGGTGGCGCCTTCCTGGAATGGATGGAGGGCAAGGTGCTCCCAGGCGTCGAGGTTTTGACCAAGGCCAAGTAAGCGGCCAAGGAATTCTCCCGGTCAGATTTGACAAGTTTTACATGTAGATAGACCGCGTGGCGCAAGCCTCGCGGTCTTTTGCTTTCTGTTTGAGCATTTGCCCAAAAATTCAAACGATTTAGATAATTTCAAACGTTTTAAAGATTTTCCCTACCATTTTAGTCGCTACGGACTTCTGCTATCGCCGACCTATATTTATCAAAACGCAGTTTTTTCGTGATGTTGAGATCAATATGAGCGAACGTCTTGCAGCATGTTGATCCGCTGATTGATTGGGCGCTGCCGATCGGTTTTTAATAGAAGAAAATCCGCGCGCGCGAGGCGCCGGTCTGAGGGAAGGAATGACCTATGGTGGACGCGAAGATGTTGAACAAGATCAGCTCGGCGCCGGGATTCATTGCAGCGCTGGACCAAAGCGGTGGTTCGACACCCGGAGCGTTGCGCCTCTACGGCATTGCCGAAACCGATTACCAGGGTGACGAGGACATGTTCCGCCTGATGCACGCCATGCGCGTCCGCATCATGAGCGCGCCCGCCTTTACCGGCGAGAAGATCATCGCCGCCATCCTGTTCGAGCGGACCATGGACGGCGAGGTCGATGGTCAGGCCGTTCCCTCCTATCTCTGGGAAAAGCGCGGCGTCGTGCCGCTTCTCAAGGTCGACAAGGGCCTCCTCCCCGAAGAAAACAGCGTCCAGCTGCTGAAACCGATGACCGATCTGGACACCCTGCTGGCGCGCGGTCGCGACAAGGGAATTTTCGGCACCAAGATGCGCTCGGTGATATCAGGCGCCGACAGGACCGGCATCAAAGCCGTCGTCAAGCAGCAGTTCGAAGTGGCACGCCAGATCATCGGCAACGGCCTCATCCCGATCGTCGAGCCTGAAGTCTCCATCAAGAGCCCGACGAAGACGGAGGCCGAAGCCATTCTTCGTGACGAGATCGCCAAGCAGCTCGACTTGCTTCCATCAGGCGAAACCGTGGTGCTGAAACTGACGCTGCCGACGGTCGCGGATTTCTACGCGCCTTTGATCGCCCACAAATCGGTCGTGCGCGTCGTCGCCCTATCCGGTGGCTACACCCGCGCCGATGCCTGCGAAAAGCTCAGCCATAACCACGGCATGATCGCAAGCTTCTCCCGCGCACTGACGGAAAACCTGCGCGTCACCATGAGCGACGCGGAGTTCGACGCCAGCCTGGCCGAAACAATCGACCAGATCTACGCCGCCAGCGTCAACAAGGCCTGATGCGCTTAAGGCTAGGCCGGGACAGCTGCGTGTCGAAGCGGCGCCCGGCGAGCCTTGACCTTCATCCTGACATCTTCCTCGGCCGTGGTGCCGAGGATATGACCATGCCAATACAATCATTAGGTTGCAGAACTGCAGGATAAAACAGAGGGCCGCGAGCGACCGGCCAACCCGTCGCGCTGTCCCTCCTGCCACCTGTTTGAACAACATCCAACGATTGTCACCGGCACAAGTTTGCGCCTATCGGCAGGTCCCGAGACACGCCAGTGTGGCGTCCACAGCACTCTGCCGGAGAATCCATGACCACCGTTTCCTTCACCACCGTCGATGTCTTCACCACAAACCGCTTCGAGGGAAACCCGCTGGCCGTGATGGCCGATGCGCGCGGCCTGACCGACGCCGACATGCAGAACATCGCGGCCGAATTCGGCTATTCCGAAATCACCTTCGTGCTCCCTCCGCACGATCCCGACAACACCGCCCGCGTCCGCATCTTTACCCCCACCATGGAAGTGCCCTTCGCCGGCCACCCCAATGTCGGCACCGCCTATGTGCTCGGCATGCGCGGCGAGGTCTTCGGCAAGGCGGTCGGCAACAGTTTGCGCTTCGAGGAGAAGGCGGGGATCGTGACCGTCGAACTTAAACGCGAGGGCGACCGCGTGATCTCCGCCGCGATCCGCGCGCCCGGCCCGCTGGTAACAGGCGACACGATCCCCGAAGACACCGTCGCCCGCTGCATCTCGATCGACGCCGCGATGGTCAGTACCCGCATCCACCGGCCGCTCACGGCCTCCGTCGGCCTCGGCTTCGTGGTCGCCGAACTGACCGGCCTCGATGCGCTGGCGCTCGCCCGCCCCAACCTCACGCATTTCCAGGACGCCGCCGTCGCGACGCCGGAGGGCAATCTCGACTTCTCGCTGTTCGTCTACGTCAGGGCGCCCGAGGCCCCATGGACCATCCGCGCCCGCATGTTCGCGCCGCTCGACAACGTCCCCGAGGACCCCGCCACCGGCAGCGCCTCGGCGGCGCTTGCCGCCTATCTCGTCTCGCTTGAACCCGAGACGGACATGCGCGTCTCGCTGACCATCGAACAGGGCGTCGAAATGGGCCGCCGCAGCGTCATCAGCGTCGATGTGGTGAAGACGGACGGGGTTGTAACCGACGTGACGATCTCGGGTGCCTGCGTCGAGGTGATGCGCGGGGAGATCAGCTGCTGAGGGAAGCCTTGGTGGCGCGGTTGCGTTCGGCCCGATGACGGTCAGGTGACGAACGGTATGATGTCGACGCCATCACCGGGAAAGACGGTGATATGCGGATGGTCCGCGAACAGCAGCGCAGCCGTATCTGCCGTTTCCGCCTCGACCACAAGGTAACCGCAGACCGGATTGAAAGCCGCGGCGACACCTTCCCTGGATAGGCGTGTCGTCTTTCCCACCATGCCGCCTCTGTCGAGAATAAAGGCGGCATTCCTTTTCTCCCATTCCGCCCACCGTGCAACGCCGACGGCATTGATGGCATCTTGATCGGCCTTGGGCAGGTCTCGAAAAGCCGCGAAGTCTTCCGGCTTCATCGTGTAGAGTGCAAGGAAACGGGGCATTGGCGGCACCTCATGGGCTCGCGCGACGGGTCAGTTTCGTGCCGAGGATATGGATTACCCGTATACCATAAAAAGATGATCGGTATCGGCGCTTCCGGCAAGCGCCTCGATGGCAGCATTGAGTTTGACGATATCCTGCCCCTTACACCATCCTCACAGAAACAGATCCCGCCCCAGCAGCGCCACCGCCCATATGGCGAATGCAAACAGCGCGATCTTCCAGAAGTCCGCCCGCTTCCTGAGCCCCGGCAGCCCCAGCGGCTTGATCACGTGGACGATCATCGCCAGGATGAGCAGCAACGCGATCAGCTTCGTCATGTCTTTATTTTTCCTGATGTTGTCGACGTCACAGGACCGACATTATTTCGCGCAACGACTGCTTATAAACATGCCGTAAAGGCATTCGGGAGCACAATCAACACTCTACACACTGGGCGGCGCGGCCTGCCGCCATATGTCATTTCATATGCACGTTGCGTAGCCTGGGGGAATTATGAAGAGAAACCTGTTGTCCGTCGCCGCACTTCTGTTCGGCACGCTCTTCCTGTTCATGGGCAATGGCCTGCAGGGCATTCTCCTCCCGGTCCGCGGCAATCTCGAAGGCTATGCCACCACCACGCTCGGCCTGCTCGGCACCTCCTGGGCCGCCGGCTTCGTCATCGGCTGCCTGGTGGCGCCGAAGATGGTCGGCCGCGTCGGTCATGTGCGCGCCTTCTCCGGCTTCATCTCGATCATCGCCATCATCGCTTTGGTCAGCGGCATCGCCGTCCACCCGGTCTGGTGGGTGCTGCTGCGCGCCGTCACCGGCTTCGCCACGGCCGGCACCTCGATGATCATAGAAAGCTGGCTGAACGAGCGAGCGACGAATGAAAGCCGCGGCGCCATCTTCTCGCTTTATATCGCCATCACCCTGATCGGCGTCGTCGCCGGCCAGATGATGATCCCGCTGGAGGATGTCCGCACCCCCGTGCTCTTCATGATCTGCGGCATCTTCTACTGCATCGCCATGCTGCCGACGCTGCTGTCGACCGCAGCCTCGCCGCAACCGCTGAAGGCAGTCAAGCTCGACCTGCGGGCGCTTTATCGCAACTCGCCGGTCTCCTGCCTCGGTATCCTGCTGGTCGGCATCGCCAACGGCGCCTATGGCACGCTCGGAGCCGTCTTCGGCGCCGGCGCCGGCCTGTCCGACACCTCGATCGCCATCATGATGAGCTCGACCATCTTCGCCGGCGCCGTCATGCAGCTCCCCGCCGGCCGCCTGTCCGACAGGATCGACCGTCGCTACGTGCTGGCCGCCATGTCGGCAGTCGCCGCCTTCGCCGGCCTGATGCTGGCCGTGCTGCATCCGTCCTCGCCAGTCTTCATCATCAGCCTCGTCGTGCTTTACGGCGCCGTCGCCAACACGCTCTATCCGATCGCCGTCGCCCA
The DNA here is from genome assembly GCA_900470805.1 of Hyphomicrobiales bacterium. GTDB lineage: Bacteria > Pseudomonadota > Alphaproteobacteria > Rhizobiales > Rhizobiaceae > Rhizobium. The sequence goes on along the minus strand of UCCA01000028.1, from coordinate 44,634 downwards.
CGCCAACGACTACGCCTCGTCCGAGGACTTTGTGAAGGTCTCCGGCGGCCTGCTGCTGCTCTACGGCATCGGCACTATCATCGGCCCAACCATCGGCGGCCCAGTCATGTCGGTCGCCAGCCCGCACGCGCTGTTCCTGGTCACAGCCTTCGCCCATGTGCTGATCACCGTCTACGCCATCATGCGCAGCCGCGTGCGCGCCGCCATTCCGGCCGGCGACCGTGACGCCTACACCACGCTGCCGACCGCGACCTCGCAGATGATGACGCCGGAAAGCATGTCGCTGGCCGACCGCAACCCGGCCAAAGCGGCCGAACAGCAGCAACAGCAAGATGACGCCGCCCTGAAATACAGCTGAACCACGACGGAGGATGACAGATGAGCTTCGTTGACGACGACCGCCCGCAGAAGAAGCCGAATCACGAGATCGGCATGGATCTGTCGATGATGTCGGTGGACGAGCTGACATCCCGCATCGACATGCTGAAAGCCGAAATTTCCCGCATCGAGGCCGAGGCGCAGCGCAAGGCATCGGGAAGGAAGGCCGCAGAAAATCTCTTCAAGTCGTGAGCGCCCGGTGTGCCGGTTTTCATTTATAGCGGCGATGCAAGTGTTAATTCGGCACAGACTTAATGAGACGTTAAGCTTTCTAAGGTATTACTTTAGGCATCCGGACTTGCTCCGGATTTCAGACAGTTTCCCATGCGGTGAATTGGTCTGATTTTTCTCCCTGTTTTACCTTGAGAGCCGCTTTTGCGGCTCTCCTTTTTTGCCTTGGCTGGGGATGAAATCCACGAAACTGTGGAAGTTAACCCTTTATTAAGAAACGCCTTGCGCAATTGGGCTAAAGCTACCATCTTTAAAGTCATTAAAGCGGGCCGATGAAACTTTTTCTCATCTGCCTGCGTTACCTGAACAATAAGTGATGCGTGCAACAGGGACTTACTAAATGTCAGAGCTTGGATTGAACACGATCAGTTTTGCCGGACGCGCTGCCGCATCGTCGCAGTTTAAGACATTGTACTCGGAAGGCATGTCGCTGGTCGAAGAGACCGCCGCCTATCTGGATGGCAATGGCCGCACCGCATCAAAGGTTCTTCCGCGCATGGCATCGGTGCTCTACGCTGCTGAATCCATGCGCCTCACCACCCGCCTGATGCAGATGGCCTCCTGGCTTCTCCTGCAGCGCGCCGTCAACAATGGCGAAATGTCGCGCGATCAGGTTCTGGCCGAAAAGAACAAGGTTCGCCTCGACGGTTTCAACGTCGACCGCAATGCACCGGGCTGGGGCGATCTGCCGGAAGCCTTCCGAGACCTGATCGAACGCTCGCTGCGCCTGCAGAACCGCGTCGCCCTGCTCGACCGCGAAATCTATCGCCCGAACGAGGCCCCGATCGTCCCCGACAATCAGAACAGCGTCCAGGCCCAGCTAAGCCTGCTGCAGACGGCTTTTGGCAATAACTGATCCAAGTCGAAGTAGACTACATAAACCGGCTGCGTTCCCTGCGCAGCCGGTTTTTTGTTGTATGGAACTCAGCCAATGATTGGCCTTCAAAACGAGCAAATCCCAAACGCAAAAAAGCCCCGCTTTCGCAGGGCTCTTCGAAATCAGTGCAACAGCAGCGATTAGAGGCCGAGGCCGCCGAAACGCTTGTTGAACTTGGAAACGCGGCCGCCGCGGTCCATCAGCTGCTGGTTGCCGCCGGTCCAGGCCGGGTGCGACTTGGAATCGATTTCGAGGTTCATGACAGCGCCTTCCGAACCCCAGGTCGAGCGGGTTTCGTATTCGGTGCCGTCGGTCATGACAACCTTGATCGTGTGGTAGTCGGGATGGATATCAGCCTTCATAACAATCTTCCTGCGATGTCACGTCCAATTTGACGCACCACGTTGCGACAAGAGGACCGATTGAATAAATGAAGCCGCAGTCGCTACTGGCTACGGCTTCCCATTAGGATGCGGTGCCTATACATGAAGGCCTTCAGGATAACAAGAGCCATCGGCCGTGTTGCACGGTGTTGAGGGCCACCGGAGAGTGAATTGACAGACGCATCACAGACCGAGAAGAAAAAGTCCCGCTCGCTGAAGCCTCTCGGTCGATTGACGCCCTACGTGATGCGCTATCGCGGCCTGGTTACCGGCGCGATCATCGCGCTGGCGCTGGCGGCGATCACCTCGCTCGCCTTGCCGCTCGCCGTCCGCCGCATGATCGATCATGGCTTCAGCCACTCCGACGGCCGCTTCATCAACAGCTACTTCGTCATGCTGATGGTGATGGCCGTGGTGCTCGCGCTCGCCAGCGCCATGCGCTACTATTTCGTCATCACGCTCGGCGAGCGCATCGTCTCGGATCTGCGCCGCGATGTGTTCGCACACGTGACGCGACTTTCCGCCTCCTTCTTCGACGTCAACCAGTCCGGCGAGATCGTCTCGCGGCTGACGGCCGACACCACGCAGATCAAGTCCGCCGTCGGCGCCACCGCCTCGGTGGCGCTGCGCAACATGATCCTGTGTCTTGGCGCCATCGGCATGATGGTTGTCACCTCGCCGAAGCTTGCCAGCCTCGTGCTCGCTGCCATCCCGCTGATCGTCTTCCCGCTCGTCGCCTTCGGTCGCTCGGTCCGCAAGCGCTCGCGCGCCGCGCAGGATACGCTGGCCGAAGCCTCCGCCTTCGCCAACGAGACCATATCGGCCACCCGCACCGTTCAGGCCTTCGGCGGCGAAACCGCGGCCGCCGACCGCTATGGCGCTGCCGTCGAGACAGCCTACAGCGCCGCCCGCGCCGCCATCCGCTCGCGCTCGCTGCTGACGGGCATCGCCATCACCCTGATTTTCGGCAGCGTCGTCGCCGTGCTCTGGGTCGGCGCCCACAATGTCCTCGAAGGCACGCTGTCTGCCGGCACGCTTGGCCAGTTCCTGCTCTATTCGGTGATCGCCGCCGGCTCGCTCGGCGCGCTGTCGGAAGTGTGGGGCGAACTCTCTCAGGCCGCCGGCGCCGCCGACCGGCTCACCGAACTGCTCGACGAGGTCTCGCCGATATCGGCGCCCGCCAACCCTGCCGCCCTCCCCGACCCGAGCCTCGGCCGCGTCGAATTCACCGACGTCCACTTCGCCTACCCCTCGCGCCCCGGCACCTCGGCGCTGCACGGCCTGAACTTCGCCATCAAGCCGGGCGAGACCGTCGCCATCGTCGGCCCCTCGGGCGCCGGCAAGACCACGATCTTCTCGCTGCTGCTGCGCTTCTACGACCCGCAGAAGGGCACCGTTGCCATCGATGGCGTCGATGCCCGCACCGTCGATCCGGACCGCTTGCGCGAGCGCATGGCGATCGTCCCGCAGGACGTCACCATCTTCGCCGCCTCGATCCACGCCAACATCGCCTTCGGCCGCCCCGGCGCCAGCCGCGACGAGGTCCGCGCCGCCGCCATCGCCGCCCAGGCCGATGAGTTCATCGCCAGGCTCGACAAGGGCTACGACACCGAGGTCGGCGAACGCGGCATCATGCTCTCGGGCGGCCAGCGCCAGCGCATCGCCATTGCCCGCGCCATCCTCAAGAACGCCCCGGTGCTGCTGCTCGACGAGGCCACCTCCGCGCTCGACGCCGAGAGCGAGACCCTGGTGCAGCGCGCGCTCGACGGCCTGATGGACGGCCGGACAACGCTGATCATCGCCCACCGCCTGGCGACCGTATTGAAGGCCGACCGCATCCTGGTGCTCGACCAGGGCCGCGTCGTCGAGGAAGGCACCCATCAGAGCCTGATCCGCCACGGCGGCATCTACGCCAAGCTGGCGCGGTTGCAGTTTGATGCAGGCGCCGAGGAGATCGTGGCCGCGGCAAGGTAGCGGCGCTGACAAGGGGTAGCGGCGAAGACAAGCGGCACGGACAGAACTCGCTCGGACATGAGCGCGCGCTATCTGTTCCGTTTCAAAGAGCCCAAAATATCCGGATGGAATAGTTGCATTTTTTGTTTTAGGCTGTGCTTGCAGATTTCAGCAACATCCTGATTCCGGGAGAAAAATCGATGTATAAGTTCGAAGTTTATAAGGACAAGGCCGGCGAGTTTCGTTTTCGTTTCAAGGCGCCGAACGGCGAATCCATGTTCGGATCCGAAGGCTACAAGGCCAAGGCTTCGGCCCTGAGCGCCATCGAATCGATCAAGAAGAATTCTCCCGGCGCGACCGTCGATGACACGACGAAGGCCGCGGAAGCCTGAGACGACAAAAGGCGGCACTTTCGGGTGCCGCCTTTCACTTATCCAAGGGATAGCAGGCAAAGGCCTCTCCCCTCACCCCGTCATTTCTCCGTCAGCTTCAACTCGATCCGTCGGTTCGTCGCCCGCGCCTCCGGCGTATCGCCCGGCGCGATCGGCTGAAATTCGCCGAAACCGGCCGCGACCAGGCGGTCGGCCGGCACGCCCTGCGAGATCAGGAACTTGACCACCGAAATCGCGCGCGCCGACGAAAGCTGCCAGTTGTCGCCGTATCGGCCGGTGCCGGCCAGCGGCACGTTGTCGGTGTGGCCGTCGACGCGCAGCACCCAGTTGATCTCAGGCGGGATTTCCTTGGCGACGTCGAGCAGCGCCGCGGCGAGCTTGCCCATCTCCGTCTGTCCATCCGGATTGAGATCAGCACCGCCAGAGGGAAACAGCACCTCCGACTGGAATACGAAACGGTCGCCGACGATGCGGATATTCTCGCGGTCCGAGAGGATTTCGCGCAGGCGGCCGAAGAAGTCCGAGCGGTAGCGATTGAGCTCCTGCACGCGGGCAGCCAGCGCCACGTTGAGGCGTCGGCCGAGATCGGCGATCTTCGTCTGCGAGCTCTGGTCTTTCTGCTCGGATGCCTGCAACGCCACTTCGATGGCGGCGATCTGGTTGCGCAGTGCGGCGATCTGCTGGTTCAGCAGCTCCACCTGGCTCATTGCCCGGTCGCTCATCTGCTTCTGGTCGTCGAGTTCCTTGGTCAGCGATCCGATCCGCTGCTGCGCCGCATCCTGCCCGCCTGCCCCGGCAGACAAAAGCGACTGAAGCCGCGAGCGCTCACCCTCGGCCGTCGCCAGCGATGCCTGCAGGTTGGCGACGCTATCCTCGAGATCCTGCTTGCTGCCCTTTTCGAGCGCCAGCAGTTGCGTCAGCTCGTTGATCTGGCTGTTCAGCCGGCTCATCACCTCGTCGCGACCGGAAATCTCGCGACTGAGAATGAACTGCCCGACGACGAACACCGTCAGCAGGAACATCACGGCAATCAGCAGCGTCGACAGCGCATCGACGAAGCCTGGCCAGTAGTCCACCGTCCGTTCGCGGCGACGGTTGCGGGCAAGAGCCATGGCTTACTTGCCCTCGCTTTTCTCGGTCTGCGGCATGCGTTGCGTGCGTTCGGTCGCGGCATGCTTCTCCTGCGCGCCAATCCGCTCGGCCAGCCGGTCGAGCGTGCGGCGCATCGCCTTCGCCTCGTCCTGCTGCGCCTCGATCCAGTCGCGCAGCATCTGCTGCTCGTTGCGCATGTTCTTGACGAGGCCCTGAATACCTTCGGCGAGATTGGCCATGGCCGCGACGGAGCGCTGGCTGCCGCCACCCTCTTCCGCAACCTTGTGCATGTATTCCGATAGCGCCCGGATTTCCTCGGGCGATACGCTGCCCTTGCCGTCAATGACGGGCGGGGCGAGATCGGAACCGACATCGGTCACCGACGACAGCCAGTTCTCGAGTTCGGTATAGAACCGGTTCTGCGCGCGGCCGGCCTGCAGGTCGAGGAAGCCGAGGATCAGCGAGCCGGAGAGACCGAGCAGCGACGAGGAGAACGCCTGGCCCATGCCCGAGAGCGGCTGCGACAGCCCTTCCTTCAGTGATGTCAGGACATCGGAGGAGCCGTTGGTGCCGGCATCGAGCGACTGGATGACCGAGCTGATCGAGCCGATCGTGCCGATCAGGCCCCAGAAGGTGCCGAGCAGGCCGAGGAACACCAGGAGCCCGATGAGATAGCGCGACACATCGCGGGATTCGTCCAGCCGGCTGGCGATCGAATCGAGAATGGAGCGGAAGGCGGTGGTCGAAATCCCGGCGGCCGACGCCTTGCGGCTGCCGATCAGCGTGCGCATGGGAGCCAAGAGCTTCGGATTGCGATTGACCTTGTCGGCGTTGCCGGCAGCACGGAACGAGTTGAACCAGCGCACCTCTGGCCGCAGCGCCAGCACATGGCTGAACACCAGGATGATGCCGATGCCGAGCACGCCGAGAATAAGGCCGTTCAGGCCGGGATTGTGCATGAATGCGGTTTGCGCCTGGCGAAACAGGATCGCGGAAATGAACCCGACGATGACGAGAAACAGCACCATCGTCCAAAGGAACGGCATCGGGCTGGATAGCTTGTAGCTGTAATTTTCCGTGGTTTTTTCGGTCGAGCCGAACTCCGCCACATTCACATTTTCCATAGAATCCGCAGCCTCCGGCTTTATCGCCGCCGAAGACTAGAACATCATTGTGCCGAATTGAAGTACGCCGGACAGAAAACCCGTGTCTTTACAACAGCGATTTACCGGCTGGGAACGGGGCGCTTTGCAACTTCGAGCAGGGCCTTCTGGATGTGCTCGTTGCCGGCAACGACGCCGCCGGTTTCCAGCATCGAGGTGGCGCCGTCCCAATCGCTGACGTAACCGCCGGCTTCACGGATCAGGATGATGCCGGCCGCGATGTCCCAGGCCGACAGGCCGGTTTCCCAGAAGCCGTCGAAACGGCCGGCGGCGACATAGGCGAGATCGAGCGAGGCCGAGCCCATGCGGCGAACGCCGGCGACTTCGCCCATCACGTGGCGCAGTTCGACCAGGAACTTGCCGTGATTGCCGCGGCCGAGATGCGGAACACCGCAGGCGACGACCGAGTCCGACAGCACGCGGCGTGCGCCGACGCGCAGGCGGCGATCGTTGAGGAAGGCGCCGCCACCGCGCTCGGCGGTGTAGAGCTCATCGGTGGCAGGGTTGAAGATCACGCCGGCGACGATCTCATTGTTGCGCTCGAGCGCAATCGAGACGGCAAACATCGGGATGCCGTGCAGGAAGTTGGTGGTACCGTCGAGCGGATCGACGATCCAGCGATGCGCGCCGTCGGTGCCCTTGATCTCTTCGCTTTCCTCGCCGAGGAAGCCATAGGTCGGGCGTGCCTTCAGCAGTTCTTCCTTGACCAGTTTCTCCGCCTTGCGGTCGGCGATGGTGACGAAATCGCCCGGTCCCTTGACCGAAACCTGCAGGTTCTGCACTTCGCCGAAATCACGCCCCAGCGATTTTCCTGCCTTGATGGCAGCCTGAACCATGACATTGAGAAGAGCTGAACGAGCCATGTGGCACTTTTCCTTGAACGGTAAACAGAAGGCGCTGTCAGGGCGGGGAAGGTCCCTGATCACCGAGGAAAGCAGCGCTCTATAAAGATTGGCGGCTTCAAGACCACAAAACGGCGGAAATTTCAAGAGCGCTGCGCAAGGTCGTGCGTGCGGGCCGCGCGTCGTCGCCCTGAGAGCAGGCGCAAACGCGCCGCCTGCCTCCCCGTCAGAACTTCTGCTGCGTGATCAGCACCTCGCGGGCGATCTGCTCCAGCGGCAGGATGCGATCAACCCCACCCTTGGCGATCGCCTCTTTCGGCATGCCGAAGACCACGGACGTCGCCTCGTCCTGCGCCACCGTGTAGGCTCCGGCCTGGTGCATCTCCAGCATCCCCTTGGCGCCGTCGTCGCCCATGCCGGTCATGATGATGCCCATGGCGTTCGATCCCGCCGCCCGTGCCGCCGAGCGAAACAGCACGTCGACCGACGGGCGGTGGCGCGAGACCAGCGGTCCGCTCTTGACCGATACGTAGTAGCGAGCACCCTGCCGCTCGAGCAGCATGTGGCTGTCGCCGGGCGCGATCAGCACGTGACCACGCAGGACGGGATCACCGTTCACCGCCTCCTTGACCTCGACTTCACAGAGACTGTTCAGCCGCTTGGCGAAAGCCGCCGTGAATTTCTCCGGCATGTGCTGGACGATGACGATGCCCGGCGCATTGGCCGGCAGCGCCTCCAGAAACTCCCGCAATGCCTCCGTGCCACCCGTCGACGCGCCCACGCAGACCACCATCTCCGTCGTCTTCGCCATGGCACGGCCGCTCGGCGGCGGCAGCATCGCATCGGCGGTCAGCTTCTGCGCCGGCGCCTCCATGCCGGGGCGCAGCGCGCTGGTCGTTCGTCGCGTGTTGCCGAGACGCGCATGCGAGGCACTCTTTACCGCCTCGCGGATCCTGACCGCATCGTCGGCCAGGCTGTCGGCTGCGCCGATCTTCGATTTCAGGATGACGTCGACGGCGCCCGCCTCCAGCGCCTGCATCAGCGTTTCCGACCCGGCTTCCGTCAGCGACGAGCACATGACGACGGGTATCGGCCGCTGCGACATCAGCTTGCGCAGGAAAGTGATGCCGTCCATGCGCGGCATCTCGACATCGAGCGTGATGACATCGGGAATTTCCTCCTGGATCTTCTTCGCCGCCATGAAGGGATCGGTCGCCACTCCCATCACCTCGATATCGGGATCCTCCTGCAGCACGCGAACGAGTGTCTGGCGCACGCTGGCGGAATCGTCGATGACGAGAACGCGGATTTTCTTGCCCATATGCTGTCTTACCTAGATGCGCTGAAACACGGTGTTGGAGACCTGCTTCAGGGGCAGATCGATACCGGTAATGGATTCGGAATGGCCGATGAATATGTACCCCCCCGGCAGCAGGCGTGCGCAGAGCCGCTTCAGCACGGCCGATTGGGTCGGCTTGTCGAAATAGATCAGCACGTTGCGGCAGAAGATCATGTGCATCCCCTCGCCCACGGGATAGCTCTCGTCCATCAGGTTCATCCGGGCGAAGCCGACCCGGCTGCGTAGCGCCGCCGAAATCCTGACCTCGCGGCGGTCGGCCTTTTTGGCGACCATCACGTATTTGCGCTGCAGTTCGCGCGGCACCGGATGGATCATGTCTTCGGCATAGATGCCGCGCCGCGCCGTCGCCAGCACGTCGGTGCTAAGATCAGTGGCGAGGATGCTGTAGTTGAGATCGCGCCGGTCGCCCGTGAACTCCTCCAGCACCATCGCCATCGTATAGGGTTCCGCGCCGGTCGAGCAGGCCGAACTCCAGGTGCGGATCGTGCGCACGCCGGTCGAAGCAAGTGCCGGAAGCGCCACCTGCTGCATGTATTCGAAATGCCGCGCCTCACGGAAGAAGTCCGTCTTGTTGGTCGTCACCGCGTCGATCAGGTAGACCGTCTCCTGCTCCAGCCCGTCCTCGTGAAACAGAAAGTCGCAATAGTCGTCGAAGGTCGAATGCTTCGTCGCCCGCAGCCGGCGGCGAAGCCTGCCCTCCAGCATCGTCAGTTTCGTCGACGGCATCTTGATGCCGCTGTAGTCGTAGATGAACTGCGCAAGCTTCTCAAAATTCCGCTTGCTGATCCTGTCGCCCACCATCTGGGTTTCAACAGCTGCCATACTCATGGATCGCTCTCCTCCGGCCGCGTTACTCAGGCGGCCGACTGCAGGGCCGAAGCATCCTCGCGCGACAACAGCCGCGCGAGATCGACGATGACGACGAAGCCGCCATCCCGGCGCACCACGCCGGAGATGTAGTCGGAGCGCCAGCGCACGCCGATATCAGGCGCCGCCTCGATCTGGTCGTGCCGGAACGGTGTGACCTCGTAGACCCGGTCGGCAACGAGGCCGAGCGTCAGGATGCGGCTCTCCATCGGAATGTCGAGAACCAGAACCCGCGTATGCGGCGTCGGTACCGTCTTCGACATGCCGAGCTTCAGCCTCAGGTCGATGGTCGGCACCCCCTGCCCGCGCACGTCGCGCAGGCCGAGGAGATAATCGGGACCATTCGGAATCTTGAAGGCTTCCGCATAGTCGAGAATTTCGCGAACCACCTCGACAGGCACGGCGAAGATTTCCTCGCCGAGACTAAAGGTGACGAACTGCGCTTCCAGAGAGACCGGTGCCATATTATGCGCTTTCCCTAAAATCGGCGTCGCCGTCATCCGGGCCGCCCATTGCCATGTCGAGTGCGAAGCCCTTGGCGCGCGCCTGCTGTCCCGAGACCGAATTGGCCGCGGCCTTGCCGGCCGGCTTGCGAGTGGCCGGAGCAGGGCTGCGGACGCTGACGCGCGCCGCCGGCTTGCGGCTGTCGCGATTGCCAGCCATGTCGACCTTGAAGAAGGCGATCGACGTTTGCAGTTCTTCCGCCTGGCTCGCCAGTTCTTCCGACGTCGCCGACATTTCTTCCGATGCGCCGGCATTCTGCTGCGTCACCTTGTCGAGCTGCTGGATCGCCTCGTTGATCTGCGAAGCGCCGATATCCTGCTCGCGGCATGCGGCGCTGATTTCGGACACCAGTTCGGCAGTCTTGCGAATATCCGGCACCAGGCGGCCCAGCATGTCGCCGGCTTCCTGCGCGGCCTTCACCGTGTCGCCGGACATGGCGCCGATCTCGGCTGCTGCCGACTGGCTGCGTTCCGCAAGCTTGCGCACTTCCGAAGCGACGACCGCGAAGCCCTTGCCATGTTCGCCGGCACGCGCTGCCTCGACGGCGGCGTTGAGCGCCAACAGATCGGTCTGCCGGGCGATTTCCTGGACGATGCCGATCTTCTCGGCGATCGTGCGCATGGCGTTGACGGCGCGCGTTACGGCATCGCCCGATGCTTCGGCGTCCTTCGCCGACTGGCGGGCAATCTTTTCTGTCTGGGCGGCGTTGTCGGCATTCTGCTTGATGTTCGAGGCCATCTCTTCCATCGAGGCGGAGGCCTCTTCGGCCGAGGCCGCCTGTTCGGTGGCGCCCTGCGACACCTGCTCGGAGCTTGCGGACAGCTCCTGGCTGCCGGCGGAGACGTTTTCGGCGGCGGCGATCGCATCGGCCACCACGCCGCGCAGGCGCTCGACCATTTGCTCCAGGGCGATGCCGAGCGTGTCCTTGTCGGAGAGTGGCTTCGGAGAGACGGTCAGATCGCCGTTGGAAATCTGGTTGGCGATGGCCGCGGTGTTGCGCAGGTTTGCCGTCATGACGTTGATCGTCTTGACCACATCCTTGATCTCGTCATTGGTGTTGATTTCGACATTCTGGTCCAGATCACCGATGGCGACCGCCGAGGCGACGGCGGCGATCTTTCGCAGACCGCTGCTGATACCAAGTGCAATCCAGCCGGCGGCGATGAGCGCGACCAGCGTCGCGATGACGGCGATCGAGATCATCAGCATTCTTGTCGTACCGTAAAGCGTGTCGGTATCCGTGTCGGCCTGCACCATGTCAGCCTGGTTGGATTCGATGCGAACGTTGATCGCCTTCTCGATATCATCGACGATCTTACGGCCGTCGCCGGTTGCCAGCGCAATCGCACCCGTTGTGTTGCCGGCCATCACCATCGCCCGGATTTTGTCGTCGATGGCGAAGAACTGGCTGGCATGCTGTTTGATTTCGCTCCAGCCTTTCCTGCCGTTGTCCGTCTTGGAGTTGGCAATCAACCAATCGACACTGTCGGCGAAGAGCTTGCGGTTTCCATCGCTGGTCTCGATATAGCTGGTGAAGTCGGTGCCCGCAGGCGCCGTCGCCATGTTCATTTCAGTGCGCACGATCCGCAGCTGAATATTGCCGAGCGTCAGCGCGCGGTCCACGCGTGCGACGGGCCCGGCAATCAAATCGCTGATCGCCGTATTCAGCGAACTCAGGCTTACAATGCTGTAGACCGCGCTGCCGAGCAGCAGAATGATGACGAAGCCGAACGCCATGGCGAGCTTCAGTTTGATGGTAAAGCGCATTTTCGTTTCCTTCGGAGACGCTAAGATTGGGCTGCATCGGCAATATCCGGTCGGCAGCACCTGATGTGGCATGTGTCCAGGCGTTTGCCGCCAGACAGATCATTTTCACTATCCGCCAACGCATACACACGTTGGGATATCGGCGACGACCGAAGCCGGCGAGCGCGACGCCCGCTGGACAAGCCCGGCAAAGGAAGAGCGCCGGGAAAAGGCTCCTCCTTCGACAGCGGCGAAGATTGGAAAGAGGCGATGGCATTCACCTTCGGCGATTGCGCTCGGCAATCACGGAGCCAGCGCGACCATGGGCTGGCATTTGCCTGCCGCGAGCTTGCGCGGCAGGGCGTCTTGTGGAGCGAAGGGCCTATCAGGCGCTTTCGCGGAAGTCGTCGTCGCCGGCATCAGGGCCGCCCATCGACATGTCGAGTGCGAAGCCCTTGGCGCGTGCCTGCTGGGCCGAGACCGAGCGGGCATTGAGGTTCTTGTTGTTGGCGGCGGCCGGGCGCGACGCTGATGAGCTGGACACGGGCTTGGAGACAAGCTTGACCGCTGGCTTCTTGATGCCGGCCTTGCTGCCTGCGTTATCCACCTTGAAGAAGGCGATCGAGGCCTGCAGCTCTTCGGCCTGCGCCGCGAGCTCTTCCGAAGTCGCCGACATCTGTTCCGATGCGCCGGCATTCTGCTGCGTCACCTTGTCGAGCTGCTGGATCGCCTCGTTGATCTGGGCAGCCCCGATATCCTGCTCGCGGCAGGCGGCGCTGATCTCGGAGACAAGCTCGGCCGTCTTGCGAATGTCCGGCACCAGGCGTCCCAGCATGTCGCCGGCGTTGCTGGCGGCCTTCACCGTGTCGCTCGACATGGCGCTGATCTCGGCCGCGGCCGACTGGCTGCGTTCGGCGAGCTTGCGCACTTCCGAAGCGACGACCGCGAAACCCTTGCCATGTTCGCCGGCACGGGCTGCCTCAACGGCGGCGTTCAGCGCCAGCAGGTCGGTCTGGCGGGCGATTTCCTGGACGATGCCGATCTTCTCGGCGATCGTGCGCATCGCGTCGACGGCACGGCTGACGGCGGCGCCGCTTTCCTCGGCGTCCTTGGCAGACTGACGAGCGATCTTTTCGGTCTGCGCCGCATTGTCGGCGTTCTGCTTGATGTTCGAGGCCATCTCTTCCATCGAGGCCGAAGCCTCTTCGGCGGATGCCGCCTGTTCGGTCGCACCCTGCGAGACCTGTTCCGAGCTGGCGGAAAGCTCCTGGCTGCCGGCCGAGACGTTTTCGGATGCCGACAGTGCATCGCCGACAACGCCGCGCAGACGCTCGATCATCAGGTTGACGTTGCCGAGCAGCTCGCCGATCTCGTCGCGATTGGTGATCTCGGCGGTCTTGGTCAGGTCGCCTTCAGCCACTTCGCGAACGACGGTGTTGGCGCGGCTCAAGCCCTTGGAGATCGTGCTGGCGATCCAGAAGGCGGTGATGGCTGCGAACAGCAACGCAATACCGACGGAGATGATCATCGTCAGGCGTGTTGCCTGATAGCTGGCTTCGGCATCGTCGTCAGCGACATCCATCCGCTGCTTTTCGAGCTTCAGGATTTCGGCGAGAGCCGTATCGATCTGGTTTGCCGCGGCGCGGGCCGTGGTCACGGAGATAGTATTCGCCGCGTCGGCGTTACCGGCCTTGACGAAGCCGCGGATCTGGTCGTCTGCCTCGAAGAACTTCTTCGACAGTTCAGAAACCTGCTCCCAGCGTGGGCGTCCCTGCTCGGTCGCGATCCTCAGGACCGCGGCCAGCGATTCCGCGAATTCCTTGCGGCCGGCATCGCCCTTGGCGATTGCGCCATCCATCTCGGCGGCGTCCTTGGCCATCAGCAGGTTCTTCTGCTGGCGGATCGCTTCCAGCTGGCCGATGTTGATGCCCTGCGCCAGCTCCAGCCGCGCTGCCGGACCCGCGAGAACGGCGCCGATGGAATCGTTCAGCCCGCTGAGGCTCATGATCGAATAGGCGGATGTGCCCAGAAGCATCAGAATGATGAAGGCGAATGCCGACACCAGTTTGGTCTTGATTGTAAATCGCATCTCTCTAACCCCTTACCCCTAGAAGACGATGCCTAACCGGCAGTCCCCGATGTCTCGTGACGTGATGAAAAGATTGCTTGCAGATTAGGGAGGATGATGAATTCACCTCCGCGCTTGACCAGGCAGTTGATGTAATCAGGGCGCCAGCGCATGCCGACGCTCGGCGGTGGCTCGCTGGCGGTTCTGGCCAGCGTCGTCACCTCGTTGACCTTGTCGGTGCGCAGGCCGACCAGCGTCGGCTCCCCGTCGAGGTCGATCTCGATAACGATGATGCGGCTGTCGATCGTCGCTTCCGTCCCCTCCATGCCGAAGGCAAGGCGCAGATCGACAAGAGGAATGACCTTCCCGCGAAAATTGATGACGCTGGCGACGAAAGGCTGCGCCCCCGGCACCGCCGTCTCCGGCAGCAGGTCGAGAATTTCCTGGACGATCACCGCTTCCAGCGCGAAGGTCTCGCCGTTCATGTCGAAGGTCAGTACCTCGACTTCGTCGGCGTAGTTCCAGTGATGGTCGATCTTTTCAGCCAGCGCGCTCATCCTGCCACCCGCATCTGTGTTTCCTGTTGCTGACCGGCGGCCACGAGATGGCCGACGTCGAGAATGAGGGCGACGCTGCCGTCGCCGAGAATGGTGGCGCCCGAGAAGGTCGACACATCGTTGTGCAGCTTCGACATCGACTTGATCACCGTCTGGTGTTCGCCGATGATCTGATCGACAACCAGGCCGACCCGTTCCGTGCCGGTGGAGATGACCACGACCTTCTGGTGCACATCCGGCTTCGTACCGGTGCGGAACAGGTCGCGAAGCCGGAGGAACGGCACCAGACTGTCCCGCAGCGAGATGAAGCTGCGACCGCGCGAGCGCAGGTCCTCTTCCAGCGACAGCTCGAGGCATTCCTCGACTGCGGAGACCGGGATCACGTAGCTGCCGGTGCCGACGCGGACGAGCAGGCCGCCGATGATGGCGAGCGTCAGCGGAATGCGCAGCGACACGTCCGAACCCTGGCCATTCTGGCTGGTGATGTCGATCGCGCCGCGCAGCGCTTCCACGGTCTTCTTGACGACATCCATGCCGACGCCGCGGCCGGAAAGATTGGTGATCGCCGCCGCCGTCGAAAAGCCCGGCGCGAAGATCAGTTGCAGAAGCTCGCTGTCCGACAATGGCTGGCCGGGTGCGATGAGACCCGAGGATTCCGCCTTGGCGCGAACCCGCTCGCGGTTGATGCCGCGGCCATCGTCCTTGATCGAGATGATCACTTCGCCACCGGCTTGGCGGGCCGACAGCGTCACCGTCCCGGCTTCACTCTTGCCCGCGGCCAGTCGCTCCTCCGGCGTTTCCAGCCCATGGTCGATCGAGTTGCGCACCAGATGCACCAGCGGATCGGCCAAACGCTCGATCACCGTCTTGTCGACCTCGGTGCTTTCGCCCTCGGTGACCAGCTCGATCACCTTGCCCGTCTCGCGGGCGAGATCGTGGACGAGGCGGCGGAAGCGCGAGAACAGTGTGGCCACCGGCACCATGCGCAGCACCATCATCGTGTCGCGCAATTCGCCCGACAGACGCTCGATTTCTTCCGAGACGGAGCGAAGCGCGATATCGGCGCTGGCACTGGCCAACTGGCTCAGACGCGACTGGGCAATGACAAGCTCGCCGACGCGATCCATCAACTCGTCGAGACGCTCGGCCGGAACGCGGACGTTTTCCGCCGCTTTCGCCTGACGCTGCTCGGCTTGCGCCGTGGCATCGCGCTTGGCGGGCACGGCTTCGACCGGCTTGAACGCTGGCGCTGCGGCAAGAGCGGCGGCGGCGGGCAAGGCGGCAGCCGGTGCCGACACGATGGCAACGGGAGCAGGTGAGGAAGCGACAGGCTCCGGCGTTGCGGTTGATACCGCTGGTCGCTCGATTTCCTGAACCTCAAGCTCCATGTCGTCCATCACGAAGATGAACACATCGTCGATCGCCGAGCGATCCTGCGTGCTGGTGAGGATCACCTCCCAGGTGACGTAGAGGTCCGTCGGCACGATTTCGTCGAGCGGTGGAATGGCCGAACGATCGGCCTTCACGCTGCATTCGCCGAGATCCCTCAGCTCATCGAGCAGGCCGAGCGGATTGGTGCCGTTGGCCATCGAATTCGAAGGAAGGCTGAAGCGGATACGCCACGTCGTCGTCTTTAATGCAGCCGGTGCCGCGACGGCAACCGGCGAAACGGCGGAGGCGGCACCCTGTCCAGCAGGCGTCTCGCCGACAGCCGCTTGCAACTGCGCCAACAGTCTCTGTCCGGTATCGCCGTGGTCGGCGTCGGGCCGATCCACCAGCGCCCGCATGTGATCCTGCGCGGCGAGAACGGCGGCGACGAGTTCGGCCGTTGCCGGCACCTCGCCCTTGCGCACCCGATCGAAGGCCGTTTCGCAGTGATGGGTGAAGGCCGCGAGCGCGTCGAAGCCGAACATCGAGCCCGACCCCTTCAGCGTGTGCAAGCCGCGAAAGACGGCATCGACGACATTCTTGTCGTCGAGCTTGTGGGTCAGGTCGAGGAGCCCCGCCTCGATCGCTTCGAGGCATTCGGCAGCCTCGGTGCGGAACACCGCTACAGGATCGAGCGAACTCATCTGCCGAGCACCTTCCTGGCAATCTTGACCAGATTTTCCGGGTCGAACGGCTTCGTCAGCCAGCCAGTCGCACCAGCGGCCTTGGCGCGTGCCTTCAGGTCCGCGTCGGACTCGGTGGTGAGGAAGATTATCGGCACACCGGTATGTTCAGGCAGCTTGCGAAGCTCTTCGATCATCGTCAGGCCATCCATGACAGGCATGTTGAGATCGGTGATGATCAGGTCGAAGTTCCCTGCCTTTGCCGCCGCCAGTCCCTGCGCGCCATCGGCCGCTTCGGCAACGGTGTACCCCGCGTTGGTCAGCGTCATCTTGGTCGTCAACCGAATGCTTGCGGAATCGTCGACGGTGAGAATGTTGGCGCTCATGGATTTACCTCTTCATGCAACCAGAATTTTGTATCTTCGCTATCGAACGCCTCGACAAATCCGGCGCGTTGCAAAACTTTCAGGATTTGTCCGCTGGCCGGAGATGCCAGCGAAATGGTCTTGTCGTTGGCGTACGCATACCGACGCGCAGCCTCGATCAGCTGCACCGAGCTCAGATCGGCTTCCGCGTTTTCAGGAATGTCGAGGATAATTCTGTCGTTATTCTGCAAAACAGAAAATATATTTGAATGAATACTCAATATACCTCTTATGCTTAAAACATCAGGAAGAGACAAATCTCCTGAATACTGTTCATTCTTGCTCAACCCGGCCTCCTGTGGCGGAGAAATACTTTTTGGAAGTCACCGAGGAATCTCACGACACGCTTAACAACACGTGAAAGTTGGTTGCACCCAAATGCAATTACGCCGAGTCTCGACTCCCTGAATTCTCACCCCGTAAAAATAATAATTAGCGGGCTCAAATATACAAAAATACGTTTATAAACAGAATATTAAGTGCAAACTAATCGAAGCCGATACGGATATGGTCGCCGAGTTCACGCTCCGTTAAGCACAACGCTGACGAGTCTCGTTTGTTTACCGGTCGTTTGCACGATGCCCGTAAAACTGGTCCCGAACCTTACTGAGGTCATAAGTAAAGGAAAGAAAATGTTGAACGGAGCGACATCGGCGGTGACGGCTTTACAGGCGTCCGCATCTGGCATCAGCCACACACTGGAAGTGGCGCGCGGCAAGGTCGAGGAGCGCTTTCTCGAAGGCGGCACCGTCCTGCTGTCGGTGATGGATGTGCTCAACCGATTGTTGAATTCGCTCGATAACATCACCAAGGCGCTGGACGCCGGCGAGAGCGGCGATGCAGGCGCCGACCTGCGCTCGACGGTGAGGAGCCTCAACGACCTCCCGGCTGCCGAAACCGGTCGCCACGTCGCCCTGTCGGCGCTCGCCGAGACTGGATACGCGCTGCGCCTGCACGTCGCCGACATGCAGGAAACGATGCGCTATCTGCGCACCTTTGCGGTGACGGTGAAAATAACCGGCGCCGGCATCGCCGAATTCGCCGGCTTCGCCCAGGAAATCCTCGAACGCATCTATTCCGGCACCGAAGAGGTCAATCGTTTCGCCGGCCAGATCGAAAGCCTCGAGAAGGAAGTCAAGCTGGCGCTGGCCTTCGGTGCCAACGTCTCCAAGAGCTATGCCGACACGGTCCCGGCCGTGGCAGGCGCGCTTGATGACGACGCCCGCAAGATCGCCGAGCACCGCCGGAACCTCGGCATCATCGCCCGAGACGTCGCCTCCGTGGCTCGCGGCGTGCAGAGCAAGGTCGCCTCGACACTGTCTGCGCTGCAGATCGGCGACATCACCCGCCAGCGGATCGAGCACGTGCAGAGCACATTCACGCTGCTGGAAGAGTTTCTCGATAGCGATGAGGGCCGCGGCCTCGATGCGGACGCCCGCAAGCGGCTGCAGAACGTCATTCAGCACCTGACGGCCGCGCAGATGGACGAGATGTGCCGCGATTTCCACCGCGAATCCCAGAACGTCGTCAAGACCATCGCCAGCTTCGGCCATGACACGCAGGAGATCATGCGGCTGCGCGACCAGATGAGCGGCGGCGGCCAGGGCAACTTTATCAGGGCGCTGGAATCCAGCGTCTCGGCCGCCCACGAGATCGTCAAGCAGGTCGATGTCGCCACCCAGCAGGCAGACCATGTCAGCCATTCGACACTGGACACCACCGCCAAGCTGCTCGAAGCCATCGGCCACATCAAGTCGGTCAAGACAGACATCCACTACATGGCGCTCAACACCAACCTGCGCTGCAGCCGTCTCGGCGAGGCCGGCAAGTCGATCAACGTCGTCACCGCCGAGCTGCGCATCTTCGCCGGCAAGCTGGACGACTCCGCCGACGCAATCGTCAATGGTCTGCCGGCACTGGAAGCCGCGGCCGGCAAGGTCGCGCCGGCAACGGACAAAGCGTCGGGCGGTCTGGCGGAAAACCTGACATCGGCCGTCTCCGACATCCGCACCGCAGCCGACACGATGGAAGCCGAGCTTAAGAACCTCTCCGAACACGGACGCGAGGTCGCCGGCAAGATCAACCTCCTGATTGGCACGCTCGATTTCCAGAAGGACCTCGGCGACGTGCTGGCGGGCTGCGCCGATGCGCTGGAAGAGGTTGCCGGCGCCGAGATCGCCGACATCTCGGATCTCGCTGCCGCCATCGCACCGCTCGATCGCAAGATCTTCAAGCTCTATACGATGGTGCAAGAGCGCAATGTGCATCGCGGCATCATCCCCGCATCGGAAGACGCTGCACCGGTGACCGCCGAGCCGATTGCTGCCGTCAGCAGCGACGAGGACTTGTTCGAAGACGCCTTGTTCTAGGAAGCGCCGAATAACTCAGTGCAAGCGCCGGAACTTGTTGGCGGCCTCGATGGCCGCCTTCTGCTGGTCTTCCTCGATGCCGAGGTAGAAATCCTCGAGCGCCGGATCGGGCAGACCGGCGCGGCGTGACAGCACGTACCACTTCGCCGCCTCGATCGGATCCGGCTTCGTCCCCAGCGCGTTGATATAGAGATGGGCGAGCTTGTTCTGCGCCACGACATTGCCGTCGTTGGCGGCGATCTTCAGCCACTGGAAGCCCTTTTCGAAATCGCGCGGCCCGTTGGTGCCGTTGACGAACCAGACACCCAGATCGACCTGCGCGGTGTCGAAGCCCGCATGCGCCGCCCGCGCCATCCATTCCCGCGCCAGCTGCTTTTTCTCGACCGGCAGATCAGGCAGCACGGAGTAGATTTCGGCCACTGCGTATTGCGCATCGGCCACGCCCTTCTCGGCAGACTTCTCGTAGAACGGCAGCGCCAGCTTCAGGCCTTTCTCGCCCGGATTGTCGGCAATCAGGATCTGGCCCCAGTTGAACTCGGCCGAAGCATTGCCCGCTTCCGCGGCCTTGCGCATGTATGTATCGGCCAAGGCCTTGTCGCGCTTGACGATGCGACCTTCCATCAGGATCAAGGAATATTTGAACATCGCCGCCGGATCGCCGCCTTCGGCCGCCTTGCCATACCAGAAGGCGGCATTCTTGGCGTCGCGCTTGACGCCGAGCCCCTCGGCCAGCAGTTCGGCCACCAGTGTCTGCGCGGCCGGATCACCCAGCTGCGCGCGCGGCAGCGCCCGTTCCATCGCCGTCAGGTAATAGCCCAGCTGATAGGCACCGTAGGCCTCGTCGACCTTGCCCGTATAGGGCTTTTCCGGCGGCAGATCGGGAAGGTTCGCGCCCATGCGATCGAACACCCCGACGCCCGCCGACGGCGTGATGCCGTCAGGCTGCGGCCGACCGGCCTTTAATGTCCCAGGCGCCCCGGACAGCGGCCGCGTCACCAGATTGTCGACCTGCTGCGCCGACGCGCCATGTGCAAGCATGGCCGCAAATGCGGCGGGCGCGAGGACGAAAAGGCGAAAATGGCGTGTCAGCATGGGCATGAGGGCGATATCAACCCTCAAACCGTGGCGCTTTTTCGTCAAGAAGTGCGTTGATTTCGGCAACGATCGCGGGCGCCCGTGCCGGATCCGCGAAAACCGCAAGCCGCATGGCCACGAACTCGGCGCCGCTTTCGGCAACGACGAGCGCCGACGCCGGATCGGTGCCGCCCATGACGATGCACGGAATCTCGATCATCGAGGCCCACCATTCGGCCAGCGCCACATTCTTTGGATGCGCCTCCGGCTTGATGTCGCCCTCTAGCTTGCCGAAGAAGATGTATTCCGGTCGCTCCTCGCCGATCTCCAGCGCATGATGCCGGTCCGCGGCATTGCCGCCGCCGACGATCAGCTTGTCGGCGTATTTCTCGATCGCTTCGGAAATTTCGGCGGCACCGCCGGTGATATGGATCCCATCGGCCTTGGCTCTACCCACGACGCGGCTGTCGCCGGCAAGCAGCGCGGCAGCGCCGGCGTTCTGCGCCAGCGGCACAATCTTCTCGGCGTGCTTCTGGAACTCGCCGTCATCAAGCCCGTATTGCGGCAGGATCACCGAGGCGACATCGCCGCCCTTCAGGGCATCGCCGACGATTTTCGCCTGCTCGTCGGCATCGGCGATATCGGGCACGATCAGCACCAGACGGCAGCGGTTTTCAGGTTCTGACATGAACTCTTTCCATTTCCAGCGGAATACGCCGTTTGCCGGCCGATCCGCACTCGTTTTGTGTGAGTAATTCCGTTAGACCGGGCTGGCAAGGGGAGGACTTCAAAAGCATGCCGATGGACGTGTCATTTTACTACGCCGCCATTCCCGCCGTCATTCTGGTCGGTCTCGCGAAAGGCGGCATGGGCGACGCCTTGTCGCTGATCGGACTACCTTTTCTGGCTTTGGTCGTTTCCCCGGTGCAGGCCGCTGCCATCCTGCTGCCGATCCTCGTCTTCATGGACATGATTTCGCTGGTGATCTGGCGCAAGCACGGCGACTGGACGACGCTCAGGATCATGCTGCCCGGCGCCATCTTCGGCATCGCGCTTGGCTGGGGCACCTCGGCGCTGGTTCCCGGCAACGCGCTGCGCGTCGTCATCGGCGTCGTCACCGTGCTCTTCTGCCTGCGCTACTTCTGGAACAATTTCGGCCCCGGCGCCGGAAGGGTCGTCCCGCCGCACGGCCAGCGACCGGTCCGCGCCACACTCTGGGGAACCTTCTCCGGCTATGGCAGCTTCGTCGCCCATGCCGGCGGCGCGCCGTTCCAGATTTACGCGCTGCCGTTGCAAATGCCGCCGCGCGAATATACCGGCACCAGCGCCCGCTTCTTTGCTATCCTCAATGCCGTCAAGCTCGTCCCCTACTTCGCGCTTGGCCAGCTCGACACCCAGAACCTCGCGGCGTCGGCGACGTTGCTGCCCTTCGCACCGCTCGCCACCATTGCCGGCGCTTGGTGCGTCAAGCGCATGCAGCCGAGGATATTTTATCCGTTCATGTATGGAATGGCGCTGATCGCCGCCGTGCTGATTGCCCGCGAAGGCCTTGGCTATTAGGCGTTCCGACCTTCGCCGCAGTGCACAATCCGCTTGCCCAGCATCACCATTTGACGTAGCTTTTCGCCATGTCGAACGTGGACCCCTTTTCTGCGATTGCCGACCCTCACCGGCGCTTCCTGCTGGAGGAATTGCGACGCGCGCCGCGCACCGTAAACGAGCTTGCCGAAGGCCTTCCGATCAGTCGCCCGGCGGTCTCCCAGCACCTCAAGGCGCTGCTCGATTGCAACCTGGTATCGGTCACCGCGGACGGCACGAGACGCATCTATACCGTCAACAATCGCGGCTTCGACAAGCTCAATCTGTGGCTGGATCAATTCTGGGCATAACCACAGCCCAGACATGAAAACGCGCCGGCTGCGTTTTGTGTTGCAACCGACGCGCAGGAACCTCTTACCTTGCACGGAATATCGCTAAATGATTGGTTATCTTGCGATTTTCACCTTATATTTCGTGAAATCCGTACCTGGTAACGTTCTATCCTGTCTTAGTGAACGGGAGTTTTGAGACGCTCAATCTCGTCTTTGATGCGCAGTTTTCTGCGCTTGCACTCGGCAACCTCACGGTCGTCTCTGGAGGGGGATACCATCAGTGAATGGAGCTCCTCCTCAAGAGCGCCATGCTTCTTTTGGAGTGATTCAAGATGAGCTTGAACAGTCATATGACCCTTCCTTCCTCTTACCTTTCTCCAGCCAACACCGCCGGAGATCCAAGGCGTCAACCCTAGAACTGTGACACATTTCTGACGGCTTGTCGAAGGCGAAAACAAGGAGAGAGCGTGGCAAATTCATGATCGAGACTAACTAGCCGTTACCGCTATTTGGTGATAGGAGCTTGCAAAAATCAACGACAGGCCGGAGTAAGGTCTGAAGACGATCATGGGGAATGCGTATGCCGGATCAGGAACAGGCGGAAGTCAGGCTCATCGTGGCGCGCCTGCGCCAGGAGCACGAGGACTATGATGTCGCCATCAACGCCATGATCGCCACTGGCTGCGATGCGCTTCGCGTGCAGCGCATGAAGAAAAAGAAGCTTGTTATCAAAGACAAGCTGACCAAGCTCGAAGACCAGATCATTCCTGACATTATCGCCTGAGGGACGTGTCGTGACGATGACAGACAGACCACCCGTTGCCATCATCATGGGAAGCCAGTCCGATTGGGAGACCATGAAGAACGCCGCCGACACGCTGGAGGCGCTCGAGATCACCTATGACGCGAGGATCATATCAGCACACCGCACGCCCGATCGCATGGTGAATTTCGCCAAGGGCGCCAAGGCGGAGGGCTTCAAGGTCATCATCGCCGGCGCCGGCGGTGCCGCTCACCTGCCCGGTATGACCGCCTCTATGACACCTCTTCCCGTCTTCGGCGTGCCCGTCCAGTCGAAAGCCATGTCCGGCCAGGACAGCCTTCTCTCCATCGTCCAGATGCCCGGCGGCATTCCCGTCGGCACTTTGGCGATCGGCAAGGCCGGCGCCATCAACGCAGCATTGCTGGCCGCCGCCGTTCTGGCACTCTCCGACGAGGACATCGCCGACCGGCTTGACGAATGGCGCGAACGCCAGAGCGCGGCGATCGCCGAGTATCCGATGGACGACCTATGAGCATGACAACGATCGGCATCATCGGCGGCGGCCAGCTCGGCCGCATGCTGGCCATGGCTGCCGCACGCCTGAACTACCGCACAATCATCCTTGAGCCGCAAGCCGATTGCCCTGCCGCCCAGGTGGCCAACGAACAGATCGTCGCGGCCTATGACGACCCGACGGCGCTCGAAGACCTGGCGACGCGCTGCGATGTCGTCACCTACGAATTCGAAAACGTCCCCGTCTCCGCGGCCCAGGCGCTCGCCCTCACCGTCCCGGTCTACCCGCCGCCGAAAGCGCTGGAAGCCGCGCAGGATCGCCTGGTCGAGAAGCGCTTCATCAATGAGTGCGGCATTCCGACGGCGAAGTTCCACACCATCGACAGCCAGGCCGACCTCGACGCCGCGCTGAAGGACTTCGGCGGACAGGGCGTGCTGAAGACCCGCCGCCTCGGCTATGACGGCAAGGGCCAGAAGGTCTTCCGCTCGTCTGCTGACAGCGCCGAAGGCGCCTATGCCGAACTCGGCGGCGTGCCGCTGATCCTCGAAAGTTTCGTCGCCTTCGAACGCGAGATCTCGATCATCGCCGCCCGCGCCACCGATGGCACGGTCGCCTGCTACGATCCGGCCGAGAACGTCCACCGCAACGGCATTCTCCATACCTCGACCGTTCCGGCCAGCATCACCGATGCCACGGCCGCCGCGGCCCGCAAGGCCGCCGAACAGATCCTCTCCACGCTCGGCTATGTCGGCGTCATCGGCATCGAGTTCTTCGTGCTCGCCGATGGTAGCCTGATCGCCAACGAGATGGCGCCGCGCGTCCACAATTCCGGCCACTGGACGGAAGCGGCCTGCGTGATCTCGCAGTTCGAGCAGCATATCCGCGCCGTGGCAGGCCTGCCGCTCGGCAATGCCGACCGCCATTCCGATTGCGTGATGCAGAACCTGATCGGTGACGACATCCTTGCTCTTCCCGACTGGCTGAAGCGCCGCGATACCCTCGTCCACCTCTATGGAAAGACGGAATCGAGACCCGGCCGCAAGATGGGCCACGTCACGACACTCGCGGGGAAATAAGGGCTTTTCCCCTGACAAAACCGGGTTCCGCCACGGGAAAAACACCTTCACGTGGTTGACACAGACAAGTGGCCGGGTTATCTGCACGCCCAACCTGAAGAGCGCGCCTTGAGCGCGCTTTTGAATGTAATAGATACGGGCGAATGTGAATTCCCCCCAACATCGCGGATCAAAACAATGAAGATCAAGAATTCGCTCAAGTCGCTCAAGGCTCGTCACCGTGACAATCGCCTGGTTCGCCGCAAGGGCCGCATCTACATCATCAACAAGCTGAACCCACGCTTCAAGGCTCGTCAGGGCTGATTTTGCTGGCCGGATGGCTCGGCAGCGTTTTTCGCGCCTGAGCCTGTCCGGGGGATCACTCTGGTCATCCCGTTAAAGTGTTTTGATCTTTCGCGTTGGCGGGCTATGATGCCCGCCATGCGTTTTTTAGCCATGACCTGCGCGGCACTGCCGCTCTCCATCGCCCTGCTCTCCGCCGCCTTGCCTGCCCATGCGCAGGAGCCTTCCCCCGCGAAGGACAAGGAAAAGATCGTCGAGCAGCAGGATGCGCACCTCTCCCAGCAGCAGCATCTAGATCAGCTCTTCGCGCAATTGAAGCGCGAGCGCGACGCCGACAAGGCGGACAGCATCGCCGACGAGATCCGCGGCGAATGGAACGATTCGGGAAGCGCCACCGTCAATCTCTTGATGCAGTGGACCGACAAGGCGATCCAGGACAAGCGCAACGCCGCGGCACTCGACTTCCTCGACCAGGCAATCGCGCTGAAGCCCGGCTATGCCGAAAGCTGGAACCGCCGCGCCACGCTGAACTACGCCAACGGCGCCATGCGCAAGTCGATGTCCGATATCGAGCATGTCCTCGACATCGAGCCCCGCCATTTCGGCGCGCTTTCTGGCATGGCCGCGATCCTCAGCGAAAGCGGCAACGACCAGCTGGCGCTGAAGGCATGGGAGCGCTTCCTCGAGATCTACCCCGCCAACCGCAACGCCCAGGAACAGCTGAACACGCTGGCCGAAAAGCTCGCCGGCAGCCGTACCTGACGTCTGTGAGATCGCCCCTTGACGGTGAAGCGGTGAGATCAATCTATCCTGAGATCACCGATGTCCTGCCGCAGGTCGAACCATGCTTGCCGAAGTTTCCGCCCTCCTCGCCCCCGTCGCCGCGGCGATCGGCTACTCCTCCTATAAGGCCCGCCAGTTCGAGCAGGCGTTTCCGAATATCGGCGAGCTGACGGATATCGGCGGCTACCGCATGAATGCGGTCCATGTCGAGCGCCCCGAGAAAGCCGACCTGCCGCCGCTCGTCTTCATCCACGGCGCCAGCGGCAATCTTCTCGACCAGATCGGCGCCTTCTTCGAGCCTTTGAGCGGCCGCGCCGAAATGCTGTTCGTCGATCGACCCGGCCACGGCTATTCCGAGCGCGGCGGCCCTGACAATGCGCTCCCTTCCGGCCAAGCGGACGCGATTGCCGCGTTGATGGACAAGCGCGGCATCGACAAGGCGATCATCGTCGGCCATTCCTTCGGCGGCGCGATTGCCGCGGCTTTCGGCGTTCGCCACCCGGAAAAGACGCTCGGCCTGCTGTTCCTGGCGCCGGCGACCCATCCGTGGCCGGGCGGCGTCGACTGGTACTACCACGTGGCAACGGCACCCGTGATCGGCTGGCTGTTCAACCATGCGCTCGTCGTCCCACTCGGCCTTCGACGGCTGGAACGCGGCACGCATAACGTCTTCCGCCCCAATCCGCTGCCCGAGGACTACATCAGAAAGACCGGCCCCTCGCTGGTGCTGCGCCCGGCTACTTTCCGCAACAACGCCTCGGATTTCGTCCGCCTGCTCGACTATTTCAAGGCGCAATCGCATCTCTACGCCAGCATCACCGCACCGACCGTGATCATAACGGGCGATAGCGACGACATTGTTTGGGAACACCTGCACTCGCAGGGCCTAGCCCGCGATATCAGCGGCGCTGAACTGGTGACGATCAGCGGCGTTGGCCACAAGCCCGACTACCTCGCCACCGATGTCGCCATCGCGGCGTTGGAAAAGATATCGGGCCAGCCCCGCGACCTTCAGGCCGCCGCCCGCTCTGCGGAAAGGCGCCTGGCGCAAACCCCAACGCAGATGGATCTGCCGCCGGTAGCGGTCACGCCGCAATCCGCGTTGCCCGCGGACCTTCAAGGCATCGGTTAGCGCGACAAGCGCATTGCCACCCGCAGGCCTGACCCCATATCATCCCCTATCGCCATCCCTGGAGGGGAAGATCATGGACCACCTTCACATCAAATCCATCGCCCTTCTGGCGGCAGCCTCGCTGGCGATCACCCCGCTCGCACCGGCGCTTGCCGCGTCACCTGCTCCCGTCGAGGCAGAGCACGGCATGGTCGTCACCGCCCAGCATCTGGCGACGGATGTCGGCGTCGATGTCTTGAAGAACGGCGGCAATGCCGTCGATGCCGCCGTTGCGGTTGGCTACGCCTTGGCCGTTGTCTATCCCACCGCCGGCAATATCGGCGGCGGCGGCTTCATGACCATCCGCATGAAGGATGGCAACTCGACTTTCCTCGATTTTCGCGAGCGCGCACCGGCGGCTGCCACCAAGACCATGTATCTCGACGCCAAGGGCGACATCGTTCCGCGCGCCAGCCTCGACGGCTATCTCGCGGTCGGCGTGCCGGGCTCGGTCATGGGCTTCGAAACCGCCCGCGAGAAATACGGCACCAAGTCACGCCAGGATCTGCTCGCTCCGGCCATCCGCTATGCCAAGGATGGCTTCACCCTCGAACAGGGCGATGCCGCGAGTATAGAAAACAGCGCCAAGCGGTTGGCCAAGGACGAAGCAGCCGCGAAGATCTTCCTCAAACCCGATGGCAAGCTCTTCTCTCCGGGTGATAAACTGATGCAGCCCGAACTCGCGGCCGTCCTTTCCAGTATCGCCGACAAGGGCACCGACGCCTTTTACAAGGGCTTGCCTGCCGACGCGATCGTCAAGGCCAGCCAGGCCAAGGGCGGCATTCTTGCCAAGCAAGACTTCGAGCAATACGCCGTACGCGAACTGAAGCCGGTGGAATGCAGCTATCGCGGCTACGACATCATCTCCTCGCCCCCGCCCTCGTCAGGCGGCGTCATCATCTGCGAGATACTCAACATCCTGGAAGGCTATCCGCTCTCCTTCCTCGGCTACGGCTCGGCCGAAACCGTGCATCTCATGACCGAGGCCATGCGCTACGCCTATGTCGATCGCAATGCCGCCCTCGGCGACCCCGACTTCGTCGACAACCCCGTTTCGACCCTGCTCGACAAGAACTACGCCAAGGCGATCCGCGCCAAGATCGACATCAACAAGGCGGGCGCATCAGCCAACCTGAAGCCGCTCGGCGCCAAGGAAAGCGCCGAGACCACCCACTATTCGATCATCGACGACGAAGGCAACGCGGTGGCCGTCACCTACACGCTGAACGGCTCCTTCGGCGCCGGCGCCGTGGCGCCCGGCACCGGCATCCTCTTGAACAACGAGATGGACGACTTCACCTCCAAACCCGGCGTGCCCAATCTCTATGGTCTCGTCCAGGGCGAGGCCAACGCCATCGCCCCGAAGAAGACACCGCTGTCGTCGATGAGCCCGACCATCGTCACCAAGGACGGCAAGCCATTCATGGTGATCGGCAGCCCCGGCGGCTCGCGCATCATCACGATCACGCTGGAAGCCATCCTGAATGTCGTCGATTTCGGCATGGACATCAGCCAGGCGGTCAACGCGCCGCGCATCCATCACCAGTGGCAGCCCGACAAGATCTACTTCGAGCCCTACGCGCTGTCGCCCGACACCATCCGCGCCCTGATATCGATGGGCCACACGATGGACGACGGCAGCGGTCCGCCGGTCTGGGGCCAGGCCGCCGGCATCCTCGTCGGCGGCAGCAGCCTGGCCGACATCGCCAAGGGTGGCGGTGCCCGCTACAACGGCGCCATGGACAGCCGCGCGACCGAAGGCTCGGCCGGCGGCTACTGAGGCCGTCATCGGCCCAATCAGCGAATTGTCGTGCGGGCGTACTCGGCCTTGATCGTCACCAGCGGCCTGGCGCCGGCGACGCTCGGCCGGGCGCTGTCGATCAGCGATGCATTCGCCGTGACGGTATAATCGACCGGCACCGGCTTGCCGAAGTCGAGATAGCTGTCCACCGAATGCGCCTTTACGTCGATCGTCTCGTCGGCGTTGAGCTTATCGTAGACCAGATGCGCCCGGAGCGCCGCGCTGTCGATCTTCACTGCGGATGCATGGCCCGCAAGCGTCACATCGGCCGCCTTGCTTGACAGCCCGAGCCTCGAGAAATCGCCGTCGAAGCGCGCCATGACGGCCTGCTGTTCGATCTCGACCGAACCACCGGCCGGAATGTTGGCTCTCACCTCCGGCGAGCAATCGGAAAGATCGAACCAGCGCGTCGAAGCCACCGCGATCGAAAGCGTCGTCCCGTCGATTCGCATCTGGCTCTGGTCCTCGCAACCGCTGAAGAACCAGCTCGAATACCAGCGGCTGAACCAGCCGTCGCGGCGGCCTCGCGTCTCGGCCCTATACGGCTCATCGGCATTGGTGCTGATCCTGACTGAGCTGGCATCGCCGGTGACGACGATAGACCTGATCGCCGACACATCGAGCGTTTCGCCCACCCGCCAACCGTCGGCATAGCTCGCCACCAGCGTCATCAGCAGCAGTGGAATGGTTATGATGATCATCATGGGTGCATCTCCTTGTGCAACACCGCTCCCATCGAGCGGCCAATCCAAGGTGCCTCGAGCCACGCAAAATCGAGACCTCGATCGCAATCCGGGTCGCCCGCGATTGCGATCGAGGTCATTGTCGTGCTCATATCTCTTGTCTGCTGCTGGACCCGACCCATGATCTTCGTGCCGCTGCCCTTCGTCGTTACGCTTCTGCTCGTCATCCTGCTCGTCCGGATGGTGAGGCAGAGCGACGGCCTCGCACCGGAAAAGCGTCCCTTTTTGATCCTGGCGCTGCTCTACGCGCTGCAATCCGTTCTCATCGGACTGCGCTGGGGCTACGACGTCATCGCGC
This sequence comes from Hyphomicrobiales bacterium, assembly GCA_900470805.1. Taxonomy (GTDB): domain Bacteria; phylum Pseudomonadota; class Alphaproteobacteria; order Rhizobiales; family Rhizobiaceae; genus Rhizobium. Next base: position 15,000 of record UCCA01000028.1, on the reverse strand, counting down.
TCGTTCCCGGGCAAGCGGTGCTTGCCGCGCTGATCGCCGCCTTCGCCTGGGTCAGTTTCGCCAATCTGGCGCGGGAAACGCCGGCGTCGTGGCTGCGCCTGTCGCCGCACCTGCTGCCGGCCGCGCTCGTCGTCATCCTGATGATCTTCTGGCGTGAGCCGGTCGGCGCCGTCATCACCGCCACCTTCGCCGGCTACGGCATCGCGCTGTTCTGGCTCGCCCGCCACGGCCCTGACGGACTGGTCTCCTCGCGCCTTGACGGCGCCCTGCTCTCCTACCGCTCGCTGCTGATCACCGGCTTCGCGCTGCTCGCCTCGACGGCGGCCGACATTATCATCAGCTTCGATTTCTACCGCACCGGCGGCGCCCATGCCGGCGCCGTGGTCGCCGTCGGCAATGTCATCTCACTGCTGGCGCTCGGGGCGGCGGCCGCGGTTGCAAGCGGCGGCCAGTCGTCGGAACCCGCCGCGTCATCGTCGCCACCGCCCAATCTGGTGGTCGCGGCGGGACCGACAGAGGAAGACGGCGCCGTCGCCAAATCGCTCGATGAGCTCATGCAGTCTCGCCAGCTCTATCGCGACCCGGAACTCAATCTCGGCCGCATCGCCCGCAAGCTCGGCCTGCCGGCACGCCGTGTTTCGGTCGCCGTCAACCGTGTGCACGGCATCAGCGTCTCGCAATATGTCAACGATTTCCGCATCCGCGCCGCCCGCGAAATGCTGGCCGGCAGCGACGAGCCGGTGACCCGTCTGATGTTCGATTGCGGCTTCATCAGCAAGTCGAATTTCAATCGCGAGTTCTTGCGTGTGACAGGCATCAGCCCCACCGAATACCGCCGCCGCAACCAGACAACCGTCACTGCGCTACGGCCGGCTGAACGAAAAACGCTTTTCATGTCACCATGACAAAGTCGCCGTTCACAACGGATAGTCGGCATCCTATGCATATCGGCATCGTCATCTGAAAGAGCCTTCCATGGTCAGCATTGAAATGATCGTCGCCGCCCGCGCCCGCCTGCGTGGACACGCCCGCCGCACCCCGCTTCTGTCCTCTCCCTTCCTCGACGAGATCGCCGGACGCCGCCTGTTCGTGAAGGCCGAATGCCTGCAGCACACCGGCTCGTTCAAGTTCCGCGGCGGCTGGTCGGCCGTGTCGGCACTCGACCCTGCCGTTCGCGCCCGCGGCGTCATCGCTTTCTCCTCCGGCAACCACGCCCAGGGCGTCGCGCTTGCCGCCAAACTGCACGGCGTCCCCTCCGTCATCATCATGCCCTCGGATGCGCCGAAGCTGAAGATATCAAACACCCGCGCTCTTGGCGCCGAAGTCGTGCTCTACGATCGCGCCAACGAGGACCGCGACGCCATCGGCGCACGCCTGTCGGAAGAGCGCCAACTGACCCTGATCAAGCCCTTCGACGAGCCTCAGGTCATTGCCGGCCAGGGCACGACGGGACTGGAGATCGCCGAGCAGGCCGAGGAGGAAGGCGTCAAGTCGGCCGAAGTGCTGATCCCCTGCGGCGGCGGCGGCCTGACCTCGGGCATCGCGCTGGCACTCGAAACCAGCGCTCCCGGCTTCCGAGTCCGCCCCTGCGAGCCGGAAGGCTTCGACGACACCACCCGTTCGCTGGCCTCGGGCAGGATCGAGCGCAACGCCTCGCTCTCCGGCTCGATCTGCGACGCCATCATCACCCCGCAGCCCGGCAACATCACCTTCCCGATTCTTCAGCGCCTCGCCGGATCAGGCATAGTCGTGTCCGACGAGGAAGCCTTGCGCGCCATGGCGCTCGCCTTCACGCGGCTGAAGATCGTCGTCGAACCGGGCGGCGCGGTGGCGCTGGCGGCGGCGCTGTTTCATGGAGGGCAGTTGGAGGAGGAGACCGCGATCGTTGTGACGTCGGGTGGCAATGTCGATGCGGATGTGTTTGCCAGGGCGCTGGCGATGTAATCGAGAACTTACTGGGCGGAATACCCCCCTCTGCCCNNATCTCCCCCTCAAGGGGGGGGGGAGATCGGAGGGGTGCACCCGCTCGCTTCAAACATCGTTGTTTGGCGTAAACCTAATCACTTGCCGATCTCCCCCCTTGAGGGGGAGATGTCCGGCAGGACAGAGGGGGGTGCCTCCGAACTCGAAGCCCAACGTACCGCCTCACTGCCCGCAAACCAAAAAAGGCGCCCCACAAGGAGCGCCTTTTCCAATTTCAACCATTCGATCCGATCAGAACCCGCTCTGGCCGTCCGAGCCGATATACGCGATACGGATCATGTTCGTGGCGCCCGGTGTCCCGAGCGGAACGCCGGCCGAGATGATGATGCGGTCGCCCGGCTTGCCGAAGCCTTCGTCGGCGACGATGCGGCAGGCGCGGTTGACCATGTCGTCGAGGTCGGTCGCATCATGGGTGACGACGCAATGCAGGCCCCAGACGATGGCGAGACGACGCGCGGTCTGGATGACAGGCGACAGCGCCAGGATCGGAACCTGCGGACGCTCGCGCGAGGCGCGCAGGCCCGTCGTGCCCGACGAGGTGTAGCAGACGATGGCCGACAGGCGCAGTGTTTCGGCGATCTGGCGGGCGGCGAGCGAAATCGCATCGGCGCCGGTGGCTTCCGCCTGGGCGCGCTGTGCGTAGATGATGCCGGGATAGTGCGGCTCGCGCTCGATGGTGCTGGCGATCGACGCCATCGTCGAGACGGCCTCGACAGGATAATCGCCGGATGCGGATTCGGCCGACAGCATGACGGCGTCGGCGCCTTCGAACACGGCGGTCGCGACGTCGGAGACTTCGGCGCGGGTCGGGACCGGCGCGGTGATCATCGATTCCAGCATCTGCGTGGCAACGACGACGGGCTTGCCCGAACGGCGGCAGGCGCGGATCAGCTGCTTCTGGATGCCGGGAACCGCTTCGAGCGGCATTTCGACACCAAGGTCGCCACGGGCAACCATCAGCGCGTCGGAGAGCTCGATGATTTCCTCGATGCGCTCGATAGCCTGCGGCTTCTCGATCTTCGCCATCAGGCCGACGCGGCCACGGGCGATCTTGCGGACTTCGACGAGGTCCTCGGGGCGCTGCACGAAGGAGAGCGCCACCCAGTCGACGTCGTCTGTTGCCAGAACCGCGTCGAGGTCGGCCCGGTCCTTGTCGGTGAGAACGCCGGCGGTCAGGATCGTGTCGGGCAGGCTGACGCCCTTGCGGTCGGAAATCTTGGTGCCTGATACAACCGTGGTGACGATGCTCTTGCCGTCGCACTTTTCAGCGCGCAGCGCGAGCTTGCCGTCGTCGATCAGCAGGCGGTCGCCCGGCTTCACGGCTTCGAGAATCTCGGGATGCGGCAGGAACACGCGCTTGTTGTCGCCGGGCGTGTCGTTGTTGTCCAGCGTGAAGGTGTCGCCCGGCTTCAGGTCGACCTTGACGTCGGCAAACTTGCCGACGCGCAGCTTCGGGCCCTGAAGGTCGGCGAGAATGCCGATCGGACGGCCGCTGCGGGTTTCGACCGCGCGGATGCGCTGGATCAGCGTGCGCATCATGTCATGGCTTGCATGGCTCATGTTGATGCGGAAAACGTCGGCACCAGCCTGGTGCAGCTTTTCGATCATCGCTTCCTCGGACGAGGCAGGTCCAAGCGTGGCGAGGATTTTAACTTTGCGGTTGCGCTTCATCAGTTCGGACTTTCTTGCGTGCCTGGGGTGTCGGAAAGTTGAACCATCCAGCTGCCCTGGCGGCCGGTGTCATATTCCTTGAAACCCATCTTCTGATAGCCACGGGCGTAGCAATCATTGACACCCGTGATCTTGAACTCGTTCTCCGCCACGCACATCTGGACGTCACCCGTCCATCGGCCACCGCGGGCGGCATCTTCGGCATAGAGATAGTAGTAACGCGACTGAAGCTCTCCTTCGATCAGCGTCGCGCAGGTCGTCGCGGGAACCTGCCACCAGCCCTCGGTCATCCAGCCATCCTTGGCCCGATATCCGATCGCCACGCCGACCAGGTTCTGCGTTCCGTTACACACGCGGAAATCCGCGCGCGCCACGTCGGCAATGAAAAACGGCGAGAACGCCGCCAGAACAAAAAGAGCAAAACGGGCTAGCGGCCCGGAACGCGTAAGGAAACATGGCGCGGTCTGGATCAACACGACTTCCAATTGGCTCCCGGTTATTCGTTGTCGTGCCTTCTTGCGCTGCCTCCCGGCGAAAGTCAACGCAATGCTAATCGATTATATTTCTGACATAAGGCAGCGCCGCCGCGCTTGAAGCGAGGATTGCACGCTCTCCGCTCAATGGCGGCAGAAGGGATCGCGACAGGATTGATCGCGGTGCATGCTTGAACCGCCTCCTTGACCGTGCGATCAGAGACATGCTTGCAAACATCAAACGGCATCTCCCTTCATGAACGCCTTCAAAGCCTTCGAAATTCTAGACGGAAATCATGACAGAGGCATGGTGCTGCTCGGCGATCATGCGATGAACCGTCTGCCGCAAAGCTATGGCAGGCTGGGTCTTCCGGAGAGTGCCTTTGCCCGCCACATCGCCTATGACATCGGCATCGAGGGTCTGGTGCGGTCGCTCTCTGAAAAGCTTGTCGTCCCGGCCGTGCTCGGCGGATTTTCCAGGCTGCTGATCGACCCGAACCGCGGCGAGGACGATCCGACGCTGATCATGAAGATCTCCGACGGTGCTGTCATACCGGGCAACCATCCGATCACCGACGAGGAATGGAACGCCCGCATCGCCACCTTCCATCGCCCCTATCACAATGCCGTTAGCGAAACGATCGCCGCCACGGCCGCCGCTAGCGGCAAGGCGCCTCTGGTGCTCTCGCTGCATTCCTACACCCCCGCCTGGAAAGCCGTGCCGCGCCCGTGGCATGCGGCCGTCCTGTGGGACACCGACCACCGCGCCGTCGCACCGCTGCTTGACATGCTCCGCGCCGATCCCGATCTGGTGGTCGGTGACAACGAGCCCTATGATGGCGCGCTGAAGGGCGACACCATGTACCGGCACTGCATGATCCCGGGGATTGCCCACGCACTGCTAGAGGTGCGCCAGGACCTGATCGGCGACGAGGCCGGCATTGCCGAATGGGCCAAGCGCCTGGCGCCGATCTTCGAGACCATGAATGCCGATCCGGCCTTGCACCAGTATCAGGTACACGCGTCGCGCACCGGCCCCTACGAATAGACTGCTTTACGACGAGAGGAGAGCGACATGACCGCGCTCAGCAAACAGCAACAGACCGAATTCGAAGCCGCCGCCTTCCGCCGGCTTGTCTCGCACCTGCGCGAACGCAGCGATGTGCAGAACATCGATATGATGAACCTGGCCGGCTTCTGCCGCAATTGTCTGTCGAACTGGTACCGCGAGGCGGCCGAGGCCGATGGCGTCGCGATCTCGAAGGACGAGTCGCGCGAGATCGTCTACGGCATGCCGTTCGAGGAGTGGAAAAGCCTGCACCAGACCGAGGCCAGCGCCCAGCAAAAAGCCGCATTCGACATCCACAACCCGCACAAATAAGCCCCACCCTGTCGAATAGGCTTGACCCCGGCGGCACTTCGCGGCAGTCAACGCCATCCGAATTTTAATCCCCCTATCAGGAGAACACGATGTCTGATGCCCACGGCGTTGCCCGCGACCAGCTTCGCGCTTTCATCGAGCGCATTGAACGGTTGGAAGAAGAAAAGAAGACGATCGCCGATGATATCAAGGACGTCTACGGCGAAGCCAAGGGGACCGGCTTCGACACCAAGATCCTGAAGAAGGTGATCGCGCTGCGCAAGAAGGACGAGCAGGAACGTCTCGAGGAAGAAGCGATCCTCGACACCTATCTCGCCGCCCTCGGCATGATCGAAGGCCCGGCCGAAGCCTGATATCTCCGCTCCCGATCGTTGCGATCGAACCAGATGCAAAAAGCCGCCGGGGCGACCCGGCGGCTTTCTTTATGATCGGAGCAAGACTCTATCAGCCGAGCTGCGTGACGAAGCGGGTCTCGAGATAGGAATTGATCGCTTCCGAGCCGCCTTCGGTGCCGTAGCCCGAATCCTTCATGCCGCCGAACGGCACCTCAGGCAGAGCCAGACCATTGTGGTTGATCGACAGCATGCCGGCTTCGACGCGCCGGCCGAGCGCCTGCGCGGTCGCGGTCGAACCGGTGAAGCCGAACGATGCCAGGCCGAACGGCAGGCGGTTCGCTTCGGTGATCGCGTCCTCGAGCGTCGAGAAACGGTTGATGATGGCGAGCGGGCCGAAGGGCTCCTCGTTCATCAGCCGCGCCGACACCGGCACGTTGGTGATGACGGTCGGCTCGAAGAAGTTGCCGGTGTTGCCGATACGGCGGCCGCCGGTCTTCAATTCAGCGCCCTTCGATACGGCATCGTTGATCAGCTCTTCGAGCGCCGGAATGCGGCGTTCATTGGCAAGCGGCCCCATCTCGACGCCATCCTCGAGGCCGTTGCCAACCTTGACGGCCTTGGCAGCCTTGACGAAACCGTCGGTGAACTGGTCCATCACGCCGTCCTGCACGAGGAAGCGCGTCGGCGCGACGCAGACCTGGCCGGCATTGCGGAACTTCGAGCCGGCCATGATCGACACGGCCTGATCGATATTGGCGTCGTCGAACACCATGACGGGCGCATGACCGCCGAGTTCCATCGTCGCCCGCTTCATGTGCAGACCGGCAAGCGCCGCCAGCTGCTTGCCGACAGGCGTCGAGCCGGTGAACGAGATCTTGCGAATGACAGGGTGGGCGATCAGGTATTCCGAGATTTCGGAAGGAACGCCATAGACGAGGTTGACCACACCGGCGGGAATGCCGGCATCGGCAAACACCCGGATCAGTTCGGCCGGCGATGCCGGCGTCTCTTCCGGCGCCTTGACGATGATCGAGCAACCGGCGGCAACGGCGGCCGAAAGCTTGCGGACGATCTGGTTGATCGGGAAGTTCCACGGCGTGAACGCCGCAACGGGACCGACCGGAGACTTGATCGTCATCTGCGTGACGCCGGTCGCCCGCGACGGAATGATCTGGCCGTAGGTACGGCGCGCCTCTTCGGCGAACCAGTCGATGACGTCAGCGGCGCCGGAGATTTCCACCAGCGACTGGGCGATCGGCTTGCCCTGCTCGCGTGTCATCATCCAGGCTATCGTTTCCTTGCGCTCGCGCAGAAGGTCCGCGGCGCGGCGCATCATCTTCGAGCGATCGAAGGGCGAGGTATCGCGCCACTGGCGGAAGCCCTTGTCGGCAGCGGCGACGGCGGCGTCGAGATCCTCACGCGAGGCGTGCGGGATCGTGCCGATGGTTTCGCCGGTGGCCGGGTCGGTGACGGGAAGCGTCTTGCCTGAAGCGGCATCTTTCCAGCTGCCGTCGATGAACAGCTGAACTTTGGGGTAGGTCTGCATCTTTATTCCTTATCGTCTTCGTCAATCAATGGATCGGGCAGCAGAGACAGGGGCCAGCAACAGGGCGGCTCGCTCCGCACACCCTCCATATAGGCCAAGTGCATGCTTTTTCTCAGTGCATGCGACGTTATAAACCGAAATTAGATGCGGTCCGCACGCAATTCGTACGGACAAGCGGCGCACGGATGCCCCACCATTGCATGACTTTGACGATGCTGCCGATTGATGTAGTGAACATGACACGGGCTGGAGAGAGCAGGCATGGATGAAGTCGACTGCATCGTCGCCGGCGCCGGCGTGGTCGGATTGGCGATCGCCCGACAAGCCGCGATGCAAGGATTGGAAACGCTGATCATCGAGACCAATCCGATGATTGGCATGGAGACCAGTTCCCGCAACTCGGAAGTCATCCACGCCGGCATCTATTATCCGCCCGGCTCGCTGAAGGCACGCTTCTGTCTCGAGGGGAAAGCCAGGCTGTATCGCTACGCCGAAGAGAAGCGCATCCCGCATGCCAGGTGCGGCAAGTTCATCGTCGCCACTAGCGCCACGCAGGTCGAGAAACTCGAAGCGATCCGTGACAAGGCTACCGAATGCGGCGCTGACGATCTGGCGCTGATCTCCGGCGCCGAGGCCATGGCCCGCGAACCGGCACTGACCTGCATGGCCGCTCTCGTCTCGCCATCGACGGGCATCATCGACAGCCACGCGTTGATGCTGTCGCTGCAGGCAGATGCCGAGGAGGCCGGCGCCGCAATTGCCTTCAACACCGGGATCATCTCCGGCAGCGCCGCGAACGGCCGCTTCACGCTGCGCACCCGCGACCGGACGACCGGCGAGGAATACGACGTGGCATCGCGCCGTTTCATCAACGCGGCCGGCCTCTCGGCCAACAAGCTGGCCAGCGCGATCGACGGCTTCGATCATGCCACCGTGCCCACGCTCCATATGGCAAAGGGCAATTATTTCTCCGCACCGACACGCAATGTCTTCTCGCGCCTGATCTATCCGGTGCCGGAGGATGGCGGTCTTGGCGTTCATCTCACCATGGATCTCGGCGGCAACATCCGCTTCGGGCCTGACGTCGAATGGACCGATGCCATCCGCTACGAGGTCGATCCGGGCCGCTCGGAGCGCTTCTATGACGAAATCCGGCGCTACTGGCCGGGCCTGCCCGATGGCTGCCTGCAGCCGGCCTATAGCGGCATCCGCCCGAAACTGTCCGGCCCCGGCCAGCCCGCCGCCGACTTCGCCATTCATGGACCTCAGGTGCACGGCATCCACGGCATGGTGCATCTCTACGGCATCGAAAGCCCTGGCCTCACCTCGTCGCTGTCAATCGCCAAGCATGTCATGTCGCTCGCCGATTGAGACGGCAACTTGCCGCGCCCCATCACGGCTTCCCCCGATCGGATAGTGGCTTCACGGTGTGATGCGCGGTAGATTATCGGGCACGGCCAACAACCCGCGGAGCACTTGCGTGAACACTATCACCGACAAGGAACTCTCCGATCGCATGCGACAGGCGCTGGCGATTCTCCAGCAGGGCATGCCATCAAGCAAGCGCGCGCTCAACATCTACGAGATGGTGATCCGCGTCCTCGACACCGGCGTGCGCGTGCTCGATGAGCCGGAGCTGCGCCCGACGGCCAACGACAACCCGGGCAGCCATTGAGAGCGATCGGATTGCGCGGGGAGCGCCTATCCCTTGATCCGCGCCAGCACCCGGTCGAGCGCCGCCGTCAGCGCCGTTGTGCCGCCGTTCCGATCGAAATCCTCGAACACCTGCTCGTTCAGCCCACCCTTGGTCGAAAACTCCTGCCGCAAAGCCTTCAGCGGCATCTCGCCATGCCGGACGGCCGTCTCGGCAAGACTGAGAAACAGCGGCGCCACGAAGGCCCTCGCCTTGTCGGCGGGCATTCCCTGCTGCGCCAGCCAGCCGGTGGTCCGCTCGAGAATGCCGAAATAGCTGCCCATCAGCGCAGTGGCTGCCGCCAGCAGGTCGTATTCCTCACGCGTCTCGCATTCGACCGCGCTGCCGAGCGCCGCAAAGATCGCCGCGACCTCTCGGTTTGGCGGCAGGATGGCGGTGACGCCGCTGCGATCGGCGACGAACGGCAGCGGGATTGCCTGGGTGATCTCGACTGGCTGGTCGATCCAGGCCTCGAGTTTGGCTCTATCCGTCGCGGCGATGACGCTGACCACCGATTGACCGGCGCGAAACCGCAAGCGGGTGACCACCTCCTCGGCAATCTGCGGACGAACGGCCAGGAACACCATGTCGGATTGATCGACGACGGCCTGATTGTCGGCGGCGATCCGAACGAGGTCCGACGCGGCCGCAAGCCGGGCGGCGATCTCGCCATTGCGCGGCGAAACGACGATCCCGCCAATCTCGAGCGTCGAGCCAAGCATACCCGTCACCATCGCCTCGGTGATCGTTCCGGTTCCGACAAATCCGATATTCATGTCCGTTCCCACCCATCCCTCAGCCATCGGCGCCCGAAGACGGTTCGGCGATCGCTTGGCAGCACCAACAAAAAACCGCCGGATCGCTCCGACGGTTCTGATTTCGCGACGTTTGGGCGGCTCAGTTCGCGTCGAACTTGCGTACTTCCATGAAGTTGACCGCCGTGCCGCTGAAGCGACCGGTATCGATCGAAGCTGTCTTGGTGAAGCCTTCCGCGTAGACCGCCTTCGGCTGCGCCCGCAACGTCTGGCTGACGAAACGCGGTGCCTTGACCGGCTTGGTCACCATTTCCATGCGCGCATTGCTGAGCGCCCACTGCGAAATGATCTTCTGCGTCAGCTTCGGCTCTGTCGTCACCGTTGCGCGGCTTGCGTCGGCCTCGGCGGCGAGATGCTTGGTCGGACGACCGCCCTTGGAAGGCAGGCCCTGCGCGACGCCGGCGTCCGCCGCAGGCTTCGGCGCGTCGAAGGCATCGCCGAAGCTTGCCGACTTCGTCGCAGGAGCGAGCGCTGCCAGCTGAACTGGCGGCTTAGGCGCTGGAACCCTCTGCGGCATTGCTGCGTTTATAGCCTGTTCGACGCTCGATACATCAGGCTGGTTGGCTGCGACTTGGCTGTTGTTCTGCTGGTTGAGAGCGTCGGCGACAGCTGGAGACAGCGTGTTCTGCTGGTCCGCGACGTCACCATTCGCTTCGGCATCGGCATTCGCCGCCGCCAGAAGCTTCTCGGCAAGAGCCGGACGTTCAGCCGGTGTCGGCACAGCTGCGAGATCCCCCGTCGTCGCAGCAGCCGGATCGACCGAGGCGACTTCGGCATCGCCAGGAGAACGGCGCTGTCCGAGCAGTGAAGGCACAGGCACGCTGTAGCCACTGAGATCGGCGAAATGCTGCTGACCCTGATCGGTCACAGCAGAAAGAGCATCCTGCGCTGCGTTTCCGGACTGCGGAGAGACGAGAGCGCTCGCCATCTCACTGCCGGCAGGCTGTTGCGCGAATGCAGGACGAACCTGCGGGATCGGCGCGTTGACGCTGGCGACTTCCGTTGTCGCGGCAGGCACGGCCTCACTCGGGTCGGCTGCATTCGGCATCTCGGCGGCCTTAGGCGGCGTTGCCTTGGCAACGGCGACGGCTGCTGCAGGCGTGCTGTCTTCCGCGTTGTCTTCATCCTCATCCGCACCGCCGCCAAACAGCGCTGCAAACAGGGTCTTCGGCTTCTTGCGCTCCTCGTCCGACGACGAGGCGGAGCCCGTATAGGCACCGGAGCTTGCCATCTGCACCGAGCTGGAACTGACGCGACGCTTGTAGTCGGCCACCGCCTGCTCATAGCCGGGAAGCGGCTTGCCGTCGGCCGGAATATGCATCGTATTGCCGTTCGGGAACAGGCGCACCAGTTCGTCGCGGTTCATGCGCGGCCAGGCGCGAACGCCGCCGACATCCATGTGCACGAAGGGCGAACCCGATTTCGGATAGAATCCAACGCCGCCGACCTGCATTTTCATGCCGATTCCGCGCAAGGTTGCGAGTTTCACGTCGGGAATGAAGAAATCCATCGCCTTGCCGAGCATGTGCTGGCTCTTCTCGGCAACGCCGGAATTGCGCGAGCGGCCCTTGAGCATGGCATTGGTGCCGGGCGAGCGGAAGCCGCAGATCACGTTGATGTAATCCTTGGAGCCGCTCTGGCGGTAGACTTCCCAGATCAGGTCGAACAGGCGCGGATCCATTTTCGTCGGCTGGTTCTTGCGCCAGTCGCGAAGGAAGCGATTCATCTGTTCGAGGCCACGGGGGTCGTACTTGCCATTACGCTTGTAGGTAATGACCGCCTTTTCGCCCGTATGGATGAAATAAAGCTTGAGACTCCGCGTTTCGCCGGCCGCCTGCGAAGGCGTGCTCACCAGGACGGGCGACGAAACTGCAACTGCGAGAAGGGCGGCCATAGCCGTCCTTGCCACCTTTCCGCAAAGGTCTGCGCACCTATTGCGCCATGTTGGGCGCGAAGGCTTCGTGTTCCAATTCAGATCCGGCAAACTCAATCCCCGTCAGACAGCCGATAGTCCCTCAACCTGACCCTTGACTGTTAAATGCGGTCACACGATGGCAAAAATGCCACACATGTTCAACCTTTTCTTTATAGAGTGAACAGCTCACTAACAAGTGGTTTATAACTGGTAACAAAAGATGATTGCCGGAACCTTAACTGAAACCCGTTACGCCGCATCCTTCTGCGGGTTGTCGGGGTCGATGCCATAATCCTTTAACTTGCGGTAAAGCGTCGAGCGTCCGATCCCCAATTTCCGCGCTACCTGGCTCATCTGGCCACGATAGAACTTCAGTGCGAATCGGATCAGCTCCTCCTCCACATCGGCGAGCTTGCGCACGTCTCCGGCCGGATTGGTGCTCGAGATCGCGTTATCAGGTCCGTCTTGAATACGCGCCACGACATGATCGGCCACCGTCTGCGATACACCGAACTCGGCCGCCGCGATTTCTCCCAGCCGCGCATTGGTGGTATTGTCGGCGACCAGCGCCAGATGATCGACGACGTCATATTCGGGTAGCTGCGCCGCGATCTGCGGGAAGTCGGCTTCCGTCAGCTCCGGACCGTCGGCCAGCACCACCGCGCGGAAGATCGCGTTTTCCAGCTGGCGGATGTTGCCCGGCCAGTCGTAGGCGGTGAGCAGAGCCATCGTCCCCGCGTTCACCGTCATCCGGTTGCCGTTCTTCTGCTCGCTCGAGAAGCGCTCGGTGAACACCCGCACCAGATGCGGAATGTCTTCCTTGCGCTTGCGCAGCGCCGGAATGGTGATCGGGAACACGTTCAGGCGATAATAGAGGTCCTCGCGGAAGTGGCCGTTCTTGACCTCCTCGATCAGATCCTTGTTGGTCGCCGAAATCAGCCGGACGTTGACCTTGTGCGCGGTGCGCGCGCCAACAGTCTCGATCTCGCCCTGCTGCACGGCGCGCAGCAGCTTCACCTGCACGTCGAGCGGCAGGTCGCCGATTTCGTCGAGGAAGATGGTGCCGCCATCGGCTTCCATGAACTTGCCGACATGGCGTTCGGTCGCGCCGGTAAACGCGCCCTTCTCGTGGCCGAACAGGATGCTCTCGACCAGATTGTGGGGAATGGCGCCACAGTTGACCGTGATGAACGGCTTGCCTGAGCGATCGCTGCCGGACTGGATGGCGCGGGCCACCAGTTCCTTGCCGACGCCGGACTCGCCTTCGAGCACGACGGGGATGTTGGACTGCGCGGCGCGCTGGGCGAGATCCAGCACCCGGATCATCGCCGGGCTGGCCGAGACGATATCGTCGAACCCGACGGCGCCCGAGCGGGACCGGCGACCGGCACGCGCCTTCACCTCACGCTGATCAAGCTTCAGCGCGTTGGCGATCGAGTTGGCGATCCGCTCCGGCGACACCGGCTTGACGACGAAATCGAAGGCACCGGCACGCATTGCCTGCACCACCGTCTCGATCCCACCCTGCCCCGTCTGCACGATGACGGGAATCTGTGTGCCGAATTCATGCACCGCCTCGAGGAATTCGAGGCCTGTCATTTCAGGCATCATCAGGTCGAGGACGATGACGTTGTAGAGCCCACTGGCTCTCTTCACCATCTCCAGACCGATCCGGCCATTCTCTGCTTGATGGACGACGTGCCCGTGACGCTCGATGGCGTTCTTCAGCAGTCGGCGCTGTACCGGGTCATCCTCGACCACGAGTATCTGCGCTGCACCCTTGAGCTCATTGTAACCGGTCATTGCTGCCTCACTTCATGCGAAACCTTGAACGCAATGTCGCATGAAGGCTTGAACATCCAGTTTTGAGAAATAATTGCATTTTAACGTTTGTGGCGAAGACGATTCCGCCTCGAAACGGAGCTTTCCGGTAACGGAAAAGCCCTTGATGCCAAGGCCTTGGGCGCATAGACAGTCAGACCTGTCGTAAAATAGGAAGAGGATCCCGCTCATGAAAAACACGCTCTTCGGGCCAGAATGCAACTTTTCCGCAAGTGGCGCCGGCGCGGCGGCCGCATCCGGGCTCGGCGATCTTCCCACCTGGAAACTGCAGGACCTCTATCCCTCCGCGACATCCGACGCCTTCAAGTCGGATATGGAAAAGGCCGGCAGGGATTCGCTCGCCTTCGAGGAGAAGTGGAAGGGCAAGCTTGCCGACGCCGCCACCAAGCAGGGTGCGGACGGCATCGGTCAGGCACTGAAGGAATATGAGGCGCTCGACGACATCATCGGCCGCCTCGGCTCGTTTGCCGGCCTCACCTATTTCTCCGATACGTCGAGCCCCGCCAACGGCAAGCTCTATGGCGACGTGCAGGCGAAGATCACCGATTTCTCCGGCCACCTGCTGTTCTTCGGCCTCGAGCTCAACCGCATCGACGATGCCGTCATCGACGCCTGCATGGAAAATGACGCGGTCGCCGGGCATTATCGCCCCTGGCTGGTCGACCTGCGCAAGGACAAGCCCTACCAGCTCGACGACAGACTGGAGCAGCTGTTCCTCGAAAAGTCGATGACGTCTGCCGCCGCCTTCAACCGCCTGTTCGACGAGACCATGGCCGAACTGCGCTTCGAGGTCGACGGCGAGCAGTTGTCGATCGAGGTGACGCTGAACATGCTGCAGGACCGCGATCCCGACGTGCGCCACAAGGGCGCCATGGCGCTGGCCAAGACCTTCAAGGACAACCTGCGCGTCTTCACGCTGATCACCAATACGCTCGCCAAGGACAAGGATATCTCCGACCGCTGGCGCGGCTTCGAGGACATCGCCGATTCCAGGCATCTCGCCAACCGCGTCGAGCGCGAAGTGGTCGATGCGCTGGCCGCAGCTGTCAAGGACGCCTACCCCAGGCTGTCGCATCGCTATTACAAGATGAAGGCGAAGTGGCTCGGTATGGAACAGATGCAGTTCTGGGACCGCAACGCGCCGCTGCCGGAAACCTCCAATGCGGTCATCTCTTGGACCGAAGCCAAGGACACCGTGCTCTCCGCCTATGGCGGCTTCGCGCCTGAAATGGCCGACATCGCCAGGCGCTTCTTCGACGAGCAATGGATCGACGCCCCCGTCCGCCCCGGCAAGGCCCCCGGCGCCTTCGCCCACCCGACCGTCCCCTCCGCTCACCCCTATGTAC
>UCCA01000027.1:405-48826 GCA_900470805.1 Hyphomicrobiales bacterium | reverse complement strand
CGCGACTGACTTGATGAGGGTGGGGAGGCCTCAAAACAACGGCAGCTTGCCGTCCTGGATCAAGATATCCAGCTTGTTGGCCACATCCTCCGTCCAGGCCAAATTCTCCGTCAGCGTCGCCGGAAACAGCCCCGGCAGCGTGAACAATGCCGCCGAGACGGCGCCGCCGTTGCGCGGAACATCGGCCAGCAATGCCGCGATCTCGGCAGCGCGCGGGTCGCGCAGCTCGTAGGGTTGGCCCTTGCGATCGACGCCCAGCGCATACCGCATCCAAGCGGCGACGGCGATGGCGTAGGTTTCCGCATGGTCGCCAGCAGCCAGCGCTTCGGCTGCCGGCTCCAGCAGGCGCTGCGGCAGCTTCTGGGTGCCGTCCATGGCGATCTGGTAGGTGCGGTGGGCGATCGCCTTGTTGGCGAAGCGGGCCATCAGTTCGTCGGCATAGGCGTCGAGATCGATGCCGGGCACCGGGTCGAGCGTGGCGGCGGCGGCGTTCATGTGGCGATGGGCGAGCGCGGCGAGGCCGACATCGTCCATGACGTCGCGGATGAATTCATAGCCGGCGATATAACCGAGGTAGGCGAGCAGGGAATGGGCGCCGTTCAGCATCCGCAGCTTCATCTTCTCGTAGGCCGAGACATCCTCGACCATCAGCGCGCCGGCCTTTTCCCACTGCGGGCGGCCGTTGGCGAAGCGGTCCTCGATCACCCATTGGGCAAAGGGCTCGGTCTCGATGGCGGCAAGGTCAATGCGGCCGGTCAGCTGCTCGGCGTCGCGGTAGGTGGCGTCGGTGCTGGCCGGGGTGATGCGATCGACCATGGTCGAGGGGAACGGGACGTTGTTTTCGATCCACTGTCCGAGGCCGGGATCGACACGGCCGGCGAAATCCAGCACGAGACGCTTCAGCACGGCGCCGTTGCTCGGGAGGTTGTCGCAGCTGAGCGGCGTGAAGGGCGCGATGCCCTTGTCGCGGCGGCGCGATAGGCCCTCGACCAGATAGCCGATGACGCCGCGCGGCGCGTGCCGGCTGGCAAGGTCGGCGGCGATATCGGCGTGCTTGAGATCGAGACCACCGGTGGTGGCGTCGAAGCCATAGGCCTTTTCGGTGACCGTCAGGCTGACGATGCGGATCGCGGGATCCTCGAGCCGGGCAAGAAGAACGGCTGGATCGCGGGGCGCGACGTGCGCTTTCAGGATCGCGCCGATCACATGCGCCTCGGTGCCTGCGGTATCGCGCACCAGCATGGTGTAAAGGCCGTTCTGCTCGTTAAGGTGATCGGCCACGTCTGCTGTGCGCAGGCTGGCTACCTCGATCCCCCAATCTCCACCGGTATGGGCACCACGAGCAAAGGCCAATGCGGCATCGGTATAGGGCGCGACATGGGCGCGGAAGAAGGCGCCGGGGCCGAGATGAAGGATACCAGGCTTCAGCGCAGCGCGATCAAAGGCCGGAAGCTTCGCGGATGGGGCAAGGCCGGTCAGGCCAGTCAGTCGTTCGGTCACAGCTTGTAGGCCTTCTTCGCGTTGCCATAGGACAGTTCGCCGGCGACGATCTCGGCATCCCTATGCGAGATGCGGTGTTCCGCCACCAGCCCGGCAAGGAAACCGCAGACCTCGCGGCGCCAGACATCGTGGCGGGCGGGGATGGAGAGCAGCGCGCGGGTGTCGTCGTTGAAGCCCGCCATATTGGCGAAGCCAGCCGTTTCAACCACTTGGTCGAGATAGCGGCGAATGCCGGCGGGGCTGTCGTGGAACCACCAGGGCGGCCCGATCATCAGGCAGGGCCAGTGGCCGACCATCGGCGCCAGTTCGCGGGCATAGGTGGTTTCGTCGAGCGTGAAGAGCAGCACGCGCAGGCCCGGCGCATGGCCGTATTTCGACAGCAGCGCGGAGAGCCCGCCGACCCAGTCGGTGGGCGTCGGAATATCGGCACCCATGTTTGGCCCACGGGTCTGGAACAGGTCGCGATCGGTGTTGCGGCGCGAGCCGGCGTGGATCTGCATGACCATGCCGTCCTCCGCCGACAGGCCGGCCATCTCCGTCAGCATCTGGCCGCGGAAAAGTTCGGTCTCGTCGGCGCTCAGCGTGCCGTTGTGGGCCTTGTCGAGCAGGCGCTGCTTGTCCGACAGCGGCAGGTCTGATGTGAACGGGGTCGGGACGCCGTGGTCTGTGGCGGTGGCGCCGTACTGGCGGAAGTGGGCGCGGCGCTTGCGGTGGGCGTCGATCAGGCCATCCCAGCTTCTGACATCGCAATCCGTCAGTTCGCCGAGCTTCAGGAGGTTGTCGCGGAAACCGACGGCATCGGGATCGGTGACGCTGTCGGGACGGTAGGTGGTGCGGACGCGGCCGATCCAGCCGTCCTGCGCCAGCTTCTGGTGATGGACCAGCGGATCGAGCGCGCCTTCCGTGGTGGCGATGGTCTCGATGCCGAAGCGCTTGTGGAGCGCGCGGGGACGAAATTCCGGCAGCGCCAGTTGAGCGTTGATGTGGTCGTAGAGCGCATCGGCATTTTCGGGCGTCAGGGGTTCCTCGCAGCCTAGGACGGCCGACATGGCGTGATCGACCCAGAGGCTCGACGGAGTGCCGCGGAAAAGATGATAGTGGGCCGCGAAGGTGCGCCAGATGGCGCGGCCCGAGGCGACCGGCTTGCTGTCGAGCCGTGGCACGCCGAGCTCGTCGAGCGGGACACCGACGCTGTGCAGCATGCGGAAGAGATAGTGATCGGGAATGACCAGCAACGATGACGCATCCTCGAACGGCTTGTCGTCGGCGAACCAGGATGGCTCGGTGTGGCCGTGCGGGCTGACGATCGGCAGGCCGCTGACCGTTGCGTAGAGGTCGCGCGCTATGCCGCGTGTGGCCGGATCGGCGGGAAAGAGCCGGTCCGGATGCAGAAATCCATTGCCGATATCCATCAGTATTCCTCCCTGACTGCTATCGGCCTAGCGCACAACAAATGGCGCGGCAAGGGCTTTTAGTAACCAAACGGTTCACTTTTGCGAATCGCTTCCGCCGCTCTCGAAACGATTGACCTTGCGGCCTATTTCCGCTTTGGAAGAGGCTGGAGAATGGCCGGTTGCGGCAAGGAGAACCCGATGTCCGACGAGACGAGCCGTATCACCCAGCTTGAGGAAATCATCGCGCATCAGTCGAAGACGATCGAGGAGCTGTCCGATCAGTTGACCGAACAGTGGAAGATCGTCGAGCAGGTCCGCGCCAAGCTCGACCGACTGACCGAGCGGTTCCTGTCGCTCGAGGAGCAGTCGCTGGAAGCGCCTGCCGTGACCCGGCCGCCGCACTACTGATCCCCGACGATCTTGCGCTTTCAAGCCGATATCCTTATATGAGCGTTGCGAGGACGACCTCCCCCGTACGGGCTTGAATGTCGGGACGACCCGACCTTTTCCCGAAGGGGCTACACATGCGATCCACATCCGACCGTATTCGCCACGCCATCAGCTTCGAAATCATTGGTCTTGCCCTGATCACGCCGCTCGGCGCTTTCGCCTTCGGCATGCCGATCGCCGATATCGGCGTCGTCGGCGTTGCCAGCGCAACGATCGCGACGGGCTGGAACTATCTATACAATCTCGGCTTCGATCATTTGATGCAGCGCATGACCGGCGGTACGCGCAAGAGCCTCGGGATCCGCGTGCTGCATGCCGCGCTGTTCGAAGGCGGCCTGCTGGTGGCGCTGATGCCGCTGATCGCCTGGTATCTCGGCGTCAGCCTGTTGCAGGCCTTCATGATGGACGTGTCCTTTGCGCTGTTCTACCTTGTCTATGCCTTCGTCTTCAACTGGGCCTACGACCGGATCTTCCCGCTGCCGGACTGGCAGGCGACACCGGATGGTGCGCGCGGTTAAGCTTCCGCGCCGGGCCTGTTTGCGCTATAGCGCCTGAACTGGGTTCAGAACGAAAGACGAGACCGATGGCAGCGAAGATACGGTATCACGAAGGCGATATTTCCGCGGCCGATGCCGCCCGTTATACCGGTGCCATCGCCATCGATACGGAGACGCTCGGCCTGGTGCCGCGCCGCGACCGGCTCTGCGTCGTCCAGCTTTCGCCGGGCGACGGATCGGCCGACGTGATCCGCATCGCTTCCGGGCAGACGGAAGCGCCGCACCTGACCGCCATGCTGGAAGATCCGACGCGGCAGAAGATCTTCCACTACGGGCGCTTCGACATCGCCGTGCTGTTTCACACGTTCGGCGTCACCACCGAATCGGTCTTTTGCACCAAGATCGCCTCGCGCCTCTGCCGCACCTATACCGACCGGCACGGCCTGAAGGACAATCTCAAGGAAATGCTCGAGGTCGATATCTCCAAGGCACAGCAGTCGTCGGACTGGGCGGCGGCGAAGCTGTCGCCGGCACAGCTCGAATATGCCGCCTCCGACGTGCTCTATCTGCATGCTTTGCGCGACAAGCTGACGGAGCGACTGGTGCGCGACGGCCGCATCGAGCACGCAACGGCCTGTTTCACCTTTCTGCCGACCCGCGCCAAGCTCGACCTGCTCGGCTGGGACGAGACGGATATTTTCGCGCACAGCTGAGGGCGGTTTCTCCGCCCGTTTGCGCCTCATTGGGATCACCGCTTCCATGCACCGAAACGTTAGTGTTTCGTTAATGCTGACTCATTAGGATACTCATTAACTTTTATGCATTCGGTGACGCGATGGAGCGTCCTCCAGGCATCGGAATTGCCGGAGAATGCGACGAGCCCGATGAGCGCGGCTTTCTTGTAACCTGCCTTACCGCACTTTACGAAAGAGGAAGCATGCCATGTTGACTCCAGTTCGTGCCGCGTCCAGTTCAAGCTTTCCTTCGCAGGGCTCCGCCGCGGCATTGAGCGCCGATGGCATCGTGCGTGCAGCGGTGACCGCCGTTGCGGTCAACCAGGTCGAGAGCCCGGATCTTAACTCCGCCGTGACCGCCAAGCTCAACATCCTGCTGCTTGCCGTGCGCGCCCGCATGGTGGAAGCGCTGCTCGACGTGCTCAACGCCACCGGCGACGCAATCGCCCAGCCGCGCGACGACGACGAGCCAGACCTTGCCTTCGCGGCTCGGCTGGCAGACGCGATCCAGAAGATGCCCGCCGCCAAGATCGAGGCGGTGGAACGGCAGCTTGCGGCGCAGGGGCACGCCATTCCGCTGCGCCTTCTGGCCGAAGCGTTGCGCAATCCTGCCGGACCCGAAGCAACCCGCATCGCCGCCTATCTCGAAACGATCGGCTACAAGGATCGCGATCTGGCGACCCGCGCCGTAGTGCGGTCCTACGGCCAGAACGACGGCTCGACGCAACGCCCGGACCAGCGGCCGGAAATCAGCCTGCATCGCGACAGCGTGCCTTTGGCCGCACGCGCAGCTCCGGCATCGCCGCCCGATGCCGCGGCCAAAGTTCCCGTCAACACCACGGCTACCGCCATCACCAACCCTACCGCCGACCCTGTCGAGCAGCCCGCCGTGGCCGCTGCGATCGCCGCGGTTGAAGCCGACGAGCAGCCTGTTGCCGCCACATCAAGCTTCGCAGAGACAGATGCCGTGGAGGAAGCGAGCGAATCGGCTCTCGCCAGCGAACCGGAAGCGAGCACTGCCGGCGAACAAGCAGGGCAAGTCGACGCCGAGCCGGTTGCCGCCAAGGCGGATCCGATCATCCCGAAGACCTGGACGGGCATTCCGGCGTCCCTCTCCAAGGACGAGACGGATATGATCGTCGTGATCATCCGCGACCAGGAGGCTGAGGTCTTGCTGGAGGCCGTCGATGTCGAGCCCGCGATCGAGATCGACGTGCTGCTCGACGATACGCTCATCGCCGACATCCCCGAACATCTCAGAACGTCACCGGATCAGGCGGTGCTTTCGAACGGTATCGCCCGGCAGGCCAATCCCCTAGCTGCACCATCACCGATGGAAGCCGCAGCGGCACGCACGACCACGCATGTGCAGACACCGGCAGAGACGGATCTGCCGTCGGCCGCGCGCACGGCCACCGAGGCAATCTACGCGCCCGTCATGATGAAGATCGTCGAAGGCGTACCCTATGCGATCCAGCCCTACGGCTTCGCCAAGGACGAGACGGACGACGGCGCATCGCGCGAGATGAACCGCGAAGACCATAATGGTGAGCCGCAGCAGGACCAGGAAGACGAAGCGGCATTGCAGGGTGAGCCCGACGTCGCCGAGGCGATCGACACGGCAGCCGCGGATGCGGACGAAGACGGGGTGACGATAGAAACATCCCCTTCTGCCGCGGCACCGCTGCTGAACGATGCGGGACAACCGATCCTGATGCTGCCGGCGCCGGGACAGTCCGCCATGACCGTTCCCGACGAGGCCTATGCCCGCTACCGGCGCATGGTCGGCTGGGAATAGCTCCCGGCAAGAACCGGAAAATTGGATATCAAACGCAAAGAACCCGCCGGATCGCTCCGGCGGGTTCTTTCATTCTTCAAGCCATGAAGGCCAGCGATTATTCGCCGCGGTTCTTCAGAGCCGCGCCGAGGATGTCGCCGAGCGATGCGCCAGAGTCGGACGAACCGAACTGAGCAACGGCTTCCTTCTCTTCAGCGATCTCGAGAGCCTTGATCGAAAGCATGACCTTGCGGTCCTTCTTCGAGAAGTTCGTGACGCGAGCGTCAAAAACCTGGCCGACGGAGAAACGCTCAGGGCGCTGATCGTCGCGATCGCGTGCGAGGTCTGCACGGCGGATGAACGAGGTGATGTCCTCGTGATCGACGAGCTTCACTTCGACGCCACCATCGTTAACCGCGAGAACTTCGCAGGAAACAACTGCATTCTTGCGCAGGTCGCCGGAAGCAGCGGCTTCGCCGACCGAGTCCTTGCCGAGCTGCTTGATGCCCAGCGAGATGCGCTCCTTTTCGACGTCCACATCGAGAACGACAGCCTTGACGACGTCGCCCTTGTTGAACTCTTCGATGACCTGTTCGCCCGGACGGTTCCAGTCGAGGTCGGAGAGGTGCACCATGCCGTCGACGTCGCCGTCGAGACCAATGAACAGGCCGAATTCGGTCTTGTTCTTGACTTCGCCTTCGACTTCAGTGCCGGCCGGATGGTTGCGAGCGAATGCCGCCCACGGATTTTCCAGCGTCTGCTTGAGGCCGAGCGAAATACGGCGCTTGGACGGATCGACTTCGAGAACGACGACTTCGACTTCCTGTGTCGTGGACAGGATCTTGCCGGGGTGTACGTTCTTCTTGGTCCAGGACATTTCCGAGATGTGGATCAGGCCTTCGATGCCCGGCTCCAGCTCGACGAACGCACCGTAGTCAGTGATGTTCGTGACGGTACCGGAAATCTTCTTGCCTTCCGGATACTTGGCCTGGATGCCATCCCAAGGATCCGACTCGAGCTGCTTCATGCCGAGCGAGATGCGGTGGGTTTCCTGGTTGATGCGGATGATCTGAACCTTGACCTGCTGGCCGATGTTCAGGATTTCCGACGGATGGTTCACACGGCGCCATGCCATGTCGGTGACGTGCAGCAGGCCGTCGATGCCGCCGAGGTCAACGAACGCACCGTAATCGGTGATGTTCTTGACGACGCCGTCAACAACCTGGCCTTCTTCGAGGTTCTGAACGATTTCAGAACGCTGCTCGGCACGGGATTCTTCCAGAACCGTACGACGCGATACAACGATGTTGCCGCGACGCTTGTCCATCTTGAGGATTTCGAAGGGCTGCGGGTTGTGCATCAGCGGGGTGACGTCGCGGATCGGACGGATGTCGACCTGCGAACGCGGCAGGAAGGCAATCGCGCCGTCGAGGTCAACCGTGAAGCCGCCCTTGACCTGGTTGAAGATCACGCCTTCAACGCGCTCGCCAGCTTCGAACTTGGCTTCGAGCTTGATCCAGCTTTCTTCGCGGCGAGCCTTTTCGCGCGACAGAACAGCTTCGCCGAGGGCATTTTCGATACGCTCGACATAGACTTCGACTTCGTCGCCGACCTTGAGCGTGCCGTCCTTGGCCTTGGCGCCGAATTCCTTCAGCAGAATGCGACCTTCGACCTTGAGGCCGACGTCGACAACGGCAGAGTCCTTCTCGATTGCCGTTACGATACCCTTGGTTACATAGCCTTCAGCCAGATCGTTCTTGGCAAAGGATTCTTCCAGAAGGGCCGCGAAATCTTCGCGAGAGGGAGTAGCTACAGACATGAAATCTCCTGCGTGTCCGGATCTTTGGACACGTATGCGCCGGTTGGTTCGTGTTGGATGAGCCTGATCCCCGTCCGCCCTACTAAAAAGGCAATCCGGCGCTTGGACGGAATTTCAGGCTTGTCTTCTAAAAGCGACCCGGGCAAGGCCCAGGCATATCGCTTGAATTCATGTATTTCGGTTCAGGGCCAAATCGATCAACGATTTCGCCGCTTGAAACGCGGCCTCTATACTCATTTCCGACGTATCAAGCAAGTGCGCGTCTTCAGCCGGTTTCAAAGGGCTGTCGGCCCGGCCCATGTCACGCTCGTCGCGGCGCTTGACGTCTTCGAAAATCGCCTCGAAATCGGCCGCCTGGCCCCTGGCGACGATCTCGTCGTAGCGGCGGCGGGCGCGAACCTCGGCGGATGCCGTCACGTAGAGCTTCACCGGCGCCCGCGGGCAGACCACCGTGCCGATATCGCGGCCATCGAGCACCGTGCCCGGCGCCTTTTTCGCAAAGCGGCGCTGCGCGTCCACCAGCGCGCGGCGGACGCCCGGCATGACGGCGATCTTCGAGGCGGCCTCGCCGATCTCGTGTTGCGAGAGGATATCGCGATCAAGACCGGCAAGTTCAACCTCGCGCGCCATCTTTTCCGCCGTCGCCTCGTCGTCGAGCGGCAGGCCGGCATCGAGCAGCGCCTTGGCGGTGGCGCGGTAGGTCAGGCCGGTGTCTAGATGATGGAAACCATAGGTCTCGGCCACCTGCCGGGAAAGCGTGCCCTTGCCGGCGGCGGCGGGACCGTCGATGGCGATGACGAAGGGGATGGCGTTGGTCGGCTTGTTCATATGTCTGTCTTGTCGCTCTCTATCAATATCGATTGCAGTCTGGCGCCGTCCGGATCAACTGCTCTCGGGAAGGCCGCCGTAGCGGCGCACAAGCCCGGTCATCTCCGCCTGATCCCCGGCGTCATCGAGACCGGCCGCCACACCCTCCCGATCGGCAACCGGACGGTTCTGGCTGACCTTCCACTTCCCCTCGATGGCCGTTATTTCGATCTCGATGCCGACGATGCCGCGCATCTGGGCGCGGACGTAGGCTTCGGGCGCGTCGCCGACGGCCCAGGGTTTTTCGCGCGGTTGCTCGTGCTGCGTGGTCAGCGCCGATATCTGCGCCATCAGCCAATCGGCATCGTCGATGACGCGGGCAGCGCCCCTGACCTGCACCATGGCGTAGTTCCAGGTCGGCACGACCTTGCCGGTTTCGCGCTTGGTCTCGTACCAGGAGGGCGTGACGTAGCTGTCGGCGCCCTGGAAGACGATCAGCGGTGCGGCGCCGGCCTCGATATCGCGCCATTGCGGATTGGCCCGGGCAAAATGCAGCCGCAGCGTCCCCCTTTCGGATGCACCGGCATCCAGATGAAAGGGTATCGCGTTTGCGATCAGCCCGGATGCGCCAGCCGTGATCAGCAGGCCGAGCGGATGCGCCCGGATCAGGGCATGCTGAACCTCGATATCGTCTTCACGAAAAAGCGGTGGCTGGTACATCGTCGCCTACCTCTATAGGCTGCCGGTGGCCTCCGGCAATGCGTTGCGCTTGAACATTCGGCGGTTCACTAGCACAAAGTGCGGGGGCGGTCATCCGGCCTGCGGCGGGCACCGCGTCGCCTTCGTGCAAAGTTTGGCTTTGACATGGACGGCTGCAACGATTATGGGGACCGGCTTATAAATTCCGAACAGAACGCCGGTTTCAACGGCATTTGCCGAACTCAGGTTCGGCCATTCTCACGAACACGAGGCTCAACAGTGGCGAAAGCTGAACTTGGAACCAAGCGTACCGATCCGGAAACCGGCAAGAAGTTCTACGACCTGAACCGGAACCCGATCGTTTCTCCTTACACGGGCAAGACCTACCCCCTCTCCTTCTTCGTCGAAAGCTCGGCAGCTGCCGCAGCCGAGGCTGCGCAGGAAGAGGAAGAAGTGGCCGAAGTCGATACCGAAAGCACGGAAGTCGAACTGGTTTCGCTCGAGGACGCCGATGGCGATGCAGCCGGCGACGATATCCCTGACATGGGCGATGACGACGTCGAAATCGAAGGCGATGACGACGACGACACCTTCCTCGAAGCCGACGAAGACGACGATGACGACGACATGAGCGACATCATCGGCGTGACCGGCGACGAAGAAGACGTCTGATTCCGAATAAGTCTCGGCCCGGACGATAAAATTCGCCGGGCCGGTTTTTTAGGCTTGCTATCTGTGAAAACCGCAAGTAATAAGCCGCCACTCCGCAAGGCAAAGCGCCTCGCGAAGCATCCCAGGACCGGAGATTTCCGGGACTACCTTGATGGGGCTATAGCTCAGCTGGGAGAGCGCTTGCATGGCATGCAAGAGGTCAGCGGTTCGATCCCGCTTAGCTCCACCAAATCTTTTCTCTTTGAACATCACAGAAATTTATAGTCGTCCACGACTGAATTGATTTTATCGCTCCACCGGTCGTATGCTTGCGTCGCCATTGCTTTTAAAGAATCATTTTCAAGCCCGATCCTCCGGACACCTGTGAACTCCGCGGTGCAGGGCCACAGTCTGGACCCTCCTCCATGACACGACAAAGACGACGTCACATCATCCACGCCAGGCGCACGGCAACCGGCCTCGTGCTGGCGGGCGCGATCTCGTTTCTGGCGGGGATGACCGATGCCACCGGGCTTATGTTGAGCGGCGATTTCGTGTCGTTCATGACCGGCAACACCACGCGGGCGGCGCTGGCGCTGGGGGATGGGAATTTTGGGCATGCGGCGGTGCTGCTGGTCGCCATCGCCGTGTTCGTGCTCGGCAATGCCGCCGGCATCGTGATCGCGCATTTCGCCGATCGGCGGGTCTTCGCGGTGCTGGCCTGCGTCGGCATGGCGCTGGCGCTCGCATCGCTGATGACCGATGCCGGGCTTGCGCTGCCGCGTTTCTACCTGATCGTCGCCTCGATGGGCATGGTGAACGCCGCCGTCGAGCATATAGAGGGGCTGCCGATCGGGCTGACCTATGTGACCGGGGCGCTGTCGCGATTCGGGCGCGGCATCGGGCGCTTCATCCTCGGCGACCGGCATGTCGAGTGGACGATCCAGATCGTTCCCTGGCTCGGCATGCTGGCAGGGGCCGTCACCGGCGCGCTGTTGACGCAGGCCGGCGGCGCGGCGGCGCTCTGGCTGGTCTCCGCCTTCGCGATACTGATCGCACTGGCGGCGCTTCTGATCCCCAAGCCGCTGCAGCGCCGCTTCCACCAGACCGCGATGCCACGGCCGATGGCAAGACGCAGATGATCGTCGCATTTCCAGCTGAGCGAATCAGCTAGAGCTTGAGCAAACGAATAAGGAGCCATTCGCGTGTTTCTGTTTTCAAAGCTCGTCTGGGTGTTCGGTCAGCCGCTGTCGCTGGCGTTTCTGTTCGTGCTGCTGGCGCTGATTTCGGGCCTGATCCGCTTCAGGGCGATCAGCATGCTCTCAACCGGCTGCGCCTGCGTGATCCTGTTCGTGACGCTTTATACGACGGCTGGAAACTATCTGCTGCAGGGGCTGGAGGATCGTTTCGCCAAGCCGCAGGACCCCGCCGACCTGCAATGCATGATCGTGCTGGGCGGCGGCTTCGAAAACGAGGTGAACACGGTGCGCCACGGCATCGAGATGAATGCCGGCGGCGACCGGTTCATCGAGACGCTGCGGCTGGCGCAGAAATATCCGCAGTCGCGCATCCTGGTCTCGGGCGGCGACGGGTCGATGTCCGGCGTCTACGAAGGCGACGCGGTGATGTCGGGCCGGTTCTTTCCGCTGTTCGGCGTTGCCAATGAGCGGCTGGTCGAGGAAACGACGTCGCGCACGACATTCGAGAACGCCGTCAACACCAAGGATCTGCTTGCCGCCCAAGGGCTTTCCAACTGCCTGTTGATCACATCGGGCTATCATATGCCGCGCTCCGTCGGCATCTTCCGCAAGCTCGGCATCGACGTGACGCCGTGGCCGACCGACTACCGGACCGACGGGCGCGAGCGGCTGGCGCTCGACTTCACCCAGCCGAGCCGCAATTCGCAGAACATGGCCACCGCCGTTCGGGAGTGGTTCGGCCTTGTCGGATATTATTTCGCCGGGCGCACCTCGGCGCTCTATCCTGAATGAGGCCGGCTACTTCTTCGAGATGGTGACGAACTTGGTGCCGCGAACGCGGGTGGTGATGATGCAAGGATCCTTGTTCTCGTCACCGGCCGGGCGTTCGCAAAAGCGCGAATTCATCTTCATCGCCAGCACCCTGTTGCCGAACCGCTGGACGAAGTCGTAGCCGTAGATCTTGGCGGTGGCGATCATGAAATAGCCGCCTTCCGCCACCTGCAAATAGAAATTGTAGATGCAGCCGTCCTCGTCGCACTGCGGGCCCTTTTCGCCGTCGCAGGTGAGTTCGCCCTCGTTGACGACCGCGTCGACCAGCCCGTCATTGTTGATGTCCTGGCGGGTGACGAAGGCGTCGGAGAATTCGGCCTTGGTGCATTGTTCGCGGAAATGGTCCTTTTCGTAGATCTCCGGATCGGACAGCAGCGACTGCTGGGCGAAGGCCGCCGTGGGAGCGACGAGAAGGGCAACAAGGTTCAAGGCGATCAGCAGCGTTTTCACGGGGTCTCTTTTCGTCGGATAAGGACGCTATTGGTCGGCGACTTTAGGTGACCCGCCTTGCGCCGCCCTTGCCACCGTGATTCAGTCCGCGGAGATTTCGCGCCGGTCCGGGAGCACCTGATGTCGCCCTTCGTCTATCTCGACTATGCCGGCGTCGCGCTGTTTGCCGCGACCGGCGCGCTGGCCGCATCGCGCAAGCAGCTCGACCTCATCGGCTTCCTGTTCTTCGCGATCGTCACCGGTTTGGGTGGCGGCACGGTGCGCGACATCGTTCTCGGGCGCGTTCCCGTGTTCTGGGTGCTGAACCCGACCTATATCCTGATCTGCTGCGCCGTCGGTCTTCTGGTGTTCTTCACCGCGCATCTGGTGGAATCGCGCTATCGGCTGCTGATCTGGCTCGATGCCATCGGACTGTCGGCCTATTGCGTGATGGGGGCGGCCAAGGGGCTGGCGGCCAGCGGCTCGCCGACGATCGCGATTGTGACCGGCACGCTGACGGCGACATTCGGGGGGATATTGCGCGATCTGCTGGCCAACGAACCGTCCGTTCTTCTCAGGCCGGAGATCTACATCACCGCGGCGCTGATCGGGGCCGGCATCTTCACGGGTGCCAACGCGCTCGATCTGCCGCTGTATGCGGCATCAGCCGTCGGCGTTCTTGCAGCCTTCGCGGTTCGCGGCGGGGCGCTCTATTACGGATGGACGTTTCCGACCTACAAGGCCAAGCCCGGCCGGCACCCCGACGACGTGATGTAGCGCGAGGTTCGCGCAAGCGCGAACGTCCGAGGCGATTGGATCAGCCGCGCTTCGGGCGCAGGCGGATGACCACGTCGACATGGGCGATCTCCATGCCTTCGGGCGGTTCCGGCAGATTGGCGATGGTGAGGTTGCTCACCGGAATATCGAGCACGTCGTTATCGCCCTCGACGAAGAAATGGTGGTGGTCGGAGATATTGGTGTCGAAATAGGTCTTGGCGCTTTCGACGGCGAGAACGCGGATCATGCCGGCCTCGGTGAACTGGTGCAGCGTGTTGTAGACCGTTGCCAAGGAGACCGGCACGCCGGCATCCACTGCTTCTTCGTGCAGTTCCTCGACCGTCAGGTGCCGATCACCCTTGGCAAAGAGCAGGTCGCCGAGTGCGACGCGTTGACGCGTCGGCCTGAGGCCGGCGCCCCGCAACCTTGCTTCAATTGTCAGAGGGGCTTCAGCCACCATCAATAAACTCCAGCTAATCTAGCGTCCCGCAATCAGGTTTCCCTAAGCCATATAACTTTTGCGCGGAAGGCTTTCAATAGTTTCAATGGGGACAACGGGTGTCAAACCGCCGCAAAATCGGGCTTTTCGCGCATTTAGTGCTGGCCGGGGGCTTGGCCTTCCTGTATGCGACCACCAAATAAGGCGGCAGCCGGTCCTTAGACGGTGATGAAGCTCAGTCATGCTTGTGCTTCATTTTAATCGGAACTTGGACTAAACGTTCACATCCATCGGCACAGTTGCGGGGGGAATTAGAGTTTTCATGGCGACCAAACAATCCAGCTTCAACTACGAGGAAATCCTGGCCTGCGGCCGCGGCGAGCTATTCGGCCCGGGCAATGCGCAGCTGCCGCTCCCGCCGATGCTGATGGTCCATCGCATTACCGACATCTCCGAAACCGGCGGTGCCTTCGACAAGGGCTACATTCGCGCCGAGTACGACGTGAAGCCCGACGACTGGTATTTCCCCTGCCACTTCCAGGGCAACCCGATCATGCCGGGCTGCCTCGGCCTCGACGGCATGTGGCAGCTGACCGGCTTCTTCCTGGGCTGGCTCGGCGAACCCGGTCGCGGCATGGCGCTCTCGACAGGCGAAGTGAAGTTCAAGGGCATGATCCGCCCGACCACCAAGCTTTTGGAATACGGCATCGACTTCAAGCGCGTCATGCGCGGTCGCCTTGTGCTTGGCACCGCCGACGGCTGGCTGAAGGCTGATGGCGAAACCATCTATCAGGCAAGCGACCTGCGGGTCGGTCTGTCCAAGGACAAAGAAGCCTAATTGCGCCGGGCATGCTTTGCCCGGTCTTCCAAGCTACAAAAATGAAGGGTCGAAACACATGAGACGGGTAGTTGTCACGGGTCTGGGCGTCGTTTCCTCGATCGGCAATGATGCCGCCGAGGTCACCGCCTCGCTGCGCGATGCCAAGTCCGGCATTTCCTTCTCCAGCGATTTTGCCGAGCATGGCTTCAAATGCCAGGTCTGGGGCAGCCCGACGCTCGATCCGACGGATCTCGTCGATCGCCGCGCCATGCGCTTCCTCTCCCAGGGCGGCGCCTGGAACCATGTCGCGATGAAGCAGGCGATCGCCGATTCCGGCCTCGAAGAGAGCGACATCAGCAACAACGAGCGCACCGGCATCATCATGGGTTCCGGTGGTCCTTCGACCCGCACGCTGATCGAAGCCGCCGAGATCACCATCAAGAACAACAGCCCGAAGCGGATCGGCCCCTTCGCCGTGCCGAAGGCGATGTCCTCGACGGCATCCGCCACGCTCGCGACCTGGTTCAAGATCCACGGCGTCAACTACTCGATCTCGTCGGCCTGCTCGACATCGGCGCATTGCATCGGCAACGCCGCCGAGATGATCCAGTGGGGCAAGCAGGACATCATGTTCGCCGGCGGTCACGAAGACCTCGACTGGACGATGTCCAACCTGTTCGACGCGATGGGCGCCATGTCGTCCAAGTACAACGATACGCCGGAGACGGCTTCGCGCGCTTATGATGCCACCCGTGACGGCTTCGTCATCGCCGGCGGCGCTGGCGTGCTGGTTCTCGAAGAGCTGGAACATGCCAAGGCGCGCGGCGCCAAGATCTACGCCGAAATCGTTGGCTACGGTGCCACTTCCGATGGCTACGACATGGTCGCTCCGTCGGGCGAAGGCGCGATCCGCTGCATGCGCCAGGCGCTGGCAACGGTGAAGGGCGAGGTCGACTACGTCAACACGCACGGCACCTCGACACCTGTCGGCGACAGCAAGGAAATCGGCGCGATCCGTGAAGTGTTCGGTAACAAGATCCCGCACATCCAGTCGACCAAGTCGCTGACCGGCCACTCGCTGGGCGC
This sequence comes from Hyphomicrobiales bacterium, assembly GCA_900470805.1. Lineage (GTDB taxonomy): Bacteria > Pseudomonadota > Alphaproteobacteria > Rhizobiales > Rhizobiaceae > Rhizobium. The sequence continues at coordinate 32,917 of UCCA01000027.1, read as the reverse complement.
GGCAGGCGTGCAGGAATCGATCTACTCGCTGCTGATGATGCAGGCCGGTTTCATCGGCGAAAGCGCCCACATCACCGAGCTCGACCCGGAATTCGACGGCGTGCCGATCGTGCGCAAGCGCATCGACGACGCCAAGATCGACATTGCCCTCTCCAACTCCTTCGGCTTCGGCGGCACCAACGCCACGCTCGTCTTCCAGCGCTACAACGGATAATAACATGACGGGAATCATGCAGGGTAAGCGCGGGCTTATCATGGGCGTCGCCAATAGCCACTCCATCGCCTGGGGCATTTCCAAGGCGCTGGCAGCACAGGGCGCCGAGCTTGCCTTCACCTACCAGGGCGATGCCCTGGGCAAGCGCGTCCGGCCGCTGGCAGCGGAAGTCGGCTCAGACTTCATCCTGCCGTGCGATGTCGAGGATATCGCTTCGGTGGACGCGACCGTCGATGCCATCAGGGAACGCTGGGGCACGCTCGATTTCGTCGTTCACGCCATCGGCTTCTCCGACAAGAACGAGCTCAAGGGCCTTTACGCCGATACCACGCGCGACAATTTCAGCCGCACGATGGTCATCTCCTGTTTCTCCTTCACCGAGATCGCGAAGCGCCTGGCGCCGCTGATGACGGACGGCGGCTCGATGCTGACGCTGACCTATAACGGCTCCACCCGCGTGATCCCGAACTACAACGTCATGGGCGTCGCCAAGGCGGCTCTGGAGGCGTCGGTGCGCTATCTGGCGGCCGACTACGGCCCCAAGGGCATCCGCGTCAACGCCATCTCGGCCGGCCCGATCCGCACGCTCGCCGGCGCCGGTATTTCCGACGCGCGCGCGATCCTCTCATGGAACCAGCAGAATTCGCCGCTGCGCAAGACCGTGACCATCGACCACGTCGGCAACTCGGCGCTTTACCTGCTCTCCGACATGGCAGCAGGCGTGACCGGCGAGATCCACTTCGTCGACGCCGGCTTCAACATCACCTCGATGCCGACGCTCGAGGCGCTGCGCGGGGCGGACGTCGAGTAAGACTGACATCATCAGACTGGATTGGAGGCCGTGCGCATTATATTGCGCACGGCCTTTTTATTTTCCCAAATGCGTATTATGCTTCGCCGATCACGGAGCGGCCGATGGAACGCAACAGTCACAGGATCATTGCCCGGCTGAAGCGTGAGGGTTTTGAGATCGTGTCGGTCAAAGGCTCGCACCACAAGCTCCGCAGAGGATCGCAAACGATCATCGTTCCGCATCCCAAGAAAGACTTGCCGACGGGCACCGCGCTTGCCATCGCAAAGCAAGCCGGATGGTTGTGAGGGAAATAGATGAAGTACTTTATCGCGCTCGTGCACAAGGAACCGGAAAGTGCCTTCGGAATCAGCTTTCCCGATCTGCCATCGGTGTTTTCCGCTGCCGACGCAGAAGACGACTTGACCGCGAATGCGATCGAGGCGCTGCGGCTCTGGGCAGAGGATGAGCCTTTGCCCGTGCCGTCGTCCTACGATGCTATCAGCGCTCTTCCCGAGGTGCGGGCACAGCTTGCCTCAGGTGCGTTCCTGACCCGCGTGCCGTTCATCGAAGACACGACAAGAACGGTGCGGGCGAACGTCACGTTCGACAAGGGCATGCTGGATGCCATTGATGCCGCTGCGAGGGAACGTGGGCTGACGCGATCGGCCTTCCTTGCGAGCGCCGCCCGCAAGGAAATCGAAGGGGCCTGATCTTACTTCTTCGCCCACAAGACCTTGAAGCGGGCGTTGCGGCAGGTTTCGCCGCTTTCCTTGAAGTTAGCGGCCAGCACCGGCTCGTAGGGCATGCCGCGGTTGGCAACCAAGAGCAGGCGTCCGCCGCCGCGCAGCGATGCGGCCGCGGTCTTGATCATCGCCTGACCCAGCGCCGGCTCGGCAGCGTGGCCTTCGTGGAAGGGCGGGTTCATGATGATGAGGTCGTACTTATCCTTGACGGGCTCGCCGGCCAGATCGTGCCAGAAGAAGCGTGCGGATAGGTTCGGGAAGTTCTCCCCCATGTTGGCCTTGGCGGCCTCCAGCGCTGCGTGGTTGGCTTCGTAGAGGTCCAGACGGCTGACGCCGGGGGAACGCCCGGCCATCTCGACGGAGAGGTAGCCCCAGCCGGCGCCAAAATCGGCGACGTCGCCGGTGAAATCGACCGGCAGGCGCGAGGCCAGCAGTTCCGAGCCGTCGTCGATGCGGTCATGCGAGAACATGCCGGGTGATGCCGTGAAGCGGCCGTCGACACGCACCGGCGGCTTGGCAAACTTGGCGATGATCTCACTGCTATCTTCGGGCGCGCCGAACCAGAAGGCGACGCCGTGGTATTTCGGCATGTGCTCGATCGACAGGCCGAAAGCTTCCATGCGCTTGCGTAGCGGCTGGATGCCGTCTTCCTTGCCGCCGGCGACGACGACGAGGCCGCCGATCTTCACGCGGGAAAGCGCGGTGGCGATGTTCGCCTCGTTCTCGCCCTTGTGCTTGTTGCAGAGAACCAGAACCGCATCATAATCCTCACCTTCGATCGCTGGCGTGGTTTCGATGCGCTGGGCGAGCAACTGCCGGTACAAGGGCTTGAAGCCCTGTACGGCGCTCAGCGAGGCGGCAAAGCCCTCCGGCAGGGCAAAGCCTGCCTCGGCGCCGAGAAAGAGCACGCGCTCGCCCTCGCCGGGCGCCTCGACGGTGCCGCTTACAAAGGGGTGGAACAGTGTCTTCAGCGTCTCGCTGCTCATGGTCTTATCTCGATTTCGAATACAAGTGGCTCGAATACAAAAAGGGCGCGAGAAGATTCCCGCGCCCATGAAGTCCAGGGAAGGCGCAGCTTACTCGGCTGCTTCTTCCTTCTTCTTGTCGGCAGGGATTTCCTGGCCGGTTGCCTGATCGACAACCTTCATCGACAGACGGACCTTGCCGCGCTCGTCGAAGCCGAGGAGCTTGACCCAAACCTTCTGGCCTTCCTTGACGACGTCCTGGGTCTTGGCAACGCGCTCGGAAGCAAGCTGCGAGATGTGGACGAGGCCGTCGCGGGCGCCGAAGAAGTTGACGAATGCGCCGAAGTCGGCGGTCTTGACGACCGTGCCTTCGTAGATCTGGTTGATCTCAGGCTCGGCAACGATCGAGTGGATCCACTTGCGGGCCGCTTCGATTTCCTTGCCCGAGGACGAGGCGATCTTGACGGTGCCGTCGTCTTCGATGTTGATCTTGGCGCCGGTCTTTTCGACGATTTCGCGGATGACCTTGCCGCCGGAGCCGATGACTTCACGGATCTTGTCGACCGGGATGTTCATGACTTCGATGCGCGGTGCGAATTCGCCGAGCTGCGAACGACCTTCGGAGATGGCGTTGGCCATTTCGCCGAGGATGTGCTTGCGACCACCCTGAGCCTGCTCGAGAGCGACCTTCATGATCTCTTCGGTGATGCCGGCGATCTTGATGTCCATCTGCAGCGAGGTGATGCCGTCGGCAGTACCCGCAACCTTGAAGTCCATGTCGCCGAGGTGGTCTTCGTCGCCGAGGATGTCGGAGAGAACGGCGAAGCGTTCACCTTCGAGGATCAGGCCCATGGCGATACCGGCAACCGGCTTTGCCAGAGGAACGCCGGCGTCCATCAGAGCGAGCGAGGTGCCGCAGACGGTTGCCATCGAGGACGAGCCATTCGACTCGGTGATCTCGGAGACGACGCGCAGCGTGTAGGGGAACTGTTCAGCCGACGGCAGCATCGGGCGGATAGCGCGCCATGCGAGCTTGCCGTGACCGATTTCGCGGCGGCCCGGGGAGCCCATGCGGCCGGTTTCGCCAACCGAGTAGGGAGGGAAGTTGTAATGGAGCAGGAAGCGCTCCTTGTACATGCCGGTCAGGCTGTCGACGTACTGTTCGTCTTCGCCGGTGCCGAGCGTGGCAACGACGATCGCCTGCGTTTCACCGCGGGTGAAGAGCGACGAACCGTGGGTGCGCGGCAGGATGCCGACTTCCGAGACGATCGCGCGAACGGTCGACAGGTCGCGGCCGTCGATGCGGCTCTTGGTGTCGAGGATGTTCCAGCGAACGATCTTCGCCTGCAGGTGCTTGAAGGTCGCGCCGATGACTTCGGCGGTGTACTTCGGCTCTACGCCCTCTGGGAAGAAGTGAGCCTTGACCTTGGCCTTGACGGCGTCGACGGCTGCGTAGCGTTCAGCCTTCTGAGTGTTCTTGTAGGCGGTGCGCAGTTCGGCTTCGAAGTGCTTCAGCATTTCGGCTTCGAGCTCGGAATGATCTTCCGGCTGGAAATCGCGGGGCTCCTTGGCGGCAACTTCGGCGAGCTTGATGATCGCGTCGAGAACCGGCTGGAAGCCGCGGTGGCCGAACATGACGGCGCCGAGCATGACTTCTTCGTTGAGTTCCTTGGCTTCCGATTCAACCATCAGAACGGCGTCGTGGGTACCGGCAACAACCAGATCCAGGACCGATTCTTCCATCTCGTCGAGATGCGGGTTCAAGACGTATTCGCCGTTGATGTAGCCGACGCGAGCGCCGCCGACCGGGCCCATGAAGGGAACGCCGGAGAGAGTCAGGGCAGCGGAAGCGGCAACCATCGACAATACGTCAGGATCGTTCTCGAGGTCGTGCTGAACGACGGTGACGACGACCTGGGTGTCGTTCTTGTAACCTTCAGGAAACAGCGGGCGGATCGGACGGTCGATCAGACGCGAAACCAGCGTTTCCTTTTCGGACGGACGACCTTCGCGCTTGAAGTAGCCGCCGGGGATCTTGCCGGCTGCGTAGGTCTTTTCCTGGTAGTTGACGGTCAGCGGGAAGAAGTCTTGGCCCGGCTTCGGCGACTTGGCCGAAACGACGGTGGCGAGAACGACGGTTTCGCCGTAGGTGGCGAGAACGGCGCCGTCAGCCTGACGGGCGATCTTGCCGGTTTCGAGCTTCAGCGGGCGGCCTGCCCACTCGATTTCCACGGTATGGGTGTCAAACATGTGTCTTGTCCTTCAATGCGGGAAGACGCGCCATGGCCAAAGAGGCACGGCGCGCAGTCGACCGCAATCAATGATGACGCATCATGGGCAAGACAACGGGAGGCTTTGCAACGTCGGCTCCGGTGAAGGAACCGGGCCAAGGCGTGCGCCCTGGCCGAAAGCATCCGGCAATCCTGCCCCATGACAGGTCAACGGTTTGGTTTGGCGGATCCGGCCCATCCGGGTCCGCCGGGCAATCCCGCCACGCCTCCTTGCGTCTCGCGGGGTCGGGGAAACGTTTCCCCGAAAGAAATGCGGCGGGCGTCCTTGAGGGAGCGCCCGCCGAAAAAAGCCTTAGCGGCGGATACCCAGGCTGGTGATCAGCTTGGTGTAACGGCCTTCGTTCTTCTTCTTGAGGTAGTCAAGAAGCGAGCGGCGGCTGGAAACCATCGTCAGCAGACCACGGCGGGAATGGTTATCCTTCTTGTGGTCCTTGAAGTGGCCGGTCAGGTTGTTGATACGCTCGGTCAGGATGGCAACCTGTACTTCCGGTGAACCGGTGTCGCCTTCGAACGTTGCGTATTCCTTGATCAGAGCCGTCTTGCGCTCAGCAGTAATCGACATCGTATGATCCTTTCGATGAGAGGAGATAAGGTCGCCAAAAGCCGGGATGTCGTCCAGCTTTGGCCGCGAATGCATTCAAGCAAAGCCTGATGCTGGCGCTGCCTATAAACCATTCAGGCAGCAAAGGGAAGAGGCGTGCTGGAGCGCCTCCGCCGGGTATCGGGTCAGCCGAAGACGCGCTTGGGGCGGAATTCCCCTTGGCCGATTTCGCCGATGGCGACCAGCTTGCCGCGCGCCGTGGCGTAGGCTTCGCTTTCCTCGACCGGGGCATCGCGGCCGCGCACGAGGATCGGGTTGCCCATCTTCAGGCGGTGGGCCTGATCGTCGTTGACGATCAGGTGCGGCAGCGAAGACAGCGCCTCGCTGGTGTCGATCAGCAGGGCGTCGAGGGCCGCAAGGCGCTCATCGTTGTCCTCGATCTCTTCCAGCGCCACGAGGTCGGCCAGCGGGATCATGGTCTCTTCGGCGAACGGGGCGACGAAGCTGCGGCGCAGGCCGGAGATATGGCCGTAGCAGCCGAGTTCGCGGCCGAAATCGCGGGCCAGCGCGCGGACATAGGTGCCCTTGCCGCACTCGACCTCGAAATGCGCGGTGCTGTCGTTTTCGCATTCGAGCAGCGTCAGGCGGAAGATCTCGACTTCGCGCGACGGGATCTCGACGGTCTCGCCTTCGCGAGCGAGATCATAGGCGCGTTCGCCAGCGATCTTGATCGCCGAGAACTGCGGCGGAATCTGGTTGATGACGCCGGTGTACTGCGGCAGCAGATCGCGGATCTGCTGTTCGGTCGGGCGCGTGTCGGAGCTCTGGGTGACGTCGCCCTCGAGGTCGTCGGTGGCGCGCTCTTCGCCCCAGGTCACGGTGAATTCGTAGATCTTGCGGCCATCCATGACGTAGGGGACCGTCTTGGTCGCATCGCCAAGGGCGATCGGCAGCATGCCCGAAGCCAGCGGGTCGAGCGTGCCGGCATGGCCGCACTTTTGCGCCTTGAAGAGCCACTTGATCTTGGAGACGGCTTCGGTCGAGCCAAAGTCGACAGGCTTGTCAAGGATAAGCCAGCCCGAAATCGGACGGCCTTTGGGCTTACGTGGTTTGGACATAAGGCTCTTCTGCTATTGTTTGTCGGTATCGCCGCCTTCAAGGTCACGCATGACCTCGGGCGAGCGCAGCAACTCGTCGATCTTCTTGTAGTTGTCGAAGCTCGTATCGTCGCGGAAACGGATTTCCGGCATGTATTTCATCTGCCGGAGATGCGGGCCAAGGCGGCCGCGGATGAACTTGGCATGGCGGTTGAGCGCCTTGATGATCGCGTCATGGTCGGGCACGCCGAGTGGCGTGATGAAGGCCGTCGCGACTTTCAGATCGTTCGACATGCGGACTTCCGACACGGAAATCACGGTCTTCTCCAGGAGATCGTCGCGCACTTCGCCGCGCTGAAGAACCAGAGTGATCGCGGCGCGGACCTGCTCGCCGACGCGCAGCATGCGCTGCTGTTGTGCTGAGGTGAGTTTTGTTGCCATTGTTCTTTGCCTCAAAAAAGTCTGGGGCCTCAAAAGGTTCGGGCGCCGGACTGGATAATCCGGCGCCCGTCCACATTTCTAGTCTCGCACGATCAGAGTGTGCGGGTGATATGCTCGACGCGGAAGCATTCGATCGTATCGCCGGCACGGATGTCTTCGTAGTTCTCGAAGGCCATACCGCATTCCTGACCGACCGGAACTTCCGATACTTCGTCCTTGAAGCGCTTGAGCGTCTTGAGCTTGCCTTCGTGGATGACGACGTTGTCGCGCACCAGGCGGACGCCTGCACCACGTTCGACCTTGCCTTCGACGACGCGGCAACCTGCAACCTTGCCTGTTTTCGTGATGTTGAAGACTTCGAGGATCTCGGCGTTGCCGAGGAAGGTTTCGCGGCGCTCCGGCGAGAGCAGACCCGACATCGCTGCCTTCACGTCATCCACGAGGTCGTAGATGATGTTGTAGTAGCGGATCTCGATGCCTTCACGCTCGGCGAACGAACGAGCCTGCGAATTCGCACGAACGTTGAAGCCGATGATCGCGGCGTTGGATGCCTCGGCCAGCGAGATATCCGATTCCGTGATGCCGCCAGCGCCCGAATGGACGATGCGGGCACGTACTTCGTCGGTGCCGAGCTTGTCGAGCGCGCCGGCAATGGCTTCGATCGAGCCCTGCACGTCGCCCTTGATGACCAGCGGGAATTCCTTCACGCCTGCGCTCTGCAGCTGCGTCATCATCTGTTCCAGCGAACCGCGCTGGCCAGACTGACGGGCAGCGGCCTTGTCGCGGGCCAGACGCTGACGATACTCCGAGATCTCGCGGGCGCGGCTCTCGTTTTCGACGACGGCGAACTTGTCACCGGCTGCCGGCGTGCCGGACAGACCGAGAACCTCGACCGGCATGGCCGGACCGGCTTCCTTGACGTGATCGCCCTTGTCGGTGACCAGGGCGCGAACGCGGCCCCAGACGTCGCCGGCAACGATGATCTGACCCGGACGCAGCGTACCGTTCTGGATGAGAACGGTGGCGACGGCACCACGACCGCGGTCGAGCTGGGCTTCGATGACCGTGCCTTCCGCGGTGCGGTTCGGGTTGGCCTTGAGGTCCAGGATTTCAGCCTGCAGCAGGACGGCTTCGAGAAGCTTGTCCAGGTTCAGGCCGGTCTTGGCAGACACTTCGACGTCGAGGACTTCACCGCCCATGGATTCGACGAACACTTCATGCTGCAGCAGCTGGTTGCGAACCTTCTGCGGATCGGCTTCGTGCTTGTCGACCTTGTTGATGGCGACGATGATCGGAACGCCGGCCGCCTTGGCGTGGCTGATCGATTCGATCGTCTGCGGCATGACGCTGTCGTCGGCCGCGACCACCAGGATGGCGATGTCGGTTGCCTGGGCACCACGAGCACGCATGGCCGTGAAGGCGGCGTGACCGGGGGTGTCGATGAAGGTGATCTTATGGCCGTTCTGTTCGACCTGATAAGCACCGATATGCTGGGTGATGCCGCCGGCTTCACCGGAGACAACGCTGGTCTTGCGGATAGCATCGAGCAGCGAGGTCTTGCCGTGGTCGACGTGACCCATGATCGTCACAACCGGCGGACGCGATACGAGTTCGCCTGCGTCGTCGGCAATGTTGAAGATGCCGAGTTCGACGTCCGATTCAGAGACGCGCTTGACGGTGTGGCCGAATTCGCCGGCGATGAGTTCGGCGAGGTCGGCGTCGATGACGTCGCCCGGCTTCATCATCTGGCCTTCCTTCATCAGGTACTTGATGACGTCGACGGCGCGTTCAGACATACGCTGCGACAGTTCCTGAATGGTGATGGTTTCAGGCAGGATGACTTCGCGAATAACCTTTTCGCGGGTTTCCTGCATCTGGCTGCGGCGGAATTTTTCCTGGCGGCGGCGCATGGCGGCCATCGAGCGACCACGGGCGGTGCCGTCGTCGTCAACGCCTGCGGTGCCGATCGTCAGCTTGCCGCGACGACGCTCATCTTCGGTCTTCGGACGCGTGGTAACCGGCTTTGCCGGTTCCGGACGAACGACGCGGCCACGGACAGGAGTACCGCCGCGCGGAGCCGGACGCTCTTCCTCGTTTTCGCGGCGGCGAACGCCTGGTGCGGCCGGAGCAGCCCCTGCAGCCGGACGGGCGGGAGCCGCGCCATCCGTGCGACGAACGGCCGGTGCGCCCGCCTGAGCGGCCGGAGCCTCGGCAGCAGCCGGAGCAACCGGTGGCGGCGGGTTGGCAGCGGCTTCGGCGGCGCGAACCGCTTCTTCTGCTGCAAGACGCTTGGCTTCTTCCGCTTCAGCGGCCTGACGCACGATTTCCTCGGCGGCGCGGCGCTTTTCGTCCTCGGCGCGGCGAACCGCATCCTCGGCATCACGCACCTGAGCCATGGCCAAGGCGCGGCGGCGGGCGTCCATTTCTTCCGGCGACAGATGGTTCAGAACCACCGGACGCGGACGATCCTGCTGGCGCGAAGGCTGCGACTGCTGAGGACGGTTGTTGTTCTGCTGGCCGCTCGACTGGTTATAGCGCTGCGGCTGCTGAGGCTGCGGTGCGCGAGCCTGAACAGGGGCCGGCGCGGCCGGGGCCGGTGCGGCAACTGGCGCGGGTGCCTGTTCGGCAGCGCGAACAGGGGCTGCCGGTGCGGCCGCCACAGGCGTGATCGGACGTTCGTCTTCGGGACGCATCGGGCGCCGCTTGCGGGTCTCGACAACGACCGCCTTGGTGCGACCGCGGCCCATATCCTGGCGCACGGTGCCCTGGCTTACGCCCGACGGCTTCAGGGTCAGAGTCTTCTTGCCTGGTCCGTTCAGTGTCTTGTCGTCATTGCTATCGGTCATTCGTTCCCGTTCCTTCGGACAGGGAGCGATGACGTCATCAGGCCCTGTCAATCAAATAGTGTCGATCAATGATCTGGGGACCGGACAAGTCCGGTGACCGCATCATTGTTTTTGCCGGCCAGCGCCGCCCGCTGCCCGGGACTGACCGCCATTGCGGTACTGTTCGAGCATCTTTGCGCGCTTCACTACACCTTCACCCGCCTGCCCTGCAAGCACTGCAGCATGGATAAAAGCGTTCTGACCCATCAGGCCTTCCATTTCGCTCTCCGAGAAGAGGTGGTAGGAAGGTATTTCTTCCTCGGTTTCCATTCCGAGATGCCAGGCCTTGCGGGCCTGGTCGATTTTCCTCACGCCGTCGGCTGCCGCGTCCGTCGCATGAAACACAGCGATGGCAGCGCCACTCCTGATCGCGGCATCCACTTTCGAGGAGCCGCTGATGAACTGTCCGGCCTTGCGGGCCATGTTCATCATCTGCATCAGCTGCTGCATCAGCAGCTTCTCGACGGTCTCGCCGAGATCGGCGGCCGCCTTCACGTCCGTTTTCAAGGCACGGGCGAAGAGCTTCTTCGCCACTGCCTTGTCGACCAGAGCGCGGTCTATCTTCACCCAACAGCCGCGTCCCGGAAGCTGGCGCTTCAGGTCGGCAACCACCGTCCCATCGGGAGCGGCAACGAAGCGGATCAGCTCATCCGGCGATCCGCTTTCGCGCGTCACGATGCACATGCGACCATTCACGTCATAACCTGCAAGATCGTCGTCCTCAGGAGAAACGGTAGGCTCACGCGCAGACATTAAACTTCCTGCTCGGCCTCGGGAGCTTCTTCAGCTTCCGCTTCCTTAGCGAGGTCTTCTTCGGTGATCCAGCCAACCGCGAGGCGGGCTTGGACAACCATCTGTTCAGCTTCGACGCGCGAAACTTCGAGCTTCGAGAACAGGCCCTCGAACTTCTTGGTCTCGCCGTTCTTGCGTTCGCTCCAGCCGACGAGATCGTCAGCGGCGCAGCCGGCAAAGTCTTCCATCGTCTTGATGCCGTCCTCGCCGAGCGCGACCATCATCTGGGCAGTCATGCCGTCGATGCCACGCAGGTCGTCGGAAACGCCGAGCGCCTTGCGCTTCTCGTCCATCTCGGCTTCGAGCTTTTCGAGATATTCGCGGGCGCGGGTCTGGATTTCCTGGGCCGTGTCTTCGTCGAAACCGTCGATCGAGGCGATTTCCTCGAGATCGACATAGGCCAGCTCCTCGACGGCCGCGAAGCCCTCGGAAGCCAGAACCTGGCCGACCATTTCGTCGACGTCGAGCGAATCCATGAACAGGTTGGTGCGCTCGTTGAATTCCTTCTGACGGCGCTCCGATTCCTCGGCTTCCGTCATGATGTCGATGTCCCAGCCGGTCAGCTGCGAGGCGAGACGGACGTTCTGGCCGCGGCGGCCGATGGCCAGCGACAGCTGCTCGTCCGGAACCACGACTTCGATGCGCTCTGCATCTTCGTCGAGAACGACCTTTGCGACTTCAGCCGGCTGCAGGGCGTTGACGACGAAGGTCGCCGGGTCTTGGCTCCACGGAATGATATCGATCTTTTCGCCCTGAAGCTCGCCGACAACGGCCTGAACGCGCGAACCGCGCATACCGACGCAGGCGCCGACCGGATCGATCGAACTGTCGTTCGAGATCACGGCGATCTTGGCGCGCGAACCCGGGTCACGGGCAACCGACTTCACCTGGATGATGCCGTCGTAGATTTCAGGCACTTCCATGGTGAAGAGCTTGACCATGAACTGCGGATGCGTGCGCGACAGGAAGATCTGCGGGCCGCGCTGCTCACGACGAACGTCGTAGACGTATGCACGGACGCGATCGCCATAGCGGACGTTTTCGCGCGGGATCATTTCGTCGCGGCGGATGATGCCTTCGCCGCGGCCGAGATCGACAATGACGTTGCCGTATTCGACGCGCTTGACGGTGCCGTTGACGATTTCGCCGACGCGATCCTTGAATTCGTCGAACTGGCGATCACGCTCGGCTTCGCGAACCTTCTGGACGATGACCTGCTTGGCGGACTGGGCAGCGATACGGCCGAAATCCATCGGCGGCAGCGGATCGGCGATGAAATCGCCAAGGGCTGCATCCGGGTTGCGGTCGCGGGCCAGTTCGAGCGGGATCTGGGTCGAATAATCCTCGGCGGCCTCGACAACCTCGAGCAGACGCTGGAGACGAATCTCGCCGGTCTTCGGGTTGATGTCGGCGCGAATGTTGGATTCAGTGCCGTAACGCGAGCGCGCGGCCTTCTGGATCGCGTCTGCCATTGCGGCAAGCACGATCTCGCGGTCGATGACCTTTTCGCGCGCCACTGCATCTGCGATCTGCAGAAGTTCGAGCCGGTTCGCACTGACTGCCATGTCTTTTCTCTCCGTCTAGGCGTTCAGGGTTCCCTTCCCCGGCGCCACAAGTTGATCGGTTTATTCTTCGTCTTCCGCTTCGTTCTGGTTCGCGGCCTCTGCCTTCGCCAGCTTGTCGGCGCGCAGGGCATCACGGATCAGATCGTCGGTCAGAATGAGTTTCGCATCGGCAAGCGCCGTGAACGGAATGACGATGGCCTGTTCTTCGCCTTCGGAAACCTGGTCACGCTCGAGCGTGAAACCATCCGTATCGGTGGCGAGAATCTTGCCACGGAAGCGCTTGCGGTTGCCGACCATGATCGACGTTTCGCACTTCACGAGGTGGCCCGTCCAGCGCACGAAATCCGACTTGCGCACCATCGGACGGTCGATGCCTGGTGAAGACACTTCCAGATGATACTCTTTATCGATCGGATCTTCCACATCGAGGACCGGAGAAACGGCGACCGAGACCTCTTCGCAGCCTTCGACGTCCATCGTGCCATCGTTGCGCTCGGCCATGATCTGCATGGTGGCGCCGTTCTGGTTGAGCATGCGGACACGCACCAGGCGGTAACCGATATCGATCAGCACGGGCTCGATGATATCGGCAAGACGCTGGTCCAGACCGGTCTCGGTGATCAGCCGCGGCTCACGTTCATTGTCTGCGTTCGTCGTATCCGACAAGCGATGCGCTCCTAGCAATTTCATGCATTTTGGATGATCGCGGTAATAAAAAAGAGCGGGTCCTTGCGGCCCACTCTTCATCAAGACGATCAAGATTTGAGAGCCATATAGGCCCGTTTCCAAGAAATTGCAAGCTCCGTCGGGATGCCGGCAACGGGAGGCACGCGGCGTGTGGCCAGAGCGCCCGCTTTGCTTATATAGCATTGCGGAGCGCGAAGCATGGGGGTGGGACGGATGGTGGCGTATACTTCTTCGACATTGGCGCCGCTGCGGCACGAGACCTACCGAAGGATATGGTTCGCCAGCATCGCATCCAACTTCGGCGGGCTGATCCAGGCGGTGGGTGCGGCGTGGATGATGACCGTCATCACCACGTCGGGCGACATGGTGGCGCTGGTGCAGACCTCGACCGCGCTGCCGATCATGCTGTTTTCGCTGGTGTCCGGCGCGCTTGCCGACAGTTTCGACCGCCGCCGCGTGATGCTGACGGCACAGTGTTTCATGTTCGTGGTTTCGGCGCTGCTCAGTGTCTTCGCGTTTTTCGGCCTGCTGTCGCCGTGGCTGCTGTTGTTCTTCACCTTCCTGCTCGGCTGCGGCACGGCGCTGAACAACCCGTCCTGGCAGGCCTCGGTCGGCGACATGGTGCCGCGCGCCGACCTGCCCGGCGCCGTGACGCTGAACAGCGTCGGCTTCAACATCACCCGCAGCGTCGGCCCGGCGATCGGCGGCATCATCGTCGCAGCAGCCGGTGCGGCGGCGGCATTCGCGGTCAACACGCTCAGCTATTTCGCCCTGATCTTCGCGCTTTTGCGCTGGAAGCCGGCCTTTCCAGTCTCGACGCTGCCGCGCGAGGCGCTTGCTAGCGCCATCTTCGCCGGGCTTCGCTACATCTCGATGTCGCCCAACCTGCAGAAGGTGATGCTGCGCGGCCTGCTCTTCGGGATCAGCGCCAGCTCGATCCTCGCGCTTCTGCCGATCGTGGCGCTGGAACTGGTGATCGGCGGGCCGTTGACCTACGGCCTGATGCTCGGCTCCTTCGGCATCGGCGCCATCGGCGGGGCGGTGCTGAATGCGCGGCTGCGAGAAAAACTCTCCAGCGAGACAATCGTGCGGCTCTCCTTCGCCGGCTTCGCCATCAGCGCCGGCATCGCCGCGCTCAGCCCCTATTCGACGCTGACCTGCGCCGGACTGGTGATCTCGGGTGCCTGCTGGGTGCTGGCTTTGTCGTTGTTCAACACGATCGTGCAGCTGTCGACGCCGCGCTGGGTGGTCGGGCGGGCACTGTCGCTCTACCAGACGGTCACTTTCGGCGGCATTGCCGGCGGCAGCTGGGTCTGGGGCATTGCCGCCGACACGTACGGCGTCGCCAACGCGCTGCTCTTGTCATCCGTCGTGATGCTCGCCGGCATCGTCATCGGCCTGAAGCTGCCAATGCCGGCGTTCGAGACGCTCAACCTTGATCCGCTGAACCGCTTTACCGAACCGTCGCTCGGCCTCGATATCACGCCGCGCAGCGGGCCCGTGGTGATCCAGGTCGACTACGAGATCGACGATGTCGACGTGCCGGAATTCATGGCGCTGATGGGCGAGCGGCGGCGCATCCGCATTCGCGATGGGGCCCGCAACTGGGCGCTGATGCGCGATCTCGAAAAGCCCGGACGCTGGATCGAGACCTATCACACGCCGACCTGGGTGGAGTACATCAGGCACAATCAGCGGCGGACGCAGGTGGACGGCGAGAATACCGACCGGCTGCGGGCGTTGCATCGTGGTGAAACAGGGCCGCATGTGCACCGGATGATCGAGCGGCAGGCGATCCCGCCCAATGACGACCTGTTCTTCAAGGCGCCGATCGACCTGCACCACTGATGCCAGACCCGCTCATCGCGTCGTGATGGGCCTACTTCAGCTTGCCGATCATGTGCGCCTCGGGATAGCAGGTCGGCTTCATGCCGTTCTTTTCCTGCCACTGGCCGATGGAGCGGCGCGTCTTGTAGCCGGGCAGGCCATCGGAGCCGCCGACGTCGTAGCCCTTCTTCTCCAGCGCCTTCTGCATGGTGGCGACGTCCGAGCGCAGCATCTTGCCGACATCGCCCCAGGCACCCTGGAAGGCGCCGGAGCCATAGGCGATGCGGTCGGCGAGATTGCCGATGTAGAGCGCGTAAAGATCGGAGTTGTTGTATTCCTTGATGACGTAGAAATTCGGCGTCACCAAAAATTCCGGACCGTCACGGCCGGCGGGGACCATCATCATGCCGGTGGCGTTGTTTTCACCTGACGGGAAGGCCTTGCCGGAGATGCGATCGATGCCGAGCGATGCCCAATGGGTGATCGGCTTACCGAGATCGGGGCCTTCCTGGGCGCAGGAGACGCTCTCGGGGATGGTCACCTCATAGCCCCAGCCGCGATCACGCTGCCAGCCCTTCTTGACGAGGAAATTGGCGATCGAGGCCAGCGTGTCGGGCACCGAGGTCCAGATATTGCGGTGGCCGTCGCCATCGAAATCGACGGCATATTTCAGATAGCTGGTCGGCATGAACTGCGGCTGTCCGAGCGCACCGGCCGACGAGCCCTTGAAATCGGCGGCCGTGACGTCGCCGCCGTCGATGATGTGCAGGCCGGCGATCAGCTCGGTGCGAAACATCTCCTTGCGGGTCGACATGAAGGCCTTGGTGGCCAGCACCTCGATGCCGGAATTGGGGATCTTGGCGGCGCCGAAACCGGTTTCGCGGCCCCAGATGGCCAGCACGATCGAGCCGGGAACGCCGTAGGTCTTCTCGATCTTCTTCAGCGTCGAGGCATATTGCGTCTGGAAGCCACGGCCGGTGACGGCGAGGCGCTTCAGGCGGTCATCGTTGAAATAGGGCGCCGGCGAGGAGAACTCGGCCTGCGTCTGCTTCTGCTCCTTCGGCTTCGGGAAGCCTGGAGGGGCGAGATCGTTGAGCGACCAGTCGAGCTCGACGCCTGAAAAGGCGGATTTGAAGGTCTTCTCGGAGATGCCGCTCTTCTGCGCCTCCGGCCAGAGGTCGGTCTGCACCCAGCGTTCGAACTGGGCTTCGACGTCGGCCTTCGATGGGGCGGCGTGGGCGAGCGAGGTCGTGGCGAGGAAGGTGAGGAGGATTGCGAGGGGGCGGCGTGTGGCACCCCCCTCTGCCCTGCCGGGCATCTCCCCCTCAGGGGGGGAGATCGACTCGCGGCCAGATCTTTGCAGAACGCCAATGTCGGAGCGAGCGGGTGCTTCCAGCCGATCTCCCCCCTTGNNGCAGGGCAGAGGGGGGTAATCCGTGGCATGACTTCTCCCCTCATATCGCCGTCCGCGCCCTGAGCGCTGCCGTCAGCGTACCCTCGTCGAGATAATCCAGTTCGCCACCGACAGGCACGCCATGCGCCAGCCGCGTGATCTTCACATCCAGCCCGGCCAGCTGGTCGGTTATATAGTGTGCTGTGGTCTGGCCCTCGACAGTCGCGTTGACGGCGATGATCAGTTCCTTGATGCCGCCGGCGCTGACACGCTCGATCAGGCCCTTGATATTGAGATCGTCGGGTCCGACGCCATCGAGCGGCGACAGGGTGCCGCCGAGCACGTGGTAGGCGGCGTTGAGGGCTGCGGCGCGCTCCAGCGCCCAGAGGTCGGAGACGTCCTCGACGACGATGATCAGCGACTGGTCGCGGCGGTCGTCGGTACAGACGGTGCAGGGATCGGAGGTATCGACATTGCCGCAGCGCGAGCAGATCTTGACCTTGTCATAGGCCTCGCCCATCGCATTCGACAGGGGGCCAAGCAACTGGTCCTTCTTCTTGATCAGGTGCAGCGCCGCCCGGCGCGCCGAACGCGGCCCGAGGCCCGGCACCTTCGCCAGAAGCTGGATCAGTTTTTCGATTTCGGGACCGGTGACTCGCTTTGCCATATCGGGTTCTTAGCCCATATATCGTCAAAACGGAAACAGCCAGGAACCGCTCCAAGCATGAAAATCCTCGCCGTCTGCGTCGGCCACGCCGAGAAGCTGCCTGGCAAGAGCTACAAGACCGGCATCAACAAGCATCCGCTCGCCGACAGCGTCATGGTCGATGCCGAAGGTCTCGTCGGCGACGCGATATGCAACCGCAAGCACCATGGGGGCGTCGATCAGGCTGTCTATGTCGAGGGATCGCTGACGCTCGACTGGTGGTCGGCGGAACTCGGGGGAACGATCGCGCCGGGCACCTTCGGCGAGAATATCGTCATCGATGGACTCGATAACACCAAGGTAGCGGTGGGCGACCGGTTCATAGCCGGCGATCTTGTTCTCGAAGTCACCTCGGCGCGTATCCCCTGCGCCACCTTCGCCGCCAGGATGGGCGATCCGACATTCGTCAAGCGCTACACGAAAGCCGGACGGCCGGGTATCTATTGCCGGGTGATCAAGGGCGGTACGGCGACGGCTGGCGAAGCGATCGAATGGCTGCCGTTTGCAGGCGAGCGGGTGACGATGCCTGAGATGATGGCGACCTTCGGCCGGCGGCTGTCGCCTGAGGATCGGGCCCGCTATCTGGCGGCGCCGATCCACTACAAGCTGCGCGATACGCTGCTGGCGCAAGCCTGACGGCGTTCAAGCTTCGGAAGGCGCTGGTGGAAAAATCGGATCCATCATCACTTGCTGATGGACGCGGTTTGCCTAGTTGCAACGGGACGGATTGCCAATCGAAGGAGGCTCGTATGTCCGTCTTCAAGCTCAGCTCTGTTGCTCTGGCCGTTGCCGCGGCGACCGCCATCTTTTCCACTCAACCGGCCGCGGCCGCCAGCGTTCACGCGGGTTCGCTCACCTGCGACATCTCGGCGGGCATCGGCATGATCATCGGCTCGAAACGGGAGGTCGACTGCACGTTCACGCCGTCGGCTCCGGGGCACGTCGAACATTATCGCGGCGCGATCACCAAGATCGGCGTCGATATCGGCGTGCTGAAAGGCGGAACGCTGATCTGGTATGTCTATGCGCCGGCCAATCATCCCGATGGCGTGCTACAGGGCAGCTATTCCGGCGTGGCGGCGAATGCGACGGTGGGGCTCGGTCTCGGCGCCAATGCGCTGGTCGGCGGGCTGGACGGATCGGTGGCGCTGCAGCCGCTGTCGGTGGAGGGGACATCCGGGCTTAACGTGGCGGCCGGGATCGCCAACATGAAGCTGACGTTTGTCGCGCCGCCGAAAGTGAAGCCGGCAAAGCATCAGATGCAGAAGCATTCGGCGCAGCACGCCAAGTAAGGCCTCGCACACCAGTCGAGGCCGCAAGCCAACAGGCGCCGACCGATAGGACGGCGCCGTCCTGTTCCATTCGCGAAATGCGCGATCAGAAAGGCATCTTGAAGCCGGGCGGCAGCGGCAGGCCTGCGGTCAGCGCACTCGTCTTTTCGGCGGCGATCGCATCCGCCTTTTGCTTAGCGTCCTTGTGGGCGGCGACGATCAGGTCCTCGAGGATTTCGACGTCGTCTTCCTTGAATAGCGACGGATCGATCTTCAGGCTGCGCATCTCGCCCTTGCCTGTGATGACGACGGTCACCAGGCCGCCACCGGATTTGCCTTCGGCCGTCAGCTCGGCGATTTCCGCCTGCATCTGCTCCATCTTGGCCTGCATTTCCTTGACTTTGCCCATCATTCCCATGATGTCACGCATCGTCTTCTCCTTCTGGTCTCTAAAACCTGGTCTCTCAGAATATTATGTCGTCGCCGGGCAGAATATCGCCCTCTTCGGATTCGGCCGCCGCCGGCGCCTGGATCTCCTCGACCTCGACATCAGGCGCGCGGACGCGAACGTCGATGATCTTGGCGCCCGGGAACTGCGCGAGAATGGCCGCCACATCGGGATCCTGACGGGCGTCGCTGACCTGCTGTGCTTTGTCGCGGGCTTCGGCCTCGACCATGGTCGGCTGTCCGGCCTCACGGCTGAGACTGACGATCCAATGGATGCCGGTCCAGTCCTTGAGCTTGACGGCAAGCTCGTTGAGCAACGTTCCCGGCGCTCCTTCCGTCAGGTTGACATCAAGGATGCCGGGCTGGACGCGAACGGGGCGGACGAAATTGCGCACCAGCGCCTTGATCTTGGCATCGCGCTTTTCGCCGGCAAGATTGACGATGTCGCTGACCGAATTGACCGAAACCAGCGGCTTCGGCGCATCGGCGAGCTTCGCCTCGGTGCGACCTAGCGGCATCGCCTGCGGATCGGATGCCGGCACGACGCGCAGCATGGCGGTTGGGCCGGATGTTTGCGGCCGTGGCGGCGCGGCCTCGGTAGCGCGGGCCATGACGTTGCCCTGATAGCTGACGGTCGCGCCGCCATTGCCACCGCCGTTGCCCGATGGCGAGGGCGCGCGCGCGCCGCCGTTGTTTTCGGCAAATTCGGCGAGGCGGCGGGCGGCGTCTTCGGGCGCCGGCAGGTGGGCGGCATGGGCCAGACGGATCAGCACCATTTCGGCGGCACCCGACGGACGCGAGGAGGCCTCGACCTCGGGAATGCCCTTCAGCAGCATCTGCCAGATGCGCGACAGCGCGGTAACCGCGACGCCTTGCGAGAATTCCGCGCCCTTGGTGCGCTCGATTTCGCTCAGCGACGGATCATTGGCGGCATCGGGCACGTATTTGAGGCGCGTCACAAGATGGGTGAAATCGGCAAGATCGGTCAGCACCGCCACAGGGTTGGCGCCGGCCTCATACTGGCTTTCGAATTCGCCGAGGGCGGCTGCGACATCACCCTTGATAACATGCTGGAACAGGTCGACGATGCGGGCGCGGTCGGCAAGGCCGAGCATCCCACGTACGGATTCGGCCAGAACCGCGCCGCCGCCATGAGCAATCGCCTGGTCGAGCAGCGACAGGCCGTCGCGCGCCGAACCTTCGGCGGCGCGGGCAATCATCGCCAGCGCGTCGGGCTCGGCCTCGATGCCTTCCTTGGCCGCGATCGTGGTGAACAGGCCGACCAGATCGGAGGCGCTGATGCGGCGCAGATCGAAGCGCTGGCAGCGCGACAGAACCGTGATCGGCACCTTGCGGATTTCCGTGGTGGCGAAGATGAACTTGACGTGCTCCGGCGGCTCCTCGAGCGTCTTCAGCAGGCCGTTGAAGGCCTGGGTCGAGAGCATGTGCACTTCGTCGATGATGTAGACTTTATAGCGCGCCGAGACCGGGCGGTAACGCACCTGCTCGATGATCTCTCTGATATCGTCGATACCGGTATGCGAGGCGGCGTCCATCTCGATGACGTCGACATGGCGGCCTTCCATGATCGCCTGGCAATTGTCGCCGGGGATACGGAGGTCGATGGTCGGCTTGTCGATCTCAGCGGTTTTATAGTTCAGCGCGCGGGCGAGAATGCGCGCGGTCGTGGTCTTGCCGACCCCGCGGACGCCGGTCAGCATGTAGGCTTGCGCGATACGGCCGGTCTCGAAGGCGTTGGTCAGGGTCTGGACCATCGGCTCCTGGCCGACCATCAGATCCGTGAAATCCTTGGGGCGGTATTTGCGTGCCAGCACCCGGTATCCGGTGCCCGTCGAGGCGGCATCTTGTGATTGTCGCTCGGTGTCGCTCATCGCCCTGCTTAGCGCCCGGACTCCCGGGCAAAGGATGGAGAGAAGGGTGGGAGGCTGGCACGATGACCCGTGCCTGGCTCGTTAGGGCTGCTTCCTTCCGGACCTGACCCGGTTGGCGAGTGGCTCGTCCACCACCAACCTCCCGAAGGCACATATCGGCAATATCGCGATCAAATGCAAGCCAAGCTCGGAAAAAACTGCTAGCCTCTGGAAAACTCTGGAGGAATACCCGTTGGACGCATTCAAGCTCGACCACCGGCTGGCCAATGACAGCATCAGCATCATGAAAACGAGCCTGTGCGATTTCCGGCTCGCCAGGGACTGTCGCTGGCCATGGCTGATCCTGGTGCCGCAGCGGGCCGGTATCACCGAGATTTTCGAGCTGACGCCGCTCGACCAAGTGATGCTGACTTTCGAGACGGAGATGGCGGCATCGGCGCTGAAGACGGCGACCAACGCCACAAAAATCAATATCGCGGCTATTGGCAATATCGTCCGCCAGCTTCATGTTCATGTGATCGCGCGCTTCGAAGGTGACGCCAACTGGCCGGGTCCCGTCTGGGGATTCGGAAAGGCGGAGGCCTACGAGGACGCAAAACGAGATCAATTCATAGAGACGATGCGGGAAGCCCTTTCATCATGAGCCGTTCGCTTTTCGATTCGGATGTACCCCATCCGGAACCCAGCAACCTGACGGCATTTGCCGCCAACGACCTGATCCGCGATTCCGAGCATCGCAACGAAACCTCGGTGGCCGAGGCGCTGGCCAGGGACGGCACGCATATCTTCGCCTTTTCAGGCGACAAGCTGGTGCTGAAGCATGACGGCCAGGTGCTCGACCCGCTGTTTGCCCGCTACGAGCTGACGGATCTGAAGCCGAACTGGGACGAAACGATCCTGCTCGGCTACCGCAAATCCGGCGAACCCCGGCTGGCGGTGCCGGTCGGCGTGCCGGAAGAAGAGCTTTCGAGCCAATACAAGCCCGCCGACGGCCGCGCGCTCTATCGCGACGAGCTGCTCGACGACGTCCTGCTCGGCGAATTCGCTCAAGGTGCAAGCCTGATCCGCTGGAACCGCGACAACCGGTTCTGTGGCCGCTGCGGCGCGACGATGGAGACCCATATCGGCGGCTACAAGCGAATCTGCACCGCCTGCCAGCACACGATCTTTCCGCGCACCGACCCCGTCGTCATCATGCTTGTCGTCGATGAGGAGCGCGATCTCTGCCTGCTCGGGCGCGGGCCGCATTTCGCGCCGGGCATGTATTCCTGTCTGGCCGGTTTCGTGGAACCCGGCGAAACGATCGAGAACGCCGTGCGGCGCGAGACGCTGGAGGAATCCGGCATTCGCACCGGGCGCATCCGCTATCACGCCTCGCAGCCCTGGCCGATGCCGCACACGCTGATGATCGGCTGCTACGCCGAGGCGAAATCGCGCGACATCACCCGCGACGAGCAGGAGCTCGAGGACTGCCGCTGGTTTACCCGCGAGGAGACGATCGAGATGCTCGAGCGCCCCGGCACAACGGGCAAGGCGCCGCCGCCCAAGGGTGCCATCGCCCATCGCCTCATGCGCGACTGGGTGGAGTGGAAACACCGGTAGGGTTTCGCCATGGCGCGCTCCGAACGGCTGCTGACATTGCTGCAGACCCTGCGCCGCTACCGGCGGCCGGTGAGCGGCGCGGTGCTGGCCGAGGAAACCGGCGTCAGCATCCGCACGCTATACCGCGACATCGCCAGTCTGCAGGCGCAGGGCGCCGATATCGAAGGCGAGCCGGGGCTCGGCTACATCCTGAAGCCCGGCTTCATGTTGCCGCCGATGATGTTTTCGCAGGATGAGATCGAGGCGCTGGTGCTCGGTTCGCGCTGGGTGGCCCGCGCCGCCGATCCGAGGCTGGCGGCGGCCGGCGCCGATGCGCTGGCCAAGATCGCCGACGTTCTGCCGCGCGAGATCCGCGACGAGATCGAGACCTCGCCGCTTCTGATCCACATGCGTCCGCCGATATCAAGCAAGACAGATCTTGGTGTTATCCGCAAGGCGATCCGCAGCGAGCGGGTGCTGAAGCTCACCTATACCGACGAAAGCGGCGCGGTCTCGATCCGTAACGTCTGGCCGTTCGCCATCAGCTATACAGAGCAGGTCAGGATGATCGTGGCGTGGTGCGAGCTCAGACAGGATTATCGACACTTCCGCACCGACCGCATCGTCGAGATGGTCACCCAGGAGGCGCGCTATCCCAGGCGCCGCGCGGTGCTGCTGCAGGAATGGCACGAGCGCGAGGTGGTGCCGCGAGAGCGCCAAACACCACTGCCATAAACTGACAGTATGTGAGGCTAGTATGGCTCCTATCGAAACAGGAGGACCTGCCATGACGAGCCTGAACGCAACCCACATGATGGGCCAGACAATAGGCCAGACGGTCGGCAGCAACCGCCATGCCGATGATGGCGCATGCGATGCGCCCTACCCGCAATCGTTGATGCTGCGGATGATGCAGAATGCTTCGCGCAGTATGGGACAAACCATGGGTCGCAGCGGTGCGCCGCGCCTCGACGCCGAATCGCTCTCCGAGAATCTGCGTCGCGATATCGGCTTCGTCGACTGGACCCGCCGCGACCGCGAGACGTAACCGACAGCTTTCACATTTCGATCGCGCTTTCGATCGCTGCCGGAAACCCGGCGGCGTTCACTTCGCCACGCATGCTTCACACCAAGAGGGACACTATCATGAACAGCCCGAACCTTATCATTCTCTATGTCAGGGACCCGGCCGAGAGCGCATCGTTCTACAAGTCGCTGCTCAATCGCGAACCGGTCGCGGCGGCCCCCAATTTCGTCGCCTTCGCGCTCGACGGCGGCTTCACCCTCGGCCTGTGGCGACTGAGCAGCGTCGTGCCACAGCCCTCGGCGATCGGCAGCCGCGCCGAGATTGCCTTCATGGTGCCGGGAGAGAATGGCGTCTCGAAGCTCTACCAGGACTGGCGCGGCCGGCATCTGCCGATCGCCCAAGACCTCACCGACCTCGACTTCGGGCCTACTTTCGTGGTGCTTGATCCGGACGGGCATCGTCTCAGGGTTTGTGAGCCGGATAAATGAGTGGCGTTTCCATCGTAGACGGAGCGCGGATTACTCTCTCCACCCTCATCTCTGTGCTTGTCACAGAGATCCAGCCAGCCCAAGTCTTTGGGCTGGAAACACTCCTTCGCGTCGCAGACGCGACGCTGCTGGATCCCGGCACAAGGCCGGGATGAGGGAGTATTTTATGCGGCCGTCGCGCTGAAACACCACCATAGGCAGAGCGCCTCAGCGCCGTCTTAATGCTTCTGCAGTTGTCCCCGCATCGGGTGGCCCTTGTAGACGCCCAGTATCCGGACTTTTTCGGAGAAAAACTGCAGCTCCTCAAGCGCCCGGCGGACGTTGGCGTCCTCCGGGTGGCCTTCGATGTCGGCGTAGAACTGCGTCGCCACGAACTTGCCGCCGAGCTGGTAGCTCTCGAGTTTGGTCATGTTGATGCCGTTGGTGGCGAAGCCGCCGAGCGCCTTGTAGAGGGCGGCGGGAATGTTGCGAACGTTGAAAACGAAAGTCGTCACCAGCTTTTCCTCGGACGAACCACGCTTCGCCCAATTCTCGTCGCGCGACAGGATGACGAAGCGGGTGACGTTGTCCTCGGTGTCCTCGACGTTCTCGGCGATGATCTCGAGCTTGTAGAGATCGGCGGCGAGGCGCGGCGCCAGCGCCGCCATCGAGCGGTCTCCGGTTTCCTGCACCAGCTTGGCGGCACCTGCCGTATCGCCGGCGACCACGGCCTTCCAGCCGTTGGCGCGGACGATCTTGCGGCACTGGCCGAGCGCGTGGATGTGGCTGTGGACGGTGCGGACTTCGTCCTTGGTGACGCCGGGGAGCACCATCAGCTGGAAGCGGATCGGCATGAAGTATTCGCCGATGATGTGCAGGCGCGATTCCGGCAGCAGGTGATGGATGTCGGCGACGCGGCCGGCGATGGTGTTTTCAATCGGGATCATCGCCAGATCGGCATCGCCATTTTCCAGCGCCACGAAGGCATCCTCGAACGTCTGGCACGGCAGCGGCTCCATGTCTGGAAACATGTCTCGGCAGGCCATGTCGGAGTTCGCGCCGAAGTCGCCCTGAAAGGCGATTTTGTTGGTCTTGATGCTCATGAGAGATCCGTCATTTCAGTTGTGCGGAAAGAATGCGCCGCGCCTTTTCAAGGTCGGCGGGAGTATCGACACCGAGCGGAACGGTGTCAACGATCTCGACATCGATGCGCATGCCGGCTTCCAGCGCCCGCAGCTGCTCCAGCGATTCGCGCTTTTCCAGCGTCGACGGACCGAGCGCGACGAAGCGCTCCAGCGCCGAGCGGCGATAGGTATAGAGGCCGATGTGATGATAGAGAGGGCCTTCGCCATAGGGTGCGGTCGCCCGGGTGAAATAGAGCGCGCGCATCCGGGTTTCGGACAGCGGCGAGCCGACCACCTTGACGATATGCGGGGCGGTCTTGTCGGCCTCGTCGTCGATGGCGATCGTCAGCGTGGCGATATCGACAGCCGCATCTTCCAGCGGGCGCAGCGAAGCGCGCACCGTTTCCGGCTCGATGGTCGGCAAATCGCCCTGGACGTTGACGATGTATTCGATCTTACGGTCGGGATCGATCTTGCTCAGCGCCTCATAAATGCGGTCCGAGCCGGACTGATGATCCTTGCTGGTCATGACGACCTCGAAGCCGGCGCCAGCGACCACATCGAAGACCTCCTGTTCGTCAACGGCAACCACGACGCGGCCGATGGCGGCTTCCTTTGCCCTCAGCGCCACCTGGATGACCATCGGTTTGCCCGCGATGTCGGCGAGCGGCTTGCCCGGGAGCCGGGTCGATGCCATGCGGGCCGGAATGAGGACGAGGACGTTGTCTAAATTTGGACTGGTCATGGCTCGGGCCTTCATTTACGGGCAGAAAGGTGTCAAAAGGTCTCATGCGGCCGAGGTGTTCGGCTGTTGCAAGAATTTGCCAAAAGACATAGGTTTTGCTCGATTTCAAGAGACAGACCGGTTTTATGTCTGCTGGCTGTGGGGGGAGCATCACAGATGAATTCATACGTGAATACAGCGGTGGGAGCACTACTCGGGACGGTTTTCGTTCTGATGTCGGTTTCCATCGCTTCGGAAAGCATCTTTCATTCCGAGAACCCGGAGAAAGAGGGCTTTGCCATCGTTGCCGAGGAGGCATCGGCCGCGGATGCCGGTGGCGCCGCACCGGCCGCCGCCGTGCCGATCGCGCAACTGCTTGGGAAGGCCGACGCCAAGGCCGGCGAAACGGTCTTCAAGAAGTGTCAGGCCTGTCATGACGGCACTAAAGGGGGACCGAACAAGGTCGGGCCGAACCTCTTTGGTGTCGTAGATCGTCCGATCGCCTCGCATGAGGGGTTCGCCTATTCTTCGGCCATGAAGGACTATTCCAAGGGCTCCTCCGAGAAGTGGACGTTCGATCATCTGAACCACTTCCTGGCCGCGCCGAAGAAATACATCGCCGGAACGGCGATGGGCTTTGCCGGCCTGCAGAAGGACACCGATCGCGCCAATCTGATCCTCTACCTGCACACGCTGGCCGATTCGCCGGTGCCGCTGCCGGATCCGAACGCGCCGGACACAGCGACGCAGTAAGGTTTTTCGTCTTCAAAGCGATCAAGCCCGGTCTCAGGCCGGGCTTTTCCTGTTGGTTCACGGGCCGAGCAGATAGGCCCAGAAGGACACGGTGATGGCGCCGAGTGCCGTCGTGAACGTGATGGTCGACGCGGCCAGGCTATGGCCGACACCGAAGCGATTGGCGATCAGCCAGGCGTTGACACCGGTCGGCACCGCCGAGATCAGCACCAGCGCCGCCGTCCAGTCAGCCTCCAGACCGAGCAGATGGCTGCTGGTCCAGACGCAGGCGGGCAACAGCAACAGCTTGAAGGCGGAGGTGACGCTCGATATGCCGACATTCCCCGAGATGCCATATTGCTGCAGGGCCATGCCGAGCGAAATCAGCGCCACGGGACCGGCGACGCCAGCGATCTGATCGACGATCGATTCGATCGGCGCCGGCATCGTCCAGCCGAGAATGTGCATCAGCGCGCCGCCGGCAAGCCCGATCACCAGCGGATTGCGGATGAGATTGCTGCCGATCTGGCGGAGCAGTTGAAGGACGCCGCGGCCGGGGCCGCCGGCGATCTTGCGTTCGGCGCGCTCCATCAGGACGGTGCCGACGATCATCATGACCGGCAGATGCACGGCAATCAGGATCGACAGCGGTACCAGACCCTTGTCGCCGACGGTGCGCTGCACCAGCGGCAGGCCGATGAAGATGGTGTTGGCGAAGGCCGACGACACGCCGGCCAGCACGCCGATGCGATCGTCGCGGCCGAAAAACCGGGTGGCGGCGATGTGGGCGGCGGCCCAGGTGACGGCGACGCCGGAAAAATAGGCGAGCCACAGCCGGAATGGCGAGGCGCCTTGGAAATCGGCCTCGGCGATGGTGCGAAACAGCAGCAGCGGCACGGCGATCTTGAAGACAAAATCGCTCAGCGCATCGCCGATTTCGGCCTTCATCAACCTCACCTTGACGATCAGCCAGCCGATCAGGATCATCACGAAGATGGGAAGAACGTCGAGAACGATGGCGGACATACGGGAGGGCTGCCTATTGCTGGAACAGCCAAAGGTCTAGCAGCAAAATGCCGGCGCTGACAAACAGCGATCCAGCCAATGTCTTGCGCGGAAAGCAAAAAAAGCGGGGCACAGCCCGCTTTTCCGCATCCGGTCCTGCCGGATTGCCGGTCGGCCATGCTGCCAGTACATCCGTGGTCAGCGTCGCTCCGGTATCGTCGAAGGGTATCATTCCCTTCTTGATCGGCAGCGGCTTTGAGGCCGCCCATGCCGATCTTGTTGATGAGAGATATAGCCAGCGAAAGTGACAGGCAAATGACGCCGGCGCGGCATTTTGATGAAAGCAATGGCCGCAGATCCGGCATTTCTGCTTCCCATGCGCCGAAAATTCGCTATGACCGACTACCGGCTATCACCACAACCGGGATCTCCCAATTCATGACCAAATTCGATGTTCTGACTGTCGGCAATGCGATCGTCGATATCATTGCGCGTTGCGACGAGCAGTTCCTCATTGATCACAAGATCACCAAGGCGGCGATGAACCTGATCGACGCCGAGCGCGCCGAACTGCTCTACGCCCACATGGGCCCAGCGCTCGAGGCATCCGGCGGCAGCGCCGGCAACACGGCGGCCGGCATCGCCAGCTTCGGCGGCAAGGCGGCCTATTTCGGCAAGGTCGCCGAGGACCAGCTGGGCGAAATCTTCGCGCATGACATCCGGGCGCAGGGCGTGCACTACCAGACGCAGCCGAAGGGCAAGTTCCCGCCGACGGCGCGCTCGATGATCTTCGTCACCGAGGACGGCGAACGCTCGATGAACACCTATCTCGGCGCCTGCGTCGAGCTTGGACCGGAGGATGTCGAGCCCGAGGTCGTGGCACAGTCGAAGGTCACCTATTTCGAAGGCTACCTCTGGGATCCGCCGCGCGCCAAGGAAGCGATCCGCGATTGCGCCCGCATCGCCCACGAGAATGGCCGCGAAGTGTCGATGACGCTGTCCGACAGCTTCTGCGTCGGCCGCTACCGCGACGAGTTCCTTGACCTGATGCGCTCCGGCACCGTCGATATCGTCTTCGCCAACAAACAGGAAGCGCTGGCGCTCTACGAGACCGACGACTTCGAGGTGGCGCTGACGAAGATCGCGCAGGATTGCAAGATCGCCGCGGTGACAATGAGCGAGGACGGCGCCGTGATCCTGAAGAGCAGCGAGCGCTATCAGGTCGATGCGATCGCGATCAAGGAACTGGTCGATACGACTGGCGCCGGCGATCTGTTCGCCGCCGGTTTCCTCTACGGCTACACGCAGGGACGGACGCTTGAGGATTGCGGCAAGCTTGGCTGCCTGGCGGCCGGCATCGTCATCCAGCAGATCGGACCACGGCCGATGAAGTCGCTGGCCGAAGCCGGAAAGCAGGCGAGCCTTGTCTAAGGCTTCGCTTACCTGAAGGCTTTTCCGGGGTTGGCCTCACTTGAAGGCCTCTCCGGCTCGACTTTATTTGAAGGCCTCTCCGGGATAGGCACCCCAGATTTCCGACTGCGCCACCCAACCTTCGGCGCCGTCGGTTTTCGCGAAGCACCAATCGCCGTTGCATTCGCCGATATTCATGGTGACGCCGGGTTCGAGCTTGGCGACGACCGAAGAGGACGGCTGCGATTCGCGGCGCATGTTGACGAAGACGCTCTTGCCCTTGCCCTTCATCCACGGGGCGGCGATGGCGGCGCGCGAGCCCGACAGCAGCGACTGGTTGACCCAGCCCTCCGTGCCATCGGCATCGCGGACCTGGCGCCAGTTGTCGTATTCCTGGATGATCTCGACCGGCAGGCCGGCCTTGAGGTACATCCACGAGGCGGCGTAATCGGTGCCGGGGCCGATGCGCAGGTTGACGCGCTTCGACTTCAGGGTGACGAAACGCGGCAGCGGCAGGCCGCTCGGGCCCTTGGCCGCCTGGGCGTAGCCCAGCTCGGCGGTTCCGGCCGAAAGCACAAAGCCCATCGCAAGGGCGAGGCATGATTTCAGGACTGTGCTGCGCATGACGATTTCCGTTCGTTCCAACCCAGACAGTTCTGCTGTCTGATCTCCGGGCCTCGACATTCCACGCACGCTCAGCGAGTTTTGTTTGTCTTCGCGTGCGGGTCTGGTAGAAATTCCCCGGAACGGGAAAATTATCCCTCGTCTTGGTTAAAGACCTCTGAACAAGGCAGCCGCTGCGGACATGACGACGAAGAAAAAACCGAAGGTCTACATCACCCGCAAGCTGCCCGACGCCGTCGAGACGCGGATGCGCGAACTGTTCGACGCCGAACTCAACATCGACGACGCGCCACGCAGCGTAACACAGCTGGCGGCGGCGATGAAAAGCGCCGAGGTTCTGGTGCCGACGGTGACGGACCGGATCGATGCGGCGCTGCTCGAAGAGGCCGGGCCGCAACTCAAACTGATCGCCAGCTTTTCCAACGGCACCGACCACATCGACGTCGAGGCCGCCGCCCGCAAGGGCATCACCGTCACCAACACGCCGAACGTGCTGACCGAAGACACGGCCGACATGACGATGGCGCTGATTCTGGCCGTGCCGCGACGGATCGGCGAAGGTGCGCGGGTGCTGACCGATCAGCCCGGCGAATGGGCCGGCTGGTCGCCAACCTGGATGCTCGGGCGACGCATTCACGGCAAGCGGATCGGCATCGTCGGCATGGGCCGGATCGGCACCGCCGTCGCCCGCCGCGCCAAAGCGTTCGGGCTTTCCATCCACTACCACAACCGCAAGCCGGTGACGGCGACGACCGAGGACGAGCTGGAGGCCACCTACTGGGAAAGCCTCGACCAGATGCTCGCCCGCGTCGACATCGTCTCGGTCAATTGCCCGTCGACGCCAGCGACTTTCCATCTGCTCTCGGCGCGGCGGCTGGCGCTGCTGCAGCCGACCGCCTATCTGGTCAACACCGCGCGCGGCGACATCGTCGACGAGGCGGCGCTGATCAAGAGCCTGCGCGAGGGCAAGCTTGCCGGCGCCGGGCTCGACGTGTTCGAGAACGAGCCGTCGGTCAATCCGAAGCTGATCAAGCTCGCCAATGACGGCAAGGTCGTGCTGCTGCCGCATATGAGCTCGGCCACCATCGAAGGCCGGATCGACATGGGCGACAAGGTGATCATCAACATCCGCGCGTTCATTGATGGCCATCGGCCGCCGAACCGGGTGCTGCCCGGGCGCTAGGGTGCGACCGGTTTGCGCATCTCGATCGAGGTGGTGCGCGTGAAGCCGGGATGGGCGTTTTCCGCAGTCTTTTCGAAGCCCCAACGGCCGAAGACGGCGTGGTTGCCGGTCAGCTCGATGCGGGTTTCCAATCTCAGTGCCGGCAATTCAAGCCGGCGCGCCGTGTCTTCGGCAAGCGTCAGCAGTTGCCGACCGACGCCGCGACCCTGTGTCTCCGGGGCGATCGCCAGCTTGCCGACGTAAAGGCAGTCCGTCTCCGGCCGCAGGAAGATGCAGCCGAGAAGCATGTCGCCATCCATCGCGGCGTAGGCGATTTCCACCTCGGCCTTGGCGGCGAGCGATTTTGCGGTCAGCGCCAGCGCTGAGGACGGCGGGTCGATGCGTTCGTTCATGTAGGCGAAGGATGACAGGATCAGTGTCAGCAGGTCGTCCCAGCGGGTGAAGCCGGGATCGAGGCGTAGGATGGTCGTCATGACGCCTGTGTCTGGCCAGTCTTGTCCGCTCTCGGGCGGCGGCGCTTGTAGCGGATGGTGTCGAAGCGGGCGGACATGGCGTCGTAGAGAAGCAGGCGGCCGACCAGCGGTTCGCCGGTCTGAGTGATCAGCTTGATCGCCTCCATCGCCATCAGCGTACCGATGACGCCGGTGAGCGCGCCGATGACGCCGGTTTCGGCGCAGACGGGGATGAGGCCGGCGGGCGGCTTTTCCGGGAAGAGATCGCGGTAGCCGGGGTTCTGCGTGCCATCGGCTGATGTCTCGTAGGGTTTCAGCACCGTGACGGAACCATCGAAGCGGCCGACGGCGCCTGTCACCAGCGGCAGTTGCGCGGCTTCGGCGGCATCGGCTGCTGTGTAGCGGGTGTCGAAATTGTCGGAGCCGTCGATGACGAGATCGAAGCCGGAGAGATGGCGGCGAGCCGAGTCCGGCGAGAAACGCTCCTCGAAGCGGATGACGCGGACATGCGGATTGAGGCGGGCGATGGCGAAGGCGGCACTTTCCGTCTTCAGCTCGCCGATCGTGCCGGAATCATGGATTACCTGGCGCTGCAGGTTTGAGAGCGACACGCGGTCGTCGTCGGCAATCCCAAGCGTGCCGACACCGGCGGCGGCGAGATATTGCAGGATCGGAGCGCCGAGGCCGCCGGCGCCGATGACAAGCACCCTCGCAGCCTTCAGCCGCTGCTGGCCGGCGCCGCCGATCTCCGGCAGCAGGATGTGGCGCTGGTAGCGGGCGATTTCATCGGGGCTCAACGGTTCCATGGGAGCGATGCTAGCATGCGTTTCGGCGGCGGGGAAAGTGTCGGTCATTCGAAAACCCTTCCATCGGCAACGGTGAAAAACTGCGAGCGGTCACCGAGTGCTGCAAACATCGACCGGTCGGTGCCGGTCATGAAGGCCTGGCCGCCGAGCGCATCGATGAGATCGAACAGCGCGGCGCGCCTGGATTCGTCGAGATGGGCGGCAATCTCGTCCAACAACAGGATCGGCGCGTGGTCGGTGAGATTGGCGACGAGGCGGGCATGCGCCATGATCAGCCCGACCAGCAGCGCCTTCTGCTCGCCGGTCGAACAGCGGGCCGCGTCCATGCGCTTGTCGCGGTGGCGCACCAGAAGATCGGCGCGGTGCGGCCCCTCCAGCGTCCGGCCAGCGGCGGCGTCGCGGTAGCGGCTTTCGGCGAGCTGTGCGGCGTATTCGTCCTCGAGATCGACGGCGGGGCGATCGAACTGGCCATCCATGAAGCCGGCGAGATCGAGCGAGGCGGAGGGAAAGGGCGAGGTCTCGCGGGTTTCCTCGATCAGGCGAACCAGCAGGCCGAGCATTTCCTGACGCGCCATGGCCATGGCGATGCCAAGCGTCGCCATCTGCTCCTCGATGCCCGAGAGCCAGGAGGGGTCAAAGCGGCGCTCGTCGAGCAGCTTGTTGCGGCTGCGCATGGCGCGCTCGAAATCGCTGGCGCGGCGGCCGTGGGCGGGATCGAGCGACAGCACCAGGCGATCGAGAAAGCGACGACGCTCGGACGAGCCGCCGGTGAAGAGACCGTCCATCGACGGCGTCAGCCAGAGCAGGCGCAGATGGTCGGTCAATTC
>UCCA01000027.1:0-377 GCA_900470805.1 Hyphomicrobiales bacterium | reverse complement strand
GTCGAGCGCCGCGAAGATCGAAAAGCCAGCATGGGCACCGACGCGGGTGACGTCGCCATAGGTGGCGCGGCGCAGGCCACGGCCCGGCGACAGGAAGGACACCGCTTCCATCAGATTGGTCTTGCCGGCACCATTGTCGCCGGTGAGCACCACATGCCGGCCATCCAGCTCCAGACCGGCTGTCGCGTAGTTGCGAAAGTCGGTGAGCTTGAGACGGGACAGGGAGACCTTGTGCGGCATGGGTTATCCGGATTCGTGAGGGCTGAGAGCTAAGCGCTATGGGGGCGGATGGCAAGGGTGGGGTAATAGGGGTTGGAGATGTTGGGGGTGTGGCGCGGTGTTTTTGCGGGGTGCGGGTGGAAGGTTGCGTTGTGCCG
>UCCA01000012.1:351101-452595 GCA_900470805.1 Hyphomicrobiales bacterium | reverse complement strand
GGAGAAACCCGAGGACGAACTGGGCGGAGGGCTCGGCAGTGTCGAGGCGATGGTCGATGCCATCGAGGACGAGAAGCCGCCGATGCGATCGGAAAAGTTTCCGCCGCCGAAATTGCCGGAATACCAGCCCGGGTGATAGGCGGCAGCGGCAGCGGCACCCGCCGCGGCGGCGGCAAGCCAGGTTTCGAACGTCCGTGTCCATGGCTTCTCGACGCCGAGCGCCACGGCATAAGGCAACAGCTTTTCGAAATGCTGCGGCGACATCTCGGGGACGCCGGCCATGTTCATGCGGTCCTTTTCGGCCAGCGTCAAATATTGCCGCAGGCCATCGATGCCATCCATCATCTTCGAGCCGAGCGGTGTCGGCGCGCCCATGATGAAGACGTAGAGGATGTTCAGCAGCAGGATGCCACCGACAGCGAAGATCATCGGCGTCTCGTGGAACTCCATCAGGCTCGATAGCAGCGCCAGCAGCAGCGTCGAGATGATGCTGAAGCCGACGAAGACGATGATAGCGATGGCGACGACCGCCATGATCTTGCCGCCGAGCGACTTGCCCGGGCCAAAGGATTTCGCCACCCCGCCGACGAAGACGGAGACGAACACCGAAACGACGATCGGGATGATCATCAGCACGATGGTATCCGGCTCCAGCGAGCCGAAGACGAACAGGGCGAGCAGGCAGACGACGCTGAGGACGATGCCGCCGATGGTGTAGCCGGCGTTGGAATTATAGTACTTGCCGCGATGCTCGCGCTCGATGGCGGAGCGGAACTTCTCGCCGACCGATTTGACGCGCTCGCCATTGGCCTTGTCGATGGTCAGCGAACCCTTGCCGCCGACAGCGTTGAGCAGGCTCGCCTCGCCAGCCTCGAATTTTTCGCCGACGTTCGGCCTGTCGGTGCGGCGGATGACGATCGAAGTCTTCAGATCCTCGAGCACGACGAAGCCGCGCACCGCCAGATTGAGCGCGGTGGCCGAGAGCGCCGTCCAGCCCTGGCCGGAGAACCCCTTGTTGTCGATGTAGTTGACCAGCGCCGGTGAGATGCCATCGGGCGCATCCCAGCGCGGCACGACGACGCCGCGCTCAGGATCGCGGCCGACCTTCAGCCAGGAGCGGGTGTAATAGAGGAAAACCAGGATCAAGCCGCCGAAGCCGATCAGGTAGTCGCGGTTGTCGCTCAGCCACCAGCGGTTCGCCTCGCGATCCGACGGCGGGTCGATCGAGCCCTTCGGCATCTTGATGGCAATGGTCAGGCCTTCGTTGGGCCCAAGCGGAGCAGTCGTGGCAAAGGAGACGCGGTTACCGCCGTTGTTGGCGCGGGCATTGGTTTCCGTCGCGCCCTGCGGGCCCGTGAAGTAGGCGGTGTCGGTGGCCGAGACGCCGGATGGAAGGTTGACGTTTGCGGTGGCCGAGAGGATCGGGAAGATCCAGCCATTGCCTGTCACGTTCCAGTAGAGTTCGTCGTGATCGTCGAAATAGCGGATCTGCCGGCCGGTGCGGTAGGTGAAGACATATTCATGGCGGCCGGTGTTCAACAGCACATCCGGCGAGCCGGCGTAGATGCGGATACCGTTGGTGATCGTCTCCGTGCGCGAGGGCTCGTCGCGGCCGTCGCGCTTGACCGAGACGAGCTCGAAATCGACGCGGATGCGGCGGCCGTTCGCATCCGTCTGCGTCAGCGGGAAATCGCGGAAGATGCCGCGGCGGATCTGGTTGCCTTCGGCGTTGACGGTGATGGTTTCGGTCACCGTCATCACGCCGCTTTTTTCCAGCGCGATATCGGAGACGTAAGAATTGATGACCTCGGCTGCGAACAGAGGACCGGCCGCCCAAAGCGGGGCGGCGGCCATCATCAAAAGCAACGCGAGGCAAAAACCAGAAAGCCGCCGGATCATCTCACTCCCCCGCTAACGGCTCCCCGCCGCTTCAGATAATATCAGCCCTCGTCGGTATAATGCACGCCGAGCCCCGCCATCACATCCCAATACTCCGGGAAGGTCTTGCCGACGCAGTCCGGGTCGAGAATGGTGATGCCGCCGATCTTGAGCCCAGCCAGCGCGAAGCTCATGGCGATGCGGTGATCGGCGAAGGTGTCGATATCGGCCGGCAGCGTCTGGCCGGCAAGCGCGGGATCGGACGAGACGATCAGGTCGTCGCCTTCCTCGGTCGCGAGGCCGGCGCGGATGTTGTTGAGGCCCGTGGAGACGGCGCGGATGCGGTCGCATTCCTTGACACGCAGGTTGGCGATGCCGACGAAGCGCACCGGCGTCTCGTTGAAAGCGGCCAGCACAGCGATGGTCGGCACCGCGTCCTGCATTTGCGAGCCGTCGATTTCAGCCGGCAAGTGCGGGAACTGGCGGATGACATCGTACGCCTTGGCGTCCGGCTGGGTGAAATCCTCGTTGGCGACACCAAGATCGATGGCGCCCTTGGTCAGCACTTCGGCGGCCCAGAGATAGGTGGCGGCGGAGGCATCCGGCTCGACGACGAAGTCGGTGGCCGTGTAGCCCGTGGGCTCGATGACCCAGGAGGACGGCGTCGGCTGCGAGACCCTGGCGCCGAAGGCGCGCATGGCAGCCAGCGTCAGGTCGATATAGCCGCGGGCGCCGATATCGGCGCCGGCGAGCTCGATGGTGAACGGTTCAGAGCCGCAGGCAGCCGCCATCTGCAGGGCGGAGACGTACTGGCTGGAGAGGCCGGCGTCGATGACGACCTTGTTCGTCGAAAAGCTTCCTGACGCGTCGATGGTGACCGGCGGGCAGCCGGTGGGTGCCTCGATGGCGACGCCGAGCGACTGCAGCGCGTCGACCAGCGGCTTGATCGGGCGCTTGCGCATGTGCTCATCGCCATCGACGACATAGCGGCCGTGGCCGAGCGCAAGTGCTGCGGTCAGGAAGCGGGTGGCGGTGCCTGCATTGCCGAGAAAGAGCGGAGCGGCCGGCGCCTTCAGCTCGCCCGAGCTGGTGACGACGAAGGTCGTGGCGTCGGGTTCATCCACGGTCACGCCCATGGCGCGTAGGGCTTCGGCCATGTAGCGCGTGTCGTCGCTCTTCAGCGCGCCGGTGAGACGGCTGGTGCCCTTGGCGAGGCCGGCGAGCAACAGCGAGCGGTTGGTGATCGACTTCGAGCCGGGAGGCACGGCGCGGCCGGACAGTGGCGCAGCGGCCGGGATGATGGTGAGCTTGTCTTTACTCATTGACGTGTCTTTTCATTCGATATCTTGTCGGCATTGCGCACGACCTCGCGCGGCCGCGCTCTTTCCCTGCTCATAGCAGCTTTTCGGCAAAGGCAAATGCCCGTTATCAGAACTTTCGGGATCAGAACTTTACCGACGGAACGGCGCGATCGGCCTCGTTGGTGATCTCGAAATAGTCGCGCTTGCTGAAACCGAACTGGCCGGCGACGAGGTTCGAGGGGAAGCTCTCGACCTTGACGTTGAGATCACGCGCCGCGCCGTTGTAGTAGCGCCGCGCCATCTGGATCTCGCTTTCCATGGTTTCAAGCGAGGTCTGCAGCTCGCGGAAATTCTCGTTGGCCTTCAGGTCCGGATAGGCTTCGGCGAGCGCCATGACGCGGCCAAGCGCTGCCCCCAGCAGTCCTTCAGCCTGAGCACGACCGGCGACGTCGCCTGATGGAACGGCCTGCGCCTGGTTGCGGAGCTTGACGACCTCTTCGAGCGTCGTCTTCTCGTGGGTGGCGTAGCCCTTGACTGTTTCAATCAGGTTGGGGATCAGGTCGGCGCGGCGCTTCAATTGCACATCGATGCCCGACCAGGCTTCCTCGGCCATTTGTCGGGCGCGCACAAGGCCGTTGTAGACCATGACCGCGTAGAGCGCGATCAGGACGATGAGCCCAAGAATAATATACATCGAATATCCCCCGTTACGATGTCAGGTCGGCGGGAGACTATGCGGGATGCCCGCGCTTGTCATCCGGCATTTCCACATGGGTGGCGGCGACCAGAAACGCATCCCAAGATCTTGCGATACCGCGGCGTTTCAGGAGGGCGTAATGTAATCTCGGAATCAGCCGACGGCGGCGGGATTCACCAGATGTCACGAGGATCAGTCAACCCATGAGCGCAGTCATTTTCCTGCTCAACATGCTTGCCATCTCATCGTTCTTCCTGCTGCAGCGCGCGCTTCGCCCGGCGGCACGCACCGTCGACGTCAAGGCAAACGAGCGCCGCTGAGCGCTCAGCCCTCGTTTCAGGCAGCCACTTTCGCGAGATTGACGCCACCGGCATCCGTCAGCAGGAAGGCTTCGCCGCAGGCCTTGGCCAGCGTGCGCACGCGCAGGATATAGCTCTGGCGCTCGGTCACCGAAATCACGCCGCGCGCGTCCAGCAGGTTGAAGACGTGGCTGGCCTTGATGCACTGGTCGTAGGCCGGGAAGACGCACTTGTGCAGCTTGTGGTTATCGCTATCGCCGGGCGCGCCGGCGGCGAGCAGCGCCTGGCATTCCTTCTCGGCATCGATGAAGTGGCGATGCAGCATCTCGGTGTTGGCGAATTCGAAGTTATGGCGCGAATATTCCTGCTCGGCCTGCAGGAAGACGTCGCCGTAGCTGATCTTCTCGTCGCCTTCGCGGCCGTTGAAGTTCAGGTCGTAGACGTTGTCGACGCCCTGGACATACATGGCCAGACGCTCGAGACCATAGGTCAGTTCGCCGGCAACAGGCGAGCATTCGAGGCCGCAGACCTGCTGGAAATAAGTGAACTGCGAGACTTCCATGCCATCGCACCAGCACTCCCAGCCGAGACCCCAGGCGCCGAGCGTCGGGCTTTCCCAGTCATCCTCGACGAAGCGGACATCGTGCAGCAGCGGATCGAGACCGATCGCGGCCAGCGAGCCGAGATAGAGTTCCTGCAGGTTCGGCGGGTTCGGCTTCAGGATGACCTGATACTGGTAATAGTGCTGCAAGCGGTTCGGGTTTTCACCGTAGCGGCCGTCGGACGGGCGGCGCGACGGCTGTACGTAGGCGGCCTTCCACGGCTTGGGACCGAGGGCGCGCAGCGTGGTCGCCGGGTGGAACGTACCCGCGCCGACTTCCATGTCGTAAGGCTGCAGCACCGCGCAACCCTTGTCCGCCCAGTAGCTGTGCAGCGTCAGGATCAGCGCCTGGAACGAGCGCTTCGGGTTCATATGGTCGGGGATGCTGGATGCGGACATGAGGTTGGTCGCCGTTCGATTGGTTTGATGCGGCGACAGGTGCCACGGGTGGCGATGGGGGTCAAGGGTTTGGTGTCGGCGGGGTGGCGGGCGCAGGTGGCAGAAAGGGATTGGTGATCGTCATTCGCCCATCGATAGTCAGACCGTCCTGCAGATCTTCGGAATAATACCGTGTGCAGCCAAGCTCCAGTGCCGCGGCCAACATCGTGGCATCGTAAAACGCGAGATTGTAGCGCTTCACCAGATTGATCGCGTTCTTGGTCGTCGTCTGATCCAAGCTGGCGATTACCGCCGCCATCGTCGTCAAGTCATCGATGAGACGCTCTATATCAGTCCAAGAGAGAGCGAGTTTCTTGCGCGCGACGTTGGCGAATTCATTGAGCGTCTGTGCACTGAGCGCAAAGGGCTGCCGCAACAAGGCCTGTGCGGCGGGCGCCTTGCTGCCCGCCGACAGCGCATAGACGAGGATGTTGGTATCCAGAAAAGTGGCACCCTCAGCCATTACCGGCTGTTCGCTTCGTCGCGGTCGAATTTCCAATCGGGCGGGAGCTGCAGTTTAAACGCCTTGATGCGTTCGAATGCCTTTTCCCTGGCATCGTTGCGCGCAACCTCGAACGCCTTGTCCTCAGCCACGCGGATTGTCACATCATCTCCCTCTTTGAGCTGTAGCGCATCCACGACGGCACTGGGGATGCGAACGGCAAGACTATTTCCCCATTTTGCAATCTGCATGGCAAACCTCATGATATACATTCTATCCCTGTATATCATGGATAGAAATTACGTTCAAATGCGCAACCCCTTCCCACAGTTTACAGGGAGGACAAGCGGTGTCGATAGCCGTAAACTGAGACTAGGCTTTGCACGGGAGACACTTATGAGCGCCAAGGTCACGATCGCGCTATCGGACGAAGAACATCGCTTCTTCCAAGAGCTCATCGAGAGCGGACGCTATCCGAGCTTGTCAGCAATCGTCAGCGAAGGCCTGGCACTGATGCGAAGAGATGATGAACAAGCGCTTGAGGATGCTGTCATCAGCATCGCGGATGAAATTCGCAGGCGCATGGAGTTGCCTCCAGACCAAAGGCTCGCTTGGGACAGCAAGGCCATGGCGGAGACGCTGTCGGCAAGACTTACTGAGAAATACAGGCAGCCCGACGGGCACATCGACAACGACCCAGTGGCCGCGATGGCAAACGAAATTCAGAGGCGGATGCAACTTCCTCGCGATCAGTTGATGTCAATGAAGGATGACGATCTTTTCGACCGCGTCCGCGCAGTGATCGATGAACGACGGTCGAAGTAAGAGCACCCTCACTCCTCATCCTTCTTCAAATGATACTCCCCCGTCACCGGGTCCTTGACCAGCGTGCCAATCGCGCCGGTCTGCTGTTCCCTTTGCGCGCGCTTTGACTTCTCCGCCAGCCGCTTGGCGTCGGCCACGAAGCGGCGGTAGAGGAGCCAGGCGCCCAGGACGAGCACACCCATGATCAGAAGTTGCGGCATGTCGTCTATGTTGCTCCGTTAGAGGCCGTATCGGCCCCACAATGCCTTGTCTTCGGCGGTCTCGACAAGACCCGCCGCGAAGCCGGAGGCGACTCCCTCCAGCGAGGCGGATGATATGCCGGGAATGCGGCGTCCGAAAAGCCCCCTTGCAGGAGTGACAAGCTCGAGCTTCGTCTTGGTGCCGTAGCGCTTCTTCAACTCCTGGCGCATGTCGCCGAGGCCGTCGATCAGGCCGAGTTCGAGGCCGCGGGTGCCGGTCCAGAACAGGCCGGAGAAGACGGTTTCGTCGTCCTTCAGCTTGCCGGCGCGGCGCTCGCGCACCATCGAGATGAAGATCTGGTGGATCTCCAGCTGCAGCGTCTTCAGGTACTCGATGTCCTTTTCCTTTTCCGGCTGGAACGGATCGAGGATCACCTTGTTCTCGCCTGCCGTATAGACCCGGCGCTCGACACCGATCTTCTTCAAGAGCTCCGGGAAGCCGAAGCCACCGGAGACGACACCGATGGAGCCGACGATCGAAGTGGGGTCGGCGATGATCTCGTCGCCCGCCAGCGCGATCATGTAGCCGCCGGAGGCCGCGACATCCTCGACAAAGACGATGACCTTCTTCTGCTTCTCGCGCGCCAGCTCGCGGATGCGGGTGAAGATCAGCCGCGATTGCACCGGCGAGCCACCGGGCGAATTGATCGAGATGGCAACGGCGGGGGCGTCCTTGAAGCCGAATGCCTTTTCCAGAACCTGGGCCGTCGAGGCAAGGTTCAGCGCTGGCCGGAACTGGCTGCCGCCCGACATGATCGCGCCCTGCAGCCTGATAACCGGGATCACGATGCCCTCCTTGCGGAAGCGCTTCGGCATCAGTCTTCTCAACAATCCGGCCATCATCATTCCTTCATACAGGCTCTTAAGACGTCCCTCCCATGTATGCGTCGCAACGGCAAACGCAATGGCTGGCGCACAAAACATCCGCCCGCAAAGTTTCTTATTGCGAATGACTTGCATTATCATTCTAATCCGCCATATTGCTCGTATCGAACACACAGGCGGATGCTGCATGGACATTATGAACCCGAAGGCCAAGTCAGGTTGGCGCCACGAGCGCGACGAGGCCTCGATGGCGGATGTCCATCGCTCGATCGGCGCGAAGACGCATGCCTCCCGCTGGCGCCGCGCTGCCGCCTTCGTTGGCCCCGGCTATCTCGTCGCGGTCGGCTACATGGACCCGGGCAACTGGTCGACGTCGCTCGCCGGCGGCTCGAAATTCGGCTACACGCTTCTCGCCGTGGCGCTTCTGTCGAACCTGATGGCGATCGTGCTGCAGTCTCTCTGCGCGCGCCTGGCGATCGGCTCCGGCCGTGATCTGGCGCAGGCCTGTCGCGATGCCTTTCCGAGATGGGTGTCTATCCCACTGTGGCTGTTTGCCGAAATCGCCATCATCGCCACCGATATCGCCGAGGTTATCGGCACGGCGATCGGACTTAACCTCTTGTTCGGCATTCCGCTCGAACTCGGCGTGCTGATCACCGCACTTGACGTCTTCCTTATCCTCTACCTGCAGAAGATCGGCTTCCGCTGGGTCGAGGCCTTCGTCATCGCGCTGCTGGCCATCATCACCGTCTGCTTCGGCGTGCAGATCTTCATGGCCGATCCGCAGTGGGGCGATGTGATCCGCGGCTTCTTCCCAACGACTGAAATCGTCTCCAATCCGGAGATGCTCTATCTGGCGCTCGGCATCCTTGGCGCCACCGTGATGCCGCACAATCTCTATCTCCACTCCGGCATCGTGCAGACCCGCGACTATGGCCATACCCTGCCGGAGAAGCGCGAGGCGCTGACCTTTGCGACGATCGACTCGACGGTGGCCTTGTGCTTCGCGCTTTTGATCAACGCCTCGATCCTGATCCTGGCCGCCGCCGCATTCCATGCGCATGGCCGAACCGACGTGGCCGAACTCGGCGAAGCCTCGTCGCTGCTGGCGCCGCTGCTCGGTCTTGCGATCGCGCCGACGCTGTTCGGTATCGCGCTGCTCTGCTGCGGCCTGAACTCGACGGTGACGGCGACGATGGCCGGGCAGATCATCATGGAAGGTTTTCTCAAGATCCGGCTGCAGCCATGGGTGCGGCGTCTGATCACCCGCGCCATCGCCATCATCCCCGCCGGCCTCGTGACCGTCTGGTATGGCGACGCCGGCACCGCGGAACTCTTGATCCTGACGCAGGTGGTGCTCAGCCTGCAGCTTTCCTTCGCGGTGTTCCCGCTCGTCATGTTCACCGCCAACAAGGCGAAGATGGGGGAGCTGGTGGCGCCCCGCTGGCTGTCGGCCATCGCCTACACGATCGCGGTGGTCATCGCCGGGCTGAACATCAAGCTACTGTTCGACTTCGTGATTGGCTAGAGTAATTCCAGGAAAAGTGCGAAGCGGTTTTCCGTCCGGAATTGCGTGAAAACAGCTCTAACGCCTGAGATAGGCGGCGCGGCCATTGTTGAGATCGTCGACGAAGGGGGAGAACTTGTGGCTCCCCTCTTCGTGCATGATGAGCGGGGCGCGTAGCGACAAGCGCGCGCGCGATCCCTTGATGCCAGTCACCAGAATGCGCACGGCGTTCTCACCCTCACGCGGATGAATCGCTGATATCTCGATGCCGCCGAAACGGC
The DNA here is from genome assembly GCA_900470805.1 of Hyphomicrobiales bacterium. Lineage (GTDB taxonomy): Bacteria > Pseudomonadota > Alphaproteobacteria > Rhizobiales > Rhizobiaceae > Rhizobium. Next base: position 443,262 of record UCCA01000012.1, on the reverse strand, counting down.
GGCCGCAGGCGGCGACGATCTCGGCGATCGATTCCGGGCGAGCGATCAGCGACAGTTGGCCGCCCGGCAGCATGATGGCATTGGCGGTGCGCAGCCAGCTTTCGAACAGATCTTCCGTCATCGCATGCGCTTCGGCCTTCAGTGCATCCGGCGTCTTGCGGTCGCCTGGATCGTTGAAGGGCGGGTTCATGATGACGTGGTGGAAGCTTTCGTCCTTGAGGCCGGCGTCGTTGCGGGCCTGGGCCTTCAGGGTCACGTCCGCCTCAACGACCGAGATGCGATCGGCCAGATGGGCGTTAGCAGGCAGCAGCAGGCTGCGGCGGGCGTAGTCCGCCATTTCGGCGGAGCGCTCGAACAGCACCACCTCGGCGTTCGGCAGGCGAGACGCTACCGCCAGACCGGCGGCGCCGGCGCCGGCGCCGAGATCTGCCACCCTCACCTTGCCCCTATCGGCCACCAGCGAGGCGAGCAGCATTGCGTCCATGCCGGCGCGATGGCCCCTGCCCTTCGGCTGGACGATGTGGAAGCCGCCGCGATGGAAGGCGTCTATGGTTTCCTCGACAGCGGGTGTGGCGTCCGGCATCGTTCGCTCACTTCCGTTCGCGCAGTTCGTCGCCGAGACCGGCATCGACGAGGATGCGGCGGGCGCGGTCGGCGTGGTCCTCATCGACGAGCAGGCGGCGCGGCAGCATGCCGAGCGAACCTTCGAGAATGCTCATTCCCTGATCGGCGATGAAGCAGTGGATACCGGCATCCTTCATCAGGCTCTCGGCAAAGGAGAGCAGCACGGGATCGTTGGCGCGGATAAGTTCATGCATTTGCCGTGAAATCCCTTTCAATTTTCCGCGACGTGGCAATTTCGCCTCTTGCCGCTTCTGCCGCCCCTTTCTATGGTCTAATTCACAGAGTGAACAGGAGTCCGGGTCGTTGGGCGTGGTCATACCGCTTGAAGAAAGCAAAAACAAACTGGCATCCGTCAAGCCTTTGGTGGATCTAACCAAGGCGGACATGGAGCGGGTCAACCAGTTGATCCTTTCGAAGGCCGGTTCAGACGTGCAGATGATCCCCGAGGTGGCGAACCATCTGATCTCGTCCGGCGGCAAGCGCCTGCGACCGATGCTGACGCTCGCCTCCTCCGCGCTGTTCGGCTACAAGGGCGAAAATCACATCAAGCTCGCGACCTCGGTCGAGTTCATGCACACGGCGACGCTTTTGCACGACGACGTTGTCGACGAAAGTGACCTGCGCCGCGGCAAGTCCACTGCCCGGATGATCTGGGGCAACCAGGCAAGCGTCCTCGTCGGCGACTTCCTGCTCGGCCAGGCTTTCCGGATGATGGTCGATGTCGGCTCGCTCGACGCGCTCGACGTTCTCTCCTCGGCTGCCTGCGTCATCGCCGAGGGCGAAGTGCTGCAGCTTTCGGTCGCCAAGAACATGGAAACGACCGAGGACGACTATCTCTCGGTCATCCGCGCCAAGACGGCAGCGCTGTTTGCGGCTGCCGCCGAAGTCGGCCCGATCGTGGCCGACGCCGGCAAGGCTGGGCGCAATGCGATGAAGTCCTACGGCATGAACCTCGGCCTCGCCTTCCAGCTGGTCGATGACGCGCTCGACTACGGTGGCAAGGCCGCCGATCTCGGCAAAAATGTCGGCGACGATTTCCGCGAGGGAAAGATCACGCTTCCCGTGATCCTCGCCTACCGCCGCGGCACCGAAGATGAGCGCGCTTTCTGGCGCAAGGCGATCGAGGGTGGCGACAGCAGCGACCAGAATCTGGAAAAGGCGCTGGGCCTGATCACCAAATACGGAACGCTGAACGACACGATCGGTCGCGCGGTCCATTATGGGACGATCGCACGCGATGCGCTGGCACCGCTTCCCGACACGGCATGGAAATCGGCACTGATGGAAGTCATCGACTTCTGCATCGAGCGCGTCAATTAACCGACAGTCATTGATCACAGGCTGATTTTCTTGCGGGACCGCTTCAAAAAAGCCATCCTGTCGTGAATCAGTCTGTTCAACTGATTTTGCAGTCGGCGCATGCTGGCTGCCCTCACGAAAGGTTTTCTAATGCGGCGGAATTTTGCCATTCGTCTTCTTTCGAGCGCAGCCCTTGCGGCAGTTCTGTCGCTGGGTGCGCTTGGCGGCGCCAATGCCGAAGACGCGGCCAAGACGGACGACGCGAGCGCCAACGTGATCTTCGATCCCGATAGCGTCAACACCTTCGCCGGCGCCCTGCTCGCCGCCCGCACCGCCGATGTCGATCACGATTACGAGACGGCGATCGAACTCTACAAGAAGGCGCTGCAGATCGAGCCCGGCAATCCCGAGATTCGCCAGCGCCTGATGATCTCGCTGCTTCTGAACGGCGACATCAAGGACAGCGTCCGCTACGCCAACGACCTGAAGAACGATCCGAGCATCGAGCGGCTGTCGACCATCGTGCGTGGCGCCGACGCCATCCGACGCGGCGAATTCAAGACCGCCCAATCCGCTCTCAAGACCACTGGCCCGACCGACCTTGACCGGGTGATGAACGACCTGATGGCTGCCTGGGCACGCCTCGGCGACGGCAAGGGCAAGGATGCGCTGGCGCAGGTCGAGAAGATGAAGGGGCCGGACTGGCTGGCCATCTTCCAGAACTACAATGCCGGCGCGATCGCCGTGGTCAACGGCGACGTTCGTTCGGCGCGCAAGCACCTGAACGATGCCGTTCTCGACAAGGACGGCGCGGCCACCGCGCCAGATACCTTCATGCGGGCGATCATGGCGCTCGCCCGTCTGGAAGCGACGCAGGGCAACAAGCAGAAGGCGCTGGACACGATCTCCGTCGGCGACAACCTGCTTCCGAACTACGCGCCGCTCAACGCGCTGCGCCAGAGCATTACCAACAACGAGAAGCAGGTGCAGCAGATCACCACCGCCAAGCAGGGCGCGGCCGGCGTGCTGTTCTCGTTTGCCGGCGCGCTGAACCGCGACGGCGCCGAAGACATCGTTTCGCTCTACCTGCAGATTTCCCGCGCGCTCGACCCCGACAGCGCCGATGCGCTGGTCATGCTGGGCGGCATTGCCGAAAAGCAGAGCCAGACGGACCGCGCGATCGCGCTCTACAAGGAAGTGCCGGACACTTCGCCGATGAGCCGCATCTCCGAGCTACAGCTCGGCCTGGCGCTGGCCGAAGGCGGCAAGGTCGAGGAGGCGCGCAAGCATCTGCAGGGGCTGATCGAATCGGACCCGAAGGATATCCGCAGCTACCTCGCCTATGGCAGCGTTCTCTCCGACGCCAAGGACTATGCCGCCATGGCGGCGAACTACGACAAGGCCGTCGACGTGATCGGGCCTCTGCCGGGCAAGACCGCCTGGACCGTGTTCTTCCAGCGCGGCATCGCCTACGAGCGCCTGAAGCAATGGGACAAGGCAGAGCCGAGCTTCCGCAAGGCGCTGGAGCTCAACCCGAACCAGCCGCAGGTGCTGAACTATCTCGGCTATTCCTGGATCGACATGAACCGGAACCTCGACGAGGGTCTCGACATGATCAAGAAGGCCGTCGATCTCCGGCCTGACGATGGCTACATCATCGATTCGCTCGGCTGGGCCTATTACCGTCTCGGCCGGTTCGACGACGCAGCCGAAGAGCTGGAACGCGCCGCCCAGATCAAGGCCGGCGACGCAACGATCAACGACCATCTGGGCGATGCCTACTGGCGCGTCGGGCGCAAGCTCGAGGCCGTCTACCAGTGGAACCGGGCGCTTGGCTCCGAGCCCGAGGCTGCCGAAATCCCGAAGATCAAGGACAAGATCGCCAACGGGCTGCCGGCCGCAACCGACGACGCAAAGACCGTCGACAAGAAGACACCGGATCCGGCGCCGATCGATCCGAAGCCGGCCGACAAGAAGACCTGATCATCCATGGCTGACACAGGCGCTCCCCCGGACATCGATCCGGGCGTTGCCATCAGCGAGGATGCCTTTGCCAAGATCAATCTGGCCCTGCATGTGACGGGCCAGAGAAGCGACGGCTACCACCTGCTGGAGATGCTGGTGACCTTCGCCAGATGCGGCGACCGGCTCGACTTCGCAGCGACAGATGCGGACGAATTCCATATATCGGGGCGCTTCGGCGACGCGCTGCAAGGCGACGCGCGGACCAATCTCGTGCTGCAGGCGCGCGATGCGCTGCGCGCTGCCGTCATCGAGGCCGGCGGCAAGGCGCCTGCGGTCCGCATCCATCTGCGCAAGGACCTGCCGATTGCATCCGGCATCGGCGGCGGTTCGGCGGATGCGGCAGCGGCGCTGCGCGGGTTGCTGCGGCTCTGGGGCACGCCCCTTCCCGCCGACACGCTCGATGCGATTGCTGTCCGGCTCGGCGCCGATGTTTCGATGTGCCTGGCGAGCCGGCCTCTGATCGCCCGCGGCATCGGCGAACAGATCGAGGCGGTTGATGACCTGCCGGGGTTTAACATCGTTCTCGCCAACCCGCTGAAGCGCGTGTCGACGCCCGAGGTCTTCCAGCGGCTTGACGGCAAGACCAATGGCCGGCTTGCCGTCGATCCCGGCGCATCCTGGCTCGGCGCGCTTGCCGACATGCGCAACGACCTCGAGGCGCCGGCCCGGGCGCTGGTGCCGGAAATTGCCGAGATATCCCATATGCTGGATGACGCCGGCGCGCTGTTCGTGCGGATGTCGGGCTCCGGCGCAACGTGCTTCGGCATCTTCGACAGCCAAGCCGACGCCGTGGCCGCTGCCGAGAGGCTTCAAAAACTGCGGCCGGACTGGTATTTCGAAGCGACGGAAACGATGGCGGGAGATGATCATGGCAGGCGTTGATGAAAATCGTCCGTTCATACCGGTTGGATTCGCGGTTCTGACCGTGTCCGATACGCGCACCTTCGACGACGACCGCTCCGGTGATACGCTGGCGGCGCGAATCGGCGATGCCGGCCACAGGCTGGTTGCCCGGGCCATCGCGCCGGACGATCGCCATGCGATTGCGGAGCAGGTCACGGACTGGACGCGGCAGGAAGACATCGATGTCGTGATCACAACCGGCGGCACCGGGTTTACCGGACGCGACGTGACGCCGGAGGCGCTCGAGCCACTGTTCGACAAGAGGATGGACGGCTTTTCGGCGGTGTTTCACCGCATCTCGCACGACAAGATCGGCACCTCGACCGTCCAGTCGCGGGCGACCGCAGGGCTGATCGGCACCACCTTCGTCTTCGTGCTGCCGGGCTCGCCCGGCGCCTGCAAGGATGCCTGGGACGGCATCATCAAGGGCCAGTTCGACTACCGCCACATGCCATGCAATTTCGTGGAGATCATGCCGCGGCTCGACGAGCACCTGAAGCGCGGCGCATCCTCATAGCGCCGCTCAGCGCGCCGAGCGGGCTACCCAGGAAGGGATAAGCTCGCTGGAGAGCTTGCGCAGCTTCTGCCCCTTGACGAACTCCGCCAAGTGCATACCGCTGCGGGCCGACGCCAGCGCATATTTTTTCGGCAACAGCAGCCCGAGTTCGAGTGGCGCCAGACGCCGCAGGCGCTGGTAGAACGGCCGGCGATATACGCGCGAGGCGGTGAAGCGCGCCGGCAGCTTGTTCAGCGCCACATATTCGGAAATCTCATCGATCCAGCCGCTCTGCGGGCGGGCTCCGGGCTCGACGAAGAGCAGCCATTCGCCGCGTGCCGAACGCAGGATGTCCTTGATATCCCACTGCTGGTGGAACCGGCAGCCGGCGGCATCGGCGACCTTCGAGGAGCCATCCCGCGAGCCATGGTCAAGCACCACGACATCGCTGACAAGCCCTTCGATCGCGCCAGCCACCAATACGGACAGAGTCTGCGCCAGCTCAGGTTCCTGATCCCGGCATTCCAATACAACAGTCAACATTGCCTATTTATAGTGCGCCGCACAAAAATTACCAGCAACAGTTTTCGAATTTTGTTCTTGCATTGTTCTCTTTTCGGCGATAGGAATTTAACCACCAGAACGGACGAAGGCCACGTCTTTCGTCGACGGAGAATCCGATGAACGAGCAGTCCCTTGCAGGGCAGGCCGCTTTCGCGCCTGCCAATACGGCAGATATTGCCGACGCGATGATCGTTTCCTCCGGTCTTCGCATCGATGTCGATCGTCGCCGTGGCCGCGCCGCCGGGCTGAACCCGAGCGGGCGTTTCGAGCCACAGAGCCGCGAGACATTCGACGACGGCTGGCAGACGCTGGAAGAGCTGCCGCCGTTCAGGACCGAGGTGCAGATCGAGAAGCCGCGCACGGCGATTACCCGCAACGAGTCGCCGGATATTCCTTTCGACCGTTCGATCAACCCGTATCGCGGCTGCGAGCATGGTTGCATCTACTGTTTCGCGCGGCCGACGCACGCCTATATGGGACTATCCGCCGGTCTCGATTTCGAGGCCAGGCTGTTTGCCAAGCCGGATGCGCCGAAGCTCCTGGAACGGGAACTGGCAAAGCCCGGATACAAGCCGCGCGTCATCGCCATCGGCACCAACACAGACCCGTACCAGCCGATCGAGAAGGAATGGCGGGTGATGCGCCAGATTCTCGAGGTGCTGGAGAAAGCCAATCATCCGGTGTCGATCGTCACCAAGTCGGCGTTGATCCTGCGCGATCTCGATATACTGCAGCGGATGGCCGACAAGCATCTGGTGCGCGTGTCGCTGTCGATCACGACGCTCGACCGCAAGCTGGCGCGGACGATGGAGCCGCGGGCCGCGACGCCATCGCGGCGGCTGGAGGCGGTGAAGGCACTGAGTGAGGCCGGCATCCGCACTTCGGTGATGGTGGCGCCGGTCATTCCGGCGCTCAACGATCACGAGATCGAGCGCATTCTCGACGCCTCGCATGCCGCTGGCGCGACGGAAGCGGGCTACGTGATCCTGCGGCTGCCGCTGGAGGTATCGCCGCTGTTTCGCGACTGGCTGCTGCAGCATTATCCGGATCGCTACCGGCACGTCATGTCGCTGGTGCGCTCGATGCGCGGCGGCAAGGATTACGATGCCGATTTCGGCAAGCGGATGAAGGGCGCCGGTCCCTATGCCTGGCAGATCGCCCGCCGCTTCGAGATGGCCACCAAGCGGCTCGGCATGACCCGCCGCAGCATGCCATTGCGCGACGACCTGTTCGTGCCGCCGGATGGCAGCGGCGTGCAGCTGTCGCTGCTCTGAAATCAACTTCGGACGGCTGACCCTGGCCGTCCGTTCTCAAGTCCCCGGTCCGCCGCCCTGTTTCGGGGACTTGCAGGAAATCGGGTTGGCGTGCGAAGTTCAGCCGCATGAAACGTCGCACGCCACCCGATTCTCCCATGCTTTTCGAAGAGCTTCCTCTGGTGCCGGATTTCCGGCTTGAGCTGAAGGCCCGCAAGGCCGGCCACTGGCCGGTCGCCGGCGTCGATGAAGCCGGTCGCGGGCCATTGGCCGGACCGGTGGTCGCCGCCGCCGTCATTCTCGACCCGAAGCGGATCCCCGAGGGCCTCAACGATTCCAAGCAGCTCTCGGCGCAGCGTCGGGAGGAACTGTTCGAGAAAATTCTGGCCACGTCGACCGTCGCCATTGCCTCTTCCAGTTCGCGGCGGATCGATGAGACCGATATCCGAAAAGCGAGCCTTGATGCGATGCGGCGGGCCATCCTAAGCCTGTCGATCGTGCCCAGCTTCGTGCTGACAGATGGGCTCGATGTGCCGCCCGGGCTCGAGTGCCCCGGCCAGGCCGTCGTCAAGGGGGATGCCCGCTCGGTGTCGATCGCCGCCGCCTCGATCGTCGCGAAGGTGACGCGCGACCGGATGATGACCCGCGCCGACCTGATCTTTCCCGTCTACGGCTTTGCGGCCCATGCCGGATACGGAACCGCCAGGCACCGCGCCGGCATCGAGAGCCACGGCCCCTGCCCGCTGCACCGAATGACGTTTCGCCCGCTTCGACGCGTCGAGATCGTCGAAGTTGCAGTCGAAATCATCGAGAGCGACTAGACACCGTCCATGGGGGCGCAACAGGCTTTGCAAAAGACAGCAAGCATAAAAAAAGCCCCGCAGTGCGGGGCTTTTTTTATGGCTGCATGACTGACCTCAGTTGAGGCGAGCCTTGACCTGGCCGAGGGCGCTGCTGAAGAGCTCCGACTGAAGCTTGGCGTCTGCCTTCTTCACCAGAACCGTTTCGGCGGCGGCGATGGCGAGATCGACGGCGGCGGAACGAACCGCCTTCATCGCATCGGCTTCCGCCTGCTTGATCTTCGCTTCCGAAACCGCGGTGCGGTTGGCAACGAATTCCTCGGTCTTCTTCTTGGCTTCGGCGGTGAACATTTCCGCTTCGCGTTCGGCAGCTGCCAGAATGTGGGCTGCTTCGGCTTCAGCTTCCTTGCGCTTGCGCTGGTATTCGGCCAGCAGGTGCTGGGCCTCTTCACGCAGGCGCTTGGCTTCCGAGAGCTCGTTGCGGATCTGATCGGCGCGGTCGTCGAGCGACTTCGCCATCATGCCGGGAACCTTGAGGTAGACGACCAGCGCCAGGAACAGGACGAGACCGACGAATGCGAAGAATGTTGCGTCCAATGCAAATTCCATCGATCAGGCTCCCTTCTTGGCGGCGTTGACGGCAGACGTCACTTCAGCCTTGGTGGCGGTGCCACCGACCAGCTGTTCGACGACGGCCTTTGTCGTTTCCTCGGCGATCGTGCCGACGTCCGCGAATGCCTTTGCCTTGATCTCGGCAATGTGGCCTTCGGCGGCCTTCAATTTTTCAGCCAGACCCGCTTCGACCGCACGGCGATCGGCTTCGGCCTTGAGCTTGGCAGCATCGCGCGCAGCGGTGCCGATGACATTCGACTTGGCGCGGGCTTCCGTCAGTTCGGCTTCGTAAGCCGCAACGTCGGCGTCGGCCTGTGCCTTCAGGCGCGCAGCTTCATCGAGGTCCTGGGCAATGCGCGTGTGGCGCTGCTCGAGGATACCGCCGATGCGCGGTGCGATGACCTTTTGCATGAGCACGAAGAAAACAACGAATGAAATCGCCAGCCACAGAAGCTGGGACGCATAGGTCGACGTATCGAAAGGCGGGAAAACACCGCCCTTGTGTTCGGCTGGCACGCCGGTCTCGGTATGGACTTCGCCTGCGGCCGGGGCGGCATGCGCGTCTGTACCGGTCGCTGCACCAGTTTCTGCGGTTCCCGCCGGGGCTTCTTCAGCGTAAGCCGGGGTCACAAAAAACATGCTCACCTCCAGGTGTACTGCAAATACAAAGGATCACGGCTCGCTGTTGGCGGGCCGTGATCCTTCAGTGCGCCGAAATTAAACGGCGAACAGCAGAAGGAGAGCGACGAGCAGCGAGAAGATGCCCAGAGCTTCCGTAACGGCGAAGCCGAATACCAGACGGCCGAACTGGCTGTCAGCGGCAGACGGGTTGCGCAGGGCGCCCGAGAGATAGCTGCCGAAGATATTGCCGAGGCCGAGAGCCGTACCGGCCATACCGAAGCAAGCGAGGCCTGCACCGATGAACTTTGCTGCTTCCGCGTCCATGTTGTACTCCTTTGGAATGGTTGTTGCGGCGAATTGACTGACGCCCTTGGACGTCAATGTCGGTATCCCTTAGTGGCCACCCGGATGGATCGCGTCGTTGAGGTACATGCAAGTCAGCACCGCAAAGACGTAAGCCTGGAGGAAGGCGACGAGGAACTCGAGACCAGTCAGGGCGACGGTCATGATGAGGGGAAGAACTGCGCCGCCGATACCGACCGCACCCATGGCTCCAAGCGAGGCAACGAAGCCCGCGAACACTTTAAGGGTGATGTGACCGGCCAGCATGTTGGCGAAGAGACGAACGGAGAGCGAAATCGGACGCGACAGGAACGAGATGATTTCGATCGCCACCACCAGCGGCAGCAATATGCCGGGAACGCCCTGCGGGACGAACACATTCAGGAAGTGGAAGCCGTGCTTGTAGAAACCGTAGACCAGAACCGTGCCGATGACGAGCAAGGCCAGCGCGAAGGTGACGATGATCTGGCTGGTGATGGTGAAGAAGTAGGGGAACATGCCGAGCAGGTTTGCCGTCAGCACGAACATGAAGAGCGAGAAGACCAGCGGGAAGAATTTCATTCCCTTGGTGCCGGCACCTTCCTGAAGCATCTTTGCGATGAATTCGTAGGACATCTCGGCGACCGACTGCGAACGACCGGGAACGATCGCGCGGTTCGATGTCGAGAAATAGAGGAAGCCGGCAGCCACGGCAGCGGAAGCCGCCATGAAGAGCGATGCATTCGTAAACGAGAAATCAATCCCGCCGATTTCGATCGGCACAATCTTCTGGATCAGGAACTGATGGGTCGGATCGTTAGACACCGCTTGTTCTCTCTATATCTAATACCCGCACGAGACGGGACTATTGCACTGGATCGAGCGCGTGAACGCCCTGCCCTATTTCCGGTCGCCGTCGCGCAGGTTGGCCTCAGGTTTCGCAACCTTGCCAGCAGCGCGCATGACGTTCAACACGCCGGCGCAGAATCCGAGAAGAAGAAGAACAATCAACCCCCAAGGCACCGCACCTTTGATCACAAAACGGTCGAGAAGGAAGCCAAGAACGGCACCGACAACGATCGCGGAAATGAACTCGCTCGAAAGCTTCATCGCCTGGGCATAGCCTTTTCGGCTGACCTCGGCGCGGGCCTCGTCGGCCTCGTCCTTCCCCGCTTCGACGCGCTTGGTCGCCAGTTCGGCTCCCAGTTGCGCACGGCGCTTTTCCAGATCCCCCTCGCGGTCTTCCGCCATCTTGCTCTCCTCCGCCTGCCGCCGTCCGTATGCCGCTACCCCGGTTTTCCGGACAACGACCCCAAGGCTGAAGAGCCTTCCGGCCCGCTTTGAAGTCGCGCGCAACATAGTTTTAGCAAAAAGCATAGTCAAGGCGTGGCAGGACAATGTCCAGCCATAAAATAAGCGATCAAAAACATATGCTTAGATCGATATGGGCGGGCTGCGCCAAAATCGGCGGGAAGAATCCGCCTCGGGGAGCGCGGATATCGCCGGAAAACGGCCAAATATCAGCGTTTTCCTCAGATCCAGCCACCGCCATAGGTGCGGTAGAAGACGTGCAGACCGATGCGGCCGACCTTTTCCATGGTTTTCGCCCATTTCGGACGAACATAGACGGCATGGTAATGAGTTGCGGAGCCGACCTGTGGCAGCCAGATGCGGCCTGCGGTCACCGCCATCGCCACGTCGCGGGCGATTCTCCAGTGGTCTTGCGAGTTCACCCGGTCCCTGATGTTGTCGCAGGCGAAGGAAAACTGGCAGCGGTTGCGCCAATCCTCGTTCTGGTAGACGACGCCGCAGATGGTCTTCGGATAGGCCGGGTTGCGGACACGGTTGAGGATCACCTGGGCGACGGCCGCCTGGCCCTTGACGGTTTCGCCGCGGGCTTCGAAGTAGATGCCGGAAGCGAGGCACTGCTGTTCGGCGGCGGAAAAAACCGAAGCCGGCAACACGCTTGCGGCCCAGGCGTGGTCCTTCGGCCCGATCTGCGGCACGAAGCGACCGTCGTCGGCTTTTTCGGTGAGGATCGAATCGAAAGGGGACTGGCGGGAATAGTCAGGTGCGGCGGGCGCGAAGGCGGTGGCCAGGACATCCGACTTGTTGCTGGTCACGACATCGGCCAGCATCGGCGAGACGTCGGCAGCAACCTTCGGCGGCTGCTTCTTGTAGAAGCTGGCTGCAATCTCGATTTCCTTGCCGCGGATCTTCGGTTTCACGAAGGCGGACTTGTCCTTCAGGTTGAAGGTGGGAGCGAACAGGAGATGGGTGCGTTGCAGGATCGAGCCGGCGGAGAAATCCTTCGGCGGCTGCACCTGCTCGACGGCAACCACCCTGCCCTTCTTGGCGCCGCGGTTGACGCGGTCTTCGTCGGCCGTGTCCTCGTGGCCCTTGTCCTTGGTGGTAAAGGCGACCTTGCGGCCATCGGGCAGCACCATGCCGGCGCCCGACGCGATGGTGCCGGTGACGACGGGATCGGAGAAGGCAAGTTCGGCCTGGTGGATCGAGCCGGCGGGCGAGTTGGTCAGCACCATGCGCCAGTTCTCGCGGCCCTGATCCAGCCCCGCCAACATGGCGGCCAGATCGGCATGCGATGCCATGGACGGGAACATCAGCCAGCCGCAAAGACCGAAGAGCGCGGGCGAACTCCAGTTGTTGATGAGGGGGCGCAGCCTGGGCATGGAGCGCGGGGCGCCGGGGGCGCGGGACTTACCAGAAAACCAGCTATTTCGACGCAACACCAGACTCCGGCATGGGACGCATGAACATGCCGATAAAAATGTCTCATTAACCTTGATGCTTGGTTAATGCGCGCCTCCTAATTCATCGCGCCTCGCCTCATAGTCCGCGAAACGCGAAAGCCCGGCGCGATGGCCGGGCTCTGCAATCGATATGTCGGTGCGTCAGATGATGACGTGCGAGCCGAGTTCCACCACGCGATTGGCCGGCAAGCGGAAGTAGTCGGACGGATTGGCGGCGGCGTTGGCCAGCGCGATATAGAGACGGTCCTGCCAGTACGGCATGCCCGACTTCGCATCCGGCACCAGCTTGCGGCGGCCGAGATAGAAGGAGGTCGACATGATGTCGAACTTCAGCCCGGTCTTGCGCAAGGTCGCCAACGCCTGCGAGACGTTTTGCGATTCCATGAAGCCGAAGGCGAGCTCGACGCGCGAGAAGCGTTCGGATATCTGCTCGACCTTGTAGCGATCGGCGCTCGCCACGCGTGGCTTGTTGACGGTGCGGATCGTAAGGATCACGTTCTTGTCGTGCAGGACGTGGTTATGCTTCAGATTGTGGAGCAGTGCCGCCGGTGCCGATTCCGGATCGCTGGTGAGGAAGATGGCAGTACCCGGGACATGGGCCGGCGAGTGATCGCTCTTGCGCTCAATCGAACTGATGAACGAGGCCAGCGGAATGTCGGTGTGGCGGGTCTTTTCCATCAGCAGTGCCGAGCCGCGGCGCCATGTCCACATGACGATGACGAAGGCTGCGGCGATCAGGACGGGGATATAGCCGCCGTCGTGGATCTTGATCAGGTTGGCGCCGAGGAAGATCAATTCCAGCACCAGAAGCGGCGCGAGCACGGCGGTCGCGGTCAGCACCGACCAGTTCCAGCGCACGCGGACGAACTCGAACGCCATGATCGAGGTGACGACCATCGCGCCGGTAACGGAGATGCCGTAGGCGGTCGACAGCGAATCCGAACTGCCGAAGCTGATGACCAGGAAGATGACGCCGAGGAACAGCAGCATGTTGACCGACGGCACGAAGATCTGCCCGGTGTTGGTTTCCGAGGTGAAGAGGATTTCCATGCGCGGCAGGAAGCCGAGGTTGATGCCCTGGCGGATCAGCGAGAAGGCGCCGGTGATCACGGCCTGGCTGGCGATGATGGTGGCGGCGGTGGCAAGGAGCACCGCCGGCAGCAGGGCCCACTTCGGGAACATCAGGTAGAAAGGATCCGACATGGCGTGCGGATTGCCGAGCACCAGCGCGCCCTGGCCAAGATAGTTCAGCGTCAAGGCCGGAAAGACCAGCACAAACCACGCCCACTGGATCGGACGGCGGCCGAAATGGCCGAGGTCGGCGTAAAGCGCTTCCGCACCGGTCAGCGTCAGAAACACGGCGCCGAGCACGATAACACCGAAGAAACCCTCATGCATCAGGAAGCTGACGGCATAATAGGGGTTGAACGCGGCGAGAATGCCGAAATCGTCGGAGATGTGCGAGATGCCGACGAGCGCGAGCACGATGAACCAAAGTGCCGTGATCGGGCCGAAATAGCGCGCCATCGTGCCCGTGCCGCGCGATTGCACGGCAAACAGCACGGCCAGAATGGCCACCGAGATGGGCACGATGTAGCGGCTCATCGAGGGTGCCACCAGTTTCAGACCTTCGACTGCCGACAAAACCGACAGCGCCGGGGTGATCATCGCATCGCCGAGAAACAACGCCGCGCCGACGAGGCCGAGCATCATCAACAGGGCGGTGTGGCCGTTGGCCGTCTTCAACAGCAGTGCCAGCAGCGACAGCGTGCCGCCTTCGCCTTCGTTATCGGCGCGCAGCAGCAGCAGCACGTATTTGATCGTGACGATGATGGTCAGCGCCCAAATCATGAGCGAGACGACGCTGATGACCTCGAAACGCGTCAGGCCGTCGGCGGCGACCGGCTTCAGCGCTTCGCGAAACGCGTAAAGCGGACTGGTACCGATATCGCCGTACACGACGCCGACGGAACCGAGCGCAAGATAGAAGAGCTTGCGCGGGCTCATTGGTTGTTCCTGCGAATGGCTGTCTGCGGACATGAAACAAAAACAGGCTCTTCAGAGCCAGCCTTTCCAACGGAAGAAGAAGAAGGGGATGATGGCGGAAATCACCATGAGACCGATCGAATAGGGATAGCCCTCGGCCCAGCGCAATTCCGGCATGGATTCAAAATTCATACCATAGATGGATGCGACCAGCGTCGGTGGCAAGAAGACCACCGATGCAATCGAGAAAATCTTAATGATCGAGTTCTGTTCGATGTTGATCAGACCAAGCGAGGCATCAAGGAGAAAGGTGATGTTGCCGGCGATATAGGATGAATGCTCATTGAGAGACTGGATATCGCGCGACACCGTGCGGCACAATTCCTTGGTGCCGCGATCCTGCTGCACGGCAGGGATCGTAGCGAAAAAGGTCATCAGCCGGGACATCGATGCCAGACTGTCGCGGACCTTGCTGACGAGGCGCTGATGGGCGGCGATGTCGCGCAGTTTCTCTTCGAGGTAGTTGCCGGGCTTGCGGACCTTCCTGGCGCGGTCGCCGAACACATGCGTCGACAGGATATCGATGCGGGCGACCGAGATCTCCAGAATTTCGGCGGTGCGATCGATGATCGTCTCGAACAGCTTTGCCAGCAACGATGCGCCGTTGCGCCATTGGGCAGGCACCCGGTGCAGGGCGGCAATGAACAGGGCGAAGGATTTGGGCTGGGCGTAACGGATGGTGATCAGGCGCTTGCCGGCGAGGATGAAGGCGACATCCGTCAACACCGGCATATCGGTCTCGGCCTTCCAGACCAGCGATGCCGTCATGAAGACCGCGTCATCCTGGGTATAGAGACGGGCGGAAGGCTCTATGTCCTTGAGGTCGTCACGGGTCGGAACTTCGATGCCGAGCGCCTTCTCGACATAGGCCTCTTCCTCGTGCGTCGGCTCGATCATGTCGATCCAGACGATATCGTCGCGCAGGGCATTGCCCTTCGACAGATCGCCAAGGTCGATCGCCTGACAGTTGGAACAGTAGGCCGTGATCACCGGGCACATCTCCGGACGTCAGAGCACCTCGAAGCCATTGCTCTCGTCATCGAAAAACCTTCCGAGAAGCGCCAGCCGAAGCGACGCGCGGGCTGCAAGTCTTCGAGAGTAACGAAAGCGGCTTAAGAATGTTCATCCATTTCCAGCCATATCCTGCCGTCGTCAGGACATGACTTTCTCTCGACCGCATCGCAGCTACCAATCCTTGGACCGACAAGACAACTCCGAACATGCCGTTGGCAAGGGACCCGTCACGGGCCGGCCAACATCGAGCATTCGCTAGCCGCCCTCATGGCGACGGCGGGCATATGACGGAAACCAGCGCAATAATCAAGACATCTTACGTGAACTGCATGTTTCGATCACATTTCGTCCGCATTTGTCAGTCTAGGCGGCGCAGGCAAATCACTCGAAAACGATGGCCGGTGCCGCGCGCTGCGGCTTGTTTTCGATCTGCGCCCAGACCTTGGCGGCGATGTCGCGATAGATGCTGGCAACGATACCATCCGGTTCGCTGGCCACCAGCGGCGTGCCGGCATCGGAGGTCTCGCGGATATTGATGGTGAGCGGGACTTCGCCGAGGAACGGAACGCCGATGCGCTCGGCCTCCTTGCGGGCGCCGCCATGGCCGAAGATGTCGTAGCGGGCGCCGGTATCGGGCGCGATGAAATAGCTCATGTTCTCGACGATGCCGAGCACCGGCACCTCGACCTTCTTGAACATGTTCAGCCCCTTGCGGGCATCGATCAGCGCGAGATCCTGCGGCGTCGATACGATGACGGCGCCGGCCAGCGGTACCTGCTGGGCCATCGTCAGCTGCGCGTCGCCGGTGCCGGGCGGCATGTCGACGACCAGAACGTCGAGTTCGCCCCAGGCCACTTCGCGCAGCATCTGCATCAGCGCCGACTGGACCATCGGGCCACGCCAGATCATCGCGGTCTCTTCATCGACGAGGAAGCCCATCGACATGACCTTGAGGCCGTAATTCTCCATCGGGTTGATGATGCGGCCATCGATCTGGGTCGGGCGACCGGAGATTTTTAGCAGCCGCGGCATCGAGGGGCCATAGATATCGGCGTCGAGGATGCCGACGCGCAGACCGTTGGCCAGCAGCCCAAGCGCCAGATTGACCGCTGTCGTCGATTTCCCAACACCGCCCTTGCCGGATGCGACCGCGATGATGGCGCCGATACCGGGCACGCCGATCTTGCCGGCACGCTGCTGGGGCTGCGGCGCGTGCGAATGGCCATGACTGGCCTGCTGTTGCGGGCGCGACGCCGGGGCGGCACCGGAGGCACCCTTCTTGTCGGCGGTCAGCGCCACCAGCGCGCCCTTGACGCCCGGAATGTCCTTGATGACGCGCTCGGCGGCAAGTCGCAGGGGCTCCAGCTCCTTGGCGCGATCGGCCGGGACGGTGATGGAGAAATAGACCTTGCCGTCCGAGATGAAGACATCGGAGACCATGCCCGCCTCGACGATGTTGTGCTCCAGATCGGGGCCAAGCACCGTCGCCAGCGTTTCCAGCACCTGCTCCTTGGTGATCTCAGTCATGTCATCCTCACACCCTGTTTGAGCTCAGTAGATAGAGGAGCGGAGCTGCTTCGCCAAACAAAATCGGCAAGACATCACAGGCGGGAGACCGACGGATTCGGGGGATCACAAAAGGAGACCGTCGCGACATCAAGTCCGCCGGGCTTTCGCCCTGATGGCGCAACGGTCATCCAAGTGGGTAGGGCTTTTGTAGGGCGCAGGCGCCAAAAGGCCAGACACAAAGAGGCGGAAAAGACGAGAAATGAAAGCGATCGCTAACAGAGCGTATCCCAAAAACAACAAACCGCCGCCCGACGTCGGCTCGCGTAGGCGGCCGGCATCGAACGACGGAATGAAGGTCGCGCCATTATTGATCGGCGTCGTTACCAGGCCCCCTCTGGACCGCTGACAAATAGGAAGCAGAAACCGTGCCAGTTGCAAAAAGCGCGGGATTCGCCGAAAATCAGACAGCGAGGAGGAACGGCAAATTGTGAGTGGTGATTTTTTAGGCCAACCTTGGGCAATAGCTCACAATTTGAGCAAGCCTCACTTGATCAGACCAATACGCAATGCCTTGGCCACCGCCTGGGTGCGGTTGACCGTATCGAGCTTTCTGGTCGCCCGGTTCAGGTAGTGGTTCACGGTGTGCTCGGACAGTCCGATGATGTCGGCGATCTCGACGCTCGTCTTGCCGGCCGCCGTCCAGTTCAGGCAATCGATCTCGCGGTCGGTCAGCGCGTCGACAACCCGGCAGTCGAGGGCGCGGATTTCCGCCAGCCTGTCGAAAATGTGGGTAGAGATATAATGGAGTTCCAGCATCTCTCCCGGGGCAAAGTCTTCCCGGTCACCGGCGAAGGAGATGACACCGCGGCCACCCGATGCGTCGTGGGTGGGGAAATAGGCGCAGCGCGCCATCCGGAACCGTTCGAACATGGCCGCGACAACGCCCGTGCGGGCATCCGACCTCTCCAACTTTACTTTCGAAAGGTCACTGAAGAACGGGATGGTCGACGAGCGTAGACGCCGGACAATCGGGCTGTTGGTCAAAAGAGCTTCGTGGTCGTAGGCCGAGAGCAGTTCGACCGGCCAGTTGGTGATTACCGTGTTGCTCTGCAGGTCGCGCGCCGTCGCGGACGGCAGGTTAAGCACCATGAAGGCGCGCGCGCGGTAAGCCTCGGTCAGCCGTTTCATGAAGCGGAAGATATCAAACTGGGTGTTCAGCCCAGCCACTTCATTGACGTATACGTCTACGGAAGACGATTGCGGTAAAGTGCTCATTGATGTCATCAGCTCAAAATTCTTGAATTTGTTGAACGGCCTGCACGTCCGGCATGCCAACGGCTGCATCGCCGTTAATATGGCCAACGGCAGTACACCCCAGGATAGGGGATTGACAACCGCCAATCGTGACGATTCTTCACAAAACAGCAAGATGCTTCAAGCGACAGAATGCGCATATTTGTCAAAAATAATACTATTTCCGCTCATCTGCGCGGCCCAAGACCGATGCGCATGTCGCTCATGATACTTTGCGCCGTCTGCCGGACCGGCTCGGCCCAGTCGTCCAGCCGCTCCGATGTCAGCCGGTAGGCAGGCCCGGTGACGGAGATGCCCCCGACGAAAGAAAGATCCTCGGAATGGATGGCGGCGGCAACGCAGCGAATGCCGACCTCGTGCTCCTCCCGATCGAAGGCATTGCCGGACCGTCTGATCTCGGCGAGTTCAGCCAACAGCGTTCCTGCTGTGTGGGTACTCGGCGTAAACCGTTGAAACGACACATCGGCCAGCAGCGCCCGGACGCGCGCGTCCGGCAGGATCGACAATGCCGCCTTGCCGACGCCAGTACAGTAGACCGGCGAGGCGTTGCCAATCTGCGAATACATACGGACGGGTTGACGGCCCTCGACCTTGTCGAGATAGATCACCGACGTCCCGCGCAGCACGCCGAGATGCACGGTCTCGCCCGTCAACTGTTGCAGTGAACGCAGATGCGGCTCGGCGATCAGCCTGAATTCGTTGCGGGCCCAGCTGCGCGAGGCGAGCTCGAGGAGACGAAGGCCGGGCGCATAACGGCCGTCGGGATCCACCTCGAGCAGTCCTTCCTCGCTGAGATGGCTTAGCTGGCGGTGCAGCGTGCCGCGCGGCTGACCTGCGACGGCGAGGATGTCGGTAAAGCGCATCGGCGCATCGGCGTGGGTGACGATGTCGAGCAGCAGCATCAGCTTGCCAAGCGTACCCGTCTCCCGCCTGTCCCCGATCTCGGCATTGCCAATGGTATCGCCATCTCCAGCGGGCATATCGATCCTCAAGCTTGACAGAGGCATGAGGATAATCCGATAATTCCATATAGTCAAATTGAGTTCTGAATAATGGAACTATCGGGAGGATAGTGGTGGCGGAGCTTGGAGCGCAATATCCCGAGTTCAGGGACCGCAGCGTGCTGATCACGGGAGGCGGCTCCGGCATCGGCGCGGCGATCGTCGAGGGCTTTGCGCTCCAAGGCGCCAAGGTCTCCTTCTTTGACATCGCGGAAGACGAGAGCCATGCGCTCGTTGAGCGCCTGTCCCGAGACAGCCTGCATCCGGTGCGCTTCCATCATGTCGACCTGCGCAATGTCGAGGCGATCCGCCGAACGGCCGAGGCTGTAGTCGCCCATTCCGGACCGATCGGCGTGCTTGTCAACAACGCGGCGCGCGACGACCGCCATGATCTCGATGACGTGACGCCCGACTACTGGGACAACAACCAGGCGACCAATTTGCGGCACGTATTCTTCACCACACAGGCGGTGGCGCCGTCTATGAGGGCGGCGGGAGGCGGCGCGATCATCAACATGTCGTCGATCGCCTTCCTGCTCAACATGCCCGACTTTCCGGCCTATTCGGCGGCCAAGGCCGGCATCATCGGGCTGACGAAGAGCCTTGCCGGAAAGCTCGGCGCGGACAACATTCGCGTCAACTGCATCCTTCCTGGCATGATCGCCACCGAACGGCAGATGAAGCTGTGGCTGACCGAAGAAGGCATTGCCGAGACGGTCGGGCGCCAGTGCATCAAACGACTTCTGCATGCCGACGCGATCGTTGGCCCCTGCCTGTTTCTAGCATCCGACGGCGCGTCCGCAGTGACGGCGCAGTCTCTTATTGTCGATGGAGGCATTTTCTGATGACAACACCCCGTTATATCGCGGTCGACTGGGGCACCAGCAGCTTCCGGCTGTGGATGATCGGCAGCGATGGCAGCGTGCTTGGCGAAAGCCGCAGCGACGAGGGCATGACAACCGCCGCGAAGACCGGTTTCGCCGAAGTTCTGGCCAAGCACCTCGCAACCGTCGGCGCGCCCGAGACCACGCCGGTCATCGTCTGCGGCATGGCCGGCGCCAAGCAGGGCTGGGTGGAAGCCGGCTATATCGACGTTCCGACCTCGCTGTCGGCGATCCTGACCGGCGCCGTCTCGGTGCCCGGGCAAAGCCGCGACGTGCGTATCCTTCCGGGGCTTGCGCAGCGCGACAAGGCTTCGCCTGACGTGATCCGCGGCGAGGAAACGCAGCTGCTCGGCGCGCTGGCGCCGGAGAGCACGGGTCCGCAGGCCGTCTGCATGCCCGGCACGCATTCAAAGTGGGTGCATGTCGAGGACGCGGATGTGATCGGCTTTTCGACCTTCATGACAGGCGAATTGTTCGACGCCATTTCCAAGCACACGATCCTGTCGCATGCCGTTGCCGGCGTTGATCAGTCGCCGGCCGACAACTCCGCCTTCAAGGCATCGGTCACGGCAGCCTTCCACCAACCCGAGATGGCGAGCAACCTGTTGTTCACCGCCCGCTCCGGCCAGCTGCTCCACGGCCTGTCGGCGGCGGCGGCGCAGGCGCGGATCTCCGGCACGCTGATCGGCCTTGAGATCGCAGGCGCGCTTTCGGATGCGGCCAACGACACGCCGATCGTGCTTGTCGCCTCCGGGCGCCTGCAGAAGCTCTACGAAACCGCCTTCAAATCCCTATCTCTGAAGTTCACGACCGTGGATGCCGACGCGGCAGTGCTCCGCGGCCTCTCGGCCGCCGCCGCAGCCATCTGGCAACAGTAAGAAAGTTAGAAGCGATGAACCGTATCCCCTTCCCCGCCATGAAGCGTCCGCTGATCGCCATCCTGCGCGGCATCAAGCCCGAGGAAACCGAAGGCGTCGTCGCGGCGCTGATCGAAAACGGCCTGACCGCGATCGAGATCCCGCTGAACTCGCCGGAGCCGTTCAAGTCGATCGAGATCGCCGCTAAACTGGCGCCCGCCGATGTCCTGATCGGCGCCGGCACGGTGCTGACCACCGAGGCGGTCGACAATCTCCACAATGCCGGCGGCAAGCTGCTGGTGACGCCGAACGTCGATCCCGAGGTGATCATCCGCGCCCGCGACTACGGCATGGTGACGATGCCCGGCGTATTCACGCCTACCGAAGCGCTGGCTGCGGCGCGCGCCGGATCGACAGGCCTCAAATTCTTCCCGGCCAGCGTGCTCGGGCCATCCGGCATCAACGCCATCCGCGCCATCCTGCCACCGGAGCTGACGATTGCTGCCGTCGGCGGCGTGTCCGACAAGAATTTCGCCGAATATACCAATGCCGGCATTCTCGCCTTCGGACTCGGCACCAGCATCTACAAGCCGGGAATGACCGTTGCCGAGGTTGCCGAACGCGCCAAGGCAACCATCTATGCCTATGACGCAGCAGTGGGAGCATAAGGCGGATGACTGAGATCCACGAGTTCGCGGGCAGGACCCTGTCCAGCACCAATTCGGTGCTGGGCGAAGGGCCGACCTACGACCCCGATACCAACACCATCTGGTGGTTCAACATTCTCGGCAAGGAACTGCACGAGTTGAACCTGTCCACCGACGAGAAGAAGGTCCACGAACTGCCGGTGATGGCGAGCGTGCTGGCGCGCATCGATGGCGAGCGGCAGTTGCTGGCCACCGAAGACGGGTTGTTCGTGCGCGATATCGCCACCGGCGGCCTGACCTTCTACGCGGCGATCGAAAACGACAAGCCGGACAACCGCTCCAACGACGGGCGCATGCACCCCTCGGGCGCGTTGTGGATCAGCACGATGAGCAAACGGGCCGAAACGCAGGCCGGCGCCATCTATCACGTCGCGCGCGGCAAGGTGACGAAGCTGTTCAGCGGCATCACCATTCCGAACTCGATCTGCTTTTCGCCCGACGGTTCCGTCGGCTATTTCACCGATACGCGGCTCAGCCGGCTGATGCGGGTGATGGTCGATCCGGCCACCGGCCTGCCCACGGGCGAGCCGATCGTGCTTGTCGACAGCATGGAAGAAGAAGGCGGGATCGACGGCTCGGTGGTCGATGCCGACGGCTATATCTGGAATTCGCGCTGGGGCGCCGGCGCGGTGGATCGCTACAGCCCCGACGGATTGCGGATCGCCCGCTACAAGGTGCCGGCCGCCCAACCCTCCTGCCCGGCCTTCATCGGCCTCGATGCCGACCGGCTGGCGGTGACCACGGCCTGGGAAGGTCTCGACGACAACGCCCGCGCAACACAGCCGGACGCTGGCGCCTTGCTGGAACTAGGCGTCACGGTGCGCGGCGTGTTCGACGCGGCGTATATTCTCTGAGGCTTCTGTTCTCGATGTGTCGAAGGGCGTCCCGGTGGGCGCCCTTTTTTCGTTTTTGGCGTCGCCGCAGGGCCTTGGCGCGTTCAGCTCCCGACCCGAAATTTGTCTTTCCGGGAGCGGCCGCTGCAACCTCGAACCGGTCGAAAAGTTCCGAAAAAATCCACCATTTTCGCGTGCCTTTTTCTCGGAACCATTCGCCAACCCATTCATTTACCTATCGAACCGGCCGGGCAGAGACGCTTCCCAGAGAAGAAGATAGCCGGGCCAGAGATCACATAAGGTTACTGAAAGTAGGTACGATATGACACGCAAACTCCTCACCACCGTTGCCGCTGGCGCCCTGTTTGCCACGGCCTTCGCACCAGTCGCTTTCTCGCAGAGCGCCACGCAGCCTGCATCGCCGAACGCACCATCGATGTCGGCGCCGGCCGACCCCGCAGCACCGAAGCCCGACGCAATGGCGCCGGCTGGTGACGCAGCACAGGCCCCGGCCCCGGCCCCGGCCGCGACGACAGATACGGCTGCCGCTGGCGGCACCTATCTGACCGAGCAGGCAGCCGACCAGCTCAGCGCCAACACCTATATCGGTCAGGCTGTCTATAACGGCCAAAACGAGAGCATCGGCAACGTCAACGACCTGATTATGAAGAAGGATGGCGGCCTTGTCGCAGCCGTGATCGGTGTCGGCGGCTTCCTCGGCATCGGCGAAAAGAACGTCGCCGTTCCGATGGACAAGGTCACCGTTGCCCAGAATACCCAGGATGGCAGCGTCAAGCTGACAACCTCGGAAACGGCCGAAACGCTGAAGGCAGCGCCCGAGTTCAAGACGCTACAGATGCAGTCGGCCGAAAAGGCTCCAGCCGCGGGCGCAACCGATGCGACCTCGACCGGGTCTACCACAGCCAAGTAACCACTGCATCGTTAGTCGCAGTGCATGCGTAACCGATGGCGTCCGAAAGGGCGCCATCGGCGTTTGTGTCAACTAGACGATTTCCGTTCGACCTCAGGCCGTGATCCGCTCGCCGGCATCGTAGTAATTCTCGTGTAGGAATCGCAGCGTCGCAATGCTGTCGGCGGGTTTGCCGAAATAGTAGCCCTGCCCCATGCCGCAGCCGAGCATGCGCAGCTTGGCGGCTTCCGAGTAATCCTCGATACCTTCTGCAACCACCTCCAGATCCAGTCCTTCGCACATCGTCAGGATCGCCTTGATGATGTGTTCGGACGCGCGGTCGGAATTGATGCGGGAGACGAAGGCGCGGTCGATCTTGATCTTGTCGAACATGAAGTCGCGCAGCCGGCCAAGGCTGGACTGGCCGGTACCGAAATCGTCGAGCGCGATGCGGACGCCGGCCTCGCGCAGATCGGCGATGATGCGGTTGGCGGTGTCGGCCGAGCCCATTACGGCGGTTTCGGTGATTTCGAGCTCCAGCCGGTGCGGATCGAAGCCGACTCGGCCGAGGATGGACAGCACGTTGGCGCTGGTCCCCGGGTCCATCAGCTGGGCCGAGGAGAGATTGAACGACAGGAACAGTTCGCGCGGCCATGACAGCGCCGCTTCGGCGGCCTTGCGCAGCAGCGCTTCGGAGAGTGCGTCGATGAAGCCGCGCTCTTCGGCGAGCGGCACGAAGACGCCGGGCGAAACAAAGCCGAGATCGGGATCGTTCCAGCGCGCCAACGCCTCGAAGCCGACGACCTGGCTGGTCGCCAGCGAGACGATCGGCTGGAAATGCACGTCGATGACGTCAGAGATGATGGCGTTTCTCAGCGCCTGCTCCAGCTGGGTGGCGCGCTTCATCTCCTGGGCGATCTCACGGGAATAGACGGTGATCTGGCTGCGGCCGCGACGCTTGGAGCGGTAAAGCGCGGTCTCGGCGTTTTTCAGCAGTTCCTCGTATTCGGCGCCGGCGAAAGGATAGATGGCAAAGCCGAAGGAGGCCGAGAGGCGGACGTTGCGGTCGCCGAGATCATAGGGCGCCGACAGGACTTCGCGGATCATCTGGCCGAATTTCTCGGCGCTGGCCCGTTCGAAGATCAGCGGCAGGACGAAGGCGAACTCGTCGCCATCGTGGCGGGTGACAACGGCGCCGTCGGGAATGCATGCCTTCAGGCGGTGCGCCACCTGACAAAGGATTTCGTCGCCGGCCGCGGAGCCGAAGAGGTCGTTGATCGGCTTGAAGCTATCGAGATTGGCAATGCCGATGGTAAAAGGCGCCGGATCATCGGCCCGTTCTGCCGAGATCTGGGCGATGCGATCACGCATGCGATAGCGGTTACCAAGCCCGGTCAGCGGGTCGGTATAAGCCATCGTTTGAAGCTCATTCTGGCTAACCGGCACCAAAGGCAAATCTGCCGACATCATCATTCAGACCCAGAGCTTCCCCAATGCCGGCAGAATGGCCGGGAAGTCTTAAAAATTCGATAGGGGACAACCTGAATGATACAACTTCCCCTCCCAAAATCTGGGGAGTTGACGGCATTCGCTATCAAATTCGGGCCTGGCGCACATCCTTCTGGATGTATTTCTGGAAGATGGTCTCCAGAATATCCGGGCTGACGGGCTTCATGATCACATCATCCATCCCGGCGTTGGCGCATTCGGCGCGGTCGCGCTCGAATGCCTGGGTCAGCACGCCGATGATCGGCGTTCTTGGTTCCCCGCCCTCAACCTGGCGGATCAGGCGGGCCGCCTCGAAGCCGTTGAAGCCGGGCAGCGAAATGTCCATAAGCACGATCTTCGGCCGGTATTCGGTCCACATCCTGACGGCCTCGTCGCCGGTAGCGGCAATCCTGTAGCTATAGCCAAGGCCCTCGAGGATCTGCGAGAAGACGATCTGGTTGATGTCGTTGTCCTCGGCCACCAGTACGTCGAGATCGATGCTGTCGTCCGACGTGGTGATCTCCCAGTCGCCCTCTATCCGCTCGGCGATGCTGCCGCGATTGCTGCGGTTGAAATGGCGAGCGATCTGGAAGGTAAGCTCGGTGGAGATCTGGAAGCCGTCCATGACAAGCGACGAGATGCCGTACTGCTCGGCAAGCTCCAAACAGCGCATGCCCATCTGGTTGTCGATGATGACGATGTCGAGCGACAGGCCCGCCGACGTGGCGATTTCCAGGAACCGCTCCTGCTCGTCCTCGTTGCGGACCGAGCAGGCCTCGAAGCCATATTTGGCCAGCGTGCGCAGCGCGGCGGTCTCGGCGGCGATATCGCCGGTGACGACAAGCACGCGGCGGCCGGAGAAGTTTTCCGGGACGATGGCTTCCATCGCCGCCGGCTCGCGCCGCTCGCTGTCGCCGTGCATCGGAACATAGGCACGGCGATAGGTGCTCTTCGGAGAGGTCGTGACGTTCGACGCCTTCTCGAACTCATCGAGATCGGCGCCTTCACGCGGCAGGTCCTGCATGGTCGAGACCAGATAATAGCGGCCCGGCTTGCCGATACGGTGCTTGCGCGAGATGATCTCGCGCTCCGATCCATCACGGGCGACCTGGCGCTGGCGCACCACCGACATCTCGCCGGTTTCCAGAACGTGGCGATCGCTCTCCTCGAAGCGCGTGGCGACCTCGGGCGAAAACAGTTCGGCGCTCTTGCGGCCAAGCACCTCGTCGGCTGTCGTCTGGTACTTCTCGCAAAAGGCGATGTTGACGGCGACGTAGGTGAGGTTGCGATCCTTGACGAACAACGGGAACGGGAGGTTGTCGAGGATATCCTCGGTCAACTGCACCCGCTCGAGGTCAAGGCGCCACTGTTCCTCGCGCTTCTTGACCTCCGAGAAATCGGAGATGACGCAGACGCCGTAGCCATTGGCCAGCCGCCGTTTCTGGAAGCGTACCCAGCTGTCGTTGCCGTATCGTTCGACCGCCTCGTAGCGCTCGCGCCAGTGGGTGGCGATTTTTTGTGATAGCCAGTCTTCGCGGCTGAGCGCTTCCTGCCCGGCGGAGCGGCTGCGGATGCCGGTCTCGTAAATGGCACCGAGAAAGTCACGAAGCCGCGTACCGGGCTGCAGCGATGCATCGCAGATGGGAAAGAAATCGAGGACCTGACGGCTGGCGAAGACGATATGATCGGTCTTGTCATACACAATGAAGGCGCAGGAGAGGCTGTCGCAGACCGCGTCGAACAACGCCGTGTCGAGACCGACCATGGGCAAGCCGTGGCCATCCGCAGGTGTTGTGTCCGCTGGGTCACGGCCGGCAGTCATTCCTAAGCGTCCTACATCTATCCGATTACGGTCTTATTCGGCGTGTCATTATCGGCAAAATGGCAGTTTTGTCTTAAGGCGTGCTTAACATTAAGCAGCGAAATATCAAAGCCGGTACAATCGCTTGGCCGGTCGCTTTGCCTCTTCCCTCAGCCACGAGAATCCGCGAAAATGGCGGCATGTCCATCAAGCAGCTATCCGAAACGCTCGTCAACCAGATCGCCGCCGGCGAGGTCATCGAACGACCGGCCAGTGCTGCGAAGGAACTGATCGAGAATGCGCTCGACGCCGGCGCGACGCGCATCGAGATCGCCACTTCGGGCGGCGGCAAGAGCCTGCTGCGCGTCTCCGACAACGGCTCGGGCATGGACGAGGCCGATCTCGAACTCGCCGTGCGCCGCCACTGCACCTCGAAAATCTCGACGACGCTCGACGATATCCAGACGCTCGGCTTTCGCGGCGAGGCGCTGCCGTCGATCGGCTCGGTGGCGCGGCTGTCGATCTCCAGCCGGCGCAGGGACAGCGATGGCGGCGCCGAGATCGCGGTGGCCGGCGGCAAGTTGCAGCACCTGAGGCCCGCAGCGCTCAATCCGGGCACCATCGTCGAGGTCCGCGACCTGTTCTTCGCAACGCCCGCGCGCCTAAAATTCCTGAAGACGGAAAAGGCCGAAGCTGCCGCGATCACCGAGATCGTCAAGCGCATGGCGATCGCCTTTCCGCAGGTTCGTTTCGTCCTGTCAGGCACCGACCGCACGACGCTGGAATTTCCGGCGACCGGCGACGACCATCTGGCGCGGATGGCGCAGATCCTCGGCAAGGATTTTCGCGACAACGCCATCGAGATCAACGCCGAGCGCGAGGACGTGACGCTGACCGGCTTTGCCGGCGTGCCGACCTTCAACCGCGGCAACGCGGCGCATCAGTATGCCTTCGTCAACGGCCGGCCGGTGCAGGACAAGCTGGTGCTGTCGGCGATCCGCGGCGCCTATGCCGAAACCATCCCCTCCGGCCGCTATGCGGTGGCGGTGCTGTCGATCGGGCTCGATCCAGCGCTGGTCGATGTCAACGTGCATCCGGCGAAATCCGACGTACGGTTTCGCGATCCGCAGCTGGTGCGCGGGCTGATCGTCGGCGCGATCCGCGAGGCCTTGGCACGCGATGGCAGCCGGGCGGCGACCACGGGTGCCGACGGCATGCTGCGCGCCTTCCGACCGGGCTTCCAGCCGAACGGCTACCGCCCGCAGCCGTCGCAACAGCCATGGAGTGCCGCCACCTCGCCGTCGCGCCCTTATGGAGCTTCCGCCAATGGCGGTTTCGGCGAGAGGCCGCAAGCGTCCTTCGACGGCCTGACCATGCCCACGGCGAGGGCCGAGATGACGCAAACCGAGACGTGGACGGCGCCGGCGCCACATGTGGCCGCTGCCGGGTCGTCCATGCCGGCATCCGAGACCGAAGCGCCGGCGCGGTTCCCCTTGGGCGCGGCGCGGGCGCAGATCCATGAGAACTACATCGTGGCGCAGACCGAGAACGGGCTTGTCATCGTCGACCAGCATGCCGCGCATGAGCGGCTAGTGTTCGAGGCGATGCGCAAGGCGCTGCATTCGAAGCGACTGGCCTCGCAGGTTCTGCTGATCCCCGAGATCATCGACCTGCCGGAAGAGGATTGCGACCGGCTGATGCAGTTTTCGGACGAACTTGGCGAGCTCGGGCTGGCGATAGAGCGTTTCGGCTCGGGAGCGATCGCGGTGCGCGAGACGCCGGCGATGCTGGGCGAGGTCGATGCGCCAGGGCTGATCCGGCAACTGGCCGACGAGATCGCCGAATGGGACACTGCGTCCGGCCTGTCCGCCAAGCTGGAATATGTGGCGGCGACGATGGCGTGTCATGGATCAGTGCGCTCTGGACGCCGCTTGCGGCCGGAGGAGATGAACGCGCTTCTGCGGCAGATGGAGGTCACACCGGGCTCCGGCCAGTGCAATCACGGCCGTCCGACCTATATCGAGCTCAAGCTTTCCGACATCGAGCGGCTGTTCGGCCGGAGCTGAAAATGCTGGCAATGGCGATTGCGCCGGGTTATGGCAATCGGATGACAGCCGTCTTGAGGAATGGAGCGCATGAACTTGTTTGAAGGAAACGGAAACCGCGAAGCGAAGATACGCTATCTCGATGCGGATTTTCAGATCCTGTCGCCGGGTTCCTATGTCACCTGCGCCATATCAGGCAAGCAGATCCCGCTCGACGAACTGCGCTACTGGAGCGTCGCCCGGCAGGAGCCCTATGCCGATGCCGTGTCCTCCTTCGAGGCCGACAAGCGTGCCGGCGTGCTGCCGAACCAGAAGCGGTAGGCGTTCGGCCAAGACCGCAAACGCGACGTCGGCGCCCGGTCGCTGCTGTCAGCCGCGTATTCAAGCCAAGGGACAGGACGTGACCTCTCTTCCACGCAGCCTGTTTGGCGCAGCCGTTACCCTCGTGATCGCATTTGCCGCAACCCCGCTGCTCGCTGCCGAGCGTTGCGCGCCGGAAACCGTTGACGGCACCGACTATGTGATCTGCGGCGTTGCGCCCGGAAAGGACGATCTACGGCTGTTCTGGAAGGGTGCGGATGGGGCGCCCTATCGCTATTTGCCTGATATCGCCGATGCTGTCAGGGCGGAGGGAAAGACGCTGGCATTTGCGGTCAATGCCGGCATGTATCACGAGGATTTCTCGCCGATCGGGCTCTATGTCGAGAACGGACAGGAACTGCGTCCTGCCGCCACCATCAAGCCGCCCGCCATCAGCGGTTCGGTGCCGAATTTCTACAAGTCACCGAACGGCATGTTTTATCTCGACGACAACGGCGCCGGCATCGTTCCGACCGAAACGTATGTGCAGCAGACGCACAAGGTGCGGCTGGCGACGCAATCCGGACCGATGCTGGTGATCGACGGCAGGATCAACCCGATCTTCATCGTCGGCTCGACCGATCGCACCCGCCGCAGCGGCGTCGGGGTCTGCGAGGATGGCATGGTGCGCTTCGCGGTCAGCGACGATGCGGTGAATTTCCACGATTTCGCACGGCTGTTTCGCGATCACCTGCAGTGCCGCAATGCGCTGTTTCTCGATGGTGGCGGGGGGACCGGGCTGTACGACGCAGGCATGGGGCGCAGTGATGCGTCCTGGCATGGCGGATACGGGCCGGTGTTCGGGGTGGTGGAGTAGCGGGCGGCGCTCTGGCGTTTTGTGGGGTTGGTAGAGAGCACGGCGTTCGCGGCACGCGATCCCGCGCTGCAGTCCCCTACCCCGCCGTCTTCTCCCGCAGCCGCCGCTCGCGGCAGGCGTCGAGCGCCCGGTCGATGATCAACCCGGGCGCACGGTGGTCGGCGAAGGTCATTTCCACCTCGATCACCCGGCACCGCGCCGCCAGTGCCTCGGCCTTGCCGTGATGACCGGCGAGGCGGACGAAGTCCTTCGAAGTGGTAACGATCTGCAGGTCGTCGCGGGCAGCGGTTTCGAGGATGTCGTCGATCTCGTCGTCGGTCAGGTGCTCGTGGTCGCCGAAGGAGCGGCGGGCCGAGATCTCGGCGCCGATGCCATCGACCGTGCGGAAGAATTTCGACGGGTCGGCGATGCCGGCGAAAGCCAGCACCTTGCGGCCCTTGAGATCGGCACCATCCGCAACCGTGACCGACGAAGTGAAATAGGGCTTGGCGGCGCGCGCCGCGATGCGAACGATCTGGTCGGCGGCGGTGCCGGCGCCCACCTTGAGCAGCGCCGTCGCATAGCGCAGTTGCAGGCGGATCGGGGCGCGGACCGGGCCGCCGGGGACGATGTGGCCGTTGCCGAGCCCACGGGTGGCGTCGATGACGAGCAGCGCGTAGTCGATGGCAAGCCGCGCGCTCTGGAAGCCGTCGTCCATGATGATCAGGTCGACGCCTTCCTTGACGAGGCGCCTGGCGCCCTCGACGCGGCGGCGCGAGATGACGGTCAGCGCCTCGCGGGCGAGCAGCAACGGCTCGTCGCCAACGGCAACCGCCCGGTGGTGGGCGAGATCGACCACGGTCGTGACGTCGAGCGAGCCGCCATAGCCACGGCTGAGGAAGCCGGGTTTCAGCCCCCTCGCCTTGGCGGCGCGGGCGATGGTGATCGCCGTCGGGGTCTTGCCGGCACCGCCGACAGTGAAATTGCCGATGCAGATGACGGGAACAGGCACCGAGGCGCGCTTGGCGTGGGCCATGCGATAACCCGCGATGCGGCCATAGAGAAACGAGACGGGGGAGAGCGTCCAGGCGCGCCAATCGGCCTTCGTCCACCAGAAGGGTGGTGCTTCGGATACCATCTTGACCGCCCTGCCTTTCGCACCGGCGGCATGGCGCCCGCCGGTGTCATCCCCACCTGAGCGAAAAGAGAAGGCAATTTTCAAGAAAAAGCAAGCCTTTAGAGAAAATCCGGCGATCAGGCGAACTGCAGGTCGGGCAGCAGCCCTTCCAGCTCGGTGATGTCGTCGAGGCAATGATCGGAGGCTGCGGCGAGCGATTCGCGCGAGCCGGTGCCGGTCAGCACCGCGACCGTGAGGCCGGCCTTGGCGTTGCGGCCCATGTGCAGGTCGTGATTGTTGTCGCCGACGACGGCCACTTCCGCGGGATCGAGACCGGTGGCGGCGCAGAAGCCGAGCACCATGCCGGCCTCCGGCTTCACGCCGAAGCCGCTGTCGTAACCGGCGACGTAGTCGAGATAATCGGCAAAGCCGAAGCGGCTGGCGGTGCGGCGGATCGAGCGCTCGTTGTCGCTGGAGGCTACGCCGAGCTTGAAGCCGCGGCCATGCAGCCTGGCGAAGAAGCCGGCAAGATCGGTGACGGGCACGGAAAATTCGGCGGCGTTCGAAAACAGGTCGTCGAGCCTGCGGGTCAGCTCATCGGCCGAAACATCAGAGCCGGCGGCGACGAGGCCATCGGCGATCTGGCGGGTGTTGCCGGCGGCGAGCAGGCTGTCGGGCACGATATGGCCGGTGACGGGATCCATGCCGCAGGCCTGAAGCAGCCAATCGGCCAGCGCCACGTCGCCTTGCGCGGCGATGCGCGCCAGTTCGCGGTTAACAGGCAGCCAGCTTGCGTCGTAGTCGAGCAGCGTGCCGTCCTTGTCGAAGAGAATACCCTTGATCATCCGCAAATCCGCATCGTCTCTATAATCGCTTCGTCCCTCAGCGCTGCGCCGCCGTCTTCGGCAGCAACCTGGCCTTCACCGTCAGCGGGTTGATGTAGGGCTCCAGCCCCTTCACCGTCGCCGTCAGCGCACCCCGCATTTCTTGCACGGCGGTGGCGCCGGCGTCGATCATATTGCGGCGTGCCGGGTCGTTGGTCAGCAGATAGTGCACGCCCTTGGCCAGCATCTCGGTATCGCGCACCATGCGGGCGCTGCCGCGGCGGGCGAGACGCTGGTAGGCTTCGCGGAAATTCTGGACGTTGCTGCCCGACAGCACGGCGCAGCCGAGCATGGCCGGCTCCAGCGGGTTTTGCCCGCCCTCGCCGAACAGCGAGCGGCCGACGAAGGCCACTTCGGTCATGCGGAGATAAAGGCCCATCTCGCCGATCGTATCGCCGAGAAAGATATCGACGTCGGAGGTCAGGTCATCGTTGCGGGTGCGGCGCGCCACTTTCAGACCCTGCTTGACGAGCTCGGCCTCGATGTCGTCGGCACGCTCGGGATGACGTGGGACAATGATGGTCAGCTGGCCGTTGCGCTCCTTCAGGGTGCGATGGACGATGCCGGCAGCCTTCTCCTCGCCCTCGAAAGTCGAAATCGCCGCCCAGGTCTTGCGGTCGCCCACCTGCTGCTGGTAGCGGGCGAAGACGGCCGGGTCGTAGGACGGCGCGTCGGTATCGACCTTGAGATTGCCGGACATCAGCACCTGGCGGACACCGAGATCGCGAAAGCGCTCGGCATCGATATCCGACTGGGCGATGACCAAAGCGAGATTCTCGAACAGCGCTTCGGCAAGCGCCTGGCGGCGGGTCCAGCGCGCGAAGGAGCGGTCGGACATGCGGGCGTTGACGAGGATTTGCGGAATGCGGCGGCGGCCAAGCTCCAGCACGGTGGCCGGCCAGATCTCGGATTCGGCGATCAACGCGCAATCGGGCTGCCAGTAATCGAGGAAGCGGCTGACGGCGGGTTTCAGGTCGAGCGGCACATACTGGTGGATAACTTCGGTGCCGACGCGATCGGCGGCGAGCTTGGCCGAGGTCACGGTGCCGGTCGTCAGGATCACGTGAATGTCGCGGCGGCGGATCTCGCGGATCAGCGGAATGACGGCGTTCATCTCGCCGACGCTGGCGGCGTGGAACCAGACCAGCGGGCCGGCCGGACGATCGGCGCTGGCGTAACCGGAGCGCTCCAGGCGCCGGGTCCGGTCTTCCTTGCCCTTGGCGGCCCGATAAGTCAGATATCCACCGACGAAGGGCGTGATCAACGTCCCTGCCGCCTGATAGGCGCCCAGCGCGAAACGCGCCATGCGACCACTCATCTAACGTATCTCCGATCAACGATGATCGACATCAACCCATTCCCAAATAATATTGCGGCCGAGATGACCGATCAGTTTGTTCAGAATGCGTCAACAACCGCCCGGGAGCCCGGATAAGACCGGCGGCTGGATAAAACGGGCCGTAACCGGCAGAAATTATTTTCCGGACTTGTCTTCCGGATCAAGCAAACGATGCATATGGACAATGAAATAACGCATGTGGGCGTTGTCGACGGTCGACTGCGCCTTTGACTTCCAGGCGGTCAGAGCAGACGCGTAATCCGGAAAGATACCAACGATATCAAGGCCCTTGAGATCGCGGAACTGGACGTCACCGAGACTTTCCAATTCACCGCCAAACACGAGGTGCAACAGTTGCTTCTTTTCACCTGATACCGTCATCGCAGTCTCTTTCCTTGTCTGCTCCCCCGCCGTTTCATCTGAGGTATTTTGACGCAAACGTCAACCGTTCAGCGCGTCGCGATCGGGGATAGTAACGCATTCAGCAGCGTCGTGGAGCCGGCGCAGAGTTCGCCATGGCGCACGTCATCGCGGTTGTAGGATAACGCCGATGCATCCATGTTGACCAGACGTCCGCCCGCCCTCTCCAAAATAAGATCGGCTGCGGCCAGATCCCAGTCGTGGGAGTTGCGCTTGACGAAGGTGCCCTCGATGCTGCCATCGGCGACCATGGCGATGCGGTAGGCCAGCGACGGCACATGCCTGACCCGCTCGATGCGGTCTTTCAGCTCTCTCGGGAAGGCGTTGAGCACGTCTTCGGCGATGGCGAAGCGGACGGGCGTTGCGGCATCGGGTTGGCTGACGCGGATCGGCGAACCGTTCTTCAGTGCAATCCCGCCCTCGATCGCCTCATAGAACTCGTCAAGCGCCGGTGCATAGAGCACGCCCGCGACCGGACGCCCCTTGTGAACAACGGCGACGCTGACGCACCAGAGCTTCTGGCCGGCGAGAAAGCCGCGGGTGCCATCGATCGGATCGATGATGAACAGCGTGTCGCGCGAGAGGCGATCGACGCTGTCCTCGGTTTCCTCCGACATCCAGCCATAGTCCGGCCGGGCCTTGCGCAGCAGTGTTTCGAGGATCTCGTTGGCGGCGAAATCGGCGACGCTGACGGGCGACCGGCCCTCGTTCTTCCACCAGACCTCGGGCGACTGGTTGAAATGGCTGAGCGCGATCGATCCGGCCTGCCTTGCTGCATCGGCGATCAGCTCCAGATCGCTCTGCCAGCGGGCCTTGTCCACGTCGCTCATCCCATGTTCCAATCTGTCAGCGGTTTGCCACGATCAACGGCCGGCGAGCGTCATGCCCTCGATGGCGATGGTCGGGGCGGCGACGCCGTACTTTCGGTCGATATCGTTGGCCGGGGTCACCCGCATGAACATCTCCTTGAGGTTCGATGCGATGGTGACTTCGGACACAGCGAAGGTCAGTTCGCCGTTCTTGATCCAGAAGCCGGTGGCGCCGCGGCTGTATTCGCCAGTGATCATGTTGACGCCCTGGCCGATCAGCTCGGTGACGTAGAAACCGTTGCCGACGCCGCGGATCAGGTCCTCGGGCGAGATATCGCCGGGCTCGAGCGCCAGATTGGTCGAACCGGGGGTGACGGAATTGCCGCCGCGCACGCCGCGACCGTTGGTTTCCAGGCCGATCTCGCGTGCCGTCGATGTCGACAGGAACCAGTGCTTCAGCACGCCGTCCTCGATCATCACCATGCGCTCGCCGGAGACACCCTCGCCATCGAATGGACGAGAAGCGGGGCCGCGCACGATCATCGGATCGTCGGTGATCGACAGGCCTGACTTCAGCACCTGCTGGCCCATCCTGTCACGCAGGAAGCTTGTCTTGCGGGCGACCGAGGCGCCGTTGATGGCGCCGGCGATGTGGCCGACGAAGCCGCGCGAAATGCGCGGGTCGAAGATCACCGTGACGTTCTTGCCGGTATCGACCTGGCGCGGCTTCAGCCGCTTGACGGCGCGTTCACCGGCGCGGCGACCGATCTCGGCGGGATCGTCGAGCTCGGAGAAATAGATGCGGCTGTCGAAATCATAGTCGCGCTCCATGCCGGTGCCTTCGCCAGCGATGACGCTGACGGAGCGGCCGAAGCGCGAGCCCATGTAGCTGCCGGTAAAGCCATGCGAGGTGACCAGCACCATGCCGCCCATGCCCGACGATGCGCCGGCGCCGGAGGAATTGGTGACCCCCGATACGGCGAGGCCGGCGGCTTCGGCGGCAAGTGCGGCGTCGCGCAGCTGCTCGGTGGAGACTTCGGTGGTGTCGAGAAGCTGCAGGTCGGGGTAGGATTTCGCGAGCCTCGCCTCATCCGCCAGGCACGCGAACGGATCCTCCGGCGACACCTTGGCCATGGCCACGGCACGCTCGGCGAGCACCGACATGTCGAAGCCCGGATTGGCCGAGACACTGGCGACGCGCTGGCCGACGAACACGCGCAGCGAGAAGTCATCGCTTTCGGACGACTCCGTCTCCTCCACCTTGCCGAGGCGAACGCTGACGGATTGCGAGCGGGAGCGAACCACCACCGCATCCGCGGCGTCGGCTCCAGCCTTCTTCGCGAGATCGATCAACTGGCTAGCGCGGGAGAGAAGCGTCGAGGAATCAAATTCAGAGGACATGGTTTGGCCTTTCCTTCGCGTTCCATTTATTGTGCGCTACGGAAAGCATCAAGGCCGAAGGTGCCGATTCTTTTTCGCGCTGCTTGCGCAACCCTGTCCATTGAAAGAAGCTGAGTGCATGTCCGAGCCCAATGCCCTTTTTACCGAAACGATCCTGCTGCTTGGCGGTACCGTCGTCTCGGCCCCGATTTTCAAGCGGCTGGGGCTTGGTACCGTTCTCGGCTACCTTGCCGCCGGCGTGGTGATTGGGCCGATCTTTCACGGGCTGACGGACGGCGAGCAGATCCTGACCGTCGCCGAACTCGGTGTCGTGTTCCTGCTCTTCATCATCGGGCTGGAGCTGAAGCCGAGCCGGCTGTGGGACATGCGCCGTGATATCTTCGGCCTCGGCACCGCGCAGGTGATGGTCACGGGGCTGGTCCTGACCGCCTTCGCCCTTCTCTCCGGCGTGCTCGACTGGCGCGGCAGCATCATCGCCGGCTTCGGGCTTGCGCTGTCATCGACCGCCTTCGCCATGCAGATCCTCGACGATGACGGCGATGTCAGCACGCGATACGGACAGCGATCGTTCTCGATGCTGCTGTTCCAGGATCTGGCCATCGTGCCGCTTCTGGCGCTGATCAACATTCTCGACACCGGCAAGGGCCACGGCTCGCCGATCGTCGATTTCGCCATCGCCATCGGTGCCGTCGGCGCGATGATCGTGATGGGGCGCTATCTTCTGACGCCGCTGTTCCAGATCATCGCCCGCACCGGCGCCCGCGAGGCGATGATCGCGGCGGCCCTGTTCGTGGTGATGGGGTCGGCGGCGCTTATGCAGCTGGCGGGGCTGTCGATGGCGATGGGGGCATTTCTCTCCGGCGTGATGCTCGCCGAATCCTCCTACCGACACGAGCTGGAAGCCGACATCGAGCCGTTCCGCGGTGTGCTGCTGGCGATCTTCTTCATTGCCGTCGGCCTGTCGCTCGAACTGCATGTGCTGTGGGACAATGCGCTGTTCATCGTCGTCGCCGTGCCGCTGGTGATGGCGGCGAAGGGGCTGATCATCTACGGGCTATGCCGGGTGACCGGCTCCGGCCATGACGACGCCATCCGCATCGCCTTCCTGCTGCCGCAGGGCGGCGAATTCGGCTTCGTGCTGTTTTCGGCGGCCGGGGCGGCCGGGCTGATGCCGTCGAGCACGGCGTCGCTGCTGATTGCCATCGTGACGCTGTCGATGGCGCTGACGCCCGTCGGCACCAAGCTCTCCAAGCGGCTGTTGAAGGGCGAGACGCACGAGACGCTGGAAGAGGATTTCGAGGGCGCCGGTGCCGATGTGCTGATGGTCGGCTTCTCGCGTTTCGGGCAGATCGCGGCGCAGATCCTGCTCGCCGGCGGCCGGGCCGTCACCGTCATCGACCTGTCGGCCGACCGCATCCGCCAGGCCTCGTCCTTCGGCTTCCGCATCTATTTCGGCGACGGCACCCGCAAGGACGTGCTGCGCGCATCCGGCATCGACAACGCAAAGATCGTCGTGGTCTGCACGCAGAAGCGCGAAGTGACAGACAAGATCGTAGAACTGGTGCAGGCGGATTATCCGCAGGTGAAGCTGTTCGTGCGCTCCTACGACCGCATCCACTCGATCGCGCTGCGCAATCTGAATGTCGATTACGAGCTGCGCGAAACGCTGGAATCCGGCCTGCTGTTCGGCCGCAAGACGCTGGAGGCGCTTGGCCTCAGCGAAACGAGCGCCCACGAAATCGTCGAGGACATCCGCCGCCGCGACGAACAGCGCCTTGTGCTGCAAGCGTCAGAAGGCCTGCAGGCCGGCCGCGACATGCTGTTCTCGCAACCGGTGAAGCCGGAGCCGCTGGTCAAGCCGAAGCGCGTGGTGGATTTCTCGCAGGATCCGCTGGCGGGGACGGCCGATGCGGTGGCGGATGCCTGATTAGACGGCCCGTGCATGCGCCTCGATGGCGCCATCCAGCGCATATTTCAGTTCATCCTTGACCCCTTGCGACATGGCCAGCACTTCACGGGCCTTGAGGAAGTCCATGACGCCGGTGCGGCCGACGGCGGGGCGCAGAAAGATGTGGGGCGGTTGGATGCGGAGCTTGAGGGTGATCGCCGTCTGCATCATCAACTGGCCGGAGCCAAAGATGCTTTCCATGCGGTTGGGAATATGGGTGCCGTCGCCCTCGGGTGCGCCGACGACATCAATGCCAATGACGATGTCGGCGCGGTCCATCAGGCATTCGTAGGGTACGGGATTGCTGATGCCGCCGTCGATCATCACGCGGCCGTAGAGACGCACCGGCATGAAGACGGCGGGGATGGCGGACGAGGCGGCGAGCGCTGGGAACAATTGCCCCTCGCGGACCAGCACTTCGTTCTGGCCATAATAGTCGGTGGCGGTCACCGTCATCGGGATCGGCAGGTCTTCGAAGAGATCGGGCAGGTCCGCTGGCAGGAAGGCCTTGAGGATGCGTTCGAGGTTGAACTGGCCGATGCGCACGCCGTTGGCGACCGCGTCGCGCACCGTCTGCGGGCGCAGACCCCAGAGGCGGCTGACGACGGCGGTCTTGTTGCCGACGGTCATCAGCGCGTGTTCGCGTATGGCTTCGCCTGACATGCCGGCCGCCATGCCTGCGCCCATGATGGCGCCGATCGACGAGCCGGAGATCGCCACGGGACGGATGCCGAGTTCATCCAGCGTTTCGATGACGTGGATATGGGCAAGGCCACGGGCGCCGCCACCGCCGAAGGCGATGGCGATACGCGGTGAAGAACCGTGAGGGATATCTTCGACGGCAGGTAACGCGGAACTGGTCTTTTCGGCCTGCTGTGTCACCTTGCCCCCGATGATCCGCTATAAAGGCTGATAGCGGAAAAAATGTACCCTGGTGTCGCCGAAGATCCGGCTTTCCAGGAACAGATAGGAAGGATCGACCGAAACGGCAACGTCGGACCGCTCCTCGAGCACGGCAATCGCGCCCGGAACCAGCCAGCCGCCCTTGGCCGCCGCCGCCATCGCCTTTTCGCCGAGACCCTTGCCATAGGGCGGGTCGGCGAAGAGGAACTGGAACGGCTCGAGATTGCCGACGCTGCCGAGATCGGTGGCGTCGCGCCTCAGGATGCGGGTCTTGCCGTGCAGGCCGAGCGCATCGATGTTTTCCCAGAGCAGGCCCCTGCCCTCGACGCTGTTTTCGACGAACAACGCGTGACGGCAGCCGCGCGAGACGGCTTCAAGGCCGACGGCACCGGTGCCGGCGAACAGATCGAGTATCCGGGTGCCATCGACGCATTCCGGATAGGCATGGCTCAGAATATTGAACAGGCTCTCACGCGTCCGGTCGGCCGTCGGCCGGATGTCGTTGGATTTAGGCACGGCGAGCGACCGTCCGCGAAACTCACCGCCGACGATCCGCACCGCGCCCTATTCCCTTGCCTTTTGGTCCACCACGCGACGGCCCGCCCGCAGGCTTGCCACCACCACCGGGACGATCGCCCGAAGGCTTGCCGGAGAAACTCTTCGCACCCGGCTTTGCACCGCCGGGCTTCGCCCCAAAACTCTTGCCGCGTGGCTTGTCGCCGAACGGACGGTCACCAGCAGGTCTGGCGCCGGCTGGACGCTCGGAGCGTGCCTCGCCGGAGAAGCTCTTGGAGCGCGGACGCTCATCGCCCTCTTCGCGCGGACGGCGCGGCCTGTCGGAGAATGGCCGAGCAGGACGGTCACCGGAAGGGCGATCGCCAGAGGGACGATCGCCGAACTTGGGGCCACCGAAAGACCTTGGACGCTCGCCATCCTCGCGGGGCTTGCGGTCACCGCGGGGCTTGTCGCCGAACGGACGATCACCACGCGGACGGTCGCCGGCCGGACGCTCGCTGCGGGCCGGGCGATCGCCGTAGGGTTTGTCGCTACGAGCCGGACGATCCGCATAGGAACGCGGACGGTCGCCGTCCTCACGGGGCTTGCGGTCACCACGCGGCTTGTCGCCGAATGGGCGGTCGCCACGGGGACGATCACCGGCAGGCCGATCGCCACGCGCAGGGCGCTCGCCGTAAGGTCTGTCGCCACGGGCCGTGCGATCCCCGCTTGGGCGATCGCCATGAGGCCGATCACCGAAGGACCGATCACCGCGGGGAGCGCGATCACCGAACGGCTTGTCGCCGCGCGGAGCACGGTCGCCACGATCGCCGGAGCGCTTGCGGCCGCCGTCGTCGTTGCTCACTTCGCTGGAGCGGATCCATTCGCCCTCTTCGTCGCGGGCGCGGTTGATCTGAACGCGCGGACCCTCGTCATAGCTGGTTGGCTGCGGCTTGGAGCGGCCGGGCTTTTCGCCACGGCGGATTGCCGTCTGGGCATTCCGTTCGGCCTTGGCCGCCGCTTTTTCGCCAAGCGGGCGGGCGCCGGGCGCCATCCACACATTGGCGTTGCGGCGGGTGCCGAGCGCCGGGCGCTTCGGGCGGTCGTCGTCCTTGCGCGGACCGGCGTCGCGGCTGCTATCACGGCCACCATCACGACCACCTGAACGCTTGTCGTCGCGCTTGGTGTCGAGACGGCTCAGCGCGCGTTCGCGCTTGTCTTCCGGCTTCCATGAACGCTCGTTGCGCTCCGGCCGGGCTTCGGTCTCTTCCTCGGCGGCAAGTGCCGGCGCGTTGTAGATCGGCGCGTCGAAATTGGCCTTCGCGTCCTCGATCAGGCGCGGGCCGAGCTGGTCGCGCAGGGTGCGGCCGCGCACCTCGATCACCGCGCGCTCGGGGATATCACCGAGCTGGAAGGGACCGTAGGAGATGCGGATCAGGCGGTTGACGTCGAGGCCAAGCGCGCCGAGTACGTTCTTGATTTCGCGGTTCTTGCCTTCGCGCAGGCCCATGGTGAGCCAGACGTTGGAGCCCTGCACCTTGTCGAGCGTCGCTTCGATGGCGCCGTAGAGCACGCCGTCGACGGCGATGCCGTCCTTCAGCTTGTCGAGCGCTTCCTGATCGATATCGCCGTGGGCGCGCACGCGGTAGCGGCGCAGCCAGCCCGTGGTCGGCAGTTCCAGCGCGCGGGCAAGGCCGCCGTCGTTGGTGAGCAGCAGCAGGCCTTCGGTATTGATGTCGAGACGGCCGATCGACATGACGCGCGGCAGATCATCCGGCAGATTGTCGAAAA
The DNA here is from genome assembly GCA_900470805.1 of Hyphomicrobiales bacterium. Taxonomy (GTDB): domain Bacteria; phylum Pseudomonadota; class Alphaproteobacteria; order Rhizobiales; family Rhizobiaceae; genus Rhizobium. The sequence goes on along the minus strand of UCCA01000012.1, from coordinate 402,301 downwards.
CGGTGTGGCGGCCTTCCGGATCGGAGTTGGTGGTCACCAGGCCGGCCGGCTTGTGATAGAGCCAGAGACGGGTGCGCTCGATGCCGCGGATCGGCACGCCATCGACTTCGATCTTGTCGGTCAGCGTAACGTTGACGACAGGCGTCTCGAGCGGCTTGCCGTTCAGCGTGACGCGGCCGTCCATGATCATGCGCTCGATATCGCGGCGCGAGGCGACGCCGGCGCGCGCCATCACTTTCGAGATACGTTCCGCCTTGCCGTCGCCGCCTTCGGAATTCGCATCCGATTTCGCGAACGTCTTTGCGGGCTTTTCGCCTGATTTCGCGCCGGTATCGCGCGGGGATGGCTTGCCACCCGGCCGTTTTGGCTTGTCTTTGAATGTCATTTGTTGTTTGCCTGCCTTTTGGGGCCTTCTATCAGTTCGCGCCCCTGCGGTTAAGTGGAAATTGTCGGATCGTGAAGACAAATGAATTTATGGCGCTGGCGCTCGATGAAGCGCGTGCGGCGGGCGAGCGCGGCGAGGTGCCGATCGGCGCCGTCGTGGTCCTCGACGGCACTGTCATCGGCCGCTCCGGCAACCGCACCCGCGCGCTCAACGACATCACCGCCCACGCCGAAATCGCCGCGATCCGCATGGCGTGCGAGGCGCTCGGCCAAGAGCGGCTGACCGGCGCCGATCTCTACGTGACGCTGGAGCCCTGCACGATGTGCGCCGCCGCCATCTCGTTTGCCCGCATCCGCCGGCTCTATTACGGGGCGGAGGATCCGAAGGGTGGCGGGGTGGACAATGGGGTGCGGTTTTACGCGCAGCCGACGTGCCATCATGCGCCGGAGGTGTATTCCGGGATCGATGAGGTGCGGGCGGCGGAGATCTTGCGGGGGTTCTTTCAGGGGAAGCGGGACTAGGGGTGCAGAGCGCTTTCGCGTGCCGGCGCTTTGCCTTGGGGTACCCCCTCTGCCCTGCCGGGCATCTCCCCCTCAGGTGGGGAGATCGGCTAGAGGGATCCGCTCGCTCCAACCTCAACGAACTGCTGAAAAGCGAGCCGCGAGTCGATCTCCCCCCTTGAGGGGGAGATGTCCGGCAGGACAGAGGGGGGTGCTACCTGCCGAAGCGTCCAAGGTCCGAAATGCAGCAAGCCCTACTGCAGCAGGTTCCACCACTGCTTGCCGGAGCCGGCTACCGCAGCATCCTTCTTCTTCTTCTTCATCTTCTTCAGTTCCGGCTCGCCGAGATCGTCAAGCTTGGCCGGGTCGTCAACCTGGCGGAATTCCGCCGGCGGATCGGAGATGGAGCGACGCTGGTCGATATAGCCGCCCTTCTGGATGGCGCGGGCTTCGCGGTAGGCCTTGGTCTGCGCTTCCGTGGTGCGGCGGCCGCCTTCGATCTGGTTGTTGGCCAGCGGCGACTGGTAGTTCGACTTGTCGCTGTTCTCGTCAGCTTCCTTGACGAGACGCGCGCGTGTCTCTTCCGGCGATTCGATCCACTCAGGATTGTCCTTGCTGGCGATCGACTGCTGTGGCGCGACCAACGTTTCCTTGGCGGTCGCCGTGGCGGGGACCACGAGGCCGGCACGCGGGTTGTACTTGACACCCTTGTTCTTCGGCTCGGCGCCGGTCAGCGAAGTCGACTGGCCCAGGTCGTCGGTCAGCTGCTGAAAGGCCGTCTTGTCCGTGCCGTAGCGGGGACCGCTCGTGCAGCTCGAGATCATCGCGCTGCCTGCCATTGCGACAGTCAGGCAGGCGCCCAAACGGAACCAACGCTTCGATAACATGAAAACCCTTCCAGCCATGCCGGTGCATTCAAACGCATAAAACCGGACACTCGTCCCCCTGACGGAAAAATCCGGCCATTTTCAGGCAGCTTTTACCGGATGAACCGCGAGAGCGCAATTCACCCGGCAACTTTCTTCGATTTTACACCGCAAGCTCGCGAAGCGCCAAGGCATCGCGGGCGGAGACATCGGGATAGTCCGGGTCGGAGCCGACATCGGTGGTGATGCGCCAGGAACGGGCACACTTGGTGCCTTCCGCGAGCTTCGGTTCGACGCTGACTTTGGCCACCTCAGGCAGACGGAACGCATCCGCCGGGCCTTCCGACGCATCGATTGTTATGCCCGAGGTGATGCAGATCTCCTCGAAGTCCTGCCCTTCCAGCGCCTTCATCAGCTCCGGATCGGCGATGTGGACGACGGGGGCCGCCTCCAGCGACGAGCCGATGCGCTTGTCCTTGCGCTCGATCTCCAGAGCGCCGGTAACAACCGTGCGGACCGCGCGAATCTTCTTCCACTTCTCGGCCAGCGCCTCGTTCTTCCAATCGGCAGGAACGGTGGGGAACTGCTCGAGGTGGACCGAGACGGCCTCCGGGTTGCGCGACAGCCATGCCTCTTCGGTGGTGAAGGGCAGCATCGGAGCAAGCCACGTGACCATGCAATCGAAGATCGCGCGGATGACATGCAGCGAGGCGCGGCGGCGCGGGCTCGACGGGGCGTCGCAGTAGAGCGCATCCTTGCGGACGTCGAAGTAGAAGGCCGAGAGCTCGACATTGGCGAAGTCGATCAGCGCGCGGGCGATCTTTTTGAAATCGAAGGCGTCGTAGTTCTCACGCACCAGCTGGTCGAGCTCGGAGAGACGATGGAGCATCAGCTGCTCCAGCTCCGGCATTTCGGAGACCTCGAAGGTCTCGCCCTTGTCGTGGGCCAGCGTGCCGAGCATCCAGCGGATGGTGTTGCGCAGCTTGCGGTAGGCGTCGACGTTGGTCTGGATGATCGTCTTGCCGACGCGCAGATCGTCGGCGTAGTCGGACGTCATGACCCAGAGGCGCAGAATGTCGGCGCCGGCGTCCTTCATGATCTCCTGCGGCGAGGTGACGTTGCCCTTCGACTTCGACATCTTCTCGCCCTTCTCGTCCATGGTGAAGCCATGGGTGAGGACGGCGTTGTAAGGCGCACGGCCGCGGGTGGCGGCCGATTCCAGCAGCGACGAGTGGAACCAGCCGCGATGCTGGTCGGAGCCTTCGAGATAGAGATCGGCCGGCCACTTGAGATCAGGGCGGTCTTCCAGCGTGAACGTGTGGGTCGAGCCACTGTCGAACCAGACATCGAGGATGTCCATGACCTGGGTCCACTTGGCATGGTCGTGACCGTTTCCGAGGAAACGATCCTTGGCGCCTTCGGCGAACCAGGCGTCGGCGCCCTCGATGTCGAAGGCTTCGAGGATACGAGCGTTGACATCTTCGTCCTGCAGAACGTTGCCGTCCTCATCAGCGAAGACGCAGATCGGAACGCCCCAGGCGCGCTGGCGAGAGAGAACCCAGTCCGGACGCTGCTCGATCATGGCACGCAGGCGGTTCTGGCCGGCTGCCGGCACGAAACGGGTATCGTCGATCGCGTTGAGCGCGCGGGTGCGCAGCGTCGTGCCGTCCTTGAGGTCCTTGTCCATGTAGACGAACCACTGCGGCGTGTTGCGGAAGATGATCGGCTTCTTGGAGCGCCAGGAATGCGGATAGGAATGCTTCAGGCGGCCACGGGCAAACAGGGCGTTGCGCTCGATCAGCGCCTTGATGACGCGCTCGTTGGCATCGCCCTTCTTGCCGTTGTCGTCCATGACGCGGGCGCCCTCGAAGCCGGGGGCGTCAGCGGTGTAGGTGCCACTGTCGTCGACCGGGAACGGGATGCGCGTGTCGATGCCGCGCGCCTCGAGTTCCTTTGCACCGGACATCCAGGCCTCGAAGTCCTCGCGGCCGTGCGACGGGGCGGTGTGGACGAAGCCGGTGCCGGCATCATCGGTGACGTGGTCGCCAGCGAGCAGCGGGACGTCGAAATTATATCCGAGTTCACGCAGAGGATGTGCACACGTCAGTGTCGCCAGTTCTCCGGCAGCAACGGCGCGCAGGCGGTTGAAGGTGAGCTTGGCCTTCTTGGCGGACTCGTCGGCGAGCGCGTCGGCAAAGATCAGCTTCTCTCCCGGCTGCGGGCCAAAGTCGTTTTCGGCGGCCGTAACTTCGTAGAGGCCATAGGCAACTTTAGGCGAATAGGCGATTGCGCGGTTACCAGGAATTGTCCAGGGAGTGGTTGTCCAGATCACGACTGATGCATTGAACAGGTCGGGCGCAACCGGCGCCATCAGCTTGATCGTCCGCTCCATATGAGCGCTGATTTCTGGGCTTCCCGGTTGAACCGAGATAGCTCCATCCGATACATGCACCGGGAACTTTACCCAGATCATGTCGCTCTCGACGTCGTGGTACTCGACCTCGGCTTCCGCCAGCGCCGTGCGCTCGACCACCGACCACATGATCGGCTTGGAGCCGCGATAGAGCTGGCCGCTCATGGCGATCTTCAGGAGCTCGCCGGCGATGCGGCTTTCGGCGTGGAAGTTCATCGTCAGATACGGATTGTCGAAATCACCTTCGATGCCGAGGCGCTTGAACTCGTCGCCTTGGATCTTGATCCACTTTTCGGCGTAGGAACGGCATTCCTTGCGGAACTCGATCATCGCGTCGGCCTGCTTGAGGTCAGGCTTGGCCTTGCCCTTGGCGCGGTAGTTCTCTTCCTCGATCTTCCACTCGATCGGCAGGCCGTGGCAGTCCCAGCCGGGCACATAGTTGGCGTCGAAGCCGCGCATCTGGAACGAGCGGTTGATGACGTCTTTGAGGATCTTGTTCAGCGCGTGGCCGATGTGGATGTTGCCGTTGGCATAGGGAGGGCCGTCGTGCAGCACGAATTTTTCGCGGCCGGCGGCCGACGCGCGGAGCTTCTTGTAGAGGCCCATCTGCTGCCAGCGAGCCACGGTTTCCGGCTCCTTCTGCGGCAGGCCGGCGCGCATCGGGAAATCGGTTTCGGGCAGATAGAGGGTCTTCGAGTAATCGATCTTTTCAGCTGTATCGGTCATGTCTGGCAATCGTCTCTTCTAGCGATCGTGCTTTACGCCTCGCAAACGGGCGCAACGGACTTGGAAATATGTCGGTGGCGGAGACGCTCTCATGTCGAGCGCCAAAAACCCGGACCTTCCGGCCGCTTAGCGCGCGCGGAAGGCCGGGCCGATAATTCGTATCGTGATCGCCAGCAGGAACGTGTTCATCGGGCCGGTTCATAGGCGCTTTTGGGCGGAAAAGGAAGAGCCCCGGGTTTGGAAAAGCGCGGGCGAATTGCGCGCGCCAGGCGACGCGGCGCGCTGGCTCTATTCGAAGCCGCAGAGCTTGCGGTCGAGCGGGCTGATCGGCTGGGCACCCGACAGCAGGGCCCTCGCTTCGTCCTTGTCCCGGTTCATCTGCTCGACCAGGGGCTCCAGCCCGTCGAACTTCAGTTCGGGCCTGAGATAGGCGAAGAACGAGACGGCACAGATCTGGCCGTAGAGATCGCCGGAGAAATCGAAGACGAAGGTCTCGAGCAGCGGGGCGCCGTTGTCGGTGACGGTGGGGCGGCGGCCGTAGCTGGCGACCGCATCGTGCAGCGAGCCGTCCTCGAAGCGGAAGCGGACGGCATAGATGCCGGGCTTCAATTCGACTTCGGCCGGCAGCCGCATGTTGGCGGTCGGGAAACCGAGCTGGCGGCCGAGCTTCTCGCCGCCGATCACTTCCGATTCCACCGTATAGTGATAGCCGAGCAGACCGGCGGCTTCGCTGACCTCGCCGTCCTTCAGCAGCGCGCGGATGCGGCTGGATGAGACGACGTCCGAATTCTCATCGCGGAAGGCATCGATCAGCGTGACGCCGAAGCCGTATGTCTGGCCGGCGTCCATCAGAAAGGCCGGGCCACCCTCGCGGCCACGGCCGAAATGGAAATCGAAGCCGGTGACGACTTCCGAGGCGCCGAGCCAGTCCTTGAGGATCGAATGGATGAAATCCTCGGCCGAGCGCTGCGAGAAGTCGCGATCGAAGGGGTATTCGATGACGGCGCCAAAGCCCATGGCCTCGAGGATACGGGCACGAAGCGGCGCTGGCGTCAGGCGGAAAACCGGGGTCTGCGGCTTGAACACGGTGCGCGGGTGCGGCTCGAAGGTCAGCACCAGAGCCGGAACGCCGCGCTCGGCGGCGATCTCCAGCGCCCGATCCAGCACCGACTGATGCCCGCGGTGGACTCCGTCGAAATTGCCGATGGCGATCACACCGCCACGCAGGTGCTCTGGCAATGGTTCGCGGGTTTCGTTGCGGTGGAAGACGGTCATCGGGCAGACTTTACTGATGCTGGACGCTTAGGCAAGACGGATGCCTGGATAGGACAATGCGATAGCGGTATCAGGCCAGACGCGGCATCCACCACTTGGGCGCGGCCTTCTCGCGCTCGAGATAGGCGGTGAGGATGGCCGCGTCGGTCTCGCCATTGATGGTGTATTCGGCTGCGTGGATACCGCCGCTGATATAGAGCAGATCGAGACCGTAATCGAGCGCGCCGCGCACGTCGGTCGGCATGCCGTCGCCGATCGCCAGAATGCGGCTCTTCGGGAATTCGCCGCGGACCTCGCGGGCGACCTGCAGCACCGCATCGTAGATTGGCGTGTGCGGCTTGCCGGCGATGCGAGTCTCGCCGCCAAGCTGGTCGTAATAGGCGGCCATGGCGCCGGCGCAGGGGATCATTTTGTGGCCACGCTCGACGATGAGATCGGGATTGGCGCAGATCAGCGGCACGTCGCGGGCCTGGAAGGCCTTCAGCATGTCGGTGTAGTCCTCGGGCGTGTCTTTCTCATCGTCGAAGAAGCCGGTGCAGACGACGCAATCGGCGTCTTCGGCGGCAACGCGCTCGACGCCGATGCCTTCGATGATCGCCACGTCGCGATCCGGGCCGAGCAGGAAGACCTTCTTCGGGCCTTCGGCGATCAGGCCGCGGGTGACATCGCCCGAGGTGACGATGCGGTCATAGGCCTCGTCCTGGATGCCGATCTGGCGCAACTGATCGACCACCAGCGGCGCGATGCGCGGGGAATTGGTGATGAGGACGACCGTCAGGCCGGCTTCGCGCGCTGCCTGGAGTGCCGCAGCGGCTTGCGGAAAGGGCGATACGCCGTTGTGGAGCACGCCCCATACATCGCAGAACACCGCGTCATACTGGCTGGTGATCTCCGCGAAGTTTTCGATGCGCTGCGCCATTTCCGGTATCCTAATTTGTCTCGGGTGACGGCTGACATCGCAAAGCCCCGCCGCGATGGCAAGGAATTTTGCGTTCGGACGCCGTGAAATTCTTGTGACTCTCGCGATGCGGAGGTCGCTAGAGCAGCAGCGCGGCACCCTTGATGGCAAGGCCGGCGGCGGCGCAGAATGCCAGCACCTTGACCATGCCTGTCTTGAAATAGAAGAGCAGACCACAGGCGACAACGAAGATGGCGAGTGCCGCGATATCGAGCGTCGCCCATTGTGGCCACGCGACGCTCGCGATCGGCAGACCTGAGCTTTGCGAAAGAATTGATACGCGGCCGACCTCGGCAAAAAGCACGTGCAGGCCGAACCAGAGCGACAGGTTGAGAATGACGCCGACGACGGCGGCGGTGATGGCGGACAGTGCGGCCGACAGTCCCTTGTTGTCCCGCAGCTTCTCGATGAACGGCGCGCCGGCGAAAATCCAGACGAAGCTCGGGACGAAGGTGGCCCAGGCGACAAGCACGGCGCCGACCGTGCCGCCCAGCAGCGGCGCCATGAACAGCGGGTTGCGGAAACCGGCGAGGAAGCCGACGAAACAGAGGACCAGCACCAGCGGGCCGGGCGTCGTTTCGGCCAGCGCCAGGCCATCGATCATTTCGCCCGGCTGCAGCCATGCATAATGGCCGACCGCCACCTGGGCGACATAGGAGAGCACCGCATAGGCGCCGCCGAAGGTGATGACGGCCATCTTCGAGAAGAAGATGAACAGTGCGCCGAACACATTGGTCTCGCCACTCAGCGCCTCGGCGATCAGATCGGACGGCGCGTGCAAATTGCGGGTGAGGAACAGCGGCGCCTGCCAGACGAGAATCCAGAAGACGAGGACAAGCAGTGGACCGGCAATGGAGTGGGTGGTCAGCGTGGGGAAGCAACGCGGCGACCGGATTTCCGGCACTTCCGGCGCGGCGTTGCGGACGGCGTAGCGGTGGGCGGCAAAGCCGGTGATGCCGGCGAGGATGACGACGATGGGGAACGGCGCGTTGAGCAGGAACAGCGCCAGGAAGGAGGCGGCGGCGACATAGTAATGCAGGCGCGTCTTCAGGGCACGACGGGAAAGACGCAGCAGCGCCTCGATGACGACGGCGAGCACGGCAGCCTTGAGGCCGAAGAACAGCGCCGGCAGCCAAGCCGTTTCCTGGAAGACGGCGTAAAGGCCCGACAGCACCAGCATGACGGCGAAGCCCGGCAGGACGAAGAGCAGACCGGCGAGGATGCCGCCGCGCACGCCGTGCATCAGCCAGCCAATATAGGTGGCAAGCTGCTGTGCTTCGGGTCCCGGCAGAAGCATGCAGTAGTTCAGCGCATGCAGGAAGCGGTCCTCGGAGATCCAGCGCTTTTCATCGACGATGGTCTTGTGCATCAGGGCGATCTGGCCGGCCGGGCCGCCGAAGCTCAGGACGCCGATCCTTGCCCACACGCGGACGGCCTGGCGGAGCGGCACCGAAGCCACGCTGTCTTCGGCCAACACTGATCTATCCACGCCCGATGCCCCCTCGGCCGCCCCCGGCCTCTCCCGCTCGATATCATTGCCGCCGGAGCGGAACAATCCCGACCGTTCACGGACATGCGGCCGGTAACGCCGGCGTCGCGCATTGGACTGTTTCGCAGTCCTCGAAGACAGGGCGATGACGGCGTGTCGGATGGCGGCGATCTCGGAAGAAGGTGCCGTTTCATCGACCGCTTTCGGGGCCCGGTTCGGTCGATATCACCACACGCCCGGACATTAACCATTCCGGCGCTTTCGCCGGGATGCAAGGCCCTGCGCGGGTTCACAACTTTGCCATCAAACGGATATAGAAAAGCGGACAAGAAAATTCCGACGTTTTCCTTGACTCCCCCGACAGGCGCTCCTAAATGCAGGCCGCTAGCACTCACAACAGGAGAGTGCTAACACCCATCCGTGCGGGCCATCTTGGTCCGCAAGTGTCATTTGATCGAGGGATTAGACAATGGCAAGCACCAACTTCCGCCCCCTTCACGATCGCGTCGTTGTTCGCCGCGTTGAGTCCGAAGCCAAGACCAAGGGCGGCATCATCATTCCCGATACCGCCAAGGAAAAGCCGCAGGAAGGCGAAATCGTCGCCGTCGGCACCGGCGCTCGCGATGAGTCCGGCAAGATCGTCGCTCTCGACGTCAAGGCTGGCGACCGCGTTCTGTTCGGCAAGTGGTCCGGCACCGAAGTCAAGATCGACGGCGAAGACCTTCTGATCATGAAGGAAGCCGACATCATGGGCATCATCGGCTGATCAGCCGGGTTCCCTTTTCCGACATAGCCGACGGGCCTCAAACCCGGACACCCGAATTTAGGAGTCACAATCATGGCAGCTAAAGAAATCAAGTTTGGCCGCACCGCGCGCGAAAAGATGCTGCGCGGCGTCGACATTCTCGCTGACGCAGTGAAGGTAACGCTCGGTCCAAAGGGCCGTAACGTCATCATCGACAAGTCCTTCGGCGCTCCGCGCATCACCAAGGACGGCGTCTCGGTCGCCAAGGAAATCGAACTCGAAGACAAGTTCGAAAACATGGGCGCCCAGATGGTCCGCGAAGTTGCTTCGAAGACCAACGACATCGCCGGCGACGGCACCACGACTGCTACCGTTCTTGCCCAGGCGATCGTTCGCGAAGGCAACAAGGCCGTTGCAGCCGGCATGAACCCGATGGACCTGAAGCGCGGTATCGACCTCGCTGTTGCAGACGTCGTCAAGGATCTCCAGGCCAAGGCCAAGAAGATCTCGACTTCGGAAGAAGTTGCACAGGTCGGCACGATTTCGGCAAACGGCGACACCCAGGTTGGTCGCGACATTGCTGAAGCCATGCAGAAGGTCGGCAACGAAGGTGTCATCACCGTCGAAGAAGCCAAGACCGCAGAAACCGAACTCGAAGTCGTCGAAGGCATGCAGTTCGACCGCGGCTACCTCAGCCCTTACTTCGTAACCAACCCTGAAAAGATGGTTGCGGACCTCGAAGACGCTTACATTCTCCTTCACGAGAAGAAGCTCTCGAACCTGCAGGCCATGCTGCCAGTTCTGGAAGCCGTCGTTCAGACCGGCAAGCCGCTCCTCATCATCGCTGAAGACGTCGAAGGCGAAGCGCTTGCTACGCTCGTCGTCAACAAGCTGCGCGGTGGCCTGAAGATCGCTGCCGTCAAGGCTCCTGGCTTCGGCGATCGCCGCAAGGCCATGCTGGAAGACATCGCCATCCTCACGGGCGGCACTGTCATCTCCGAAGACCTCGGCATCAAGCTGGAATCTGTAACGCTCGAAATGCTCGGCCGTTCGAAGAAGGTTTCGATCTCCAAGGAAAACACCACGATCGTCGACGGCGCTGGCGCCAAGTCCGACATCGAAGGCCGCGTTGCACAGATCAAGGCTCAGATCGAAGAAACCTCTTCCGATTATGACCGCGAAAAGCTGCAGGAACGCCTTGCCAAGCTCGCTGGCGGCGTTGCCGTCATCCGCGTCGGCGGCTCCACGGAAGTTGAAGTCAAGGAAAAGAAGGACCGCATCGACGACGCCCTCAACGCGACGCGCGCTGCCGTTCAGGAAGGTATCGTCCCCGGCGGCGGTATCGCTCTGCTCCGCTCCTCGACGAAGATCACCGCAAAGGGTGTGAACGACGATCAGGAAGCTGGCATCAACATCGTTCGCCGCGCCCTGCAGGCCCTGGTTCGCCAGATCGCCGAGAACGCTGGTGACGAAGCTTCGATCGTTGTCGGCAAGGTTCTCGACAAGGATCAGGACAACTACGGCTACAACGCCCAGACGTCCGAATATGGCGACATGATCGCCATGGGCATCGTCGACCCGGTCAAGGTTGTTCGTACGGCTCTGCAGAACGCAGCTTCGGTTGCTTCGCTGCTGATCACCACGGAAGCCATGATTGCCGAACTTCCTAAGAAGGAATCGGCTGGCGGCGGCATGCCTGGCGGCATGGGCGGAATGGGCGGCATGGACATGATGTAAGACCTTAGGGTCCTTGCATCTGAGCCATCCGGTTCAGAATACGGAAGGGCGGCCCTCGGGTCGCCCTTTTCGTTTGTGATTCGCATTCACGTTCGCAGCGAACCCTGCAACCTCTTGGTTAAACGTGTAATCGCACGCCTTATGCGACCTAGAGCCCGGCGAGGCTTTCGTGAGGCTTGTCCCGAAGTGACTTTTTTTGGGAGACGCCTTTGCGACCCAAAGTGGTTGTTTCGATCAATTGACGACAGAGATTGGCCTGAAACCGCCGCCATTCCATCAATTCCGCATTATTTAGCGTTCTTATATCAATCATGCCGCGCTTTTCGGGCATTTGACATGCGCCGTTCGGAAACGTGTGCGTGTAAAAAGCCATTGCCGTTCCTGCAAAAGAAATTATAAATCCGCGCTGTGTCTGGCGATTGTCCGCATTGATCGTCCTTGCAGATAGCCGACCCACATCGATTTGGATTTACGAATAGCAACGGGTCGGGTACCCGAAATTTAAATTAGAAGTTGAACTATTCCGGAAGAGCCGAGCGCGAATACGCCGCTTGGAACCCTGTTTTCCGGCGGTCGTGCATGATGCCCGGCGTCGAATGAATCTGTGATGTTTGCCGGGTGTGCAGCAGGGGAGAACGCTGCGCCCAAACTGGGGAACAATGTGTTTAAAATTGCAAAAACCAATGCATCCGCACCGCTCATGCGAGGATCGCTGGAACTCAACGACAACAATCCCGACATGCTCGCTCAGTTTTCCATATCGGAGAGCTGGGTCGGCGACTTTTCCAGCGGCGTGATCCGGCTGGAAGAACGCAGCGCGAGACTGCACGGACTGGCGCTGCCGGAATGCGGCCTGCTCAGTCTGGTCCGCTGCTACGATCCGCAGGATCGCAATCGTATCGTGCGAATTTTCGAACAGGCCGCGACGCTGTCGTCGTCCTTCTGCTTCTCGACGACCATCGTCATGGGCAACGGCTACCGCCAGCCGCTGTTCTGCATGGGCGAATCCAACGGCTACGAAGACGCCGGCAGCGGCAGCATGATCGGCATGTTCATCTTCCCGAAACTGGAAACCAGCGCCGGGATGCAACCCGTCCGTCGCCAGTAGGCCTTCAACACCTTCACACAAAAGCCGGCCTGGAAGGGCCGGCTTTTGTGTATTTGTCCTCGCGTAAAGACCGTGTCAGGCAGGGCGAGCTGGAATATTGAGGCCCTTTTCGCTTGCCGGGCGGGCGATGCAGCGTTCCAGCCACGCCATGACCGCAGGGAAGCTGGCATAGTCCAGCACCTCCCTGCCGCCGTAGAAGACATCGGCGCCACGCACCCAGGGAAAGGTGGTGATATCGGCAATCGTGTAGCTATCGCCCATGATCCACTGCCGATTCTTCAGACGCTCCTCCAGCACGCCAAGCAGCCGCTTGGCCTCGTCGCGGTAACGCTCCACCGGATAGGAATTGTTGGCGACCTTGTCGGCGGCGAACTTGTGGAAGTGGCCGAACTGGCCGAACATCGGCCCTATGCCGCCCATCTGGAAAAACACCCACTGGAGCGTCTCGTAGCGGCCCGCGGCATCGGCGGGGATGAGCTTGCCGGTCTTTTCGGCGAGATAGACCAGGATCGCGCCTGACTCGAACAGGCCGATCGGCTTTCCATCCGGGCCATTCGGATCGATGATCGCCGGGATGCGGCCATTCGGATTGAGCGACAGGAATTCCGGGGATTTCTGGTCGTTGGTGCCGAAGGAGATCAGATGCGGCTCGTAGGCGAGGCCGAGTTCCTCCAGCGTGATCGATACCTTGACGCCGTTCGGCGTCGGCAGCGAGTAAAGCTGGATGATATCGGAATCTTTTGCCGGCCAGCGCGTGGTGATCGGAAATGCGGAAAGGTCTGCCATCGATATTTCTCCCTACAATGTTGGGGAGACCATAGAAGACCCTCCCAGCCCGTGACAAGCCGTGTCTGCTTCGAGTCATCGTTTACTTTTGCTGAACAAACTGTCCGCGCCCGTCTATCTTTCCATGACGATCAAAAAGAAGGAGAAGTGTGTCATACGAGATCGAAAGGGTGCCGGGGGCACAGCGATCTCTGCTCGTCCAACCGGAGACAGTTTAATGTCCAATACTCAGAACATCGTCATTCTCGTCGCCCGCATCCTGCTGTCGTTCATCTTCATCTATTCCGGCTTCGGCAAGCTGACCGACCCGGCCGGTACTGCCGGCATGATCACCGGCGCCGGCCTGCCTGCCGCGACCGCCCTTGCCTACCTTGCCGGCCTGTTCGAACTCGTCACCGGCCTTGCCGTTCTCGTCGGCTTCCAGACCAAGATCGTCGGCTGGGCGCTGGCCCTGTTCTGCGCCTTCACCGGCCTCGTCTTCCATTCCGGCACCGTTGCCGTCCCAGGCTGGCCTGATGCCGCTCTCGGCTGGATCAATGCACTCAACGGCATCATGCTGATGAAGAACTTCACGCTGGCTGGCGCCTACATCCTGCTCGCCACCTTCGGCCCGGGCCTCTATTCGATCGACGCCCGCCGCGGCGCCTTGCCCGTCGCCGCCTAACCGACAGCATCCTCCCAGGCATGCGCAGCCCGCCGTCACCAGACGGCGGGTTTTTCGTTTGTACTGTCGAATTGTCGGCGGCCGAGACCGCTACGAGATCCGCTTGGCCAGCCAGACCGTGGCGCCGCCGCATTGCCGATCCTGCACCACGTGGGCGACAACGGCAAAGCCGTTTTCCTCAAGCAGAGCTGTGTACTCCTCAGCCGACGGGCTGGCATGATAGAGCGGTTCGCCGGCGAACTCGCCGAGCGCCACGCCATCGAAGTGGCCCGCCGTGAACATCAGCGCCGCGCCGGGTGCCGCAAGCGCCGCGAAGCGCGGGAACATCGCCCGCTGGTCGTCCTTGTTCAAATGGAAGAAGCTATGCCAGGCGATGATGCCGTTATACTTCATCGGCAGCGCGAACTCGCGCATGTCGGCGACGAACCAGGATCGGTCGGGAAAACGCTGGCGGCAGAGACCGATCAGCGTTTGCGAGGCATCGACGCCAGTGACGCGAAAGCCGTCACGGATCAGGCTCGAGGCGATCGGCTCGGCGCCACCGCAGCCGAGGTCGAGAACATCGCCGCGCGGCGGTACCAGCGCGGTGAACCGGTCCAGCCACGGCTGTTCGAACAGGGTGCGGCCACGAAATTCGTCGAACACCATGGCGTTGCGCTCATAGAGCGAAACGATATTCTCGTCTTCGCCGGCCATCACAGCGAGGCGCGGACGGCATCGATCAGCCGGGCCACCGATGGTTCATCGGCGTGGCTGTCCTTGCGGGCGCGCACCAGGCAGGCTTCCGACTTCAGGATGACGCCGTCGGACAGCACCTTCAGGTGGTTGGCTCTCAGCGTCGAGCCGGTGGAGGTGATATCGACGATGATATCGGCAGAACCGGATGCCGGCGCGCCCTCGGTGGCGCCGAGGCTCTCGACGATGCGATAGAGCTGGATGCCGTGCTGGCGCGAGAAGAACTGCTGCGTTAGCCGCCAGTATTTGGTGGCGATCGCCAGCCGGCGGCCATGGCGGGCGCGGAAGTCGGCGGCGACGTCGCCGAGATCGGCCATGGTATCGACGTCGAGCCAGATTTCGGGAACGGCGACGATGACGTCGGCATGGCCGAAGCCGAGCCGGGCGCAGACCTCGACGCGCTTGTCTGCTTCCGCCAGGCCCTCGCGGATCAGGTCTTCGCCGGTGACGCCGAAATCGACGGTGCCGTTGCCGAGTTCCTTTGATATTTCCGAGGCCGACAGGAAGGCGACCTCGACATCATCCCATCCTTCGACGCGGCCGCGATAGGAGCGATCGTTGCCAACGGCGGTGATGCGCATGCCGGCCTTTTCGAACACCGCGGAGGCGTCGTCCTTCATCCGGCCCTTGGAGGGGAGCGCGATGGTGATGGTCATCCGGCGGCCCCTTCGGTTTCGATGCGATCCAGCCACAGCGAGAAGCCAACCGCCGGGATGCGCTCCTTGGCGCCGAGGAAGGTCATCAGCTTGTCGAAGCGGCCGCCACCGGCCAGCACCGCATCGGAGCCCTCGACGCCGACTTCGAAGACGAGGCCGGTGTAGTAATCGAGCGGGCGGCCGAAGGCGGCGCGGTATTCGATCAGCGCCAGATCGACGCCTGCATTGGCCAGCGCCGCCACACGCCCATCGAACCGCGACAGCGCGTTGCCGAGCTTGAGGCCGGCGGCATCGGCAAAGCCCGACAGGGCAGCCGAGGCATTGATCAGCGGCACGTTGAGCGACAGGAACTCCTGCAGCACCAGGAAGGCGGCATCGTCGAGCCGGGTTTCCGACAGGATCAGCTTTTCCTTCAGGCGGCGGGCGATCTCCTGCGGCGAGCGGCTGGCATTGGTGGAGTAGCCGGTCGCCTGCATGGTGTTGTCGATATGGGCGATCAGGGCCGCGTCGTCATCGGCGCCGAGCAGGCGGGCAACGTCGTCATCGAGGCCGGTGACGAATTGCGGGCTGACGAGGCTGGCGAGCAGCGCTTCGAGATGGTTCATGTCGCCGAACGCATGGATCAGCCGCTTCTGCCAGCCGAGCGGCAAGCCGAGAGCCTGGACGACGGCCTCGAACACCGCCTGGTCGCCGAGGGTGACCGCCAGCCGCTTGCCGGGCAGCAGCCGCTGGAGCGTGCCGGTGGCATCGCTGACGGCGCGGGCATCGGCGCTCGAGATGTTGATATCGCCGAGATCCTCGATGCCAGCCTGATAGAACTCGTTGCCGCCCTCGCGGCGCTGGCGGAAAACCTCGCCCAGATATGCGTAACGCTTCGGCGTGCCCATGGCGCTTTCGATATGGCGCAGGCAGACGGGAATGGTGAACTCCGGCCGCAGGCAGAGGCTGGCGCCGGTCTCGCTCTCGGTCATGAAGATGCGGCGGCGAAGGTCCTCGCCGGCAATATCGAGGAACGGTTCGGCCGGCTGGATGACGGGCGTGTCGACGCGCTCGGTCTTGCGGGCGGCGAATTCGGCCAGGAGGTCGGCGGAGAAATCGGGGAGGTTGATCAGGGGCATGTGAGCGCTCCCAAATAAAGACCCCTCCCCAACCCCTCCCCACAAGGGGGAGGGACTAAGTTAGGGTGACCGTCGAGCAAAATCTGAAATGTCGCAGCACCGGCTAATGATGCATTGGGCAGGCTGGCGCCGCTGTAAGCCCCTCCCCCTTGTGGGGAGGGGTTGGGGAGGGGTTTCTCAGCCATTCGACGCTCGCTTGCGATCTTCCGCCTGCGCCGCCAAAATCTCCCGCACCTTGGCGACCAGATCGCCCTCGGGCACCGTTTCCTGCGCCACACGAGCCTCGCGCCAGCTCGCATTGTCCTCGATCTCGCCAGACAGGCGCTTGCCCTCGATCAGGTCCTTGATCTGCACCACACCCTCGGCGCGCTCATCGCCGCCCTGGATGATGGCGACGGGGCAGCCGCGGCGGTCGGCGTATTTCAGTTGGTTGCCGAATTTCTTCCAGTTGCCCTGATACATTTCGGCACGGATGCCGGCCTGGCGCAACTCCTGGGTGAGGCGCTGGTAGCGGCCCATGGCATCGACATCGCCATCCATGACGGTGACGAGGACGGGTTCGATGACTTCGCTCTGGCCGAGCTTGCCGAGGTTCTTCAAGGCCGTCATCAGGCGCGAGACGCCGATGGAGAAGCCGGTGGCCGGCACAGGCTGGCCCATGAAGCGGGAAACGAGGCCATCGTACCGGCCACCGCCGCCGACAGAGCCGAACACGACCTTCTCGCCCTTCTCGTTGGTGACGTCGAAGGTGAGTTCGGCCTCGTATACCGGGCCGGTGTAGTATTCGAGGCCGCGGACGACGGAGGGGTCGATCTTGATGCGATCGGAATTATAGCCGGCAGCTTCGAAAAGCTTATGCATTGTGTCGAGTTCGTCGTAACCCGCTTTGGCAGTGTCGTTATCGAGAACCTTTGCGCCAAAAGACAAGAGGTCTGCATATTCCGTGCTTTTGACCCAATTCAATACGATATCGATATCATCATCCTTAAGGCCAGCGCCCTTCGTGAAATCACCCGATTCGTCCTTGCGGCCCTCGCCAAGCAGTAACCTAACGCCTTGGACACCGAACTTGTCGAGCTTGTCGATGGCGCGGAGCACATTGAGGCGCTGGGCGGCCTTGTCCTCACCGCCGAGGCCGATGGCTTCCATCACGCCATCCAGAACCTTACGGTTATTGACGCGGATGACGTAGTCGCCGCGCTTGATGCCGAGCGCTTCCATCGTATCGGCCATCATCATGCACATCTCGGCATCGGCCTGCACGCCGGGCGCGCCGACCGTGTCGGCGTCGAACTGCATGAACTGGCGGAAGCGGCCGGGGCCGGGCTTTTCGTTGCGGAAGACGTAGCCGGCGCGATAGGTGCGGTAGGGCAGCTGGATCTCGTTGAAATTCTCGGCCACGTGACGGGCGAGCGGGGCCGTCAGGTCGTAGCGCAGCGACATCCACTGCTCGTCGTCGTCCTGCAGCGAGAACACGCCTTCGTTCGGCCGATCGGCATCGGGCAGGAACTTGCCGAGCGCGTCGGTGTATTCGAACAGCGGCGTTTCGACAGGATCGAAACCATAATGCTCGTAGACTTCGCGGATCTTCGCGGTCATCTCGTTGACGGCGCGGATATCGCTCGCCGAACGATCGACGAAGCCGCGGGGAAGTCTGGCCTTGAGCTTTTGTGGTTTCTTCTTGATGTCGTTCATTTCCAACGTCTTCCGCTCGGTGTGACAGAGCCGGTTTCCTAGCGGATTGGGTGGGGGCGGGCAAGTGTCGACGTCTGGCGAAGTGTGGGACACGATGGTATATATCCGCCATCTGAAGGGATCATCGCCATGAACAAGCGCGTTACGATCGAAATGCCGGATGAGATGATGAAGCTTGTCGAGGCATATGCGGCCGAAGCGGGGGCTGCGCCGGATGCCTATATGCGCGACGTCATCGAGCAGCATCTGGAGGATCTGCACGACATCGCGCTCGCCGACGCGGCGATGGCGCGCATCCGCGAGGGAGAACCGACCTACACACTTGAAGAAGTGAAGCTGAGACTTGGCCTGGAAGATTGAACTTCGGGCAGAAGTGGAAAAGCAACTTGGGCGTCTCGCGAAACGCGAAGCGGCGCGAATTGTCTCGTTTCTCGAGAAACGTCTGGCAACACACGAAAATCCTCGCGAATTGGGCATTGCGCTGAAGGGACATCTGCTCGGCGGTTACTGGCGCTACCGTGTCGGCGACTACCGCATCATCTGCGACATTCAGGACCAGAAGCTTATCGTGCTCGTGGTCGAAATCGGCCATCGCCGGGACATTTATCGCTGAAGGCAACATAGTGATCGCAGAAGCTCTCCTCTACGCCGCCACCCTCCCCTCCACCAGCAAGCCAAACCGCAAATACATCCGCTATTCCGTCAATCTGTGGTCGCGCGCCAATCGCTGCAGTCGGGATTGGGCGGAGCATGAGGCGAACAGCAAGCGCGCGATCCTCGACGCGATCGCAGGCTGCAAGCAGCGGCGCACGGCGGTGGTGCTCGGCTCCGGGCTGTTGCGCGACGTGCCGATCCGGGCGCTGGCCGATGCCTTCGATACCGTCGTGCTGATCGATCTCGTGCATGTCGCGACGGTGCGGCTGGCGATGAAGCGCAAGGCCTATCGCAATATCAGGCTGATCGAGCGCGATCTTTCCGGCTACGACGATCTGGCGGCCTGCAAGACGCCGGAACCGCTGGGCTTCCTGCGCAACGTCCCCTATCTCGATTTCGTCCTCTCCGCCAACCTGCTCTCGCAGATCGGGCGTGGCGTGCAGCGCCGGTTCGAGGCCGAGCGGGAACGGATGCCGGCCGATACGGTCGAGCAGCTTATCGCGGCACACCTGTCGGGGCTGATCGGCATGCCCTTCAAGAGCTGCCTGCTGACGGATGTGTCCTACAGCGTCATCGACCGCAATGGCGCCACGCACGAGGAGACCGATCTGATGCACGGCGTTGCAGTGCCCAAGGCGCAGGCGGAGTGGGCATGGCCGGTGGTTCCAACAGGCGAGGAAAGCCCGGATTACCAGGTCGTCCATCAGGTGATTGCAGCCTATTGAATTGCAAGATATCGTGATGCAATCAAAGATTTATTGTATCACTTTTATTTTGCGATATCGTGGCCATGAAGATCGTTTGGGATGAACCGAAGCGTATCCGTAATGCGGCAAAGCATCGACTGGATTTTCGAGACCTCGACGAGGATTTCTTCGCGGCCGCTCTCATTCTCGATGCGCGGAGCCCGCGCTTGAAGGCCGTCGGCGTTCTGATCGAGGATATCATCGCGGTCGTTTTCGCCGTTCTCGGCAGCGAAGGGAAAGGAGGCTTTATGAACAGTTCCAATCCAAAGATCCTCGGCCTCACTGATGAGGAAGAGGCGGAAATCCAGCGCGGCATCGTCGACGATCCTGAAAACCCTGAATGGACCGAAGAGGATTTCAAGAAAGCCCGGCCGTTTGCCGAGGTGTTTCCCGAGTTCGCCGAAAGCATTCGGCGCGCGCGGGGACGGCCGGCGTTGGAGCAGCCGAAGCGGCAGATCTCGCTCAGGCTCGACCCCGAGGTGATCGACGCCTTCAAGGCGACGGGAAAGGGCTGGCAGGGTCGGATCAACGCGGCGCTGCGCAAGGCGGCCAAGCTTGATCCATAGAGGCCCGATTAATGTTGGCGCGCGGCTTGGCAGCGGTGGCATGCTTGCCTATCTTGCGCCGATGCGTGTTCTGGCCATCGTCACCATGATGCTTGCCTGGCTCGTCTACGGGACGCTGTCCGCGTGGGCGGGATGTCCGATGTGCGCGTCGATGAGTGCGTCCGTGGATATGGCGAGCGACGCGCAGCATCACCACATGGGCGGCACCGATGTATCTGGCGTCGATATGGCGGGCATGGCTGCGGATATGGGCCACGCCGCGAAGCATACCGCACCAGCCAAGGATCCCTGCGCCACCGGCGGCATGCCGCATATGCCGTTCTGTTCCGCCTGCCTGATCGTGCCGCCAGCGGTGGCGGTCCATGCGGACGGTCAGAGGCCGTTTTCCTATCCCTCGCCGGCCATCGACGCCGCCTTTCCGGGCGCCCGACCGGCGCCGCTGGCACCGCCTCCCCGATGGGTTTGACACAGCACCGCTACCGGCACGGCATCTGCCGCGTTCGAAACCATTTCAGACACAGAAAGGACATCCGATGTCCATGAAGACCATTTTCCTTGCGGCAAGCTTCGCGCTCACCGCCCTGCCCGTGCTTGCTCAGGACAAACCGGGTGCGATGCCGGCGATGGATATGAGCATGCCGATGGGCGATCACAGCCCGTCGAGCCATGCGTTCGCCGAGGCGAACAGCAAGATGCACAAGGACATGATGATCGACTATAGCGGCGACGCCGATACCGACTTCGTACGGGGGATGATCGCCCACCACCAAGGAGCGATCGACATGGCGAAAGTCGAACTGCAATACGGGAAGGACGCCGAGATGCGCAAGCTGGCCGAAGGCGTGATCAAGGCGCAGGAGGCCGAGATCGCCGAGATGCAGGCCTGGCTGAAGGCGCAAGGGAAGTAGCGCAGCACTCGCACTCCAAAAGCGGACGCCGGAGCGATGGTCGCCCCGGCGTTCCTGTCGTTCCGGTGTTTACGCCGACCCAATCAGCCCTTTGGCTCGAACGGCGCCGGGCGGCGGCCGGCACCCTGGCGGGCCAGCATCCAGCCGGGATATTCCGGCGCCAGTTCGCTGGCCTCGTCCAGTCTCTTGAGATCGCCGGCATCGAGCGTCAGCGATGTCGCCGCGAGGTTCTGGTCGAGCTGCTCTATGCGCTTGGCGCCGATGATCACCGTGGTGACGAAGGGCTTGGCCAGCACATAGGCCAGCGCCACGGTGGCGACGCTGACGCTGTGCTTTTCGGCGATCTCGCGCATCACGGCGACGCAGGCCCAGGCCTTGTCCTTGTCGACGGGCGGGAAGTCGAAGCTGGCGCGGCGACCTTCGCCGTTGCCGGGGGCACCGGGGCCGTATTTGCCCGACAACAGCCCGCCGGCCAGCGGCGACCAGACCATGAGGCCGACCTTTTCCTCGTTCATCATCGGCACGATGTCGCGCTCGAGATCGCGGCCGGCGATCGAGTAATAGGCCTGCACCGTCTCGAAGCGGGCAAAGCCGCGCCGCTCCGAGATGCCGAGCGCCTTGGCGATGCGCCATGCATGCCAGTTGGAGACGCCGACATAACGCACGAGGCCACGCGAGACGAGATCGTCCATGGCCCTCAGCGTCTCGTCGATCGGGGTGACGCTGTCGGTGCCATGGATCTGGTAAAGGTCGATGTGATCGGTCTGCAGGCGCTCGAGGCTCTTTTCTACCGAATCCATGATGTGGCCGCGTGAGGCACCGCGGTCGTTGGGCTTGTCACCCATCGCGCCATAAACCTTGGTGGCGATGACGACGTCCTTGCGGGCGACGCCGAGGTTCTTCAGCGACTGGCCGAGCAGCCGCTCGGAATCACCGAAGGAGTAGACGTCGGCGGTGTCGATGAAATTGACGCCCGCGGCCAGCGACCGCTTTACGATCGCATCGGCTGCCGCCTGGTCGACATCGGCGATCGAGCCCCAGGGGCTGCCTTCCTTCGGCGCGCCGAAGGTCATGGTGCCCAGGCATATTTCGGAGACGAACAGGCCGGTATTTCCAAGCTGGTTATAGCGCATGATCGAACGTTCCTTGTGAAAACCGCGGCAATCGCCGACGGATGGATGAGACCTTGAATATGATATGAGCGACGGGATGCGGACGTGGCCGCCGCTCCTCTTGAAATCAACCCGACTGAGATAAGTCCGCAGGGGCGCGTTTCAACGTGGCTCCAATACTTTCCTCGGTTGCAGCGCAATAGGATGCGCACAACTCTTTGGCGCGCAACCATGATTGCATCGCCAGATTTCCGCTCTTAGTGATTGTATTTACAGCGCTTTCCGGGAGGATTCATAAAGTTCTAATTAATCTCCCCCTAAAGACGTCTGCAGATGCGGGGGCAATCATGACGTCTTTGGTTCGGCTTGTGACTTCGTTGATGCGAAGCGATCGCGGCAATGTGGCGATGATATTTGCGATCACGCTGGTGCCGCTGATCCTTGCCGGCGGCGCGGGCGTGGATCTGGCGCGCTACGAGGCCATTCGTGTCGAGATGCAGGACGGGCTCGATCGCGGCGTGCTGGCGGCGGCATCGCTGTCGCAGAAGCAGAAGACGGCCGACGTCTTGAAGAGCTACATGAACAATCTGGATTATGGGAAAGACGTCGTCATCGACTTCTCCGAAGCCACGGCACTGAACTCGCGCAAGATCAGCGCCACCGCATCCTATTCGATCGGCACGGCCTTCATGCATCTCGCCGGCGTCAAGACGCTGACGATCAAGACGGCATCCAGCGCCGAGGAAGCCAAGCAGAACATCGAGCTGTCGCTGATGCTCGACATGTCGGGCTCGATGGTCGGCAGCAAGATCAAGAACCTGAAGGTCGCCTCGCAGCAGTTCATCGACCAGATCCTGACCGACGATACCAAGGACTACACGACGATCAGCGTCGTGCCTTATGCCGGCCATGTGAATGTCGGGGCAGCGGTCTTCGACAAGCTCAACGGCAAGCGGCTGACGGCGCAGTCGCAGCCGACCAACGACCCCACCTACAAGAACTCCTGCTTCGAGCTTGACAGCAGCAGCTACGGCAGCGACACCATCCCCGCGTTCAAGGATCGCGCCAACCTGCCGATCTTCACAAACTGGAACTACAAGACGACGGACAAGGAAAAGCGCTGGTGGTGGTGTCCCGGCGAAGAGGACGCGATCACCTATTTCTCCAATGACGCGACCTACCTCAAGGCTCGACTGAGTTCGCTGCAGCTTTATGACGGCACCGGCACGCAGAACGCCGTGCAATGGGGATACATGCTGCTCAACCCCGCCTCCTCTGCCATCGTGCAGGCGGCAATCGCCAGCGGCCAGATGTCGTCAAAGTTTTCCAACCGCCCGACCAAGTTCGGCGATGCGGACACGATGAAGGTGCTGGTGCTGATGACCGACGGGGCGATCACCCAGCAGTTCCGGCCGAACGACTACAGCCGCTCGCCGGATCTCAGCCCCAGCAACTATACCGTCTCGGGCAATACCGCGACCTACCTCAACAACATCTGCACGACGGCCAAGGCCAAGGGCATCACCATCTTCACCATCGGCTTCGAACTCGGCGGCGACACCGCTGCGATCAACGGCATGAAGAACTGCGCCACCAGCTCCGCCCACTTCTACCAGGCGTCGGGCAGCGGCATCGGCGACGCCTTCAAGTCGATCTCGACCTCGATCCGCAAGCTGAGGCTGACCCAGTGAGGAAGGCTTCCTTTTCTCGCCCCCTGATCAGACTGCTGCGTGAGCGAAACGGCACCGCGGCCATCGAGTTCGCCATCCTGGCGCCAATCGTCTTCGTGGTGATCTTCTCGATCTTCGAGGCCGGGTGGATCATGACGCAATCGATCATGCTCGACCGCGCCGTCAGCCGCAGTTCGCGGGCGCTGCAGATCAACGGTTCGAAGATGACCTACGCCCAGTTCAAGACAGCGGTATGCGAAGAGGCGATGATCCTCAGTGATTGCGCGAAGTCCATTCGCATCGAGTTTACGCCGGTCACCAAGGCCGCCGATTTCCCGACCACTAATACCTCCTGCGTCGATCGCTCCGTGACGATCGATCCCGTGACCACCTATACCGCCGGCCAGCCGTCACAGATCATCTTCACCCGCGCCTGCTATGTCGTCTCGCCGCTGGTGCCGGGCCTCGGCTTCGGCCTCAACTTTCCGAAAGACAGCACCGGCGCCATCCGGCTGACCTCCAGCTTCGCCTTCGTGAACGAGCCCACCTGATGATCAAGCGCCTCCTCCGCCAACTGATCCGCGAACGCGCCGGCACCTCGGGCATCGAATTCGCGCTGATCGCGCCGATGATGCTGTTCTTCTTCCTGGCCAGCATCACCGTGTTCGACATGTACCGCACCTATCAGAACATCGTGCAGGCGAACGGCATCGTCGCCGACGTGATCTCGCGGCAGACCTCCGTCGACAACACTTTCGTCGCCAATCTCTACAGCGTCTTCACGCACCTGCAGCAGAACAGTTCGGCGCCGATGGCGCTGCGGATATCGAGCATCAAGAAGACGGCCGGCGCCTACAAGCTCGACTGGACGAAGGAGAGCGGCACGGCAGGGTTACTGAAGCCGCAGGTTCTGAGCGCGACGACGCTGCCACAACTGACCGACGGCGATTCCGTCGTCTATATCGAGGGCACGACGAGCTATACCGCCATGAGCTCGATCATCGGCTTCGGGACGATGACCTTCGCGGAAACGGCATTTTCGCGTCCGCGGTTTATCGGCGCCATCGTCTATCAGTAGTCCGCTCCCTTGCCCTGATGCCGGCCGCCACCTAAGTGTTGCCGGGTAAACAAGAGAGTGCGCCTATGACATCACGCACACTGACGACGATCGGCTTCGACGCCGACGACACGCTCTGGCAGAACGAGCAGTTCTACCGGCTGACGGAAACCCATTTCACCGACCTGCTTGCCGATTTTGCCGACGGTGCTTCGATTTCGGAGCGGCTGCTCGCAGCCGAGAAGCGCAATCTCCAGCACTACGGCTTCGGCATCAAGGGTTTTACCCTGTCGATGATCGAGACGGCGATAGAGATCACCGAGGGCAAGGTTCCTGCCTCGGTGATCGCGCAGATCCTCGATACCGGCCGCGACCTGCTCTCACACCCCGTCGAGACGATGCCGCATGCCCGCGAGACGCTGGCGGCGCTTGCCGACACCTATCTGCTCGTCATGATCACCAAGGGCGACCTGTTCGATCAGGAGCGCAAGCTGGCGCAATCGGGCCTCGGCGACTTCTTTCATGCCGTCGAGATCGTCTCCGACAAGACGGCGGTCACCTATCGCCGGATCTTCTCGAAGATCGGCGGCGGGCCGGAACGGGCGATGATGGTCGGCAATTCGCTGAAGTCCGACATCGTGCCGGCGATCGCCGCCGGCAGCTACGGCGTGTTCGTGCCGCACGAGCTGACCTGGGTTTTGGAGCATGTCGAAGAGCCGAGCGAGGCGCCGCGCTTTCGCAAGATCGAGCATCTCGGCGAGTTGCGCGGGCTGATCGACATGCTCGGCTGAGCTCGGCTTACTGGCGTGGCGGGAAAAGCGGCGCCGGCCTGCTCTCGTCGGCGGGCGGCGGTTCGGCGGGTGCTGGCTCTTTCGGCTGAGGCTCGACCAGAATGGTGTAGGGCGCGCCAAGGCCGCGGCGTGGCGACGCCTTCGAATAATAGGGGCGCAGCAGCCATGTGGCGTCTTCCTTGACCGTGACGTTGTAGCTCTGGCCGTCCTCGTCGGTGCCAAAGATCGCCTCGTCGTCGGGAGAGGCGAGATCGAAGATCGCCAGGTAGGCGAACTGGCTCTTCGTGGAGAAGTCGATCTTCACATGCTGGCCGGCCTTGACCGGCAGCGTGTAGACCCGGCTGTTGCCGAACTTGGTCCAGCCCTTGAGCGCCATCGTCGCCGCCGGAAACTGCAGCTTCTCCAGCTTCTCGCCAGGCTGCAGATCGGGCGTCTGAGCAACGGCCGATGACGCCAGCAGCAGGCCCGCAGCGGCAATGATCATCAATCGTTTCATGGACGTACCAATGCCTCGCGCATCGCCTCTACCTCGGGTCGGCAGAAACAGCCTTCGACGTGATCGTTGACGAGACCCATTGCCTGCATGAATGCGTAAACTGTGGTCGGACCAACAAAGGTCCAGCCGCGCTTCTTCAGATTCTTGGAGATTGCGACCGAGGTCGGCGTCGTCGGATTGGCCATTATGGCGGCGCGATCGACGACCTTGGGCCGTTCGTTGTGGCCCGGTTCATAGCTCCAGAAATAATGGGCGAGCGAGCCGAACTCCTGGCGCATCTCGATGGCGCGCCTGGCATTGTTGATGGTCGAGACGATCTTGCCGCGGTGGCGGATGATGCCGGCGTCCGTCACGCAGCGCTCAATATCGGCATCGTCGAACAGCGCCACCTTGTCGAAATCGAAACCGGCGAAGGCAGCGCGGAAATTGTCGCGCTTGCGCAGGATCGTCAGCCAGGAGAGGCCGGACTGGAAGCCTTCGAGGCAAATCTTCTCGAACAGCCGGATATCGTTGGTAACCGGTCTGCCCCACTCTTCGTCGTGATAGCGCAGATAGTCCGGCAGGTTTCCGTGCCAGTGACAGCGCTGCTTGCCGTCCTCGCCTGTCGTGATGCCCGTGTCGCTCATCTGTCCCGTTCGTTTCTGCGCTGCGAATCCGGCTTTACCATTTGGCAACCTTCTTTCCAAACCGAACGATAACCCTGACGAAAAGTTTATGGGCCGCTTCGGCTTTTAATGAATGCGAATTTACGATTCGCTGGCGAACGGGGTGGCAGCATGATCGGCAGGTGGCGGATGCCGCCCGTCCATTTTCGGCCATTGTAGAGAGTTCGTCCGATGATGAAATCCGTTTTGCTCGCCGCAGCCCTGCTCGGCGTCTTTTCCACGGCCGCCCTTGGCGACGACCGTTACGTCTCCCGTCCGCCCGTGGTGCTCAGCCCCGATCTCGCCGCACCGTGGATCATGCAGCTTGGCGGCGGCAATGTCCGCCCTGTCGTCTATCAGCGCCCTGTGATGGTGCAGCAGCGCGGGCTGTTTGCGCCGCGCGCCGTGCGTCGTGCGCCGGCGGCCCAGCCGGTCTCGGCGATCAATCCCGGCGTGCCCGCCATTCGCGGTCGGATCGAGCCGCAGTTCCTGCCGCAGATGGTCGAGTACCAGACCAAGGAGCGGCCCGGCACGATTGTCATCGATACCAACAACCGCTTCCTCTATCTCGTCATGGACAACGGCAAGGCGCGTCGCTACGGCGTCGGCGTCGGCAAGCCCGGCTTCGAATGGGCCGGCGCCCACACCATTACTCGCAAGGCGGAGTGGCCGGACTGGACGCCGCCGTCCGAGATGATCGGCCGCGAAGCCGCCAAGGGCCACTATCTACCAGCGCGGATGGATGGCGGACCGGAAAATCCGCTCGGCGCCCGCGCCATGTATCTCGGCTCGACGCTCTACCGCATCCATGGCACCAACGCGCCATGGACGATCGGCAGCGCGGTCTCTTCGGGCTGCATCCGCCTGCGCAACGAGGACGTCGTCGACCTCTACGAACGCGTCAAGGTCGGCACCCGCGTCATCGTCATCTGAACTTTCGACAGGCGGCGAGGCACGTTCCTCGCCGCCTGCCCTGCATTTTCAGGGTTTCTTTACCTTGAATTCCCCCTCAAATCGATTAGCCTTGCCAGCGATCTTGCCTAGAGGGGAATTGAAATGAAGAAATTGTCACTGCTCGCGACGGCTTTCGCCGTGGCGATGTCCAGTATGGTGGCCGTTGCCAGCGCCGAGCCCGTGATGACGGCGACCGATGCCGTTCGGGGCGTCAAGCATACGCAGCAGATGAAACCGCAGTTCAAGAAGCGCGTCGTCCGTCTGGTCACCGACGAGGCACCCGGCACCGTTATCGTCGACACGACCAACAAGTATCTCTACCTCGTCGAAGGCCGCAACAAGGCGACCCGCTACGGCATCGGCGTCGGCCGTGAAGGCTTCGGCTGGTCGGGCGTGGTGAAGATCGGCCGCAAGGCGGAGTGGCCCACATGGACACCGCCGGCCGAAATGCGCGCCCGCGAAGCCCGCGCCGGCCACAACCTACCGGCCGTGCAGCCGGGTGGCCCGGACAACCCTCTCGGCGCGCGCGCCATGTATCTCTATCAGGGCGGCCGCGACACTATCTTCCGCATCCACGGCACCAACCAGCCATGGACGATCGGCCTCAACCTGTCGTCGGGCTGCATCCGCATGGTCAATGACGACGTTGCGGATCTCTATAGCCGCGTTCCTGTCGGTACGAAGGTGATCGTCGTCGGCCCCGGCAACAAGCAGGGCAACGTCGCGTTCCAGGATCGCGGCATCGACGTGCTGCGCACCATCTTCGGCGGCTGATCGCCGTACGAACCCGATTTGAAAAGAAAGGCGGCTGGCTTGCCGGCCGCCTATTTCGAGCCGCAGCTGACCTTGCCGCTCAGAACCAGCGGCTTCTCGCCGCCGGCGACCGTCAGATCGTAGACGCCGGAGAACGCCGTCGCGCCATTGCGCTGTTCGGCGGAGACCACGAGATTGACCGTCTGGCCGCCCGCCGCCTTGCCACCATCATAGAGAACCTCGACCCTGAGTTCGCCATCATGCGACCAGCGATTGGTGAGGCTGTCGGAATCGAGCGTGATGCGGCCAAGCGGCTGCGGCGCGGCCTCATTCTTGAGGATCAGGGCGCCACGGAAGTGATTGAGTTCGTGGCCAGGTTCTGCCTTGAAGCCGCTTTCGACCGTGAAACGAACGCCCGTGTCGTCGGCGGAACAGAAGAAGCGGCTGTCGGCGTGCGCCATCTGTGCGGCGCCGAGAAAAGCGGTGAGCGCCAGGATGAAACGATGCATTGCTATGCTCCATGTGCGACCGGGCAATCCGGCCGTCCTGCAGTGTATCCGACGGCGCAAGCCGCCAAGGACACTCCAGGCTTTTGTTTTCACGCACTTCCACGAGACCGCGCGGCGGTTTCCTCGGAATGGCTCTAGGCTAGCGCCAAACCCTTAAGTTTTTCTGGCCGCTAAATTTCCCACCCTTGAATTTCTTACCCGTAAGTTTCTCGGGCCTCCTGTCATCATGGCGCCGTCCGCCAGCACGCCTATCGCGCCAGATTCAGATAGGCGCTGGCCACCATCGCATCGATATCGGCGGGCACCGGCACGATGCAGGCCTCAGGGCCGACGCCGCGCCTTGCCACGCGTTCGAGGCAGCGAACCTGCAAGGTGAAGCCGAGATCCATGGATTCCGCCGAGTTGCCGAGCGGGCGCGGGCCGGCGAGGTTGGCCATGTGGCCGCCGCCGAGGATGTGGATGGCGCGGCCGTCCTTCAGATTGAGCGTTTCGATGCTGTCCGCCTGATAGCGATCGGTGGCGACGACATCGGGGTGCGCCCGGAAGGCGGCGACGTCCATCTCGTTGGGGAAGTGGCCGCCGTTCAAGAGAATGGCGCCATGCTTGACCAGCGACAGATCGGTTGCGGTGATTATATCGGGGTGGCCGGTGACTGATATCAGCACATCGGCGGAGCGGATGGCCTCGTCGCGCAGCGGCGTCAGGAAACCGTCGAGATGGGCTTCCAGCGTTGTGACCGGGTCGATATCGACGACGCTGACCTGGCTGAAGGCATTGCGGAAGCAGGCCGCCGTGCCCTTGCCGCAGGCGCCATAGCCGAACACGGTGACGCGCTTGCCGTTGGTGGAGCGGTTGGTGAAGCGCATGTAGCTTTCGAACAGGCTCTGGCCAACCGCATGCCTGTTTTCGGCGAACTGCTTGATCGGGCTGTCGTTGATGACGAGGATCGGCATCGCCAGCCGCTCGCGCAACGGCAGCAGCCGGGTGCGGCCGGAGGTGGTTTCTTCGGTGCCGCCGAGCAGACTGGCATAGGGGCTTTCGGCCGCGATAGCGAAGAGATCGCCGCCATTGTCGAGCAGCAGATCGGGCTTTTCGGCGACCACGGCCTCAAGGCTCTGGTGATGGGCGACGGGATCGGTGGTCTGCGTGGCGAACACGGTCATGCCCTCAGCGCGCAGAAACTCGACCGTTGCCGGCTGTGTGCTGTTGAGATTGCCGGTGCAGACAAGACGGGCGCCGCCGGCGGCAAGCGTCATCAGCAGCGCCACGGTCTTCGGCTCCAGGTGAATGCCGGTGCCGATGGTCAGTCCCTCGAAGGGTCTGGTCCGCCGGAACTCGGCGGCGGTTGCCTGCAGCAGCCGGCAGCTGCCGCCGATCCAGTCGATGCGCGTCTTGTCCGATGTCATGGTGGTCCTCCTGACTTTCGACGCATGTTAGGCCGAATGACGGATGGCTGCCATGGACATAATTCTGCAAACGAATCAGAAAAACCTCTCGGCTGATTCTTCCGAGACACCTGCAACATCAGGGATTTTGGCTCGAAACCGGCCGCCGCAGACATTAGCCGGCAATCTTTTTTGTGGAGAACCGACGCACAATAGCCACTGTCTCGATCTATCTGTCCACCGCCCAATGGCGACATTGATTAAGACGAAAGTCGAGATCATATTAAATCGCACGCGACGTGACGGAAATAGAGCATTCGGTGACGGTTTCCTTGAACCGAAACCAAAACGAAAGGCTCTATTGATAATATCCAGTCCGAACCGAAACAAAATGGCACGCATGGATCGCGCAAGCTTTCCATGAGACACTAATATACGCAAACAACCGATAAAGGTGACCCGACCGTTGACCCTACTTGCCCGCCTCGCCTCTGACGTACAGCTGATGTTCCGGCGCCCTCCGCGCCAGCAATATGCT
The DNA here is from genome assembly GCA_900470805.1 of Hyphomicrobiales bacterium. Taxonomy (GTDB): domain Bacteria; phylum Pseudomonadota; class Alphaproteobacteria; order Rhizobiales; family Rhizobiaceae; genus Rhizobium. The sequence continues at coordinate 371,662 of UCCA01000012.1, read as the reverse complement.
GCGCTCTGCTATCGGGTGAAGGGCAAAAGCGGCGCTGTCGAGGTTCTGCTTCTGACCAGCCGCGACACCGGCCGCTGGGTCATCCCAAAGGGCTGGCCGATGGATGGGAAAACGGCCTACGAGGTCGCCGCCCGCGAGGCTTACGAAGAGGCCGGCGTGCGCGGCACGGTGGAGAGCGACACGATCGGCTGCTACCACTATCCGAAGGTGCTGAAGAACGGGCTGAAGGTGACCTGCAAGGTGCAGGTCTATGTGCTCGAGGTCTCGACCGTCGCCAAGAACTTCAAGGAGAAGGGCGAGCGCAAGTTCGACTGGGTCTCCTGCGACGAGGCGGCGAAGCGGGTGAACGAACCCGAGCTGCGCGACCTGTTTCTGCTGTTCAAACGTCGCATGACGCATCCAGACGCAGGCGCGCTGATGCAAATTCCGGCTGAGTGAATCCTGCCATCTTGCGCTGCTAGACTCAGCGGCGCTAAAGCAGGATTCAGTCACAAGGAACAGCATGCCCGAACGCCCCACCACGCTCACGAAACGAACGCTCGACAAGGATCTCGACAAGCTCACGCAGGTCGAGGACGCGTCGAAATACGTCTCGCGGAAGCTGGTGGCGCCGGGGATCGGCTTCGTGTTCCTTGGCCTCGCCATGCTGTTCGCGGCGGTCTACGTGTTCGACCGGCCGGGTGCCGGGCTGGTGATCGCGGCGGCGGCGCTTGCCGCCTACATGGCCATGAACATCGGCGCCAACGACGTCACCAACAACGTCGGTGCTGCCGTCGGCGCCCGCGCCATGACCATGGGCCAGGCGCTTGTTATCGCGGCGATCTTCGAGATCCTCGGGGCAACGATTGCCGGCGGCGCGGTGGTCAAGACCATATCGTCGAGCATTCTCGACGCATCGCAAATCCCCGCCGGCATGCTGGCATGGATCATGATGGCGGCGCTGATGGCGGCCGCCTTGTGGATCAACCTCGCGACATGGCTGAACGCTCCCGTTTCGACCACCCACTCGATCGTCGGCGCGGTGATCGGCGCAGGCGTCGGCGCCATGGGAACAGGTCCCGTCAACTGGAAGGTGATGGCGGAGATCACCTCCAGCTGGGTGACCTCGCCGCTGATCGCCGGCGTGATCGCCGCCGGCATGCTTTACTTCGTCAAGACGACGATCATCTACCGCGAGGACAAGATCACCTCGGCCAAGCGTTGGGTACCGGTCCTGATCGCGCTGATGGTCGGCAGCTTCACCGCCTACATGATCCTGCAGCTGGAAGCAGCCAACGCCTTCTCGTCGTTGACGATCGTGCTGCTCGGCATGGCTGCTGGCCTCGTAGGCTGGCTGGTCGCGCGCCCGCTGGTGCACAGGCGCGCCGAGGGTCTGGAGAACCGCAACAGCTCGCTGCGCGTGCTGTTCCAGCTGCCGCTGATCGGATCGGCGGCGCTGCTCTCCTTCGCGCACGGCGCCAACGACGTGTCGAACGCCGTCGGACCTCTCTCGGCGATCGTGCGTGTGACGTTCGGCCTGCCGCTCGGCTCCTATGCCGTTGCAGGCCCACCGCTGTGGGTGATGCTGATCGGTGCGTTCGGTATCTCCGTCGGCCTGCTGCTGTTCGGGCCGCGCCTGATCCGCCTCGTCGGCGAGCAGATCACCAAGCTCAACCCGATGCGAGCCTATTGCGTGGCGATGGCCACGGCGATCACCGTGATCGTCGCCTCCTGGTTCGGGCTCCCCGTCAGTACGACGCATATCGCCGTCGGCGCCGTGTTCGGCGTCGGCTTCTTCCGAGAGTGGTACACCCGCAACTCCAAGCGCCGGATCGAATACATGCGCCGCAAGGCGCAGGTGTGGATGATCGAGGAGCCCGACGATCCGAACACCTACGAGGTGCGCCGCCGGCGTCTGGTGCGGCGCTCGCATTTCATGACGATCATCGCCGCCTGGGTGATCACCGTGCCCGCCTCGGCCACGCTTGCCGCCATGCTCTATTGGGCTATGGTCGCGCTCTTCGTTTGAACGGGATAGATTTCGATGCGCGCCAATTTCAAAATGCAACGGCTGTTCATCGCCGCGCCGCTTTCCAAGGGGATCGCGGCGGAGGCGACACCGGACCAATACAACTATCTCGCCAACGTGCTGCGCATGGCCGATGGCGCCGAGATCCTTGTCTTCAACGGTCGCGACGGCGAATGGAAGGCGCAGCTGTCGTTTCCGACCCGCAAGCGCATCATGATCGTGCCGGCGGAGCAGACGCGACCACAACCCGCGCCTTCGGACCTGCAGTATCTGTTCGCCCCTCTGAAGGTCGGGCGGCTGGACTATCTCGTGCAGAAGGCGGTGGAGATGGGGGCCGGACTGCTGCAGCCCGTCATGACCCAGCATGTGCAGGGCAAGATCACCAATCTCGACAAGCTGCGCGCCAACGTCATCGAGGCGGCCGAGCAATGCGGCATTCTCGGCATTCCCTCGGTTGCCGAGCCGGTGCGGCTGTTCGACATGCTGGACCAATGGCCGAGCGACCGGCGGATCATCTATTGCGACGAGGGCGACGCCGGGCAGAACCCGCTACCGATCTTGTCTCAGATCAAGGAGCGCAAGCTGGCCCTGCTTGTCGGTCCCGAAGGCGGGTTTTCGGAGGAGGAGCGAGCGCGTCTGCGCAGCCTCGATTTCGTTACCGCGATCCCTCTCGGCCCAAGAATCCTGCGCGCCGATACCGCCGCCGTTGCCGCCATGGCGGTGATACAGGCCGCGATCGGCGACTGGAACAAATAGTCGCGTGGGCAACAGGCCACACATGCTGGTATTTTTTTGATGGCCCGTTGAAACAATTTCACTTGCAACATACCTGCCAGCGGTCCTAATCACCCTTCCTACTGTCCGGATACTTCCGGGCGTTTCCCGAATACAGGTTACTTGAATGGCTCGCGATACTACCGACCAGACACCGCTCTCTTCGGTTCAGGAGCTGACCGATTATCTCGCGGCGGGAAACAAGCCGGAAGAGAAGTTCCGTATCGGCACCGAACACGAGAAGTTCGCCTTCTTCCGCGCCGACAACAGCCCGGTTCCCTACGCCGGTGAGAACAGCATATCAGGCTTGCTGAAGGGCCTTCAGAAGAAGAGCGGCTGGGAGCCGATCCTCGACGGCGAGAACATCATCGGTCTTGCCGAGCAGTCCGGAATGGGCGCGATCTCGATCGAGCCGGGCGGGCAGTTCGAACTGTCGGGCGCGCCGCTCGAAACCATCCACCAGACTTGCAAGGAATCCAACGCGCATCTGGCCGCAGTGCGCGAGATCGCCGAGCCGATGGGCATCCGCTTCCTCGGCATCGGCGGCAGCCCGAAGTGGACGCTGGCCGAGACACCCGTAATGCCGAAGTCGCGCTATGGCATCATGAGCCGCTACATGCCGAAGATCGGCACGCAGGGTCTCGACATGATGTACCGGACCTGCACGATCCAGGTGAATCTCGACTTCTCGTCGGAGGCCGACATGCGCAAGAAGATGCGCGTGTCGATGAAGCTGCAGTCGCTGGCAACGGCGCTGTTCGCTTCCTCGCCGTTTACCGAAGGCAAGCTCAACGGCCTGCAGTCCTGGCGCGGCGATATCTGGCGCGACACCGACAACAACCGCTCCGGCCTGCTCGACTTCACCTTCCGCGACGACTTCGGCTTCCACGACTATGTCGAATGGGCGCTCGACGTGCCGATGTATTTCATCGTCCGCGACAATCGCTACCATGACTGTACCCACGTCACCTTCCGTCAGTTCATGAACGGCGCGCTGAAGGGCGAAGTGGCGGAATGGGAGCCCACCATGGGCGACTGGACCAACCACCTCTCGACGCTGTTTCCCGACGTACGGCTGAAGCGCTTCCTCGAGATGCGCGGCGCCGATGGCGGACCATGGCGCCGCATCTGCGCGCTACCGGCCTTCTGGGTCGGGCTGCTCTATGACGAGAGCGCGCTCGAGGCCGCCGACCAGCTGACCAAGGACTGGGGCTTCGACGAGGTCAACGCGCTGCGCAACGCAGTGCCGACCGAAGGACTGAAGGCACAGTTCCGCGGGCATGACCTTTTCGAGACCGCGCGCGACGTGCTCGCCGTCTCCAAGGCCGGCCTCAAGGCGCGCGGCAAGCTCAACAGCGAAGGCCAGGACGAGACGATCTTCCTGTCGCCGCTCGACGAGGTGATGGCCAAGAAGGCGACGCTCGCCGACGATCTCCTGTCGCTCTACAACGGCCGCTGGAACGGTTCGGTCGAGCCGGTGTTCGAAGAGTACCAGTACTAACCCCTTCCGCAAAAAGCGGTTTGCGCATTCCTTTTTCCGGCTATAGTGACGCGGTAGCGCGTCGCGAACCGGGGAAAGGGATTTTCCATGCTGCCACTCTTCGACATGATGATGCAGGCGCAGAACGGCGCGGCGATGGACGCGATCTCCAAGCAGTTCAATCTGGCGCAAGAGCAGGCGACGCAAGCGATGGCGGCGCTGATGCCGGCATTTTCGGCGGGACTGAAGCGCAGCACCGACAATCCCTACGACTTCATGGGCCTGATGCAGGCGGTCGCTTCCGGCAACTACGCCAAGTATTTCGAGGACATGGGCAAGGCCTTCACGCCGCAGGGGATCGCCGACGGCAACAACATTCTCGGGCAATTGTTCGGCTCCAAGGACGTCTCGCGGGCGGTGGCAGCTCAGGCGGCGCAGATGACCGGGATCGGCCAGGAGATCTACAAGCAGATGCTGCCCGTCATGGCCGGCACGCTGATGGGCGGGCTGTTCAAGCAATCGATGGGGCAGATGAACGCGCCGGTCAATCCGTTCGTCAACACGGCGATGGGCGACAGCATCCAGCAATGGCTGCAGGCGACAGGCTTCGCGCCGAAGCAGGCGCCACAGCCAAGCATCTTCGACAATCCGTTCACGCAGGCGATGCAGCTGATGTTCAGCGCACCGAAGCCGGTGCCCGAAGCACCGGCCGCCAATCCGTTTTTCGACAATCCCTTCGCCAAGGCGTTTCAGGAGATGATGGGCAACCTTGGGCAACCCGTCGCGCCCAAGCCTGCCGAAGCTCCGAAGACCGAAGAGAAGCAGCCGGCTGCCGGCTACATGGACATGCTGAACACGATGTTCGACAGCGGCCTGGAAGCGCAGAAGGGCTATCAGAAGAACATGGAAGCGATCTTCGAGACCTACATGCCGAAAGCGCCCGCCTCCCCCTCGCCCAAACCGTAATTGCAACAATAACATGGGCATAAAAAAACCCGGTGACGACTGGGAAGTCGGGCACCGGGCAAGAGGCAGGGTTATTGGCTATCACCCTGCGGGGAAAACGGGTCGGTTCCTAAGTCTTGCGGGACCGTGAGAGATCATTGCGGCCGCGATTGCGCGCGGACCGCGTCAGCTGATCCGAGGGATCCTCGAAGAAGGTGGATGCCAGGAAGGCGGAGGTCAGGTCCGCCCTGGTCAAGCCGATATCCTTCAGCTGATTGTCGTCGAGCTCGTGCAGCGCGTTGATCTCCATACGATTGCGAAACACGCGCAGTACGGATGCCAGCGTTGCAAAACCTGCGACGAGGCGCTGGGACAGCGTCAGGGTCGCGGGGCTGCAGTCGAGTTCCAATATCCGGTCTGTCGTGCGCATGGGATCATCCTTTCATTGGCGCGCAACAACCCACTCTCGCCGCGAGGTCATCGGGCAAGAAGCAAGTTGAAATCCGAGCGGACAGGCAGGTTTGCCGGTCCATCACTTTGATTGATTTGCACCCACAAGATGCCAAACGGCTATTGATCAGTCCAACGAATGTTTCTAATGATTATCATCAGAGATCGTTATAGGTGGGAACCATGGCCGCGCCTCTTGATATTGACCAGCTGCAGACCTTCATCGCGATTATCGACTCCGGCAGCTTCACCAAGGCCGCCGACCGGGTCTACAAGACGCAATCGGCCGTCTCGATGCAGATGCGCCGGCTCGAGGAGCGCATCGGCAAGCAGCTGTTCATCAAGGATGGGCGCGGCAACCGGATGACGGTCGAGGGCGAGAAGCTGCTCAATTATGCGCGGCGCATCATCCGCCTCAACAACGAAGCGATCGCCGCCTTCGACGACAACCGTCTCGAGGGCACGCTCAGGATCGGCACGCCCGACGACTATGCCGACCGCTACATGCCTGAAATCATCGGGCGTTTTGCCAAGACGCATCCGAATGTCGAGCTCTACATCGTCTGCGAGCCTTCGGTGGATCTTGCCGAGCGCATGCATCGCGGCGAGCTGGATATCGCGCTCGTCACCCACAATCCGCGCGAGCGCATGTCGGATGTGGTCAGAACCGAGCCGCTCTGCTGGGTCGGTTCCGCCAATCACCCGATCCGCGATGACGCGCCGGTGCCGCTTGCCGTCGGACGACGCGACTGCCCGTGGCGGCAGGTCTCGTGTGCGGCGCTCGATGCGGTCGGGCGCGAGCACCAGATCCTGTTCACCAGCTGGTCGTGCACCGTCATCGCGGCCGCCGTTCTCTCTGGCCTCGCCGTGTCGGTGATGCCGGAATCGGCGTTGCGTACCGGCATGAAGGTGCTGACCCAGGCCGACGGCTTCCCGGCGCTGCCGCCGGTGCAGATCGGCATCATGAAGCGGCCCGGCGTGTCTATCTCCCTGATGAACGCCATCACCGCCCACATCACCGCCTGCCTGGACAACATCACGCCTGCCGTCGTCGATGACAATCTCGAAGCGGATGTGAAGGGCAATTACATCAGGGCGCAGCCGCGGCTGAAGATCGCCAACACTGTTACCAGCTGGTAGACCTCAGGCCGGCAAACGTTCGAGTGCCGGCGCCGTAGCGAAAAAGGAGGTGCGGATGACGCGCTTCCATTCTTCGAGAACACGTGCGGCCAGGCACGGTTCGCTGGTTACCGCCAGCCGTACCGACGAGCCGATCAGGTGGCTGAAGAGATAGGTGCGCGCTTCCATGTCGACGGCATCGAGGTCCGGCGCGATGCGGCGGACGGTGTCGCGAAAGATGGCGGCAATGCGGGTGTTATGCTCGATATTCAGCTGCGCGAGGTCCTGATCGGTTTCCGTTCCGAGCCAGATTCCGAGGCGCGCGGCGTTGCTGCGGTAATCCTCGTAGCACCAGTCAACCGTCGCCTCCAGCACATCGACCACCTGCGCGGCCGACTGGACCGACGCGAAAGCATCGGCGACGCGGGCGCGGATGGCGATCGAATGACGGTCGAACAGCGCTTTGACGACTGCTGCCTTTTCGGGAAAATACTGGTAAACGGAGCCGATCGGAACATTGGCGGCGGCGGCCAATTCGGTCATGCGCATGGCGCCGACACCCTTTTCGGCGATCAGCCGGGTGGCCGCAGACAGGATCATGTCCAGCCTCTGGATGCTGCGTTCCTGTTTCGGCCTGCGGCGCAAGCCTATGCGATCCAAGCTCCCGACAGTCATGTCGTTCCCCATCCCTTTTTCGCAGACCGACGATGTCCCAAACCGGCCCTTTTGGCGGATATGACACGCGGGCCTTCATGAGGCGTAAACGGGAAAGCTTGTATTTTATCGAACGCCGAAAGCTCAACCAAACCGGGGCGATGCACCCCGATTTGGTCAGTTTCAGAGGGTAAATTTACTCTGCCGCAGCAGGCTGGGCGCTGATCGTGTCGACCTTATAGCCGTGCTGCTTTTCAAGCGCCGCCCGAACACCCGATTCGTAGTCGACATGGATGCGCTTGAAGTGGCCGAGCTGGCGCTCGATGATCGCGCCGGGAACGCCTCCCATCGCGGCCGCGATGTTGGAGAACAGCCGCTCCTTCTGCCCGGCATCGAACAGATTGAACAGCGCCGTCACCTGGCCGTAGTCGTCGTTGCCGTCGCGGTGATTGTAGCGGGCGACGTCACCTTCCACCTTAAGCGGCGGCTCCTTGGCGGACGCGTCCTCGAACGGGCTGCCGCCGACCGTGTTGGGCTCGTAGTAGGCGTCCGGGTTGCCGGTGCGGATGCCGCCATACGTGTTCATCTGGCCATCGCGGTGATAGTGATGAACCGGGCACTTGGGCTGGTTGACCGGGATGTTCTCGTAGTGGGTTCCGAGGCGGTAGCGGTGCGCGTCGGCGTAGGAGAAGACGCGGGCCTGCAGCATCTTATCGGGCGAGTGGCTGATGCCGGGGATGACGTTCGACGGCGAGAAAGCGGCCTGCTCGATCTCGGCGAAGTAGTTCTCGGCGTTGCGGTTGAGCTCCATGGTGCCGATGTCGATCGGCGGGAACTCGCCATGCGGCCAGACCTTGGTGAGGTCGAACGGGTTATACGACGTCTGCTCGGCCTGGGCTTCGGTCATGATCTGGACCTGCACGTTCCAGCGCGGGAAGACACCCTTCTCGATGCCGCCGAACAGCGCTTCCTGGTAGCTCTCGCGGGTCTTGCCGATCAGGTTTTCGCCTTCGGCGTTGGTGTAGTGCTTGTGGCCCTGCTCGGTCTTGAAGTGGAACTTCACCCAATAGCGCTCGCCGGCATCGTTCCAGAAGGAATAGGTGTGCGAGCCGTAGCCATTCATGTGCATCGGATCGATCGGCAGGCCGCGATCCGACATCAGGATGGTGACCTGATGCAGGCTTTCCGGCGACAGCGACCAGAAGTCCCACATCGCCGTTGCCGAGCGCAGGTTGGTCTTCGGGTGACGCTTCTGGGTGTGGATGAAGTCGGGGAACTTCAAGGGATCACGGACGAAGAAAACAGGCGTGTTGTTGCCGACCAGATCCCAGTTGCCTTCGTCGGTGTAAAATTTCAGCGCGAAGCCGCGCACGTCGCGCTCGGCGTCGGCGGCGCCCATTTCACCAGCAACGGTGGAGAAGCGGGCAAGCATGGGCGTCGAGGCGCCCGGCTGAAGACACTTGGCCTTCGTGTATTTGGAAATATCGCCCGTGATCGTCAGTGTGCCGAAGGCGCCCCAGCCCTTGGCGTGGACGACGCGTTCGGGAATGCGCTCGCGGTTCTGGTGGGCGAGCTTTTCGAGCAGCTGATAATCCTGCAGCATGACGCCGCCGCGCGGGCCTGCCGTGATCGAGTTCTGATTGTCTGGAACGGGCGAACCAGCCGTGGTCGTCATGGTCGGGCGATCGGACATGAAATCCTCCTTTGAAAATTAGGTCGGCAAAGCCTCATCTGCTTGCGACCCGGTTGTTGTCCCATTGACCTTCGATAATCTCCAATCGTATTTATTGTGAAATTCGATCGGGAAAACTTATCGTGCTTACACTTAGGCAAATGCGCTATTTCGATGCGCTGGCAACGACACGGCACTTCGGCCGGGCGGCGGAAATGGTGCATATCAGCCAGCCGGCGCTCTCCGCCCAGATCATGGATATGGAAGAGTATCTGGGCGCCAAGCTGGTGGAGCGGACGCGGCAGAATACCATCCTGACGCCGAAGGGCGAAGAGGTTCTCCACCATGTCCGCCAGATCCTGCACCAGGTCGACCTGTTGGAGCAGACGGCGCGCAAGGGCGGCGGCACGCTGGAGGGGCTGATCCGCATCGGCATCATTCCGACGGTGGCGCCCTATCTGGTGCCGCAATTCATTCCGCACCTGCGCAAGACCTATCCCGAGGTAGAGGTGGAATTGCGCGAGGCGGTGACGGACCGGCTGCTATCGGATCTTTCGGCGGGCAAGCTCGATGCGGTTATCGCCGCGCTGCCGCTCGACGTCGACGGCATCCAGACACGGCCTCTGTTCGCCGACCGGTTCTTCATGGCGGTGGCGGAAAATGGCGATCACGTGCTGATGTCGCCGCTGACGGAGCACGAGGTGAATGTCGACCGGCTGCTTCTGCTCGAAGAGGGGCACTGCCTGCGCGACCAGGCGCTGGCGGTGTGCAGCACCAGCAAGCGCAGCCTCGTCAATTTCGGCGCGACGTCGATGGCGACGCTGCTGCAGATGGTGTCGCATGACATGGGGATGACGCTGATCCCCGAGATGGCGATATCCACCGAGACCAGCCGCAACTCGATCCGCATCGTCCCCTTCGCCGAGCCGCAGCCGGCGCGCGAGATCGGGCTTGCCTGGCGACGCAGCAATCATCGCGGCAAGGAGATGGAGGCGCTGGCGGAGGCGATCATCGCGGTCGCCCCTGCCCCATACGTGTCTGCTGCCTGATCAGGCGTCAGCCGTTGGGGAACATCATCCAGACGGCGAGCCACGCCCACATGGCGCCGAGCACGACATAGCCGGCGGCGAACAGCGGGCTGCGATAGCGCAGGTCGTTGCTGGTGACGTGGACATAGGCGTGGGCATAGCGCAGGGCGACGAAGATCCAGGCCAGCACCAGCGCGATCAGGTTGTCGGCCTCGGTCATGTAGAGCAGGATGCAGCAGGCGTAGAACAGTACCGGCAGTTCGTACTGGTTGGCGAGGTTGTTCCTGACCACCAGGCTTTCGGCCGGCTCGTCGCGGTTCTCACGGAACGCCGAAGACTTGACCTTGCCCGCCCTGACCATTTTCTGGCGGCGCAGGCCGAGCAGCATGTAGAGGATATAGACCAGGGCGGCATGGGCGATGATCGGCCAGAACATCTCGTAGCCTGTCATTCCGGTCATAGGTGTTCCTCACTGCTGCTTCTCTTTCGATGTCAGAGCTTTAGAGGAAAGAAGACAGGCTTTCCAGTGCGATGCCGGGCTAAACCGTGTCGCGATCGACGGGTGGCACGAGACGGTAGACGGCGAAACGCAGCATGACGATCAGGCAGATGGTGAAGCTGGTAAACTTCACGCTCGACGCCCAGGGCAGGATGGCCTCGGAGACGCTCCATTCGGGGCCGCCGCCGAAGAGATTGATGGTCAGGATGTTTTCGAGATAGTCGGAGAAGCCATAAATGAACGGCAGCGCGTAGACAGCCACGATCAGACATGGGTGCATTGGCCGGTTGAAGAAACGACCGGCGAAGCGAAGCTTGAGCAGCACCGCGAAAAGCAGTCCGGTCAAGACCAGCGGCAGGATCAGCTCGGGGCCGCGGTGCATGCTTACAAGCAAATCGCGGGCATCGGGCCTGCGTTCCAGCAGGCCGCGCATGGCGTCGATATCACCCGAGGTGTAGCGGCCCAGCCGGGCCTCGAGCATGGTCGTATGCGTCAGGTCGGAGAACGGCAGGATATAGCCGAACAGCATCCATAGGAAGACGCCGAGGCAGACGGCCGCGAGCAGCGCGACGCCCCAATTCGGGATACGGCTGCTCGCGTCGGTCATCAGGCGCCGGAACCCGGATAGTTCGGGCTTTCGCGGGTGATCGTGACGTCGTGCGGATGGCTTTCGCGCAGGCCGGCGCCGGAGATGCGCACGAAGGTGGCGCGTTCCTGGAACTCCTTGAGGTCCTTGCCGCCGACATAGCCCATGGCTGCCTTCAGGCCGCCGGCGAGCTGGTGGATGACGCCGGAGACAGGGCCCTTGTAGGGAACCTGGCCTTCGATGCCTTCCGGCACCAGCTTCAGCGTGTCGCGTACTTCCGCCTGGAAGTAGCGGTCAGCCGAACCGCGAGCCATGGCGCCGACGGAGCCCATGCCGCGATAGGCTTTGAAGGAACGGCCCTGGTAGAGGTAGACTTCACCCGGGCTTTCGTCGGTGCCAGCGAGCAGCGAGCCGATCATCACGGCCGATGCGCCAGAGGCGATCGCCTTGGCGACGTCGCCGGAGAACTTGATGCCGCCGTCGGCGATGACGGGAATGTCCTGTGCCTGGGCTGCCTCGACGGCCGACATGATGGCGGCCAGCTGCGGCACGCCGACGCCGGCGACGATGCGGGTGGTGCAGATCGAGCCCGGGCCGATACCGACCTTGACGGCATCCGCACCGGCATCGATCAACGCCTTGGTGCCGCTGGCGGTGGCGACGTTGCCGGCCATGATGCGCACCGAGTTGGAGAGCTTCTTGACGCGGGTGACGGCTTCAAGGACGCGGGCCGAATGGCCGTGGGCGGTATCGACGACGAGAAGGTCGACGCCGGCTTCGATCAGGCGTTCGGCGCGCTCGAAACCGTCCTCACCGACGCCGATGGCGGCGGCGGCGCGCAGGCGGCCCTGCACATCCTTGGAGGCGTTCGGGTTCAGCTGCGACTTTTCGATGTCCTTGACGGTGATCAGGCCGACGCAACGGCCTTCGCCATCGACCACCAGCAGCTTCTCGATGCGGTTGGTGTGCAGCAGGCGCTTGGCTTCCTGCTGGTCGACGTTTTCCTTGACCGTGATGAGGCCCTGGTGGGTCATCAGTTCATGGATCTTCTGGCTCGGATCGGAGGCGAATCGGACGTCGCGGTTGGTGAGGATACCGACGAGGCGACCGGACTTCTCGACGACGGGAATGCCGGAGATGTGGTAGGTCTTCATCAGGCCGAGTGCATCGGCGAGCGTGGCGTCGGGGCCGATGGTGACGGGATTGACGACCATGCCGCTTTCGAACTTCTTCACCTGGCGGACCTGTTCGGCCTGCTCGATCGGCGTCAGGTTCTTGTGAATGACGCCGAGGCCGCCGGCCTGGGCCATGGCGATCGCCAGCCGGCTTTCGGTGACGGTATCCATGGCGGACGAGATGATCGGGATGTTCAGTTCGAAATCGGTGGCGATGCGCGTCGCGACGCTGGTCTGGCCCGGCAGAACCTCGGAGTGACCTGGCTGCAGCAGCACGTCGTCAAAGGTGAGAGCGTCTAGACCGGTCGGCGTTTCAATGATGCGAGCCATTGCCAATTCCTTATGAACGAAAAATGCACCCTCACCCGGAACGACTTATCCGCACCGGCGATGTGTAAGGTTGCTTTGGAAGTTGACGAGGGCTGCTACCACGTCCATGGCGTTAAGGGAATAGTAAAAAATGTGGTGTGGCGGGGGTGCGTCACGGATACCGTGAGGCACGACAACACGGGCTTTGCAGAGCGTAATACGGCAGATCGAAAGCCGGCTTTCGTTCAGCGCTTCCCTCTCCACACCCTCATTCCTGTGCTTGTCACAGGAATCCAGCGCGATCAAGTCCTTGATCGCAATAGACTCTTCTCGCCGCGCAGACGCGCGTCGGCTGGATTCCTGTGACGAGCACAGGAATGAGGGCGGAGGGGAGAAGCGCCCCAAAAAGACACCGAGGCCAACCCCGAAAACAAAACAAGCCCGGCGTTGCCACCGGGCTTGGAATGGCTGCCATGCAGCGAGATCAGAGGTCGAACTGGTAGGTCTTGGGCACGAAGCGATAACCGCTTTCGTAGACTTCGGCGAAACCCACGGCCGGGAACGGCATGTGGTAGCCGATGAACGGGACCTTGTCCGATGCAATCATGTCGAACACCTTCTTGCGGGTCGCCGCCGCCTGCGCCTTGTCCATGTCGAAGCGGACTTCCCAGGTGGGGTTCTGCAGCGACAGGATATAGTGGTTGGCGGTATCGCCGGTCGCGATCAGGCGCTTGCCGTCCGATTCGATGTTGAAGATCATGTGGCCGGGGGTATGGCCTGGCGCCAGCATGGCGGTGATGCCTGACGCCACCGCGTCGCCCTCACCGATGAAGGTGATCTTTTCGGCGAGCGGCACGACATTGGCCAGCACCGCCTTGTGGCCGCCTTCGGCCGGCGTGCCCTCGCGGGCCTTGTCGGTCCAGAAGTCGTATTCGGTCTTGCCGGCAACGTAGCGCGCCTTGGCGAAGGCCGGCTTGCCGCCTTCCATGAGGCCGCCGATATGGTCGCCATGCAGATGGGTTAGCGCGACGATGGTGATGTCGTCGGCTGAATAGCCTGCGGCCTTGAGACCGGCGGCAAGCTGGCCGGTGCCCTTGGCCCGGCCGTTTTCACCGAAGCCGGTATCGACGAGAATGACTTCGGCGCCGGTATCGACGACGAAGGGGGCGTAGCTGTTGACGAACTTGTCCGTCGGCAGGAAATTCTGCGCCAAGAGCGCCTGTACCGTTTCGGCCGGCTGATTGGTGCCGAAGGTTTCGTTCGGCTTCTCGACCACGCTCTTGCCGTCCCTGATGACGGTGAACTTGTAGGAGCCGAGCTTGAACTGGGTGAATTCGGGCTGCGTCGTCGCATCCATCTTGGTGTTATCTCCGGTTGCGGCCATTGCGGCCGTCTCTTTCAAAATCATCGGCGCCGCCAGAAGGCCAACGCCCGCGGCCACGAACGTGCGCCTGTTCATCCCCATCGCCATATCCCCATCCTTCCAATAACGTGCGGCATCGTCGCCGTACATTCCCCATCGTGACTTGCATGTCACGGCTTGCGGACCACCACTCATTGCAATCCGCTGAAACGAACATATGTCAAATCCGGGCATTGAAATGCCCGAGCCTGTGGTCTCACGCAGACGTGATGCATTCGTGTTGGCCGCGCCGATCGGGGGCTTGGCAGAGGACGATGCGAGGACTACAGAGCACTGGCTTTCCGAGACGCCTTCGCATGACCTTCGAGGCAATCCGCGCATGAACCGCATCGTTCCCCTGATCCTCGCCGTCGCGCTCTTCATGGAGCAGATGGACTCCACCGTGATTGCCACCGCTCTGCCCGCGATCGCCAACGACCTTGGTGTCAGTCCGATCACGCTGAAGCTGGCGCTGACCTCCTACATGGTGTCGCTGGCGGTGTTCATCCCGATCAGTGGCTGGATGGCCGACCGGTTTGGCGCCAAGCGGATCTTTCGCCTCGCCATCTGCGTCTTCGTCGTCGGCTCGATCTTCTGTGCGGCATCGTCGGGCCTTGTCGAATTCGTCTGTGCCCGCTTCCTGCAGGGCGTCGGCGGCGCGATGATGACGCCGGTCGGCAGGCTGGTGCTGCTCAGGACCACCAAGCGCAGCGACCTCGTTTCGGCCATGGCGCTGCTCACCATCCCGGCGCTGGTCGGGCCGCTGGCCGGGCCGCCGCTCGGCGGCTTTATCACCACCTATTTCACCTGGCACTGGATCTTCCTGATCAACGTGCCGGTCGGCGTCGTCGGCGTTTGGCTGGCGACGATCTTCCTGCCCGAGGTCGAGGCGACGGCGCCGCCGAAGCTCGACGTCACCGGCTTCATCCTCACCTCGTTCGCCGCCGCCGGCGTGGTGTTCGGCCTCTCCGTCGTCAGCCTTCCGGCGCTGCCGCCGATCATCGGCATCACCGCCACCGCGATCGGCGTGATCTGTGGCATCCTCTATGTGAGGCACGCAAAACACCACCCGGCGCCGATCCTCAATCTCAAGCTGTTCCGCAACCCGACCTTCCGGGCCTCGACAACAGGCGGCACGCTGTTTCGTATCTGTATCGGCGCCATGCCGTTCCTGACGCCGCTGATGCTGCAGCTCGGCTTCGGGCTGACGCCGTTCCAATCCGGCCTGATCACCTTTGCAGGCGCGATCGGGGCGATCACCACCAAGTTCATGGCCCGGCGCGTGTTCGCCGCCGTCGGCTTCCGCTCGACGCTGTTGACCGCCGCCGGCGTGACGACTGTCGTGACGGTGACGACCGGCTTCTTCACCCCGGCGACGCCGCACCTCGTCATCATCCTGGTTCTGTTGATCGGCGGCTTCTCGCGCTCATTCTTCTTCACCGGCGTCAATGCGCTCGCCTATGCCGATATCGACGACGCGCAGGCGAGCCAGGCCACATCGATGAGCTCGGTGATGCAGCAGATCAGCCTGGCGCTGGGCGTGGCCGTCGCCGCCGCGATCCTCGAGACCTCGATCTACATTCGCGGCGAAGCGCTGCAGGTGGCGGATTTCCACGTCGCCTTCTACGTCATCGCGCTGCTGACCGTGGTGGCGACGATCCCGTTCATCAAGATGGACAAGTCGGCCGGACAGCTGGTCTCCGGCCATCGCAACAAGCCGATCTCGGCAACCGTTCTCGAAGCCGAACAGCAGGCGGTGAAGTAGCAGCTATTCGGCGACCGGCTCGGGCGCCTCGCAGACGGCACTGAGCTTGTTGCCGTCAGGATCGCGGACATAGGCGGCATAGAAATTCGCATGGAACGGCCGCAGCCCGGGCTCGCCCTCGCTGACGCCGCCGGCGGCAATCGCCGCGGTATAGAAGGCATCGACCTCAGCCCGGGTTTCGGCGGCGAGCGCCACCATGGTGCCGTTGCCATTGGAAGCCCGGCGGTGGTTGAAAGGGGTGACCACCCACAGCCGGCAGCGGATATCGCCATCGGCAGCGTAGCCGATCTCTTCTTCCGAGTAGCGCTGGCGGCGATAGCCGAGCACGGGCAGCACGACGTCATAGAAACGCCGGGCCTCGCCGATGTCATTGGTTCCGAGAGTGACGTAAAGCAGCATTGAAATCCGCGGTCATTCCAGTTTCGGCCGGACCTTGGGCGGGGCCTCGGCCAGTCTTGGGAGTGTCATACTCCACCCGGAACGACCGAAAGATCAAGCCTCGGTTTCGGCAAGCTGCGTTTTGCGGCCCTTGAAGCCCTTGGCGAGCAGGAACATCTCGACCGATTCGGCACGCGAGGAGGCCGGCTTGACGTGGACGACCTGCTTGAAATGCTGCTTCAGCATCGTCAGCAGCTCCTTTTCGGTGCCGCCCTGGAAAGTCTTGGCCAGGAAGTGGCCGCCTTCGCCGAGAACCTCGATGGCGAAATGCGCCGCGACTTCGCACAGATGCATGGTGCGCAGGTGATCGGTGCGGTGATGGCCCGTGGTCGGCGAGGCCATGTCCGAGAGCACCACATCAGGCGTGCCGCCGACGGCCTCGATCAGCCTGGCCGGCGCCTCGGGATCGAGGAAGTCGAGCTGCAGGATGGTGACGCCGGGAAGCTGTGTCATTTCAAGGAAGTCGATGGCCGCGACGCGCACGTCGTCGTCGGTCGAGCCGGTGACCTTGGCGGCGATCTGCGACCAGCTGCCCGGGGCAGCGCCGAGATCGATGATGCGGCGGGCGCCCTTGAGGATCTGGTGCTTCTCGTCGATCTCCAGCAGCTTGAACGCCGCGCGGGCGCGATAGCCCTCGAGCTGGGCGCGCTGCACATAGGGATCGTTGATGTGCCGCTGCAGCCACTGCCGCGACGACGACTTCATCTTCTTGTTCTTGACGCGCTGGCCGAGCTTGCGGCCGGTGCGGTTGCCCGCAATGGTTGGCTTGGTCATGCTGATCCCCTATTTGCCGCGTTGGCCGCGGCGGTGGCGATGGCGTCTCCAGACGCCGTCATCCGCCATCATGTCGGTGAGAAGGCCTTCCCTCAAGCCACGATCGGCAACCCGCATGCGCGGGCTCGGCCAGCGGCGGCGAATGGCCTCGAGAATGGCGCAGCCGGCGAGCACCAGATCGGCGCGATCCGGCCCGATGCACGGGTTGGCGGCGCGGCTGGCGAAATCCCACGAGAGCAGCTTGGCCTGCATCGCCGAGACCTCGTCGTCCGACAGCCAGATGCCATCGACCTTGCGCCGGTCGTAGCGCGGCAGGTCGAGATGCACGCCGGCGAGCGTGGTCACGGTGCCCGACGTCCCGATCAAATGGAAATCGCCGAGATGGCCGTCGTCGATCACAGGGCAATCGAACGACGACAGCATGCCCTCGACCTCCAGCACCATACCTTCGAAGACATCGGGCGTGACATCGCGGCCGCCATGGCGCTCCGACAGCGTGACGACGCCGACAGGCAGCGAGGTCCAATGGGTAATATGGTTGGCGAGACGGCTGAATCGGGCGTCACCGATGCGGATGACGGCGATCTCGGACGAGCCGCCGCCGATATCGAAGAGCACGACCGAACGCGTCTCGCGCCCGACCAGCGACGAGCAGCCGGACACGGCAAGCCGCGCCTCGGTCTCGCGGTCGATGATCTCGAGCTCGAGACCAGTCTCGGCCACGACGCGCTGCAGGAATTCCTCGCCGTTGCTCGCCTGGCGGCAGGCCTCGGTGGCGATCAGCCGCATGCGGCGGATTTCGCGGTTCTTCAGCTTGGAGGCGCAGACACGCAGCGCCTCGACGGCACGATCCATCGCCTCGTCGGACAGACGGCCGCTGGCCGCGAGCCCCTCGCCGAGGCGAACGATGCGCGAGAAGGCGTCGACGACGCGGAACTGGCCCGGCCGCGTCGGCTGGGCGATCAGCAGGCGGCAATTATTGGTGCCGAGGTCGAGCGCGGCGTAAAGCTCGTCCGGCCACGGATGGGCGGAGGCCGGCTTCTGCTCGCGGTCGGCATTCCTGTCGTTTTGGCGGTCGCTATGCCGGTCGCCATGATGACCGTTATGGCGCGGCGCCCGGTTGTCGTTTTCACCGCCCCGGGCGTCGTGCGCGGGCTGATGGAGTTGCTGCGGCTGGGCGTGCTGCTGACCGGCGGCCTTGGCCTGCCCGGAAGGCTTAGCCTGCCCGGAAGGCTTGGCCTGAACCAACGGACGGCCCTGAAGCCCGCGCTTGCCGCGGCTCTTGCGCCGGTTGCGTTTGCCGGACACATCGCCGCCATCCGCAGCCGGTGCGTGGCTTGCGGCTGCGATCTTGTCGCTTTCGGGTTTTTGCCTGGAAACGCCCTCGGCCGATGAACCGGAACCCCGGCGTCGACGCTTGCGCTTGCGCGCCGATGTCTCGGCTGACGTATCCGTTGGGCGTGCTGCCTCGCCGGCAATGCCAGCGGCGACATGCGAAGCGGGCTGGCCTTGCGGACGGGATTGCCCGCCACGCTTGCCTTTGCGGCGCCTGGATTTCTTACCATCCTTGCGCGCTACCGCCGACGCCCCGTCAGAGTGCGGCTTGTCGCCGCCTTCGGGGTCTTCCACGTTGTTTTTTCCACCGCGCCGCGCAATTTGCCCTGAAAATACGATCTCGAAGACGATCTCGGGGATATGCTGCTGGCGCTCGTTCGATTTTGCGTTGGGGCGAGGATACCAGCGCTGAACCGAAACAACAAATTCTTTTTGCCGCAGCGCCGAACACGCCCGTTTTCAAGCCGTCCACACCCCCTTCGATTTTTTTTTCGAACACCTATTTGCAATCCGCCACGTTTTGGTTATAAGCGCCGCACAGCAGCCAAGCCATGCTTCGGCAGCGACTGCTGGGGAATAGTTCAATGGTAGAACGACGGACTCTGACTCCGTTAATCTTGGTTCGAGTCCAGGTTCCCCAGCCAAACACTTTCACCAATAAAATCAGTGATTTAGCCTTTGCGCTACTGGCGCGGTGTCTGCTTTTCATGTTGCGTCGTGTTGCAAACCGATCCCCTTGATTTACAATGGTTTCCAGTGAGGCACGGCAAATCCACGCGACATGGAATGCAACATGCGGCACGGCGAGACAAAATACGCTCAAGTTTGAGCGCATCTATGCGGACAGAGTGAACCGCCTCGCGTGCATGCACGTGCGCGAGAGATAGTCAGGCCGTTAAAGGGACGGGTTAATGATCGAAGATCAACGGGAAAAACCGTTCACGCCCAAAAGGCTCGCCGAGCGTTGGAACTGCTCCGAACGACATGTCCGAAAGATGATCGCCAGGGGCGATCTTCCACATTTCCGGTTGGGCGAAAAGCTCATACGGATACGGTCATCTGACGTGAAGACTTTCGAAGAATCTAGCGGTCTAGCTGATTGAACTGGCGTGGCCTTCGGTTTGAGAAGGCTGAAGTTCTAATTACGGAAAAAGCCGCTGGGTTGGTGCGCATTTTCAAAGGTCCGAATTTCGTACTTTTGATCAGCGTCCGCATTGTTCTGACTGCCGACGAAATCCGTCGTCAGTCACTTTCCTGCAATTTGCTTTTAAGCGAGCGAGAGGTTTCAATGTCCGGTGCCGAAGAACCCGATCACTCCGACCCCGCGAAGGCAAAGGCCGCGCTAATCGAGCTTGTGAAGACTCTTGCCAGACGGCGTGCCAGGCTCGATTACCAAGCTGCAGTAGATGACCAGCGAGCGAAGACGGAGTTGCGCACGACATAGATGCGACGCTCTTGCCGAATCGTTCGGGAGGAGCAGATCAACTGCATGACCGATGAGACCGAAGCGAAATCTGCGCTGATAGCATTGCTGAAGGAGCTGGGGCTTGAACCCGGCGTTCCGTGCAGCTTGTACAAGATCGGCCCGCCGATGGTGGCCCACGGCTACAGCCAGGACAGCATCGTTCACGCCTTATATGCAATCAAGGACGAGGGCGTCATCGACCTGATCGAGGGCAATCGGCTGGTGGTGTTGAAGCAGGTCTAGCCGCCCTGCCCCGCTATCCGCTGACGCTCCATTCGATCAAGCCGTTCCCGAAGGTCTAGGATAACGTCGCGGGTGCCGTAGACGCTGCCCTGCGCTTCCTTGACGTCGGTGATTTGGCGCTGCTGGTCGAGGAACCGTTGATCGTAGGCGGCGAACACTCGATCGAGTTCTTCACGCGGGACCTGGGCATCCCGTAGCTCCTTGACGGATGCTTCGGTGCGAGCTCGGTCTTCGGCAGCGCGTGCGGTGCGCCATTCCATTTCCTTTTGCGTGACCATCTTCTCGACGACAACACTCAGGGCCTGCGAGGTGCTCGACGCCTGGACCTTCGCATCTTCCCGAATCTGGCCGATGTTGTCCTTGATCGGCTGCAGGGCGAGGAAGCCAAGGCCGGCAAGTATCGTGATTGTCACCGAGCTGAAGCCGATCACCAGAGGCCA